>CAYQNU010000013.1:0-118775 GCA_964419055.1 uncultured Flavobacteriales bacterium | reverse complement strand
AGCGCAACGAGGATTCATGAGATAGGCGTTTGTAACGCCATTAATGATTTCTGTTTTGTGTGTTGCAAACACACTTCCCATGCGTCCTCGTTACCGCTGCACTCAAACAAGGACAAGAAGAAGATACATGTATAGTTTGAAATCGAATTCCTCATCCTCGTTTAGCCCTAGCGCAACGAGGATGCATGAGATAGGCGTTTGTAACGCTATTAATTCATTTCCGTTTTGTGCGATGCAATCGCACTATTCAAGTGTCTTCGTTACCGCTACGCTCAAACAAAGACGAGAAGATACATTTATAGTTTGAAATTGAATTCCTCATCCTCGTTTAGCCTCAGCGCAACGAGGATTCATGAGATAGGCGTTTGTAACGCCATTAATGATTTCTGTTTTGTGTGTTGCAAACACACTTCCCATGCGTCCTCGTTACCGCTGCGCTCAAACAAGGACGAGAAGAGAAATTCATAAATAAAAATATATAATGTGAAGGGATTGAGGATTTTTATACATTTGAAGGTAAATAAGAACGCTATTTTGAGCTCATAAACCAAAATACCCTGAACACATTATTTTTAATTGAATGACACGAAATATAACCCTAGCCAGCCGCCTCAGAGAAGTATTACTCAACGGACATTGGATTGCCAACACCAATTATAAAGAGCAACTTCAACATGTAACTTGGCAACAAGCTACCCAAAAAGTGGACGATTTAAACACTATTGCGGCATTAACCTTTCATATCAACTATTACTTAAAAGGACTGTTGGCTGCTTTTGAAAATGGAAAGCTTGAAATGAGCGACAAATATAGTTTTGACCTTCCTCCCATTCATTCTGAGGTTGATTGGAACATACTGTTGACCGACTTTTTAAATAACGCTGAAAAGTTTGCTCTCAAAGTAGAACAACTAGAAGACGCAATTTTTGACCAACCCTTTATTGATGAAAAATACGGTACTTTTCTCAGAAACATTGAAGGAGTGATAGAACACAGCTATTATCACTTAGGACAAATTTCTTTGATAAGAAAGATGATTTTGCATCATTAAGCCTAAAACCCACCCTATTTTTACAGGGTAAATTGTACCCATTTTAGGGTACATTCTCACCCATGCGTTTTTAACCACATCTGTTTTTCAACACATTACATTTTTGAACCGAAATAAAATTTATTTGGTGGATTGAAATGGAGTTTGTAGATTTGGGAGGGATATAAGCGAATGACTTTTGAACATAATAAGATATTTTAGGTAATAACAGTTTCAAATGATTTGAAATATAAAAGTATATAGTAAGGTTGACTAATTCTTTCTAATTTTAAAAAGCAATGGTAGTCTTACCAGAAATTAAAGACAAAATGTCTTCGATTTTAAAACCGAAATCAAAAAAAGAACGTTTGTAATTATAGTTTTCTAATTTTATCAGGTATGCTTATTTCAAAATCTCATAAAACTTGAAAATAAAATGGATAAATTCAATAGTATAATAACCAATATTTCTAAAGTAATACCTGTGATTTATATTATGGGATTTACTGTTATTAGCGCTCATTGGAGTAAATATGGTTTTTCAGATTTTGAAATCCTCAATGCAACCTATATTAAAGCTGGTATATTAATAACATTGATTCTATCATGTTTATTCCTTGCTGTATACTATTCATATTCTAAAGAAACGATGACGGACGACTTAAAAAAATCATGGCCATCCAAATTAATAGTAATATATAATATATGCTTTTTAACAATTTTATTTACTCCTTTATTTACGGATATAAAAGGTTTTTTTGAGGAACGCAATGTTTTAACGATTATCTTTTTTGTTTCATTTATCATACATGCATTTTTTAGAGTTTGGACAATGGGTAAAACCCCAAAAAATAATTTTGGTTTAATATTTTTAATTGTTGCGCCAATAATTCTAATACTACCTGCAATTATTACACTTATCATTAAAGATAACCAAATATTATATTTGTTTGTTTTCTTGTTTATTATTGGTCATTTAATGTCATTGGCTTTAGGTGATTTTGGAGATGGAAACTATCGTGGTAGAATTATTACAGATATTGCAGTTCTTTTAGCAACATGTTACATTTTCGGATACATTTTCTATGAAAACATTCCTTCCAAATTTGGTGGAGGGCAGCCCTATACCATTGAATTTTTAAAACCTACTGAAATAAATGATAGTATTCCTAAAAATGAAAAAGCTCAAGTGATTTATGAAAACAGTTCACGTCTACTTTTGAAAAATCCAAATAATGAAATGTTTTTTGTTCTTAAATCAGAAATTAAATCTTATAAAATAATTCAAACGGAACAATAGTAAAATAGTTTTTTTAATTCGAAGTAATATTATTTATTAATTTACTCATTTTGAGGGTTTATTCTTACCTAAGGTTTTTTAATTGTGCCTGTTTTTCAAAATATTACCTTTCGCTCCCAAAACAATTGACTTGGAGCTTTGAAAGAAAATATGTAGCTTTGAATTAAGCTAAAAACCAATACCGCTCCATATCTTTAAATTCCTTTTACTACAACAGATCTTATGAAAAGATTTTTTATTCTATTTATAATTTTACTTCAAATGCGGGTTTATGCTAATATGGCAAATCCGGTAATGGAAGGTACGTTTGGTGGTAGACCCTTTGTAAGTAAATACGTTGATGTAATTCATGAAAACTTGTTTATCAAAATAGATAAAGATTTTGAATTTGCTAGCTTTAATGTTACCTACTATATCCATTCTTCTGTAGATGGTTTTCAGATTCCATTTTTGTTTATTGCATCTGATTATTTGGATTCCTTTACCATAACAATCGATGGTAAAGAAGTAAGCATTCAAGATATTCCAGACGAATTTGAAGTTCCTGAAAATACAAAATTCAAAGATTTTTCTTATTTTTTTGAAGCGCCTTCTTATGATGATTATAGTCACATTACAGTAGATTTAACATCTACCGTAGGAAGGATTTTCGATTTAAATGACATGATTTATTTTGAAACAGATATTACCAAAGGTAGGCATGTAATTGAAGTGAATTACAAAGCAACTAAATGGACACACGAATTACAGAGTGGTCATGAATTTAGTTTTAGATATGCCCTTTCACCCGCTAAGTATTGGAAGTCTTTTGGAACGTTTAACATTAAAGTAGATGCTTCTGATTGTGCTAAAGAATTAACTTCGAATTTGGGTCAACCCAAAAACGGGAATTTACGAATACTCGCTGAATGGGAATTCGACCACCTTCCTGTTGAAATGCTTCAAATTAACTATATGCCTTATAGCAATACGATTCTACCCGATATAAATAAAAGTTTTATAATCTATTTATTTATTATTGGTGGGATTTTGGCTCTTTGGTTTTTCAAAGCTGCCTATTTAAAGATGATTACAGCAAAAGGAATGTATAAAAGATAAATTCATTGAAGATTTAGGGTAAATATAGCTTAGAATAAGTTCGAAATTTCATTTAGTAGGCTCTCCTGACCTTAAATAGTTTAATCTAAAAAATCAAGTGAAATGAAAGGTAATGAGACCTTGTTTGAGCTCAGCTGTCAATAATTTCCATAGAAATTATTGGTAACAGCGTTTGCGAGTTTGGTGGAATGACTGTAATGTACTTTGATTTTTGATTGAACTATTTACAGTCTTGAACTTTTGTTTCTTTTGGTTCAAGCCAAAAGAAAAATTATAAACTAGTCAATTTTCTATATTTTTCATAAATAATAGTTGGAAGTTAATAAAAACCCCATTAATCCAACCCACACGCCTTTCTAAAAAAGTCATAAATAGCCGTATTTTCATATACGCCTCTAAACAACTCACTGTGGGGGCCGTCTGCAAAAACGGGCACCATGGCGCCACTGTGACCTCCTGTAGAGAAAGTGGTTTGCACACTGTTGTAATCGTCATACGTGCGTTTGTAAGGGCCTGTTTTACGTTCTCCCGAGAGGGTAAATCCTCCTGTTTCGTGGTCGGCTGTCACTACTACTAACGTGTTGCCTTGTACTTGAGCATAATCCAGTGCTAATCCAATCACCTTGTCAAAATCCAATACTTCTTGCACCAAATAATCGCCTTCGTTGTTGTGCCCAGCCCAATCTATTTGTGAGCCTTCTATCATCAAAAAAAACGGTTTTTTCTTATGGCTCAAAAAATCTATCGCTTTGGTGGTGGCTTGGCTCAAAAAATCACCGCGTCCGTTGAGCATCGAGGGCAATCCGTCCAATCCCAGCAGGTAGCCATAGCGCTGGCTGTAATCGGTTATCGGTTTGGCAATGGAGTGTGTATCTACCACCCAACCTTTTTGGGCAAATAGCGGTGTGCAATTGAGCGAGTCGCTTCTAAAGTAAAAATGATTTTGTCCGCTACCGGCAAAAAAATCAACCTTGCTGTGGATTAAGTGCAGAGCAATGGTTTCTTCCATTTTTCGGCTTTTTACGTGTGCATAAAAAGCAGCGGGAGTGGCGTGTGTTATGGACGATGTAGAAATCATTCCCACGCTCCATCCTCGGTCAGATAATTCCTCGGTGATGGTTCTCAGCGGCAGTGTGTCCATATCCACCGCTATGGAGCCGTTGTAAGTTTTTTTTCCCGTGGAGAAGGCGTTGGCTCCCGCGCCCGAATCGGTAATTTTATGTGATGCAGAGGAGGTTTTGCTCAAACCAATATTTTTGAATCGCGAGAAATTAGGCTCTCCATCACCAAAATAATACGCACTCGATACTTGTGAAAGGCCCATTCCATCACCCACCAAAAAGATGATATTGGGTGGTGTAGATTCGTGTGCTTGTTGTGTCTTTTTGGAAGAAGTGCAGCCAAAAAACAGAACCACTGAAACCAAAGCTAGTGCATATTGCATGTGTCTTTTTTTTGCAAAGATAAGGCTTTATGCAGGAGGGTAGATTAGGGAATTGTGAATTTTTAGGGAATGTATTACGAACTACGTTTCCTACTAACCGAATAACTTTATAGCCCTTTACCAGTCCTTCTCGATACGAAAATCTTTTTTAACCACATAGTATACACATAGACACATAGAAATGACGCTATAAAGTTGAAGATAGAAGCTTCGCTTTTACATAGTTGGGATCTATGTAAAAATGTAATTTTTGCTATCCACAACTTTTGAAAATCAAACCATTCTATTAGTGGTTTTTTCTTTTATTATTTTATACATCATATTATTATGATCTTTGCCCCAAATATGACTACACGATTGCAAATACAGTAAATTAAATTGCCACGAATGCACGAATAAAAAATAGATAAAAATCATTTTAAAAGTTTCACGAATTCAAAATTCAGAAGGTGAATTTCATTTGTGCAATGCTTTTTTTCAAATTGTTTAATCTCTAGTAATTGCAAAAATATTCGTGCATTCGTGGCAAAAAATATTCGCGCACATTTACTTGTCCAGAAAGTTAATCTTTGAGGTAAATGACTTTCTTATTATCTGAACTTGTATTCTATATCTCCACTATGTGTTAAAACCTATGTGGTTAAAAAAAAGAGATCTATAAATTTAAAATGAGTTAAAAAAAAGGGTAATGGCATAACCAAACCACTACCCCTTTGCACTTGAGAGTCAAACAAAATTCATTTTAAAAACACCTTGAAATGAATATTTTTGATGGATAACCTTAAACCAAATTCTCAAGTGGTGGGTAACTGTTATCTTCTACATCACATGTTGCCCACACGTTGTTTAATATCTTCTGCCCCACCTCCACGTCTTCTCTGCCCCGGTTGGGCGCTACCAAATTTATAGGTAAATGCCAGCGTACACACCCGTGTTTCGCGGGTTACAATAAAGTGTTCTGCATAATCTGTAAAGGCTACATCTGCTTCAATTTTATTGCTAAAAAACAAGTCCGTAGCATTCAAGCGTAGCGTACCTTTTGATTTGAGTATTTTAGTTTGATAACCCAAACTTACAAAGCCTATTTGGTTGATGATATCAAAAGCATATACTTCGCGGGTGCGGTAATTACCGGTAAGTTCCAACGTGTGTTTTTTGGCAATAGTAAATTGATTGGTCATTTGCACATTAGCATTATAGGACCCCATTTGACTGATTTCGGTATTGGCTGCTGTACCCGAATATAGGGCTAAATAACTGCTCAAATCAACCCTCAAATTCCACCATTTGGTCACCTCTAATGGCAAGGAAAGATTGGCATATACTAAATCAACGTGATCTAAATTGACGTTGGTTTGTACGGTAGTATTGACCGACAAGGGCGATGGCCCAATAATTTCGGTAATGTTGTCAAAGGTGCGAGCTATACCCACTAAGGTGTACAACTTGCCATTATAGGTGTGCCCTACTTCGGCAGTGATAGACGTTTGTGGACGCAAGTATGGATTCCCAGCTTCGTAGGTAGTTGGGTCTAAATAAAACTTAAAAGGATTCAGTTGTCGGTAACTTGGGCGGTCAATTCTTCTATTGAGGTTTACATCAAAAGTGTGTTTTTCATTCAACTTATATTGAAGGCTTAAGGTAGGGAACAGCTGTACATACGAAGTATCAAATTGTTGGTTGTAGGTAAGCTGATTGCCAGTGATGTTGGTATTCTCTATTCGTAAACCTGCTTGATAGCTCCACTTATCTTTAGCATAACTAAATGAGCCGTAGGCAGCATTAATGTTTTCGGTATAAATAAAATGATTGCTTTTGGAGCTGTCATACACTTCTATAGGTTGGCTTCGGTCAAAAAACAAGACCGAATTATCTGCTTTTACAAAACTTGATTTGATACCGTATTCCAAACTTTTGGTGGCATTAAAAACCCTGTTTCGATCGGCTTTGAGGGAGTAAAGCGATAAATTACCTTTCAAATCACCAAAGAGGATATACGGATTTTGAAGGGTTTGACCCAATAGGTCGTAGTAGTTGGTCGTGAACAACTGTTCGGTACTGTTGTCATATAAGGCATAGTCGGCATCCATAGAAAAAGTAGAGCCTAAAGTATCCGTATTTTTTAGGTAATTGAGGTTCACTCCACCCGATTTCCAATTGTCGTGGGTATCGTTGAAGGTTTCAAAAATCGATACTTTTTGTCGTGCGCCATTCAACACATCTGAATAATTGATGCCGTTTGGGTTGAGAAGAGTACTCACACCACTTACTACCAAACTCAGCGAACTCAAACTATCTATTTCATAATCAAAACCGGTTCTGAAGCTGTTGGTATTGATGGGAAAAATCAAATAATTATTTTGATGATACGCCAATTGCAATGTATCGTTCTGATAAAACTCGCGTTCAAGCAGCAAACGGTTAAAGTTTTTGCGGTAGTTGTAGGAGTAGTTAAAAAACAAATTCCATTTACCCTGACGATGATTTAAGTTGAGTGCGGTATTAAATTTTGGATAAACTCCTTGACCATAACTGTTGGTTAACGTGCCATTGGTGCCAAAACGAGCATCTTTTTTGAGCCTAATATCGATAATGATGCCTCCGTTCGCATCGTATTTGGAAGACGGGTTGGTAATAAATTCAATTTTTTCAATGCCAGATGAGGGCAATCCTCTCAGGTAATTGGCCAAATCACTCCCCGACATTTGAATGGGTTTGCCGTTTATTTGAACAATGATGCCTTGTTTGCCATTAACCGAAATTTGGTCCGTTATGCTCACTGATACACCTGGAGATTTTTCGATTACTTCAAATGCCGAAGAACCTGTGGCATTGATGGTTTGATCTACATTTACAATCATTTTTCCGGGTGAACGCTCCACAAAAGGTTTGTCAACGGTCAAGATAAATTCGTTTAGCTCGGACTTATTTTTGGAAACAACAATCGGAGATAAGGTAGTTGTTATATGGAGCGCAATTGTCTCTGTGCATGATTTGCCATATTGCAGCGATTTGATGCAAACAAAGTAAGTAGTCTTTTTTAATGAATGAAATGTAAAAGCTCCTAACTCATTTGTAAAAGTAGTTTTCGCCAAGGAAGAATCGTGAGCATAATAAAGGTAGACTAATTCGTCTGAAAGGGGTGTGTTTTCTTCGGCAAGTTGTACTTTCCCCGTTAATGATGGCAGTGAATCGGAAGTTTCCTGCGACCAAAACCGAAATGGGAAAAGAATAGGTAAAACGAGGATGAATAGGTACCGCATCATACTGTTGAGTTTTAATTATGCAACAAAATTAGAGGTATTAAAACTCCGATTTTTTGCAATAATTACGAACGGTTAAATTAGATATAAAAATACGTTAAACGAATATTTAAAAGGTTTTGAATAACAATTGACATATCAACAATAGATATATCAAAATTATATGAAGATGCATGCGCGGATAAAAAATTGTTGTATATTTGCCCTATGGAGAATTTATCGAATCTCATATTTTACAGTTTAGATCAGTCGATACGAACCTATCGGCAGTTTGCTCAACATCAGTTGAAAAAACATGGCTTTGATATGACTGTAGATCAATGGATTGTAATGACGTGTATAGTTCAGAATCCAGAAATTACCCAAATGGAAATAGCCGAGCGTGTATTCAAAGACACAGCTTCGGTTACACGCATCATAACATTGTTAGTCAAAGCAAATTATTTGACAAGAAAGGTTATGCGCTCTAATAGAAGAAGAGTGATTCTAAAAGTAACGCCTTTGGGTTTAGAAACGTTGGCTAAAATGCAAGAAGTTATTACCGTCAATCGAACCATTGCGTTGAAAGGTCTGGATGCAACTGAAATTGATTTAGTGCAAAGAATAGCCGATAAGATTACACACAACCTTAAATCTCACGAGAATAGTTGAGTTTCGGAACCAAACCAGTTTAAAATTTGAGGTTTTCCTAACATCACCCAAAAATCATTATACCTTCTTCTCCGTCCTTCTCGATACAAATTCTTGATTTTGTAATTCCTTTTCTACTGAAAAGTAAACAAAATACTAAGAATTCTTCCTATAGCTATCGGAACGAAGTGACTTCAAGCTGAAAAGCTTGATAAGCTATCAAGAAGTGAATGACCAAACAATCCCCTACCCTATTAACTTTGTTAATCAATTAAATGGTCTTCAACTGTATATTCTGGGTTTTTAGGATCTGGCCCGTACTCGTTAGTACCTTTATTACCATCTGTAGCGAATAGAACAATATTATAAATAGGTACTAAAATAAACCAACCACTTTTACCAACGTCATGAATTCGTCTTACACCAACAGCCAAAGAAGGAATTAATGTAGCCAAGGAATAGAGCGTCCCTAACAATCCATTTCCTGATTCGCTATCATACGTTCCAATGCTGGCGTCAATTACCCCAAGGGCAATACTCAAGATTAAATTAAAAAGAAAAAAATACCAATATTCTGAACGTCTAGATCTCCCAGTAAAAGTTGCGTACTTTGAGAACGCCATTTTATAATAATTAATCATTTCCATAATTGTCCACTGTTATTTTATATGATTTCAAAAATAGCATTTAATCTTTAACTTATTTAAACTGTTCAATATTTTTTTACAATCAACAGATGTGATTCTCAAAATAACCTTAGTTTTGCATTCAGTAATAAAACAATTCAAAACAGATGAAATTCGGAACCAAAGCCATTCACGCAGGTGTGCATCCAGATCCAACTACTGGAGCCATCATGACCCCTATTTTTCAAACGTCAACTTATGTGCAAGAAGCACCCGGAGTTAACAAAGGATATGGTTATGCAAGAGGTAAAAACCCAACTCGTGAAGCGTTGCAGAATAATATTGCTGCACTTGAAAACGGAAAGTTTTGTGTTTGTTTTAGTAGTGGTGTAGGTGCTACAGATGCTGTGATTAAAATGTTGCGCCCTGGTGATGAAGTCATTACGGGTGATGATTTATACGGTGGTTCTTACCGTTTATTTACAAAAATCTTTGAACCATTTGGTATTAAATTTCATTTCATTGATTTGACCAATGCCGATAATATTAAAAAATACATCAATGCCAATACAAAGTTGATTTGGGCCGAAACGCCTACTAACCCAACCATGCAGATCATTGATATTGCAGCGTGTTCTAAAATTGCTAAAGAGCATAATTTGATAATGGTAGCCGATAATACATTTGCCTCTCCCTATTTACAAAATCCGTTGGATTTGGGAGCTGATATCGTTATGCATTCGGTTACCAAATACTTGGGTGGTCACAGTGATGTAGTTATGGGCGCATTGATAACCAACAATCCTGAAATTCACGAGAAATTATATTTCATTTTAAATAGCAGCGGAGCTAATCCTGGTCCAATGGATAGTTTTTTGGTTATTCGTGGTATTAAAACATTGCATTTACGAATGGAACGTCATTGTTACAACGGTAGAATTGTTGCTGAATTCTTGAAAAATCATCCTAAGGTTGAAAAGGTGTATTGGCCAGGTTTTCCTGAGCATCCTAACCATGATATTGCCAAAAAACAAATGCGTGATTTTGGGGGTATGATTTCGTTTGTATTAAAAGACAAAGCAGTGGAGAATACCTATCGTGTGGCTTCTTCTTTCAAAGTTTTTGCTTTAGCAGAATCATTGGGGGGTGTTGAATCGTTAATTAATCACCCTGCTACCATGACGCATGGTGCTATTCCAAAAGCCGAGCGTGAGCGTGTTGGTGTAGTGGATAATCTATTGCGTTTAAGTGTTGGTGTAGAAGATATTGAAGATTTAATAGCTGATTTGACTCAAGCTTTAGCGTAGTCATCGGTCTAGCTTTACCATTTTGATTTGTTTTCCCTTGAAGTTTTGCTTTCATATGCTAGTGCTATTCTTTCATGTTATGAAATTATTTTACATTAGGTAATGAAGGGTAAATACATTGAGCGGTATTAGTTTCTTTCCCTACCCTATTTGTCTCCTTTTTCTTTGATTTGTGCATTGTTATTTGTCCTTAATATGTTTTTATGTTTTATCATGTAAAAACATATTAATATAAAAACAATAAAACATATATATAATTTAACATAAATTGATTTATATATAAAAACATAAATAGTATTATATATTTATGTTAACATGTTAATGTGTGAAAAAACATATTAATTAAAATGTTTTTATATTTAAATACATTAATATTGTCATGTAATTTAATATAATCATGAAAAAAAGGGCTACAGTATTATCTTTTGCTAACCAAAAAGGTGGTTGCGGAAAATCAACAACTACATTACTCGTTGCAAATGCTTTGAGTCAAAAACCGTTTAACTTAAAAGTTCTTGTTATTGATGCAGATTTACAAAGAACCATCAGTAAGGAGCGTATAGCCGATCAAAAAACGGTCAAGGAATTTCCTTATCCAATTGTTACCAGCAGCATATTTGATAGAAAAATTGTTCAAGATGTGCAAGAGGGGATGGGGGAATTTGACATCATCCTAATTGATATTCCAGGGATGTTATATACGGATGAACATCAACAAAAAGAAATGGCAACAGTGTTGGCAATATGCGACTTAATCGTTATTCCAATTCAAGCCACCAAACCTTCCATAAGAGCTTCCATTGAGTTTTTAGAAACCTGTCGTAAGGTAAAAAGCATTAAAGAGCGCAAGGATTTGAAATTTGAAGTGACGTGTTTCATTAATCAGAAGAAGCAAACCAACGAATCGCAACGTTCATTACCTGAATTAATAGGTAAAATAGGAATAAACTATCTAAATGCTGATTTATCCGAACGGGTCTATTACACCCGTGTTTTTGATACCTACACTTCCATATTAATAGATAGAGGAGATCCTTCTGCAACAGGAGAATTTGACCGTTTCCTAACGAAATTGATAAAAGTTATCGAACAACAAAAAATTAACACCACTATTTCCGAGATTAGTGCAATACTTGATTAAATATGGCAAAAAAGAATAATGACAGTCTTTCCAATTTTGATTATTTGGACGACATAGAAAAAGAGTTTACGCAAAAGGAAACAAGTGTGGTAAGTCACCCAATTGATGAGAAAAGAGTAGGGGAGGCTGCGGTTGTAAAACCAACTAAAAAGATTGTAGAAAAACCTAAACCAGTGGTAATTGAAAGTCAACCCATGTCAAAACAGGGCAGACCCAGCGGTTATTTTGTGCAACAATTTCCTGACGAACTAAAACAAGGCGGGGTGAAAAACATAACTATATATGAACCCATACATGAACAACTGCACGACTTGGTATATCTCATCAGTAAGGAGCATACAAAAATAGGGAAAGACCGTGTGACTATGTTGGGAGTTTCTGTCAAAGCACTTATGATTGGAATTGAACAGTTGAAAAAGGAATACGGAATCCAATAAACGAATATGTGTCATAACATAAAAACAAAAAAGCCCTGATTATTCAATCAAGGCTTTTTGTTTTATACAATAAGAGTTAGAGTATTATGCTTCTGATTTTATAGAAGAAGATAAAAACTCACGATTCATTCTAGCAATATTATCTAAAGAGATACCTTTTGGACATTCTACTTCACAAGCTCCAGTATTGGTGCAGTTACCAAAACCTTCCAAGTCCATTTGGTGAACCATACTCAACACACGCTCTTGAGCTTCTACTTTACCCTGTGGTAATAAGGCCAATTGAGATACTTTTGCCGAAACGAACAACATTGCAGAAGCATTTTTACAAGTGGCTACACAAGCACCACAACCTATACAAGTAGCAGCAGCAAAAGCTTTATCTGCGTCTCCTTTATTTACAGGCAAACTATTAGCATCTTGAGCAGCTCCGGTGTTAACCGAAACATAACCTCCTGCTTGAATAACTCTATCAAAAGCACTACGATCTACTACTAAATCTTTTACAACGGGAAATGCAGATGCTCTCCATGGTTCAATAAAAATAGTGTCACCATCTTTAAATGAGCGCATATGTAATTGACAAGTGGTAACTCCCGATTGTGGACCGTGTGCTCTACCATTGATATGCAAAGAACACATACCACAAATACCTTCACGACAATCGTGATCGAAGGCTACAGGCTGGTCTCCTTTCTCAACCAATTGATCGTTCAATACGTCCAACATTTCAAGAAAAGACATATCAGGTGAAATATTATCGATAGGATAATCAACAATTTTACCTTGTTCTTTTGGCCCCTTTTGACGCCATATTTTTAATATTAATTTCATTGTAGTATATTTTTAAGTTCCATTAAACTAATTATTTATAGCTTCTTTGAACCAATTTTATATTTTCGTAAACCAATTCTTCTTTGTGTCTTTCGGGAGTAGCATTTTCTCCTTTAAATTCCCAAGCGGCAACGTGTGCAAAATTATTGTCATCACGCAAAGCTTCTCCTTCTTCAGTTTGGAATTCTTCTCTAAAGTGACCTCCACAAGACTCATTACGAGTTAAAGCATCATAACACATCAACTCTCCCAACTCAATGAAATCAGCTACTCGACCTGCTTTCTCTAATTCTTGGTTAAATTCATTGGCCGTTCCCGGAACGCGTAAATCCTTCCAAAACTCTGCTTTTATAGCCTTAATTTCTTCGATGGCTTTTTTCAAACCTTCTTCATTACGGGCCATACCACAATTATCCCACATTACTTTACCCAGTTTTTTATGGAAATAATCAACAGGTTTTGTGCCTTTATTATTCAAAAAGTGATTTAAACGCTCTTTAACCGCTTTTTCAGCTTCATCAAACTCTGGTGTGTTAGTAGGAATTTTTCCTGTACGGATATCATTTGCCAAAAACTCACCAATAGTATAAGGAATTACAAAATAACCGTCTGCCAAACCTTGCATCAAAGCAGATGCACCCAATCGGTTAGCTCCGTGATCAGAGAAATTCGCTTCTCCTAATGCATAACATCCAGGAACGGTAGTCATTAAGTTGTAATCTACCCAAAGTCCACCCATAGTGTAATGCACCGCTGGATAAATCATCATAGGCGTTACATAAGGATCTTCACCAGTAATTTGTTTGTACATATCAAACAAGTTTCCGTATTTCTCTTTTACAACCTCTTTACCTAAATCATACAATTGTTGTTCGGTAGGATTAGTAATACCTTTTTTAGTAGCTTCCGTTTTACCGTATTTGTATTTCATATTGTGTTCGAAATCCAGATAAACGGCTTGACCTGTTTTATTCACACCATATCCAGCATCACAACGTTCTTTTGCAGCACGAGATGCCACGTCACGAGGAACTAAGTTACCAAATGAAGGGTAACGTCTTTCCAAATAATAATCTCTTTCGTCTTCTTTTAAATCTTTTGCTTTTTTTCTACCTTCACGTATAGCTTTTGCATCCTCCAGGCTTTTTGGCACCCAAATTCTTCCATCATTTCTCAAAGATTCTGACATCAACGTCAATTTTGATTGATGATCTCCAGAAACCGGAATACAAGTTGGGTGAATTTGTGTATAACATGGATTTCCAAAGTAAGCTCCTTTTTTGAAAGCTTTCCAAGCAGCGGTTACGTTACTTCCCATAGCATTGGTAGATAAGAAAAATACATTTCCATAACCTCCAGTACACAACAATACAGCATGCGCTGAATGTCTCTCTATTTCTCCAGTAACTAAATTTCTGGCAATGATTCCTCTTGCTTTACCACCCACAATTACTAAATCCAACATTTCGTGACGATTCAATAATTGGATACTTCCTGTAGCTACTTCTTTACTTAAGGCTGAATATGCCCCTAGCAACAACTGTTGTCCTGTTTGACCAGCAGCGTAGAAGGTTCGTTGAACCAATGTTCCTCCAAAAGAACGATTATCTAACATCCCACCGTAGTCACGGGCAAATGGAACACCTTGAGCAACACATTGGTCAATAATATTTGCAGAAACTTCTGCCAAACGGTGCACATTAGCTTCGCGAGCTCTATAATCACCACCTTTTATGGTATCGTAGAACAAACGAAACGTGCTATCACCGTCATTTTTATAATTTTTTGCGGCATTGATACCTCCTTGGGCAGCAATTGAATGCGCTCTACGAGGAGAATCTTGGAAACACAACGCTTTTACACTGTAACCCATCTCGGCTAAGGAAGCAGCAGCAGAAGAACCAGCTAAACCTGTTCCTACAACAATTACATCAATAGCTCTTTTGTTGGCTGGGTTTACAAGGTTAACGTGATCTTTATAATCAGTCCATTTTTTATCAATGGGTCCTGAAGGTATTTTAGAATCTAATTTTGACATAATTTCAACAATTAAAGAGATTGAATATAATGATAAACTGCAATAAATGCAAAACCTAATGGAACAATGATCGCATACAAGGTGCCTAATTTTTTGATGGTAGGTGTATATTTATTGTGACGGAAACCAACCGATTGAAAAGCTGACTGAAAACCGTGTAATAAATGTAAAGAAAGGAAAACGAATGCAATAACATATAATGCTACTCTGATAGGATCTACAAATTTATGTTGTAATTCTTCGAAGTATCTAAATTGTCCAGCTTCATTTAAACCCGACATGTCCCCTTCCACATATTTAACTACGATTTCGTGTACCCAAAAATCATAAAAGTGTAGAATTAAAAACAATAGAACCATTATCCCCGTAATAATCATATTACGACTCATCCAAGATGAATTAGCGGCTGGATTACTGTATTGATACTTTGCTGGACGCGCTTTGCTATTTTGAACTTCAAGATACATCCCCATTACTAAATGGAAAATTACACCAAAAATTAAAATGGGTTGTAAAAGGAACTGAACCAAAGGATTAGTACCCATAAATTGGGATACACTGTTGAAAGTATCCTCGTTTATAACAGAAAGCATATTAATTGCAAAATGTTGTAATAAAAAGAACAGTAAGAAAAAACCTGAAAGCGCCATAAGCACTTTTCTTCCGATAGATGATTTTGAAAAACTCATTGTAATTAGTTATTTGTTTGTTTTCAGGATGCAAATATACTCTTTAACAATTTTTGTATTGATTTTGTTTTTTTTAATTTGAAAGAAATTCATTATTTAGAAAGATTCTATCATAGTAAAATTATCATAAAAATACTCGTTAAAAGTACTTTAATATACACGAAAATTATGAAATGTTTAGAAATAGAGAACAAGTTTAATTACAACTCATTGCTTACCTTTCGATTATTTCTTGACCACTCACTCCAAGACCCTACATATAAATTAGGGATAACCAATCCTGCGTAGTCAATAGCTAAAAGTGTGTGGCAAGCTGTAACACCCGATCCGCAATAAACTACTGTATCTTTAGAAATAAACGATTGATACATAGTTCGCAATTCTTCTGGATCTAAGAAAAGGCCGTCTTCATCAAGATTTTCACTGTAAGGAATGTTGATTGCTGTAGGAATATGCCCAGCAATTAAGTCAATGGGTTCTGAATCACCTCTATATCTATAGGCATCTCTGACATCGATGATGATATTATCATCTGTTTTAATCAAATTATCCATTTCTTTTAATTGTACCAAGGGCAATTTCCAATTTTTAAGTGAAGTTGTGTAGGTTGCACTCTTTGGAGCAGCTTCTTTACCCGATTCTGTTGGATACTCTTCCAACAAGGCTTCTTGGAAACCACCATTTAAAACCTGAACTTGTGTGTGTCCAACTGAACGTAGCATCCACCACATTCTGGCTGCTGCGTTGGCTCCATTATGGCGATCATAAAGCACCACATGGCTTTGGGAGTTTATACCCAATTGTTCTAATGTTTGGATGAAACTCAAAAAAGGAGGTAAAGGATGTCGGCCGCCATTCGACACATCTTCTTTAATTGCCGATAGTTGTGTGTTTAAGTCAACGAAAACGGCCCCTTTTAAGTGTTGCTCTAAATAACTTTTTTCATTACTTACATCTAATAGAACAAGGTTGGAATTACTTCTTAACTCAAGAAGTTCATCTACTGAAATTATTGGAGATAACATTTATATTTATTATTTATACTAATTCTTTTAAAGCAATATAACTCATCAAACCCATAGCAGTTGTGAGTGATGTATCATCAAACTGAACTTCTGGGTTGTGTAAGCTTCCTGAAATGTTTTTAGTAGAATTGGAAGTCCCCAATCTATAAAAACAGCTCGGAATTTGTTGACTGTAATAAGCAAAATCTTCAGCTGTCATTCTTAAGTCAAGGTCAATGACGTTTTCTTGACCCAAATATTCAATGGCACATTGTTTTGCAAATATGGTTTTTTCTACATCATTGACTAAAAATGGATAACCGACCTTAATGTCTAAATCAAATTGTCCCCCCATGCTCATCACCGTTCCTTCCACTATTTTGTGTATTTGTTGATGGGCCTCTTTCCTCCATTTTTCATCAAAGGTTCGAAAGGTTCCTTTTAGGTAGACTTCATTGGGAATTACATTGGTAGCACCTTTTCCTTCAATGTATCCAAAAGAAAGCACAGTAGGAATAGATGGATTGGCTTTTCTGCTAGTAATTTGCTGCAAGGCTATCAAAACATGACTGGCTATCAAAATGGGATCAACACATTTATGGGGGAGTGCTGCATGCCCACCTTTTCCTTTAATTGTAAGATAGATTTCATCTGCAGATGCCATATACATACCTGGTTTGAAACCTACTTTTCCTACTTCTAGTTCGGGGTATACATGTTGGCCAAAAATGGTTTCGACTTTGGGAAGTTCCAAAACACCTGCCTCAATCATCAATTTGGCTCCACCTGGTAGCAATTCTTCACCTGGTTGAAAAATTAACTTAATGGTGCCTTTAAACTCATTTTTTAATTCTGACAAAATAAATGCACAGCCTATTAATGAAGCCGTATGTAAATCGTGTCCACAAGCGTGCATTACGCCATTATTTTTTGATTGATAGGGTAAATTAGTCAATTCTTGAATAGGCAGAGCATCTATATCTCCGCGCAATGCTATCGTCTTTTTAGTAGGATTATTGCCTTTAATTAACACTACAATTCCCGTTTTTACAATCCCCGATTGAATTTCAACATCAAGTGACTGTAGTTGTTCAATTATGAACTTTGAAGTTTCAAATTCATTGAAAGACAATTCAGGATACTGGTGTAAGTGTCTTCTAATGGAGATCACTTTTTCAGTATAAAGTTGGGCAAGTTGCTGTATACGGTGTAACATAATCGTTTACTTTTCTTCAGAAAAAAATGCCCAACCATTTATTATCATTCGGATGGAAACATACATCAAAATTAATCCAAAAATTAACTTAACTAAGTTTTCAGGTAATTTTAATGCCCATTTGGAACCAAAATACCCTCCAATTAAGAAAAAAGCAGCCATTATTGAGGTGTAAATGATGGATGTTTTGGTGATGTGACCTTGGTTATAGTAGTTCATAAAAGCCATAATGCCTAGCGGAGGCAACATAAGTGTAATACTCATACCTTGAGCTTGAAATTGGGTGAATCCCAATATATAGACTAATGCTGGAACGATGACAATTCCACCACCAATTCCCACAAAGCCACTCATAATTCCAGCGAATAATCCAATTATGATAAGAATGACTAAAGTAGATACCTCCATTTTGTTCATGAAAATCAAAAATCTAAAGCAATCGAAAAGTGTCTAATAGGTTTAAGAACTGTCCCATCATCAACTCCCCAAGCTAAATCAAACTTAATATAATATCCAAATAATCGGCTTCTTAATCCACCACCGTAACTATAAATTATCGGTTCTTTTTGATTTTCTATGGCAATTTCATAGTTTTTACCATCAATAATAATAACGTTAAACGAATTATCAATATCATAAGGATTTGGGCCTGTCCAAGCTGTACCAACATCCGCAAAACCAACAATCATAAAATTGTTGATGAAATCAGATTTAATTGGATTTTTGGCTAAATATTTAAAAATGGGCACTCTTAACTCGTTATTGATTACAGCAAAATTATTTCCATTTCTAGCGTTTTGAAAAAATCCTCTCATGGGTGTAGCAATGGTTTGAAATTGATAGTTTTGGTTTGGATCAATTTGAATAGAAGGATCAAACTGAGCACCGATCCAATTATCAACACCACCCATAAAATACACCAATTTTTGGCTCCCTATTGAAGTTGAGGCTGCAATCCTAGACGCAAAAACGATGCTTCTATGTATTTTTTGATAATGTCTAAAGTCAAAACCAAAGGTAAAGAAATCTGTTTTTGCTTTATTTAATTCGTGCATACCTTCACCCCAAACTTTGAAACGGGTACCATTTAAAATATTAAGTCCTACGACACGAGTTGCATCGAATACATATTCTACTTTTAATCCTCCATAATAATTCAACAAATCATCGGCTAAAAGCGAAGAGGGTTCGGTGCTTAATTTAATATTACGGTCATATCTTACGTTACCAGTAATTCGCAAACTAGAAACTTCACTAAAAGGGTATTTCATGGTATATTTACCTTCATACGTTTGAATTCTTTCGGCCGCAAATCGGTTCTTGTTGGTGAAGGATCTTCGTGAAACTAAAAACTTTTTATCCAGCCTATTTTTTAAATTTTCAAATCCTAACAGGTATTCGGTATTATCAAAGGTCAAAGGGATACGAAATCCACCAATTATTTTATAATCTTCGAAAACATCCACGGCACCTAATTTAATTATGCTATTCAATCCAGGGTTCGTGTATCCGGATGGTGAAAGTCGCTGATAAGTATTGTTCAGAAAATTATAATCAAATTGTGAAACAACATAATCGGTAGAAAAATTTATAGTATAAATATCTTGTCGTGGTAATTCAAACTTATCCCATAAAGAGTCGTTCTTTTTAAATTTTTCAATCGGCACAGTTGAGACTTCATTTGTGGGTAATGGCAATTCAATAGTGTCTGATTCAAAAACGTAATTGTTTATATCAACTTTAAATGGAATAGTGTCTATTATTTCTACTGTATCCTCAATCACGTTGATGGGCGACAAGACTGGAGTTGATTTAGTAGTATATTCTTTAAATTTGGTGGGTGAAGAAATTTCATCGTAGGCAAAATCTTTAGAAGGTTTTCCTTTGTAAAACACGTATTTCCCTTCAATTTTAAACAGTAATGTGTAAAAATCCTTTTTGGCATTTACGTCATACTCCAATACACTATAAGGATAATTGGACAATCGATCTTCAACCGAAAAGTAGCGATAATGAACCGTAGTATCAATGTAACTTATTGTGCTATCATAATAAGCTACATGTCTATTAAAAATGCCATTTTCATCGGAAAGATAAGTGTATCTTGATTTGTCGAATTGACTCGGAAAACGCTCATCTGTAGAGGGAGTATTAGTGATTCTTTGAAGTGGTTTTGTTGGTTTTTTAATGTCTAAAATAAAAACGTCTAATAAAGTTGGATACAGTTTAATTTCAACATTTTTTCTAATGGTGTCATCTATTCGGTTAGAAGAAAATATAATTTTGGAATCATTGTCAACAAATTGTGCATAGAGATCATCAAATGGATCGTTGGTTAATTGAATGGTGTTTCCACCAATTACATTGTAAATATAAATATCTGATTGTCCGTTAGCTACGGCCGACATTACCACTTTTTTGCCCTCTGCGTCATAAGACATATCCAATACCTTATTCAACTTAGGAATAATTTTGGGAGTAGATTTTCCGCTTTCCATTTCATAAATGGTGAAAAGTAAATCGCCTTTCGTTTCAGAAACATAGGCCATATATTCACCGCTTGGGTGCCATGCCACAATCGGATGAGAATAATCAGGCAGTCGGTCTAATTTATGGTCACCCTTAATAATTTTTGTTGCTTTATATTTTGGATTTTTGTAGGATTTGTAGGATTTGATTTTATAGTTCTCATCCTTTTCTAACTTTTCACTTTCTTTTTGATCAAAAGTTTCTTTTTTCTCGGTATATTTTTCAAAATGAGCTAATTGTTTCTCACTATTTTTTTCTACATCAAACAGCCATAATTTATATTGACCTAATTCATTTGTTGTAAACGTAGCAAATTTGCCGTCAGGACTCAATTTAAAATTGTGGTAACTATATTTCTTCTTAGCGCGAATGCCAATTCTATTTTCAATAGGCAATTGTCTTCCTATCAAATCTTGGTCATATCTTGAGTTGTAATAGGCCTTGAACTCTTTAGTAAGGGTGCCCATGGGTGTGCCAAGTACATATAAAAAACCATTTTCAACATTTCTGCTCAATCGGGTCATATATAGTATATTAGGAATTACCTTTTCCCCATATACTTCGGCTATATAGTTCCACAATGCCAATCCAACCATATTAGCTGTTTCGCCTTCTAATTGATTTATGGAGTTAATTTTACCACCTTTCAATAGGTTTTTAACCTTGTTATCAATGTCAGTATTCCAGCCGCCTTCCATGTATCTTATAAAACCATTGGTAAACCATGAGGGAATGGCCATCACCGTTGAAGTTTTGATAGCTTCTCTCCAGTTGTCCCCGTAAATTAATTTATAAGCAATTAATTGAGCCAATCCAGATCTAATTTGTCTATTTAGTTGTTCGTGTCTTCCTTCAAAATAGATAAATATTTTGTTACCAGCAATTTTTGTAGTACCTCCTATGTTGGTTTCACTTTCATTTGTTAAACCAATGTTGCTTTCTTTGAATTGAGACTGATTATTAAAAATAATGAATTCAATTTTCTCATCAAAAGAGTAGTTCATTAAAGTTTCAACTTCTCTAATGTATAAGTTGGCTGCTTTAGCTGCATAAACAGCATGATTTTCTCCTCCAGCATTAAAGTAAATCTTGAATCTTTCAAAGTTATAGGATTGCCAAAAAAAGGTATGATATTGTACCCTGTTTTGACCAAATTCTGTTGCAGAACCTGTATAATATTGGGCAACGCTAATGACCGAAGTCATCATAATTAGACCAAAAGCAAGGAATATGTTACGAATATTTTTCAATAAAACTTAGTTTGACTAAAAGTACAACGTAAAGTTAGGCAAAAAATTTTGTAGTAAGGTGGTTTCATTAAAACAAAAAAAGGGCACTAGGCCCTTTTTTATTCATTAAATCAGTATTTATTAATCGATCATCAATTTGTGTGTGATAGTTTGACCGTCAATAGTCATATTAATTAGGTAAATACCTGTACTCAAATCAGATGTGTTGATTTCAAATCGGTGATCACCATTTTGCATTGTTTCGTTTGCAACAACAGTTACTGTTTTACCAATCATATCAACGATATTAATTTGTACTGGTGCTGTTTGAGACAATGTAAAAGATAAATTGGTTAGTTCATTTGCTGGGTTAGGAAATAAATTTATGTTGTTCAAAAAGTCATTTTCTTCGATTCCTAGAGCAGTTGTATTGGCATTGTATAAATTGATGTCATCAATATATAAGGTGTTACCACCACCACCAGTAAATTGGAATTTTAATCTAAAATCATTTACCCAGAAGGTTGAAGTTATGTTGGTAATAACAACCGTTTCCCATTGATCAGCTGTGGGAATAAAAGTTCCTGTATTATTCGGTGCTGTTGCCAATTGGCTAGTAGTTATGTTTTTTCTTACTGACCAGCTGTCACCACAATTATTTGTAGCTAAAACCTTGAAGTTATCCGTATTGGATGAACCCCTTAATGCAAAAGCATATTTAAAAGTTAGGGTAACGTTTGAAGTTCCTTGTAAATTTATGGTACTGCTCAAAAATTCATCAACACTACCGCTATTTGAAGCACCATTAACCAATCTTAGAGATGTAGTTCCAGTGGCAGCAGCAACTGTTGTAGTTTCAAATCCTGCTCCATTTGGGTTATCAATAATCCACATAGAATTTGGCGTTGAAAAGCTTTCAAAACCTTCAATAATAGGATGTGCAGCACCTGTTGGAAGAACAGTTATGTACCCATTTTTAGTTTCAGAGACGGTAGAAGTGCCATCCCCAGCAGTAAGAGTTACTGCATATGTTCCAGGAGTGGAGTAGGTGATAGTAGGGTTTTGACTGGTAGATGTGGCAGGTGTTCCTCCAGCAAATGTCCAACTCCAAGAAGAAACGTTGTGATAAGAATCATCCACAAATTCGATGACATCTCCAACGCACACAACTTTTTTATCACTCATAAAATTAGCTTTACACAGTGGCGGTGTTCCGTTAGCACCAGTAGAATTTAAGTTGGCAGTTGTCCAAAGATTACTTCTTCCACCTACAGAAGAAACGGTAGCTGCTCTCATTCTAGAAACTTGACCAGGTGTAAACATTTTAGAACAATAAGAATAATCCATATAATTTTCTGTATTGTCTAATCCATCTACTGTCCAAAAACCATCAGTAGCATCATTTGAACACGTATTGGCATTTAAATTACATGAAGTCAATCCAATACAACGAGGTGTATCATCAACACCGTCATCATCAGAACAACTAGAAGCATTCCCTGGATTGTTGTTACCTCCCCAAGTGTGAGAAAGATTTAACCAATGTCCAACTTCGTGTGTTAAGGTTCTACTAGTAAAGTTTGAGCTGGTTCCAATTGAACCAGTATAATTATGTAAAACCCATATCCCATTTTTCATAGAAGTACCTATCCAAGAACTGGGGTTGTAGGTATATCCTGCAGCACCTCCAATTTCTCCACAAATAAATACATTTAAATATTTATTCCCTGGCCATTGACCGTTGAAAACATCATTACCTGCAACGATTGCATTTACTTGAGCATCTCCATCAGAACCATCTAAACTTAAAGGATTTTGAGTTCTTGTTATCCCACTGAAACAATTGCCATTAGGAGCTTTTGTTGCCAATACAAATTCAATTTCCACATCAGCAGGCATTCCTTGAAATTGTGAAACCACATTATTTGCGTCTGTGTTCAATAGTCTGAAGTCTCTATTTAAGATTTCTAGAGCGTCTAAAATTTGTTCTCTTGAAATATTTTCGTTACCACCATTATGTAGAACGTGAAACACAATCGGAATTTTATAGACAATTCCTTGTTGTCTTACTGTACTATTATTAATAGAATCTTCGACTCTTTTTAGTTCTTTTTGATCAGCAGCATGAATTTTCATGGCTACTGGATTTAATAATTTTGCGTTTTGATGAACGTGTTGGCGACAGTATTCAACTGATTCTCCTTCACGCATGTTTGTTGGGTTCAAGGTTCTTGTTTGTGCCAATACAGAAATTGAATTAACAAAGAAAAGACCAATGATAAATGTAGAAATTTGTTTCATTGTTTTTGGTTGATTAAGTGTTCAGGTTATGAAATTATAAAAATTGTTAAAATAAAAGAAAGAAAATTGATGAGCGGTAACCATTCTAGAGATTATGGAAAGTTCAAATGGTTGCTTAATAGAGCAAAAATATTCTTAAAATTAGTTCAATGACCTGATAATAAATAAACCAAATCTATAAATGCAGTTTTGGAATAGGTAAATTAGCGAGAAAACAAGGGTTAATTTGTTTTTCTAAATTTGATATAAGAAACAAAAGCAATTACTCCTAGGAGTGCCATGATTCCTAATTTGGAAATAAATATGATGTCTACCACTTGAGGCGTTTCATCAACAATTGTAGCCAAATTTTGATCTTGACCAAAAGTTGGTGCTGAAACCAAGTTTAAAAGTAAAATAAGTAAAAATGGGGTAAATATTGATTTCATAAAAAACGTATAATGTCACAAAGATAAGCTTTTACAGTTATTTTTTATTAATTTAATGATAAAATGACGTTACTAAATGATGAATTAACAAAGATTTGTTGATTAACGATTAAAGTAAGTTCAATTTTTGTGTTAAATCATCCTTGTAGGCCTTGCCAATACTGATTTGTTTTTTATCAATGACAATGTAATTATCTTCGATAGATTGGATTCTGTCCATTCTGACAATAAATGAACGATGAACTCGCACAAATTCATTGCTGCTCAATTTTGAACTGATGTCTTTCATGGTGCTCAAAATGGTGTATTTTGATCCATCGGCAACAAAAACTCTCATGTAATTTCCAAGTGCCTCTACAAAAAGAATATCTTCAGTATTAATTTGAACTAAACGAGAATCTGCCTTGATAAAAATAGTTTTATCGTGAGCAGTAATATTAGCTCGTTTCTCCTCAAATCGATTAATCGCTTTATCAACAGCTTTCATAAAACGAGCAAGAGAAATAGGCTTTTGAAGAAAATCAGTTACATCATATTCGTAGGATTCTAGAGCATACTTCTCATGAGCGGTTACCAAAATTACTTGTGGTAAGGGACTTAATGAACGCATCATTTCTAATCCGTCCATCTTCGGCATTTCAATATCCAAAAAAACTAAATCGATATGTTCTTCTTTTATGATTTTAAATGCTTCAACGGCATCTGAACAAGATTTTATCAATTCTATGGTGTCGATTTCTCTCACCAAATCTTCAATAACGCTTCTTGATAATTCGTCATCGTCCACTATTAAACATCGCATCATATTTATTCTTCAATTTGAACTATTTCTCAGATAAGGGAAATAGTAAGGTGTTAATTTCTCCCAAAATTAGAACAATTTCTTTTTGTAAAACACTAAATGCGGTATTTATTTTATTTTCATCTACACTTTTATCTTTTACACCTTCTAAATAATCTATTTCATCTTTAATAGTTTGATAACCTAAATAGACTAAACTACCTTTTATTTTGTGCGTAACACTTGAAATAACTTCTAAGTTTGATTCCTGAACTGCTTGGGATAAAATTTCAAGATCTATGGGTAAATTTTTACTAAACATGCGAAGATACTTTTCAATCTTTTCTGGGTTGCTTCCTGTTAATTCGTTTAAATAATTAAAATCGATTTTAGCTGTTGTATTGGAATAGGGGATGGTAGCAACCATGTTTTCCTTTTTCCTTTCCATAGCAGCATAAATTTTTGAAGTTAAAAGTTCCATGTTTATGGGTTTGGCAATGGTATCATTCATGCCTGCATCCATGCATTTTTGATGCACACCTTCAAGAACATGAGCCGTCATGGCTATAATTGGAATAGATTTTTTTGGTTCATCCAATACGTTTCGGATATAGCGTGTGGTTTCATATCCATCCATTTCAGGCATTTGAAGATCCATAAGTATGGCATCAAAATTCATTTTTTCAATCATTTCAATAGCCTCTTTCCCATTGGTAGCAGAAGTGACCGATACATTGTTTGATTTATTAAATACTAAGTCGTAAAAAATCTCTCGGTTTAATTGATTATCGTCAACAATTAATAGGTTACAGTTGCTTAGTTTATTAGAATTCTCGGAAATATTGCCTTCTTTAATTTCTTTGGCCCTTTCAAATGGCAGTTCAAAACTAAATGTTGAACCTACATTTATCTTACTGGTAACAGTTAGAACGCCACCCAATTTCTCTACTAATAATTTTGAAATAGAAAGCCCTAATCCTGTACCCCCAAATTGTCGAGTGGTACTTATGTGTGCTTGTTGGTAAGATTCAAAAATGTCTTGTATTTTATCCTCCTCAATCCCAATACCAGTATCAATTACCTCAAAAAGTATCGAAATTCCTGATTCCAATTCCTTATCACAATTAATTTGAATAGTGATTTCTACCAAACCTTCCTTTGTAAATTTAAGGGCATTATCGGCTAAGTTCAACAAAATTTGATTGATGCGAACGGGATCTCCCATTACATATTCGGGCACTAAATCATCAACGGTACATTTAATTTCAACGTTTTTTTCAAATTTCTTGAACGATAATGAAGCCACTATTTGTTCCCCAATTTCTCGAAGACTCAGGGGGATGTGCTCAAATTTCAATTCACCTTTTTCAATTTTCGATAAATCTAAGACATCGTTTACAAGGAATAATATGTTTTGAGCACTTGAAGAAATGGTTTTTACATATTTTTGTTGGTCTTCTGATAATTCAGTTGACCCCAAAATTTTAGAAATTCCTACCACGGCATTTAGAGGGGTTCTAATTTCATGACTCGTATAAGCAAAAAAGTCTTCCTTTTCTTGTTTGGTTCGAGTTGCCTCTAAAGTGGCGATTTTTAGTTGTTCGTTAATTTTGCCCCTTTGTCTTAGAGATAAATAAAGAAAGGAAGTTAAGGCCAAGATGATTAGTAATACAATATAACCAATGTTTCGATAGCTTTTTTCTTGTTCAATTTGCTCGCGGTGCAACTCGTTCTCTTTCGTAATGAAGTAGAGTTCTCTGTTTGTTTTTTCTAAAGCTAATTGTGCTTCTAATTCTGAAATTTCTCGAGTATCTTTAATAGCAGCATAAAATTTTAAATATTCGTATGCGTCTTTATAGTTGTTATTTTCTTCATATGTTTCAGCAATATTTTGAAACGATTGTTTGATGTAAAGTTCAGAACCTATTTTTTGTGCGTAATTTAAGCAATATTTGAAATTTTCAATAGCGGCTTCCGTATTATTAAGTTGTTGATGAATCAAACCAATTTCATACGACAACCAAATTAGGTTTTTAACGCTTTTAATTTCTTCAAAACCCTTTTTGGATTGAGAAAAATAATCCAATGCTTTTTCTAATTTGTTTGCTTTTTTAAATTCAAATCCAAGCTTGTATGCTGCTTTGGCAAAAAGTTCAATATTATTTTCTTTTTCAGCTAATTCATAGGCAGTTAAGTAATATTGTAAAGCAAGATTATTTTTATTTAAGTAAACACTATAATCTCCATAATATAATGATGTTTCAGCTTTGATTTCTTCGTTCTTCGTTTTTACACCCAAGGAATAGGCTGTTGTCAATGACATTTCAGCTTGTTCAAAAAGATTTGATTTCCAATATACTTCAGCTACATATAGATTTCCACTGGCTAAATCTTTATAATTTGAATAGGCCAAACTTATTTCATTTGCTTGTTGATAATTAGAAATGGCTTGATCATAATCCTTTTTTTTCAAATATAAATGACCCAATTGATGATGTGCATTTATAGATCCTTTTGTGTAATGTACGCTTGAACTAATGCTTAAACTTTGTAATGCATTGATGATGGCTTCCTCCATTTCATTTTCCTCCTGAACTTCAGACAATTCAAGATATAAGTCAGCCAATTTTGTGCTGTTAGTTTCGGATAATAAAGCTGTTTTTAAATCGTTTATCTGTTGAGAATATTGGCCAAAATAGCTACCAAAATTCATTAGCAGTATGAATAAAAATACTAGAAAAAACGTTACTTTACTATTCATCAAAATTTTCACACCGCTAGATTACACATTACGAAAGTAACCTTTTTTCAATAAGAAGCCAAATTTGATAAAAAAATCAAAGTCCGTTTGTATATTCAAAAAGATGTTTAATCAATTGATGAACAGTATTTTTGTTTTGCCTTTTAAACTCCCATCTTCACTTACAACAAAAACATAATATACGCCTGTTGCTACACGTTCACCAACTAGATTTTTACCATTCCATATGGCTTGGCCGCCATTTGATACGCCTTTATAAACCAAATTGCCCCCTGCATCGGTAATTTTCACATCACTGTTTTCTGTCAATCCTCGAATGGCTATGGGACCATGAAATTCTGGACGAACAGGATTAGGAAATGCGTATATATCATTATAAGATAGTTCGCCTTCGGTAGCTGTTCCCTTGTATCCAATAATGCCTCTATCAGTACCGACAAACAGTTCACCATTTTGTTGGTTCATAGCCATTGAAATTACGGAATTAGAAAAAATAGGACTGTTAGTAACATTGAAACTCGAAATTTGATTGGTTCCATCAGCCGACATCAAAAAAATACCTCCGCCTGATGTACCGAACCATTTTCTATTGGCACCGTCAACTACAATACTTGTAATATTTTGTTCTTCCAACAAGTAATTAAATGAGCCATCTTGTTCTAGTAATACCTTTTGAGCATCGTAATTCGATCCAGATTGAAAAACGGAATTCGAATTGTAAAAAACAGCTGGACCTTTTTCAGTCCCGACCCAGATTTCTCCCTCAAGATCTTCTATCATTGCGTTTACAATGACAGAAGGGAGATTGCCACTACCTTCGTTTCCATCTAACAAAACAAATTGATCATCGGTTGGGTCTTCGGGGGTATCATTAAAATCATAAACAATGATGCCTTTACCTCTAACGGATATCCATAGATGTCCTGAATTCTCTATATAAATTATATCTGTTAATAAAGTATTGTTAGCAGCCGAGCCACAATTAAAACTCTGACTTTGACCCGATTTGGTAATTAAGGTCAACGGGTTATTACAATACGAATTTATAATCCAAATATTTTCATTTTTGTCAAAAACACTAGCGCCTACTTTTACTTGATTATTACCATGTACCAAACTCACCTGAAGCGAAGAATTGTAATAACTGTAATTGGCAACGTAATTTCCGTCTTTAAATTCAAAAACACCTTTTGTAAAAGTCGAAGCAAAAATATGATTTTCATTTTTCGGATTGATGGCTACGTGCGTAAAATCATATACAGAGTCACCTGCCAAAACTGGGTAAGAATTTCGATCATAACGTTTCCAATTTTTTTCATCGTATGAAGCCAGTCCATTTGAATTATAGGTATTATTCCATCCCGAACCATCAACAGAACCTGAGGTCACCCATAGTAAATTCTTATTGCTTGCTAGTCGGAAACAATTGTTTGTGTGAGGTCCAACTATGGAATAATTTTGAGTAACCCAATTATTGTTCGATTTATTTAAACCATAAAAACGGTCTGCAATCCAATAGTTAGTTCCATCCCAAATACATTGATTGGGCGATACAGTATTGGTTCCTCCATAGGTATAAATAGTTTCGAGTTCTGTAAAAGTAGGTGAATAAACACTAACATTCACATTTTTTGCTACTAAAACATCGGCTCCTTTTGGCTCAATTGAGAAATAATCATCATTAAAATATTTTTGAATAACATTAAAATTTTCATCGTAAATAAAAAGTGAATCATTAGCATAATCCTCTATTTTTAGAACGGTCCAAATGGAATTGTTTTGGAAATGAATGGTTGAAAATTCCGAATTGTTATTGAATATTTGGTTGACCTTGGTCCACTGTGTATAATCGGATAAAAAATTTCCATTTTTATTGGCCGTGTAAATTCCATTTGAAGTGGTCGCCATTATCTTAGTATTGGTGGTGGTCACATCGTTTACATTGATTGTGTTTCCATTGGGTCCAAATATATAAGTGTCTTTGACTTCTTTGCGGCCAATATCAAGAACAACTATACCAAAACCGCAGGCCAAATACGTTAAATTACCATCACTATGAATGTTATTAATTCTTTTTGACCCGAAGAGGTTTGCTTGTACAATTGCATTTAAATTGTAGATTTCCTCTCCATCAATTAAGTCAATGTTGCCATTCTCATAACCCACAATAATTGATTGTTGATTGCTATTAAACCCCATTGAACTGATTTGAAAATCGTTTAACCCATTAATTTTATTTAATCGTGTCAAACTATTGTCTTCTTGGTCAAAAAAATACAGACCAAATGGCGTAGCAGCATATGCTTTGGAATTGGCTTTTACAACATTTATTACGTTTGAATAAGGAAGATGTTCTTTCCACATACCAACACCAAAATCTTGGGCATAGTAGGCAGAAAATATGCCTAAGAAAAGAAAAGTAATGATTGAAAATTTCATATGAGACTGCAAACTAAATAATTTTGAAATTATTGTAGTACAATTATTGAAAAAATATTGAGGGAATGACTATTTTTGCCCTAGATTTTAGTTTAACGCTTTAATTTTGTCCGTTAAAATAAAATGCCCAATACATACTGGCTCCGTGGCGCAATTGAATAGCGCATCAGATTTCGGCTCTGAGGGTTGGGGGTTTGAATCCCTCCGGGGTCACTAAGAATAAAAAGTCCAACACCGAAAGGTGTTGGACTTTTTCATTTATCTGTGCAATCGAGCTTGCTCGAAATTGCATAGATAAATGAAAAAGTAACATTACGCAGTAATGTGAACTTTTTATTCGGAATTCGGAGCCTTTAGGGATGGGCGCAGCCAATCACTATTTTAATTGATGCAGAAGACCTAACTAAAAAAGCTAAATAGGGCTTTATCTTTAGACAACAAACTCAACTTTTTTCCGAACGCAGGTTGTTATAAACCTAACCTATCATAATAATTTGTATATTCAAAATAAAACTCTTGCAATTTCAAAATAAATTGCTTGTATTTTCAAAATAAAGTAATACTTTTGCATCATAAACTATTAAATATATGATATCTAGCCGAACCATTCATAAGCAAATGCTACAGTTTAAGGATAAGTATCCTATCTTAGCACTTACTGGTCCTCGACAGTCGGGTAAAACAACTTTATTAAAAGCGATGTTTCCTGATTACATTTATTTGAGTTTAGAAAATCCAGACACTCGTCAATTTGCAGAATCGGATCCAAATGGTTTTTTTAAAGAATACCCCACCAAAGTAATCTTAGACGAAGTCCAACGTACGCCCCACTTATTCTCTTACATTCAACATATAGTAGATGAATCAGGTATAATGGGTCAGTTTATATTGTCTGGTTCTCAAAATTTTCAGTTATTGCACAATATTACTCAGAGTTTGGCAGGTCGTGTAATTTTATTCAAATTACTACCTTTTGATTTTAATGAGTTAAAAAACATGGGAGCATTGACAGATGATTACGTCCAATTAATCATCAGAGGCACTTATCCAGCGTTGTATGATAGGGACATTCCTTCCAAGATTTATTACGCCAACTATGTTCAAACGTATTTGGAACGTGATGTAACGGAGCTGCTCAATGTAAGAGATATTAGACAATTTAGAATTTTCCTTTCGTTATGTGCTACTAGAGCGGGGCAGTTACTCAATTTAAACGCGTTGGCAAATGAATGTGGAATCACTCAGCCTACTGCCAAAGCTTGGTTGTCGGTATTGGAAAGTAGTTATGTTATTTTTCTTTTACAGCCCTATCATAACAACTTTAGTAAACGAGTAATCAAAAGTCCCAAACTCTATTTTTATGATACGGGATTATTGGCTTTTTTATTAAAAATAAGTGATCCTTCTAAATTAAAACTCAGTAACACAAAAGGGGCTTTGTTTGAGAATTTAATCATTGCCGAAAAAGCTAAACAAAATAATCATCAATACTTGTTGCAGGACCACTGGTTTTGGAGGGATTCGCAAGGTAAAGAGGTAGATTTAATTATTGAACAAACCGATTCATTTGATGTATTTGAGTTAAAAGCTACTGAAACAATTACAACAAAATTATTCGAAGGATTGGATTATTTTAAATCATTAGCACAAAATTTAGTAACTAATAGCACCTTGATTTATGCAGGTACATCTTCGCAAAATCGAACACATTATTCTATTTGTGGATGGCAAAATTGTTGAACTAAACCTTTTTAATGGATAAAATAGGTTAAGCATATTCAAACAAAAAGGTCTTAAAAATAATTTTTAAGACCTTTTAATTTATCGCAGGATTAATGCTTAATTTATTCGATAATTACCTTTTTCGTTTTTGAGAAGTTCTCTCCTTGAACCGTTACAAAATAGGTGCCCGATGGCATTTCAGTCAAATCAATTGTGGATGTATTTGAAAGGGCACTTCTTGAAATAGTTTTTCCTATTACATTAGTAATGGTTACAGTAGCTTGACCATTATAATTTACAGTAAATACTCCATTTGAAGGGTTAGGGAAAATTTCAAAGGAAGTGGCGTTGGTTTCTTTAATTCCTACTCCAATTACTGTAACTGTTTTACATATTTCATCGGTACATCCATTACCATTTACTACTTCAAGACAAACAGTATACGTTCCATTAGCGGTATATTCGTGGATTGGATCAATAAACGAAGTTTCTTGATTTCCATCACCAAAGTTCCAATTAATAGCACTTGGAAAAACCATATTAAGACTGGTATTGGAGAAAGTTATTTCATTGGTTCCAGTAAATGTAAAGTTAGCTGCAGGTGTTTCCAACACATCAATTTGTTCAGTTGAAGAACTTCCGCAAATACCAATAATAGAATAGGTAATGTCTATTGGTCCAGCCAATACTCCAGAAGTAAATAACCCTGTTCCATCTCCATTATCGGTAACACCTGATCCTGACCAACTTCCCAACGTATTGTTGGCTGTTAATGTTACTGTTTCGCCTTGACAAACGTTTTGAACGGTTGTAAATGTGGCGTCCTCAGCCAAGGTTATTGTTACGTTTTGTGTTTCTGTTGTAGTGCAACCATCTGCATCTGTTACTAATTGAGTAAGTGTGTGACTACCTGCAGTGCCCGAAATAGAGGCAGCACCTGTAGAAACATCTTGGCTAACAATCGTTAAATTAGGCGAAGAAGTATAATTATACACAAGTGTATTTCCAATGGCGGTGCTCGTAACATCTGCCAAAGCAGAACACAATACGATATCAACTGTAAATCCGGGCGTTGGAGGAGTTGCAATGACCACGGTAAAATTAACTACTGACTGCTGCGAGTTGGCATCAACAACAGTTAATGTTCCGTTATAAGTTCCCGAAGCAGAATAGGCATAGGTGGCCACAACTAAAGAAGTAGTTTCTGAATTTCCGTTTCCAAAATCCCAATTATATGTGTAAGGAGCAACACCACCATAAGCATTCGCTCCAAAAGTTATTAAAGCACCCACACATACTGGAGCAGCGGGTGAATTAACTCCAGCTACAACAGGAATAGCTGAACCACAGGTGGTATTTTCGTGCAACTTTAGTCCATCAAAGGTATCTAGGCCATACACATCCCATTCCATATTACCCGAACCAAGCCAAACAGTTGAGCCTAAATTAACCGTTGATTTTCTTCTTATTGTAGTATTAGCCGTAAAGCCCGTACCTACAGACCACCCCGTGGCAGTAGGATCCACACCAATTTCACCAATAATGTCAACCGTTTGTGAATTGGCTGTATTGTAAAGTTCTAAAGCATCATTCCCTGTAAAAGACATTACTCCGGAAGTAATATTAGCCTTAGCTAAAATGGCAGCATTTGCTTGAGAATTGGCTATAACATAGGTTTCACCTGGATTCAATGTGCCTGTTAAGACCAAAGTAGAGCTCACCGTTGGACTACCATTTGAATACAATCGTACTTCATAATTTGAAAGTGTAATAGCTGAAGTAGAAGGATTGTAAATCTCCACCGCTTTGTTGTTACTTGACCCTTCGATATACTCAGAAAAGAACAACTCAGAACATGCTGTAATCGCTGGAATATCATTGTCTGAAATGGAAATTGTTTTGGATGAAACCGTACCTAAAACAGCCCCATTTGTAGGATTCATTAATGATAATACAATGGTTTCTGTCGGTTCAAAATCTACATCTTCTAGAATATCAACAGTAAAAGTTTGGGTTGAATTAGCTCCTCCCGGAAAAGTTAATGTGATAGGTGAAAAGTTAAAATCAATTCCATTTATGGCAGTTCCTCCCATAAGTGCCACGTTAACATCAACAGCATTTGCATCAAAATTCGTTAAGTTTACATTCATGGTTAGAGTTCCAGCACTTTCACTAACGGTTGAGGTGGCATTATCAAAAGAAATGGTCGGTGCGGCTGGAGCACCAAATGGCTCCCAATAAAAATCATCAATCATTATACGTTCAGTAGGGCCATTAGCTATGACTCTAATTTTAATATCTGCATTAGAACTGTTGATTGTTCCCGAATAGGTAGTCCAATCGCTTGAATTGTTTAATGTTGTATTATTTACAACAGTTACTGAATCCCATGTAGAACCCAAATCAATAGAATATTCAATAGTAAAATCGGGTGTTGGTGAGGCATCCCATCTTCTAATTGCTAAACTAAAGGTGCTTACACCTCCTGAAGCAATATTGGCTGTCCAAAAAGAAGTAGCTAAATTTTGAACTCTCCAAGAATAAGTACCATTAGCAGATGGAAATCCATCTTGAGCCGTAGTTCCAGATCGCAAAGAAGGTCCACCAGTGGCACTGAAAACACCATCAGTATAGGTATGATCAACAGCATAACTTCCTAAAGCAACTGATCCAGCAATCCATTTAGTATCATCATCAAAATTTATGGTCGTTTGAGCGGTAGTTATCATAGATACAATCGCACATGAAAAAGCTACCAAAAGTGATGTAAGTATTTTTTTATTCATAATAGATCTATTTAATAGTACAAAAGTAAGTTAATTTCATCAATTTTCAAATTGTTTATAATGAATCTATTGCATATCGTGACAATGGAGCAACGTCTTGACCACAAAATTCACTATTGAGGAATTTGTAATATCCGGTGATGGCAATCATCGCAGCATTGTCGGTACAATATTCAAATTTAGGAATGTATGTATTCCATTTTTTATCTATTCCTGTTTGAATTAATCGTGCTCTTAATTCACTGTTAGCCGATACTCCGCCTGCAATAGCGATATCTTTCACCTTATATTTTTCGGCTGCTTTTATCAAATTTTTGAACAAATAAGTAATGATGTGTTTTTGATAGGAAGCGCAAATATCATTTAGGTTTTCATCCACAAAATTAGGGTTGACCTTTTTATTTTTTTCTAAAAAGTACATAAATTGTGTTTTCAATCCACTAAAACTATAATTGTATTCTTCTATTTGAGGGAAAGTAAATTCAAATTTTGAAGCGTCACCCAATTGTGCATATTTATCAACCAAAGGACCACCAGGATAGGGCAAATTTAATAATTTAGCCGCCTTATCAAAAGCTTCTCCAGCCGCATCATCTTTGGTTTGGCCAATTATTTCAAAAACATCAAAACTTTTAACTAAAACCAATTGAGTGTGACCCCCCGAAACGGTTAAACAAATAAAAGGAAAAGAAGGAACATCTTTGCGTTCGGCTGGGTTTTCTGATTCTTGAATAAAATGAGCTAAAATATGACCTCTCATATGATTTACTTCAATCATTGGTATGTCTAAACTCATAGACAAGGCTTTGGCAAAACTAGTCCCAACAAGCAAAGAACCCAACAATCCTGGCCCTCTTGTAAAAGCAATAGCCGATAATTGGTTTTTTGTAATACCCGCTTTTTTTAGTGCACTGTCCACTACTGGAATAATATTTTGAAGATGTGCTCTTGATGCTAATTCGGGCACTACACCGCCATACAATTCATGTATTTTTTGATTGGCCACAAAATTGGATAAAATAGTATCATTTTTGATAACAGCCACAGAAGTATCATCACAACTTGATTCTATCCCGAGAATGTAATTATCTTTGTAATTATTTTTCATACAATTAATTGCGTAAAATAGGTAAAAATATCCTTCGTTTTGTTTTCCGAATCATCGGTTACTCAATCGAGTTGGTTTTGTTTTTGACCATTGTTTTAATGTTTCTGGTGCGAAGTTATTGGTTTCAAACGGAATTGGCAAAATTTATTGCTTCCTATTACAGTATTGCCCTCAATACAGAAATCACTATCGAAAGAGTAAAAATACAAGGTTTCGATAGTGCAGAATTTATTAATCTTTATGTTGCCGACCAAAAAGGAGATACATTAATATGGAGTCCAAAGCTATCCACTAATCTAAATATGTTGAGTTTACCCGATAATTTTGCCGTTTTGGACGATATAACAGCGAAAACCACTCGAGTAAAAATTCAAAAGTATCAAGGTGACACCACCTTTAATTTTCAATTTATTGCCGATTATTTTGCATCTGAAGATACTACTTCTTCTAAATTTAAGATTAAAATAAAAGATATTGTTTTGAGTGATTTACACATTTCTTTTCACGATTGGAATAAAGAACCTACCAATGACGGTATAGACTATAATCACATTGATATTCGTTATTTAACTGGGAAAATTCAATCTTTGAGAAATAAAAACGGTGTGACGTCAATGAATATTGAAGGCCTCACTTTTTTGGAGCACTCCGGTTTTGAATTAGATAATCTTACTTGTTATTTCTTATTGAATGATAAGAAAATGAAACTCGATGGATTAAAACTCCAAACCAATAATTCAAATATTGATAGTAGAGGTATTCAATTTAACTACCACGATTTGTCTGATTTTTCAGATTTTATTTATGCCGTGGATATGAATGCTGATTTTAATCCTACTCGTTTATATTTGGGTGATTTAGCTTATTTTTCACCAATATTTAAGGATATTGATAAGAACGTAAAAATTGAAGGTAATATACATGGGAGAGTGAATGAGCTTTATATTGACGAACTGTATTTGGGAATTTCTCCGGTCACTTTTTTTAAAGGATCAGGTGAAATCAAAGGCCTGCCAGATGTTAATGAAGCCCTGTTTTACCTAGATATTCATCAATTGCAAACCAGTGCTGATGACCTTTCTCGACTTGACTTTAAAAAGTTTGGTTTGGGTGAAGATTTGGTCATTCCTGAACAACTCAATACTCTTGGAGTGGTGCATATTGGCGGAATATTAGATGGATATCTCAATGATTTTAAAATGGAAATGGCCATAAAGTCCGAATTGGGAAGAGTAGATGGTTTTTTTGATGTGAAAACTAATTTTGATGGTCAATTAAATGTAGAGGGAGAATTATTGACAGACAATGCTCATTTGGGAAAAATATTGGGAACAAATGACGTTGGGAATTTCTCTTCTGATTTGCAAATTTCTATGCAATTTAAACCGCAAAAAACGGTGTTGTTAAAAAATAAAACAATTACTACTTTAAGTGATTTATTGGTCACCTTAGAGGGTACCATAACCGATGTGGATTTGTTGCAATATAGATATCGAGAAATAGTGTTGAACGGAACCTTACACAATGATGATTTTATTGGAAATGTAAAAGTGAATGACCCCAATCTAACCCTCAATTTTGATGGAGAAATTGATTTAAACTCGTCAAAATCCTTGTTTGATTTTAAAACAAATGTCACCAGCGTTAATTTATATGAAATACTGAAATCAACGAATAATGAATTTTTGGCAAAGCACAAAACAGCAGAAATCAAAGGATTAGTAAATGTTAATGGCTATGGCACATCACTCAATGATTTTAATGGATCTATCGATTTATTTGACATTCATATGATTGAAAATAACGTAGACTATTTCTTTGATAAAGTCTTGATTTCATCCTACATTCCCGGCAAAAGAAGAAGTATTACCGTAGAATCTAAGTTTGCCAATATTGACATGGAAGGTGTTTTCAGTTTCGATTCCATTGCAGATAGTTTTTATGCGTTAAGCTATCGTATGTTTCCATCCATTATACCCTACAAAAAGGGAGTGGATTTACATGACCAATTGTTTGATTTGACTATAGATGTTAATGACTTATCTATGCTCACAACATTATTTTATCCCGAATTATCGGTATCAAAGAACACAGAAATTTCCTGTCAATATAATAGCAAAAAAGAATTATTGGAATTTTCTGCTAGCTCAGATTGGCTAGAATACGATCAATTGAGAATGGTTAAATTGGTGATAGACACAACTCAAAAGTTTTCCATTTTTGACCCCTTCTATACTTTTGATGTGAGCTTTGACTCGGTTATCTACGATCAATTTCATGCCGAAAACGTAACATTAGAAACCAATTTATTTAATGATTATGTTCAATCAAAAATTAAGTGGGTCAATAAAGATTCCTTACAATATGCTTCTTTGATTACGGATATTAATGTAGATAATTTATCGAAATTCAGTATTTCCATTCATCCCTCCGTCTTTTATGATCACCGTGTAGGTACTTGGGACATATTGAATGACGCATATGTTGATATTGAGTTGGTCCCATCGGCTGTCGATCCTTTAAAAACAGCTACTCTAGTAAAAATTGATAACTTGTTGGCAGTAAATGGTAAACAAAACATTCGAGTATATGGAACCGTTTCAGAAAACAGTAAGGATATGATGAACCTTCAATTGATAAATTTTGATTTAGCCAATGTCAATCCTTTTGTAGGTACAGATCAATTTAAGTTGGATGGAGAGCTTAATTTAACAGGTTATGTAGCGGATGTTTACAATAATTTATATTTTGATGCTTACAATACGGTTGATAGTCTTCAATTCAATAATAGACTTGTAGGTAATATTGAGACAACCGCTCTTTGGAATCCAACAGAAGATCGTATAGAAGTTTTTGGTGATATTTTTAGAAGTGAAAACGACAGCCAGTTTAAAATTATCAAAGGTCATTATTACCCCAAAAAAGAAAAGAATTATTTAGATTTTGAAACGACTTTTTTAGGAACCGATTTGAAATTTGCTAATGCCTTTATGCCTGAGGGAATTTCTAACCTTTCAGGTAAAATAGATGGTAAACTTTTTTTAACTGGTTCCTTTGAAGAACCTTTGTTTGAAAGTAAAAATTTATATCTCAGAAATGTTGGTTTAAATGTAGATATGTTAAATACATCCTATTTTGTTACCGGTAGAGTGGATGTTTATCCCGATGCGATTTATGCAGATGCTTTACCGATTAAAGATAAATTGGGATCAAAAGGATTGCTCAACTTATCTTTCGTTCATCAAAATTTTGAACGTTATAACTATGAGGTATTCTCTATATTCAACGAACCCTTTTTGGTGATGAATACCACCTATAGAATGAATCCACTTTATTATGGTAATGCCTTTGCAACAGGCGATTTTAACATTGAATACGATTATCGTGATATGCTTATGAAAATAAGTGTCAATGCCAAAACATCAAAAGGTACCAATGTCACTTTGCCTCTTTATGGTAGCGAAGAAGTTGTACTGCAGGAATTCATCACCTTCGTAAACACTAAAGTAGATTCTACCAAAGATTACAATGTAGATTTGGAAGGAGTGAGCCTTAACTTATCATTAGATGTAACAGAAGATGCCAATATTCAATTGGTTTTTGATGAAAAAGTAGGAGACGCCATGCGAGGGACAGGGGTTGGCCATATTGATATGTATATTGATCAGTTTTATGATTTTTATATGTTTGGAAATTATACTGTTACAGAAGGAAGCTATTTGTTTACCCTCAAGGATGTGATCAATAAACGATTTAAGGTTAAAAAAGGAAGTACTATTGATTGGTATGGAGACCCTTATGAAGCCGATTTAGATTTAGTGGCTATTTATAATCTTAGGACCAGTTTGTATGATATCATGCCCGAAAACACTCGTGAACAATACCGCCAGAAACTGGATGTAAATACGGAGTTGTACTTGACCAACAGTTTATTTAACCCTAACTTAAATTTTGATATTACGGTTCCAAAAGCCGATGAAAACGCAAAAACAGTATTAAAGAATTTGATAAGTGAAGAAACAGAACGAAATAAGCAAGTTTTTGCCTTACTAATGCTCAATAAATTCTTACCAGGTGAATACAACACCGGAGGATCTTCATCAGGTAGCGGTGCAGTTTTGGGAAACACCACAAGCGAAATGCTTTCAAATCAATTGAGCAATATGTTGTCAAAATTTTCAGACGAGCTTGAAATTGGAATTAATTATAACCCAGGAAGCGGTATGAATTCACAAGAAGTGGCTTTGGCCCTTTCTACACAATTATTTGATGATCGACTAACCATAAAAACCAATCTTGGAGTTTCCAATCAACGTTCGCAAGGTAGCAGCAATGCCATAGCTGATTTAGATATAGAATATGTGTTAAATGACGAAGGAAATGTAAGTGTTAGAGCATTTAATAGAAGCAATGAATTTGATGTGACACGACAAGATGTGGGAGGATTTACACAAGGAGGGGGTATTTTCTATAAAGAAAGTTTCAATTCAATAGGTGAATTTATGTGTAAACTAAGAAACTTATTCATCCCGAAAATGTTGGAATGCACCGATTGTACCTCAGAATGTAATGAAATTCTGGATGAAGAGACTCGAAAAGAATGCGAACGTAAAAGAGATAATGAAATGTATGGTTGTAGAGGAAATTGTGAAAAAATAACAGGAGATCCAACTCTAAAAAGAAATTGCCAAACTGAAAACTGTAATAAAATATTGGACGAGGAAAAGCGAAGAAAATGTTTGGAAAGTATAAAATAATTTAACGTATGAAAAATGCCAAAGAAGTACTTAAAAAATTAAGGAATGATTTTGCCCTAAAAACACTTGATAAAACTGAATTAGTTGATAATCCTATCGACCAGTTTGAGCAATGGTTGCAAGAAGCTGTGGATGCCGAAGTCCATGAGCCAATAGCTTGTTGCTTGAGTACGGTGAGCAAATATGGTCAACCTTCCTCTCGCATTGTTTATATAAGAAATATTACCGATAAAGGCTTTGTTTTATTCACCAATTACAACAGTAAAAAAGGTAAAGATATTGAAGCCAATCCAAAGGTGTGTTTGAATTTCTTTTGGCCCGAATTGGAACGACAAATACGAATTGAAGGAATAATAGAAAAAGTAGAAGATGTTATCTCAGATGAGTATTTTAATGATCGCCCAAGAAGCAGTCAAATAGGTGCTTGGAGTTCAAATCAAAGTGAATCTATACCTAATAGAGAAGCACTTGAAAAGGCCATTGCTGAGGTTGAAAAGAGATTTGACGGTAAAGATGTACCCCGACCGCCACATTGGGGAGGTTATATTGTAGTTCCCAATTTAATTGAATTTTGGCAAGGTAGAAAAAGCCGTTTACATGACCGTTTGGTATATTTACAAACCGAACAAAATAACTGGATCATTGAGCGTTTAAATCCATAAAAACATACCGTTTGCTATTAAAGGATAAATACGATTACATCATTATTGGCTCTGGTTTTGGGGGCAGTGTTTCGGCTTTGCGATTGGCCGAGAAAGGGTATTCCGTATTAGTTATCGAAAAAGGTAAATGGTATGAAGGAAAAGATTTTCCAAAAACCAATTGGCAATTAAGAAAATGGTTGTGGCTTCCAAAATTTAAGTTTTTTGGAATAATGAAAATGACCTACTTCAAACATGTTGGAATCATAAGCGGAGTTGGCGTAGGTGGTGGTTCGTTGGTTTATGCCAATACATTACCTCGACCCAAAAATAAATTTTACACCACGGGAACTTGGGCTGATTTAGCTGATTGGAAAACAGAATTAGCACCTTTTTATGATACAGCCTTGAAAATGTTGGGAGCAGCTCGAAATCCAAATTTATATGATAGTGACCTAAAATTGAAGGAACTAGCCAACACCATTGGAAAGGAACAAGATTTTGAACCTACTGATGTTGCCGTTTTTTTCGGTGAACCGAATAAAGAAGTTTCCGATCCCTATTTTGAAGGAGAAGGACCGAAAAGAGCAGGCTGCAATTTTTGTGGACAATGTATGACTGGATGCCCAAGTAATGCTAAAAATACGTTAGATAAAAACTACCTTTATTTAGCTCAAAAATTAGGAGTTACCATTTTGGCCGAACACGAAGTTAAAGATGTTCGATATGAAGAACATTCGAAAGAATATTCCATAATTTATAAAAAATCAACGAGCTATTTTACGACCAAAAAATCTGTAAAATCCAATGGAGTAATTTTTTCTGGAGGTGTTTTGGGAACAGTAAGATTACTGTTAAAATTAAAGAAATCATCATTGCCCAAACTTTCCGACAAATTAGGTCATTTTGTGAGAACGAATAATGAAGCACTTATTTTTAATGTTACACAAAAAAAAGAATTGGATTATACCAAAGGAGTCGCCATTGGATCTATTATTCATGTAGACGATAATAGTCATTTGGAACCCGTTAGATATGGTCGAGGTTCAGGTTTTTGGAGGATATTAATGACTCCAATGATTACCGAAACCCATTTTTTAAAACGAATGGCCAAGTGGTTTTTGGCAATTGTTATTTCACCCATTATTTGGTTTAAAATGTATACCGTAAAAGACTTTTCTAAACAATCTTCCATATTACTTTTTATGCAAGATTTAGAAAGTACGGTAACATTCAAGAGAGGTTTGTTTGCTACCAAAACGGTTGTAAAAAAGGGAGAAAACCCCAGTGCTTTTATACCAGAGGCACATCAATTAGCCAAAAAACACGCTGAATTAACTCAAGCCAAATCCATGGTGGTAGTCAGTGAAACTTTATTGGGAATACCTTCTACGGCACATATATTAGGTGGTTGTGCTATGGCAAAAAGTATAGATGAAGGGGTAATAAATGAAAACAACGAGGTGTTTGGTTACCCCAATATGTTCGTTTGTGATGGGTCTATGATTTCGGCCAATCCAGGTGTCAACCCTTCTCTTTCCATAACCGCACTTACCGAACGCGCTATGAGTAAGATTCCAAAAAAAATGGGTACGTCATAGATATAAATTACGTAAACAATAATTTTTATTAGAACAAATTATGAATGGTAATCATCGTCTTTGTCGTCAAATTTTTACATTAAATATGTTGAGCTAATTGAAAGTTTTGTATTATTATTGCTAAAAATTTACTCTAATAAAACTAGAGAACTATGAAAATAAGTCTACTTTCTCCACTATTGATTGTTTTACTTTTTATCAGTTATGTAACTTTTGGTCAGCAAACACAAACCGTGAGAGGAACGGTTATGGATAGTGAGTCTAAATTTCCGCTTCCTGGAGTTAATATTATGTTGGTTACCGACACGCTTGTCCGTATAGGAGCTGCAACCAATGTTAATGGTCAGTTCAAATTAGAAGGTGTGCCATTGGGTCGCCAACAAATTAAAATATCTTATGTAGGATATAACACGCAAATAATAACTTCCATTGTAACTTCTGGAAAAGAAGTGGTGCTCAATATTGAAATTGAAGAGTCAAGTGAGTTGATGGAAGAATTTAAAATTGTAGCCAATGAAAATAAAGAAGTAAATAACGAAATGGCTACTGTTAGTGCACAACAATTCTCGGTTGAAGAAACAGAGCGTTATGCAGGAAGTAGGGGAGACCCTGCTCGTATGGCATCCAATTTCGCAGGCGTACAAGGTACAGACGATAGCCGAAATGATATTGTAATTAGAGGAAACTCACCATTGGGTGTTGTTTATCGTATCGAAGGAGTGGATATACCCAATCCAAGTCACTTTGCCATAACAGGAAGTAGTGGAGGTCCTACCAGTATGTTGAACAATAAATTATTGGCCAATTCAGATTTCTTTACGAGTGCTTTTCCCGCTGAATACGGGAACAGTACATCAGGAATTTTTGATTTAAAACTGAGAAGCGGAAACAACCAAAACTATGAATTTCAAGCACAATTTGGAGTTTTAGGGGCTGAATTATTAGCCGAAGGTCCTTTCAAAAAAGGTAAAAATGCTTCTTTTTTGTTCATTTACCGTTATTCAACTTTGAAAATGTTCCAAGCAGCGGGCATTGACATCGGAACAACAGCTACTCCACAATACCAAGATTTATCGTTCAAAATGAACTTTCCATTGAAAGATGGTAGCAACATTTCCTTATGGGGAATTGGCGGAAACAGTAAAATTGACATTATGGTGAGTACCCAAAAAGATACTTCCATTGTTGATTTATATGGAGAAAATGATAGGGATCAATATTTTAGAACATCCATGGCTGTTGGAGGGATTACCTACACCAAAACCATCAATGAAAATACGTATTTCAAATCAACGCTTTCTGGAGCTAGTGATCGTCAAGCTTCCACTCATGATTTAGTGGGAAGAAGAATTGAAAACGGTGAGTTTGTAGTGGATTCCATTTACAACTTAATGAGCTATTATTACAACAACTATAGAGTGGCAAATTCATCCAGTGTAAATATAAAATTAGGTAAAAAAGATGTATTAAAATTTGGATATAATGCTGATTTCTTCATCACGTCTTATAAAGATAGTATTTTGAAAAATGACACCATAAGAGATGATTACAGAGTGCGTTGGGACAGTGAAGAAAACTTCATGTTAGTGCAAGCATATGCCATGTGGAAACATAAATTTACCGACAAATTTATTATGACAACAGGATTGCATGCACAGTATTTATCGTTAAGCAATGCATCTTCATTTTTTGAACCTAGAGTAGGTTTTAGATACATAATCAATCCAAAAAGTGAAATGTCTTTTGGTGTAGGCCGCCACAGTCAAGCCCAACCGTATTATAACCATTTTTATATCCGAGAAGGAAATACACAACCACATAACAAACAAATGGGCTTTACTTTTAGTAATCATGCGGTGTTGAGTTACACCCGTAGATGGAGCAAAAAAGTAGGAACTAAAATTGAAACCTATTACCAAGCCCTTTCAAATATTCCTGTGGAAAGCAGTCCTTCTTCATTTTCTTTAATCAACCAAGGAAGCGGTTTTGCTCGTTTTTTCCCAGATTCTGTTTTAGTAAACGAAGGAACGGGTTATAATTACGGAGTAGAATTTACCCTTGAAAAATATTTTAGCGAACATTGGCACGGGATGTTTTCAGGAGCTGTGTTTCAATCAAAATATAAAGGAAGTGATGGTATTGAAAGAAATACCGATTACAATGGAAACTACGCTGCTAACTTATTGGTTGGAAGAGAATTTGTGTTCAACGATAAACACTCGCTTTTAGTGGGAGGAAAAGTAACTGTAGCTGGAGGAAAAAGATACGGATTGGTTGATACAGCGCGTACTGAGCAGCAAAGAGAGGTTGTTTTTCAAGACAATCAATACAATGAATTTCAGTTTAAATCCTATTTCCGTACCGATTTAAAATTGACCTACCGAATCAATGCTAAAAAGGTAACACACGAAATTTCGTTGGATATTGTCAACCTTACCGATAGACAAAACATTTTGGGAATCACCTACGTTCCTATTGATGGAGCTACCACTCCATTTAGAGAGCAATATCAACTAGGCTTCTTACCGATTTTCTTCTATAGGATAGATTTTTAAGGTCTAAGGAGATAATTTAAGCCTTGGATTTGTTTCTTATTTAAAAGGAAAAAGCCTCTGCGAACCTTTGCGCCTTTGCGGTAAAATAATAATTCATTTCTCACCGCAAAGTCGCAAAGAGCGCGAAGCTAAAAACTTGAGAAAGGACTCTACTTAGTTCTCATTTGAACTTGTACTTTGCAAAAAAATAAAGTTTATACCAGCATAATTGCTTTTAACTTTTCTTTTCCCAATTATTTCTTATCAGCTAAAATTTTACGTAATCTTGTTGTTATGAAACTTTCTGATTTACCAAAAGAGGCTCAACTGCAAAAAGCAGCGTTTAAAAAGAAATTCGATGCACTCAAAAAACAAAAAGATGGAGTTGTTGATACGGCTATTAATAACCTCCATGAAACCGTTTTTGCATGCACAGATTGTTTGAAATGTGCCAACTGTTGTAAAACCACAGGTCCCTTGTTTTTACCAAAGGACATCGAACGAATTGCCAAACATCTCAAGTTAAAACCAGGAGTATTTGTAGAAAAGTATTTAAAAATAGATGAAGATAATGATTACGTTTTAAAAACGGTTCCTTGCCCTTTTTTGGGAAGTGATAATTATTGTTCTATATATGAAGTTAGACCAAAGGCCTGCGCTTCATATCCGCATACCGATATGCGTAATCAAAAAACGTTACTCACATTATTACTTAAAAATACCGAAATTTGTCCAGCAGCTTTTGAAATTGTTACTAAACTATAAGTATCTTTGTAATTGTAAGTTTTGAGCCGAAAATAATCTAATTTTTAGCTAAAATATACATGGGTCAATAGCCCCAAAATTCAAGCAAAACCATTCTATGAAAGCTCCTGTAAGCACCGAAAAAAAACAAGAAAAAGCCATTATTGTTGGATTAATAACTGGAGGGGTATCAGAAGAACTCACCAATGAATATTTGGATGAATTAGCTTTTTTGGCTGAGACTTCGGGTGCTGTAACGCTCAAAAGGTTTACACAACGTCTACAAAAACCCGAAAACGCTACTTTTGTAGGAAGTGGTAAATTGATTGAAATCAACGAATACGTTAAGGAACATGAGATTGACATGGTTATTTTTGACGATGAATTATCGCCCATGCAAATTCGTAATATTGAAAAAGAATTACAAGTAAAAATTCTGGACAGAAGCAGTTTAATTTTAGACATTTTTGCTAGTAGAGCACGAAGTGCCGATGCTAAAACACAAGTAGAATTAGCTCAATATCAATATTTGCTTCCTCGATTAACTCGTTTGTGGACCCACCTTGAACGTCAAAAAGGAGGTATTGGTATGAGAGGTCCGGGTGAGACACAAATAGAAACGGATAGACGAATCATCAAAGATAAAATAGGTAATCTTAAAGAGAAGCTGGATAAAATAGATAAACAAAAAGCGGTTCAACGAGGGAATAGAGGTAAAATGGTGCGGCTTGCATTGGTAGGGTATACCAATGTTGGAAAGTCTACCATGATGAATTTAATATCAAAATCAGACGTATTTGCCGAGAATAAATTATTCGCTACCTTAGATACCACCGTGAGAAAAGTCGTGATGAACAATATTCCTTTTTTACTCTCTGATACGGTTGGGTTTATTCGTAAATTACCCCATCAATTGGTTAAAGCATTTAAATCAACATTGGACGAAGTGCGTGAAGCCGATTTATTACTCCACGTAGTAGATATTTCTCATCCTTCTTTCGAGGATCAATACAATACTGTAAACGAAACCCTGGCTGAAATAAAAGCAGGAGATAAACCCATAATTGTTGTATTTAATAAAATAGATGCCTATCGCAACAATGGAGGATTTGAAGAAGGCGAATTTTCAAAACCCACTATTGAAGAATTGAAAAAAACTTGGATGGCCAAACTCAACAAAAACTGTATCTTTATTTCTGCCCTCGAAAAAGAAAATTACGAGGCCCTCAAAGAATTAGTCTATAATGAGGTGAAGAAAATTCACATTACCCGTTTTCCGTATAATGATTTTCTCTATCAAGATGTGCCTTTTACTGAGGGAGAAGAAGAATGAGACTTTGTTTGGGATTTTCCTTTAATCATCAGTTGACCAATTGTTAATTACAGTAAAAAAGATTCTACATTATCTTTATGGATACACGTAAATAGTGCTTTAGGATATCCTTTTGAAAATAACGAAGGAGAGGTTACTTTTTTAGATGAGTTCCACTTAAATTCATACGCTTTTATCTCTCCATTTGACTCTTCAATGTAATCAATTTCTTGTTGCGTTTTTGTTTTCCAAAAATAAGTTTGATTCCATATCTCTTTATATTCAATAACCTTTTTTCGTTCTGAAACAAGAAAATTTTCCCATAAAGCACCTACATCATCTCTATTTTCTATTTGATTAAAATTAGTGACCAATGCATTTCGTATTCCGTTATCGTAAAAATATATTTTTTTAGAACTTTTTAATTCATTTCTCAGGTTTCTACTAAAACTGTTAAGTCTGAAGATAATAAATGATTTTTCGAGTAAAGAGATATATTTTTCAATAGTTTTTGAGTCTAAACCGCATATTTGACCCAGTTCGTTGAATGAAACTTGAGAACCAATTTGATAGGCTAAAGCCTGAAGCAACTTGGTTATTTTGTCTGGTTTTTGAATATTTTCCCAATTCAAAATATCTCTATATAAATAGCTTTCAGATAAGAGCTTTAATCGTTTCATTTCTTCACCAGGGTTTGAAACTATTTCAGGATAATATCCAAAAATTAATCGATGGGGAATCATTCTTTTTTCTTCTAGCAGTCCGTGATGATTTACCATTTCACCGAATGAAATCGGAAACATATTGTATTCCCATTTTCTTCCAGTCAAGGGTTCGTTTATTTTATTAGCCAATTCAAATGATGAGCTGCCTGTGGCAAAAAGTTGGACAGTTTTAAGGGTATCAGTAATGAGTTTTAGTTTTATTCCAATATTTTCTATTCGTTGTGCTTCGTCAAGAATGATTATTTTTTTGGTACCCATTAAAGCTTGAATGCGAGTAGCAGAAATTTCTGAAAAAATATTTTGAACGTCCAATTCATCCCCATTAAGCCAAAGAACATCCTCATAATTTATCGGGAGATTTTCAAGCAAGGTAGTTTTCCCAACTTGACGAGGCCCCATTATAATAATAGCCTTTCCTTTATTGATTTTTTCGCTAATTAAAGAAGAAATAAACCGCTGTATCATGTGTTAGTTTTTTACAAAAATAGAACTTTTTCGGAATGAAATCCAAAAAAGACATAACTTTTTCGGAATGAAATCCAAAAAAAGTTAGTAAAATGACAGAAAGCAGTATATTGGAAATTGAATAAAATGTTCTATGAATTCTTTTCGAATAGAGATAAATTATACCTTTGAGTTTTTATAACACCTAAACCACTGTTATGACCCAAAAAGCATTGATTATTGGCGCATCTGGCCAAATTGGAACCGAATTATTAGTTGCATTAAGAAAAGAGAAAGGAGCGCAAAATGTAATTGCAGCGGATATCCGAAAACCCGAAAATCCTGTTTTTAATGAAGGTCCTTTCGAGATTTTGGACGTATTGGATAAAGACAATATGTTGGCAATCGTTCAAAAATATGAGATTAAAGAAATCTACCTATTAGCGGCATTACTTTCGGCTACCGCTGAGAAAAACCCATTGTTTGCTTGGCAATTGAATATGGATGGTTTGTTTAATGTGCTTAATTTGGCAAAAGACAAAATCATCAATAAAGTTTTTTGGCCCAGTTCAATAGCCGTTTTTGGCCCTACTTCGCCTCGCATTAATACACCCCAATATACCACTATGGAACCTTCTACCGTTTATGGAATTAGTAAACAAGCCGGGGAACAATGGTGTAATTATTATCATAATAAATTTGGAGTGGATGTACGAAGCATTCGCTATCCAGGATTAATTGGTTATAATTCGCCTCCAGGTGGTGGAACAACAGATTATGCTGTGGATATTTTCTACAAAGCAAAATCAGAAGGTAAATATGAATGTTTTTTGACACCCGAAGCAGGTCTTCCAATGATGTACATGAGTGATGCCATTAGAGCCACCATAACTTTGATGAATGCTCCAGCAGAAAAATTGACTGTCAGAACGAGTTATAATCTAGGAGGAATCAGTTTTACACCGGCTGAAATAGCTGCTGAAATAAAAAAACACATTCCTACTTTTGAAATATCCTACGCTCCAGACTTTAGAGATGCTATTGCAAAATCTTGGCCTGCCTCAATAGACGACTCTGTGGCTCAAAAGGATTGGAATTGGAAAAATGGATATGATTTATCATCTATGGTAGCGGATATGCTGAAAAATGTAACGGTATAACTTAACAACTGGCTACCCGTCCTTCTCGATACAAAAATCTATTTTTTTCAAACGCTTTGCTTATTGATAAAAATGCACGATTTTCACTCGAAGTGACTACTAACCAAACAACCGAATAGCCGTTCCACCCGTCCTTCTCGATACATTAACAATTTGAGGTTTGAAGTTTGTTGAGTGATGTATTTTAAATTAACCAAACAACCAAACAACCGAATAACTGTAAAACCAACTAACTTAACATGAAATTTATAGGACTTTTATTAACATTATTGGTTTATGTTCCAACTTTTGGGCAAGTGGACACAGCTGCTCAATATAAAAAGGACGTTTCTTCAGTTGACCATATTATTGCTGCTATGTATGATGTGATTTCTGGTCCTGCTGGTCCTCGTGATTGGAATCGATTTTACAATTTATATCATCCCAATGCTTATATGATGGCGATTTTTGCCACTTCTGACTCCACTTTTTCTAGTAAATCTTTTACCCCAAAAGAATATGTGGAACGCAGCGGTGAAATAATGAAAAAATTTGCTTTCAAAGAAATTGAATTAAATAGAAGAACGGAGCAATATGGTAATTTGGTAACTGTTTTTTCGGCCTATGAATTTACAACCCCTACAATGGTAAAATCGGGCATCAATTCATTACAATTGTACTTTGATGGCTCTAGATGGTGGATTATGTGTATTATATGGCAAGAATCTTCACCTACCTTACCCCTTCCAAGTTGGGTTACTGAAAAATAATCAAAAAAAAATCCAAACGTTGAGGCTTGGATTTTAATCTATTTAACGATACACCCAAGTTAATGGGAAACGTTAGATGTAAAAATAAAATTATTCTGCTTTAGCAGCTTTTTTGGCAGCCGGTTTTTTAGCAGCTGGAGCTTTTACTTCCTTCGCTACTTTCACCTTTGGAGCAGCTACAGTTGATTTAACCTTTCTTTTTCTCGTGTTACCAAAAGACCCTGCTGTAATCTTTCCTTTTCTTGACTTCATATCTCCTTTTCCCATAATATTTGTTTTTTAGTTAGTATTGAATAAGTGGGCAAGTTACAAAAAAAATGCGAATGATATATAAAAAATCAATCTAAATATTTAACGCGATAGTTCTCTAAGATACATTCGAATGGTATTTTCCCATCCCAAATACAATGCATCTGAAACTAAAGCGTGACCTATTGAAACTTCGTCAAGATGAGGGACACTGGTTGCAAAGAAATTTAAATTTTCAAGACTAAGGTCGTGTCCAGCATTAATTCCTAACCCTAATTCGTGAGCTAATTTAGCCGATTCAATAAAAGGAGCAATAGCTTTGTTACGATCTTTTGCATAGTGATGGGCATAACTTTCGGTATATAGTTCTATTCGATCGGTACCCGTTTGTTGAGCTCCTTGAACCATTTCTTTTTGAGCATCTACAAAAATAGAAGTGCGTATTCCGTGGCTTTTGAAAGTGGCAATGATTTCCTTCAAATAAGATTGATGAGCTATTGTATCCCAACCATGATTGGACGTAACTTGGTTTTGACTATCGGGTACTAGCGTTACTTGATGTGGGCGCGTTTCCAATACCAAATCTACAAATTTTTGTTCTGTTGGATTGCCTTCTATATTAAATTCGGTAATGACTACTTTCTTCAAATCTCTTACGTCTTGGTAGGTGATGTGACGCTCATCGGGTCGAGGATGCACAGTGATGCCTTGTGCACCAAATCGTTCAGCATCAATAACCATTTGTATAAGGTTAGGAACATTACCGCCACGAGCATTTCGTAGGGTTGCTATTTTATTGACATTTACACTTAATCGAGTCATTTTAGGTATGGAATTAGACATTTTAATTGCGTTTACGGTGCAAAAGTTACCTTAAACCTGATTTAGGAATAAGGATTCCAGTTCAAATTACATAAAAATCAAATAAACTAGGCGAATTAGTTAGTCTTTAGCGGGCTAAATAATAACTGATTCAACGAAGTGTAGTTGATTTTTTTGTAAAGTAAAAAAATAATCACCAAATTGAAATCATTTTCACTCCAAATAAAATTTAAAAAGTAAAAAGTAGGTTGAATTTGCTATTTATGATCTAAAACGTACCTTTTGAACTGAATTTTATACCGAAATCAGGTTTTAATTTCCAATTAGACAACTTCCACCCCTTTTTTTCGTTATTGTGCTAAAAGTATAGTAACTTTGTTTGACTAATCGAGTTAGTGAAAATATGATAGCCCAAGAATTAATAATAGACACTGTTCCTCCTATTCTTTCCAATGAATCCTGCGAAAAGGCACTGATTTGGATGGACGAATTTAAAGTTTCACATTTACCCGTTGTTGAAGGGGTAAACTATTTGGGTTTGGTATCGGATGATATGATTCTTGATAACAATGACAGTGATGGTGAAGTAGGGAAAATGAATTTGATGAGTTCTCGACCCTATGTATATGCTTATCAGCACATTTATGAAGTCATGAAGTTAATGGCCGATTTAAATATTTCTGTAGTTCCCATTCTCGACAAAAACGAAAATTATCTGGGGTTAACTACTGCCCAACATTTGATGTCGGTTATCACAAGCACGGTTGCTGTAAATCAATCGGGAGCTGTGATTGTGTTAGAGATGAATGAAAACGATTATTCCATGTCACAATTATCTCAATTAATCGAAGGCAATGATTGTAAAATCTTGAGTTCTTACGTTACCTCTTCGGTTGATTCTACCAAAATAGAAGTGACTTTGAAACTCAACAAAAAAGAAATTTCAGGTGTATTACAGACCTTACACCGTTATGAATTTAATGTGAAAGAGACTTATGCTGGTAATAAATTTGAAGAGGATTTGCAAGATCGTTTTGATTCGTTGATGCGTTTCTTAGATATTTAGTTTTTACATTTTCAAATAGTCCATTTCCAATTCAGAACCACCCCATTCCAATAAGGTAAATCCACTTCTGTCAAAGGAAGTAAAATGTTGTTCAATAGCGTTTTGTTTTATCATTTGAGCTTGTGCCGAAGCATTGTCCATTCCTGTGAAAAGCAAATAGACTCTTCTACAATTTTGTGGAGCTGGTGTACATTTCATTGAAGCAATTTGGTCGTATTCTTCATCTACTAATAATTGCACAAAACAAGAAGAATAATGCGTCATTCGAGGTCCCCAATAGGTGATGAAGTCTGTTTGTTCAATGGAGGTCAAACCTAATTCGGTGAGTTTTCTTTCTAAAAATGCTACGATATCTTTTTGCTCCACTACAGAACCAACCCATTTAGAACGCTCTTTTTTATAAGTAAACGCTTTGGATTGATTTACACCTTCCCAAAATAAATAAGGGATAAGTTTTCCTTTAGCATCAGTTAATTTACCATTTTGATCAATCTTTAAACCTGCCCATGTGTTGTTTTCGTTTATTTGGGGATAGGTGAAGCTAAACTTTCCTGCGGGATTAATGGTCAAATCAAAAGAAATTGGTTTATCCGAATAGGCGTATATGACAGGTTTTTCAACCACATGTATAGTTTGTGGAGGATTAATTGAAGTAGGCTTTGAACTAACCTTTATGGGTCTAAAAACTACTGTAATTCTGTGTTGATTTTTAACTCTATTATTTATACAAAAATCAACGGTATCAAATCCTCTTTTAATAATTATTATAGAATGTTCACTCGTATCTAATAGGATTTTAAACTTACCTGTTTTTCCAGATTGTGATAATTTCCCCATAGGAGATTTTATTAGCGCTTCATTAATGGACCAATTGCCATCTAAAATTGTTCCTTCAATTATATATTTTCCAACGGGAATGTTTTTGTCAATAGTATCTGAAGTTATTTCGTAAGGTAAACGAGATTGTTTAATGTTAATTTTTTCTGAAGCAATAACAACATTGATTATTACAACTCCAATTGCTAAAAGTAAAAATTGTTTATTTTTCATGATTAAAGTTTATTGGTTATTTCAATATATGTCAATTCAGAACCACCCCATTCCAATAAGGTAAATCCACTTCTGTCAAATGAAGTAAAATGTTGTTCAACTGCGTTTTGTTTTATCATTTGCGCTAGTGCTGAGGCATTGTCCATTCCTGTGAAAAGCAAATAGACTCTTCTACAATTTTGTGGAGCTGGTGTACATTTCATTGCAGCTACTTGATCGTAATCTTCGTCTACTAAAAATTGCACAAAACAAGAAGAATAATGCGTCATTCTTGGAGCCCAAAAAGTGATGAAATCGGTTTGTTCTATAGAGGTCAAGCCCAATTCGGTTAATTTATCCTCTAAAAAGGCTACGATGTCTTTTTGATCTACTAGTGACCCTGCCCATTTAGATTGTTCTTTTTTGTAGGTAAAGGCAAATGGCTCATTAATGCTCTCCCAAAATAAGTAGGGAAATTGTTTTCCTTTATTATCCATTAATTTTCCATTGGTATCAATCTGCATAGCAGCCCATGTGTTATCTGCATTTATTTGAGGATACGTAAATGAGAACTTACCGGTTGGGTTAATAGTTAAATCAAATTGAAGCGATTTGTCTGAATAAGCATAAATGACCGGTTTGTATGCAACTGGATAAGTTTTTGGATTAACAACAGGAACATCTAAAATCATTTCTGCTTTGATAGTAATTCGATGTTGACTTTGGCCTATTCCATTCAATTTAATAAAAAGATCGTGATAACCCCATTTTTTAACGTAAACAACACTATCTGAATTTCTTAACGTCAATTTAAACCTGCCTAATTTATCAGATTGTGTGCCTCTGCCAGAATAATAAGAAGAAACATACGCCTCATTAATAGTTGAAGATCCATTGGTAAGTGTACCTTCTAATACAAAATAACCAATGGCAATGGAAGTGTCAAGTTTATCTGAAACAATAGTATAGGGTGGTTCCCATTTTACGTTTCCAAAAAAACCGTTTCCAGAAATTAAGAGCAATAGAAGCATGTAATTTTTCATATGTCTATAATTGATTTTTTAGTTTTCATATGGAATAGCCATTTATTATGATCCGAGTCTTTGCTTAGATTTGTATAAATGGCTTTTTTCATAATTTGTTTATTAATAAACAACTGTTACCCATTGAAGTTGGATACGTTCAATAAAGATAGTATATTTTTTTAAATAGAAAAACTTACCTTTGTCTAAAATTTGAATTTCACCAAACCAATGAAAATAAGATTAACAAAAGAATTTGACTTTGAAACCGCACATGCGTTAGATTTATACGCTGGAAAATGCAAAGATATTCATGGTCATTCTTATCATTTAAGAGTAACGGTTATTGGTGAACCTATTGCCGATGAATGCATGTCGGATTGTGGAATGGTGGTTGATTTTGGGGATATTAAACAAGTAGTTAGAGATTTTGTTTATGAGGAGTTTGATCATCGTTTATTGTTAAAAGATGACAGTCGTTTTAAGGGTATTGAAGAAAAAAACGACCGTGTTCGTTACGTTCCCTATCATCCAACTTGTGAAAACATGTTGATTGAGATTGTCGAAATATTGATTTCAAAATTGCCTACTACCGTTTCTTTACATTCAGTATTTTTGAGAGAAACGCACACCAGTTATGCGGAGTGGTTTGCTTCGGACAATGCGTAAATTAAAATGAGTTCCATGTTATAGAAAATGTTAGAAGAAAGGATCAATGGTTGTTTATCGCTATTCTCTACTTTAATGGTTTTCAATTCAAACGCGTACAATCAATCTCCATTAAAATATATTGTTCTTTTCTGTCTTTCAATGTTTACTAGTTTCACAATCTAATTTTTGATATAAACGGGGTTATATATTTCACTTATTATGGGCTAATTGATAACTTACTTTTTTACCTAAAATGGTAGTTAGTTGCATTGACGTGTGGATGGTATAACTTATTGCAGTAATTATGTAATGCTAAAGACTCTTTAACACTTTAATTTTGTTTCATAAAACTAAGACTAATTAAAGTCTTTTAAAAATAAACAATATGAAAAAGTATTTAATGATTTTCAGTGCAATCGTAATAGTTGGATGTAGCAATATCAAAACAGAAGAAGAATTGGCACTAGAAGCTGCTGAACAAGAACAAATGATGCAGCAAGGTGTAATTGATTCGTTGGTAATCGAGCAGCAAGCAAATGCTATTTCTGAAAGTGATAATTCAGAAGCAACAAGTGAAGAATCTGAGGAGAAAGAAGGAATGAATAATAAAACAAAAGGAGCCTTGATTGGAACCGGAACAGGCATTGTTGTGGGTGCAACTACAGGGGCATTAGTAAGTGAAAAAAAAGGAAAAGGAGCTGTTACTGGAGGTCTTGTTGGTGGTGCTTTGGGATTTGGAGTAGGTTATGGATTAGGCGCTAGAAAAGATAATAAAGAAGCTGAGAAATAAATTAGTCAAACAAAAAAAGCAATACCGATAATGGTATTGCTTTTATATTTTCTAGTAGTAAAAAAAGAGTTCTATTTTGAAGACTTCATACCTCTTGCACAGTTCAACATCTGTTTTACACTTGGTAGACGATAATCTTCCATTGGGTTGGTTTTGATGGTGATGAAACTGTTGTCAATATTTTTTACACAATAAAAATGATAGTTCGGCATAGCATTCAAATCCTCTTTACTTAATGTAGTGTTTTCAGATTTTAACAAACGTTGAAAAACCATATAATCAGCACCTTCTTCGGTGTAGTTAAAATCATATATGTTTCCTTTATCCAAGTGATCGGCTTTTTCTGTAGCCAATGATTGTTCTGTAGTTCCCCAATCTTCAATTTCTATATTGAAGTATTTTTCACCAGGCATGGTAATGATCCAAAAAGCCTCACCATCATTGTGATCAATTTCAGGTTCAACAAATTTTTGTTCTTGCATTTCATTTGTGTAATACTTTTCAGGCACATAAATGATAGCATTCAAATCATAAGGACTCAAGTCAAATTCTCTTAAACCTGTTAAATCCATTTCAGTTGAAACTGCTGTAGAATCTGATTTTGGAGTATCACCTGATGTAGGAGCATCACCTCCACAAGAGGTCATATATGTTGCAGAAATCACAAGCCCAGCAAAAATTATTTTTTTCATAAAACAATCGTTATTTTTTTCATTTATTTGAATGTGCGAACAAAAATAAGTATTTTAATCTATATCACCATAAATTTTTCTAAATTGTTAATTCAACCGTTGAAAAAATGAAAAAAGAACTACATTTGATATGTTTTTATTTAAGACCTTTGTACACAGAACTGAAAGTACAATAACTCTATTTTATAAGCAGCGTTTATTATTATGAGCACATCTCAATCGTTTAAAAATCTCACGGCTTTATCACAATCTATTAGTGCTACTATTGAAAAATTGAATAACGGTAATCTCAACGTATCAGAAGTTCAGCAACTTCTAGAAGAATCAAGAGAATTACACGAACGAGTAGCTATTCTTCAATATGTTTTGAATGCAAAAAATCCTCCTTCATCAGATTCTAAAACTGATGTAAAAGTTGAAGAGGTTCATGCGGCCTCAGTTATTGACAGCAAGGTTAGTGCATCGTTGGATGAAGTAAAAAACGAACCTGCCCCCACCAAGGAAAAGAAAGGATTTAAATTGAATTTTAATTTATTCACTTCCGAGCCTGAGCCAACCAACCAAATTAATTTGTTGGACGTAATTGAGGAAGAAGCTCCTGTAAATGAAGTAGTGAGTGTTTCGGTTACCGAAGTAATTGTAGAATCGCCTAAAGTTGATCCTCCTGTCACAACCACGCACGAGGTTGATGAAGCGCATACGATAAATAAGGTAATTGCAAAAGTTAGTGAAAAACAAGCTATTTCATTGAATGAAAAATTGGCAGAAGCTAACGAAAAACCTACGTTAGCAGCCAAATTGAGTCGCAAACCGATTAAAGATTTGAACGAAGAAATTGGGTTGAACCAAAAGTTCTTATTTATGAATGACTTATTTGGTGGTGAAAACACGTTATACAAAGAGGCCATCGCGGCTATTAATGGTTTTGCCTCCTACAGTGAAGCCGAACAATTAATGAATCAATTGGCACAAAGACATAATTGGGAAATGGAAAGCACATCAGTAACCAAATTCATGGATTTAGTAGAACGTAGATTCATTTAAATTCCCCCAACAAAAATTACACTATGAAACCCCAAATCAAAATTAAAAACGTCTTAACTTTATCGATTGCCGTACTGCTTTTTACTAATCTTTTGGGTCAAGATAAAATTTTAATGACCAATGGAAAAATCTTAAGGGGAAAAATTTTAGCCGAACAAGAAGACTATTTTACCTTAAATTATTTTAAAAAAGGGGGTAAAGTAAAGGAATTGGAACTCGCAAAATATCGTGTATTCTCTGTAACCAATGCAGAAGGTTTAGAAACCATTCATTACAAACCAGATAGCGTGATGGGGAATTTTTATTCTGTTAATGAAATGAAAATGTTCATTTACGGACAGCGTGATGCCTTTAAATCCTATCAGCCTATGCCGATGTTTTTGTTGAGTTTAACAGCGGGTATAGGTGCTGTTTTATTTGATACCTACGAATTTAAACCTACAGCTACACATCCTGCAGGATTTTTTCAACGCACACCTTCAATGATGCCCATCACCGTTCCGCTGGTTTTTACCATTGGAACAGGTCTTTTTGCCCCAAGAATTAGAAAGGAATACGCTTCGGATATCAGTTTTATGGCAAGCGAACATTACATCGAAGGGTTTAGAAAAATTGCAAAATACAAACGATTAAAAAATGCATTTTTAGGCAGTGCAACAGGTGTTGTGCTGGGTTTTGTGGCCTATGGAATTGGTAAACCGTAGTTTACAAGGTTTCGTTTTTTCTAATAGTTGGATAGCTATTGGAGCAGGGTGCTTGACCTATTATTGTTCAGTCCAATGTTGGCCTTTTTTTTCTTATTTGGACTTATTATATGCCCTTTTTGTTTCAATATTAACGTTTACGTCCTACAACTTCCAACGCTTAATAAAATTGAGGCATAATGATACTCCCAGTTCTATACGCCACTTTTGGATAAATGACCATGTCCAATTATTAAAAATCCTAACCCTTTTAGGAGCTCTTGCCTCCACAGTTTTAGCCTTTTATTTATTAACGTTTCCGGTTGTTTTAATTTCCATTCCAATGGGGATATTTGTTTTGTTTTATGCCCAAGTTCTCCCTTTATTTAAAGGATTTAGAAGTGTGCCTTTATTTAAAAATGTCATTACCGCCTTAGTTTGGACCCACACCCTTTTATTGGTACCACTCATTTTATATGAATATGAATCTTCTTTTTTACTGATTATTATCCGTTTCAAAATTGAACTGATGGCTTTGTTTATATTTATTTTTGGTGTAAGTATTCCATTTGATATTAGAGATGTAAATCAAGATCAGGGTAAAATAAAAACCTTTGTTGGTATCGTTGGAATACCGTTATCAAAAGGGTTAGCTTTTTCATGTTTTGTTGTAAGTTGTTACCTAGCTTTTGAACTGGATTGGCTTGCATTTCAGGTCATTACCATTATTGCTTCTGTTTTAATTTGGTTTACGCATCCACAACGCTCCGAATGGTTTTTCAGTCTCCTGTGGGATGGTATTTTAGTCCTTTTTGCGCTTGGATTATTCATCGAAAAATTGATATGACTTCAGGTTTTGCATTATTATAATGTGTAATTTCGAAAAAATTAATGAAAAGTACTATGGCCTCAACTACGCGATCTAAAAAAGTATTGTTAATCTACACCGGTGGAACTATCGGTATGATAACTGACCACAGTTCTGGTGTACTGAAGCCATTTGATTTTCAACAAATAACCGCTCAAGTACCTGAATTAAATAAATTAGCTTGTGACATCACTACCTTCTCTTTTGAGCGACCTATAGATTCTTCCAATATGACTCCAGATGTTTGGGTTAAAATGGCATCTATTATAGAAAAAAATTACGAAATCTTTGATGGATTTGTTGTTTTGCACGGCTCCGACACTATGGCTTACAGTGCGAGTGCTTTGAGTTTTATGATTGAAAACTTAGATAAACCTATTGTTTTTACCGGTTCACAATTACCTATTGGAGTGATTCGTACCGATGGAAAAGAAAACTTGATTACGGCTATTGAGATTGCTTCCGCTTATGATATTAACGGTGTGCCCATTGTTCCAGAAGTAAGTATTTACTTTGAGTATAAATTATATAGAGCCAATCGCACCACTAAATTAAGTGCAGATAACTTTAATGCTTTTGCTTCCTTTAACTACCCAAAATTAGCTGAAGCCGGTATTGAAATTAAGTTTGATTATCAAAATATAAAGCCACTTTCAACCAAAAATGTGCACTTCAACTATGCATTTGATGAAAATGTAGGGGTATTAAAAATATATCCCGGCATTTCACAACAATATGTTTCCCATTTTTTCAAAACACCTGGTTTGAGAGGGGTGATTTTAGAAACGTTTGGTGCGGGGAATGCTACATCACAACAATGGTTTTTGGATGAAGTGAAAAAAGCTTTGAATAACCAAATGGTTATCATTAATATTACTCAATGCAAAGGCGGACGCGTAAATCAACACAAATACGAAACAGGAAGAGGATTAGAAGAAGCGGGAGTTATTAGTGGGCAAGATAGTACTTTTGAAGCAGCCATTACCAAGTTAATGTTTTTATTGGGCCAACATACTCAATACGATGAAATAGTTAGTCAATTTAATAGTTCAATAGCAGGTGAGATAACAGTGTGATTAATTCACAATACTTATTCTAACTTTTTTTGTTTTTAGTTTTACATTGTTCAAGTTTTCCAGTATAAATGGCACTTTCGAAGAAGCCACAGCCACAAATGAACAATCTGTTTTTATTTCAATTGCTCCTAATTCTTCAGTGCTCAAACCACCTTGTTTCATAAAAAGGCCAACGATATCTCCTTTAGATATTTTATCTTTTCTACCTCCCGTCACATACAATGTTTTGAAAGATTGCACAGTTGTTTTTTCAGAGGTATTTTCATTTGAAAGCGTAAATAAAGTGGTTTCAATTTGTTGAAAATATTCAGGAATCCGCTCTTTTGGGTCTATAATGACATAAGCTGTTCCGTTGGCGTGCATACGTGCCGTTCGTCCATTACGATGGGTAAATTCCTCCAATTTAATGGGTAATTGATAATGAATGATGAATTTTAGTTCGGGAATATCAATACCTCTTGCGGCCAAATCGGTTGCCAATAGCAGTTTATGAGTACCGTTTCTAAATTTTATCAACGCTCGTTCGCGATCTACCTGTTCCATACCACCAAAAAAAGTACTGTGAGGCATATTGTTTTTGTCTAAAAACTCACTCACGGTTTGAATGGTATCTTTAAAATTACAAAATATGATACCTGGTTGATTTTCTAGTTGACGAAGTGTATTTCCCAATGTTTGTAGACGATTGTTAGACGTTTGCTCCACCGTTTTTATGCTTAATCCAGCTACGGTTTCCTTAGAGGAGAAATCTACACGAATCGGTTTTTTCAATTCCACAAAATCCGGTATAGGAGTGGCTTGAGTAGCTGAAGTCAATATTTTTTTATTGAGGTGCGTTAAGGCGTTCATAATTTCTTTCAACTCTACTTCAAAACCTATTTCAAGTGATTTGTCGTATTCATCCAATACTAATGTTTGGATAGTTGAAGGGTCAACTAACTCTTTTCGAAAGGTATCGGCAATTCTACCAGGTGTTCCAATGAGTATAGTTGGTAATGTCTTTATTTCCACTTTATCTTTAGAGCCCGATCTTCCACCATAAATGGCGTTGGTTTTATAACCCGTGCCCATTTCACGCAGTACGTTTTCAATTTGAATGGCCAATTCACGAGAAGGAACGATGATGAGCACCTGTACCTCATTATTATTTGGGTCTAATAACTCTAAAATGGGCAATAAAAACGCCATTGTTTTTCCAGTTCCAGTGGGAGAGAGCAATACTACTTCATTAGAAGAAAGAATGGCTTTTTGAGCCGATAGTTGCATCGGATTTAATAGTTCAATACCTAACTTTGTTAGTATTTCGTGGGTTGATTTTTTTGTACTCATTGCCCCGCAAAGGTAGGGGAAAATAAGCAGTGATTACCTAATTCTTAATTAATTTCACGGTTTGAGAGATTGGTGTGGTTTCTCCTTGTATGGTAAGTAAGTATACGCCATCATTTAAGTTTTGTCCTGATAAATGAATGCGATTATCACCTTGTGAAAAGGTCTGACGCGATTGTTCTATTATTTTTCCTGATATATCACGAATGGTTAAAGTAACATTTTCAGAAACTAATGAATGAACATTTAAATGGAAAAATTCATTGAATGGGTTTGGGCTCACAGTAGAAGTAAAAGTATTCTCAACACTTTCAATAGATGCAATTAAATTATTATAATGAATAACAGTTACTGTGTAACCAGAAGACTTTGCGCTTATGTAGAGGGAGTCACTATAAGAACTAAAACAGTTTTCACTATCGTGCATGAGCACATCTATAGCATATTCACCGGGTGATGAAAATGTATGTGTAGGTTCTGGAAGCTCAATTAATATAGTATCAGCTCCTCCATAAAAAATCCATTGATATTCTAAAGTACCAATACCAAAACTGTAATCAATGATTAAAATATCATCCAAATACGCTCCATTTACAGTATCATAAGTTTGAATAATTTCAAAATATGTTTCACAATTTATACCCGGTAAACCTGAAAATGTAACCGAGGTAAAAGCGGTATCTGTACATCCTGGATTGAGGGAATCAGAAATTACTAAAGAAACTTGAAAAGTGCCATTAAGGTCATAGTCGTACAAATAGGTTTCATTTACTGCCAAGAAGAACGGAGCTGAACCATCCCCCGGATCTAAAATACCGTCTAAATTAGAATTATTGGTAAAATTGCAACCACCGTTAGGTTGCAACCAAATGGATAAATTAGCAAAAGCCAAACAAGTAATGTTAGTGATTTCAATATCCACCTCCAAAGAATCATTACACAAACCATCGTCCGATTGTGCAAACATAAGTGTATTATGGATTCCATTATTCATAAATTGAACTTGAAAAATGTCATTTGGACCCACTCTTAAATAATCAGGTGAGTAGAAAAAACAAGAGTCTGTTGAGTTATTATAAAATGTCACCAAACCATTAGCGCCTATCGAGTAGGTAAAGTTCGCTACTGTATTGCATTGCGACCAAAATGAGGAAGTAGAAAGTGAAATAATCGTCAACAAACTAAACAGGATATTTTTCATATAAAACTTTTTTATTTAAGATTACTATAACGTTGTTGCAATGTACAAATAAATTTTTGAATGTAAATCTTCTAATGCTACTATTTTTTTTCTATCATTACAATCCTTCTTTAATCTGTTTTCTAATCATAGTATATGAGAGAAAAAATTCTGTGGAGTTGGGAATTGTTTTAGTAATTATTTGAAACTCACAAGTATAAAACTTAATTTATCATAAATAACTGAAAATGATCTAATTATGTTTTGTATATTTAAAAATTGATCTAATATTTGCAGAAACATTTTAATATATGAATACATCATTTGAACGAAGCGAAAAAACAAAGGTTGAATGGCTTACGCCACCTGATTTAGTTTCAAAATTGGGGGCCTTTGATTTAGACCCTTGTAGTCCTATTAACCCACCTTTTGTTCATGCTATTAATAATTTTACAGTAGATGATGATGGATTGTCAAAGGATTGGTTTGGAAGAGTTTATATGAATCCACCATACGGAAGAGGTATGGAACTATGGTTGGAAAAATTGAAATATCACGGTAATGGAATCGCGCTAATTTTTGCACGAACCGAAACGAAGTGTTTTTTTGATCATATTTGGAGCCATGCAGATGCCCTACTTTTTGTAAAGGGAAGAATCAGATTTTATCATGTTAGTGGCATTCAAGCAGGAACACCAGGAGCTCCGAGCGTGTTTGTGGCTTATGGAAAAGAAAATGCTTTGGCACTTAAAAACTCAGGCATTGCGGGAAGGTATTTGGAACTATAAAATGTATAATGATTTACATGTCATCCCTAAAGGGATTGTTGAATTTATAATTTTAATTGACAACCAATATTTTGTCCCTAACGGGACAAATGGATTCTACAGCTTTCATACCCCAACACCGCCCCTTTAGGGGTGTAATGTTGTTAATACATCATGTAACCTATATCAAATAAATCCCGTCAGGGATGAAATGTTTTTAATACAGAAAACCGAAAAAAGCTTTATATTAAGTTAATAATGCTTACTCCAACTCCTTAAAAACGAATCGCGCATCATATTCAACTTCAAATAATTCGAGAAATTCAATATATTCCTCTTGAAAACTCTTTTTTTTATGATGTTCTTCCTGATTTTGAATATAATTAATCACATTTTGCACATGTGATTTGCTGTATGAGAAGGCTCCATATCCTTCTTGCCAATAAAACTTTCTTTCTGAAAGTCCTTTTTCATTAATCCATTTAGAAGAATTGGACTTTATATCTTGCATTAAATCTGATATGGATTGACTGGGACGCATACCAACTAAAATGTGAATATGGTCAGGCATGCTATTTATCGCTATTAATTTATGGCTATGTGCTTGAACAATACCTGTAATGTATTTATGCAATTCTTCTCTCCAAGATTCGTGAATCATAGCTTTTCGAAATTTAACTGCGAAAACAAATTGAAGGTGGATTTGAGTATATGTATTCGGCATAATATTAAATTTCAAATAATTTGATAACAAATAAATTCAGCCACATTAAACTCTGCATCAATAATCCATTCGTTTTCAATGAGTAATTTTTTGAGTGCTTCATCCTCATTATTTACATTATCAACTAAACCTATCACTTGAAAATTTTCAACTTCACTACCGTTTGGTGAAATAGTATTGCCTTCGTTTGTAATAAAAATATATTTATTCATATCCAATTTTTTTATAATTCCCTCTTCCAACAAATTCAATTATTCCTTTGTCTCTTAATAGCTGAAGTTGTTGTCTTATTTTATCTTTTATAAAATTGTTATTAGGATACTTTAGCTTTAGTTTTTCTTCAAATTTGTATATTTCATCTAAAGAAAAAGAGGTTTTTTGAATTGAATCAACACAATTCAACACTTCCAATATCCAACCTTTGCTTTCGTTACTTTTTTCTCTTAAAAAGAGTGTTCTTTTAAAAGATTCCTCAACTGATTTTTGATTAATAGGAGTTGAATTTTTAACCAAAAAAACTTTTCCAGCCTCAGCAATAGTTGATAAATTAATATTACATCCAATCCAACCAGCTCTTTTGGCGTTATCAGATAGTGGTTTTCTTTTAATAATAATGTCAGGTGTGAAAAATTGCTTGGGAACAATCAAAAAATTATCTACTGACCATTGTTTGGTATATGTTAGAAAAAAGAAATTTGGATTCTCATTAGAATTAATCCGTTCAATCATTTTTGAATAGGCTCCATCAGTGACCGTATCCGTTAATTTGCCCCTCTTACTTTTTAATTCAAATTCTTCGCGACAAGCATTGCAATAAAAATCCGCAACTGGACGATTATTGTTAAATTCCGAAATGGGCAAATTTCCGCAACAGGGGCAATAGAAATGTTTTTTAACCCAATCTTCTGTCAAAACTCTAGCAATTTGGGAATTACTTTTATAATTATTTGCTAATGAAGTGTTAAATTGTAAATCCATCTTACTTTTATTTTCACACAAAAACCACATCCAAAACGATTTCTTCGCCTAATTCCTTATTGAGTAATTCTATGAAACGTGTTTTACCTTGAGAAAGTTCATCTCTAATTACAGAAGAGGTAAGGGTAACGTGAAGTCGTCTGTTTTTTAGAAATAAATCACTGGTATATTTTACAATGGGTGGCCCCATTAATTTGTTGTATGCTTCTTTTACCTGATATTCCTCATAGTTGCGCGCCAAACCATTGGCTTTTACAAATTGTAAAAACACATCGTCAATTTTACTTTGATTGGATTTTTTTAAGGCCATTTTTTATCAATGCTAAAGGTAGGGATTTTTAACGAATAACTTCTTTTATTAATGCGCCTCTTTCAATTTCAAAAGTTTGGTGCTCCACCTTTAATGCATGCAGCAATTCGGGCACTTTTTGAGTACTCGTATCGGTGATAAAGGTTTGACCCAATTTACCATCTACAATGAGTTTGAGTAAATAATTTACTCGTGTATCATCCAACTTGTCAAAAATATCGTCCAATAAAAGGATTGGAGCAAAACCTCGTTTACTTTTAATGAATTCAAATTGAGCTAATTTCAATGCAATCAAAAATGATTTTTGTTGCCCTTGAGAACCAAATTTCTTTAATGGGTTAGATCCCAACCTAAATTCAAGGTCGTCTTTATGAATACCAACCGAACAATAAGTTAATCGCAAGTCTTGTGATTGTGCTTGTTGAATAATTTCAAGTGCACTTGGATTTTCATTCAGTTGTGAAACATACAACAAAGAAACAGCTTCTTTTCCACTGGATATTTGTTGGTAAAAAGCATTAAAAACAGGTATAAATTCGAAAATAAAATCGGTGCGCTTTTGATGAATGCTATGTGCCAATTCAGCCATTTGCTCTGTGTAAATTTCTAACAAACTTTCTTGAAAATTGCCCCGCTCTGCAAATTGCTTGAGCAAAGCATTCCGTTGCTGCACCACTTTATTATAATCTATTAATTGACTCAAATAGGTGCGGTCAAACTGTGCAATTAAAGCATCCAAAAATTTACGTCTAATTTCACTGCCTTCGAGAATTAAATTACTGTCGTAAGGAGTTATCATAACTACGGGAAATAACCCAACGTGGTCAGCTAATTTTGAATAAACTTTTTTATTTTTCTTAAATATTTTTTTTTCGTTCTTTTTTAGCCCACAATATATGTTCACAGCTTCGTTTTCAAGATCAAAATCACCTTGAATCATAAAAAATTCTTGATCAAAACGAACATTTTGATAATCGATGGCATTAAAGAAACTTTTGGTGTAGGAGAGGTAATAAATGGCGTCCAATAAATTGGTCTTCCCCTCGCCATTGTTGCCCAAGAAGCAGTTTACCACAGGCGAAAAATTGAGATCAATTTGCTCAATGTTTTTGAAATTTAATATCGCCAAGGTTTTTAAATGCATGGTGCAAAGGTAAGATTTGAATTAAAATTTGCAGTTAAGAGTTGTAATTTAATTAAAAAAACTATTTTTGCAAGTCGAAAAAAAAAGTGATGTCAGAAAATAAAGAAAACATAACCGAATCTGTTGAAGCAACTTCAACGGTTAATTCATCAACTGGAAATGAATTGAAAGATAGTTTCAACTCGTTTTTTCAAGGAAAAGTAAAATACATAACCTATGGTATAGTTGCCGTAGTGGTAATTGTATTAGGGTATTTTGGATACCAAAAATTTGTTGTTGAACCAAACAATAAAAAGTCTGCAGAAGAAATCTATCAAGGTGAATCACTCATTGTAGATGCTCAAGATTGGGAAAAGGCTATCAATGGTAATGACAGCACAGGATATGTTGGATTAGCAGCTCAAGCAAAGAAACTAGAAGGTACTGCAGGAGGTTCTATAGCTTATTATGATTTGGGAATTGCTCATATGAATTTAGGTCAATTTGAAGAAGCTATGAAAGCTTTCCAAAAAGTTGATTTTTCGGATGAAATATTAGCTACTATGACTCTTGGAGCGATGGGTGATGCTTCTATAGAAATGGATAAATTAAAAGATGCCATTGATTATTACGATCAAGCTTACCAAAGACGTCCTAAAAACGAACTTACGGCTCCAATGTACATGATGAAATTAGCATCAGCTTATGAAACGGATGGTAATTTTGAACAAGCGGCTACTTTATATTGGGATTTAATCCAAAATTTCCCAAATTCAACTTACAAAGCACAAGCTCAAAAATATCATGTTTTTGCTCAGCAAAAAGTAGATCTTTTAAAATTGTAATTTTTACTACGTAATAATACGTGGCCTTTAACTTTCCTCACTTTTAACGTTATAAACACCAAATACTTGTTGAAATAATATGGCAACAGCTGGAAAAAATTTGTCTCAATACGACAAAAAATCAATTCCCAACGGAAAAGAAATGGTTATTGGGATTGTTGTTTCTGAATGGAATGACCATATCACCAATAATTTGTTGAATGGTGCCGTAGAGGCGTTAATTGATAATGGTGTAAAACGCAAAAACATCATCATTCGTTTTGTTCCAGGGGCATTTGAATTACCATTAGGGGCACAATTGATGCTTGAAAACACCGATGTTGAAGGGGTTATTTGTTTAGGAAGTGTAATACAAGGCGAAACTCGACACTTTGATTTTGTGTGTCAAGGTGCTACAGATGGCATAATGAAAGTTGGATTGGATTTTAGCACACCAGTTATATTAGGTTTATTGACCGATAATACGGAGCAGCAAGCCAAAGATCGATCTGGGGGAAAACATGGAAATAAAGGCACAGAATGTGCTATTGCCTGCATGAAAATGATCGAAATGGGAAACAGTTTTGACTATTAATAAAGTTTATATTTTTTTATCTTGAACAATAAAGTACTTATAATTGATTGCGGAAGTAGTAAAACTCCAAGCATTGTTAAATGTTTGAATGATTTATTGGTGGTGCATGATGTGGCCAAAATGGAACAGTTAAACTATGAACACATTTTGTCCTACAAAGCCATTATCATTAGCGGAGCACCCATATTGCTTTCTGAAACCGATCCAAGTCATTATCTAAACTATTTTTCATTCATTAAAGAATATAAAAATCCTATTCTAGGGATTTGCTTTGGACATCAAATATTGGGGCTTCTGCATGGAGCTACGATTAAAAAAGGAATTGAATCACGTCAAGAGGAAACCATAAATTTAGCTACATCATCCATTCTGTTTAATTATATCAAAGGTGAAATATTGATGATGGAAGACCACATTGAAGAAATTTCATTACCTACCGAATTTAAGTTGATTGCTACCTCAAATTCATGCGAGAATGAAGCTATGCAACATAAATTTAAGCCTATTTTTGGAGTGCAATTTCATCCAGAGGTAAGCGGAAAATTGGGAATGCAATTGTTGAAAAACTTTCTTAAAACTTGTGATTAACAAGTGAGTTAACCCCTTTTTTTTAGTTCATCTTTGTAGCAAACTTATTCCAGTATGCTAAATATTATTTGGATAGCCTTTTTTCTTATTGCGCTTTTGGTAGCTATTATCAAAACGATTTATGGCGATTTGGATGTATTTTCTGCTATTGTCAATGCTACCTTTGATTCTGCCGAAACCGCTTTCGAATTATCCATTGGGCTTACGGGCATTTTATGCCTTTGGATGGGGTTGATGAAAATTGGTGAAAATGGTGGCGCAATTCAAGGATTAGCGCGCATTGTAGGGCCGTTTTTTTCAAAACTATTTCCAGATGTACCTCCAACTCATCCCGCTCGAGGATCGATGATATTGAATTTGGCTGCCAATATGTTGGGGCTTGATAATGCCGCTACACCCGCAGGATTGAAGGCGATGAATGAGCTACAAGAACTTAATCCAAGCAAGGAAACAGCTTCCAATGCTCAAATTATGTTTTTGGTGCTTAATACTTCAGGATTAACACTTATTCCGATTTCCATAATGACCTATAGAAAAACAATGGGAGCCGAAAATCCTTCAGATGTTTTTTTACCTATTTTGATTGCTACATTTATATCCACTTTGGTGGGTTTAATCACCGTAGCTATTTATCAAAAAATCAATTTACTGAATAAGGTTGTTTTAGCATATTTAGGAAGTTTTACGGCTATCATTGCTGGTTTAATTTATTATTTTAACTCCTTACCACCTGATGAAATGGAGGTTCAGTCAGCTTTGCTGAGTAATATTATTTTATACGGCATCATTTCGTTGTTCATCATCATGGCATTAACAAAAAAAGTAAACGTATATGAATCCTTTATTGAAGGGGCAAAAGGTGGTTTTGAGATAGCTATCAAAATAATTCCATACTTGGTTGCCATTTTAGTGGCCATTGCCGTTTTTAAAGCATCGGGGGCAATGGGTTATATTTCAGATGGATTGGGATGGTTTTTTAGTTTGTTTTTTAGCAATACCGAGTTTGTTGACGGAATTCCTACCGCCATTATGAAACCATTGAGTGGCAGTGGTGCCCGAGGGATGATGGTAGCTGCCATGGAAGAACACGGTGCAGATAGTTTTATCGGTCGACTGACTTCAACTATCCAAGGCGCCACAGATACTACATTTTACATTATTGCAGTGTATTTTGGAGCGGTTGGAATTACCAAAACACGTTATGCCATCAAAGCAGGTTTATTAGCTGATTTAGGTGGAATAATTGCTGCAATTGTAGTTTCGTATATGTTTTTTCCCACTCAAGAAAGTACCAGTAAAATGACTTCATTGGAATGTACCACACAATTTGTACAATCCGTGCGAGAGAATGAATCATCAGCTGCTACTACTTATCTAAATGACCAATTTGTTTTATATGACATGGCTTATGATACCATTTGCTTTGACAATAACAAAGTAGATTTTGTAAAAATGAATTTACAACCAAGTAATGATATCTTAGATGTAAAGATTAAACAAGTAGCAGATACATGTTTAGTAAAAATCAAAAAAGCCAATGGTTCTTATGCCTATGAATATGTGATGGAAAAGGACAAAATTAAACACGTCAAATACATTGGGGTTTTTCAGTAGGACAGGAGTAAGGGTATTAAAAAACCAAATTGTCCTTTGATTTTAAGGTTTCCACTTCTATCATAAAGGTGGTTAGTACAAAACTGATTGAACGAAGTCGCTGCAACAAGTCATTGATATCTACGCCACCATCTTCTTTAATTAGAAACAAATAGTCGGCTTGGGGTTTTTCTGGAATCAAATACCCCATCGATGTGCGATTTACTATCAAGTGAAACTCGGTTTCTGAATCTTCGTCAAAGGCCGAAAAAAGGGTATGGGTAGACACTTGTGGATTTTTTTTGGAAGGAAAAGTTTGTAGTTCCTTATCGGTTCTTTCCAAAGTAAACTCCATTACGGAGTTAATTCCCCAACACAAACGATAGTCTTTTTCATGGCAGCTAATTCCTATAAGTTTGAAATCATATTCAACTTCATCGTCTAAGGAATACTTCATGAGTAACTACTAAATTGATTTAAGACTTTTTTGGAATCTTTACTTTATCCCCCACGTGCAAACCTTTTGAATGTAAGGTTTTATTGTGCGCTATTAAATCATCCACTGATAGGTGCTTATATTTTTGCGAAATGCTCCACAACGTATCTCCTTTTTGTACGGTATAATAATCGTATTGAGTAGACGATGTACTGCTCGTTGTTGAGCTGGATGTATTTTTAGGAGGATTAGTGGTAGTAGTAGTTATTTTAGGTGGGGTGGTGGTAGTTTTTGTCGCCAATTGTGGTTCACTTTCCTCAGGAGTAGTGGTTGGAAAAGAAGGTGATGACCCTGATTTCGGCTCATAAATAACCAACGTTCCACCCGATTTTAAATAATTCGAAGATTTGTTATTCCAAGCTCTAATTTGTTGCTCGGTTACATTGTATTTTGCAGCAATGGAAGCAAATGTTTCCCCCGATTTGATAGTATGTGTGCGTTCAACACGATTGGGTTGGTTATGTGCTACCCAATATTTATAATCTAACGAAGAGTATTTGTAAATAGAATCTTCAAAATCGATGAATTTACCAATTACCGAAACGGGTAAATATAATGTAAAGCAAGAATCGGATGAAGGAATGATTTCTGTTTTGAACATTGGGTTTAGATATTTTAGCTTGGTTCTGCTGTAATCCAACCAATGTTCCATAACGCCAAATTCAATTCTTTTTGATACCTGAAGTGTATCCATTTCTACACTCAAATAGTCTGGTTTAACAGGAACTATTCCGTGGTGAGCAGCATATTTCATTACATAATTTACAGCAATGAAAGCGGGTACGTAGTTTTGAGTTTCCTTAGGTAAAAATTCACGGATACTCCAAAAATCAGTTTTCCCATTGGCTCTTCTAATAGCTTTATTTACGTTTCCTGACCCCGCATTATAGGCAGCCAAGGCTAGACTCCAATCACCATATACTTTGTGCAATTTTTTGAGGTAATCGCACGCAGCCTCAGTAGACAAATAGGGATCGTATCGCTCATCGTATAATGATGTAATTTCTAATCCGTGTGACTTACCTGTAGCGGGCATAAATTGCCATAAACCACCGGCACCAGCATGTGAAACAGCCGTAGGGTTTAATGCAGATTCTACAATTGGTAAGTATTTCAATTCCAACGGCATGTTGTTGGCAATTAGTTTTTCTTCAAAAATGGGAAAATACAATGCTCCCAATCCAATCATACGCGCGGTGAGCTTGTTTCTTTTAATAGCATATAATTTTATCATTGCCAAAGAAGCTTCATTTGCCACAAAATCAAAAGGAGAATTTTCGTCTAATTTTTTGATTCGTTTGGTAATTACATCTGTATCGAAATCTTTAACAGAATCTTTGGTGTTCAGAATTCTATAAAACTCTAATGTATCTTTTGAAAATTGATTGAGTATTTTAAAATGATTGACCATTTTTTGGTCGTATACATCTACAAATGAAAGGTCTACTTTTCGTAATGAATCATTTTGAGTCCACCCAACTAAGCCATTCGTTATTAACGAAATGAACAAAAAGAAACGGTATAATGGGGTTAATTTCATAGAATTAGCTACGTTAAAGGTTCGTGTTACATTCCAAATTTTGTCATTAAATGGTTACTAAATCCTAATAATTCAGCATCAGAAAATCGTTTACTCATCAATTGAACGCCAAAAGGCAATCCGTTTGAATGATTTCCTAAAGGTAATGAAATGGCTGGAATACCAGCTAAATTTGCATGAACGGTAAAAATATCTTGTAAATACATCGTAATGGGGTCCTTTGTGTTTTCCCCAATATTAAAAGCCGTTGAAGGTGTAGTTGGTAATAACATAAAGTCGAATACCTTAAAAATCTCTTCGGTTTTTTGTTTTATTACGTTGCGCACTTTAAGAGCTTTGGTATAGTAAGCGTCAAAATAACCTGCACTCAAAACGAAAGTACCTAACATAATTCTTCGTTTCACTTCAGGACCAAAACCCTCGCTTCTTGATTTTAAGTAAGTTGATTCAATATCTACAGCATTGGGGCTTCTATAACCATAATGAATGCCGTCATATCTACTCAAATTACTAGAGGCTTCGGCAGTAGTTAATACATAATAATTAGGTACTAAATACTCTAAAAAAGGAAAGCTGATTTCTTCCACCACATGTCCTTCTGCTTTTAATTCTTCTATAATAGTCAGCATTCTGGTTTTTATTTCGCCATCCAAACCAGGGCTGTATAAACATTCTTTAAGTACGGCAAATTTCTTTTTGCTAGGTGCAGTTTGAGCTGCTTCCACCAAGTTTTCGACAGGTCGAGTTGAAAGGGTGCTATCATATTCGTCAATTCCCGCCATTACTTGAGTAATCAAAGCAGCATCTTCAACTGTGTGTGTGAGAGGACCGATTTGATCAAAACTGGAAGCATAGGCTAATAATCCGTATCTTGAAACCCTTCCATAGGTTGGTTTATAACCTACAATACCACAAAAAGAAGCGGGTTGACGGATGGAACCACCGGTATCACTTCCCAACGTAGCAATGCACAAACCTTCGCGCACAGCTGCAGCCGATCCACCCGATGATCCACCGGGTACTTTATCCAATTGAATAGGGTTGAGTACGTTCCCAAAGGCAGAATTTTCATTAGACCCACCCATAGCAAATTCATCACAGTTCAATCGACCAATGATGATGGCATCTTCATTAAGCAAGCGCTCAATTACGGTAGCATTGTAAATAGAAGTGTAACCTGATAATATTTTGGATGAACCCGAAACTTTGTGACCTTTATAGGAAATATTGTCTTTAATTCCAATCACCATTCCAGCTAGTTTACCAGCTGTTTTAGCTTGAATTTTTTTATCAACGGCCAACGCTTGTTGCAAGGCTGAATCATTAAAAACCTCTAAAAAAGCATTGGTTTTGGATTGTGAAATTTTTTGGATGTAATGATCCAACAATTGAACACAAGTAATAGTACCGTGTGCCAAATCGTTTTTTATCTCTGAGTAAGATTGGTAATCCTTCAAAGTCACGTGTTCTTGTATTAAAAAATTAAGAAAAATTAAAGCGCAAGACTAGCTTTTTGCTTCGATTTTATTATTGTTATCTGCAGGTGTTTCCGCTGGAGTTTCTCCTTTTGAGGCATCTTTAAATTCTTTGATACCCTTACCCAAACCTTTCATCAATTCAGGGATTTTTTTACCTCCAAACATTAATAATACGATGGCAACGATTAAAATAACTTGCCATGGCCCAAGCATACCTGCTTCTAAAACTTCATTTGATGCCATTGTTTTATGACTTTAAATTTACTAAACTTGAATTCTTCAAAAAGCAAAGTTAGTAGAAATTCCGTAACGAATTGTTAAAAAGTGTAATAGTTTGCAATTTAGAATGTCTAAAAGTGCTTTTTAGCAACTAAAAAGTACTTCTAAAGTACCACACAACCCTCCAAATTATCTAAGCCCCAGTTTTCTAATTCCTGTGCTGACCACAAGGATGGGAAGAAAATTCTTCGTTGGTAACGTGGGTGCATGTATTTTCGCCAGTCACTACCTCCTGTTGCTTCACCGCTACCTTTTCCGCTATCTATATAGTGCCCTGCAGCGTTGTAATGAGCCATTACCCATTTCACATTCACGGTGTGGTCATAGTGACGCATAGCGTTTATCAGTGATGTTGATTTGCGTTCTTCTTCAGGCAAAGATTTGAACTTGGTATATAGATTATGAGCGTTGTATTGCTTCATAAAATCAATAAATGATTCTTTGTATTTCGTTTCAAAATTGGTCAACAAGGCATTCTTTTTACCTGTTTTGTGATCCACACCTGCTGCTTGCCAATATAAATTGTCAAAAGCATATTCGTAAGGGGTATTTCTATTGATGGTAGCTCTGAATCTAAAATCAATTAAGTTGATCAATTCCGTAGATGCAAACTCAATTTGACGGTATTGTGCGCTTTGAAAACCACTGGCTGGTGTTAACGTGTCTCTAAATTGCATATATTGATCTACCGACATACCTTTTTGCATAATTTCAAAAGAAGTAGCCAACATGTCAAAATAACGGCTAATACGGTATAATTTATCCGTGAAAATAGCGGTAGTTAATGCATCATGAAAAGAGATTTGTTTAATCTCCCACAAAATCATTTTAAAAAGCAATTCATTGATTTGATGATACGCTATAAATACCATTTCATCGGGTAGGGTAGTGCGTTGAATTTGAAGTGACAACAATGCTTCGGTTTGAATATAATCCCAATAGGTAATGTCTGTGCTGTGCAATAATCCACTTAAATGTACATCCAAATTTTGACCCGATTGAGCAAATTTTTCTTCCAGAGCTTTGAGTAGTTCTTCTCTATTTAACGACATAATTTTAGCGCTTGTTTTTTTTGAATAGTGGCCTAAAATAAGTGGAGTAAAAAAACTAAATTATGACAAATGTCATTTTTTGCTAAAAATTTGATGAATCAGCTCATCCACTGTTCCTTTTTCAAACATGTCATTAAGATCATTTTCAGCCATGATACCTTTGATGAATGCATCTTGTTCATTACCTTTTTGTAAGGCTTCTGAATAAGGAGTATTTGAAAAAGATACCATCGAATAAAGCGATAAATACTTTGAAGGATACAATTCTTGAATACGCATTTCGAAACGTTTTTGCAATAAAAATTGTGGATCTGCCACGTAATCGCGCATTACATAGTAATTGTGTACCGATAAATCCTGAAGGGCATCACCATTTGGTTTGCGCACGATTTGATATTCTTTGAAAACTTCTTCCCAGTTTTCATTGTGTTTTTTCATCAATTCGCCCATTACAAAACAATCTTCCAATCCAGCGTTCATACCTTGACCGTAAAATGGCACAGTGGCGTGTGCAGCATCTCCCATTAAGGCAACTTTTTTATGAGCCCAAGGGTAACAACGCATGATGGCCAATGAGGATAAGGGATGATCTTCCCAAGCATCACCCACGTTAGGCATCATATTGTAAAAATCGGGGAACGTGTTTTTAAAGAAATTATCTACCTGCTCAGGAGTTTTGAGTTTGTCAAATGCATTTTCATCACCTTCATGAGGCATAAAAAGCGTACACGTAAATGAACCATCTTCGTTTGGCAAAGCAATGAGCATAAAACGACCACGCGGCCAAATATGTAAGGATTCTTTGTTTAATTTGTATGTTCCATCATGATTAGCGGGTAATAGTAACTCCCTATAACCATCAGCAATGAAATTTTGGCTGTAATTGAAACGGTCTAACTTTTGAAATCCTGTGTAACGAACAGCAGAAAAAGCCCCGTCACAAGCAAAAACTACATCCGATTCGTGCCAAAAAACTTCTCCAGTAGCGCTGTTTTTGATGTGTACAGCATTTTTAGTAAAATCTACATCCAAACATTGGTGATTGTAGTGAATAGTGGCATCTCCCTCTTGTTCAGCAACCGTCATCATACGTGCATTCAACCCACCTCTTGAAACAGAATAAATGGCTTGTCCTTCCAAACCATACGGTTGATAAGATAAATTACCTTTCATATCATGCATCACACGCCCAAACATCGGTAAAGCAATTTCTTCTACGTGTTTTTCTACACCTACCGCTTTCAGCGCATTCCACCCTCGGTGTGATAGTGCCAAATTTATGGATTTTCCTGCACTGATTTCAGCTTTTCGTATATCAGGTCTTCTTTCAAAAATGGTAACTTTATAGCCTGCTTTTGCTAAATAAACAGCCCAAAGTGACCCTACTAAACCTGCGCCAATTATAGTGGCATTTTTTGATTGTGATGATGACATTTTTATAATTTATTCTACTTAAGAAGTAACAATTAATAGTAATATATGTTTAGAATATAAAATGTTTCCAAAATACTACAACGCCAATTTTGGCTCTTCCATTTTGGTTCCACATTTCTTACAAGTGGTCAATTCATCATTGGCGTAAAACTCATTCAACAATTTAGGCAATTGCGTAACGATGTCACCCAAATGAAAGCTCTGGTTGTCTAATTGGTTATTGCATTTTTCACAATACCAAGCACAATAATCCAATTCGTGAGGTTTGCGCATACGCTCAATCACCAAACCTACCGTGTTGGCGGGTCGTTGTGGTGAATGAGGCACTCTTGCTGGCAATAAAAACATATCGCCTTCATTAATTTCAATGATGCGTCTTTCACCATTTTCGATGATGGGTAATGTCATATTCCCTTCTATCTGGTAAAAAAACTCTTCTCCTTCATTGTAATGAAAATCTTTACGCGCATTAGGGCCACCTACAATCATCACAATGAATTCGGTGTCTTTGTATACTAGTTGATTTCCAACAGGTGGTTTTAAACGGTCACGGTTGTCGTCAACCCATTTTTTTAAATTGAATGGTGGGATTATCATATGTGTTAGGTTAATAGGTTATTTAGTTGTTCAGTTAGCTTAAAGGTTGTTCAGTTAATTAGTTTTTAGGTTATTCAGTTAATGGCTTATTGAATTAGTTAATTTTTTTGTCATTCTTGTCTTTCAAATAGTTTAAGAAACCACCGATTAAATTTGATGTTTCTGTTGCAAGTTTGTAGGTAATATTAAATTCACTCTTACTTATATAACTTCTATCCATAGCTCTATATAATTGGGATTTAACTTCAGACGCTGAGCTTTTTGCAATAAAAAGGAATTGCCGAAATTCTTTATTGGAATTTCGGTCAAATCCCTCAGCGATATTATCCATGGTTGAACCAGAAGATCTATTTATTTGATTTTTTAAATCCCAATCAGTATTAAATCCTTCGTTTTTTGTTAACCTATAAACAGAATTGCACAACTCACGAGCTTTTTGCCATGATAATAAATCTTCAAATCTATTTATTTGTGCCATTTTTTAAAGTTTTTATGTAGTTATTAGGTTACTCCGTTGTTTGGTTACTAGGTAAATATTTTAAAGAACTTTTTCAACTGAAGAACTGACTAACAGACCAACTGTCTAACCGTTTAGCCCCCCAACTGAAGATCTATTCAACTGTCTAACCGCCTAACCTCCTTATAACGTGCCTCGTTTCGATTGCTCTCTCTCAATAGATTCAAACAATGCTTTGAAGTTTCCTGCACCAAATCCTCTAGCTCCCATACGTTGGATGATTTCGAAGAATAAAGTAGGTCGGTCTTCAACAGGTTTGGTGAATATTTGCAATAAATACCCTTCTTCGTCTGCATCAACTAATATAGATAGTTTTTGTAATTCTTTGATGTCCTCTTTCATGATGTCCATATGAACACCCAAACGAGCAGGGATTTCATCATAATACGCTTGTGGAGGTGGTGGTAAAAATTCAATCCCTCTTGCTCTTAATTCTGCCACGGTTTTGATGATATCATCCGTTGCCACCGCAATGTGTTGCGCTCCTGGACCTTCATAGAAGTCTAAATATTCTTCAATTTGAGATTTCTTTTTTCCTTCAGCTGGTTCGTTAATCGGGAATTTGATTCGACCGTTTCCATTACTCATTACTTTACTCATCAAAGCAGAGTATTCAGTATGGATTTGTTTATCGTCAAATGAAAGGAAATTTACAAATCCCATAACATCTTCATACCATTTTACCCATTGATTCATCTCTCCCCAGCCCACATTTCCTACCATGTGATCAATAAATTTTAAACCAACAGAAGTTGGGTTGTAATCCGATTTCCACTCTTGATATCCGGGTAAAAAAGAACCTTTGTAGTTTTTTCTTTCAACAAAAACATGCACCACATCACCATATGTGTGAATACCTGCTCGTACTACTTCACCATGCTCGTCTTTTTCAAGAGTAGGTTCCATAAATGATTTTGCACCTCTTTTAGTAGTTTCTTCCCACGATTTTCGAGCGTCATCAACCCATAATGCAATAACTTTTACACCATCACCGTGTTTTCTTAAATGGTCATTGATGGGAGATTTTGAATTAAGTGGTGTAGTTAACACCAAACGAATTTTATCTTGTTTTAATACATACGAAACTTCATCGCGGCTTCCTGTTTCTAAGCCTTTGTATGCGTGTGATTGAAAACCAAAAGCAGTCTTGTAAAAATGAGCCGATTGTTTGGCATTTCCTACATAAAACTCAACGTAATCTGTACCTAATAAAGGTAAGAAATCTTGAGCTCCTTCAAATATTTTTTCTAATCCGTATTCTACGTTTTTTATTTCTGACATAATTTTTAATTTTTTAAAGAGTACAAAGTACAAGGTTAATGGAAAATTTATTTAATAAAAATAGTTTTATCCATTTACCACATAGCTCTAACTTGACTCGATATATTATACATACACTTCAAAGGTATAAAATATTTTAATTGTTAATGTTCCAACCAAGATTGATAATACTTTTCATCAGCAATTTTAATTGCCTCTTCGGTTATCATCAACGGTTTGAACGTATCAACCATAACGGCTAATTCCAACGTTTCTTTTTTACCAATGCTGCGCTCCATAGCTCCTGGATGTGGTCCGTGAGGAATACCTGCTGGATGCAGAGATATGTGACCTGCTTCGATGTCATTTCGGCTCATAAAATCACCATCAACATAGTACAATACTTCATCGCTATCAATGTTGCTGTGGTTGTAAGGAGCAGGTATAGCATCCGGATGATAATCATACATACGGGGCACAAATGAGCAAACTACAAAGGCATCTGTTTCAAATGTTTGGTGCACGGGCGGTGGTTGATGAATACGACCCGTAATAGGTTCAAAATCGTGAATGGAAAAAGCATAAGGATAATTATATCCATCATATCCAATCACATCAAATGGATGCGAAGCATATACCATTTCAAAAATATCGGTTTGTTTTTTCACTTTCATCAAAAATTCACCGCTTTCATTGTTGGTTTCCAACTCTTCGGGTCTGCGAATATCCCTTTCACAAAAAGGAGAATGTTCTAATAATTGGCCAAACCAATTGCGGTATCTTTTGGGAGTATAAATAGGTCTGTGTGATTCAACAATAAACAGGCGATTATCTGCTGTGTCAAATTGCATTTGATAAATCATTCCTCTAGGAACGATTAAATAATCTCCGTATTTAAAATCTAAATTGCCCATCATAGTGCGCAATTTGCCCGAACCTTTGTGAATGAAAATCATTTCATCAGAGTCCGTATTTTTATAGAAATAATCGGTCATCGATTCTTGTGGAGCAGCCAATACAATATTACAATCGGCATTGGTCAACACAATTTTTCTACTGTCTAAGTAATCTTTTTCGGGGGCTACTTGAAAACCTCTCAATCTATACGATTGAATATTGTTTCCCTTGGCAATTTTAGGTGCCACGCTATATTGTTTGCGAATTTCCTTTACTTGCGTAGGACGTTGTTCGTGATATAAATTGGAAGACATTCCATCAAAACCAACTGTTCCAAATAGTTGCTCATAGTAAAAGTCTCCATTTGGTTTTTTAAAAACGGTGTGTCTTTTGTGCGGAATATTTCCTAGTTTGTGATATATAGGCATATTGCTGAGTATTAATTTGGAGTGTAAATTTAATAATAATAATAACCCAATAGCTGACAAAAATCATATTTGATTAAAAAGTCCGATTTTGTGTTTTGAAAATAGTTGTATGTTTGTAAAAATATTTAAACAAAAAAAATGTACATATTATTATATATTTTCGCATTTACATTAGGGTCTATTGCTCTGCTGTTTTTAGTAGCTATATTTACTAAAAAGGATTATTCCATACATCGAGAAATACGCATAAAAAGATCGAGTAAAGAGGTATATGACTATCTAAAAATTCTCAAAAATCAAGAGAAATTTAGTAAATGGGTCATGACCGACCCTGCTATGAAAACAACCTTAACTGGAACAGACGGAACTGTTGGTTTTGTATATGCTTGGGAGGGTAATAAAAAAGCAGGTAAAGGCGAACAAGAAATAAAACATCTAATAGAAGATAGCTTAGTTGATGTTGAGGTGCGTTTTAAAAAACCATTTAAGGGAATTGCAAAAACGCCTTTTAAAATTGAAGAAATTTCGGGAAAGGAATGTAAAGTTATTTGGGGAATGACCAGTAGGATGAATTATCCAATGAATACCATGTTACTATTCATAAATATGAATAAGGTATTAGGAAAAGAAATGGAAGCTAGTTTAATTAATTTGAAAAAGATATTAGAAAAATAGTTTATTAAATTAAATCTATGAAAATCAAATCCCTACTTCAATGATAGCTTTTACCACGATAGACGAATACATCACAGCATTCCCAAAAGAAACACAAGATTTGCTTTCTCAAATGCGAATAACCATTCAAAAAGCAGCTCCTGAGGCCACTGAATCGATAAAATATGGTATGCCTACCTTTGAACTAAAAGGCAATTTGGTTCATTTTTCGGCTAACAAAAGTCATATTGGTTTTTATCCTACACCCTCTGGTTTGATGGCTTATAAAAAGGAGATTTCGAACTACTACAACTCTAAAGGGGCTGTACAATTTCCTTATGAAAAACCGCTACCACTTGAATTGGTGACCAAAATTACCCAATTTAGAGTAACCGAAAATCTGGAAAAAGCCCTTATCAAAAAAAACACGAGAGTTTGTAAAATGGGGCATAAATACACCAAAAGTAGTGATTGCCCAACTTGTCCAGTATGCAAAAAAGAACGAAAACCTAAAGATCAGTTCTTATCTCTTTTGGGTGCTCCTGCCAGACGTGCGCTTGAATCAAATGCTATCTTGACCGTTGAGAAATTGAGCAATTATTCCGAAAAAGAACTGCTCCAACTTCACGGAATAGGTCCTTCAAGTATACCCACTCTTAAAAAGGTATTGCACGAGCACGGGTTAGAATTTAAACCCTAGTTGATACTGCTTTTATCATTTTGTTTCTGTATTTTTGTTTAGGAATAAGCACATGTTTCACAATTTAACATTAAAAAAACCACATAGACACATAGAAATGTTGAATATCAAAAGTTTATACATAGAAAAAATTACATTTTTCATAGTAGGCTATGCAAAAGCAAAGCTTCTATATTAAGCTTTAAAGTTTTTAAATCTATGTGCCTATATAATCTATGTGGTAAAATAAATTGTTCTATTAAATAGCTCGATTTGTTATAAATAGTTACAGTGAAACTAGGATATTTAATTGGTAAGGTGTATATAATGTGGGCTTTAATATTTATGGTAAAAAAATTCTCATTTATTCATTTTTTATTATGCTGTGCAACATTTCTTGCGCATACTTCTTTTTTCGCCCAACAAGACACTTTAAAATATTGGATACAATTTACCGACAAAAACAATTCCATTTACAATACACTTCAACCCAATCAATTTTTGTCGCAACGGGCTATTGATAGACGCGCAAAATCACATATTGCTATTACCGAACAAGATTTTCCGGTGAACAGTTGGTATGTGGATAGTTTACTTCAATTCCCAAGCATTACGTTGCACAATACTTCTCGTTGGTTTAATGCGGTGACTGTAATTTGCGATGATACCAACGCCATAAACGCTATTGAAAATATGCCTTTTGTGTCGCAAATAAAAGTAGTGCAAAAGTTAGCCTTACCATTAGATAATGAAAAGTTTACCGAAATTGAACCCAATGCACTCAACAAAAATTACATTCCTTTTACTACAAACCAACATTATCCTTATGGGTTGAGCTACAATCAAAATCATTTGCATAAAGTAGATTACCTTCATGAGTTGGGGTTTAATGGTCAAGGAATCCACATCGGAATAATTGATTCGGGTTTTGAATATGCACACGAAATGAATTGCTTCAAACATATCTTTGAAGAAGGAAGAATACTCTCCACCAAAGATTTTGTTGATCACGATGGTGATGTTTTTTGGGATCATTATCATGGAACAGCCGTTTTTTCTACTATGGCGGCTTTAGATGAAGGAGTTTATTATGGTACGGCTACCAAAGCAAGTTATCATTTATTAAGAAGTGAAGCCGCTGATTTTGAGCACATAGTTGAAGAAGATAATTGGGTATCCGCAGCAGAATATGCCGACTCTGTTGGAGTGGATATCATCAACACCAGTCTTGGGTATATAACATTTGATGATAGTTTGCAAAATCATACCTACGCTGATATGGATGGAAATACTTCACGCATTGCCATCGCTGCCGATATTGCTGCGTCAAAAGGCATTTTGTTGGTAACCAGTGCCGGTAATTCGGGAGATAGTCCTTGGCGATATATTTCAACACCTGCTGATGCGGATAGCACGCTTACCGTGGGAGCGGTAGATAGTTTAGGAAATTATGCCACATTTAGCAGTAAAGGACCAGCTAGTGATGGAGACGTAAAACCCAATGTGGCTTCTGTGGGTTGGAACACGTATTTATATCTTCCTTGGGGTGAGACCATTGTAAGAGGAAATGGCACCTCGTTTAGTTCGCCCATGATGGCGGGTATGGCCGCTTGTTTGTGGCAAGCGTTACCCGATTTAAACAACATTCAAATTAAAACCTTGATTGAACAATCTGCCCATCAATATGCTACACCCGATTCGTTGATGGGATATGGCATTCCTGATATTTATAAAGCCTATAAAAATGTAACTGGTATAGAATATACTATTGATGAAGGTATTCAAATTTTAGATTGTTACCCCAATCCTATCAGTACGGGCGAATTATCCTTGATGGTACGAAGTGATGTGGCACAAGTAGTAAAAATAAAAGTTACCAATCTATTGGGGCAAGCCGTTTATGAAGTGTATATTACTGTGGGAGTTGGTAAAACGCTTATTCAAATTGATCGACTTTTCCCGGATGCTGGTAACTACGTGCTTTCTATTACTGACGAAAAAGGCTTTGTAGACAAAGTCAAAATTGTGAGTGTGCAGTAACTTTAAAAATTTTGGTTCTACCTCAAATTTAATGTAAAAGTTAAATTTGCTAAAAAATTCACTAAAATAATATGAAAGCGCATTTTCTTCTTTCAAAATCTTTTTATGATGATATTCCGTTTGATTAAAATTACTAATTTTTCATCATTTCTTTGGAATGAAATAACTATAAAAACACCCTATAGGAGAATGAGTTCGACCCCGTAGGGGTCGTATATACTTCCTCTTTACTATTTTTTATATCTATTTGACCACTTCGTGGTCTATTTAATCCAATGAAATTATTATAAATCCAAAAATATATTCGTGTTTTTTATACTTTTATTTTTATTATTGTCTATTTTATAGGCTTTATTAGCTAAATATACCTTAAACAAGGTAGTACAATTCTAGGTAAGATTTTAGTTAAGTATAATTGTTCGTGTTAACTTTGCGTTCACATTAAAAATGGAGTGCCAGACAACGTCAACATGTCAAATATAGTTTCTTTAAATACCTTGCGTAAAAACGAGAGCGGAATCATCAAACAGATTTCGGTCGATGTGCCTACCAAAATGTATGATTTTGACTTTCAAGAAAATCAAGAAATTACGTTACTCCAAAAAAGTCCCTTTATGGGACCCATTTTATTTAAAATAGGCGCTATTAAAGTAGCCATACGATATCAAGATGCGCAATTAATAGAGGTAGAAAAAATATGATTTCTGCCAAAAAAATAGCCTTAGTAGGTTTGCCCAACACGGGTAAAACCACCTTGTTTAATGAATTGACAGGGCTAAATCAACGTATTGGCAACTATCCTGGAATTACGGTTGATATCAAAAAAGGGATACTTAAAAAAGAAGGTAACGCAATTGAGATATTGGATTTACCGGGTATCTACAATTTATTTCCCAGTTCAGCAGATGAGGAAATCGTAACTGAAATTCTCTCCAACACTGCTCATAAAGATTATCCCGAAGCGGTGGTAGTAGTAATCAGTGCCTTAAATCTAAAACAAGGTCTGTTTTTATTGTCCCAAGTGCGCCAGTTAAATCTGCCTTGTGTGTTGGCCATCAACCAAATAGACCGAGCACATAAAAAAGGCATCACCATTGACTTTGATCAATTATCAGACACGTTTGGAGTGCCTGTAGTGGGCGTATCTGCACGCGATAAAATGGGAATACCTGAACTTAAGGCACAATTTGAGGTTAAGCTGCCCAATAAAACCTACGTTCCTTATGAAAACACGAAAATTGAAGAAAAAATTCGTACTTCAATTGATATGGTTGAAACGACTTCATTTGGAGAACTCCTCAAAAAATCATTGGATAAACACTATGCCAAGTCTTTTGCCAATTTCAAAATTAAAGATGCTATTTTTAGGTACCAACACATTCGGTCGATTCTAGAAAACACTGTTGGTTATAAGAAAGAGAACGCCTCGGATTTCACGAGCAAATTAGATCGATTGTTGTTGCAACCCTTTTTTGGAATACTTTTTTTTCTTTTCATCATGCTCATCGTTTTTCAGTCGGTTTTTACCTTGGCGAGTTATCCAACCGATTGGATTGAAATGGCCTTTAATTGGTTTTCGGAAACATTGGGAGCATCCTTACCTAAAGGAATATTAACGGATTTAGTTACACAGGGATTACTACCTGGTATAGCGGGAGTCCTTGTTTTTGTGCCTCAAATAGCCATTTTATTTTTCTTCATTTCCCTGATGGAACAATCGGGTTATATGTCTCGCGTGGTTTTTTTGATGGATAGATTGATGCAAAAATTTGGAATGAGTGGAAAAAGTGTAGTGCCGTTGATTTCAGGTGCCGCTTGTGCCATACCCGCTATTTTGAGTACCCGAAATATTGAAAATACTAAGGAGCGGTTGATTACCATTTTCACTACACCCTTTATTACATGTTCTGCACGATTGCCTGTTTACACGGTTTTAATTTCGTTGGTGATTCCTAACCAAGTTTACGGCATCATTCACTTGCAAGCATTGGTATTGTTGGGTATGTATGTGATGGGTGTGGTGGCAGTTATGGTAACCGGATGGGCGCTTAAAAAGTGGCTCAAATCCGATCAGAAGAGTTTTTTGGTAATGGAATTACCCGATTACTTAAAACCCGACTTCAAAGCTGTGGGCATTACGGTATGGCAAAATGTACATTCCTTTATTTGGAATGCAGGTAAAATTATTGTGGCCGTCTCTATTATTTTATATGTGTTGTCTTCGTTTGGTGGAACCGCTTTTAACGAAGCGGAAACACATATATCACAGCAGTTTCCAACATTGGAAGGAGCAGAATATGAAAATAAACTGGCCTCCTATAAATTAGAACATTCCTACTTAGGCGTTATGGGCAAAACCATTGAACCGTTTATTCAACCCTTGGGATATGATTGGAAAATAGGCATTGCGCTCATTTCCTCAATTGCGGCCAGAGAGGTGTTTGTGGGAACTATGGCGGTTATTTACAGTGTGGGCTCTACTGAGGAAGCCAGTATTGAAGAAAAAATGCGAGACGAAATGAATCTAACAACTGGCCAACCTGTTTTTAACTTGGCTTCTGGATTGAGTTTATTGGTGTTTTATGCGTTTGCTTTGCAATGTTTGAGTACTATTGCAGTAGTAAAAAAAGAAACCAACTCGTGGAAATGGCCCCTTATTCAATTTGCCTATATGAGTATTTTGGCATACATATCAGCATTTGTAACCTATCAAATTTTTAGTTAACATGGGAATACAAGAAATTGGAGTGATCGTATTGTTTTCATTAGCTAGCTTATATTTGCTTTTCAGACTTTATAAAGCTTTTTTGCCCAAAAATAAAGGATGTGCGGATACTAATTGTGGCTGTAGTAAGAAAGGGAAAAGCACATTAGTTTAATTATCGTCTTTTCTTATCAGGGTTTTGTCGAGTATCGAAGACGTGTGTAATAACAATGTTATTTTCATCAACGAAATAAATGATTTTAAAGTGGCTTTCAACTATATATCGGTAACCTTTGTCTCTATATTGTAAATCCAACTCTATCTGTCCGATATCTTTAGTGGTTATATTGCTTAATGTAAATAGGTTAGTTGCATTAAAAATTAAATTAATAATTTCATGAGCTTTTTCATCTGAAGTATTGTTTTTATAGAATTTAAAGATGTTTTCTAAATCCTCAGCCGCAGGAAATGTCCAGATAATATTCATTACCACTTTTGTGATTTCACTTTTAGTTCCTCTTGAGAAATGTAATCTCTGTTTTTATATGCTTCTTCGGCTTCATTTGCTTGTGCTATCAATTTTTCAGTATATGAGTCAGCTTCTTCCTCAATAATCTCAATAAATTTTTCTGTTTTCAGCAATTGCAAAATAGCTGAAGTATGCTCGTTGAGTTCCAATATGTTTATTCTAAATGTTGTCATAATTGATAGCTAACGTAGTTCGATTAAAAATGTTACCACAAATATAAACAAAAAAACGTAACGCAAATCCATTACGCTCCCTCACTCATAACATCCCACGTGTGGTCGGCTAATAATCGCACCGTTGCTATATAAGTGTAAGGACAAGTGCGTCTTCCCCAATCATTGGGGCCGATGATGGAAAGCAGAAATTTGTCATCTTCTTTCCTGTATAAGTGATAAAGGTGATTGATCAGTGGTTCAAAACGCAGTTCAGCACTGTAAATTTGTTTGGAAACATCCACCCTTTTTTGAATTTTAGCGGCTTGCTGGGCCAACAGTTCCATTTGCTGTTTTATTTGTAGCATTTGAATTTCCGTTTGATGCTCCATTGACGATAGTGCCTTGCTCTTGATTTGACCTTGTTCGGTTGGCACAACAGGGAAACTACCTCTATGATGCCCATAAGTCAACGAATGCGGAGTTTCGGTAATGGAATCCTCGTCAATTGGATTTATAAAATCGTTTGTAGGAGTATCAGATGTATTTTCGGTCATAGTTGCAAAATTAGAACAGATAGTAAATATAACAAAATAATCTTGAGTATGTTCTACGACTTAAATTATTTGGTTATACAGTTGTTCAGTTACTCAGTCAAGACGAAGCAAAGCTTGTCTTGATGCAGACCTTGCGTCTGCATTGTTCAGTTTTTCGATAAGTACTCCCAATGTGCTTTTAGATAGTCGAGAAATCGATTGTCGTTTGTCAAATAATCAGTTTAGCAATCTAGCGTCTAGCTCTAACATCTAACTATATTAAAAAAAATAATTTACTTTTGCAGTTATGATAGAAATTGATGATAAAATAATTTCGCTCGATTTATTTGAGAAGAAATTTGTGTGTGATTTGAACGCTTGCAAAGGCGCATGTTGTGTAAAAGGAGATAGTGGAGCGCCACTCACAATGGAAGAAATTGATATCATTGAAGAAGATTTAGAGAAAATAAAACCTTATATGCGACCAGAAGGCATTGAGGTGGTGAATAAAACTGGGGTTTTTTATATGGATGATGATAATGAACCGGTAACTACCTTGGTCAATAATGCAGAATGTTCGTTTGTTTATTTTGATGAAACCAACACCGCCAAATGTGCCATTGAAAAAGCCCATGCAGAAGGAAAAACGAATTTTAAAAAGCCCATTTCGTGTCATTTATATCCTATTAGAGTGGCCAAATTGAGAAAATACGAAGCCATTAATTACAATAAATGGGACATTTGCAAACCGGCTTGTGCTTGTGGTGAACAGTTGGGAGTGAAAGTATATCAATTTTTAAAAGAACCCATCATCAGAAAATGGGGAGCTGACTTTTTTAATGAGCTAAAATTAATTGACCAATCCATTGAAGCGGAGAAACGTTCGTAAATTACTATCTGCATAGGTTAATTTTACGATTTTTATTGTTTCATTTTCTTTGGCCGATGTTTCATTTAGGTCTAAAATCAATCGTTGAATTTAACCCCATTGTTAATAACATAAAACCAAAAGTATAACACTAAATCGGTTTTTATAGTTTTTTAAAATTAAATTTCACTTCTCTTCAAAATGCAAGTTTAATATTTTGTTAACACGCAAAATACATTAGTTTTGTTGTTATTAACACATTCGTTTTAATAAAGGTTTTTACCTTCAAGTCGGGTGTATTCTATATCGTTGTATCTTAGCACTGTAGAGGGTTTGAAAGGTGTTTTTTGTAAGACGAAAACACTCAAACTTTAGATAAAAAGGTTCTTTAAGTTGAGTTTCAAATGGTTAAGATACTTATTAATAATTGGTGTTGAAAACTTAAGAAATTGTGAATGAATTTCACTTGCTGCGAGCGACTTTTTTTTTGAATTTTGCATCCTCTCAAAACGAGAAAATAATCTCAATAAATTGTAGCGAATTTTTTATTCGCACCCTTAAAAACGAAAAAATAAACGTTTTCGTACAGGAGATTGTTTCCTCTAGTTTTTAGAAATATAGTAGCAACCCTTTAAGACAATAAAGAAAAATTATGGCCGACTTGACAAAAACCGAAATCGTAGAAACAGAAAATGCAATAGCTCTGGATTTAAATAGTGTGTTACCTGCTAAAACATCCCTTATGGAAGAACCTATTTTAAAAGATGATCCGAATAGATTTGTAATTTTCCCTATCAAACACAACGATATATGGCAGATGTACAAAACGCAACAAGCTATGATTTGGACAGCAGAAGAGTTAGATCTTTCTTCTGACACTAACGATTGGGAGAACAAATTGAATGATGATGAGCGTTATTTTATCAAACACGTGTTGGCATTCTTTGCTGCATCTGATGGTATTGTAAACGAAAATTTAGCTGAAAATTTCTTGAGCGAAGTGCAATATGCTGAAGCCAAGTTTTTCTATGGTTTCCAAATTATGATGGAAAATGTTCACTCAGAAACCTATTCGTTATTAATTGATACCTACATTAAAGATACTAAAGAGAAAAATTATTTATTCAATGCCATTGAAACATTTCCTCCTGTTCAAAGAAAAGCTGAGTGGGCTTTACGTTGGATAGAAAACGGTTCATTTGCACAACGTTTAATTGCTTTTGCAGCTGTAGAAGGTATTTTCTTTTCAGGATCTTTCTGCGCTATTTTTTGGTTGAAAAAACGAGGTTTGATGCCAGGATTGACTTTTTCAAACGAGTTAATCTCTAGAGATGAAGGATTACATTGTGATTTTGCTTGTATGTTGTACAACGATCACTTGGTAAACAAATTAGACAAAACAGAAGTTACATCAATTATTGCAGAAGCTGTTGAAATCGAAAAAGAATTTATTCTTGAGGCGCTTCCAGTACGTTTAATTGGTATGAACTCCGATTTAATGTCTCAATACATTGAGTTTGTAGCTGACCGTTTATTAGCCGAATTGGGTTGCAATAGAATCTATAATGTACCCAACCCTTTTGACTTTATGGATATGATTAACCTTCAAGGTAAAACAAATTTCTTTGAAAAAAGAGTTGGTGAGTACCAAAAAGCAGGCGTTAAAAATGGTACTACAGAAGGTGGTGGATTTAGCTTAGATGCTGATTTCTAAACTAAAGTGTTCTTTCAACAACTAAACAACAAACAAACACAACCGAACTAACAACTAACCTAACCTATTTAAATTAAAGACAAAAAATGTACGTAGTAAAAAGAGATGGCCGCAGAGAAGCGGTAAAATTTGATAAAATCACTGCTAGAATCCAAAAGCTTTGCTACGGACTCAATCCTCTAGTGGTTCCCGAAAAAGTAGCTATGCGTGTAATCGAAGGATTGTATGACGGTGTTACTACAAGTGAATTGGACAACCTTGCCGCAGAAGTTGCCGCAACCAATACCATTACACACCCTGATTACGCATTATTAGCTTCCAGAATAGCCGTTTCTAACTTGCATAAAAACACAAAAAAATCATTCTCAGAAGTGATGAAAGATTTGTATTTTTATAAAGATCCGGTAACAGGTCAAGATGCTCCACTTCTTGCCAAAGATGTGTATGATGTAATTGAAAAAAATGCTGAAGTGTTAGATTCTACCATCATATATGATAGAGATTTTAGATATGATTTCTTTGGTTTTAAAACCTTAGAGCGTTCTTATTTATTAAAACTACATGGAAAAGTAGCCGAAAGACCACAACATCTTATGATGCGAGTGGCAGTAGGAATTCATAAAAATGACTTAGATGCAGCTATCGAGACCTATCACTACATGAGTGAAGGATGGTTTACACACGCTACACCTACCTTGTTTAATGCTGGTACTCCAAAACCTCAAATGTCGTCTTGTTTCTTATTGACAACTAAAGAAGATAGTATTGCGGGTATTTATGACACACTTAAAAATTGTGCTCAAATTTCACAATCTGCGGGTGGTATTGGTCTTTCTATTCATGATGTGAGAGCTACAGGTTCATATATCAAAGGAACCAACGGTACATCTAACGGAATTGTGCCTATGTTGAGAGTGTTTAACGATACCGCAAGATACGTTGACCAAGGTGGAGGAAAAAGAAAAGGTTCGTTTGCAATCTACTTAGAGCCTTGGCATGCAGATGTGATGGATTTCTTAGATTTAAAGAAAAACACTGGTAAAGAGGAACAACGTGCACGTGACTTGTTCTACGCCTTGTGGATTCCAGATTTGTTTATGAAACGTGTTGAAGATAACGGAGATTGGACCTTAATGTGTCCACACGAATGTCCTGGTTTATCTGATTCATACGGAAAAGAATTTGAAAAATTATATACCAAATACGAAGCTGAAGGTAAAGGAAGAAGAACAATAAAAGCTCAAGACCTTTGGTTTAAAGTGTTAGAGTCTCAAATAGAAACGGGTACTCCATACATGTTGTACAAAGATGCGGCTAATGAGAAATCAAACCAAAAAAATCTAGGTACTATTAAATCTTCAAACTTATGTACGGAGATTATGGAATACACCTCTTCAGATGAAGTTGCCGTATGTAATCTAGCTTCGATAGCATTACCTAAATTTGTTAAAGACGGACAATTTGACCACGATAAATTATTTAAAGTAGCTTATCGGGTGGCTAAAAACTTAGATCGTGTAATTGATCAAAACTTTTACCCAATTCCAGAGGCTAGAAACTCTAATATGCGTCACCGTCCAATCGGTATTGGTGTGCAAGGTTTGGCAGATGCATTCATTTTAATGCGTTTCCCATTTGACTCAAATGAAGCACGTCAATTAAACAAAGAAGTTTTTGAAACCATCTATTATGCTGCATTAACAGCTTCTAAAGATTTAGCTATCGAAAACGGTCCTTACGAGTCATTTAAAGGTTCACCAGTATCTCAAGGAATCTTCCAATTTGATATGTGGAATGTAACACCTAGCAACCGTTGGGAATGGAACATCTTAAGAGAAGAAGTAAAACAACACGGTGTTCGAAATTCATTGTTATTAGCCCCAATGCCAACAGCTTCGACAGCTCAAATATTAGGAAATAACGAGTGTTTTGAACCTTATACATCAAATATTTATACAAGACGTGTACTTTCTGGTGAGTTCATCATCGTAAACAAACACTTATTGAAAGACTTAGTAAAGTTAGGTTTGTGGAATGATTCATTGAAAAATAAATTAATGGCGGCTAACGGTTCCGTTCAAACCATTGAAGAAATTCCAAATAACATTAAAGAACTCTATAAAACAGCTTGGGAAATTTCTCAAAAAACCATTATTGATATGGCGGCTGATAGAGGTGCTTTCATTGACCAATCTCAATCGTTGAACATTTTTATGGAAAATGCCAACTTTGCTAAATTGACATCAATGCACTTCTATGGATGGAAAGCAGGTCTTAAAACAGGTATGTATTACCTAAGAACAAAAGCTGCAACGGATGCTATCAAATTTACAATTGACAAAGCAGCGATGGTCGAAAAACCAGTTGCCAAAACAGAAGAAGAACGCATGGCCGAAATAGCTTGTTCATTAGACAACCCTGAAGGTTGTGAAATGTGTAGCGGATAGGAACTAGCCACAAACATTCGATGTTAATCAAATGTGTAGCGGATAGGAACTAGACCACACATTCGATGCTAATCAAATGTGCAGAAGATAATAAAAAAGCTCAATATAAAAAGGGAAATCAGCAACGGTTTCCCTTTTTTACAGTGAAAACATTAGGAAATGATTTCGAAAAATAATCGTATAAAAAGCCCATTGATGTCCAACATTTGGTTACCTCTCTTATTTTTGGGCATCACATCATTAAAAGCACAATCAAATGATTTGGGTAGTTGGAACAGTTTATCCTTTAAATATACCCATACCCCCAAATGGGCTCTATTTGGTGAAGGACAATTGCGATCACTCAAATTTTACAACCATTTTCATTATTATGAATTCAAAGGAGGTATTGAGTACAAAATACATCAGCAAATTCGGATAGCCCTTGCCATCGGAAACTATGATACCTATAAAGAAGGAGGAAATTTTATATTACCCAAAAATAATGACGAATTACGTATTTGGCCGCAACTCGTTTTTTCACATCCCTTTGGTAAGTTTACCATCGAACAACGCTATAGAGCCGAAATGCGCTTTACTTCGAATGGATACCGCAATCGATTTAGATACCGATTTGGAATAGCGTATAATCTGCGTAAAAAAGAAAGTACCAAACAACCACTCCAAATATACGCCAATAACGAACTTTTTTTTACCAATATTGCTCCTTATTTTGAGCGCACCAGGGCATCTATAGGAATTCAATACAAGGCCACATCATTTCTCACCTTACAAATAGCTTATTTACATCAATTTGATTATCAAATCAATGACGAAACAGGTCGTGATTTTTTCCAATTAGGATTTTCGTTCGATCTTAAAAATAAGAAAAATCAAGCTGATGATCAAAAAGAAATTAAAGGAGATCAATATGATTAACCTTTTCTGAACTTCATTAAGGAATGATTGCATACTCTAAATATACATATACCAGGTTGTATAAGAACATGATTAATTGGGTAAGCTTGACGAGAAGAAAATGACCTAACGTGTGTCCATAGATTACAGCCAAAATTGTTATATATATTGGTTTATTTCCTTCAAAATGCTGAAACTTGACCTTAGCAAACATATTATTGAAAAGTGGATATGCTATACCTACACTTAATATAATTTGAAAGAAATATTTGTATACGTAATATAAACCATCTCCAAATCCCAAAAAATAAACGAAAACTCTAAATTCAAAAATATATCCCAACAACAACACTCCAATTATTTTTCGCTTATGTTTCAGAACATACAAATTGTAACAAATCAACAAACAACTGGTAAATACTGATCCAAAAATTCCAGTATATAGCAGAACTGTGGAATTAATTAAAACGGGCTTTTGAATGGATTTTTCAACTAAATAATCTCTATCTAGTAAATTAATATCATTTTTTGATTGACTCAACTCACATCAACAGTTTGCTCATGCTCACGTTTTCACCAATAATACGATGTAATTCGCTTATGTTAACACGTTCTTGGCTCATGCTATCGCGCTCACGAATGGTAACCGTATTATCCTCTAATGTTTGATGATCAACAGTTATGCAATAAGGTGTTCCGATGGCATCTTGTCTGCGGTAACGTTTACCAATAGTATCTTTTTCTTCGTAATGACAGTTGTAATCAAACTTCAATGAATTCATTATTTCACGTGCTTTTTCAGGTAAACCATCCTTTTTAATCAAAGGCAATATGGCTGCTTTGATAGGTGCTAATGCTGCTGGTATTTTTAAAACCGAACGTTCAGAACCGTCTTCCAAAACCTCCTCTTTAAGAGAGGTAGACAATACGGCTAAGAACATACGATCTAATCCCACCGAAGTTTCCAATACAAAAGGTACGTAATTTTCGTTTTCTTCAGGATCAAAATAACGTAATTTCTTACCAGAGAATTTTTCGTGTTGGCTCAAGTCAAAATCGGTACGCGAGTGTATTCCTTCCAATTCTTTAAAACCAAAAGGAAATTTAAATTCAATATCACAAGCAGCGTCCGCATAATGTGCCAATTTTAAATGGTCGTGGAATCGATAAAAATCAGCTCCAAAACCTAATGCTTGATGCCATTTCATACGCGCTTCTTTCCAGTAGGCATACCATTCCTGTTGCGTACCAGGTTTGATGAAAAATTGCATTTCCATTTGTTCAAACTCTCGCATTCTAAAAATAAACTGGCGAGCTACAATCTCATTTCTAAATGCTTTACCTACTTGAGCAATACCAAACGGAATTTTCATTCTACCTGTTTTCTGCACATTCAAAAAGTTCACAAATATACCTTGAGCTGTTTCAGGACGTAAATATATGGTAGAAGCATCACCGGCCACAGAGCCTAATTCTGTTCCAAACATCAAGTTAAATTGACGCACTTCGGTCCAGTTTTTAGAACCACTTACCGGACAAATGATTTCTAAATCTTCTATCAGTTTTTTGAATCCATCTAAATCATTTTCGGCTTGCACTTTTTCCAAACGAACGTTGATTGCGGCAATTTCTTCCACTCGTCTTACTACATTTGGATTGGTAGCTTTAAACTGTATTTCATCAAAAGAATCTCCAAAACGAGCTTTTCCCTTTTCAACTTCTTTGTTTATTTTTTCTTCAATTTTAGCAATATGATCTTCCACCAACACATCTGCACGGTAACGTTTTTTAGAATCTTTATTGTCAATCATTGGATCATTAAAGGCGTCCACGTGTCCTGAAGCTTTCCAAGTAGTAGGGTGCATAAATATAGCTGCATCCAATCCCACTATGTTTTCGTGCATTTGCACCATCGACATCCACCAATATTTTTTGATGTTATTTTTTAGTTCCACTCCATATTGACCATAATCATATGTGGCACTCAATCCATCATAGATCTCACTACTTGGGAACACAAAACCAAATTCTTTGGCGTGGGAAATTACCTTCTTAAAAACGTCTTCGTAACTTGACATATTGCTCGTATTTTTTATAAGGTTGCAAAGATAAGCGATTAGGAATGAAAATTGATTTATCTTTGTGAAGAAACTATCTAAATTAATTTTTAACTCATTATGAAACTTTATTCTATTGGAATTTTTGTGTTAACATTTGTATTAATCACTGGGTGTAAAACAAAACAATCTACCACCACAATGAGTGATGACGATAAAAAAAGAGAACAGACTATTTTGAGCGAAGGGTATATCAAAGCTAAAATAATAAATCTGAAAGATAAAGATGGGTGTGGTTTTTTGCTAGAAAATACCGCAAACAAAGAATTGTTAAATCCTATTTCTTGGCCAGAAGACACCAATTACAAAGTGGAAGGTGCATTAGTATGGCTTAAATACCGTGAATCAAGAAGTAGTCAATCGGCTTGTTTTCAGTCTAAACCTGTGGTAATTGATGAAATTAAAATGATTGAAAAGTAAGTATTCATTTTTAGTTTTCAACCTCTTTTCACAATCCTTTCAATTATACATTTTACATAACACATTTTGTATAATTCTATCATTTAAAAAATAAATCTAAAATAGATATCTAAGAATTTTATAAAAACTGTATATTTGCAGCATAAATAATTAATAATTATGTCAGATAGCAATTTTCACGAAAGCACAGCAGGTATAGGCTACATTTATGTTGGCTTAGCTTTGTTAGTGATTTTCGGCATCGTAATTTTTGGATAAAAGTTACGTTCGTTTTTTAATTTTTTAAATACACCGCAACATGGGTAAATCTTTGGGTACACCATTGAATACCATTTTTTCATGGTTAATTAAAAAACGCATTCATCAAATTGAATTATTTATTAAGTTTCCCTTTGAAGTTCAATGGGAGGTTTTCCATGAGTTAATTCAGCACGGTTCAAAAACTGAATTTGGAAAAAAGCATTCATTTAATGGTTTATCATCTTATAAAGAATTCACAAAAGCTGTTCCACTTCAAACCTATGAAGATGTTCAACCTTATGTAGAACGATTAATGGACGGTGAACAAAATCTCTTATGGCCGTCCACTATTTTATGGTTTGCTAAATCCTCTGGCACTACTTCTCACAGAAGCAAACTCATTCCCGTGAGTAAAGAATCACTTGAAGATTGTCACTACAAAGGAGGTAAGGATTTACTGGCAATGTATTATCAACATCATCCACAAACAAAATTATTTAAGGGTAAACATCTCATCATTGGAGGCAGTTCACAAATCAATCCCATCAATGCAGACAGCTATTTTGGTGACCTTTCGGCCATCATTGTCAATAATTTGCCATGGTGGTGTGAGTGGCGCAGAACCCCGAGCAAAGGCATTACATTGATGGAACAATGGGATGAGAAATTACACAAAATGGCTCAAGAGACTGTTAAAGAAGATGTTATGATTTTAGCAGGAGTACCTTCATGGACCTTGGTATTACTTAAAAAAATAATGGAGCAACAAAAAGTAACGAATATCCTCGATGTTTGGCCTAACTTAGAATTGTATATGCATGGAGGTGTAAATTTTGAACCTTATAGAAGTCAATTTATGGAAATCATTAAAACTGATTCCATGAATTATGTCCAAACATATAATGCCAGCGAAGGTTTTTTTGGAATTCAAGATACCCTAAAAGGCGATGATATGCTGCTCATGTTAGATTATGGAATTTTTTATGAATTTATTCCTATGAGTTCTTATCAAGGTATTCAATCCGAAACTATTACACTTGAAGATGTTGAAATGGGTATCAACTATGCATTGGTAATCAATACAAATGCGGGACTTTGGCGCTATATCATTGGAGATACTATTGAATTTACTCATTTAGCCCCATTTAGATTTAGAGTTACTGGTCGTACAACAGAATTTCTAAATGCATTTGGTGAAGAATTAATAGTTAGCAATACAGAAAATGCTCTAAAAAAAACGTGCGATAAATTGGGATGTTCCGTCAATAATTACACTGTTTGTCCTCGCTTTTTTAAAGATAAGTCGGGTGGTTTTCATCAATGGCTTATTGAATTTAATTCAAAGCCAAAAGAATTGAATATATTTGTAAATGAATTAGACCAGCAATTGCGGTTGATTAATAGTGATTATGACGCCAAAAGAGCACATGACCTCAATATTATGCTCCCTCAAACAATAGTTCTTAATCAAGGAACGTTTGAGATTTGGCTCAAAGGTAAAGGGAAATTAGGGGGCCAACATAAAATACCTCGTTTAAAAAATGATTCAACCATTGTAGATGAACTATTGGCTATACATATCTAAACTATTTCTTCTGATAGGTTGTTTATTAAGTGTTGGATGCTCAACTCAACAGTCTGTTATAACAGAGAACAATAAACTCGAAAACACCTCCTATAATAGACTCGATTATCAAGGTAATCGTTACCATGTTCACCATGATGTAATCGACAAATACGATATTGACGGTAAGTTACTCTTTACATACAGCAACAAGTCATTGGGTGAAATTCATTCCATTGACGTTTCCAATCCATTGAGAGTGCTTATCTTTTATAAAAATTTGCAACAGATGGTCATCACTGACAACACATTAAGTGTACACAATGGACAAACCATTGGTTTTGATGCTCTCGGTATGTATCAAGTGCAAATGGTAGCATCTAGCAAAATGGACAATGGGATGTGGCTTTATGATCAAGCGACTTTTCAGCTAAAAAAACTCTCCCAAAATTTTGAAACCATCTATCAATCAGGGAATTTGGAACAGATGATAGGTAAAATTCAGATTGAACCAAAATTAATGATTGAAAACAATGGGTATCTTTTTTTAGTTTGCCCCAACAATGGTATTTTACTATTTGACATGTATGGCGCCTATTATAAAACCATACCTGTTTTAAATGTGGACTATATTTTTCCCGCTGATGACTTTGTTTATGTTGCTCACAAAGGAGTTGTTGAAGCCTTTCATCTTAAATCTGTTGAATCAGCTACTTTGCAACTTAAATCAACATTAGTGGATATTTTCGGATTCTATAACAATCAGTTTTACGGTTTTGAAAATGGAAAAATCACTTCCTCTGAGTTTACAGTAGAAAAGTAACATGTAAATAAGTTTTTTCTCAAAAAAACGCTGTTTAAAACAATATAATTTTTACTTTAGTTGCTTGAAAAATTAAGAACATCATGCACATAGCCATAGCAGGAAATATAGGAGCCGGTAAAACAACACTAACTGATTTATTGTCAAAGCATTACGGATGGAAAACCCATTTTGAAGATGTAGATACTAATCCATATCTTATGGATTTTTATGATGACATGCAACGATGGTCATTCAATTTACAAGTCTATTATTTAAATAGCCGCTTCACTCAAATTCAAGAAATTAAAGAAAGTACGCAAACGGTTATTCAAGATAGAACGATTTATGAAGATGCCTTTATTTTTGCTCCCAATTTACATTCTATGGGTCTTATGACCACTCGAGATTTTGAAAACTATTTTTCTCTGTTCAATTTATTGGAATCGTTTATTTCCGCTCCTGATTTATTAATCTATTTAAGAGCTAGCGTTCCAAAGTTGGTTAACAACATTCAAAGCAGAGGTCGTGAGTATGAAGAAAGCATCCGAATAGATTATTTAAAACGTTTGAACGAACGCTACGAAGCTTGGATATCTACTTACGATAAAGGAAAAGTTTTGATAATTGATGTCGACAACAATTCCTTTAATGAAAATCCCGAAGACTTGGGTAAAATAATTCAAGGTATTGATGCTGAATTACAAGGGTTATTCTCTTAGTGGTGTGTTTAATTGATCACTCTAGAGTTAATTTAATTCCTCTAAAAAGTAATCGTTAATCACCTCCCATATTAAGTTGGATTCATATCCTTTTGAGAGTAAATAATTGGCCAATTTGTACTTACGTTTAGTAAGATTTGGTTCTTTAATAAGATTATTTTTCACAGTAAAGACTTGCCTCAAATTCTCAAAGTAAACACCATTATCAATCTGTTGCATGGCTGTTAAAATGAGTTTATCGGTTATTCCTCTTTCTCTTAATTTAGATTTGATTTTTGCGCGTCCCCATTTTTTTATATTTACTTTTCCCGACACAAACGATTCTGCAAATCGCGATTCATTGAGATAATCTCCTTGAATAAGCAATAAAATAATGTGTTCTTGCTCATTTTGATTGAGCTGAAAAGTAGCCATTTTTTTCCAAACGTCTTGATGGCTGCGTTCTTGATAGGCACAAAAACTCCTTAGTTTTTCTAAAGCATCATGAACCGTTATTATTTTTGAGCTTTTTTCAGTATCCAAGTTGGAATATTAAGGTCGGTTTCAAGATGACTTTTCTGAACTGTAGCCTCTTCACCTGAAGCGCAATTGGCAACAGACACACGATATAAACCCCCTGCTTGATCAATAATTTGAGCTGTTAGGCCTTTCGATTGCATATCTGCTACAAATTTATTTGCGTTTTCTTCATTCGAAAAACAGCCACCAATAAGATGATATTCACCTTTATTAGAAATAGTTACCACTTCAGCAACATTTTCATTTAGGTTTGAATGATCTACATAAATTAACGTGTCAGCATTATTTACCTCAATTGTTTTATCAAATTCTGAGGAAGAAAAAGTGTACTGTAATGAATCAATGCGCATAGCAAAACCATCTGTAGGAGCGTATACACCAACTGGTTTTTCGAAAACAAATGGATTTAAATCAGAGTAATGAAAATGACCGTCTTTTTTAAACAAATCTGTTTTCATGGGTATCCATGCTGAATAAAAAGCAATAGGTAGCATGGCAGCCGCTATCCACCATTTAGCTGTTGAAGATTTTTGATTACGAGTAATGGCAATTACTTTGTCATCGTATGCTTCTTCTGTAACTTCCTTAACCGGATGAACGATTTCTTTAGCAATGGAAATTACAGGAGTAGTGTCCTCAACCAACGTATGAATTTTGGGTAAACTTTTTACTATAGGCAATCCAAAAGAGGATAACAAATAATTTTGATTATGGCTTTTTAAACGCAAATGTTGACTTGGATCATAATAAAGGGTTCCAATCAAATCAATCGCGCAACTATTTTTGGATTTCAATTCATTAAACAGTTCATCCACAAAACGATCAATCAAAACTACCGATTCATTATAGCTTACACCCAAATCTGCCGATAAATGATGTGCCAAAAGACCATCATTGTGCAATAAAAAACGATTGAAAATAAACTCTTTACGCGGTGGTACAACCAAATTGGTTTCAGAATCAAAAAAAGCTGGACGATAGTTAGCAATAAAACCACCTAATCTAGGCACAACAATACAATCGTGCTGATAGAATAATTCGGTAATATTTTTAATGATAGCGTCCAAAGGGTCGTTTTTTTTAGTCTAGGGGGTCAAAGATAAGATTATTGTAAAGAATTTAAAGTTGAAAAATAGATTTTTTTTCAACTAATGCAATTTCCTTTTTGAAGTATCTTCGGCTACTCGTTGTTAACCCTTTGATATTGAGAAATAGCACCTACTTTTTGCCAGCATATTATGATAGAAAAAATTACTGAATCCTCCTCTAAATACGACCATTTAGAACAAATGTCTACGCTCGAATTATTAACCAATATTAATAGAGAAGATCAATTAGTGGCTCATGCGGTTAAGGAATGTATTCCCGTTTTGGAGCAATTAGTAGAAAATATAGTTCCAAAAATGCTCAAAGGCGGGCGACTTTTTTATTTAGGTGCGGGAACAAGCGGGAGATTAGGAATTGTTGATGCCTCTGAATGTCCACCTACTTTTGGAGTGCCTCACGGATTGGTGATTGGTATCATAGCAGGAGGTGATGATGCTATCCGAAAGGCAGTTGAATTTGCTGAAGACAGCGAATATCAAGGTTGGTATGATTTAGAGCAATATGCCATTTGCGACCAAGATACCGTGGTAGGTATTGCAGCATCAGGAACTACGCCTTATGTTATTCATGCTTTAGAAAAATGCAATGAAAATAATATAACTACGGCCAGTATCACATGCAATCCAGGTAGTCCTTTGAGTGAAGTGGCCAAATTTCCAATGGTTGCAGTGGTAGGACCTGAATTTGTTACGGGTAGTACACGAATGAAATCGGGGACAGCGCAAAAATTACTTTTAAATATGCTTTCTACCACTGTAATGATAAAGTTGGGCAGAGTAGTAGGCAATAGAATGGTTGATATGCAATTGAGCAACAACAAATTAGTAGACCGTGGAACAAAAATGGTAATGACGGAATTGAATATTAATTATGATCAAGCACAAGCATTGTTAACAAAGTACGGAAGCGTGAGAAAGGCCATTGATTCTCAGAAATAATTTACCACTTTAATGGAAGTATTGGAATTTATTAAAAATCTAACCTCTGCCGAATTTATTGTTAATTGGGGAAGTTTGATGTTTTTAGTATTTTTGGTTTTTGCTGAATGTACCTTATTAGTGGGCTTTTTATTACCCGGTAATTCGTTAATATTTGTATCCGGGGCTTCTTGTGCCTTGCAACCTACCATCTTAAATGTACATGTGATTGTGCTCATTTTATTATTATCCGCTGCCGCTTTGATGGGTTATTGGTTCGGATATTGGTTTGGAGAGCGAAAAATGGGCCCTAGATGTCTAAAGCCCAATACAAAAATTAAAATATTTCAACAAAGATCTATAGATTTTACCATTGCCTATTATGAAAAACATGGTGGAAAAACCTTAATTATTGGCCGGTATTTGCCTTTGATTAGAAATTTTGCACCTGTAATTGCTGGGATGATAAAAATGGATTTCAAAAGATATATGTTTTATAATGTCATAGGAGCAATTTTATGGATTTCAAGCCTAGCTTCATTGGGTTATTATTTTGGAGGTCACTCCTTTGTCAAAGATCGTTTGGATTTTGTCTTAATAGGATCGTCAGTAATGATTTTTGCCTATTTATATTTCATAAAAAAAACAAAAACGAATTAACTTCCTTTAATCTTTATCCAGAAGCAATCTGATTTTGGAAAATTCATTTTAGATTAGAACACCCGTTTTATAAAAAGAGAATAGGGTTATTGATGGGATGGTAGAAAAATCTATTTAACATAATGTAAGTTATATGCTATTATTTGAATAACACTTTCTTCCTTGAAAAATTGAAATATAAATTAATCGTTTAAAATACTTTCTGATATCCTTTATCATTTCATCTTAAGACTGTATCTTTGCACTCTGAAAAAGTGATGTTTTGATTTCAAAAGAAAGTAATAGTATTTCTGCACCTTCCTTAGCCCTTACGGTTCGTGATTATGTTGCCTTAGGTAAATTTCGATTGGCTAGCTTAGTTGTATTCTCAGCGGTTATTGGTTATTTCATTGCACCCGGATCGTACATTTTAAGTGAGGTTCTGCTTCTTATTGGTGGTGGTTTTTTGGTCACCGCATCTAGTAATGCATTCAACCAAGTATGGGAACGAAATCTTGATGTGAAAATGGATCGTACCAAAGATCGTCCTGTTGCTGCCGGAAGATTATCTGTATTTGAAGGTATTCTTTTTGCAGTTTTGACGGGTGTTGTAGGTGAAATATGTCTTTTTACACTGAATGATTTAAGTGGTATATTGGGTTTAATGGCATTGGTAATGTATGTGTTAATTTACACCCCTCTTAAACCCATATCTCCAATTGCTGTTTTCGTGGGTGCTTTTCCTGGAAGCATTCCACCGCTATTAGGATACGTAGCATCAACAGGTCATTTTGGGTTAGAACCGGGTTTGTTGTTTCTTGTTCAGTTCTTTTGGCAGTTTCCACATTTTTGGTCCATTGCGTGGAAAATTCATGATGATTACATCAAAGCAGGATTTTATTTATTACCTTCCAGAGCGGGTAGAACAAAGGGAAGTGCATTTAGCATATTTGTTTATTCCACGGCAATGATTCCTGTTGGTATACTTCCATGGTTGTATGATTTGAACAATAATGTATCTATGATTGTTGCTACCCTATTGGGAACTATGTTAGCAATTCCCGCCTACAAATTGTACAAAACATTGGATATGAAATATGCAAAACAATTAATGTTTTACTCTTTTGCCTATTTACCACTCATTCAATTGCTTTATCTTTTTACTAAAAATTAAGTATTATGTCAGAATTATTGGCTCAAGAAGAAAAACAACAACGCAATAGAACCGTTCGTTTGTTGACTTACTTTAGTATTGGTGCTATAGTGATGATGTTTGGAGGTTTGATCAGTGCTGTTTATGTAAGTTACAAAGATAAATTTTGGGTAAATTTAGAATTACCTGATGCCTTTTTATGGAGTACCCTAGTTATCATTTTGAGTAGCGGTCTTCTTTATCTTTCTTTGAAATGGGCAAAATCTAATCAAAATAAAAAAGTTGTTTTTGGAGTAGTAGGTGCATTAATTCTCGGTATAACTTTCGTTTATTTCCAATTGTTGGGCTACAGTCAAATGATTGAAAATGGTAACCGAATGAAGGGAAATATATTTTACCAACACGGAGCATATGGCGACAAATTTAGTTTGTCTACTAATGGTCAATTAATCGCGCACAATGGTAAAAATTATACTCTCGATGGGAAACCCCTATCCGAAAAAGAAGTTACCGCTATTAAGGATTTTTTAATGCCCATTTGTAAAGAAGACAAAGGATACAAAGGCACCGAATATGTACTTCAAAATTATGGAAGTCCTTACACTATAAATTTAATGTCGGCAGATGGACAAACAAAACCCATAAGCATAGTTAATTCCAAATTGCAAATTGAAGGAAGACAAATGGTGGATGCCGAATTGAGGTCTTTGTTTTATTTTGCATTTGGAGTTGTCAACGATATGCCTTACTTCATGATGAAAGGTGAATATGGTAAAGACTTCACCATATCACTAAATGGCGAAGAATTGGAATTTGAAGATAAACGTTTGTTTTTTCCTGCTTTTGAGTTGAGTGCCGAAGAAATTAACAGTATAGATGCTGGATTTTATGAAAATGGGAACGATTATAAGGTTAAAAATGGTAAAATCACCACGGATGGTTCAGAAGTGGACTTAACCAATTTCGTAGCTCGTTTTTCATTACCACAGGGAATCGACATCAAAGTTGAAAACGGAAAATGGATTCAAATGCGTCAAGAATTAACACCTGGACAGTATAATGAATTTTTTCAAGCGGGAAATAATGCCAGCTCCTATTTATATGTTATTACGGCTCTTCATGCACTTCACATTTTATTAGCTCTTGGAATGCTAATGATTTTAACATACAGAGCTACAAAAGGTTACTATTCATCAGAGAATACAAATGGAATGGAAGCTGCCAGTATTTTTTGGCATTTCCTTGGAATTTTATGGGTCGTTTTATATTTATTTTGGATTACCATTACAATTTAGAACGATTCTAAGAGATTTTTTTCAACATTTTTTTGATGTTAATTTGAAGATAATGTTTAAACTTGCACCGATAAAATAAAAGACAATGTCAGGACACGCTAACGAAATTGATTCAGCAACGGCTTGGGGCGGCAACGGTTCGCCTTTTAGACTTTCTTACGGGAAACAAATGATGTGGTTTTTCCTCATCTCCGATGCACTAACTTTTGGAGGATTATTATGCGCTTATGGCTATTTCAGACACCAATTTGGTACATGGCCAGTAGGTGAAGAAGTTTTTAATGCTATGCCCTTTTTAGGAAATGGCTTTCCATTATTATATGTGGCTTTAATGACCTTTATTCTTATTGTGAGTTCGGTAACTATGGTTTTGGCCGTAGAGGCAGGACACAGAATGGATAAAAAAGGGGTGATTAAGTGGTTAACTTGGACCGTTGTTGGAGGATTTTTCTTCGTAGGTTCTCAAGCTTGGGAGTGGTATCACTTTATACACGGTTCACATTATGGAAGTATTTTGACAACAGAAGGTTGGGCTACCATATTAAGCGTGTCTGATACTGCAGTATCTTTAGATTTTCACCACGGTTTAATAAAAGAAGGTGCTGAAGGATTAGCATTATACAATCATTCCATTGAAAACAGCCTTGGTTTTATACAAGGAGCCAATTTAATAGAAAACGAATATGCACCAATGATTCCTCAATTTGGAAATTTATTTTTCTTCATTACGGGATTCCACGGGTTCCACGTATTATCAGGAGTAGTAATCAATCTGATTATTTTAATCAATGTTACCAAAGGAGTGTATGACTCAAGAGGACATTTTGAAATGGTTGAGAAAGTAGGTTTATATTGGCACTTTGTGGATTTAGTTTGGGTATTCGTATTTACCTTCTTCTACTTGGTGTAATCATCATTGATATTAAAATTAGGAATCTTATACAGATAAAATTAAAAGGTTATGGAAAGAGACGATTTACATATGGATCATCATTACTCAGTTTCGGCTAATCATGATGAACATCACGGAAAACAAGTTAGAAAAAAGATTGTATTTGTTACTATATTATTGACCATTATTACAACTGTAGAAGTAATTACTGGAGCTTTTGTAAAACAATATGTTGGTGGTGAGCCTAATTCAATTTGGCCCGTTATTAAGTGGTCATTCATTATATTAACCCTTGTTAAAGCGGGCTATATTGTAATGAAATTTATGCACTTAGGCGATGAAACCAAAAGTTTCAAAATGGTTTTATTGGTTCCTTACTTTTTATTCATTGCCTATTTAATATTTATTTTATTAACCGAATCATCGTATTGGAATACACAAATTTGGGGGTAATTTTTTACTTCTCATAAAGCATGGAAAATTCAAAAAAAAGTACTAAAATTTTAATAATTGCCGGAATATTCTTACTTCCGGCTTTTTTTATTCTGATTTTTAAGACCGGTAAAGCAAACTTTTATGACCTAAAGTATTATGGCGACCATCAAGTGCTCACCAATACTCACGATGGTATCACGTCTATTGATACGTTGTTTTATAAAGTAGATAAATACTCTTTTACCGATCATTTAGGACAGCCTTTTACCGAGAAAAACTTAACCAATAAAATTCTAATTGTAAACATCATTCACGCCAGTTGCCCAAGTGAAAATTGTAACTTGGATTTTTTAAGTTTCAAGAAGTTCATTGGAAAGGAGGTAATGGGTAACAAAAAATTTGCAGATATTGAGATTCTATCCAGTTTCGTACCTAGTAATCCCAAAAAAGCACAAAAAGAAATTACCGATTTTATCGCATTTCACGAAATAAACACCGAAAAATGGAACATAGTTTCAGGCGATATGGGTCAATTTTATAATACCAATATGGAGATCCAGAATCCGTGGCTAGAAAAAGATACGGTTTTTGGTTATTCGAATGTGGCTCAATCTATGGCTTTATTGATCGATAGAAAAGGACACATTAGAGGAAAATACATTGTAAAATATACCAGCGAAATAAAACGCATCACTAAAGAAATAAGTATTCTATTAAAAGAAGAAGAAGATGCCAAAAAATAATTTTTTCAGCTATCGTTTACTACTCCTATTCGCTTTCCCATTTTCCTTATTTTGGATATCTTGTAGCGAAAACACCACCTCTACTCTTCCCATTTTCGGACCCAAAGAATTCATTGAAGGTATTGATAAAGACACGGTTTATCACACCATTCCTTTTTGGAGTTTTGTTAACCAAGATGGCATCACCGTAAGCAAAACGGATTATTTAGATACGGTTTATGTGGCCTATTATTTTTTTACGCACTGTCCTACCATTTGTCCAGCGATGACTAAACAAGTAAAACGTTTGCAGGATGAAACGAAGGGGCTTCCCATCAAATTTATAGCACATACAGTAGATCCACAAAATGACCATCCTGATCGATTAAAATATTACGCAAATGAGTACCAATTTGATTTCTCAAACATTAATTTTGTAACGGGAGATAAGAATTCTCTTTACACCTTAGGCGTAGAGGGATATATGATACCTAGTCAAGAAGATGCTTTAGCTCCTGGTGGTTTTTTACATTCAGAAATGTTAGTTTTGATTGATAAAAAAGCACGTATTAGGGGTTATTATGATGGTACTGAAGAAGACCAAGTAAATCAATTGAAAAAAGATATATCAATTTTAATAAATGAGTAAATCACTTACAATAGAACAAAAAGAAGCCACCTACAAAAAGTGGATTGTGGTTTTGTCGATTGCTATTCCTTTGGCTGTAGCGGCCTTGTTTGGTGTTAATCTTCGAAAATTGGGCTTTGATGTCGCGCCTCTTACTTTTTTGCCTCCAATTTATGCGGGTATAAATGGATTAACGGCTTTGATATTGATCTTTGCTGTAGTAGCTATTAAAAAAGGTAACCGCAAACTTCACGAAAATTTGATGCGTACGGCAATTGTTTTATCAACCCTCTTCTTGGTAATGTACGTTGCCTATCACATGACCTCTGATTCTACTAAATTTGGTGGTGAAGGTGCACTAAAATATGTATACTATTTTATTTTGATTACACACATTGCGCTTTCTGTGGTGATTATTCCTTTTGTTTTGGTGACTTATTTACGTGCTTTATTGGGTAAATTTGAAAACCATAAAAAAATTGCTCGCATTACTTTTCCTTTGTGGTTGTATGTAGCCATCACAGGTGTAGTTGTTTATTTTATGATATCTCCTTATTATGTCTAAAATTATCTTCAAAATAATAGCCCTTGTTGGTATTCTATTGCTGTCATTAGACTCGGTAGCTCAAGGGTGTTCGCAATGTAGAGCTCGAATTGAGACTGCTTCTGGAGATGATCTCACCGTAGGTAATGGTATTAATTTCGCTATTTTGTTTTTGATGATGATTCCCTATCTAATCCTCTTTTTTCTTTTTAGGAAAAAAATAGTGGGATTTTTTAGAGATTTCACAGCCATGTGGAAATAGTTTAGTTTCCTTTTATATCCCTATCACTAACGTACATTTAAAAAAAGCCGCTAATTACACGCCCATTACTTTGGCTGTAAATGCACCAACATTAGAAACTTCGTGGTTGGACTTTTTGATTTGAATCATATACAATTGTTGTTTGATCCAAGCAGGAGGATGCATACTCAATACCTTTTCGGCTTGATCTCTTCGCAGTCCATATTTGTTTACTAATTTATCAAACAACTCTTTATCTGCGTCTTTAAAGTCAAATTTAACTTGATAAGGTGTATGGGTAATATGAAACTCCATTCGAGTAAATTTACGTCCCGATTTTACGGCAACGTATTCAAATTGAATATCCGTATGTTTATTTATCTCTTTGTGAGCAATTTTCAGAACGTATTTATCAAAAGCCGACCATTTTTCATATTGCTCTTCTTTCGTCTTAGGGTTGTATAAACTCAAACGCTCTTTGAGATCCAATACCGAAATTCTAAATATTCCGGTGTTTTTAAATTGGCTCAGCATTTCATACATTCGCTTAGAAAATTTTGACTTTAAAATCAACGCCAACTCTAATTGATAGGTAGTAAAATTCTGACGTAATTCAAATAAATAAGGGCGTAGTTTTGGTTCTATCCCAATTTCTATAAGCCCTTGTCCTTTTATATACTCTGCAGAACTCACTAAAGTGGTTTGCAAAACATTTCCGTTGTCCTTTTTAATAGTAATCAACTTGGACATCATTCGGGCAATAGCATCTTTATAATCGGCATAACTGTTATCCACTCCAGTCTTTTGAGACAATTCGTTAACCGAAATAAAATAGTACTTTTCGGGAGTATCTTCTTGCTTAATCTGAGACATCATCATGTACATTATGTTTTTCTCTAATGTTGAGAAATCATAATTTGCCTCAGTAATGGCATTGTTTTGAAAAATTGTTTTTAATTCTCCCATATCACAAAACTACATAAAGGATAGGTTAAAAATACAATCTATCCCACAATTTTATTAAGACGTTTTCGACATGGAATCTCTATCCTTTTACAAGTAAAAAGTAAGCAAATATATTGATTTTATTGGTATTTCTCATTTTAAAATCGTTTACTTTAAAAATTGCATCGAGGTTTTTCTATCCTTTAGGCCAATTGGCTGATTAAAAATTGCTCCAAATAACACATGGTTTTTCTATCCCTTATGATCAGTTTACGCCAAACGATTGTAGAGCTACCTTTTTCGCATACCTACTCGGTTTTTCTATCCCTTAACTGAATGATGTCTCGTTATTCGTTATATTTCAACACTTTAATTCATCATCCAACGACACATTTTTCGTTTACATAGATTATTGAAGATTGTCCAAAATCAGGAATTTCTATCCTTATCCATACTGTTTCCAAGATTGGAAAATATAAATAGCATACATGTATTCATGAAATCATGGTTTTTCTATCTTTTTGTCGTGTAAATGGATGTTTCATTCATTAAATACTCGGTTTTTCTATCTTTTAGTGGTTTCACTTATTCGTATTCACTCCTCCAACTCACATGTTTTTTCTATCCTTTTTTGCGTATTTCGCTGTATTAGTGTCGTTTAACAAAAATGTATTGATCGAAAAACGAAACATCCTTTTTAAGAGGGTGAGTACAGGTAATAACGAGGTTTTTCTATCTTTAATCCCACTTTATAGGTCTATTTTGCTGATTTCGTTGGCGTTAAATAACCTCCTTGGGGTGTTTAACCGCTACCTAACACATGGTTTTTCTATCCGTTATTCACATTTATAGGGGATCTAAAGGGTTATTAATTCCCATTTGGTCGGCACTAACGAGGTTTTTCTTTCCTTTATGTCTTCTGCCCTACTGGTTGAATGGTGCATCTGTTTTAAATACATGGTTTTTCTATCCTAATTTATTAATCAACTGAATACGTGATGGTTAATTCGATTAAACCGTAAATATCAGCGGGCAAGAATTGAGAAAAATCGGGTTTTTGGTGGGGATTTGAACCCACTCTTTGGTAGTTTTGAAGAACGTAAAACGAGGATTTCCTATCCTTTAAGGGAATCTGTTGATAATTATCGCCCTCTTGGCAGTGTACATTTGGGTATATTTGCCACATAATTAAAGGAATACCGATTTTCTCTTTATAAAAGATAATAATTTGAAAGCTTCTATCCTTTCACGTGGTTTTTCTATCCCTAGCACGAGGTTTTTCTATCTATTAACATGGAAATACTATACGCATAACATGGGTTTACTGTACTTAAAACATGGAAACACTATCCTTAAAAGGCCCGCAGGCCAATAGGGCAAAGGGATAACAGAGCCCTTATAAATAAAAAGAATATAAAAACTATTACAATGTTGTATTGTCCTCCGCACTGATAGGAAGAGTTGTTTAATCTGGAAATAGGAATGTTGTCAAAGGAAAGCAAAGAAAACAAAAGAAAACAAAAAAACAAAGCGGGAAGGATTTTAAAAATTATGTCAAAGCCGAGTCATGGATTTTCTATCCTTTAATAAAATAACCTTACTTTTCAATCTTTTGTATTATCCCAAAAACCCATCTCTATCTAAACTTCTGTATTGGATGGCTTCGGCAATGTGATGTGCTTGAATGTTCGCTTCGTTTTCTAAATCGGCAATGGTGCGCGCTACTTTAAATATACGTCCATACGAACGAGCCGAAAAACCTAACTTTTCCATAGCATTTTTCATTAAGGCTTCACCAGACGCATCTATTTTGCAATGTACTTTTTCTAGTTTGGGTGTTATCTGCGCATTGCAATGTATGCCTTCAATTCCTTTATAGCGTTCTTCTTGAATCTTACGGGCTTTCATTACCCGCTCACGAATGGTGGCACTGGATTCGCCTTCACGCTTGTCGGCTAATTTTTCGTACGGAACAGCTTGTACTTCCACATGTAAATCTATTCTGTCCATCAACGGACCTGAGATTTTAGCTAAATATCTTCTTACCACATGTTCTGGATCACCACTGTTGCCACTTGGATCATAAAAATCTCCACTAGGCGAAGGATTCATAGAGGCTACCAACATAAAACTAGCGGGATAATCTACACTGATTTTGGCTCTTGAAATGGTCACTACACGATCTTCCAAAGGTTGGCGCATAACTTCCAACACTTGACGTTTGAACTCCGGCAATTCATCTAAAAACAAAATTCCGTTATGTGCTAATGATATTTCTCCTGGTTTGGGATTACTTCCGCCACCCACTAAAGCCACATCAGAGACAGTGTGATGGGGAGACCTGAAGGGCCTTTGTGTTACCAATCCGGTATCACTTCCTAAAAGCCCTGCAACCGAATGAATTTTGGTGGTTTCCAACGCTTCTTCCATCGTCATAGGAGGAAGGATAGTGGCAATGCGTTTAGCTAACATGGTTTTACCACTTCCCGGAGGACCTACCATTATAGCATTGTGTCCGCCAGCTGCTGCTATTTCCAACGCACGTTTTACGTTTTCTTGTCCTTTAACATCCGAAAAATCGATTTCACTTATGTTATGTTGGTACTCAAATTCTTTATTGACATCAATAACTACCTTTTCAATTGCTTCGGCATTACCATTAAAAAAATCAATTACTTGACCTATATTTTCGGCTCCATACACTTCTAATTCATTGACTACGGCCGCTTCTTTGGCATTTTGTTTTGGGATAATGACCCCTTTAAATCCTTCTTTTTTGGCTTTAAGTGCTATAGGCAAAGCCCCTTTTATGGGTCGAAGTTCGCCATCCAATGACAACTCGCCCATGATGATGAATTGCTCACACAATTCGGGTTGATTAATTTGTTCTGATGCTGCCAAAATGCCTACGGCAATCGTCAAATCATAAGCAGATCCTTCTTTGCGAATATCGGCAGGAGCCATATTCACCGTGATTTCTTTACCGGGTATTTTCAACCCATTGTTTTTAAGAGCAGCGGATATACGTTGGTGACTCTCTTTTACGGCATTGTCTGGAAGACCCACCATAAAAAAACGAATACCTGTGGCAATGTTAACCTCTACTGTAATGGTAAGGGCATCAACACCATACACAGCACTTCCAAATGTTTTTATAAGCATAACACAAATGTAAAATATATATTATTATGTTGCGAAATGTGATTGAAAATAAATTATGCTGCATTCAAATAAAAATGACAACTTTTTTATAAAAATATTGAAACCATTGTGGGATAATATTCAGCAGATAATGTTTACAAAACCTTGAACGAAAATAATTTGTATTTTTGCAGTAATGAATAACAAAAAACTTTACATAATCGCTGGATGTAATGGTGCTGGGAAAACTACCGCATCGTTTACCATTTTACCTGAGATTTTAGATTGTAAAGAGTTTGTCAATGCTGATGAAATTGCAAAAGGATTATCACCGTTTCAGCCTGAAAAAGTATCCTTTGAAGCTGGGCGAATAATGTTAAATAGAATTAATGAATTACTTTCGTTGAATGTGAATTTTGCATTTGAAACTACTTTATCAACCAAAAGCTATAAAAGTAAAATTATTGAAGCAAAAGACAAAGGATATCGAATAACATTATTATTCTTTTGGCTTCAAAACGTTGAATTAGCAAAAGAACGTGTAATAACAAGAGTAGCTGAAGGAGGACATAATATTGAGCCAGAAGTCATAGAAAGAAGATACATAAGAGGTATTCAAAATTTATTTGACATATATTTACCAATAATAGATGGCGCTTTGATATTTGATAATTCGGAAGGAAAACACGAACTCCTAGCTGACAAAAATATTGATGGTATACTTAATATTGTAAACCGTGAAAAGTTTAACCTTTTAAAAAAATATTATGACAACAATTGAAATACAGATTGATGAGAAAAATAAAATTCTTAAAGGGCTTGAAAAAGCATATGAAAAGCTTTTAGAATTTAAAAAATCCAAGAATAGCGAACTTGTAGTTTTACGGGATAACAAAATCGTGAAAATTAAACCCGAAAAATAAGAATATTTCTTAAACCCTTAAAAATGCGCTCATCCTCGTTTAGCCCTAGCGCAACGAGGATGCTTGAGATAGGCGTTTGTAACGCCATTAATGAATTCTGTTTTGTGCGTTGCAATCGCACTATTCAAGTGTCTTCGTTACCGCTACGCTCAAACTAGGATGAGAGAAAGTTGTGTGGTTTTTTTTCATTTTATCAAATGCGCACGCCTATAATACAGAAGTATTGAATAAGTTTTTTTATGTATCGTCAATCCCGTATCGTTACACTTCACGAGGATTGCGACATCTATGCATTCTAGTCTGTACGCATTATATGCTCACGCCTATAATACAGATGTCGTCAACCTGTTCGTTTTCGCCTTTCCAAGTTATAAACTCTTCTAATAATAGTTTCTTTTGTTCTCTCATGGGTAAAGAAGCTATAGTTAAAAACAATTCTTTCAGTTTTTTAATCATATACTTTTTGCTTTTTTCTCCTCCAAATTGGTCATGAAAGCCATCAGTAATCGTGTATATGATATCTCCTTTTTGTAATGGAATGGTTCGTAAAGTAAAAGAAACTTGATCTTTATCATGTTTTCCAACAGGTATTTTATCGGCTTTGAATTCTAGGAGTTCAGAAACCCCACCTTTTTCCTCCCCAAAGGGCAGGGTTGGTGGGGTCTTGCGAATGATGAAAACAGGATTATGAGCAGAAGCAAATGTGAGTTGGGTTTTGTCTTTATTAAAAACCAATAAACTACAATCCATACCGTCCTTTCCTCCTTCCTTACTCCCGTCATTTTTGAGACGTTCTATTATTAAGTCTCGCGTAGTATTCAGAATAAGATGTGGCTCACTTTCTTTCTCAATTGCTTTTTCTAAACTTGAAATATTCAAGATACTCATGATAGCTCCCGGCACACCGTGTCCTGTGCTGTCTGCACAGCAAATGGCTATGTTGCCATCATTTAACTGGGAACACCAATAAAAATCACCACTAACAACATCTTTTGGTTGAAAAAAGACAAAATAATCACCTCCTTTTTCATTACCGTAATAATAGGAAGAAAAATGTGATGCTAACATTTCAGTTGTGGCCAAAAAGCTTCGTTGAATTCGATTAGCATAATTGATGCTATCGGTAATTTCTTTATGTTTTTCCTCGATGGTATTTTTTTGCAACATTATTATTTGTTCATATTCATTGTTTATGGTAATAAAATAAGAACCAATTAAATAATTTATTACGATGGATAAACTGAAAAATATACTGGAAAAAGCCAATGTAATATCCTTTTCTATGGAATATGATGGTGTGATATAGTCGAATAAATACTGCTGAAGCAAATACAAACTCACTGTGATGATCAACACAAAAATGTGTTCTACTTTCTTTTTAAAAAGTAAAATCCCCATCAAAACAATGGGTATCAGAGCCACGTGATTATTGACATCTTTACCAACCATTAAACCTACTAGAAATATAAACCCAGAACTCACTATAAAAGTGACAATTCGAGCCAATCTAAAATACCTATATTTGTTAATCAACAGTGGAATCAATAAAAGAACCATAAAGGTAAAGACCAAAGGAACCATTTCTACTCCATTAAAATAGATTTCAATGGGGACATAAAAACACATAACGACTGGCATTATAGCCAACATTCTGTTTAATAAAATAGTATCTCTATGATTGTGTACACCATCTTCGGCACGAAGTCCCAGTCGAGAAATATTTTGCCATTTTTTATTTACAAAGGCCGTGATTTTTTTAAATTGCATTTCTTTTTTTAGTTAACGATTTTCTAGTTGTTTTTTATAGAAAACGCATAAGAAACATAATTTCATGAAGCTAGCTTTTGGCTCCTAATTTGGTGAAGTTACGGTTAATAATGTTAGTAATTGATAATTTGGCAGTTATTAACAACCTCCAAAAATAAACTAAGTGCTATTCTAATGAAAGCGATAGTTTATTATTAACCTGAACTTAGGTTATTAATTAGTTTCGTGCCATTTGTTATAAATAATCGCTCCCTTTGGACTTAAATACGGTTTCAAAAATTGATTTACGATGATACAATAGTTGCTTTTATCGTAGTGTTCTTTTTCAGTAATCTGGAAATACGTTGATCTGATACTCACACTCAAAAACATAATATATTCTAATTCTTCATCCGATAATTCTTCTTTTAAGAAGTTTTGGTTTCGTATCTCCATTAACAATTCTTTCCACTTGATTTTTCTATTTTGGTTCAAAATCAACATTTTTTCAAATAGACTCGTATAATTGCGTTTAATTTCGGTAAAATCAGTGGTAAAAAACAAATATTTCAACGTTATATCAAAATGGTATTTGGGCAATTCCAATACGTACAATAATAGATTTGATGGATCTAAAGTGTGTTGAAGTTGAGATAACTCTTCATTCATTTCTTCAAATAATGCCATGATAACTTCATTTTTGGTAGCAAAATGATAGGTAATGTTTCCATAACTTTTATTCATCGTTTTGGCAACATCTCTTAAGGTGACATTCACAACACCTTTCTCGTTGAATAACAGTCTACTAACTTCTTTTATTTTTTTATCCGTTTTCATAGTTGCAAAATTAGTCCATTTGACCTAAATTTGCAAAAAATATAATGAACAAATGAAAAGTTTGTATAAAACCCAACAATCTAAAGCGGTGATAATGGCGCTTTATGATGAAAAACTGAAAAGTTTACAAATCAACTATGAAGAGATGGATGTTACTACACGTTTTGGCAGAACGAGAGTGCTTAAAACAGGCAAAAGTGGTGGTAAACCGATAGTCGTATTTCATGGTATAAATGCAGGAGCACCGTTAACTCTTGAGGCTCTTGTTTCTTTGCGTGACACGTATATGTTGTATGTAATTGACACAATTGGTCAAGCAACAAAAAGTGAGGAAAACAGGATAAATATTTTGGACAATTCGTATGCATTGTGGGCAGATGATGTGTTGGGTCAATTGCAACTCAAAGAAGCCAACTTTATAGGTATTTCTTATGGTTCGTATATTCTTCAAAAATATGTTACTCATTTTCCCGAAAAAGTAACCAAGTGCATTTTTGTTGTACCCAGTGGTTTGGTTAATGGGAAGTTTTGGGTTTCAATGAAAAGACTAACATTTCCGTTGTTACGATTTTTAATGACTAAAAAAGACCGTCATCTCAAAGCTTTTGTTAAGGCATTTGTTCCTGAAGAAGATGATTTTATGTTTAGACTGCAAAAGGCATTGTTAACGGGTCTTAATATGGATTATAGACGGCCAAAATTATTGCAAAAACATGATGTTGAACGATTCCACAACCCCGTTTATATAATGGTAGCTGATGATGATATCTTTTTTCCGGGAGATGCCGCTGTAAAAAGGGCTCAACAACTGTTTAAGAACTTAGCAGATGTTCATATTTTAAAAAATTGTAGACATATGCCCCAGTTGGAAAGTTATCCTGAAATTCAACAAAAGATTGCTACTTGGATTGGATAATCTATTCTCATCCTCGTTACCGCTGCACTCAAACAAGGACAAGAAGAAGATACATGTATAGTTTGAAATCGAATTCCTCATCCTCGTTTAGCCCTAGCGCAACGAGGATGCATGAGATAGGCGTTTGTAACGCCTTTTTAAATTCGATTATAAAAATAGTTTTACTACCTTTTAAACGTGAATTATTTTTACTAATCCTTTCCCATCTGCATAGTCAATAGCGCTGCTAAAAATATAGTCTTCGGACTTTTCAACTATTAATTGCCGAACAGGATTCATATGAATATAATTTAATCGAGTATCAATCCATTCTGTTTTGTCCATTAGAATAGCATGATTATCGTCCCTCCATATTTTATAATATTTAGCTCTACCCGTTCTTTTTGCTTCAAAATGAAATTTATCTAAAAGCCAATCTCTTCTACTTTCTCCTGTTTCTAATATTTTGGCAGCAATTTGTTTTGAAGTATGTTTTTTAAAATCTCTCAAAATATGGGACAAATAAAAACCACTTTGTGCTCTAACTAATAAGTGAATATGATTACTCATTATAACCCAGCCAAAAACATCTAATCCCTTGTTTTCGATGCAGTAATTTAATGACTCTACAATGATTATTTTGTAATCTTTTCGTGTAAAAATATCAACCCAATCAACTATTGTTAAGGTTAAAAAATAAACTTGTTCTTGATCTGCTATTTTGTAATTATCTCCACTCATTCGTACAAATTTACAAAAGTTTCTTATTTTTCAAATATAGTGCGATGCAATCGCACTATTCATGCGTCCTCGTTACCGCTGCACTCAAACAAGGACAAGAAGATACATGTATAGTTTGAAATCGAATTCCTCATCCTCGTTTAGCTTTAGCGCAACGAGGATTCATGAGATAGGCGTTTGTAACGCCATTAATGATTTCTGTTTTGTGTGTTGCAAACACACTTCCCATGCGTCCTCGTTACCGCTGCACTCAAACAAGGACAAGAAGAAGATACATGTATAGTTTGAAATCGAATTCCTCATCCTCGTTTAGCCCTAGCGCAACGAGGATGCATGAGATAGGCGTTTGTAACGCTATTAATTCATTTCCGTTTTGTGCGATGCAATCGCACTATTCAAGTGTCTTCGTTACCGCTACGCTCAAACAAAGACGAGAAGATACATTTATAGTTTGAAATTGAATTCCTCATCCTCGTTTAGCCTCAGCGCAACGAGGATTCATGAGATAGGCGTTTGTAACGCCATTAATGATTTCTGTTTTGTGTGTTGCAAACACACTTCCCATGCGTCCTCGTTACCGCTGC
>CAYQNU010000012.1:0-118949 GCA_964419055.1 uncultured Flavobacteriales bacterium | reverse complement strand
TAACTCGTGTATATGTCTGACAAAGTCAGACATATACACCCAAAAATGGGTGTATATGTCTGATAGAAATCAGATGTATTTCCTTTCAAAAATAATAAAAATATCTTACAAATCATCAAAAGGACTTTTTATTTGTTGCAAACTTTTCGTACTCACGTGGGTATAAATTTCGGTCGTTTTACTGCTATTGTGTCCCAACAACTCTTGAATGTATCGCAAATCAGTGCCGCTTTCCAATAAATGGGTTGCATAACTATGACGCAGCCAATGTAATGTAACAGGTTTATTTATACCTACTTTATGAAGTGCTTGTTTCAAAACACTTTGTAAGCTTTTATCAGAGTATGTTGTGCCTGCTTCTTGACCTTCAAATAAATATACTTTTGGTTTATACATCTTATAATATTCCCTTAATAATTCTAAAATTTTTGGACTTAAAGGAGCTATTCTATCTTTTTTTCCTTTAGAATTCTTAAGTAAAACAATGTTTCTTTTTGAATCAATATGATGAGGTTGAAGAGCTAACAACTCGCCACAACGCAGTCCGCAAGAGTATATAAGACTCAACATTGTTCTGTGCTTAATGTTTGTAGGTGCTGTAATTATTTGTTTAACTTCCTCTTTGCTCAAAACATTGGGCAACTTGCGCTCCGTTCTAGGTCTATGTATCAACTCGGGGTTCAGTTGTTTGTGTTGTACCTTCGCAAAAAACAACTTCACTGCATTTACAAACTGGTTTTGATACGAACTGGAATACTTATTAGCCAAAATATAATCATTGTTAAATGCTATAATGTCTTCATTAGTTATCTCCTCTAATTGCTTTGAATGAAAATAACGCAAAAACAATTGAATAGCTTCACTGTATGTTTTTATGGTATTCTCACTGTATCTTTTAGATTTCAGATAACGAATATAAACTTCCACAGATTGCTGTTTTACATTGTCTAGTGGTGGCAATAAACCATTTTTAGTTACTTTTTTTTCTACTATTGCAGTATTTTTTTCAATCGATTTCATGGCACTGTAATCTATAAAAGCTTTTCCCTGCAAAACACTAAATACTTCTTTTTTAAATTGAGCACTATATGGTATATGCCACACTTTATAGGTTTGGCTCCATTTCAAATTTGGAAAATGTGATTTCAAAAGTTGTTGCAGTTCCGCATCTCTCTCAAAAGCTAATGAAATATGCTTATTTCCTTTGTAATCAAGTTCGGTGAGTATTACCTTTTTCATCAAAAATTGATTTGTTAATTATGGCTTCGCCCTCCTCAGTCACATAACTGAGCTTTTAAAACAGGGTAAATATATATAAAAAACAGGATAAAATTTAAGCATAAATGGTAAATTGATTACCTCTACAAAAACCAATCAATCGAACTCCTAATTCCTTTGCATAATCAATGGCCAACGAACTGGGCGCACTCACCGCTGCCAAAACAGGTATATTGGCTCTAAACGTTTTTACGATGATTTCATACGAAACTCTTCCACTCACCAACAAATAATGTGCATCGTTTAGTTGTTTTTTTAGGAGTAAATCTCCAACTGCTTTGTCCACAGCGTTGTGTCTACCTATATCTTCATGGCAACTCATTAATGTCCCCTTAGAATTGAATATGGCAGCTGCGTGGCATCCGCCTGTTTTTAAAAATACGGGTTGGTGTTGTTTCATTTTTGCAAATAACGCTTCCAATGAAAGGTCGTTTGGCAATTCCATCTCCTTTTTAAGGGCGTTTGGCGAGGTCGTTAAATGGGGTAGTTCAGTTTTGCCACACATACCGCAAGAAGAAACCGATAAAAAATTTCGGCTGTTTAAATAGCCTTCTTTTAAATATTCTGCAGGAACCATTACATCCAGCAAATCCAACTCATTTTCATCTTCCAAATAGTACATTTGAATGGCTGCGGTATTTTTAATAATATCTTCGGCATAAAGCAATCCCATCCCCAACGCTTTTTCATTGCCCGGCATCCGCAAGGTGATGGTAAACGGGGTGCCATTAATCGAAATTTTCAAAGGTCTTTCAATTACCATGGCATCCTCCACTAAAATGGATTCTCCTTGTTGGGTATGTTTAATTCCTTGATACAACATCTTGCATAAATTACTTTACCCAACTTTTTACAAAAGACAACTGTCCTTCGGTTTCAATAGCATCTTTTCCTCTTATCGTTCTCACATATTGAATAGCTTCTTCTTCATTTTTTTTAAGATATTGACGAGCATAACATCCCATCACTGTTCCACTGCGTCCATAACCGCCAACGCAATGAACCAAAACGTTTTGTTTAGCTTTTACTTGACTATTGATGAATTTCAAAATGGCACGCATTTGTTCGGCAGTGGGCAATCCATAATCAATAATAGGTGATTGAAAAACCCTAATGTTCAAACTGTCATATCTATTCAATAATTGCGGCACTTTATAGTGTTCTAATTCTTCTTTTGATACCAATACCACAACCGATTGAATGCGATTGTTTTTAATCGTTGTCAAATCTTCTTGTAAATTTACCCTACCCGGCAAAGGAGATAAAAAAATGGTTGATTTTTTGGTTTGAGGAAAGGGATATACCGCATACATATTGGTGGTAGTTTTTTCTTGAGCCGTTATTTGTGGCAAGCTTCCAAACGTTAGTAAGAAAGCAAAACCAATATAAAGGGAACAGAAATAATTCATCATTTTTTTTGAATTTTTTGGTAATACAATTCGCCATTAATATCCAAAGCTACTATGTATTGTCCTAAAGGTAAATCTTTAATAGAAATATTTTTTGTTTGGGTAGTACCTTCTTGAACTAAATTACCTTGCAAGTCAAGTATGCGATAGGTAACCGAAGTAGATTTGGTATCAATAGTAAAAGCATCTTGAGTAGGGTTGGGGTATAACGAAACAAAAGGGCGAGAAAACACTTCATTGATTTGTGAACTGCCCGTAGCGATGTTAATTTTGTTGAGCCAAATATTAACTTTTGAATTACGAACATCGCCCCAAATGGCATATAAATAGTCATCTTGCAGTTGCAGCGACATAAAATCATTGCCACTTCCTTCCAAAATCACATCGTGAGCGGCTTGAACATCCGAAATTCTAAAATCAGCCGAAAAATCAGTGGAATCTTTGTATCTTATAGCACCCCAAATTTCTGTGGAAACTTGATAGCCCGTTCCTGTAGCGTTGCGTCTGTCTCGCCAAGCAACCGCCAAATCACCATCATCATCAAAATCGGCCCAAACCAAATCTTGTAAAGCACCATTGGCCACTGGGTCACTGTTTACTCTCACTGGAGCAATCCAAGAAGTACCACCATTTAACGTTTCTATCATAAAAATATCTCCATCGCCCAATTGCTGACTTAAATAAAACACAGCCAAATGTTGAGGATCTCCCGGATTTGATTTTAGTAAATAGCCTTTTTTAGCATAAGGATCGGTAACATTTCCCCCAGTGATTTGTATAGCACTGGAATAGGTAAATGTACTGCCTTGAACGGTACTTTTAGCTAAATAAAAATGACCAAACGGACTTTGTGAAGGCAGATAACTGGGGTAAATAGCATAAAAAGTTCCATTTGCACTCACTGTAGGAGTTGGCATCGGTTGTACATTGGTATTTCCAGCCAAATAATTCAAGGTATCTATAAAACGTGGATTTTGAAAAGAATTGCCTCCATCGGTACTTATGGTAAGATATGGATTGTAAGGTGCGGCTACATTTTTATCGGCATTCATAGTAGTGATGTAAATTACCCCATCATTAGCTCCTCCCGATTGGTCAATAGCCATCCATGGTCGGTCAATACAAAATTTATTGGGACAATCTAACAATGAAATTACTTCAACAGGAGTTCCCCAAGTTAAACCACCATCTGTTGATTTGGTTAAAAAAACCGCTCCAAATGTATAGTTTTGATTTTCGGAATCAATGTACGAAAGGTACACATTCCCATCGTTATCAAATTGCAACGAAGGATCGGCCGAACTTATAGCTGGTGAAATGTGAGGAATATAATTTTCTAATGACCATGTAGCACCACCATCCAAAGATCGTTTGGTTTTGATTACAATAGAATTGTTGAGTTTCCAACCCATCCATGCCACCACCAAATGTTGATTATTATTGGGGTTAATAATGATATACGGTTCACCATCAAACACCACCCCATTCGAAATATTTTGGTTGGGTGACTGAGCAATTACTGCAGTTGTAAATAATGTCACGAGCAAAAGGGGTAGCAGTTTCATAACGTTGATTTTGTATATAGCAGTAAGCAAATGTACAAAAAAAAAGGAAAACTCTAATCATATCCGTGTTAACTTAAATAGCAAAAAACATCTGCGAATACCCACGCCATATGCAGGAGAAGAAAAAATCTGCGTAAATCCGCGCCATCCGCGGGAGAATAAAAAGAAATCTGCGAAAACCTGAGCTATCTGCGGCAGAAGAAAAATTCAGTGTAAATCTTCGTTATCCTCGGAAGCAAAAAATAATCTGCGCACATCCGCGAAATCTGCGGGAGAATAAAGAAATCTGCGAAAACCTGAGCTATCTACTGGAGAAGTAAAAATCAGTGTAAAACTGCGTTATCTCCGGGAGCAAAAAATAATCTGCGCACAACCGCGATATCTGCGGGAGAACAAAGAAATCAGCATTATCTGCATGAGAATAAATAATCTGTGAAAATCCGCGCTATCTGCGGGAGAAAAAAAAATGCGCTATCTGCGAGAGAAAATATGAAATTAAAACCTATTTAACCCCTTTTACCAAGCCTGTTTTTTTATCAAAACCATAAGGACAATGTTTACATCCACTTTTGCAACAATGACCTCTTTTTAGGTGATATTTTTCCGTGAAAATGATATAACCTTCCGGAGAATAGTAAAAATCTTCGGGATCTAATTTAGGTTTGCTGGATTCAAATGAGCTCATAATAAACAATTTACAACCGTATATCGGGAGTTGAGACAATATAATAATCTGATTTTTCTTTTCTATCTATGATTAAGGAAGAAACGGTTTCATAGGATAAATTTCCACCCAAATGATTGTTTAAATAATCGAACTTTTCTTTGTTAAGTATGAAAACACTTAAAGGTTGAGAATTGTAGGTTTGTGCCAATTCCTCGTTCGAAAAGAGCGTGGCATCAATAGGAAGATTTCCATTCTTAAAGAGGTAAAAAGGTAGGCTAGGTTGTTCACCAAAATTGTGCACAATGTATACTTTTGCAGCTTTTGGAGTAGCACTGCTCACATAAGTTGACACCCGTTTACTGCTGTTGATGAGTTGCGTTATTTGAGGAGCAATAGTCCATGCTACTAGTATAAAAAGCAATGCTCCACCCAATTGAAAGCGATGCACCAGTTCGTTTTTTCGGTGGTACAAAACATAGCCATTTATGCTTAATAAAGTCAATCCCAAAATTAGTAATAATATACTCATTACAAAAGGTAAATTTAAGTAAAAAGGAACAATACAAAAAGCCAATCCTAAAGCCACTTGAATAATGAAATGCACAGAAGTGAATATTTTATCAAACCACGATTTAAATGGAATGCCTTTGTCCAATTGTAAAGCAATCATAAAGGCAAACGGAACATGTGCCGCAATAACATAAGCAGGTAGTTTGCTAGGAGAAAATTCATATAATAGCCAACCTGCCAGAAACCAAGAGAACAATAAAGTAGCTGTTTCATTTTTTTCAAACATTCCTTTTCCCATAAAAGCCAAAGCCCTGGGTATATAGAGTAAAAACGGTAAGAAAAATACACACATAGCTACCAAATGAGTTCCAATAGGACCCGTTTGTCCAAAAACATCCCCATTAATGCGTTGCAAAACATACCAATCATACATCCAAGCTAAAAATACACCATCATCATTGAGATAGGTCAAATAACCCCATAAAAAAGCCGGTGCAAGGGCGACAGGTAGAAAAAACCAAGGATGTAATTTTAACAAATTCAAACGCTTTGGATGCACAATAAATAATAGTCCAACAAAAGCACCAGTAAAGATAATAATAGGTGGACCTTTGGTCAAAATACCCAAAGCAAATCCCAACCAAAATATTAACACCCATTTCCAATTGGGATTTCTTAAAGTATTAATTATACCAAAAGCACATAAGGTACTGGTAAATAATACAGTGGCATCGGTTACCGAAACTTTTGCAATAGCTGTCACTAAAAATGTTCCTGAAAGCAAAACAATACTTTTAAAGGCTAATGAAGATTCTAAAAACTTTTTACCTTGAAAAAACATAAGCATTAGTGTACCAAAAATTGCCAAAAAAGAAGGGAAACGCACAGCAAATTCATTGTATCCAAATAAATGGTAGCTTAGGGCGATATTCCAAAAATGTAAGGGAGGTTTTCTATGCACATCTGAATACATAAAATTAGGAACAAGCCAATTTCCACTTTCATTCATAGTATAACCAAAACCGGCATATGCCGCTTCGTCCTGATCCCACAAAGGAATGCTCCAATTATTAACCAATAATAGGGCAATAATTATTAAAACGATATACCATTGATTCTTATGCATAGTTTTTAGCGGTGACAAAAGTAAGCATAATATAGTATTTCAATCCTTTTATCAAAGAAAACCACCTTAACTATTAAATTTCAATGATAACATTCAATAAATCTAACTAGCGACTATAAGAGAAAAGAAGATACTTTATAAAAGATCTAAGATTAATATTCCATTTAGATAATACTAATTTTATTTACGATTCTATATATTGACATAAGGATGATTACATTGTTTTGACAAGATTCTTAGGTCGAACTCACATTATTTTACATTTATAAATTTATCTTTGCAAACAAATCAAAAGATACCAATTGAAGTTATCCGTAATTATAGTAAATTATAATGTTGAATATTTTTTAGAACAATGTCTAAACTCTGTTTTAAAGGCTATAGGTGATTTAGAGGTTGAAGTTTTTGTCGTAGATAATATTTCGGTTGATGGCTCCGTTGCCATGGTTAAGGAGAAGTTTCCTTCAGTTATTTTAATTGAAAATAAAGAAAACGTTGGTTTTTCAAGAGCCAATAATCAAGCCATTCATCTATCGAAAGGGGAGTATGTTTTATTGCTCAATCCAGATACCGTAGTAGAAGAGGATACTTTTCTTAAAGTGGTAGATTTTATGGATAAAACTCCTTTAGCAGGAGGATTAGGTGTTAAAATGATTGACGGAAAGGGGAATTTTTTGCCTGAATCAAAACGAGGTTTGCCCACACCTGCAGTTGCCTTTTATAAAATATTTGGGTTGGCCAGTTTATTTCCTAAGTCCAAAAAATTTGGACAATACCATTTGGGTTATTTGTCTAATAATGAAACCCATGAAATAGAAATATTGTCAGGGGCATTTATGTTGATGCGTAAAGCAACTTTAGATAAAGTGGGTCTTTTGGATGAAGATTTTTTTATGTATGGTGAGGATATAGATTTGAGCTATCGAATTATTAAAGGAGGGTATAAAAATTATTATTTTTCAGAAACCAGTATCATACATTATAAAGGAGAAAGCACTAAAAAAAGTTCGGTAAACTATGTTTTTGTATTTTACAATGCAATGATCATATTTGCCAAAAAACATTTCTCCACTAAAAATGCCAAAACCTTTTCCTTTCTTATCAATTTGGCTATTTATTTAAGAGCAGGGATGGCTTTGGTAAATCGATTTGTTAAACGCATCCTTTTCCCGCTTTTTGATGTTGCCGGTTCAATAGTAATGATGTTCTTGGTTGCAAAACTTTATCAAAATTATACAGAAATTGATTTTGAGGAGGACATCATAAAAATTGCCCTTCCTGTTTATGCCATTATCAGTATTCTTAGTGTTTATTTATCAGGAGGTTATGACAAGCCATTACGTTTATTCAAAAATGTAAAAGGGGTTGCCATCGGATTAATTATTTTACTCATTTTTTACGGATTGCTTTCTAAAGAATTTCAATTTTCAAGAGCTTTCATATTTTTGAGTTCTTTCGCTGTTTTAGCTGTAACCTTATCTTCACGATTTTTGGTAGGGTTTTTAAAAATTGGAGGTTATTCATTGATCGATTCATCCAAACGTAAATTTGTAGTGGTGGGAGATCTCGAAGAATCAGAACGCATAAAACCTCTCCTAAACCAAACGGTGACCATTACACACTATGCCACCATAGCACCATTTGAAGATAGTAGCGATTCAAACTATCAAGCCACCTTAAATCAACTGGCCGATTACATATATATCAATAAAATTGATGAAGTTATTTTTTGTGCCAAAAACCTAACGAGTCAACAGATTATTGCACAGATGTCGAGCATCAAAACCTCCAATAATGTGGACTTTAAAATTGCTCAACCCGATAGTTTATTTCTTATTGGGAGCAATTCAATTCACACAGCAGGTGATTTATATCTGTTGGAACTCAATACCATAGCCACCCCGCAAAACAAGCGCAATAAACGTATTTTTGATGTAATGGCAGCTGTTGCATTATTGGTATTTTCTCCTTTTTTCATTTGGTTTATTCACAGAAAATTAACCTTCTTAAGTAATGTCTTTTTGGTGTTGATTGGCAAAAAAACGTGGGTTGGTTATTCACAAAAATTGAGTGCTAAAGGATTGCCAAAATTAAAAACATCGGTATTAAAAGTTTCGGGTAATGAAAGCCAATTGGAGTTAATAAAAAAGCAACAAATCATCTACGCCAAAGATTATGGTGTAGGCTTAGATCTTAAAATTTTGATTCAATATTTTCGAAATTTAGGCGATTAATCATTTTTTAATAAAAAAAGTTTTCAACATTGATTTAGTTTTTTACCTTTGTCCGATTATAACAAGTTGTATCATAAAATATAAATAGATTTAAAAATGGCAAATATTGAAGTGCTGTTGCCCAAAATGGGGGAAAGTGTGGCGGAAGCGACTATTACAAAATGGTTGAAAAATGTGGGAGATCCAATTGCAGAAGATGAACCTATTGTTGAAATTGCAACCGATAAGGTAGATTCTGAGGTGCCTTCTCCAGCAGCAGGTATTTTAACACAAATATTGTTTAATGAGGGTGATGTAGTTCAAGTAGGAGCTGTATTTGCTGTGATTGGCAAAGAAGGTGATGTTTCAAGTCCTGCACAAACTGCTCCTGCTGTTGTAGCTGAATCAGCCGCAAAAGTAGAATCAGTTGTCGTTAATGAATTAATGTCGGCCGTAAATGGAGGAGTAGCTATTCCAAAAAATTCAGATTTAGATAAATTTTATTCACCTCTAGTAAGAAGTATTGCTGAAAAAGAAAATATTTCCTTAGTAGAATTAGAATCAATAGCGGGTACAGGACAAGATGGTCGTGTTACTAAAAAAGACATGTTGGTTTATGTTGAAAACCGTAAATCAGCTCCTGTTGCACAACCTAAAGTAGAGGTGGTAATCAAACCAGAAGTTCAAGAAAAAGTAGAAAAACCTGCTGTGGCTGCATCTGCGCAACCTTCAGTAGCACCTTTATATAAAGCACCTCCGGTTCCCATTGCTCCAAATGATGAAATTATGGAGATGGATCGTATGAGAAAATTAATTGCTGAAAACATGGTTATGTCTAAGCACGTTTCTCCGCACGTTACATCATTTGTCGAAGCAGATGTCACCAACATTGTTTTATGGAGAGAAAAGAATAAAAATAGTTTTGAAAAAAGAGAAGGTGAGAAGTTGACTTTTACACCTATTTTTGTAGAAGCTGTTGCCAAGGCTATCAAAGATTTTCCAATGATTAATGTGATGCTTAACGGAACACAAATTGTTGTGAAAAAAGACATTAATATAGGTATGGCTACAGCGTTGCCTTCAGGTAACTTAATAGTTCCAGTAATTAAGAATGCTGATCAATTAAATCTTGTTGGATTGGCCAAGCAAGTAAATTCTTTAGCCAATAAAGCTCGTATAAATAAATTAAATCCAGACGATATTCAAGGTGGTACCTACACCATTTCAAATGTAGGTACATTTGGTAATGTAATGGGAACTCCTATAATCGCTCAACCTCAAAGTGCAATTTTGGCTTTAGGGGCAATTCGTAAAAAACCAGCTGTTATTGAAACACCTCAAGGTGATGCTATCGCCATTCGTCATTTAATGTTTTTATCCCATTCGTATGATCACAGAATAATTGATGGAGCTTTGGGTGGAACTTTTGTAAAAAGAGTGGCTGATTATTTAGAACAATTTGACATTAATCGAGAAATTTAATTGATATACTTATTTAGTCCATAAATTGAAAACTAATATGACATTACTAAAAAAAATATTTTTACCCCTACTTACCATAGTTGTTACCTCAACCGTTTCGTTTGCTCAACCTGATTTTGATCCGGTTAAGTTTGAAGAATCGCTTAAAAATGCTAGTTTTAAAGATAAATTAGAAGCAGCCAATGCATTGATGGAAGATCAATTGTATGTATTTGCTGTTAAAGTATTGGTAAACTTGGCTAGTGAACAACCCGATAATGCTAACGTAAATTACAAAACAGGTTTGTGTTATTTAAATATTAGTAATGAAAGGACAAAAGCTCTTCCCTATTTATTAAAAGCTGAAGGAAAAATTTCAAAAAATTATGATCCTTTTACTACTTTTGAAACAAATGCCCCTTTAGAAACTTATTATTATTTAGGTAAGGCTTATCACATTACAAATGAAACGGATAAAGCGGTTGAGAATTATAACAAATTCATCAATCAAGCGTCCAAAAAACACGTTCTTTATCCTAAAGCTGAATTGAGTGTAAAACAATGTGCTATTGCTAAACAAGAGTTGTCTTCTCCAAAGGAACATATAATTGCCAATATAGGCTCTGAAATTAACGGTCCTGATGATGATTTCAGTCCGGTAGTAACTTTTGATGAAGGAGCCATGTTTTTTACCTCAAGAAGAACGCGTCCGGATAGTTCTAATATTTCAAAATTCAGTCCCCAAGATGGTAAACATTATGAAGATGTGTATATTTCCTACAAAGATTTTAAAACGGGTAAATGGATGTTTCCTGAGGTTTTAACAAATATCAGTAGCATTAACAGTAACCAAGCTTCTATAAGTGTTTCAGGAGACGGTCAGCAATTATTTATTTATAAAGATATTAAGGGTAATGGTGAAATATATGTTGCCGAATATGAAGATACCACTTATGGTACTCCTAAAGATATGGGAAGTAGTGTGAATTCATCAGATTGGGAGACACACGGTACACTTTCTGCTGACGGAAGTACCTTTTATTTTGTTAGTGACCGTTCAGGAGGCCTTGGTGGAAGAGATATTTGGAGAGTAGTTAAATTGCCAAATGGAGAGTGGAGTAAAGCGTTAAATGTAGGAGCACCAATCAATACTCCTTTTGATGAAGAATCACCCTTCTTTCATCCTGATGGAAAAACATTGTACTTTAGTTCTAATGGTGAAACCAGTATGGGAGGTTTTGATATTTTCTTTTCACAACTTAATGAAGAGGGAAAATGGGATACACCAGTAAATATTGGATACCCTTTAAATACCGTTGATGATGACGTATTTTTCACAACAAACGTAGCCGGAGATAAAGGATATTATTCATCTGCTAAGTCAGGAGGTTTTGGAGAAAAAGATATTTATGTAGTTGAATTAAAAGAAACTGCCATAGCAGGAGTAGCTATTTTAAAAGGTTACATCGATCCAGGTGTGGGTAAAACCTTGCCCGATGGTGTAATTATATACGTAACCGATCTTACCGAAGGTGGTGATCCTATGGAATATCGTCCTAACAAACGAAATGGTTCATACATTTTTAACTTAAAACCATGTAATGAGTATTTGGTTGAATATACATTGAATGAAAATGTATTCTACGAAACTCAATACAAAATACCTTGTGATGCTAATTTCTATGAAAATAACATCGTTTTGTCTTTGGATGGAATTCGTATGGATGGTGGAGACAAGCCACCTGTTGATACCACGGCAACTGTAGAGAATCTTCCAGAAGGTGATAAAACAAAATGGAAATATCAATTAATGATTAACGGTGAGGTTGTAGAAGGAATTAACGTGGAAATGTTAGACAATGGAATGGTTTCTTATTCAGAATTAGTTGATGAGAAAGGTTATTTCAAATACAGAGAATTGAAAGGCGAAAAATCACCTTCTTTTAGAGTAGATATCAAAGACCCTAATTTATGTGATAAACTAACCTTGAAACTCATTGATGAAAATGGTAAAGTGATTCAAGAAACTGTGAGAGACGTAAGATGTAAAATGGAGACTGTTGAGGTGGCGGTAAATCCTGCCGAATTTCAAAAATTTTATGGTTACAATATCAAAGGAATTTCTAGTGATGAAAAACGTTGGAACGAATTCATTAATGCTACTGTTGACATCATCAATACAAAAGGAAGTGTAAAAATTGATATTGAGGGAAGTGCTTCTTATGTACCTACCAAAACGTATGGTTCAAACAAGGTATTGGCTGATAAAAGAACAGGTGATGCTAAAGAAATGCTTTTGAAGAGTTTAAAGGAAAAAGGTGTGGATGCCTCTAAAATTAAATTTGTAGCAGTAAATTCTAAAGTGCAAGGACCTAAATATTCAGGTGATTTTAAGAATGAAGAAAAATACGGTAAATATCAATACATTAAGTTAAAAGCTTATTAAATAAATTGAAGTAATAGTTTTATGAAAATATACAAATCAATCATTTTATTGTTCCTTGTGAGTGTTGTATTCACAAGTTTTGGACAAGGAAGTGAGAAGAAGATGCTGAAAAATGCTCGAAAGAGTTTGGCCGAGGCCAACTATGATCAAGCAAAGCGGCAATATGAAGAATTAATTGGTGTGAACCCATCTGAAGCTTTATATCATTTTGAAGCGGGTGTAACTTATTTTAATAGTTATTACCAAAGAGAAAAAGCATTAACCCATTTCGAAAATGCCTTAAAAGCAAGTGTTAAAGATACTATTTCTGAAATTTATTTTTATTTAGGTAAAACGCATCATTATTTAGGTAATTACCAAACTGCTATTAATTATTATCAGCAATTTAAATCATTTATTATAGAAAATGAAGATGGAGCCTATGTAACTACACGTGTTGATGCATTCATTAAAATGTGTTCAAACGCATTGGAAATGCAAAAAGAAGAATCCAAAGAGAAAGCTTCGATTGAAGTTAGAAACTTGCAACAAAACGTCAATTCTAGATATGCTGAATACGGTTCTGTTACTAATAAAGATGCTTCATTAATGCTTTTCACCACAAGAGATCGTGAAAACATTGGAAAACAATATTATTTTGATAACAAAAAGCATGAAGATATTTATGTGAGTTCAGCAAAAGACACTTCTTGGTCAAAAAGAAGTAATGTTGATTCAGCAAAAGCGGTTTTTTCTTCTCCAATTAATACGAAAAAGCATGATGCTGTAATTGGATTTTCAGCTAACGATGATAAATTATTTATTTATCGCAATAATGGCATCTGGTACAGTGAATTAAAAAATGGAAAATACGGTGATCCAATAGAGATGGAAGACATCAATACTAAAGGACACGAGCCCAGTGCATTTATTTCACCCGATGGAAAAACCTTATTTTTCACAAGTAATAAATATGACACAAGAGGTGGAAGAGATTTATTTATTACAACATTAGGTTCTGATAATAAATGGACAGCTCCAAAAAATTTGGGAGACAATATCAATACTACTGCTGATGAAGATGCTCCTTTTTTGAGTGCCGATGGTAAATCATTGTTTTTCTCTTCAAATGGGCATAATACGATTGGAGGGTATGATGTTTTTAAATCTGAAAAAGATGAAAATGGCAATTGGACCAAAGCTGTCAACTTAGGAACTATGATTAACTCTCCTGCAGATGATATTTATTATTCTCAAGACAGTTTAGCAGAAAGTGCTTATGTTTCTTCTGGTAGAGCATATGGTTTTGGAGATATGGACATATATGGAGTAAGTTTATTATGTAAAAATATTCCGCATACAGAAATTCGTGGTTTAGTTGTTATGGGTGATAATTATGCTCCTGTAAAAGCTACCATCACTGCTTTTAATAAAGAAACCAATGAAAAAGTAGGTACTTTTCATTCTGATCCAACAAATGGTAAATACCTTATGATTTTACCTCCAGACAATGATTATTATTTGGATGTTGTTGTTGATGGAATGGATGCCGAAAGACCTTTTAGAGATAACATTTCATTGCCACGTCAATGTGAATATTATCAAATGTTCCAACACATACAATTGAATAAGGTAAAAGAAGGAACGGATGTGGTGGCCTATGAAGCGGTATTTGATAATGCTTTGATGGATGTTAAAAAAACAGCTGAAAAACAATACGAATTAACCGATGTTAAAGATGCCTTAATAAGCAATTTACCGTTGGCCAAAGATTCATCATTTACTATGGAAGGTCAAATCTTTCATAATGATGTGTTACCTGTGGTTAATTCCAAAGTAATGTTGGTAAACAAAAAAGGGGAAATCATTAGAACGGGAATTACATCTAATGAAGGACGATTTAAATTTCCTATGTTGTCTCCTGATGAAAGTTACATGGTGTTAATTGATGAAGAAGATGCAAAATTGAGTTATTACGGTAACAATCCTACTAATTCATCAAACAATGTGATTGCAAAGGGACATTTAGATTGGAAAAAATTAGACGGTCAAAATACGGTTTTAGCTACTATGCCTTTGGACTCTGTGTCTATATTTTTTGTTAAGCACAACTTAACAATATTAAACAGAGCATTAACCGATTTAAAAGGAGATTTCGTACTTGACAACATAGTTGATCCAAAGCTTGAACCTAGAACATTGGCCTATAATCTTCAAATGACAGATGAAGATGCATTATACAAAACAATGTTGCATGAAGATAGTGTAAAAAATAATGAGTTATATACCATTATTAAAGATATTGTTAGGTTGAAAAATGTTGAAAAACCTGACGTTCCTGGAATCGCTTTCGAGCCTATTTATTTTGATTTTGATAAGTTTTTCTTACGTTTGGAATCAAAAACTACTTTGGATAAAATATTGACTTACATGAACAACAATCCAGAGTCGACTATAGAAATATTGGGTCACACAGATTGGTTAGGTTCTGATGATTATAATATTCAATTATCAAAAAGACGTTCACAAAGTGCTTTCGATCATCTTTCCAAAGGAGGAGTTTCAAAAGACCGATTGACTATGAAATGGTTTGGAGAATCTCAACCTGCAGTAGCCAATGCTAATGCTGATGGTTCTGATAATGAAGAAAATCGTCAATTAAACAGACGTTGCGAATTTAAAATTACTGCTGCAAACGGTATGGCTTATACTATTATTTTAGAATAATGATTAATACCCTTTGTTAATTATAACCTGTTTATCACATTAAAATAGGCATTTCCATTAAAAGTATCAAATTTTATTTTATATTTGGTACTGAATTTGACTATTGGAGCGTGTGAGAAAATTATTATACATACTTATTGTTTTTATTTTTGCTCATTCTTATGTGGCTCAGGTCGACCCTCGTTTGGGTTACGACCTATTCAAATCAACCAATTATTTAGAGGCCATTACCGAATTTAAAAAACAACTAAAGGTTGATCCCAAAGATTCAAAAGCACTTTATCACCTAGGTTTATGTTATCTCAATACAAATATTGATAAAACATTAGCTATACCGTATTTTGAAAAAGCTATTCAATGTGAATCCAAAGAAAAGGATGTGCTTTACTATTTAGCCAGTGCTTATGCTGCTAAATATGATTTTCAAAAAGCAATTGATTTATTAAATCAGTATAAATCCAGTGGAGGAAAATATGTAGGAACGATTCCGGCTCTCATCGACAATTATAACAAGGCGGCTGAAATGTATGCCAATCCCTTAAATGTAACTTTTGAAAACTTAGGTGATAAGATAAACAGCGTTTTCCCCGATTATTACCCTTTTGTTTCTCAAGATGAAAAAGTAGTGGTATTTACTGGAAGAAGAGATGATGGTAAAGGCACAAAGGAGTTTGACGGCTATTATCCATCCGATATTTTTGTCTCTAAATTTGATGGTTTTCGATTCTCACCTGCCAAACCTTTAGCGGGCATCAATACGGTTTATGACGAATCCTGTGTAGGAATTGATCCCGATGGAAAGAAGATTTACATTTATTATGATAATTATACCAATCCCACCGAACAAGGTGATATTTACTTTGCAGAAGAATCGAGTAATGGTTATGGCAAAAAGAAAAAGATACCAGAAGGTGTTAATGATCCCAAATCAATCGAAACTTCGTTTACCGTTTCTTCAGATGGCAGTGTGATGGTGTTTGCATCCAATCGCAATGGCGGTGAAACCGGTCTGGATTTATTTATGTGCCGAAAATTGCCAAATGGAAAATGGGCGCTTGCCCAGCGCATAGCTTTCTTAAGTACAAATGGCAATGAGGATTTTCCTTCCTTTGGAAGTGATGGACAAACCCTTTATTTTGCATCCAATGGAAGGGGTGGAATGGGAGGATATGATTTGTTCAAAACCACTTGGAATCCTGATGAAAATACGTGGAGTGAACCTGAAAATTTAGGTTATCCGCTTAATACAGCTTACGATGACCGAGTGATTTGTTTTGGAGCCAATGGTAAACACGCCTACGTAAGTCAAGTATTAACAGAAGGATTGGGTGATTATGATATTTATCGAGTTACCTATGAAGAGGTGGAAATTAATCCAGCAGTTTATAAAGTTTCGTTTTTGGACTTAACTACTAATGCTCCCATAATGGATGAGTTTTTAGTTACCATTTATGATGCCGAAGACAATAGAGTAGGCGAATACATCAGTAACGAAGGTAAAACCATTCCTATTATATTTAATCCTGGGATATACTACATTGAAGTGGAATGTGAAGGATATGCACTTAAAAGAGAAGTCATAAAAGTTACTGAATTTGATTATCTTAAAGATAGCAACTCAAAAAGCGTTTTCTTATCTAAATAATTTTAACTAAAATCTTTATCCCGAATCAGGTTATTGGTTTAATTATTTGCAATCGCTGTAAACGCAGTTTTCCAATGTATTATTGAGCAGTTATTGTGAAATCGTGTTAATAGTTCACAAGGAATGCTAGATTTATCTTGCATTGGCCCATATTGTTGATTTATGAACCTACCTTGTGTGTTTATTATTAATACAGAAAATTGTTTATGAAAATTACAACAACATTATTGGGAATTAGTTTATTCTCAACTCTTTTATTCTTTGGTGCTTGTTCGAAATATGAAGATGGTCCTGCCATTTCATTACAAACCAAAAAAGCGCGTATCAGCAGAGCTTGGACCGTTGAAAAATACATTGATGGTGATGACAGTGAGGTAACACCTGGAACAAATGACGATGTGTTAACGTTCTACAAAGAAGGAACATATTCGTACACTAGCGGTATCATTACCTTGGATGGAAATTGGTCATTTATTAATGATGATGCCGATCTACAAACCCAATATACTATCTTAGGTGTTACAGCAACCGATCACGTAAAGATTTTACGTCTTACCAACAAAGAGCTTTGGGTGCAAGAAGATGATATGGATAAGATTTACTATAAAGTAAAATAACTGTTTTGAATTCCTCAAATGTTTCGCATTTTACTTGAAACACGTTCTTTAGGCAGACGAGCATTTTAAAATAGTTGGTTTTTCAAATGGAAATCTACTTAGATTTTTCTTTAACCACATAGGAACATAGATAAGGTTAATTTACAAAAGCTTAAACATAGAAAAACTTCGTTTTTATTGCTGCCTATGTGAAAAAGCGAAGCTTCTATATTAAGCTTTTAAGTTCCAAATTCTTTGTGCCTATGTTAGCTATGTGGTAATATGAGAAATTGAAAACAGTATTCATAATAATTTGTGGAATACAAGGTAATACAGTAACTTTTTATATCAGAAATATCGGGAAATGTCCCGATATTTTTTTTGCCTAATCATTTAAAATCATCGTATGAATCATTTGAGGTACATTGGTAATTAATTTCCTCTTAAACTGTTCATTCGAGCAATAGATTAGATTATTGGGTGCAAAGGTGATTCCTTCAATTTGATGAAAAGGAAGCCCTAGTTTGTAGCGGTTGGTGCGATGAAATGAAGGATTTATGTTGGAAAAGTTTAGAATGGTGTATAAAAAGGGTTGTAATGTAGAACTATATCCTGTTAGAATGACTTTATCCAATTTTTTATGGTAGGTAGCATCTGTAATCAAACCTTTAACTGGATAGGTGTGTCGTTTTTTTGCCAGATAATTTCCTGATTTTTTTGGCAATGTATATAAGGTACTTTGCTCTGCTTGCCATTCTTTTGTAAAAAGAAATAAACTATCTCCAAGTGCTATAAAACCTTCACAATCGTAATTGGTACCATTTGATTTTTGAGTTTTTTGCGGTTTTCTACCTTCATAATCAAAAGTAATCATTTCTATTTCAGGAACATAAGCCAGTGATTTTTTTAAAATTTTGTAAATGGTTAAGTTCGAACGTGTTCCTGTTCCATTGTTTCCAAAGTCTCCAATGTAAAAATAGACTTCATCTTGGGTAATGGCTTCCCAATCATAATTCTTGGTAGAAGTTAGCGGTATTCGTTGCACAATTGTCCCTGTTTTAGGTTCTATTTTATACAAATGAATATCACTATTATCATTGTGAGTATATAAGTAATCATCAAAGTAAATTAGACCTGACGTTTCTTTTAGTTCTTCAGAAAGTACGGTACTGCTTTTTATTTCAATGTTTTTCTTTTGTTTTTTGTTCGAACTTAATTTTTTTGAAACGGAAGCATTTGAGAATAGTAACACCGAGCAAGAAGCCATCATAATGAGAAACGTTTTCATTTAGAATAGAATTAATTCACGGTAATTAGATGCCATTAATTAAGCGTAAATCGTATAGCTAAACCTGCTTGTGTGTTGGCAGTAGGGAAGGCCGTTGAAATGAAAGGTTTGTTTACGATTCGATCAAAATACAAACGTACCATCAAGTTTTTAGAAAGTTGATAATTGGCTGTGAAGTTGATTCTTACAATTCGTTGACCTGCAGTAGGTTGATTTTGTTCTTCTACTATTTTTCTAATTATGGTTTTATTATCTCTAATATTTACGTCCAATCTAATATCCAAATCACTGGCAGCAATTTTTTTACCATCAAACTTAATTGGTAATTGCAATTTTTTGAATTTGTAACCCGTTCCTAAAACAAACTCAGTTCCTTTTATTTCGGTTATTTGATTGTTAGCCAAACCTAAAGTGATGTTTCGATCTTTCTTGAATTCGAATTTAGCCATTAAATCATTTTTCAGTGTAAGGTCAACACCTAGCAACGGTTGAAATTGTTCCATTATTGAAACCATTAAGATTTGTTTTTGGCTCAAAATATTTCCATTCAAATCGGTTACATTACCTCCTTGAACAAAGTCAAGATTGGTAGTAAATCCTGCTACGTTAAGTGTTGAACGATAGCCGTGGCTGAAAGATAAATTTTTAAGGAATTTCTCTGTAAATTTCTTTAGATAAGGAATTTTAGTAAATCCATCATACGTTATTCGCCAGTTTGGTAAAGGTAATTTTCGTAATGGATTTACTGATTTCTCATTAACATCAGAACCGGTATATGCCGCTATAAACGAACCAATCAATACATCTTGATGTGTGCTTCCAAATCCATTTGCATAGCCTTGTTCCACATTTACTAAATTGGGATCGAGTGATGAGGCCCCTCTTTGCTGACCAATGAATTGAGATACTTCATCTCTGATGTTTAACATATTGGTAAACGTAGCATTGGTTAATGCATTTGTATCACCTCTATCTCTGTCAAAAGCAGAAGGCCAGGTAATAATGGTTCGGCTATACATACCCGTAAATTGAGGATTACGCAGTTCAAATATTTCATCCAAATTATCATATCCCAAAATACGGTTGGTGTTTTGAGAGAAGCTATAATCTGCGTTTAAGTCTATTTTGAATCCGGTAAATGGTTTCATGGTGGCTTTACCATTGAATTTCTCCATATGATTAACCATATATTGAGAAACAATATTGTTTAAACTGTCACCCGGTATGAGCCAACCGTTGGTATAAGCTTGAGCAGCAAAGATGGCATCATTTTGTCTTCCAAAGATATCCACTTCTTGATTTCCTCCTGTCACAAATTCCCAAGGACTTGCCATAGGATTGCCGGATAAACCAAAGATTTCAGTATTGGGTCTGTATCCAGGAAGCATAGTTCCATCAGTGGTAGAGTAGGTTAACGTAACATTGTCTAAGGACATAGCTACCCTTACGATTTGCTCAAATAAATTAAACTTATTAGGGTTATCTTCTTTACCTTTCTTTTTGCCCGTTGTATCAGCAGGTTCATCTTTTTTAGAGGGAGGATTCTTACCATCTGTTTTTGCATTGGTCATTGAATTTACTTTACCAGAAGGAGAGTTGTATTTATCGTATACTTTTTTCAAGTATTTTGATTTGGAATAAAGTGTTTTCATGGTTAATCGACCATTCCAAGAAACTTCTCGTGAGTTTTGAATCATGTTACCCACTGTATTTTCTGGCAATAATAAGGGTTGTCGAGTCCAATCAAAACTTGCATTGTATCTTGTAGTTAACGAAATCCAATCTGTTAGAGGAAAACTAGCCAATGGCCATTTGTAATTGGCACCAATGGTGTGACCATAATTCATGGTTTTACCAAAACTTGAAATACTATTGTTTACAGAATCTCTTGCTGAAGCCGATTCATAGCCAAATGCACCATAATCCACTCTACCGAAAGGTTCGTCAATAAAAGCACGGTTTTTTGCTTGAAAATCAAATCCTAGGTTTTTAGTCAAATCGTATTTTAAGGTGTAATTCCTATCCCAATTGAATATTTTATTGAATTGAGGGAATTCCAAATTCTCTCCACCAGGGAAATTGTAACGTGTAGCAAATTGGCTGTAATTTCTTGTAATAACAGAGTTAAAACCAACTTGTTTTGGTGCGAAAAACAAATTAAATTCCTTTATAGGTTTTAGCCACTTTGAACTTTTAATATACTTAATGTTTTTAAAGGGTTCAAATGCTTTTGGTGTTTTTGAAAAACCATAGTTAAATCCTAGTAAATAATTACGAGTATCATTATAGCGCGTATTTACATCTTTTTTCGCCAATTCATTGTATGAGAAGTTCAGTGCAAAATTGGAAATATTGTAAAAATGAGGTTTAGCTTTTGTTCCGTCTTTTTTGGTAGGGGATAATGAAACGTTGGTAAAGTTAATGGCTTTACGTTCGGTCATATTAATAGAATTTAGGAAATATTCTCTCCATTCTTCATTTTCTACTCCTGGAGCTTGTTCCAAAATCAAATCAGGATTGAGTGGGTCATACAACGGTTTAATTACATTTCGTGTATACCCTAAATACATAGGCGCTTTTAAACCTATTCTAGGGCCAAAGAATTTTTCTAAACGTATGGTTGTACTGGCATCAAATCCATAGATATGATCCTGTTGACGTTCACTAACGCTTTTTTCAATACTTCCCCAACCTGGTGAAGAATAATTACCTGCCAAAGAAACATCGGCAAAATCGGCTAATTGAGTGGTCATACGGCCAATAGTAGCCCAACCTGGACGGTTATTAAAATCAGACATTCTAAGCTCATTTACCCAAATCTGAACACATTGGTCTTCACCATTATCGGGTTGCCATTGATTACTCGGATCATCCTTTTTAGGATTTCTAACTCCAATCATTATGGTTTTTAGCGATTGTAAATTAGGATTACCTACTACCGTCATGTTCTTATTTCCATTACTAACACCATTAGTTACTGTGCTGTCTTGTACTGTAAAACGTTCGAAAATACTAAATCCTATTCTATTTCTCAATGATTTTACTTCTCTTAATGCTTGAAGATCAATAACCATTTCATTTTCAGTTGGCCAAATAGATGAAGAAGTATTCACTCCCCATTGGCTAAATTTAACGGGCATTTCATATTCATAGTAGTTATTGTTAAAATCGGTTCCTAATCTAACAAATACAGTCACTTCACCATCTTGAGGAAGTATATCATTTAATTTACTTTCTGCGTGAACAAACATTTCAATTTTGTTATAATTCCTCACGTCAAAGTTTACATTTCTAAAAGCTGCACGAGCATCTCCATCTTTGAGTCCACAGACATCCAACACAATGGATTGCTCATTTCGTTGAGCCAGGTTGGCTGTTTGAAAGTTGATTTCACGTATGGCTTTATCAGGCACTACATAATTGATTGGAACACGTTTACCATTATCCTCAATATTCACAGCTCCTACGTTAAAAGAAGTGTTGGCTTCTTCACCTTGAACATATTCACCATTGGTCAACAAACTACCGTTATAGGCTCTCCATTCACCTCTCAACAGTTCTAAACGAGCAAATCGCAAAACAACTTCTTGTGACCATCCTTTCATAAACATTCTAATGAAACGAATGGATCTAAAATCTTGAATACCATTAACTCTAGAAGTAAACTCACGAATAGGTATTCTGAATTGATACCAATAAACTTGTTTACCGCTTCTATCATCTTGACCTAAAATTTTGTCTACAATATAATTTTGTCCCACAATCATATTTTGTGGTTTCATATCTATTTTATATTGAAAATAGGCTTCCGATTCATTTAGGTTATTATCAGCATTGATATCCTCTAAATTAGGTTGAGTAGTGGCACTTGTGGGGTATCCTTCACCGTTCAATGTAGCACTAAATTCTGAAGTAGGTGAATTGCCTTCGGGATTATTGTAATCTTTGTAACGATCTAATATAGTATTCTGGATGGCATCATAATCATCTCCTCTAAAATAATGATAATTATCTGCTGACGCATCTTCCAAAATCTTAGCTTTTACAACTGGATCAACGTTGAGTGCATTTACAAAATTGGCAAAATAAGTAGCTTCGACATCACTTCTCAAACCATCCAATCCAACATCTTGATTTAAACGAGTAGTTACATCATTGTCAAATGCAGGTACAATTACCTGAGTGGTTGGTATCCAACCCCAAGATGATGTAGCTATTGTTTGTGCATCAAATACTCCATTAGCCGGTATTCCGTTTTCAAATGATTTTCTTCCATCTCTCAAAATATCTTCTGATACATTTCCAAGGTTGAAATACAATTCTCCACCTGTAGTATTAGTAGCGTCAACATTGGGAAACGAAGGGTCGCTGTTTGCAAATGGATCCATCATCCAAAATTGAATGTACTCAATATTGGCCATTTCAAAATCGTTGGTGGTCAACGGTCTCATGATACCTGCCCATCTGTTTTGTGGGTCAGTGAATTTACCATCAGCAAAGTTAACGTTTTGTGTATCATAATTGTAAGGACCTCTTTCGGCTGGATAATAGGCCAAATCCAATACAGGAATGTTGTTTAATGAACCTGTTGGGAGTTCTCTATTTGGAAAAACCTCTCTTACTAATACTTGACGCATTAAGTTGTTGGTTTGCTGAGCACTTCCCTTAATATAACCAGGTGTTAAATTATTGTCGTTATGGAATAATGGGTCAATAACGTACCAAGCTATTTTCGATCTTTTTTTACCATTATCTAAATTGTCGTATAAGGCTCCTTCTGGAAAAAGGTCCGGTTGTCCTTGAGGTACTGAGGCCATTACCCAAGTATTAAAGGCTCTAATATCAATAGCCGATTGACTTCCCTCAAAATCATCAATAAATGCATTACCGTTATCCCCAATCACCTTGTTATGTCCAGGCAATAAAGCAGCAACCTCACCAGAAAAATTAACAAAAGATTTTTCTTTAGTATCTATTCCTGGTATTAAATCTACCATTTTTGTTAAAAAAGGCAATTCTTTTTTAAAGCTACCATTTAAGCCAATCATGACATTAGAAACTGGTTCGTTTCCGATATTTACCTTTTGAGTTAATGGTCGTTCTCCCAAACGCATAATGGTTCCGCCAATTTGAGCGTCTTTACTGATGCGGTAATCAAGGTTAGTTCCAATTAATGATTTGGTTTGAATGGAAAATAGAGAGTTGCTTTCCATGGCAATTTTGATAGGTGCTCCAGAACTCAATATACCATCATTCAATATTTTTACCCTTCCAAGGTTGTAATCTACGGTATAATCGGTTCCTTCTGTAAGCAATCTTCCTCCAGCCGTAACTTGAACACTTCCTTGAGGAATATTCATAGCATTCAATGCAATTTCACTACTAACCGATGACTGATAAGAACCTTTTATTCTGAATCGATTTAATTCGGGTATTTGTTGGGCAGCAATTTTGGTACTATCATACAGTTGTTTAAAAACTACTGTATTTCTAACGTTAGCAGGAAGTCCAACTTGTTGCAATTTATCATCTAATGTTTGTCCAAAAGGCTCGATGGTATTAAAATATAATCTTCCGTTTTTAGGATTGATGGTTCCCACTTCAGCTATTCGTCCACTGGTGGCATTGATAGGAATAAAGTCAAATACACCATCAGCATAAAGAGCTTGTTGCATATTCAAACGATCCAGACCCAACAGTTGAATCAACAATTTGTCATCTACACCTGGTTTGGGTATGTAGTTAATGTCAATCCCTGAAGAAGGATTGTTGTACCAAACGTCTAATTTAAAATTGGTTTGATCTATTTGATAGGCACCCAACGAATAAACGTTTTTCATCATCAAATCCCACAATTTTTTTAATGGATTTCGAACCGTTGATTTAAGCATTTTTAGGTACAAAGCATTTTGACCTGCCACACCATCTGTACTGAATTCACCTACTTGATACGTTTCTCCATTGTAAGTATATTGATAGGCAACAGCCAACACTTCGTCATTATTCAACGATTGATTAAGTGAAATGAAACCAAGAACACTGTTGTAGGAATATTCATTAACCGAAAGCAAACGAGCGTTTTCTAGTTTTTCGTAATCAACACTTTGAACCATCCCGTATTGACCTGTAAGTACGTTGGCAGCATTTACATAATTTCTAATGGAGGTGTTTGAACCAAGTGTATTGTATAGTGCATTGTGCTCGTTATCGGGTATTTCGGGAGCACCAACTTGTGCAAAACCGACATTTTCCATATTGGTAGATTTCGATTCACCTAAATCTGTAAAAGCAATTATATTTCGTGTTTCGTTAAAATTGTTGGTACGATTGGTAATCCATACTTCCATACGTTGAATTTGCACTTTGGAAGAGGGGATAGGCAAGGTAGCCATTGCACGATCGTAATTATCTCTGAAGTAATAATTGACAAAGAAGTGCCTATTTTCTTCATAATTGTCGACATTCAAATTATATTCTTGAATTTGAGCACCTCCTGCTACTTCTATTTCTTTCTTTTGTCCTCTATCTTGTGAAAGAACGGTGGTCACGGTTAATCTTCCAAAACGTAATTGAGATTTAATACCAAATAAACTTTGACTACCTTGAATCAAAGAACTGTTGAGTGGCATACTTACGTTACCTGCTTCAAGTAATTGGAGAATATCATCTTCTTTACCTGAATAATTCAATTTAAGTTTATTTTCAAAGTCAAATGTAGCTTCTGTATTGTAGTTGAAGCCAAGGTTCATTAAATCTCCAATTTTACCAGTCAAACCTATTTGAATTTGTTGATTGAAATCAAAAGTGGTAATACGTCTTTGTCTTTCAGGTAAAACTGGGTTGTCCGTGCGTGAAACATTAATACCAAATTTTAACTCAGCAGAACCTTGAGTCCTGATTTCAATGGGCAAATCAATAGGAGTTTTAATCTTTATGGCAGCTAAATCAAATCCTTCGGGAGTGGCTACAGCCTCATCACGTCCTTTATTTACTTGTTCATCTAACTTTTCCTGATAATAGTTTTTGGTAGATTGCTTATTTTGGTACATCATGTATTGCTCCAGCGTCATAGCACTCGGAGGCAAATAATCCATACCATTTAATTTTGCAGTGAAAATATATTTACCTGATATCGGGTCGTATGTAACATTGGTTTCTACACCTGAAGGTAACTGCAAATCCATAATATTGTAACTGGGCGCAGAAGGATCGTAGGTTGGGGTGATGGGGTAGGGTAATTCAGGCGTATCGCTTGCCATTACCATATTCTTGTAAAGTACTGGAATGTTGGTTTTAGCTGCTATGAGGTGGGTAGCACTTATTAGTCCTACAAAGACAACACAAATAATACCGAATAAAAGATTCCTCAATCTCAAAATAATAGTAGTATAAAAGTTAGTTTTTTTTAGATTGATTTAAGTGCAATTTTTATAAGTTCTTCAACAGTAATGTCATCTCCACGTTTTTGAAGTGTGTCTCCAATGATCTTTTCTGCTTTTTTCTTATCGATTCCTAAAACAACCAAAGCACTTAACGCTTCATTTTTAATAGTATTGTTTGAAGTTGTTAAATTTTCTAAAGAAAGAATTTCACCGCTTACTTTATCTTTTAGGTCAATAATGATTCTTTCGGCCGATTTTGCTCCTATTCCTTTAACCATTTTGAAAGCTGCAACATTACCCGAAACTATTGCATTGGCACATTCCACAGAAGTCATTGAGGACAATATCATACGTGCTGTAGAAGGTCCTACACCCGAAACGGAAATGAGTTGACGATACATTTCACGTTCGCTTTTGGTAGCAAATCCATAAAGTGTATGAGCATCCTCTTTAATGGCTAAATGAGAAAAAAGACGAACACGTCCTTTATCAGGTAATGCACTATATGTATTAAGCGATATATGAAGGATGTATCCTACACCATTGACATCAACCACGACATAAGCCGGGTTTTTTTCTTCTAAAATTCCATCAATGTGTGTAATCATGAAAAAAGGCATTTTTGTTAAGGGGCGTAAAGTTAAAAAAAATCTTTACACCGTAAACAAAATGAAGAAGATTGAAATATTTTTAAAGAAATTGTCAGCTCTACACTTCTTCAGCTTCTTCCCAAGTATAGAAAGTGGCAAACTCATCCGACATTAAAAATTCGGGATAGGCCATAAATTCTTTATCCCAATTGACTTTGGAGGTGTCAAAAATAGTACTCAATAGATTTAATGCATCAACTGCCATATCAAACTTTTTGAGTTCAATTAGTGAGGTAATTTTAGCATAATGAATGATATAAAAATCTTGTTCGGTTACTAAAACAGTATTAAATAAGTCGAGCGCCATTTGATAATTTTGCTCTTCAAAATAAGTTACCCCTAACAAATAGGTTAACATTTCATCATTACCGGCATAACCTTCCAAATTTTTAATGCATAAACGGGCTTGTTCATAATCTTTTAATAATCCTGATTGATAAAACAAAAGCAACCACCTACCTGGTTCGTTAAGGGCAATTTTTTCAATACGTTTTGCAATAGCATTATTTTGAACGGATTCTTCAGATGAACCAAAGAGGAGTCCCAATTCAATACTCTGATAGTATTGTGTTGTTTTGAATTTTTCATTAACAGATATCAATGTTTTATATGCTTGACTTAATTGACCTTCTATTGAAAAATTCCGCGCTTGGCTAATCTTAGATTGTACATCTTCATAGTTGGTAATAAGCTCCTCTTTATTAGAGGATAAGGAGGTCAATGCATCAATTTGTTCACCCAATAGTTGATAGAGGGAACACGCCATTTCGTATGAATAGATATCATTAACCACCAAAAACTCACCTTTATTTCCCAATGTAAAATCATAAAAATTGATATTTTGTGGAGGGTAAAATGATCTAAGTACAATATGATGTTCTGTTTCTGACACTTTGTAATAGGTAACAAAACGCAAAGAACCTCCCATGGCAGATACTTGGGTAAAATCGCGTCCAAAGAATATTTGGTTTTTAATTTTATCCCAAATGATTGAATTCAGGATAGAATCATTTTCTGAACTGTAGGTAAAAGATTGTTTTTTAATTTCATCCCAATTTATATAACTGTTTAAAAATGTAGTGTCATTATTAACAAATGATTCGTGCAATTTTAATGCAAAATCGGTACAAATTTTCTCGGTTAGCTGAAGTGTTTTGACTTCTTTATTGATACTTTCATCAACACCATTTTCGTCATCACAACTCAATATGATTGAAAAAAACACTAAAAATAAGGGAATTAAAAAAGCGTTGGAAAGGTTCATTTTGTTGGATTACAGACTTTAAGGCTACTGATTTTATTTGTTGAAGCAAACTTCAACGCAAAAGTAAAGATAATTAATTGGTGTAAATTTATTCCGAAAGCAATTTTGTGAACATTGAGTATTTAACACATTGTGATATTAATTAAAAGAACACAAATGTTTTAAATACTCCATAAATCCGCAAGAATACCTTGAGCATGATTTACCGATAATTCAGATTTTAATCCTTTGCTCAACAGTTCTATTAATTTTATTTGTGCAGAAATGTAATTCTGCTCCCTAGTATTTAAAATAAACAATGAACTTTCGCCTAATGAGAACATTGTTCGTTCGCTTTCGAATAAAACTCTATAGTTTTCAAGATTTTTTTGTTGTATTGATAGTTGGTTTCGATAAAGTATGCGTTCATTTTCTGAAGCAATGATTTTGTAATTCAATACGGCACTTTTGTAGTCAACATCCAACTTCATCTCAGTAAGCATGATGCTTTTGAATTTTAATTCACCTCGCGTTTCTCTCAAAAAAATGGGCATAGCAAAATTTAGCCCCCAAGTGTAATTATTGATGCTGTAGTTTTCGAAATTACTCAAGTAGGAATCATTTAAGAAGTTGTAGTTTAAGTTTACTTTTGGTTTAAGTTTATCTCGGGTTAATCGGTAATCAATAGTATACTCATCTATTTTAAGTCTGGTTTTGATAAGTTCGGGATGAGCATTAATTTGAACTGTTTGAGTTGAAGATTCAGGCCAAATTTCACTGGGATTAATCGTTAATACGGGTGTAGTGTTTTCTTTTAATTCGACTGGAATGCTTCCTTCAAGCCATAAAAATAAGGAGACCAATGCACGAGCATTTTGTTCTTTGATTTGCGCTTGTTGCAAATTCATAATTATATTTTGCAATTGTATGGAAGCTTCAACGGTATCAATAGCTGGTTTTTCGCCAATTTTAGCTTCTGTTTTGATTATTGAAAGTCGTTCGGTTGCAACCTTTGAGGCATTTTCGAATATTTTCATGGAATGATAAGCAAAATGCCAATCCCAATAATTTTTTCCAGCTTCCAAAAGGAGGTCGTTTAGCATAATTTTTTGCTCTTGCAACGTAGCTTTTTCAAAAATTTGAGCTTTTCTTAAATCGGCTCTACGTTGATCAATGAGCAATCCTTGCCCAATTGGAACAGAAATTCCTGCAAACCAAAGCCCATCTGTTCCGGAGTTATTTTCTGGATTGAGGTAATATCCTCTATTATAATCGTTGGCCAATTGAAATTCAACCCCAAACCACGTTGGTATTTTTATACCGCTTTCAATAATGCTGTAATATTGATTTTCGTTCAAATATTTTTCTTTTGTAGTGTTGAATAAATAGGGGTCAAATGCACCTCGTTCCATCATTACTACAGCCGTTCCTTTATTAAGTTGTAAGGCCGCTTTTTTCGCTAAGGGATGTTCATTGACTACTATTTTCATGTAATCTTTGAAAGCAAGTGTTTTTATAGAATCTTGATTTGCGATACCCGAATTACATCCACAAATAATAAGGAGAAGTACCTGCAAAAAATGGCTTTTTAAGTTCATATTATTTATCTTTTTTTGCATTAACAAAATCAGGATTATTTGATCTATTAGTGGTGTAATAATCTGGCGGAAAGCCATTAAATTGTCGCCATAACTCATACCAAATAGGCACATCATTAAGCAATGTGAGGTTGTTGGTAGCGGCACCAATTCTTAATTGCTCTGGCCAAGGGTGGTCATTTGGATCAGGACATACTAAAATTCTGTACAATCCATTTGGACTAATGTAATTGTCTATAGCATAAACTAATCCTCCATAGGTACCATAGGATACATTTGGCCATCCTGAAAATATAATGGCGGGCCATCCATCAAATTGTATACGTACTTGCTGTTTATGTTTGAGTAAAGGTAAATCAATTGGTTTTACAAACATTTCCACCGCTAATTCATATTCTGAAGGAATAACGCTGATGATTTCATCTCCAGGTTTAACGGTTTGACCAATTCCTGATTGAATTGTGCGTGAAACATAACCATCTTGAGGAGCTGTTATATAGTATAAACTGTTGCGAATTTCATAATTTGAATATTGATTTTGCATTTTAGAGACCGTTGATTCAGCATCAAAGACCATTGACATTGCTGTAAATTTTTCAGATTGAGCCTTGGCAATTTCATAATCGTATTGCGCTTCAATGGTTACAATTTCAACTTTTGCATTGATTAATTCATTTTGTGAAGTTAAATACTTATTTTCCATCGCATTCATATCATTGCTCGCTTTTTGTAGTGTAATATTTCTATTTTCTACTTCAGTTTTTGATTTCAAGCCTTCTTCATAAAGTGATTGAAAACGTTGAAACTGTTCAATGGCAACGGTGTGATTAAATTGAGTAACTTGATAATTGATGCTATCGGTTTCTACTTTTATTTTCGCTTGCTCGTATTTGTTTTTCGTTTGTTTTAATTTTAAGTTTTTGGTTTCAATGAGTGCTTCTATTTGTTTTTCTAAGGCCAATACTTTACTTTTATATGTATCTACGCTGCTCGTTTTAAAGTCCAATTGTTCCCCTGTTCTTTCTAATAAAGAGGGGTCAAAATATTCGTCTTTTACCTCTGAAATATAGAGTAGGGTATCGCCTTTTTTTACTAAATCACCGTCTTGAACATACCATTTTTCAATTCTACCGCCAATTATTGATTGAATTACCTGTGGCTTTTGGTTTGGTTTTAATGTGGTCAACAATCCTTTTGCTCGAATATTTTGAGTCCAAGGAATAAACATAATGATAATTAGTAAAATTGTAGAAAAAAGTAACAACCTTTTGGCTACATTTTTTGATTTTTTTGAATGTATTATGGCAAATGATTTTAATTTATCTTTTGCTACATAATCGTCAATTCTATTTTTAGATATGTTTAGCATAACAATTATTTTAAGGGTTCTATTTTACCATCAACTAAATACAATACATTGTCAAAATACGATGCATATTGAGCATCTGAAGCAGCCAAGACAAGTGTCCATCCATTATTTTTGGAGGTAAGGAATTTTAGAATATCGTTCCGATCTTCTGGTGTGAATTTTCCAAAAACATCTTCGATTAATAATAATTTTGGCTTGTGAACGATACTTCTTGCTAGTAAAAGTTTATAAAGAATGTTGCTTGGCAACTTGTTTCCAAGTGGTTTGAGATTGGTGTTGTACCCTTTAGGAAGCGATTTGATAAAATCGTTTAGTCCTACACATTGTATGGCCCATATCACATCATTAATCGTTACATTTTCTCTCCCAAGGCTTATGTTTTCTTCTATAGTTCCTTCAAAAACTTGATCTTGAGTAAAACAATTTCCGGTTATAGTTCTCAAAGAATGTAAATCTATATTTCCTACAGGAAAATTATTGAAACTGATACTTCCTTCTTCTACATCCAACAAAGCAGCCATAATATGTAAAAGAGTACTTTTACCCGAAGCATTTTTTCCGGTTAGTAAATTGGTTGAACAAGGCTGAATCTCTAAATTTAAGTTTTTGATGGTGTAATGATTTTCATCGGAATATTTATAATTCAATTCGGACATTTGAATAGAAATTCCTTTTTCTTGGGAAGAAATCAAAGTGATATCACTACCACTGATGTTTTCCATTTCCATATCGGTAACTTGACCAATTTTTTCGATTGATGTGAGTACATCATAAATGGTTTCTAAGTTTAATATTAATTTTTCAACAGCATTCATAATCATGATAATGATGATTTCTGCTGCTACAAATTGTCCAATATTCATATGTTGATCCATAACCAACCAACCACCAACAATTAATAATGAAGCGGTAATGACTACTTTAAAAAACACCAACATTGCATATTGTTGCAACAATACTTTAAAATGGCTTTCTCGTGCATTTAAATAGCCTTCAACGTTTTTGTCGGTTTTGCTGTAATGCAATTGAGTGTTACCAGCTAATTTAAATGTTATAGAAGTTCGAGCTATTTCTTGCAACCAATGAGCCACTTTATATTTGTATTTTGATTCTTTAAGGCTGGTTTCCAAGCCTCTTTTGCTGGTCAGTTTAAAAATGGCCAATAAGAGTGCAATCAAAATAAAACTAAAAACTATGAAAAAAGGATGGTATAGACTTAATAAGATAAGTCCAAAAACAATTTGGATGCTTGCAGCCGAAAAGTCAATCAAAACTTTTGACACACCTTTTTGAAGGGTTAAAGTATCAAAAAATCGGTTCGCCAATTCTGGAAAATAATGTTTGATTAATTCGCTCATTTTGGTGCGTGGAATTCTATACGAAAACTCAAAAGCTGCGCGAGTAAAAATACGTTGTTGTAGGTTTTCAGTTATTCTCAACTGGAATATTTGAAGCAAACCAATTAACGCAACTCCTAATACTACAAAAGTTACTAAAACAACCCAAGATGTACTGATTTGACCTGCTTGAATCAGGTTTACAATGGCTTGAATTCCAAGAGGTAAAGAGAGGTTTACTAAGCCATAAAAAATGGAATAAACATATACATTTTGAATTTCTTTTTTGTCTGGTTTTAATAACCTCCAAAATCGCTCGGTTGGTGAAAGTTGATTTGCTGCCATAAGTGTATTGTAGTTAAGTAGTTGTTTTTAAAACTAATTGTAGGAAAAATTCTTGAATTGAATCTTCACCTTTTATTTCGTCCGTTAGACGAGGTAGGTGTTTTGAGAAAAAACGTTGATGATAGGAACTTTCAATGACAGTAGAAGCCATCATATGAGGGTATTTGAATTGTGGGTTGTATTCTAAAATAAGGTCGCTTATTTTTTGTACAAGTTCTTTGTATTCAGCAAAAAGTCCTAATTTATTAGCCTCATCAACTCCTTTATTCAGATAAGATTTTGAAGATTCAGTGATTACAATACTTTGAAGTTTAATTTCATTGATGTGCGAAAATGTACTGTCTTGTTTTATTTCATCTGTGATTAATGAAATGGATTTAATTAGCTTTTCTTTAGGATCATAGATGTTACTTAATGCTAACATTAGTCTAACATTCATCCAATTCCAATACCAAGAGTTTAAATACAAAACAAACTTGTGTTTATTTTCAAAGTAACGGTAAATAGAAGCTTCGGTAGAATTAATTTGTTGAGCTAATTTTCTAAACGTAAATTCCTCAAAACCTAATTCACAAAGCATATTGATGCCTTCTTCTATAATTTTTAGGCCCAATTCACTCGTTTGAGGATTTTTAACATACGAATTTTTGTTAACTTCAATAGCAAATGGTATAGTCATATATCTTTATTTGATAATAATAATGCAAATATAATAGTAATACTATTAATAGTGCAATTAAAAAATGCAAAAAAAATATTAATTATGTAATTTTAACAAAGCTTACTTAAATTTGTTCACAATGAATTTGTAAAGTTTAAATAATAATATAAACTGCGCTTAGAGATTAAATACTATTTAAAATGACCACTAATAGAATGTAGTATATTTTGTACGATGTTCAAATATAATGAAATAAGATTAGTATTTTTCGTACCAACTGAAATGGGTTTGGATGATTTTTTCTTTTTCATTTTCCAAATGATTTAAAAATGCAAGTGAAACGGGCGAATGGTTCTTGCCATTTAACCAAATCAAACTCCAAGTTGTTTTTATGGGTAAATCAGGAATGGGAATTATTTTGAGTTCTTCGTTTTGCAATTCATTTTTTAATCCAATAAGAGGCATAATGGAGTATCCCAAACCAGCAATTATTGATTGTTTAACGGCTTCATTAGAGGTCAATTCCATTTTTTTTAGAACCGATATTTGTTTGCTCTCCATAAATTCAAGCATGGTTTGACGTGTTCCAGATCCTTTTTCTCTATAGATGAGTGGTAGTTCTTTAAAAATTGAATTGGGTGGCGTTCCCTTCTTGAAATGCAACGATTTATTTCCTACTAAATATAACTTATTTTGAAGCAAATCAATTTTTTGAACATTTAAATTAGCAGGAATTAATGAAACTAAAGCAAAATCTACCTCGTTGTATTCAAGCGATTCAATTACTTTATTTTTATTGGTTACATCCATCAAAAGTTCAATTCCTTTATTTTGGTTGATGAAATCAGTTAAAAAATAGGGCATTATATATTTACCCGTTGATACAATTGAAATTTTTAATCTTCCAGTCAATTGCCCTTTATGCGCCAAGGTTTTATAATTAATGGCATATACTTGATTGATAATGTTTTCAGCAGCTTCCGCTATTTCACGACCAAAATCAGTAATGTATATTTTTCTTCCTACAACTTCTGTTAAAGGAATTTCAAATTGATCTTGAAAATTTTTCAATTGAATAGAAACGGCTGGTTGCGTCAAATGTAATTCTTCAGAAGCTTTAGTAACGCTTTGTGTTTGCGCTACTTTAAGGAATATTTGAAGTTGATTTAGTGTATAATTCATAAAAATATTTAATACATCATATTACAAAGATAAATAAAAACTTATGAATTCTATTCTTCAATTTTGTACCGAAATTTAAAATTCAATAAAAATGACAAAAATAACGATTGCAAAAGGAGATGGCATAGGACCAGAGATTATGGATGCCACTTTAGAGATTATTTTGGCCGCGGGAGCTAAAATTGAAATTGAAGAAATTGAAGTAGGAGAAAAAGTATACCTTGCTGGTAATACCTCTGGAATTTCGAATGACTCTTGGGATAAGATTCGTAGAAATAAGATATTTTTAAAGGCTCCTATAACTACACCTCAAGGAGGGGGTTATAAAAGTTTGAATGTGACCACCCGTAAATTTTTAGGTTTGTATTCGAACGTTAGACCTTGCAAAAGCTTGCACCCATTTGTAAGTACCAAACACCCTGTAATGGATATAGTTATTGTGCGGGAAAATGAAGAAGATCTGTATGCAGGAATTGAACATCAACAAACCGATGAAGTAGTACAATGCTTAAAATTAATCAGCAGACCGGGTTGTGAAAAAATTGTTAGATACGCCTTTGAATATGCAAAACAGCAAAATAGAAAAAAGGTAACTTGTTTTACTAAGGATAATATAATGAAACAAACAGATGGATTGTTTCATCAAGTGTTTGACGAAATTGCAAAAGAATATCCTGAAATAGAAAATGAACACTGGATTATTGATATAGGAGCGGCAAAAATGGCTGATACTCCAGAAGTCTTTGATGTAATTGTAATGCCTAATTTATATGGAGATGTATTGAGTGATATTGCAGCACAAATTACAGGTTCTGTTGGTTTGGCTGGTTCTGCAAATATTGGAGAAGAATGCTCTATGTTTGAAGCCATTCATGGATCAGCACCTCGAAGAGCGGGTCAAAATTTAGCCAACCCCTCAGGATTATTGCAAGGGGCTATTATGATGTTGAATCATATTGGCCAAACTGATGTGGCTGAAAAAATTCAAAATGCTTGGTTAAAAACACTTGAGGAGGGTATTCACACGTATGACATTTATAAAGAAGGTATTAGCGCGAAAAAAGTAGGAACCAAAGAATTTGCTCAAGCAGTAATAAATAATTTAGGCAAAAAGCCTTCTATTTTGAAATCAGTAGCTTATTCTAATAATGCAGCTTTGAATTTACCTAAATATGTAAGAAAAGCCCCAGCCAAAAAGGAACTTTTAGGAGTAGATTTATTTGTGCATTGGAATGGAACTGACCCAAATGAATTAGCTCACAAAATAAGTGAAATTGAAGGGAATTCAATTAAACTAACTATGATAACTAATAGAGGTATAAAAGTTTGGCCAGATGGCTTTAAAGAAACCTTTTGTACAGATCATTGGAGATGCCGATTTAAACATGAGGAAGGAAGTGAAATTTCAAAATTAAACATTGTTGAATTAATGAAAAATGCCTTGAATGCAAATATCGATGTTATAAAAACAGAAAACTTATATTCTTTCGATGGCAAAATAGGCTATTCGATGGGTCAAGGACAATAACTAAAAAATATAAACCATGATTAATGTAATTATTTATTTGAAGAAAGAGCATAATCCAGAAAAATTGGTTGAGCAATTATTGTCAAAAAAAATGATTGCCTCTGCATCTATTGATTTGGACAACGTTTCATACAAAATTATAGATTCACAAGTTGTAAAAGAAGTATATAACGTAATTACAGCTCAATCAAAAGCGTTATTGTTTAATTCCATTGTTCAACTATCTGAGAATATGATAGGGGAGTCTATTGCCATAAGTTCAACACCAATAGTTGGTGCTAATGGATTCTTCAATGAAACCGTTAGGTCAAAAACAATTCCAATTTAATAATTTATAAGCTATGAATATTCAATTAATTCAGGGAATTTTCAGTTCAAAAGATGCTTTTGAATTGATATCACAAATGATGAATAAAAAAATCAAATTTCATGAAAGTAAAATTTCAAAATCTGACAGTTTAGAGGATATAAAATACAGGGAATCAAAGATTAAAAAATTACAAAATGAAATGGACCAATTAAAAAAACACATCAAAATGGGCAAAGAACATTTTCAAATCGAATCAACTATCTCAATTATACCCTCAAAAAAATGAATCTCATTTATACATCCTTAAATTAAATTTAAATTGATAGGGTGAGCAAGGTGCTTTTTAAAAATACATTCAAAAACAATAAATAATGAATCCAGAAGAACAGTTGTCTTTTATTCACGGTGAATTTTCAGTGGAAGATGCCCGTGAAATAATATTAAATGCATTAATTACAAAAGTCAATTATAATAAGTTGAAAAACATCAGTTCACACGAAAGATATGGGAAAGATGATCCTTTAGCCATAGCTCGAATTCATAATTTAAATTTAAGTATCGATAAGTTTAAGGAATTACTTTTAATAGCCAAAAATGAAAACAAGAGGTTAAAGATAACTTCCGATATTAGAGTTGAATTGACAGAAACCATTTGTACAAAAAAATGTTTAAAGACAGATTTTTAGTTGTTGCTACTAAACATCATAAAGAACGAGTTATAGCTCCAATTTTTGAAAAGGAGTTTGGTGTTAAATGTTGTGTACTTCAGGATTTTGATACCGATCAATTAGGTACCTTTTCTGGTGAAGTGGAACGATCAGGTAATCCCATTGAAACGGCTAGAATAAAATGTTTACAGGCAATGGAGATGGCTAACGTAGATATAGCTATTGCAAGTGAAGGATCATTTGGCCCTCATCCGCAATTATTTTTTGTTCCCTCTGGTGATGAAATTTTGATGTTAATGGACAAAAAAAATGATATTGAAATTATAGTTAGGGACCTTAGCACAGAGACCAATTATTATAGCTCGGAGATTAATAATTTAGTTGAATTAGAAGAATTTATAAAAAAGGTAAATTTTCCCACTCAAGGGGTTATATTAAAAGATTCCCCTGATGAATTCAACAATCTAGTAAAAGGTATTGTAGACAAAGAATATTTGATTGAAACTTACCATGATTTTATCTCAAAATATGGCAAAGCATTTATTGAGACCGATATGAGGGCTTTATATAATCCGACAAGGATGAAAAGGCTTGAATTATTGGCTCAAAAATTAGCTGACAAAGTAAAATCGTTGTGTCCTATATGTCAAACTCCGGGTTTTGGTATTGTAAAAGCCAACTCAGAACTTCCCTGCGGTTTATGTGGAACACCAACAAAAAGTATATTGAGTTACCAATTAGGTTGTTTAAAATGCGATCATTCAAAAGATGAACTATTTCCAAAAGGAAAAGAAGTAGAAGATCCAATGTATTGTGATATCTGTAATCCTTAAAAACGTATAAAATTATGATATCAAAAAATTGTAAACAGGCAAAGAAAATTGTTTCTACAAATGGAATAATTGGATTACCAACCGAAACTGTTTATGGACTAGCAGGAAATGCTTTTAGTGAGGAGGCTATTGATAAAATTTATAAACTTAAAAATCGACCTTCTAATAATCCACTTATTGTCCATATTTCATCGGTCAATGAACTTGACAAAGTTGCGACAGATATACCTGAATTAGCCTATAAATTGGCGCATCATTTTTGGCCAGGGCCATTAACTATGGTGTTGAAAAAACATCCTTCAATTCCTTATTCAGTGACTTCGGGTAAAGAAACGGTAGCCGTTAGAGTTCCTAATCATCCACTTTGTTTGAAACTATTGCAATCTATTGATTTTCCATTGGTTGCGCCAAGCGCCAATCCATTTGGACAAGTTAGCCCAACTAATGCCAAACATGTAGCCAATTATTTTGGAAAGAAGCTTGAATTTGTTTTGGACGGAGGTAGTTGCGAAAAAGGTGTTGAGTCAACAATCATAGGGTTTGAAAATGATCGCCCCACACTTTATCGATATGGTTCGGTAGCTTTGGAAGCCATTCAAGAAGTTTGTGGTACATTGAACTTCGACCGATTTGATGATGTAAAACCAATAGCACCGGGTATGTTCAGCCGCCATTATTCTCCTAAAACAACATTTATAGTAACGGAAAATATACAAAATGATATCAAAACATTGAATGGATTAAAGAAGGGATTGCTGTTGTTTGACAAAGAAGTTCAGATCAAAGACCACTGTGAAATGGAATTTTTATCTGTTTCTGGAAACTTAGACGAAGCAGCTAAAAACTTGTATTCAGCAATGATTCGATTAGATGCTCTACAATTAGATGTCATACTAGCCCAATTCGTGCCAGACTTAGGTGTTGGAAAAGCCATTAACGACCGACTGAAAAGAGCTTCACAAAAATAACTAAACATAACTAATACTATAAAGTAAAATGAACTTTAGTCTTTTAATTGAAAATTTAACCAATCCTGCTTTATTATTTTTCGTTTTGGGTATTGTTGCCGTTTACCTTAAAAGTGATTTAGCAATTCCCCCAAATTCTTCAAAATTCATTTCGCTATACCTATTATTCGCCATTGGTTTCAAAGGAGGTCAAGAGCTTTCTCATGAACAATTTACGTCTGAAATTGCTTGGTCGATGCTTTTTGGTGTGGCTATTTCCTTATTTATTCCATTGTATACCTTTGTTATTTTGAAACGAAAACTGAGTGTTTTTGATGCTGGTGCCATTGCTGCAGCCTATGGTTCGGTAAGTGCCGTTACATTTGTAACAGCGGTTTCCTATTTAGAAGCGCATGACATGAATATTCATGGTCATATGGTTGCCATAATGGCATTAATGGAATCGCCAGCAATCATTATGGGATTGGTTTTAATATCTACTTTTAACACAGATGAAAATGAAAAAATAAAAAAGCGTACGGCTATTAAACATTCATTTACTAATGGTAGTGTATTATTAATTTTGGGGAGTTTGATAATTGGTTATTTAGCAAATGCACAGCAAGCAGAAGGAATCAAACCTTTTACAAATGATTTGTTTAAAGGATTTTTAGCTATATTCTTATTAGATATGGGAATAACCAGCGGAAAAAAATTAAAAGCATTCTTCTCTTTTGGTTGGTTTCCTTTGCTCTTTGCTCTATTTATTCCGTTGATAAATGGTTGTTTAATAGCGCTGATTAGTTCATTGTTTATAGAAGATGTCTCCAATCGTTTTATGTTCACAATTTTGGCTGCAAGTGCTTCTTATATAGCGGTTCCTGCTGCGATGAAAATTTCGGTGCCCAAGTCAAATCCAGGGTTGTTTTTACCTATGGCATTAGCGGTAACATTCCCTATTAACATAACTATTGGAATGCCCATTTATTACCATATTGTTCAGAATCTATAATCCAAATTCAAAAAACAAAAAAAGCCCCAAAACAATAACTGTTTCGAGACTTTTTCCTATGAAAAAACTACTTCTTAAATCTTATTCCTTGATAAATTTCAGTTGTTGACCTTCGGATGTTTTGATGAAATAAACACCAGAACTTAAATGTGATACATCAATTTGTTCTCCATTACTAAGAGCTATTTGATCCAATACTTTTCCTTGCAAATTGAGAATAGTGAGGATAGTATTTTGATTTACATTTACGGTAACTACACTATTTGCAGGATTTGGATATAAGGTTAAATTTGTAGCTACATTTTCTTGGATGGTTGAGAAAGAGTTGCTCATAGACATTCTTCCAATATAGGTAGCACCTTGAAACTGTGCTGATGAATTGCACGTAAAAATTATCTTACCATCGGGTTGAACATCAAAATCAATGATCCAAATACCATTTCCTAACCCAGCATATGCAAACGAGGCAGTTCCATTAGTCCCAAAAGTGTTTTCTAATGAACCATCAGGGTTAAACATCATAAATGAACCATCTGAAATTGAATTATTTAAGTTGAAACCACTAGCTAATAACTTGCCATTAGAAAGTATTTTAACTTTATAAAAAAGAGAAACATTGCTATTAATATAGGTGCTAAAGGAAGCATCATAATTTCCATCAGCATCTAATTTAAATAAAAAAGCTCTATTTCCTGAAAAATTTACTCCACCAGAAACATATATTTCATTGGAAGAATTGATAGCGATTGAAGTTAGATTGTTATTTGCGGATTCATCATAACTAGCGGGTGCAATTCCATTTGTGCCAAATGAATTATCAATACTTCCATCAGCATTAAATCGGGCAACAAAACCTTTTATAACGCTATTTTCCATATCAACACCAGCTACAACAATTTTTCCATCACTCATAATTTTCATGTCTTTAATTTCTTGCGATCCAGATCCATACACAGTAAAATAGGTGGCTCCAGCATTTCCGCTGCTCCCAAAATCGGTATCAATAGTTCCGTCAGTATTAAAACGTCTGATAAAAAAATTATTAAGTGATTCAACTCCGGCAATGATTATTTTGTCATCACTTTGAACTTCTAATTGTTGTGCATTGTAAAATCCTGAACTTTGTAAAGTATAATAATTACCATTATTAAAGGTAGCATCAACAGCGCCAGTAGATACGTTAACCAAACCCACAAAAGCTCTTGTGTTGGGGGTCATAAAATCCGTTCGCATATATCCAGTAATGGCCATTTTACCATCTGAAGTAGTGTCCATATCCGTAATTTCATGATATTGATCACCATTGAAAGTTAATGAATGTATGTTCGTAGCAAGGGCCGAAGTTGAAGAATTCGTTATTTTTGAAAATACACCGCTTGTTGAACCATAGGGAGGCCCTGGAGTATAGGTTCCATTTGTGTTATTGAAAAACGATTTTTCATTATTTATGGCAATGATCTTTTGGTTGGAAGAATAATAATTGATGGTTTGATAATAACTACCGCCATTAAATGATGCATCAAAGGAACCAATTTGTGCAAAAAAGGCACTTGAAATCAAAACGCTAAAAATGGATAGTACAATTTTTTTCATAGAAATAAGTTTAAATTTTAAATCAAAATTATAGTGTATGATTATACTATCTAAACCATTTTTACAAACTACACATCTAACTTTGTAAACAGCAAAAAGCCCACTTCTATAAATAGAAAATGGGCTTTAAGCTATTAAAAAAAAGCGATTATTATGGACAATTTAATTTTTAATAAATTTCATTGTATTGGTTTCTGTTTTTATAATGTACACACCAATAGGCAGTTGAGAAACATCCAAAGTACCTTTTTTGTTAATGCGAACCGATTCAATAAATTCTCCAGTTATTGAATACAAACTTACCGTTTCTTCATCGGGTAATTCAATTTTAATAAAATTATTTGAAGGATTAGGATAGATTTCAATAATTGGTTTTTCTAACGTCTCAATTCCATTGGTTTGATCATAAATGTTATAACCAACCCACTTATTAATGGTTGAATTAAAAATCCAAACAATTTCATTAGCATATGAAAAATTAAATCCCGTATAAGAAGGTGTAATTACATCTGATGGTAATTGTATAGTGGTTGAAAGAGCTCCTGTAGATTTGTTAAACAAATACAGACTTTTTGAAATATAATCATAAATACCTATTTCATTTCCTGTACATCCCGTATAAATTAACTCATATAGAATTACATTCGAAAATGAACTTAAACCCGTTAAAGTAATAGGTGAAATGGTACTAAAATCTGAACGATTTTGACCGCTGATTACTCCATTATCATAATAATAAATCACATCAGCAGTAGGGTCATAAACACCACATGATTGCACATTAGGTGTAATGGCATTTCCAACTGATGAAGAGGTTCCACCCAAATGACCATTAGATAAAACAGAATGAGTAACAATCCCAGAACCCCAAGTATTTCCTTCTAATAGGCCTAAATTTTCATTATACCAGAATCCTCTGTAATCAGGTATCAATTCAGTTTGAACTAAGTTGCCATTTAAATCAAAGGTTTCATTTGAAGCGGTACCACCTGCATTATTGCTATAATATAATTCAAATGTAGGATGATAGGCTACTGCGGAGCGGTATACATCTCCACCCGAACAATGTAATGTATCTCCTGATGCTTCGGCAATAGTTAGAAAGTTACATTGAGCAAAGGATATTTTCGAGAGTGATAAAAATGAAATAAAAGTGATGCTTAAAAGTAGTGGTTTTTTCATAATTTAAAATTTGGTCATTTATTTTTTCTAAAATTAATCTAGTTCAAAATCGTGTCGGGCAAAACTTTATAAACAGCACAATTTACTTCACGAATAGCATTAATTAACGTGAGTTGGATATAAGAATGACGTCAAAATGAATGGAAGTTATTGGATTTTAGGCAAATTTTAGAGGGATAGCAGGCTATCATGAAAAAATTTAACGACAAAGACGATGATTAACATTCATAATGTTCTCAAAAATACGAATTCAATTTGATTATTAAACGTTTATAATTTTTCTTGAATTTTAAGATTTATAGATTCTTTAAATTAGGTGGTTTGACAAAATTCTTAGGTCGAACTCACGTTAATTATATTCTTTTGAAATCTTTTAAGGTTTGTAAAAATGATGTTCTTCTTTCACGTGATAAATCCAATACAACTCCGTTTCTCATTATTATTTTTCCTCTATCCGATTTTTCAAATCGTACCATAAAATGAATGTTTATTATATACGAACGATGAATTCGACAAAATGATAGGTACTCAGTCAATAAGTTCTCAAAATATTTTAAATTTTTAGATATAATTTTTGAATTTGAATTTGCAAAATGAATAGTAACATAAGAACCATCCGCTTCTAAATATTCAATATCATCAATAGGAATATAGTCATATCCATTTTGAACAGGTAAGGTAAGAACTTGGTCAACAGTGGAACGAAGGTTAATTTGCAACCCTTCTAGTAGAGAATGATCTATCGTAACTAATTTATTTGTTCTAATTTTATTCAAAGCCTCAACCAAATGACTTTCTACAATTGGTTTAAGGAGATAATCAACAGCTGAAAGTCGGAATGCTTTAATAGCAAATTCGTTATAGGCCGTAGTGAAAATTACATTTAAATTTGTATTAAGTTGATTTAATTCCTCAACGAGTTGCAAGCCTGATTTACCTGGCATTTCGATATCTAAAAAAACAACATCCGGGTTAAGTTTCGTAATCAATTCAAATCCTTCAGTGGCATTTTCAGCTTCACCAATCAAAAAGACATCATCGGCTAGCTCTGCTAACATCAAACGCAATAATTTACGCGCTTGCGCAGAATCATCAATAATGATGGATTTTATTTTATTTGTTTGAACCATTTTGCAAATGTATTTTTAAAATTACTCTTGTACCAACAGTTTTATGCTCATTTTGATTTAGATCTATTACACTTACACCAATAATTCCTGATTTTTTATAATTCAATAAATCTATTCGTTTTTCATTTGCTTTGGTAGCAAATGAATCGTGTTGTTTGGTGTGCGAATTTAATTCATAAGAAGCAACTCTTCCTATACCATTATCGGTAATTTCGACTGACAAAATCTCCTCTTTTTGGTCTAATTGAATTTTTAATTGGAGTATTTTCTTGCCTCTTTTATGTCGTAAACCATGTTTGAAAGCATTTTCAATATACGGTTGAATAATCAATGAAGGAATTTCTACAGTATCGATATCAAAATCAGAATCAATTTTTTTGGTAAACTCAAACTCACCATCCAGCAGCATTGCTTCCAATTGGATGTACAATTCTAACACCTCAATTTCATCTTTTAACTTAACAATTGGTAACGAGCTTAATGTCAGTACCTTTCTTACCAATTCCGAAAAATTATTAAGATAATTTACAGCATTTTTTTTATCATTGTCATAAATATAACCCTTTATTGAATTCAATACATTAAACAAAAAATGAGGATTCATTTGAGCTTTTAATGCGGCTTGTTGGGTCAAGCGTAATTCATTTTCTAACTGAATATGCTCAATTTCTTTTCTTTGATTTTTGCGTATGGTTTTAATTCTAAGTTTGAATATCATCCAAGAAATTAGTAACACGAAGGAAATGATTAAAATAAAAAACCACCACTTTTGCCAAAATGGAGGATTTACATTTCCTTTTAATAAAATGGTATTTTCAGAATCATTACCAAATACATCAATCGATTTGATTTCAATTTCAAAGGGTCCAGAGGGCAATTTTAATAGTTCTATTTGCTCAATAGATCCCGGGAAATAAATCCAATTGGTATCAATGGTTTTTATACGATAGGCATATTTGAAATTACCATTGGAAGTATAATTTGTTGATTCTAATTGAAATGCAATGGCATGTTTATAATCCATTTGGATGTTATTATATTCTTTATATACCTTGCCATTAATTAGTAATTGTTTCAAATACAAGCGTGATTTTTTTCCATACGGAAAGTTGTCTTTACTAATTTTTTGAAGGCCATTTCCTGTGGTTAACCACAAAAAACTTTCATCTATTAGAATCGATTGAATATTATTCGAAGCTAAACCATTATTTTTGGTAATGTTAGTCCAATACTTTTCATTTATATTCCATATCCATAAGCCGCTATTAGTAGTAATATATAGTCTGTTTTCATCAAGAGTTATTTGATTCGCTTGAACGCTTTCATTTAATTGATTCAAATAGATAAGTTTATTGTTTTTATCAATAGCTTAGATTTTACCTTCAAAAGTTATTGCGTAAAGCAATTCATTTACAGTATCCAATTCTGTCGTAACAATTTGAGTAGAATCCAATAATTGATGCTGTTGTTTCCATAAATCACCTTTTTTTTGGTATAAAAAAAGACCGTTGTTGGTACCTATCCAAAGTTTTTTGGATTTTGAAATCCAATTTAAGGTTCTAGACCAATTACTATTTAATATTTGAGAACTATCTAAATTAGCGATATTATTGGTGGCATAACAGCCAAATGAGGTGGCTAGAATGAAACTATCGTCAACTTTCAACATGCACTTTAGTGGAAAAACACTGGAGTTTACAGTTGTTACTTTTCCATTTGAATAAGTATATAATGAATTGTTTATGGAATAATATAGCAGTTTTGTGTTGGTGTCGAAATACATTTGTTGAATATCTCCTTGAACATCATTGGCAATTATCGAAACATTTTCGTTCTTTTTATCCAAAACACCAACAAATCCATCCAACGAAGCAAAATAAATAGCATCCTTATTTCCTGCTATTTTGTTTAATAAATCATGTTGAATTCCTTTGTTTTTTGAGTTCCAAACTTGATTGCTTGGATTTGGTATCCGTATTATTCCGTTTTGCAAGGTCGAAAGCCAAATTGTTCCGCTACTATCTTTTATGCAGTTTGAAAAGGCTAAATAGGGATACCATAATATTGCTGTTTTTAATTTAATATCATATTTAATTATTCCCGTATACGTACATATCCATAACTCATTATCGCTTAAGGGTATAATGTTGTTGATTTTTCGAGATTTTAAAAGTTCAATTAAGGTATCATCTTTATATTCTATGAGTTTGTTCTGCTCACTAATCGTATAAATTATTCCATTAATTCGAGATATGAACCAGTTGTTTTCAGGTGAGTTACTTGCAAAAAAGAAATTTCCAGATAACGAATTAATAGTTTTATAATCGAATTCATAATGAATCAATTTACCCTTTTTAATTAAAGATAATCCACCTTCATTTACAAACCAATATTGATTGAGTTTATCAACAAATCCACTATTGGTATAATTAAATTTTTCAAATGAAAAGTTAGTAAAGTCTTTCCAATTTTCAGTGTTTTCATTATACATGGAAAGTCCGTTGAGGTGATTTATCCATAAATTTCCTTCTTCATCACAAACAATATGAGAAATACTGGTTAATGAATGGTTCAATTCAAACATTTTATTATTCTCCACATAAAAAAGCTGCCCTTTAAAGGTGTAACAATAAATTCTTCCCGACTTTGAAACCGTAAGCCCGGTAATTGATTTTGATTGTAAATTTTTGTTTTTAAAAGGTATAAAACGAATTCCATCATATTTAAATAAACCGGCATCACACCCCAACCAAATGAATCCTTGGGAATCTTCAACCAAACTATACACTTCGTTAGACGGTAAACCTTCTTCTGTAGTGATTTGAAAATAACTCGGATATTGTGCTTGAATAATACCTGTAGCTGCACAAATCAAACCAACAACTATACTTATTATTATTCCTTTCATATTTAATCCTTGCAAAGATTAGAAAATATATAGTACAATTAAATTTAACCGCGATAATTTTATGTTTAAAATATTCTGATATCACTTTTTTTCTATCTTTGACCATACAAAAAAATATAAATTTTATGGAATTGCGCACGCACAATTTTAGTGATATCGAAATAGCTCAAGCTGCTAAATTAGATCATATCAAAAACATTGCTTCAAAATTAAAAGTTGAAGAAGATGATATTGAAATGTATGGGAAATACAAAGCAAAATTACCATTGATGTTTATTGACGAACAAAAAATAGCTCAAAATAATCTGGTGTTGGTTTCGGCTCTTACGCCCACTCCTGCAGGTGAAGGTAAAACGACTACATCCATCGGTTTGACAGAGGGATTGAATAAAATTGGTAAACAAGCCACAGTAGTATTGCGTGAACCTTCACTTGGTCCTGTATTTGGAATGAAAGGTGGTGCTGCTGGTGGAGGATATGCTCAAGTGGTACCAATGGAAGATATTAACTTGCATTTTACAGGTGATTTTTCAGCTATTGAAAAAGCGAATAATTTACTTTCAGCATTGATTGATAATAATATACAGAACAAAACCAATAATTTAGGCATCGACCCTAGAACCATTGTTTGGAAACGAGTAATGGATATGAATGATCGTTCATTACGTCAAATTACAATTGGATTGGGAGGAACAGCCAATGGCATCCCTAGAGAAGATGGCTTTAATATTACTCCTGCTTCTGAAGTAATGGCCATTTTGTGTATGTCCGAAAATTTTGAAGATTTAAAAACGCGTTTAGGTAACATTTTCATAGGTTTTACATTTGCTAAAAAGCCTGTTTATGCAAGAGATTTGAAAGCAGAAAATGCAATGGCTATTTTATTGAAAGATGCCATTAAGCCAAATTTAGTGCAAACATTGGAAGGAAATCCTGCTATTATTCATGGAGGACCTTTCGCTAATATTGCTCAAGGAACGAATACTATTTTAGCAACAAAAATGGGCTTGTCGTTATCTAATTATGTAGTGACAGAAGCTGGATTTGGGGCTGATTTAGGTGCAGAGAAGTTTTTGGATATTAAATGTGTTTCGGGAGGATTAAAACCAAAAGCATTAGTTTTAGTTGCTACCATCAGAGCCTTAAGACATCACGGTGGTGCTCAAAAAGAAGAGTACAATACACCCAGCGTTGAAAAAGTAACCAAAGGTTTTGAAAACCTAGAAAAACACATCGAAAATTGTAAAAAATTTGGATTAAACCCTGTTGTGGCCATCAATGCATTCCCAACGGATAGTGAGGAAGAAGTGAAATTGATTCAGCAAAAATGTGCTTCAATGGGTGTGAAGGCCGTTGTAGCTCGTGGTTGGGCAATGGGAGGTGATGGCATGACCGATTTAGCAACTGCAGTTGTTGCCGAAGTGGAAGGAGGAAAAAATAGCTACAAACCATTGTATGATTGGAGTATGCCAATCAAAACTAAAATTGAAATCATTGCTCGTGAAATTTACGGAGCCGATGGTGTAGATTACAGCAAACAAGCCTTGACAGATTTAAAAACAATAGAATCATTAGGGATGAGTGGATTGCCGATTTGTATGGCTAAAACACAAAAATCATTTTCAGATGACGAATCTAAAGTGGGTAGACCAACAGATTTTACTGTGAGCGTGAGAGAATTTGAATTTGCCGCAGGAGCAGGATTCATCATACCTATTTTAGGAAATATGATGCGTATGCCAGGTCTACCTGTAGTTCCCGCCAGCGAAGGAATGACGATTGACAATAATGGTGTTATTTCGGGTTTGAGTTAACAAGAGTTATTAAGTAAATAGAACTTGGAATTACATTTTGGTTAAACAAAATGTAATTTAAAATAGTATTGAAAAATAGGTTACAATCTTATTACTTTCAAAATAAAAACCTAATTTTGGTCAACCAATAAACAATTTATGAAAAAAATACTACTTTTTTCTGCCGCAGTTATCAGCATTCAACAGGCAAATGCACAATATGAAATCAGTTCATTTACTTCCACAGGTAGGGGTGGAGCAACATCATTTGTGACCGATTATCAAGCATGCGGAATAAATCCAGCAAATTTGGGATGGCACGCAGAATTTGAAGATAAAAAAGTTACATTTGGATTTACTGAAATGACTTTTTCTTTACATTCAGAAGCGTTGTCTAAAGAAGAATTACGAGCTGAAATTCGCAACTCTATAAAAGGTCAAACTACTGAAAATTGGACCTATGCTCAAAAACAAGAAGCAGCCAAATCTTTCGCCAATTCAGGACTTGGAATGAATATGGATTTGGGCGTTTTTGGATTTAGTTTTGCTACCGAAAAATTTGGTGGAATTGCTTTTAGAATTAATGATAACGTTAGTTTTTATTCTAAATTAGGTGATAAAGCTAGTGAATTATTGTTTTTAGGTAAACGCTCAACCATGTTTGATAGTTTAGTCTATTCCAATGGTGTAGATACTACTGTAATTGCCAATAATCCTAATATGCAAGATCCTGATTCTATTGCCAATATTATATCTGGGTTCGCTAATATTCCTCAGTACATAGGACAAATTATGAATGGTTCTGAGATGAGAGCTTCTTGGTCACGTGAGTACAATCTTTCTTATGGAAGAAAGGTTTTTGGAAAAGATGATTCATTTGAAGTTTTTGCAGGTATTGGATTAAAATATATTCAAGGGTTTGCCATGATTGATGTAAAGTCGGAAAATAACAAATTAGATGCATTTTCAGCTATTTCGCCAATATTTCCAATCAATTATGGAGGTGCAGATTCCCTTAATCCAAGCACAATTACTCAAGGTGGTTCAAAAATGCCTAAACCTGTAGGAAATGGATTTGGAGCAGATTTTGGTGTTGATTTTTTGATTAAAAATAAATTGAAAATTGCGATTGCTGCTACCAATATTGGATCAATGACTTGGAAAGGAAACGTATATTCAATGAAAGATACACTTGTTTTCGATACTGAAAGTGATGGGTTAAATAACTTTAATTTTGCCGAAGGGATTAAAGATTTGGGAGGTGAAGATGGATTATTTCAGTGGGATGGTTTGACCGAACGTAAAACAGCTTTGCCTACAACGGTTCGTTTTGGGTCAAGCTTAATGATAAAAGAAATCGCTCAAATTGGTTTTGATATCATTATACCTGCTGTTCAATCGCCAGCTCAATTTGAAAGAGCCATCATTGGTATTGGAGGTGATATTAAACCATTACCTTGGGTAAGAATTTCTGCAGGTTTTTTAACTGGTGGAAATTATGATTTTAGTATTCCATTAGGAGTAACATTTGTTGTTCCTTCGGGAACATGGGAAGCGGGTATTGCTTCAAGAGATGTGGTTACCTTTTTCACTCAAAATGGACCAACATTATCTTTTAGTACTGGTTTCTTAAGATTTAGAATTTAATTCATTTGCATATATTTAAGATATAAAAAGAGCTTTAGATTATTTTCTAAAGCTCTTTTTGTTTAATTCCATTTTTCAAATTACCTCCGATAAAAGGATTGGAACATTAAAATTTAATTGAATTCCCCCATGTGTTTCGCATTTTAATTGAAACGCTTTCTTTTAGCAGACATGTTTCTTTAAAACAGTTGATTTTTTTAATGGAATACTACTTTGATTTTTGTTATCAACATAGGAACATAGATTTGGTTGATATACAAAAGCTTAAAAATAGAAAAACTTCGTTTTAATAGTTAACTATGTGAAAATGCGAAGCTTCTATCTTAAGCTTTTAAGTTTCAAATTCTATGTACCTATGTTAGCTATGTGGTAATTAGAGAAAGTGTATACACTATTTATAATAGTTTACGAAATAACTAGATAATTCAGAAATTTAATTATTTAACTAAGGTTATGCGTTCAGAAGTGATTGGTTTACCAACAAATATAGTGGCTCTTTCGTCAAATATTGATGGATTATCGGTTGTAAAATAATGCACAGTCCCTCCTTCCGAGCATTTTTCGGCCAAATTTTTATGGCGTGTTAAGTAATCAGCTAATTTTTCTGCAACCAGTTTTCCTTGACTCAAAACAGTAATATGATCAGGTAAATATTGTTTGATGTGTTCAGCGATAATAGGATAATGAGTACACCCCAATATAATGGTATCAATTTTAGAATCTTGGGAAAGTAATTGATTAAGATGATGCTGAATGAAATAGGCTCCTCCAGGATTGTCAAATTGATTATTTTCAATTAATGGAACCCATATAGCACAAGCCTCTTGAACAACTTTAATATCAGGAAAATGATTGTTAATTTCAATTACGTATGATTGAGAATTTACCGTTCCAGGAGTTCCTAAAATTCCAATATGACGAGTTTTCGAATAGTTACCAATTTCCTCTACACTGGGTCTTATAACCCCTAAAACACGTTTATTTGGACCAAGTAAAGGTAAATCTTTTTGTTGAATAGTTCGCAATGCTTTTGCTGAAGCTGTATTACATGCTATTATGACTAATTCGCAACCCATTTCAAAAAATGTTTTAACGGCTTGCAATGTATATTCATATACCGTTTCAAACGATCTGTTTCCATAGGGTGTGCGGGCATTATCTCCTATGTATACGTAATCGTATTGAGGAAGGCGGTTTACAATTTCTTTCAAAACGGTAAGTCCTCCGAATCCTGAGTCAAATATTCCTATTGGTGTGTAAGGTTTCATTCTATGCAAATCTACAAAAAGTTTGAACAAAAAAAAGGGAGTCAACAAATGTTCAACTCCCTAAAATTAGTTATAATAGTTTATCCTTCAGCATACAACCCTTCAATTAGGGCTGCATTGTTTTGATGAATAACTTTACGTTTGCAGCTCAATTTTGGTGTTAATTCACCAGATTCAACTGTCCATTCTTTTTCCAGTAATTCAAACTTTTTCAATTGCTCCCAATTACCAAAATAAGAGTTGTAATGATTTACCTCACTGTTAATGATTTCAATTACTTCTTTATTTTTTATTATGTCCTTATTAGTTGCACCTAAAGTAATGTTATTGTCTTTTGCCCACATTTTTACATATTCAAAATTAGGAACAATCAATGCAGAAGGGTGTTTTTTATTTTCACCAATAACCATTATTTGTTCAATAAATTTAGATTCTTTAAATTTATTTTCAATAGGTTGAGGAGCAATATATTTTCCACCAGAAGTTTTAAACATTTCTTTTTTACGATCCGTAATTTTTAAGAAACCATCATTTGATATTTCACCAATATCTCCTGTATGGAACCAGCCTTCAGAATCGATAACTTCACTAGTTAAATCAGGACGTTTATAATATCCCATCATCAAACAAGGACCTTTAGTTAAAATCTCACCATCTTCTGCAATTTTAACTTCTACATTATGTAGTTTTTTACCTACTGTTCCAAAACGAATTCCAGTACCTGCTGCATTTACTGAAATAACCGGTGAAGTTTCTGTAAGTCCGTACCCCTCAAAAACGGGCAATCCAATGGCAGTATAAAAACGAGCTAATCGAGGTTGTAATGCCGCTCCACCACTGGCAATGGCTTGAATATTTCCTCCCAATTTCTCACGAATTTTACTGTAAACCAATTTATCAGCCAATTTTCGTTGGAAACTAGGATGTTTACCAACCTCATAAGTATCTGTTAAACCAACAGCCCATTTAAAAATACTGGCTTTTATTCCTCCAGATTCGGTTCCACCTTTAATGATACCATCATAAACTTTTTCTAATAAACGCGGTACCGCTGTAAAAACTTGCGGTTTTACCTCTACAATATTAGCTTTAATAGTATCTATTGATTCGGCATAATACAACGAAACACCAGTTGTTTGATACAAATAGGTAATCATACGTTCATACACGTGACACAAAGGCAAAAAGCTCAATCCATTTCCATTGCTATCGACTGGTAATCTTGGGAAACTTCCTTTAACGTTTTCTACCAAATTTTGATGGCTCAACATTACCCCTTTAGGCAAACCAGTAGTACCAGAAGTGTATATTAAAGTAGCTAAATCAGTTTCTTTTATACCGTCTTGAATGGCTTTTATATCGGCATCATTTCCTTCTTTTCCCAAGTCCAACACTTCTTTCCAATTTTTAGCACCTGGAACATTGTTGAAAGTGTAAACTTCAGATAAGGTAGGAACAGCATCTTTAATGTGAGAAACTTTATTGAACAAATCTTGATCAGATACAAAACACAATTTTACACCTGCGTCATTAAAAATGAATTTATAATCTTCTTCTGTAATGGTGGCATAAACGGGAACATCAATGGCTCCAATTTGTAAAGTCCCCATATCTACCACATTCCATTCAGGTCTATTGTTGCTAATAATGGCAATTTTATCACCTGGCTGAATACCTAATTTTCTAAGTCCGTGACTCATTTGATTAGACAATGTCATATACTCTTTGGTTGACATTGTTTTCCATTTTCCATTTTCCTTACCTGCAAAGCAAACTTCTTGAGGATATTTCTTTGCTTGATAAGCTGGAATATCGAAAATTCTTTTTATTTCTTCCATGATTATTTTGGTATTTTCAGTTTCAAATTGTGTAGACAAAAGTAAAAAAAAAATGGACAAACAGTCCAAAAAAGCATTTTAAATTAATTATTTTAAAAATAAAAGTTCTTTATTTATATAGGTTTGAGGAATAATTTATATTTTTGGTAAATTATTTTTAGCACGAGCTGTAACTTTTAGGTATAGTTAATTGTTTCACTTGTGTGTTTAGGTAACTTAATTGTAAAATTATTTTGAATAAAAACGAATACAATAGCGCTGTTGCTGATTACTCTGAAAGACTATTTCGATATGCTTTCAAGTGGTTGAAAAATGAGCAAGATGCTAAAGACCTCGTTCAAGATGTTTACGGAAAGTTATGGGAAATGAGAAATAATGTTTTGGTTGAAAAATGTAAATCTTGGCTTTTTACCTGCATGCACAATGCATTAGTCAATTTTACAAAGAAGAAAAACATTATGGACAGTTTTGAAGACATTAAATTTAATGTTCCAAGCAGCCATCAACCCAACCTAGCACTGCAAGATTTACTTGAAAAATCTTTATTGCAATTATCGGACGTTCAACGTTCGATTTTATTGTTGAGAGATTTAGAAGGGTATGCGTATGATGAAATAGGAGAGATACTTGGACTCAATGAAGCACAAGTAAAAGTTTATTTATTCAGAGCACGCCTTAAAGTAAAAGAACAATTAAAAGACCTATCTGTACTCGTAGCATGATCATCAACAGTCAAAATATTGAAAAATGGTTCTTCGATTATTTCGAAGGTGAATTGACGGTTCTTGAACGCAAAGAGTTAGAGCAATTTGTTTTAAATCACCCCGAATATCAAGATGATTTTAAATCATGGTCGGAAGCTTACACCAATGACTCAGATATTCCAGCTTATATTGCACCTGTTGAGTTGTATGCAAAAGTTGCCTTTTATGAAACAGCCACATTTAGAGTTGCGGCTTCAATATTGACATTGGTAATGTTATCATCCATAGGTTATTGGAGTTTTAGGGAACTTTCAACTAATTCTGTGGAAGATAAATCCATCACTTATTTTAAAAAGGATTATACCACACAATCTATACAACCATATTCCTTTAGTTTTTTGAATAAATTATCTGATAATGGAGAAACATCATCATTTAATAATTCTATAATTTTATTTGACCCTGCCTTGAATGGAAACATAGTGCAAACCATACCTGCTGCAGCCTTACCAGATCCTATTGGTGTTGAAAGAAACCTCCAAACTTCAATTGGAAATTCTAAAGTTGGACAATCGACTCTTGGAATAGTAGAGGAAAATAAGGTAACTTCCTCATTGGAAGAAAATTTGCGAACGGTTTTTAAATTAAAGAAATCGACTAAATTACTTTCTGAAGCCAATCAAGATAGAGATATCAAAAGAAGCGATAGTTATGAATTAAAATTCCTTCAAAAAGAGCGTAATTACAAATTTTTAGATTATCGCAATTCTTCGGTTAGAGGTGTGAGTACATTGATAAAAGATGAAAGAGAAAAATCAAGTAATGTAGCTGAGATATCTGAATCAGAGGGTTCTAAAAGTAATGTTCATAGTAAAAAGTCACTTGCTGAAAAAATGCGGAAATTGGATTTAGGGCTTACTAATATCAACGATCCAATCTTTGAAATTGCCAATTATCAACCACTTACCTTAAATCCTTCTTTGGCTGGTCAACTTGGGTTTGCAAGACTTAAATCGTTTTATAGAAATCAATGGTTGGGCACGCAACATAATACTCAAATTGGAGGCATTTCAATTGATAGTTATGTAAATCGCCTGAGAGCTGGGGTTGCCTTAAATGCTCAAACAAACATTTTTAATTCTACTACTAAAGTTTCTACCGCTTCTTTTGTTTATTCACAAAAATTCGAACTTAAAAAAGAACAATCCATTTCTGCAACGATAGAGTACACCTTAATGAATGTTTTGGTTGATGAAACCAATGTATCTAATTCTATCGAGTTTGCTCCTGGTTTATTTTTGTCTGAAAGCCGATTAAACCAATTGAAACAGAAAGATGTATGGCATAATTTAGGCGTATCATCCTTTTATAATGGAAAGTATTTTTATGGAGGATTAAATGTAAGTAATTTATTAGGAAATAGCCTTACTACGAATGAACAAAATAGCCCGATTAATAACTTAAATTATTCGATACAATTAGGAACTGATTATAAAAAATCATTTTATTCTAATTTTGTTATTGCTCCTTACGTAGTATTTAATAAATTTGGCGACCAAAAAGAATGTTGGTTGGGAACTTCTTTACGATATAAAGGTTTAATTGTAGGCGCCACGGGCTCTACAGCCAAATCGGGTAAAGTATTTGGAGGTTTTCAGTCAGCTAAGTTTAGGTTAGTTTATGGTTTTGATATGAATAAATCAGATGCTCTAGGTACATATTTTGGAAATCACGAAATTTCATTTCGAATTTTGTTAGGTTCAAAATACAATAACTGGAGTAGGTAAGTTAAAAAAGAAAAATGTTTCACTATGAAAATGAATATATACAAATTAGTGGTTCTTTGTTCGGTTGCAGTAGCTACCAGCACAGAGGTGAAAGCTCAAGACCCTGAGTTTACTCAATTCTACTCGAATCCACTTTATTTGAATCCAGCTTTTGCTGGAACCAAAAAATGTCCAAGAATTGTGATGAATTATCGCAATCAATGGCCGAATATTTCTGGAAGTTACATTACGTCTTCAGTAGCGTATGACCAAAGAGTGGAAGGCTTAAATGGAGGACTTGGTTTTATTGTATTGCAAGATAATGCAGCACAAACCTTAAAAACGTTGAGAGCCAGTGCTATTTATGCTTATTCAATAAATGTAACTCGAAAATTCACCTTAAATTTAGGAGCTGAAGCAACATTCTTTCAAAAATCATTGGATTGGAGTAAATTAACCTTTGGAGATATGATCGACCCAAGAAGAGGATTTGTATACCAAACGAATGATGTTCCTAGAGGTGGTTCGGTTTCTGGTGTAGATTTTAGTGCCGGTGCTGTTGGTTACTCAGAATTATTTTATTTTGGTTTTGCAGCTCATCACCTTACTGAACCTAACGAAAGTCTTTTGGGAAATACAGGTGATGCAAACGCGCGTTTACCAATGAAATTTACAGGTCACGTAGGTGCTATGATTCCAATGGGGGGGAATGGTTACACTAAATCAAATACAAATATTTCACCCAACTTGTTGTTTAGAAAACAAGGTACCTTTACCCAAGTAAATATGGGGCTTTATGTAAAGTCAGGTGTGATGACATTTGGAGCTTGGTATAGAAATAAAGATGCTTTTATTGTTTCAGTTGGTATTGATGCAGATAATTTTAGAATTGGTTATTCCTATGATGTAACTGTTTCTAAGTTATCGTTAGCCAGTGGTGGTTCTCACGAAGTATCATTAGGTATTGTTTTCCCTTGTAAACCAAAGAAAAAAGTATTCAGAACCATTTCTTGTCCTTCTTTCTAAAACCGATTTAATTTTAATACAAAGGTCAGATTTTTCTGACCTTTTTTGTTTGCAGAGGTTACAGATAATGTAATTTTGCAAGCCACTAAAAACATTGATTTGAAAATTGCAGTTATTGACAATTATGATTCATTTACCTATAATTTGGTTCATTACATTGAACAAATTATAGGGAATAAACCAACTGTTTATCGCAACGATATAACCGATATTCAAATCTTAGATTCTTTTGATTGTTTAGTGCTTTCACCAGGACCAGGTTTACCCCAACAAGCGGGTAGATTAATGGAAATTATAGAATTGTATTACCAAACAAAACCAATTTTGGGCGTTTGTTTAGGTCATCAAGCCTTGGGGTTACATTTTGGGGGTAACTTAAAAAATTTGCCGATTGTATTTCATGGTGAAAGTGTACCTATGAAAATAATAGGTGAGCCTATTTTGTATAAAGCACTCAATGAACCGATTTTTATTGGCCGATATCATTCATGGGTAGTTCAGCGTGATTCCATTTTTGAGGTACTTTCCATAACAGGTGTTGATGAAGATCTAGAGATAATGAGTTTTGAGCACAAAAATCTCCCTATAGTGGGTATTCAATATCACCCAGAAAGTATATTAACTCCTAACGGATTAACAATACTAAGGAACTTTTTTGACCTCTATGTTCAACCCAATTTGAAAGCTAGGGATTGATTTTATTGAAGTTTTTTGTTTATTTAATACCATTCAAATAATAAACGGTTTTAATGATTGTTTAATAAAGCAGATTGAATATTTTTGTTTTTCAAAATTTGAACAATGAAATATACTCTGTTATCCATTTTTTTTCTACCTGCGTTGGTTTTTTCAGCCCAAACAAAAAGCAAATCAAATACCTCAAAAGAGGAGCTTAAAAAAGAATTAATTCACACCGAAAGTTCGTACAGTGCATTCAAATTCAGAAGCATAGGACCTTCTTTAGTTTCTGGTAGAATTGCGGATATTGCGGTTAATCCCAATAATAAGTACCAATGGTATATTGCAGTAGCTTCTGGTGGAGTATGGAAAACAGATAATGCGGGAACTACTTTTTATCCCATATTTGACGGCCAAGGTTCCTATTCAATTGGTTGCGTTACTATTGACCCAACCAATGAAAATACCATTTGGGTTGGATCTGGTGAAAACAATAATCAAAGAAGTGTAGCTTATGGTGATGGTGTTTATAAATCAGATGACGGAGGCAAATCTTGGAAAAATGTTGGACTTAAAAATTCCGAACATATAGGTAGAATAGCTGTACATCCAACCGAAAGTAATACCGTTTTTGTGGCGGCTTATGGTCCTTTGTGGAGTAAAGGAGGAGATAGAGGGATTTACAAAACTATTGATGGAGGTAAAACTTGGAAACAAGTTCTATTTGTAAGTGAAAACACTGGTTTTAATGAGGTGTACTTTGACCCAAAACGTCCGAATATTTTGTATGCAACAGCCCACCAACGAAGACGACATGAATGGACCTATTTGAGCGGTGGACCTGAATCTGCTATATATAAAAGTGAAGATGGGGGTGAGACTTGGAATAAGCTTACCAATGGTTTACCCAGTGGTGATAAAGGACGAATTGGATTAACCATTTCATCTGTAAATTCTGACATTTTGTACGCTATTGTGGAAGGAAATGAAAATGATAAAGGGGTTTACAAAAGCACTAATAGAGGTGCTAGTTGGGAAAAACAATCCAACCACAGTACTTCGGGTAATTATTATTCAGAAATCGTAGCCGATCCCATCAATCCTAATAAATTATTTTCATTGGATACCTATTCTCAGGTATCTTTAGACGGAGGCAAAACATTTAAATATGTTGGAGAAAAAAATAAACACGTAGATAATCATGCCATTTGGATAGATCCATCCAACACAGATCATATACTAATGGGATGCGATGGAGGACTTTATGAAACTTGGGATAATTGTGCTCATTGGAATTTTAAACCAAATTTACCCATTACACAGTTTTATAGAGTAACAGTTGATAATGCTGCTCCTTTTTATAACATTTATGGAGGTACTCAAGATAATAATACCTTAGGTGGACCCTCAAGAGCCATAAGTGCAAGTGGAATTGTTAATTCAGATTGGTTCATTACAGTTGGAGGAGATGGTTTTACCGCAAAAGTAGATCCAAAAGATCCTAATATTGTTTATTCTCAATGGCAATATGGTGGTTTGGTTCGTTTTGACAAAAAAAGTGGAAATAGGGTAGATATAAAGCCAAAAGAAAAAGTGGGTTCAACAGCTTATCGATTCAATTGGGATGCTCCACTTTTAATTTCAAATTTCAATAACAAAAGAATCTATTTTGCTTCACAGTATGTATACAAAAGTGATGATCAAGGAAACTCTTGGCAAATAATTAGCCCTGATTTGAGTAGAGGAATTGATCGAAATAAATTACCCGTGATGGATAGATATTGGGGAGTTGACGGGATCGCCATTAATGCCTCTACTTCAATATATGGTAACATAACTGCATTGGCAGAATCACCTAAAAATGAAAAATTATTATATGCTGGAACAGATGACGGTTTGATTCATGTTACCTTTGATGGAGGAGCGAATTGGACAAAAATAGAAAAATTTACAGGCGTACCTAATCAAGTTTTAGTTCATAATATTTATGCATCTAAACATGATGAAAACACCGTATATGCAGTATTCAATAACCATAGAAATGGAGATTTTAAACCTTATATTTTAAAAAGTCAGGACAAAGGAAAAACATGGATCGATATCGGAAAAGGCTTGCCCGAAAGAGGTTCTACGTATTGTATGGCCGAAGATCATAAAAATGCTAATTTACTGTTTGTCGGAACAGAATTTGGCGTTTTTTTTACACTTGATGGTGGAACGAATTGGATGCAATTAAAAAGTGGACTTCCTACCATTTGTGTTCGTGATTTGGCTATTCAAGAGCGAGAAAATGACCTAGTATTGGGTACTTTTGGCAGAGGATTTTATGTGTTAGATGATTATTCTCCATTACAAACCATTCAGAAAAACGACTTTGAAAAAAATGCAGTGATTTTCCCTGTTAAACCGGGTTTAATATTTATTCCATCCGAACCTATTGGAGATGCCGGAAGTGGAAGTTTAGGAGCAAGTTATTACACCGCTCCGAATCCGCAAATGGGAGTTAACTTTACCTATTTCCTCAAAAATGATTATAAAACCATAAAAGAATTAAGAAAAGAAGCCGAAGCAAAAAAAATAGAAGCAAAACAACCCATTTTTTTTCCTTCCTCTGATTCGATTCGACTTGAAGATAATGAAGAGGCTCCTTATCTACTTGTTTTAATAAAAGATTCAAAAGGTGAATTGATTAGAAAAATTAAACAACCGGCTATTAAAGGGATGTATCGAGTTAATTGGTCAGGAAGAATGGATGAAACTTCACCCATTTCCGCAAATGGAAAAGGAGATAAAGATTATGGGCCATTAGCTTTACCTGGTGAATATTCTGTTCAAATAAAAGTAATAGCTAATGCATCAGTTGTAGCCGAATCAGAGATAACTACATTTACCTTAAATACGCTGAATAACAACTCAACCAAAGTGGATATTGCTAAGTTAAATGAGTTTTATACGCAATTGGGTGATTTCAGAGGTGTTGTATTAGGAACGAATGCATATAAAACGGAACTGGAAAATAGAATGAAGCACATTAAAATAGCCATACAACAGTCGGCAGGAACATCAGTTGATTTGCTTAAAGATGTGGACGCTATTGAAAAAAATCTTCAAGAACTAACCTTACAATTGGAAGGTGATGCTTCATTAACAAAAAGAGATTTTGCTACCATTCCAGGTTTCATTGAAAATATCGAATATATGGTTTGGAATGTTTATAGCAGTCAATTGCAGGAAACTAAAACACATCAAGAAAATTTGGCTAATTCAAAAATAGCGTTTAAATCGTGTTATCAACTCTTATTAGAAACCAAGGATTTGATACAAGTATTGGAACGAAAGTTGGATAATTTTAACGTTCCCTACACTCCGGGAAGATTGCCTAAATTTGAATAAAAAGTACCATTTACATTGGTATTTTTGAAAATTCAAAAACGTAATTAACGTTATCTGATCACTTTCGGATAACGTTATTTATTTTTTTAAGACTTATCAATTTAAAGGATGTTCACTTCTCTTTCTAATTCAATTTCAAATTTTGATTTGATATCATCAATAATTGCTTGACTTAATTGAAAAATTTCTTTTCCAGTGGCATTTTTATAATGAACTAATACGAGTGCTTGATTTTTATGCACACCATAGCGATCGTCAATTGTTTTACCTTTCCAACCCGCTTTTTCAATTAGCCACCCCGCTGCAACTTTTACAAACCCCTCACCACTAGGGTAGCTAGGAATTTCAGGATAAGTAAGTTGAAGTTTTTGAAAAAGTGTAACAGGAATTACTGGATTTTTGAAAAAACTTCCGCTGTTTCCAATTTCTTTTGGGTCGGGAAGCTTACTTTTTCTAATCGTTATTACGGCATTACTAATATCTCTTGGGGTTGGTTTAGAGATATTTAATTTTTCTAATTCGCTACTAATGGCTCCGTATTGAGTATTTATTTGCGGTTTTTTGAATAGTTTAAAGGCTACTTTTGTAATGATGTATTTACCTTTTAATGCATTTTTAAAAACGCTCTCGCGGTAACCAAAATGACACATATCAGCTGAGAATTTTTTTATAGATAAACTCTCTATTTCAAGAGCTTCTAAATAATGAAAGGTGTCTTTTATTTCTGCACCATATGCGCCAATATTTTGCATCGGACTGGCTCCAACACAACCCGGTATTAAACTTAGATTTTCAAGGCCAGATAAATTCAATTCAATAGATTTTAGTACGAATTCATGCCAAATTTCTCCAGCACCGCTTGTTAAAATGGCGCTTTCTTCATCCTCTTGTTCAATATGAATTCCCTTTAATTCAATTTTAATTACAAGTGCTTCTAAATCTTTTGTAAGAAGAAGATTACTTCCTCCTCCCAATATAAAAAGTGGTTGAGTTTTAGCTATTTCTGAATTTAATAAGGTTTTAAGTTCTTCAACAGTGTGGACAATTGAAAAATAGCGAGCATTAACGGCTAAACCAAAAGTATTGAAACTTTTTAATGAATGGTTTTCTAGTATCATAAAATCCTTAATAAATATTAAATAACAAAAGTAATCGTTCATTCAGTCTTTTCTCTAATAGGAAATGATTAGTTATTCATTTAAAATTGTTCATTTAGTTCAAGTAAACAGAGGTGTGGCCCATTAGTTTAACTTCATAAATGAGCGTTCAATAACTAACCAATCAAGATAAATAGCTTTGTTTGATTGAAAAAGAAGATTCAATTCCCCTATACTTTTTGTAGGAGAAAATAATGCTTTGCTAATTTGTTTTGGTTATTTCAGTCATAAAAATGATAAGTTTAGAATAAAAAAATTTTGTATTTGTGAAATATTACTATTTTTGTTGAATAATTCAAACACTAGTAAATAAACTAAAATGAAAAATACGTATTTAAAACCTTTCGGAATTGCGCTTGTTGGTGCAGCTATGTTGAATAGTTGTGGGGGAGAAGTTGAAGAAAAAAAGCCTGATACACCTGTTGTTGTGGCTGATACTGTAGCAGTTGATCCTAACCATTATTTTCAAGTTCCAACTCCAAATGAGTTGTTTAGCGTAATTCAGTCTTTGAATGTTAAATACAATGCATCATTATTAAATTCTCCTGATGCTTCTGATACGTATACAACAAATGCTTCTCAAGCGTTAAATTTTGGTGTTTATTCTGCCGATTTAGCTATGGCAGCTAGTTTTAAAGATGGGCCAGCAGTAATTTCTTATTTCAAAGCCGTTAATAAAATGGGTGAAACGTTGAACATTACAAGTGCCTTTGATGAAACTGTTTTCAAAAGAATTGAAGAGAATATTAATAAAGGAAATATGGATTCATTAACAGTTTTATCTAATGAAACGTATTTTGATGCTTATTCTTATTTAGAAGAAAATCAAAGAGGACCAACATTAGCTTTATTAGTAGTTGGAGGTTGGGTTGAATCATTGTATTTATTATCACACTCAGGAGAATATGTTGAAGGTGGTGATTTTTCAAAAAGATTAGGAGAGCAACGTCTTACTTTAGATAATCTTCTTGGGTTTTTAGATAAATATGCTGATGATGCTGATGTAGCAGATATTACCAGTGAATTATTTCCATTAGCTGAGTTTTTTATGGGATTAGAAATGAATGAAACTGAAAACGTTGAAACTGTTGAACAAGACGGTGTATACGTGCTTACAGGAGGTTCTGATGTTATCATTACAAAAGATGATTATGAGAAGCTTAAAAAATTGGTATCAGATTTGCGTGGCGCAATTGTAAGTGGAAGTTTATAACATCAAAAACCCTAAATTTAAAATTTATGAATATCACATTAAAAAATATACTTGTTGGTGTAGGAATTCTCTTTACCTCTTCAACTTTTGCGCAAAATAATTTTTGCACTGGTACAGTTCAAGAATGTTTGTATCCAAGAAAAGACGGTTTCGTTTTCAACGGCCAGTCACAAAGCGGTGCCTTTATTCAAGGAGATACTGCAAAAGTAACCATAGTAGTGTATAAAGATATGGAATATCGAATGACTGCTTGTTGCCCACAATTTCAAGAATTGAATGGAAAATTAAAATTCAGAATTATTGAAGAAGTGAGTGAGCCACGTTGGATTACTACAACCGTAACTGAAAAAGTTGATGTAGTAGATGCTGAAGGAGTAGTTACAGGAAGTAAAAATGTGACTAAAGAAGTTAAAAAAAGAGTTTTTGATAAAGTTAAAATTGTTAGATACGATGGTTACAAAGAAGAAAAAGGTAACGAATTTGTTATGATTTCTGATAAAACCCGTAAATTGACTATTGAAGTGTACGTTCCTGTGATGGGAGGTGAAGGTAGTGGTTTACAAGCAGATGATTTAGCTTGTATTGGTTTGTTAATTGAACACAGACCTGCACCTAAAAACATCAGTACTTTTGGTAGATAATCAATAATTTATTTTAAAGAAACCCTGCTCATTTAATTATGACAGGGTTTTTTTATGTCTTAAATCAATACTTTTAGCTACTTTTACATCCATCAATTAGGCTGATTTTTAGCTTTGTCACAACCAATTATTATGAATACTTTCCTTCAAAACGCTTCTAAAATTGTTATAACCAGTCATCAAGCTCCTGATGGTGATGCCATAGGATCAAGTTTGGCTCTTTATCATTATTTAGTAAAAATAGGAAAGGATGTATGTATTATTGTTCCAGATGCTTATCCAAAGTTTCTACATTGGATGAAGAATATTCAACAAGTATTGGTATTTGAAAGCGACCGAGACAATTGTATGAAAAAAATACAAGAAGCAGAAGTACTTTTTAGTTTAGATTACAACGATTTAAAAAGAGTGGGCGAAATGGGACTGGCAATTGAATCAAGTGCGGCTTATAAAATAATGATTGATCACCATTTATATCCTTCTGATTTTGCCAATTGGAAAATGAGCAATACCGATTGTTGCAGCACGGCACAACTCATATATGAATTCATAACGTTGATGGGTGACGAAGCTTTAATCGATACCGATATTGCTGAAGGAATTTATACAGGACTGCTTACAGATACAGGCTCGTTTAGATTCCCCTCAGTGGATGCTAGGACCCATATTATTGCAGCAAACCTACTATCATTAGGGTTAAAACATGCAACAATTCATGAAAGGATATACGATACCAATACGGTTGAACGGTTAGCTTTTTTAGGTTTTGTATTAAATCAGCGTTTAAAAATGTTACCAAACATTCCTGTTGCCATTATAACGTTATCAAAAGATGATGCAGCACAATTTAATTTAGACAAAGGCGACACAGAAGGTTTGGTAAACTGGGCACTTTCTATTAATGGAATTGAAATGGCTGCTTTTATTCGTGAAGATAAAGACAAAGTGAAAATGTCATTTCGTTCAAAAGGAGAAATAGCAGTAAATGAGTTTTCAGGACAACATTTTGAAGGTGGTGGACATAAAAACGCAGCTGGAGGAGTTTCCTATAAATCACTTACCGAAACCATTGAATATTTTGAAAAAGTAATATATGAATTCATTAAAAAATAGAAACTATTGGTTTGGATTGTTTTTTATGAGCACTACTTTGCTGAGTTGTAAAACGGAACGTCCTGACCTAATCATCCCAGAAGATGAAGCACCCACAATTACCCAAAAACAATCTATTGAAATGAGTCAATTTTGGACAAAAGATGAGTCCTTTAAAATTGATCAATTTGTGAAACGAAAAAAATGGCCAATGATTAAATCCAGTACTGGTATTCGTTATTGGGTATATAAATCAGGAGAGGGAGCCTTAGCACAACCCGGACAAGTTGCTGTTGTTGCGTTTGATATTCGATTATTAGATGCCGACACAACGTTATGTTACAGTTCAAAAGAAACGGGAATACAAGAATTTTTAATTGAGATGGATCAAGTAGAATCAGGTTTGCACGAAGCCATCTGTTATTTACGGCCAAATGATAGAGCTTTTGTGATTTTACCTCATTATTTAGCTCACGGATTATTAGGAGATATGGAGTCTATTCCGCCTTTATCACCTGTTTTGTATGATATTCATTTATTGCAAGTAAAATAATGCGGATCTTTTTATCCTTATTAATCGTAATCCTATTTTTTCAATCATGTGAAAGTGACGGGTTTTTATTTACTAAAAACAATAAAATTAAATACCAGTTATTGGAGTTATCAATCGATGAAATAGCTGCTAAAAATGGCGATTTTGTAGATTTCTCCTTACGAATTTTTACCGGTAAAGATGAGTTGATTCCTCATTTTTCAGATTCAATTTACAGTGTTCAATTAGTAGAAAATGAACTCTGTTCGGTTACTTTTAAAGAAATGATACTTGAATTAAAAAAGGGTGACTCTGCTGTTTTTTATTGTTATGCCGAAGACTTTTTTAAATGTCAAAAATGGAACTTACCAGATGATTTAGATCCAAAAGAAGAAATTAAAATACATATTAAAGTGCTGGAGGTAGCCTCTGAATTAGCCGTATTAAATGCCAAAAAAAAACAACAACAATTACTTGATTCTATAGCTGTAAGAGTTGATTCCATTGTTGTTGAGTGGAAAAAAACAGCCGATACGATTATTAAGTATGAAAATATGTACATAGCCCTAGAGGACAGTTGCCAAGGTTTTTCGATTGATAAAGGAAATAAAGTAAAAATGGTGCACAAAACCACACGTTTAAATGGAGGGTTAATAGAAGAGTCAACATTAAATGAACCATTTGAATTTATTGCTGGACAGCAAGATCAAGTTATTGAAGGTGTGCGGATTGCTATTGGTTATATGTGCTTTGGACAAAAGGCAAAAATTTTAGTACCTTTTCAATATTCGTTTAGTGAAAATTTTAGACAACAGACAGGTATCAATAAGGAGCCTATCATTTGTGATATTGAATTACTTCAAAAATAGCTTATTCTAGGTAAAAGGGTCTAATTATTCATTTTTTAATAATCCAGGTCTTCTTTCTTCAGTTCTTTTAATGGCTTGATCCATTTTCCATTCTTCAATTTTTGATGAGTTGCCCGATAAGAGAATTTCAGGAACTTTCCAACCATTATATTCTGCAGGACGCGTGTACACGGGTGGTGCAATTAAATTATCTTGAAATGAATCAGAAAGGGCAGAGGTTTCATTATTGAGTACCCCTGGAATAAGCCGAATGATGGCATCGGAAACCACGGCAGCAGCCAATTCACCACCTGTCAAAACATAATCACCAATGGATATTTCTCGTGTTACAAGATGTTCTCTTACGCGTTCATCTACTCCTTTGTAATGTCCGCAAAGCATAATAATGTTCTTGGCACTGGACAATTGATTGGCCAATGGTTGAGATAATAACTCACCATCTGGTGACATATAAATTACATCATCATAATTTCGTTGAGATTTCAGCTCATTGATGCATCTTTCAATGGGTTCAATCATCATAACCATTCCTGCTCCACCACCAAATGCATAATCATCCAAACGATTATGTTTGTCAACGGCATAGGCTCGTAAGTTGATGATATTTACTTTGACCAAACCTTTATTTTCGGCTCGTTTCAATATTGAATGCGAAAAAGGGCCAACTAATAATTCAGGTAAAGCGGTTATGATATCTATTTGCATAAGGCAAAAGTAGAATAAATTACTCGTAAACAAAAAAGAGCCAATTAAAAAATTGGCTCTTTCGTATAATATCAAAATTTGTAAATTATTATTTTTTAATAAAGGTAGCTCTAGACATTGAATTATTTGAATCGATTAACTCAATGAAATAATATCCATCTGTTAAATTGACTACCGAATAAGTTAAATTAGTTGAACCTGAAATGATTGGAGACGATTCAACGATTCTTCCTTGAAGATCAACGATTCTGATTTCAATTATTGACTTGGAAACGGTGTTGATATTTATAATATCGTTTGACGGATTAGGATAAATGTTGACAATTTCTGAGTTATTTTCATTTATTGAAAGGGCATTTCCTATTGTAAATTCAACTGAGGCCTGATTGTTTTCTGAATCAACTACAACCGCTTCATAATTTCCGGCTGCTAAACCTGTGTAATCACTAGCAACTAAAGTAGATGAAACATTTAAGTAAGTGGTGTATGGAGGCACTCCTCCCGAAATAACTTCGTTCATTTGACCATTGGGAGTGGCATTAGTTTGATGCTGAATGGAGCCAATTGTGATCATTAATGGGTTATAAACATCATAAGACGTATTGATTTGACAGCCATTTGCATCAATCACAGTAACAACAAATGTTCCAGCTCCTACACTGAATGTATTACTTGTGGATGTGTTACCGTTCCAATTATAATTATAGGAGGGTGTACCACCTGTAACGGTAGCCGTAGCCGTTCCGTTTGCACCAGTAGTTGATGGTTGTACAACTGTTACATCTAATAGTAAAGGGCTAGGTTCGGTAATTACACCTACACAAAAAGCCATTGTACCGGTATAATGCTGAACATTACCAAAAACATTTCCAACGCACTGATTGATTGTCATATTCGGCAACATAATATTGTCAGGACCTGCAACCATGGCCATCTGTAAATTCATTGGATTTCCCATAGGTATAATTTCTGCCTCGCCATCACAAAAAGCATTACAAGTAACATTTGAAACAATTATTTGACAACCAACACTTTCAATATCTAATGAAATAAAACCGCTTCCTGTTCCTATTGGGCAAGAATAAGGAGAATTGTCCACTACCATGAAACCGTAGTTCCCTGGACATAAATTGGTTAAAGTGTTTGTAGTGATACCCGTCAATGGTGATCCATTTTGATACCACGAGGTAGCTGTTGGATTATATCCTCCAGTTACATTTAAACTAATTTGACCGTCACAACTCATAGACGAAGCCATATAATTTACAATTGTAGTGAGAGGCTGAACTGTTGGTATGGTAGTATAAACTACCGAAGTGTTGTTACCATTTAATGTGATTGTGGCATCAAATTGATATGTGGACATCCCATCAGTAGCGGTAAATGCCACTTGATAGGCTCCAGGACACATATTGTCAAAAAAAGCAGAACCCAAAAGTTGAGGCCCACCATTTACGCTTAATGAATACGTTGCAGAACCCATTCCACATTCGCTAATGATTATTTTTCCATTACACCCTGGTCCATAGGTTGGGATAACATAAATTCTGGTATGCATAAAAGCATGGAGATTAATAATAATAAAGAACAACGCAACAATTGATACAATTTTTTTCATAGTGAAATAAAGTTTTAAGTTTTTAATTACTTCATTAACGAAGAAAGTAAAAATGGTTGCCTTTTAAAGTTTATTTATATTGATTCCAAACAATAATTTTAACTATTGAAAATGCTCTTTTTATTAAATGAGTTATAATGTAACAAATGTTACTTCACTTTTTTTTAGAAAGAAGTAACTTTGCTTTCAATAAAAACAAATTTAATATGAAACAAATAATTTTAGCATTTCTAATTGGAGTAACAGTGGTAGGTTGTGCACAGACAAAAAGTGGTGCAGCACCAACAGAAGCAGAGGTGAAATCATTAGATGGTAAATTACAAAGAGTTACCAAAGAAGAGTTTAAAGCATATATGGAATCCAACAAAGTTCAAATTGTGGATGTAAGAACTCCAGATGAATTTTCTGCGGGTAATATCAAAGGTGCGGTAAATTATGATATTTACAGTACTGATTTTCAATCAAAATTGGAAGGTTTAGACAAAACTCAACCCGTTTTAATTTACTGTAAATCAGGTGGTAGAAGTAGTAAAGCATTGGATTTAATGAAAACTATGGGATTTAAAACGGTGTTGGAGTTGGAAGGTGGTTATTCAAATTGGTAATTGAGCTGATTCGATAACCAACAGAACCAATCAAAAGTAGTAACTATTGAATGAAATTTGGCCTTACTGAAGTAATTTAGTAGGGTCATTTTTGTTTTTAGTTGAAAATAAATGGAATTCCCTTTTTTTTTAAGTCCTTTGTAGTTCAAATTTAAAATTCGAAACTATGTCTAAAGACAAAACCATTCTCATTACTGGAGCAACTTCTGGATTTGGTGAAGCAACTGCGCGTATGTTGGCAACATCTGGTTATCGCATGATATTAACAGGAAGGAGGTTAGAACGGTTACAGCAATTAAAATCAGAATTGGAAACTTCAACCGCATCTATAATATATTTATTAAATTTTGATGTAACACAAGAACATGAAGTAAACAGTGCTATTTCTTCTTTACCTGAGGATTGGAAAAAAATAGATGTATTAATTAACAACGCAGGTTTAGCAAGTGGTTTATCGAGAATACAAGATGGAGATACTTCAGATTGGAATAAAATGATTGACACCAATATTAAAGGATTATTGTATGTAACCAAAGCGGTAGTGCCATTTATGATTAACCGAAACGAAGGTCATATTATTAATTTAGGAAGTACAGCCGCTCGAGATGTATACGATAAAGGAAATGTTTACTGTGCAACAAAATTTGCCGTGGATGCACTATCCAAATCAATGAGAATTGATTTACTTGAACATCAAATTAAAGTGAGCCAAATTAACCCAGGTGCTGCCGAAACGGAGTTTTCTTTAGTACGTTTTGCAGGAGATGAAATTAAAGCAAAAGCTGCCTATAATGGTTACACCCCTTTATGTGCAGATGATGTGGCTACTATCATCAAAATGATTATTGAATTGCCTAAAAACGTTTGTATAAACGATTTGGTGGTCACTTCCTTAGCTCAGGCAAATAGTGTTTATATTAATAGAATCAATTAATATTTTCAAAATAGTCAATGAGTTTTGTTTTTTTGAGGTTATTGGTAAAAGTTGACTTTTAAACGTTTGTTGTTGAAAAGTAACAATGCAGTATGAGAAAATGGTTGAGGATATGAAGTAATTTTATATCGCTAATTTATATCGTATCCAATTCACATGTCTGAAGAACAAGAAAAACCACAAGTAGAGTATAACGAAGATAATATTCGGTCGCTCGATTGGAAGGAGCATATTCGTATGCGTCCGGGTATGTATATAGGAAAATTAGGTGATGGAGCCTCAGCAGATGACGGTATTTATATCCTTATCAAGGAAGTTGTAGACAACTGTATTGATGAGTTTGTAATGGGGAATGGTAAAAGAGTTGTTGTAAAAGTTAGTGAAGGTGAAGTTACCGTTCGTGATTACGGACGAGGTATTCCTTTAGGAAAAGTAGTGGATGCCGTTTCTAAAATGAATACAGGGGGAAAGTATGATTCCAAAGCTTTTAAAAAATCAGTAGGATTAAATGGGGTAGGTACCAAAGCTGTAAATGCCTTATCGAGTTACTTTAAAGTAGAATCCGTAAGAGATGGCCAATTAAAACGAGTGGAATTTTCAAAAGGTGAAATCGTTAAAGAGTATCCTAATGAAGCTACTACTCAAGAAAATGGTACCTATGTGAAATTCATCCCTGATGATACCATTTTTAAAAATTATCAGTTCAGAGCCAATTATTTAGAAAATATGTTTTGGAACTATTGTTACCTCAATAGGAACTTAACGATTCAATTTAATGGGAATAAATTTTTGTCTAAAAACGGACTTAAAGATTTGTTGGAAAACAATATGGATGGCGATCCATTGTATCCAATTATTCATTTAGAAGGAGAGGATATTGAAGTGGCTTTTACGCACACCCGTAGTTATGGTGAAGATTATTCATCCTTTGTAAACGGACAAAATACTACTCAAGGAGGAACGCATCTTACTGCATTCAGAGAAGCTATTGCTAAGGTTATTAAGGATTTTTATAACGGTAAATACGATCCCGTTGATATTCGTCAGTCGATTGTAGCTGCGGTAAGTATCAAAGTGGTGGAACCCGTTTTTGAATCGCAAACAAAAACTAAATTAGGTTCACAAGAAATTGAACCCAATGGAAAGTCGGTTCGTGCTTTTGTAATGGACTTTTTGAAAGAAAATTTAGATAATTTTTTACACCGAAATCCTGCAATTGCTCAAACGCTTGAAAATAAAATCAAACAATCGGAGAAGGAACGTAAAGAACTTACGGGCATCAGAAAATTAGCAAGAGATAGAGCCAAAAAGTCCAATCTTCACAATAAAAAGTTACGAGATTGTAAGGTTCACTTTAATGATTTCAAAGATGAACGCAGACACGAAACCAGCATTTTTATCACAGAGGGTGATTCGGCTTCTGGTTCCATTACTAAATCTAGGGATGTAGCCACTCAAGCAGTCTTTAGTTTGAGAGGTAAACCCTTGAACTGTTTTGGATTGACCAAAAAAGTAGTGTACGAAAATGAAGAATTTAATTTAATACAAGCTGCCCTAGATATTGAAGATGATTTAGATAATTTGCGTTACAATAAAATCATTATTGCTACCGATGCCGATGTGGATGGTATGCACATACGCTTGTTGTTATTGACGTTTTTTCTGCAATTTTTCCCCGATTTGGTAAAAAAAGGACACATTTATATACTGCAAACCCCTTTATTCAGGGTGAGAAATAGAAAAGAAACCCGTTACTGTTATTCAGAAGAAGAGAGACGTGCAGCGTTGGATGAATTAGGTAAAAATCCAGAAATCACGCGATTTAAAGGTTTGGGAGAGATATCACCAGATGAATTTAAGCATTTTATTGGTGAAAATATACGATTAGAGCCAGTGGTGTTGAGTAAAGAGCAATCCATTGAAGAAATTTTGACCTATTATATGGGTAAAAATACACCCGAGCGACAAGATTTTATTATTGAAAACTTAGTGGTGATTGAAGACATCATAGAAGAAATGTAATTATAGAGATGAACGAAGACGATTTGCATAACGACAACGAAGAGACGTTTGACGAAGAACCTACGGGAAATTTCGATAACAAAGAAAAGGTTGTAGGATTATCTGGAATGTATAAGGAGTGGTTTATGGACTATGCTTCTTATGTTATTTTGGAACGTGCTGTACCCGCAATTGAGGATGGTTTGAAACCTGTGCAACGAAGAATCCTGCATTCTATGAAGGAGTTGGATGATGGCCGTTACAATAAAGTAGCGAATATCATTGGTAATACTATGAAATATCACCCGCACGGTGATGCTTCCATTGGTGATGCCATGGTGCAAATAGGTCAAAAAGATTTACTAATCGATTGTCAAGGTAACTGGGGAAATACACTTACAGGTGATGGCGCAGCAGCTCCGAGATATATTGAAGCTCGTTTGACCAAGTTTGCCAATCACGTAGTTTTCAATCCCAAAACAACCAATTGGTTAGCTTCCTATGATGGACGAAACAAAGAACCGCAAAAATTACCGGTAAAATTCCCGTTGTTATTGCAACAAGGAGCTGAAGGAATTGCAGTAGGTCTAGCATGTAAAATATTACCGCACAATTTTATTGAACTGATTGATGCGTCTATTGATTATTTGAGAGGCAGAAAGTTTACTATTTTCCCTGATTTCCCGAATGGTGGAAAAGCTGATTTTACCAATTATAATGATGGTTTGAGAGGCGGAAGAGTACGTGTAAGAGCGAATATTGTTAAGTTAGATAATAAAACCTTACGTATTGATGAAATTCCTTTTGGAACCACCACCGATACCTTAATCGAATCGATTGTTAAAGCAACCGAAAAGAATAAAATCAAGGTTAAAAAAATTGAGGATAATACTGCGGCTATAGCTGAAATCATCGTGCATTTGCCACCAGGTGTTTCACCTGATAAGATGATTGATGCATTATATGCCTTTACTTCGTGCGAAATGTCTATTTCGCCTAATGCGTGTGTTATTCGTAATAATTCACCCGAATTTTTAGGGGTAACAGAAATGCTTAAGCGTTCTACAGACCACACGGTAGATTTATTACAACAAGAATTAGAAATTAAAATTGACGAGCTTGAAAGTCAATGGCATTGGGCTTCATTAGAGAAAATATTTATAGAAAACCGTATCTATCGAGATATTGAAGAGGAAGAAACGTGGGAAGGAGTGATTTCAGCCATCGACAAAGGTTTAAAACCATTTATAAAACATTTAAAAAGACCGGTAGTTGAAGAAGATATTGTTCGTTTGACCGAAATCCGAATCAAGCGTATTTCTAAGTTTGACAGTTTTAAAGCAGACGAAAATATCGTAAAAATTGAAGAACAATTAGCTGAATTACGTCATCACTTAGAGCATTTGATTGATTATGCGGTGCAGTATTTTAGAGATTTAAAAGAGAAGTTTGGAGCTGGTCGTGAGCGTAAAACAGAAATCAGAGTATTTGATACCATTGAAGCCACTAAAGTTATTGTCAATAACCGTAAATTATACGTTGATATTGAAGAAGGTTTTGTGGGTTGGTCACTCAAAAAAGAAGATTACATCTGCGAATGCAGTGAGTTAGATGATGTAATTGTGTTTTTTGAAACAGGTAAAATGTTGGTTACTAAAATCACCGACAAAAAGTTTGTAGGCAAAGGAATTATCTATGCCAACATTTTCAAAAAAGGAGATAAACGAACCATTTATCACATGATTTATCAAGATGGTAAAACGGGGCCTTCCTATATGAAACGATTTAATGTTACGGGTGTAACTCGTGATACAGAATATGATTTAACTGCTGGAACCAAAGGCTCAACGGTACATTATTTTAGTCAAAATCCCAATGGACGTAAAGAAGTTGTCAATGTAAAATTACGACCTCGACCCCATTTAAAAAGAGCCAATTTTTTAGTCGATTTTAGTGAATTATTGATTAAAGGTCGTTCGTCAAAAGGAAATACGGTAACTAAAGAAATTATTTCTAAAGTTGAACAAAAAGAAGTTGGAGGATCTACACTTGAGGCTCGTAAAGTATGGTGGGATGAGGTTGTTCAACGATTGAACGATGAAGGAAGAGGTAAATATTTAGGTCAATTTAAAGGTGAAGACAAGATTTTGACTTTACACAAAGGAGGCTACTATAAATTATCTGGTTTTGAGTTGGCTACCAAGTTTGACGAAGATATGATCAGCATTGAAAAATGGCATCAAGATCGACCCGTTGCCTGTGTTTATTTCAATAGCACCAAAGAACTCTATTTCGTAAAACGATTCTTGCCCGAAAACTCGAAAAACAAAGTGGAGTTTATTCCTGAAGAAGAGGGAATGCAATTAATAGTTGCCACAACCAATTTTAATCCACGTATTCGAATTACGTACAACAAACATTTAAGAGAAACCAAGAATTTACCCGATAAAGAAGAGGTGTTGAATGCATTGATTGATGTAAAAGGTTTAAAAGCTCAAGGCAATCAATTGACGAAATTAAAAGTTAAAGAAATTGTTTTACTGCCCGCTCGTGAAGGTGAAGAGTGGATTTCCACGGCAAATGAAGAAGTGATTTATGAAAGAGATGATGAGGATGTAGAAGACAATGAGGAGGTAGAATTGAATACATTAGAACTGGAAGATGAAGATCAATCAAATGAAATTATTGAAGATTCTACGGATTCAATTATAGACGATTCTTTGGATGTTGAAACCAATGAAGAAACCTCTGAAGAGCAATTGGATAAACCAACTCAACCTAAGAAAGAGGAAAAAGTAAAACCTGAATACAAAAAGGTGGTACAAAAAGATAAGTTACCTAAGGAGGTAATCCCTGAAAAGAAGGAGGATACAATTGCTGTAAAACAAGATGAAAAACCAATCGAAGTGGAATGGGATATACAACCTAAAAAAGACCAAGATGCCACAATAAAAGAAGAAACGGTTGTCCCCAAAAAGAAATCGCCTATCAAAAAACCGGATAGTGATGATCAAATGACGTTGTTTTAATTTACCGTACTAAACTATATTTATGAAATGTACTAAAAGTGTTTTCTTTGTTTTTTTATTGATGGCTCAATTTACATTTGGGCAAAAAGATACTACTGAATATGAAGAAGTAGTGGATTCAGTTTATTTTGAGGAAAAACCAAATTATGTAGGCGTAAATATCACTCCTTTTTTTACCAGTATAATGGGACGTCAAAATAATGATATTAAAGCTTTTTTAGTGTATAAACGAAATAGAGGGGATAAGAATCTGAGGGTTTCAGTGAACTACAGTTCCATATCAAACAAATCGCGCTATAATTATTACAATGTAATAGCCTCCACAGATACGACTTACACAGCTCGTTTTTACACTGATAATTATAAGAATTTTGATGTTCGTTTTGGATTTGAAGAAATGAAAGGGTATCAATACTCACGTTTGCATATTGGAGCAGACGTTTTGTTAGGGGCGGGGAATTATGAATACAATTATTACGTTAATCGATTCCAATTAGATTCTAGCAATTTATATAAACTCAATCCAGAAACCGTTTTAGAACAAGGTAAAATTTCAGGTACCTATTTTAATATGGGTATAACCGTTAGTTTTGGTTTTGATTGGTTTATAAGTGAAGATTTTTTGTTTACATTTCAATTAACGCCTCAATTTACGTATCACCTTTTAAGTAATTATAAGTTAGAAGATAACTATGGTATTTATTCTTCCTTGAACAATTTCACTGATTTCAAATTGGGCTATTTTGATGTAATGATGTTATATCGTTTTTGATGAAAATTTTTATTCAACTTATCCGTCCTATTAACATTCTAATAGCTCTTGTTGGGTGTTTACTATTTAGATGGATAAGTGTGGGATCTTTAGGTGATGTAAAACCTTTATCAGCGTATTTACTGGGTGTTGCATTCATAATGATTGCAGGATACCTCATTAATGATTATTTTGATTTTAAAACTGATAAAATCAACAAACCACATAAACCCAGATTTTCAAATAGAAATACCTATACAATTCTGTTTCTCGTGTTCAATGCATTATCAGTGCTACTTTCATTTTATTGTGCAACTTTCAAAGGGTATTCTTCCGTTCCATTTGTGTTTTCGTTAGGCATAGCGCTGCTTTGGATGTATTCCTATTTATTTCAAGTATTACCGCTCATAGGAAATTTGACCATTGCTTTTTTAGCCATTTTACTCTACATACCCCTTAAAGAAGGTTATGTAACTACAGAGTTAACGAATCTTTTTATGGGCCTTTCTTTTATCGTTACACTTGCTAGGGAAATTATAAAGGATTTGGAAGACAAAAAAGGAGATCAACAATCGGGATATAAAACATTACCCATTGTAGTAGGAAATCAATTCTCTAGGATTCTGGCATCTTTTTTAATTTTTTTAGCTATGAACATTCTTCGCAGCTCGTTTTGGGGAAAATTATCATCCGATTATTGGTTATTGATATTGTTTATAGCCATTGAAATTTCGTTGTTATTGAGCATATTGTACTTGTTTTTTGGGTTTAATCAACAGTTGAGCAATAAAGGCTATCAAAGAGCCAGTTTACAATTAAAATGGAGCATGGTGGGTTTTATGTTGCTGATGATTCTGCTAATCTGATTCGATAGCTATCAAATAAGGTTAAATGACTTTTTATGTAATACCTTTGTAAAAAAAATATAGGATGACGTTCAAACAAAAGTTGTATTCTGCCTGCCTTTCGTTGATTAAAAATAAAATAGATTTTTCATTAGAATTGCTCAAAGAATTGTCGAGTGGAGCAGAGGAAGCCACTAAAAGTTCGGCAGGTGATAAACATGAAACCGGTAGGGCTATGGTTCAATTGGAACAAGAGAAAATCGGGAATCAATTAATGGAATTGGAAAACATGTACAATGAATTGCAAAAATTGAACAGACAAATCTCAAATCAAAAAATTGCAAAGGGAACGTTAATCCAAACCAACGAGGGTTATTTTTATATCAGCGTTGGATTGGGAAAAGTACTAGTAGAAAACGAAACGGTGTTTGCTCTTTCTCCTCATTCACCATTGGGAATGCAATTTATGGGATTAGAAAACGGTGCTACCACATCCTTTAACGGGAAAAAATATTCGATTTTAAGAATAGACTAAATGTCCGTTATTTAGAATACTGTTTTAAATCAACTGTCCAATCGTAAGTGGCATACACTATTTTCGGATTTTTATCGGATGGAATTATGCCGTGAGATTTGAGCAATTCGATTTGCCCTTTTTTACCTCCAAAATCACCGCTAAACCAAGATAAAATTTTTGATAAAGTGATGGTCTGCTTTTCGGAATCGTATTTGGACGTAGATTTTAAAAAACCAATGGTGGCCTCATCTAATTGTTGATTAAGCTTATCAGATTGATAAAAAGCAATAGGAGGACAACTTTTAGCACCACAATTCAATGCAAAGTGGATGCGGTAATCCACCTAATTTAACCGCCATTGCTTCTCTAATTTTCCAGGGAACCATCGATTAATGTATCCTTTGCCCAATTTCCATTGTGAATGACGCAAAATTCCGTGTTCAATATCTTCAAAACTCAATTGTTTTCCCGCTACCGTTATCCATTTTTCACCAAAAAACCGATTTCGGTTTCCGCTTATTAATTCGGGATGTTGTTTGGCCTTAATTTGAATAAAAGCATTGTAAACATTCAACCAAAAAGCTTTTTTTTGATTTTCTGAAGATAGGCTTGCATTAAAATCTACTAAGGTGATTTCGGCTAATTGACGTTCAAAAGGTTCGTAAGGTTCTTCATATCTCACAGACATAAGTAAATCTTGAGAAATAATCTCCATTTGTTCTTGTGCTGAAAAATGGATTGCGCCAAAGAATAAAAATAAAAGTGTAATGCATTTCATAATGCAAAGCTACATGTTAGGATTCTAAACCGGCATCTAATGCCATCATTAATACAAATCCAATGATAAAACCTAACGTGGCTAAATCGGTATATTTATCCGCTTGTGATTCGGGAATGACTTCTTCAATAACCACATAAATCATAGCGCCTGCGGCAAAAGCAAGTGAATAGGGTAGTAATGGTTCGAATGTGAATACCATCCAAGCTCCTAATACACCTGCAATGGGCTCTACTACCGCTGAAAGTTGACCATAAAAAAAGCTTTTCCTTTTCGAAAATCCTTCTCTACGCAAGGGCATGGCCACAGCAAATCCCTCTGGAAAATTTTGAATGGCTAATCCTAATGTAATTATAAGAGCTGTATTGATCATTTCAGGTTCACCCATTGCGGCACCAAAAATTACACCTATAGCTAGTCCCTCAGGAATGTTGTGTAAGGTGATGGCCGTAACCAATAACGTTGTTCGTCTCCACGATGTTTTGGGGCCTTCTGTAACTTTAAAATTGATGTGCATATGAGGCAAAATTTTGTCAATTCCAAAAATGAAAAAAGCACCAAGTAAAAAACCAACTATAGCGGGCATTACCTTCATAAATCCTGTTCCATCAGCATCTTCAATTGCAGGCATCAACAAACCAAAACAACTGGCAGCAATCATTACACCTCCTGTAAAGCCCAACATGGTGTCCAACACCGCTCTGTTTAATGTTTTAAAGAAAAATACCATCGCAGCACCTGCTGCTGTTATTGACCAAGTAAAAGTAGTGGCAATCAGTGCCGCTAAAATTGGATTTAATGTGGTAAAAAATGCAACTAATTCCTTATACATAATGCAACCTTTTAAATTAATTCAATTATGATATTAAACGTTCCTTTTTCACTAATATTTAGTTCTTTTTCATAGAACCGAATTTTTACGCTGTTGTCAAAACTATATTTTTCAATCACTTCTAATTGTGTACCTAATACCAACTTTTCAGATTCCAAGAATTTTAAAAAGTCGGAGGAGGCGTCACTTACCCCAACAATAATTCCCTTTTGGGATAGTTGAACATCTTGCAGTGCAATTCTTTTTCGAGTGTCAATGATTAAACCTTCTTTGTTGGGAATAGGATCGCCATGAGGATCAAATTGTGGATTGCCCAAAAAATCATCCAATCTGTCGGTTAGCATTTCCGATTCAATGTGCTCCAATTGCTCAGCAATTTCGTGTACTTCATCCCAACCAAAGTACAAATGTTTTACTAAAAAAGTCTCCCACAATCTATGTTTTCTCATGATTTTAAGGGCAATCTGATTACCGGTTGCTGTTAATTCCACCCCTTGGTATTTGATATAATCTACATACTTTTTATCCGACAACTTTTTAATCATATCGGTAATACTCGAAGCTTTAACTTGCAGTTCATTTGCCAAATCATTGGTGGAAACTGGTTTTCCTTTTGATAAAGCATAAATGGCTTTTAAATAGTCTTCTTCGGTACTGTGATTCATATTTTTGAAGTTATTAACATTCAATTTTTAGATAAGTCTAAAAAAAAAGTACGCAAATATAAAAACTTAATTTAAATTTGCAAAAATATTTATGAATCATCACACTAAAATAGCATTTTTTATTGGTTTAATTGGTTGGCTGTGTTCCACGGATGCTGTTGGACAACAGCAACTCAATGGAAAGGTGGTTTGTGAGGGCAAACCAGTACCTTTTGTTAATGTATATTCCTTAACGTTGGGAAAAGGTGTAACGACTAATGAAGATGGGCTTTTTAGTTTTGGAGATTGTGTTTCTGATGTTACTTTAAAGCTGAGTGCCGTTGGATTTCATACTAAAGAACTGGAAGTGGTGTGTGATACCCCTCAAGTGTTGATTACACTAGAAAAATTGAATGCAGAATTAAATGAAGTGGTGGTTTCAGGCACTTTTGGAGAAGTGATAAAACGTCAAAGCCCCGTAGCTATTGAATCTTTTTCGTCTGCTTATCTTCAAAAAGCTCCATCGTTTGGCATTTTAGAAGCCACACAGAATATTAATGGTGTAAGACCTCAACTCAACTGTGCGGTTTGCAATACAGGCGATATTCATATTAATGGAATGGAAGGGGCATATACTATGGTTACCATTGATGGAATGCCTATTGTTGGAGGATTATCGAGTGTGTATGGGTTACAAGGAATTCCAAGTAGTTTGTTGAGTAGAGTAGAAGTTATAAAAGGTCCTGCATCCACGTTATACGGTTCTGAAGCGATGGGCGGATTGATCAATGTGATTACTAAAACAGTGGATGAATCGGAACGATTAACGATGAATTATTTAGTGACCTCATGGTTGGAAAATCAATTGGATTTTCATTTTAAGGTGAAAACTAAAAAGGTAGGTTTTGTAATGGGTGCCGATTATCATAAGTACGCCAATCCAATAGATAAAAATGGTGATAATTTTACTGATTTAACACTTAAAGATCGAATAACCTTGTTTAATAAAGTTGAATTTAAACGCAAGGAAAATCGGCTAGGAACTATTTTTATGCGCTACATGTATGAGGATCGATGGGGTGGAGAAATGCAATGGAAACCGGAACACAGAGGTGGTGATGTTTATTATGGAGAATCTATTTTAACCAGTCGAATAGAATTGATTACAGCCTATCAGTTACCCATCAAAAAGAAGGTCATTTGGCAGTCAAGTTTGAGTCAGCATGACCAAAATTCATTTTATGGTTTAACGCAATACAAAGGTCAACAACGCATTCTCTTTTCACAAGTGTTGCATCCTTTTCAAATGGGAGTGCGGCACAATGCAATGGTGGCACTCACCTTTAGGAATACTTTTTATGATGACAATACCACCGCTACTCAAGTGGATGGATTATCCGGTCAAAATTTACCCAATTATCAACAATTTATGGGCTTTTTAGCACAAGATGAATTTGCTATTAGCGAAAAACAGATTCTTTTAGTTGGATTGCGTTATGATTATCACAATGTTCACGGTTCTATTTTTACACCAAGAATTAATTACAAATGGGCCAACGCAAAGTCGTTGGTGCGTGCATCGTATGGAAATGGATTTAGAGTAGTAAATATTTTTGCAGAAGATCACGCAGCTCTTTCGGGTTCGAGAAACGTTGTAATTGCAGAAACTATTAATCCCGAAAGAAGTCATAACGGAACGTTGAATGTGGAGCGTTATTTTGCCACCGAAAAATCATTTATCACGTTAGACATGTCGTTGTTTTATACTTATTTTTCAAACAAAATTATTCCCGATTACGAAACCGATGACAACTTAATTATCTACGATAATATCCAAGGTTATGCCGTTTCAAAGGGCGTTTCAGCTACCATTAAAATGACTTTTGATTTCCCATTAAAAATTAACTTGGGAGGTACGTTGATGGATGTGTATCAAATGGAACAACTAGCAGGTAATTTAGTGAAAAATAGACAATTGTTTTCAGAGCATTTTTCAGGTACTTGGACCATAAGTTATCAATTTACAAAAATAGGTCTTACACTTGATTACACGGGAAATTTGATCAGTCCTATGAAATTACCCACTGTAGCCAATGATTATCGTTCGGACGAATCTCCTTGGTTCAGTATACAAAACATTAAATTATCTAAAACACTAAAAAAATCCATTACGATCAATGCAGGCTTACGTAATTTGTTGAATTTTACACCGCCTTCCAATTCCATCTTAAGAGCTTTTGACCCTTTTGATAGAACCATAAATGACCCAACAACCAATCCCAATGGTTATACTTTTGATCCTTCCTATATTTACTCCACATTTCAAGGAATCAATGCTTTTTTTGGGGTTACGTTTAGTCTTAAATAATCTCATTTCTTGGTAAGAATGAAGTGAAAAAATAATTGTATTTGTGTTCATTGATTATGCCAATAAATAATGTATATCAAATAATAGATAATTTCAATAGTTAAGTAAGGAGAATGAATCTGAATGAATTGAAAAAATGAAAGTGCTCAGGCCTGACGAAAATTCACCCCACCATTTCTCGATACAATTTTCTCCATTTCATTACGAAAATCACTCGAACTGACCCTCCGCAGCGTTACCATCGAAGTTCAGTCAGTTCGAGTGGCTTTCGTATATTTTTCATTGATTTTTATAATCAATAGAAAAATAGAAAGTTGTATCGAGAACACTTATCATTACACTTGATTTTTTAGATTAAACTAGTTAAAGGTCGGGAAGGCCCATCAATTGAGTTTATGAATTTAATTTATGAGATAATTATCACTCATTAATTTTGATAAATAATTCTTACATTTAATAGATTTGAACATCTTGAATAGTTGAATTTTAATTTAATAAAACAATACTGACATAATTACGAATACTCATTTTTTAAATTTAAAATTTTGTATGTTTGCATCATTAAAATTCATTTCAATGAAAACACCTCAACTACTTTACTTTTTTGCCGTTATCGTTCTTTTTTGCCAATGTGCCGATGACCAATCTGAAGCAGATACCGCTTTGAATGAAACCGAACAACAACAGTTGAAAGCTCAATCGGATTCCATGGCTCAGTTGCAGCTATTGGATTCTTTAACACCTCCCGAGGTTCAACAAAGTATCGTTGAATTTGTCACCAAATACAACAATAGTGACGAAATGCCCAGCACACTAGTTAGTGTAAATATTAATGATAACCTGTATGAAATAAAAACAGTAACGGGCCAAATGAATCCTTTAAATAAGGAGCAATTTGCAGAAATGGAAATTCCAAACAATGCAATTGTTGCCATAGGCGGATGGTGGGCAGGAGCAGGTGATTATTTTTACATCACGTTTTCTCAAAAAGGTTATGAAGTATACCACGGTTGGCAAGATGAAATGCAGGAGGATTCAGGATATCATTGGAAATTAGAGAAGACTATAAGTGTTCCTTAGTCACAAAAAAGAACATCTTTACCGAGGTTCTTAATATTGTAAATGCATTTTATTGTGTTGCTTTTGCTATTGTTTAAATAGGTAAATGTGCCAGTAGAAGTTATTCAAAAAACAATTACAAGAGGCAAACGTGTTGGAGTTTTTAAAATATAGATTATCTTTAGGGCTTAATACAAATATATAAGATTTATTAAAATGGTGAAAGTTTTGGTTATTGACGATGAACGTCCAATTAGAAGCACTTTGCAAGAAATTTTAGAATTCGAAAAGTTTAAGGTTGACACAGCTGAAGATGGAAAAATGGGATTGGATATGATTTTAGCCAATTCGTATGACTTGATATTGTGCGACATCAAAATGCCTAAAATGGACGGCATGGAATTATTAGACAAAGCCATAGAAAATGGGATAGAAGCACCCATTATTATGATTTCGGGACACGGAAATATTGAAACAGCCGTAGAAGCCATCAAAAAAGGGGCATATGATTTCATTCAAAAACCATTGGATTTGAATAGAACACTGGTAACGCTTAGAAACGCTTTGGACAGAAAAGAAATTGTGCAAGAGAATAAAGTGTTGAAGCGTAAGGTATCACAAGGCAAAATAACCGATATTGTTGGTGAATCTCCATCCATAATGGTGATCAAAGAAATGATTAATAAAGTGGCACCAACCGAAGCTCGAGTTTTGATAACCGGTGGAAATGGTTCGGGAAAAGAATTGGTTGCCCGTCAATTGCACGAAAAAAGCGAACGTTCGAAAATGCCGTTTATTGAAGTAAATTGCGCTGCAATACCTTCAGAATTAATTGAAAGTGAGTTATTTGGTCACGAAAAAGGAGCGTTTACTTCTGCCATTAAAACACGACCCGGTAAATTTGAATTAGCTGATGGTGGTTCATTGTTTTTGGATGAAGTAGGTGATATGAGTTTGTCGGCTCAAGCAAAGGTTCTGAGAGCATTGCAAGAGAATAAAATAATGAGAGTGGGTGGCGAAAAAGAACTTTCTGTAAATGTTCGTGTTTTTGCAGCTACCAACAAAGATTTAAGAAAAGAAATAGATGCGGGTAATTTCCGTGAAGATTTATACCATCGATTGAACGTAATTCCAATTCATGTTCCTTCCTTGAATGATCGAAGAGATGATATTCCCTTGTTAGCGTCTTATTTTATGAATATGATTTGTGCTGATCAAGGTATTGCACCAAAAAAACTGTCACCTTCGGGTATTAAGGCTCTTCAAGAAACCAATTGGACAGGTAATATTAGAGAGTTGCGCAATATCATTGAACGTTTAATCATTTTGTGTGGCGCCACCATTGAGGCAGTCGATGTGGAACGTTATGCTAATTTAAAATAGTTGTTTTCAATTAACAGCCCTTCATTAAAAATTGAAATTGCATTTAATGTTTAAATTCAATAATTTTGCATTAATATGATTTCACAAAACCTTTCCTTTACAGAAGTAGGTAGTTTATCCAAATTATTGGAAGATTATCTGAGTCAATCCGCAAATACAGTAAATTTCATTTTTGATTTTGATAGTCCTGAAGGATGGCAACATAAAATTCAATCTCGTGCATTTAATGATGCACAACGCATTGTATTGGTAAACAGCCTCAAAAAACAATATGAAAAAGCGGGAATCGAAACTCCGCCTGCTGTTGAATCGTTATTGAAGCCAACTACCTTTACCATTACTACAGGTCATCAATTGTGTTTGTTTGGAGGACCAAAATATTTCATTTATAAAATTGTTTCGGCTATTAAATTGACGCAACACATGAGCACGCTCCATCCTTCTGTGCAGGTAGTTCCTGTTTTTTGGATGGCCTCTGAAGACCACGATTTTGAAGAAATAAACCAAGTTACTTTATTCAAAAAAACCTTTTCTACGACACAATTGGCCAAAGGGCCCGTAGGTAGATTAAAACCTTCTGTTTTTGAAGAGGTATATGATCAGTTGAAAGAACTTTTTGTAAACGATGAGCGGGCTAAAGAACTATTGCATCATTTTGAAAAGAGTTTTCAAAAAGAAGATTGGGCTTCAGCCACACGCTATTGGGTGCATCAATTGTTTGGTAACCAACTCATCATTTTGGATGGAGATGATGCCGAATTAAAAGCCACTTTTGCTCCCGTTATGGAAGATGAATTGCTCAACCAATCATCGTTGAGCGCCATTGAGAATACTTCAAAAGAACTCATTCAACTGGGGTACCATGCTCAAGTAAACCCCAGACCCATCAATCTATTTTACATTGAAACAGGTTTAAGAGAATTAATAATTGCTGAAACGGATGGAAGTTTTTCGATTAAAAATACCGATTTGAAATTCACCAAAAACGAGTTATTGAATTTGCTACAAATCCATCCCGAAAAGTTTAGTCCTAATGTAGCCTTGCGACCGGTTTATCAAGAGCTCATTTTACCCAATATTGCCTACATTGGAGGCCCAGGTGAGCTGGCCTATTGGATGCAATTGAAATCTAATTTTGACAGATTACAGGTATCTTTTCCTATTTTGGTGTTGAGAGATTCTTTTTTATTGGTACAGCAACGGGAGTTAGCGCAACTCAACGAGATGAAACTAGCCTTGAGTGACTTATTTTTGGCAGAAAATGAGCTTACCAAAAAATACCTACAATTAAACATTACCGAAAACATAGAGACCACAGATGAAAAAGAACAATTGGTGAAGTGGCAACAAAACCTAACCAATAAGTTGACGGCCTTTGATAAAGATTTTGAGAAAATGTTAGGAGCGGAGTTTGCCAATTGGAATAAATTGTTTGAGAAAATTGAGCAAAAGATTGTAAAAAATGAAAAGAGTAGGGAAGAAGTATCCATTAATCGCTTGCTAAAGATTAAAAACAATTACCATCCAAATGGAGCTTTGAATGAGCGAGTGGACTCCTTCATACCCGAATGGATCAAACAACCCGATTACATCGAATTTTTATTGAATCACAGCAATACACAAAACAAAAACATAAAAGTAGTGGTGCAGTGATGCATTCTCCTTCTCATTGAATTTGAATTAAATAGTGTGCTCCAAGTTATTGGTCTAATTATTTTTTTATATTTGTTGAACTAAGTTAAAAGAATTGATAGGGAACTAAAATTAGGAAAATTTAAATTAAAAAGTAAAGAATATTAAAATTAAAAAACTCATATTAGTTTTATTAACTGCTATAATTATTTCTTGTAATTCTGATAGTGAAAATGTAATTTGTGTTGTAAAAAAAGTAGAGTATTATGATGAAAATAATCAAAAAATTTCATTCAATGACAGTTGCGGAAAAAAGCATGGTTATTTAAGATATTATTATGAAAATGGTGCTATTGAACAAGAATTTTACTATGTAAATGATTCAATATTAGGGAACCCGAAAGGGTATGATAAAAATGGTTTATTGAAAGCTACCTACTCATATAGATATGATAAAAAATTAAACAGGTATACAATGGATGAATGGGTGGCATACGATTCATTGGGAGAGATAATTTCTGAAAATACTTTTGTGGTTTTGAATTATAATTCTCCAGAAGAAAATGAAGATAACATTGTAATTACTAATGAAAATGTTAAAGTTTGGTTTTCTTGTTATACCGAACCATTTAAGGACTCCATTGAAATTGCATATTCAGCACAAGATTTAAATACAGGTGAAACATATTTAATTCAAGATTTTATACCCTTTAAAGAAAGCGATTCAATTTATTTTAATAATTTAAAGAAAGGGAATACAATGTTGTATTTTGATTTTAAATTTTGGGGTAAAATGGAAGGTAAAGTTATCTTTTCTGCTGTCCAAAAGAAACAAGAAATTATTAAAAAATAAGATTATAGCCCACTAATTTTACATCTGAGTTACAAAACACAAAATAAAGTATTTTCAGTTGGATTGCAATTATTTTGAAAAAAGCTGTAAATTAGTGTTTTATTTGTTCATTTAGTTAAATGAAGTTTGCTAAAAAGATTACATCCCAATAAATATCACAACAGCGAAACGAATTAAAGAAACATTTTTAAAATCTAAATCAACAAATTGAAAACATCATTAATGATAATATTTTTATTAATTTATAATTTGAATTATACACAAGACCCTGTTTGTCAGGCTGTAAAATATTTAAATAAATATCATAAGTTAAAGATTAGAGAAGAAATTGTTATTGATAGCAGCATGTTCAGGGGATTTATTCAAATTCTAAATACATTTGAAGAAAATAATTTAAAAATTAATAAAAAAATTTGTGATTTTTTGAAAAATGAATATTTATTTTATCAAACACCCACAATTGACAATATTAAATGTAATAAATTAAATATTGCCAAACCTATTGAAGGAGAATTAATAGATCAAATTATTTGCCCGCTTATTGATCAAAATAATAAAATTTGTATTTTAATGGTAAGAACATTCCTATTTAATTCAAATAGGTTATTGCCAACTGAAACCCTTTTTCTTTATCTGACAAAAATAAATAGAAATTGGAAAGTCAGACACCTAATTCATTATTCTGCGAGTTGAATTTATCACTCCTCTAATTTATAACCCTAAGGTAAAAATCACAAAAGAAAAGTATTTCCAGTCAGATGGCTATTGATCAAAAAAACAAATACTAGCATTAGAATTTAACCTCTTTATATAAAGCGAAATATGGAGCGCATTGTTGCTCTAACTAAGGGTGTTTTCAAGTTATTATTGTGTAAATTTACGATGAGAGTACTTGTGATTCAGTTTTTTATTGTTATTATTGCAAATCGATGAAAAATAAACAGAAAATAGTGGCCATTGTATTCAGCACATGTATGTGTTTGGCGTTATTTACACATGGTTATTTTTCACTTACCGAATATGGCAAAAACCTTTCTAATGCTCAGTTAATTGAAGAACTCATTGAAGAGGAAGAATCAGAAACTAAAGACGGTAAGACAGAAATTGATGAATTATTAAAACATATCCATTCTAAACATCATTTTATTGTTGATTTTGAATCGGCATTTCAATCACTTAATCATTCCCTTCATACACTTAAATTGTATCGCATTTATAGGGAAATTCACCTCCCCCCTCCAGATTTCATATAATCGTTGCGCAAGCATTTAAGGAAAAATACCCAAGAAGCAGTAGTGTATTATTTCTTCTTTGGTGATTTCATTTTTTTTCTATTTCTCCTATTCACTTTAGTTCTAAAATTTATCTGTCAAACATCGTTGGTCACAATGATGTTTGTCAAAAAACACGTATGATCAAAAAACAAAACATGTTCAAAAATCTAAAATTTGACTTACCCGCTGGATTGGTAGTCTATTTAGTAGCATTACCTCTGTGCTTAGGTGTTGCCATGGCTTCAACAAATGGAGCTTTGGGTGAGGTAGATGCCAATTTAGCTCAAAAATTACTCTTTTCGGGGATTATTGCTGGAGCGGTTGGTGGAATAATTGTGGGTATCTTAAGTGGTTCTGCATTGGGTGTTTCGGGTCCAGCAGCAGGTTTGGTGACCATTGTTCTGGGAGCTTTAACCAAATTGGGCAGTTTTGAATTATTCCTTTTAGCTGTTTTTATTGCCGGTTTAATCCAAATAATAGCGGGGTTTCTTAAAGCAGGTGCCATTGCTTATTATTTTCCCTCTTCGGTTATTAAAGGTATGCTTGCCGCCATTGGTATTATATTAATATTGAAGCAAATTCCGCATGCGTTTGGTTTTGATAAAGACTTTATGGGTGATGAAGATTTTGCCCAAAGAGATGGTCACAATACTTTTACGGAATTGTATTATGCTGCACGATTCAGTTCGTGGGGAGCTATACTTATTTCGTTGGTATCTTTGGGTTTAATACTTTTATTTGAGCGACCTTTTATGAAAAAAGTAGGTTTGTTCAAGTTTTTACCAGGGGCTTTATTCGTAGTATTGGTTGGTATTTTATTAAACTATTTATTCTCTATTTATGCACCGTCTTGGTATTTGAATGGAGAACATGTGGTTAGTTTACCAATGCCCAAAACAGGTGCTGATGTGGTGGGTCTTTTTACATTACCTGACTGGGGTGGATTCGCTAATACTCAAGTTTATGTAGTTGCGTTTACCATTGCCATTATAGCCAGTATTGAAACGTTGTTATCGGTAGAAGCTACCGATAAATTAGATCCTTTTAAAAGAATTACGCCAACCAACAGAGAATTGAAAGCACAAGGTGTTGGAAATGCCATTTCGGGACTAATTGGTGGTATACCCATTACTCAAGTAATTGTTAGAAGCTCTGCCAATATCAATTCAGGTGGTAGAACAAAAATGTCAACCATCATACACGGATTTATACTAATTATTTCGGCAATTGTTATTCCGCAATATTTAAATTTAATACCTCTTTCGGCATTGGCAGCCATACTTTTGATGGTAGGGTATAAACTAGCCAAGCCAACGTTATTTATTGGTATGTTTAGATTGGGAGCCGAGCAATTTTTACCTTTTTTAATTACCGTAGTTGCTGTAGTGGGGCTCGATTTATTAAAAGGTATCGGATTAGGCTTATTGATTGCTTTTATCTTCATTTTGTACACCTACAAAAAGCATCCTATAAAAATGTCATTTAAAGAGTTGTTCAGAGCTTTTACTCAACATACCGAAAAGGGTGTTATAAAAATAAAATTATCCAAAGAAGTCAATTTTCTAAATAAAGGAAGTTTGTCCAAAATGTTGAGTGAATTACCCGAAGAAAGTGTAATTGAAATTGATGGGTCAGAATCGGTTAACATTGATTACGATGTTTTGGAAATATTACAAGATTTTGAGGGGTTGGCTGCACCACAAAAAAATATTCAAGTAACCTTAATAGGTATAAATAAAGTATCCTCAGTTGGAGGACATTAAAAGAAAAATAAACAATAAAATAATAAAATAACATATGAAAGCACATAATAGAGAATCACAATCACAAATGACACCCGAAAAAGCCTTACAATTTTTGGTTGAAGGCAATAAACGTTTTATGGAAAGTTTAAGCAAAAACCGGAATTTATTGCAACAAGTCAATGAGACTAGTAAAGGCCAGTGGCCATTTGCCATAATTTTGAGTTGTATTGATTCACGTACATCTGCCGAGTTGATTTTTGATCAAGGGTTGGGCGATATTTTTAGTGTAAGAATAGCGGGTAATTTTTGTAATACAGATATACTGGGAAGTTTGGAATTTGCCTGTAAAGTAGCAGGTTCAAAACTAGTAGTAGTATTGGGTCATTCTAAATGTGGAGCCGTTAAAGGGGCCTGTGATGATGTGAAATTAGGAAACCTAACATCCCTATTGGCAAACATAAAACCTGCCGTTAATGCGGTGAAATTACCTGTCGATCCTCAATATAGAAATTCAACCAATTCTGAATTTGTTGAAGCCGTAGCGCATATGAATGTGGAAATGACGATGGCTGAAATATTAGAAAACAGTGAGGTACTTAGATCAATGTACGAAAATAAAGAAATCGGAATTGTGGGTGGAATGTATGATGTTGAAACGGGTGAAGTTGCTTTCATCAATTGTATGAATAAATCAAGCTTGCAAAAAGTAATTGAAACAAGATATGTGATTTAAAAACAGTTTCAGGTAAAGCAGTTACTCAGTTACTCAGTCAAGACGAAGCAGAGCTTGTCTTGATGCAGACCTTGCGTCTGCATTATTCGGTAAGTAGTCACTTCGTTCCGATAGCTATTGGAAGAAAATCGAAATTTTTACCAAAAAGTAAAGCGTTTGAATAAAAATAGATTTTTGTATCGAGAAGGAGGGGTACACAGTTTCTAGGTTACGCAGTTATTCAGTTACTCAGTTACTCAGTCAAAATAAGCTACAACATCAGTTTTTCAAAGCTTCATTCAACTCTTTAAAATCCAGTTTGCCGTTGACTGATTTTAAATAATTGATGATTTTAATGGACTTGGTAATGCGTATGTCTGATGATTTAATTTTGCCAATTAAGTGCAATAGTGTTCGCTTTTTGCCCAGTGTGAGTTTTTCAAATACACGACTTCCTTCTTCATCTTGATACAACAATTCTTGCATCTCCTCGGGCATCGGCATGCCGTATTCGGAGGTGTCTTCTGTTAAAGAAACGGTTACCATAGAACCCTTAATCACTTTAAGTTTTTTGCGATGTTCTTTATTAATGTTGATAAAATACTGCCCAGTTCCATCGGGCATCAACGCACAAGGGAAGGTAATTGTTTGATTAATGGTTGCAATGACACGTCTACTTTTTTTAATCAATTCTTCCGAAATATCATTTGGAATCATGATATAAAAATACCACAACTTTGAATGATCAAAAGCACTGATTGGTGATTCAAAAGTATGTTGGATAGAATTCAAAATACCGAATTTTTGAATGAAAAAAACTAAAAAAATGGATAATTCTTCGAAAAGCCCAATTAGAGCTTATTTAATTCCTTCATTGGTCAACCACGTTTGGTATTCTGTGGCATATATTCCGTGTTGCTCCAAAGTTTTAGAGAAATTATGATAACCAGAATATTCAGGTTTGGCGCACATGTACATAAAATCGTGTGTTTCATAATTGAGCACTGCATCGATGGTTTGAGGCTCTGGTATAGCAATGGGTCCAGGAGGAAGACCTAAGTTTTTATAGGTATTGTAAGGAGAATCAATTTCTAAATGTTTGAAAAGTAATCGTTTTATGGAGGGATCATTCCAAGCAAATTTAACCGTTGGATCAGCTTGTAATAACCAACCTTGTTTTAATCTATTAAGATACAATCCCGCAATTTTTGGCTGCTCGTCAAATTTAACCTTTTGCTCTTCATATACAATAGAAGCTAAAATGGTGATTTCCGATTGAGTAAGATTAAGTGCTGCTGCTTTAGCTTGTCGCTCTTCGTTCCAAAAAGTTTTATAATAATCCGCTACTTTATCCAAAAAGTCTTGCGGAGTTGAGTTGTAATACAATTCAAATGTGTTGGGAATGAATAGAGTAGGGAAGGTCAATTCAGTAAAACCATATTTAGCATACGTTTCTTCGTTGATGAGCAAAGCCGTAGTTTCTTCATAAGAGAAATTTAACTGATCCGATACTTTTTTGCAAATATCATCTAAGTTTCTAACGTTATTAAAAGATACCGTTATGGTTCCTTGATTTCTCATTAAATAAAGTTGGTTAACTAACGTTTTATTATCCCATTTTTTTTCAAGGATAATTTCACCCGGAAGCATAATGGAATCAGAGTACTTTTTATACTCCACCAAAACCTTGAACGAAGCAGCATCATTAATAATGTTCATGGCTTGAAGCGTATCCCCTAGGTTTTTAAAGGGAATTGGACTGGAAATGTTAACTTTTTTCTTATCGCCTTCAAATTTACAATTTTGCACAGAAGAAGCTACATATACATCATAGTAGGGTTTTCCAAATACAAATCCAGCAATAGCAGCAGCTACTAGGATTGAAAGAATAATGATTTTTTTCATGAAATAAAATTAGCCAATTGAATTCAAAGATTTTTTAAGAAAATCTACTCGTGCCCTTTTGATGGGCTCACGAGTGAGTAAAGCTGTATTGGTGTAAAAACGATGTTTTTTTTCGAGATAATTAATTTGCATTTCCGTCCATTCACGATCATCAAATTCACGTTCATAAACACTCAACTCTTTGCGAAGTTGTACAGCAATTTGATGATAATCTTTTCTACCTAAATAGTCGTGATCAGCATCACACATAATTTTTTCAAGATGGGTTTGTGGTTCAACGTCACTTGCTGTAGCCATAATTATACCTTCAATAATTTTCACTTGCTTTTCGGTGTAACCCAAAGTAGGAAGCAAATCATTGATCATTTTTACAGCAATATTTTCGTTACTTTCGTATTTGTACAAATACCCAGCATCGTGAAAATAAGCAGCAGTTAATAGCAAATAAAAATCTTCGTTATTTAATTTTTCGGCTTCACCCAACGAATAAATGGATTTGACAACATCAAAAGTATGATGAGGACCATGGTAATATAAGTCCCTAGGGAGCTCATTTACAAGTCTTTCGATAATATAATCTTTTGCTTCTGAAAAATCCATAAAACGAAATTAGTTTAATATTGTAAATTATCCAAATTTTTTATTTGAACAGTAAATTATTTTGGATTATTAAAAAGTTAAGAAATTTAATAATTACTTGAAAAACAAATTATTCGACATTGAGAAACGAAAATTTACCAACAATTAATATAAATTTGTTAATAAAATAGCTCTATTTAGTTCAATTTTTAGTTTCTTTGAGGCAACCTTTAACAAGTGAAACCGTTTGAAAAATGAAAACCAAATTATATTCAACTTTTTTAACCGTTACAACTAACTAAAAACCATTACTATGAAAAAATTATACCAACTTTCTTTGATTCTTTTGTTGGTTTTAATGACCACAATATCAAAGTCACATGCGCATTCAGTTCAGGTAGCTTATTGCGTTAGTTGTACCGGAGCCCTTCGTTTGTATGTTGAACACTGGCATGGTACTGAGGATCCCAACAGTACAACAATGACCATTACTACAACTATTAATGGTACAACTACGACTCAAACAGCTTCACCTGCAGGTGCAATTTATAACACTACTTTTGCCAATTTACCAAATTGTGCAACTCCAGCTACCACTTTTGCTTCATGTGCTCAAGCCAACACCTACAATAACTGGGTAATTTATGATTTCCCAGGTGCTACTTGTGGTTCACAGGTTAATATTACGGTTGTTTCTGGTAATAACGTTTTTACTGAAGCCTGCACAGGTGGGATGTATCCAGCATCTACGGGGTTATTTACGATTCCTTGCCCGCCTGCACCAATTGTAGTTACAAGTGATGCTGCTTGTGGAGGAACAAATACCAATCCTGTAATTTTCCCGCCTTCTCCTGGAGTTATTTACAGTTGGACAAACAGCAATCCGGGCATTGGATTACCTGCCTCAGGAGTTGGTGATATCCCTTCCTTTATCCCCACAAATTCAACTACTACCCAAGTAGCTACAATCACTGTTAATTACTCGTGTTCCTCTTCAACTTTCACAATAACAGTGTTACCAGCACCAAATCCGGTTTTTACAATTGACGTCAATTCAAACCCGAATTTCCCATCTACTCAATGTTTTTATGACCCCATTTTATTTACCTCGAATGGTTCATCAGTCGAACCACCCAACACCATAACAGGTTATGCTTGGACCTTTGGAGATGGTGCTTCATCTTTATTGGCCAATCCATTACATGAATATGCTGCCCCAGGTGTCTACAATGTAGGTCTTACATTAACTGCAAGTAATGGATGTAGTGCCACAAGCGTTACTCCAGTGACTGTTTATCCTAAACCAGTAGCAAACTTTACTGCAACCAGTATGTGTTTGTATGATCCTATACCTTTTTCATCAGCTACCTCAACTGTGGCTGCACCGAGCACTATAAATGCTTATGCTTGGGATTTTGGAGATGGGAACACGTCAACTGTAGCAAATCCAACAAATCTTTATGCAGCTGATGGTACATATAATGTAACACTTGTTGTTTTTACTGAAAATATGTGCTTGGATACCATAACTATTCCTGTAGTTGTGCATCCTGTTCCAGTTGCCAACTTCACAGTTACAAACGAGTGTTTATATGATGCTTTACCATTCTCTTCAGCACTTTCTTCAATCAATGCACCTGGTACAATATCAACTTACGCATGGGATTTTGGAGATGGTAACACTTCAGCTTTACCCAACCCTTCACATCAATATGCTACTGATGGAACGTATAATGTAAATTTAACTTTGACCTCAAATAATGGTTGTGTGCATGATGTGACGTTGACTGCAACCGCTCATCCAGTGCCTGTTTCAGCATTTACATTTACAAATCAATGTGCTTATGATCCTATTGCTTTTAATGCAGCCACAAGTACCATCAATGTTCCAGGTACAATTGCCACTTATGAATGGGACTTTGGTGATGGGAATACAGGTGTAGGTCCTAATCCTGCTAATTTATATGCAACGGATGGAACCTATACAGTTGAATTAACCACTACATCAAATAACAACTGTGTGAACACCATTACTCAAAATGTTACTGCTTTTCCAGTTCCAGTTGCTGATTTCACCTATCAAAGCCAATGTTTGTATGATGCGGTTCCTTTTAGCTCTGCTGTTTCATCTATTAATGCTCCTGGAACGATAACTACTTATAATTGGGATTTTGGAGATGGTAACACTTCTGCCTTGCCTAATCCAAGCAACACTTATGGAATAAACGGTAACTTCAACGTAACATTGACGTTAACCTCAGGAGATAATTGTACTAGTACAGTTACTTATCCTATTTCACTTTATCCAGTTCCCAACGCTGCTTTTACTTTCGTAAACAGTTGTCAATACGATGCAGTACCTTTTACATCAACATCTACAGTTAATGCTCCAGATAATATTTCAACATTTGAATGGACACTAGGTGATGGACAAAATTCATTGTTGCAAAACCCTTTGCACCAATATGCTGCAGATGGAACGTATTCCGTGCAGTTAATTACTACTACTAACAATAACTGTAAAGATACAGTTGAACAAACCATTACGGTTTTTCCTGTTCCTCAACCTGCTTTTACTTTTACTCCAGCGTGTTTATATGACCCAACAAATTTTGTTTCAACAGCTACAATAAATGCACCGGGTACGATAACAAACTCCTTGTGGAATTTTGGAGATGGTTCTCCATTGGTTAGTGGTACTAATGTTAATCATTCTTATCCAAATTCTGGAAACTTCAATGTTCAATTAATTACCACTTCTGTAAACAACTGTGTAAACGATGTCATTCAAAATATATGGGTTCACCACGTTCCGGTAGCCAATTTCACTGCAGCACCCATTTGTGAAAACACTCCTCCAACAGTATTTGTTAATACATCTTCAGTTGCTTTTGGTGCAATTGTAAATTATGATTGGGACTTTGCAGATGGTCAAACTTCAACATTAGTGAGCCCAACGAATACATTTGCCGCTGCTGGTACTTATAATGTTGAATTAACGGTTACAACCGATAGTGGTTGTGTTAACAATGTTATTGTACCTGTTATTGTAAGACCTAAACCTACTGCTGATTTTACGTCTAACATAACAGAAGGATGTTCGCCTGTTTGTATTGATTTCCAAAGTTTATCCACTTCAAACGCTACAGCTATCATCAACTCACAATGGACTTATGGAAACGGTACATCAAGTAATCAAGCAAATAACAACCGTTGTTTTGTTAATGATGATAATGTAAATGACATCACTTTTGATGTACGTCTTATTGTAACCAATGATTTTGGATGTAGAGATACCGCAGAAGTGGTGGATTATGTATCCGTTTTTCATAATCCTATAGCTGAATTTAGTGCAAGCCCTCAAGAAATGAATATGTATCAAACAGATGTCCAATTCATCAATTCATCTATTGGAGCTGATGCATATGCTTGGGATTTGGGCGATGGTACATTGGCTGTCGATTTTGAACCTTTCCACACGTATTTAGATACAGGTGTATATGAGGTTCAATTAAATGTAACAACTGTCAATGGTTGTACCGATTTCACTTCATTGAATGTTACGGTTTACCCTGTTATTAGTTTATATGTACCTAATGCATTTACACCAGATGGTGATGAATTAAATGATGAATTTATTTTTCAAGGATATGGACTTACAGGTGATAATCTAGAGTTTATGATTTTCGATAGATGGGGAGACCTAATCTATTATACACAACAATTTAAAGCTTGGGATGGAACACATAATTCAGTACCTTGTCTTCAAGATGTTTATACCTACAAAGTTCGAGTAACCGATGTCTTTGGTGAAGAGCATGTAAAGATAGGTCATGTTTCATTATTAAGATAACAAGTTAAAATGAGCAACCTCAATCTAATTGATTGGGGTTGTTTTATTATTTTAAGTAATTGATAAAAAAGTAAGGAAAGATTATGTTTAAAATTTTAGTACCCCTATTTTCTCTTGTAGTATTGACTACTCAGGTTTTTTCTCAAGGTTTTAATGAATTAGTAAAAAAAGTTGCCATTTCTCCGCAAACAGCTGATAAATATGGTTTTTCTGTAGCCATTGATGGACATTTTGCTGTTATAGGAGCTCCCGGTCAAGCACTGGATGTCAATGAATCAAATTCGGCTTTTAATGCAGGGGCAGCCTATATTTTGGAAAGAGATGCGCAAGGCAATTGGAATACCGTTCAAAAAATTGTCCATTCGGATAGAGCCGCATACGATTATTTTGGAGCTTCTGTGGCTATTGAAGGTCCAAAAATTGTAGTAGGTGCATGGGGGAATTGTTTTGATGAATTAGGCAATGATTCCATTTTTAGAGCTGGTGCTGTTTATGTTTTTGAAAGAAATGGAATGGGTATTTGGAATCAAACACAAAAATTAGTCGAAACGGATCGTCACGAATTTGATTATTTTGGAAAATCGGTTGATTTGAGTGGTGATTATATAATTGGAGGTGCTTTTGGTAATGATTATGATGCATCAGTTGGTAATTATTTTTTAGATGCTGGAGCTGCTTTTTTATATCGTTGGAACGGTACTTCTTATGTAAATCATCAAAAAATTGTATCCAATGACCGAGGCTTTCACGATGATTTTGGAGAAAAAGTGGCCATAGATGGAAATGTAGTAGTGGTTGGTGCCCGTTTTGATAATGATGATGAATTGGGTGCTAATCCAATTAGTAGCGCAGGTTCGGCCTATATTTTTGAAAAGGATGGAGCCAATAATTGGAATCAAGTTAAAAAGTCCGTTGCTTCAGATAGAGCGCTAACCGCACAGTACGGTTATGATGTGGCTGTGGAAGGAAATACGGTTTTGATCAGTGCTAAAGATGAAGATTTTGATGCAAATGGTGTCAATTTTTTTGATAATGCTGGAGCGGTTTACATTGTTGAGAAGTCAGGTAGTATCTGGAGTGAAACACAAAAAATAGTTGCTTCTGATCGTGATGCTGATGACTTTTTTGGTTTCTCGGTTGATATTTCAAATGGAATCATCATTGCTAGTGCCAGTCATGATGAACACAATGCAACAGGTGGTAATCCCGTTTTACTAGCAGGTTCGGCCTATATTTTTAGAAAAGTAGGAGCTACTTGGACACAAACACAAAAAATTGTTCACTCTGATAGAGCTGTTGAAGATCATTTTGGGGTAGAAGTGGCGCTATCGGGTGGTTATATGCTATTGGGCGCTGACTTGAAAGACGGGATTGATTTGCAAAATAATCCCATTACGGTTTCAGGAGCAGCCTATTTTTTTAATGAATGTTCGGACAACACGGGACAATTTTCAGCAACTGCCTGTGGTTCGTATGATTGGAACGGAACAAATTATGCTGCATCAGGAACCTATTATCAAACATTAGTCAATTATTATGGTTGCGATAGCATTGTTGAACTGAACCTAACGATAAATCCTTTGCCGAATGTAAACGGTGGTAATGACGTAGCTGTTTGTACAGGTAATCCGGTTACATTAACGGCCACAGGAGCATTAAATTATTCGTGGTCAGGAGGTATTACCAATTCAGTTTCCTTTACACCTAGCGCTACTTCTGTTTATATTGTCACAGGAACAGATGCTTTGGGTTGCCAAAAATCTGATACCGTATTGGTGGAAGTTTTACCCATTCCATCAGTTACTATTCAGCCAGTTGGGGTGGCTTTATGTGAAAACGAAGCAGGATTGTTTACTTCATTATTAACAGATGTAAGCACCACCTATACTGTGGAATGGTTTTACAATGGAAATTCCTTGGGAATTGAAAATGATACACTTAGTATCCCGAATTTGATTATTGGAGCTGGTTTAGCAGCTCAGTTGACCAATTCGTTAGGCTGTATTACAACGGTTACTTCTCCTTTAGTCACAACACTAGTAAATAATGTAGATACAGTATCAGTTACCTTTTCAATTTGTTCTAATGAAACCGTTACGGTTGGAGGAACCGTTTTATCTACATCAGGGGTTCATACGGTTGTAACGTCAAGTTCTTTGGGATGTGATAGTGTAATTATTGCTACAGTTAATGTAATTCCAGCTTATTTTTCAACTTCGAACGTCAGTATTTGTGAAGGCGATTTTTATACATTTGGACCAAATACACTGAATATAAGCGGTACCTATACTCAATTATTTACCAATCAATTTGGTTGTGATAGTACCATAACACTTAATTTGAATGTAGTGCCAAATGAGTATGAACAAGACTTAATATTGTGTAATGGCAGTACGTATATTTTTGGTTCTCAAACCATTTCTTCTGCTGGATTGTATGACGAATTGTTTGTAACAGCTCTTGGTTGCGATAGTTTAGTTCATTTAACAGTGACAACTGGTTCAACTTATACCATAAATATTGAAACCAGTATTTGTGAAAATAGCCAATTTGTATTAGGTTCTCAAATACTAACCACTGCAGGAACATTTTCAGAAACGTTTACTTCTATTTTGGGATGTGATAGCACAGTAAATGTAATTTTGACTATTAATTTAATAGATACCTCTTACGTTTATGAAACCATTTGTAGTGGTACTTTTTATCCTTTTGGAAGTCAAAATCCAACAAATACTGGGTCATACGTTGAAACTTTTGAAAACCAATTAGGATGTGATAGTGTTGTATTACTAGAATTGTTTGTAACACCTGCACCTATAAGTACCCAATCGGTAAATTTATGTGTAGGTGAATCTTACCTTTTTGGTTCACAAACAATTACTCAAAGTGGTGTTTATTCTATTAATGTTCCCACAAACGGAGGTTGTGATAGCTTAGTGGTTTTAAGTGCTTTATTTTATTCACCTACCTTTCAATCGGTCACAGAAGTAATATGCCCTACAGATTCACTTTTATTTGATGGTAATTATCTCTCAGTACCCGGTAATTATGTAGCTACTTTTCCAAGCATTTTTGGATGTGATAGCACGGTAACCTTAACTTTGCAACACGAAACAGCACCCACTATTGGGTTTTTTGGTAGTTTATTGTGGGTTTCATCTGGTCAAAGTTTTGTATGGTACCAAGATGGGGTTTTGTTGGATGGTGAAGTTTATCAGGGCTTCACTCCTTTATCTGATGGTTTGTATACCGTTGAAGTTTATACGGCAACCGGGTGTACTCATACTATTTCCTATACTATGCAAGGTTTGTCAACTCGAATTAAAGACTCCTTTAATGTTAGTTTATACCCTAATCCAACCATGGATATAATAAACATTGAGGTATCAATGAATCTCCAAGTTGAGTTGTACAATGGAATAGGGGAACTAGTAAATAATTTTCAATTAGTTGGAGGTAAAGATGTTTTGGATTTATCGAATTTACCTCAAGGAACGTATTTCATAAAATTGATTAATGAAATGGGTGAGTTCTCCTTTAAAAAGGTGGTGAAGTTGTAACGGGTAATAAAATAAATATATTGAATTCCACATATGTTTCGCATTTTACTTGAAACACGTTCTTTTTACAGACGTGTTTCTTAAAAAAAGTTAGTTTTTCAAACAGAAAAACTACTTTGTTTTTTAACCAAATTGGAATATATATATGATTGATTTACAAAATTTAAATACAGAAAAACTTCGTTTTTATAGCTGTCTATGTGAAAAAGCGATGCTTCTATCTTAAGCTTTTAAGTTTCAAATTCTATGTGTCTATGTTGGCTATGTGGTAATGAGAGAAAGTGAATACACTATTCATTATAGTATGCGAAATAACTAGGTAATTCAGTAAATATAGTCTATTTATCGGTTTTAAATTCAATATTTAGAAAGGTAATCCAATTCCTAAATTAAACTGTGGCGTAAAATAACGTCTTCGTTCCTCCGAAAGAGAAGCAGAAGTAATCCATCTCGTTCCGGGTGCTAAAGATGGGTTTTTTATGGGAACAGCAAAATCCAATCGTACAATAAAAAAATCGATATCTACGCGTAAACCGATACCTGCTCCCATAGCAATTTCGCCAATAAAGGTTTCTTTTTTGAATTGACCCCCAACCCTTAACGAATCTTCATTCAATAGCCAAATATTTCCAGCATCCAAGAAAATGGCTCCATCCAACGATTTTAAAAGCGGGAATCTCAATTCAATGTTGTTTTCTAATTGAATGTCACCGATTTTATCAAAACGTGCATTAGGGTCAAAATAACTTCCAGGCCCTAAAGTTCTCACTTTCCATGCTCGCATACCATTTGCACCACCCGAAATAAAACTTTTTTCAAAAGGTAATGCCTCTCTCAAATTGGTTAAAGGCACACCAATACCTCCAGCAGCTCTATAAACAAGAAATATTTTTTTACGTTTGTCTCTTGAAACTCTAAACGTATGTCTATAATCAACACTCATTTTAGCAAATTGAGCAAATCGTATGTTGAATAAATTGTAGGAGTTTGTGGCGATATTATCAATCGGTTTATCGGATAAATTGTAAATGCCTCGAAGCAGATTTCCGGCTAATTCAATAGAAGAGATAAAATCATTTGAATGTCGTTTTTTTAAATCCTTGCCAATATAGCTGAAAGAGTATTTGGCTCCAGCAATGATATGATCTTGATAACTGGCAGCTAAAAAACGATCATTTAATTCATCAATTCTTGCTTGAAATTCAGCAGATTTTTTTATTCCAATAGCACTAATTGAAATAGGATTAAAACGATGGGTTATTTTTGATCGTTCATTCCAAATCCAACCAAAAGAAAACTCCTCAATACCTCTAACAAAATCCGGTCTTCTTTGATAATTTACCGAACCTGACAACTCTGTTTTGGCGTTAGAAAACTTCCTACTGTATTTTTTAAGAAACAAAAACCTAGGAAACGTTAGGGAGATACGTGGTCCAAATTCAGCGGTATTGAAGGTGTTATATATATTGGGTAAATCTCCCAATAAGGTACTGCTACTATCCGATTGGAAAAGTAGTCGCTGCATTTCCAGACCTCCCGATAGTGAAATCACTAATTTTTCAGCACCTCCAAAAAGATTGTTGTGGGTATACATGAAACTTCCTGTGATACCATATAATCCCGAAAAATGTTTCCCATCAGCTGCAGCAGTAAATGATTGAGATTTGGAAGGATGCGAAAATACTTTTGGTGAAACAGTCTTGGCATTTTCATTGGCATTGGGATACATAATACCCGAATTTTTAAATACCCCTAATGAAGACATTTTTTTATAGGTTTTTTCTTCATCACTTCTTTTATACAATTCTCCTGGTTGAAACAACACCGCATCACTTAGAAGTGAAGGTTTAAAATTTAGTTTTTTATCAAAATGAAGCGTGATGTATGAACTTGAATCTTTGTAATAAGGGTAATAAACAAGAGAGGTTTTTGGGTTATTCGTATCCTTAGGCATAATCCCAATATAATAGTCGACATTTTTAACTTTGTATTGAGAATGTGCTCTTTCCACAATGCTATCTTTCCCAATGTCTTTGTATTTAAAGTTTTGAATACTTAAAGTAATATCCATTTTTTTGTTACCACAGGAAGAGTCAACCTTAAAGTAAATAAATTCTTTATTGAAATGATAATAACCATTTTCAAGGAGTAATTGAGTTACAATTTTACGTTCTTCATCCAGTAAATCTGTATTAAAGATACTGCCCGTTTCAATTTTATATTCTTTTCGGGTGGCTAATATTCTTTTTATTACCGTGTCTTTAACATCATTGTCGTAGTAATTAATGGTGTAGGGACGGTTGGGTGTAACAATGTAGTGGACTTTAGCTTTGTTGTATTTCTTTTTAGGGTTGAGTGAATCCTTGTATTTATGATGAAAAATAACCGTATCTCTCACTGTGTTTTCAAAATAGCCTCTATTGATAAGAAAAATATTCAATTGACTTACAGATTTAGCAATACTGGCGGAATCTAGGATAGATGGTGTTTCCCCAACTGTTCTTAAATTTTCACCCATTCTGGGTTTTATTACACGTGCCGAATCTAACTGAAGTTTAGCGATTAATTTGTTGATTTTTTGTTGATTTTTTGCATTTTTTTTCAATTTTTTATAATCTTCAATTCCAATTTGACTGATGTCAATCAACTCATCTTTATGTTTTTTTATTTTTTTTGAAATTCTAACATATCGTTTATTGACTTTTCTTTGAAGTTGTTTATTTTTTGTAACAATACGTCTATCAATACGGTCTTGATTACTTAAGTTATAGATCATTAGATAAAAGGGTATCCTAAAAGTCATTCTGTTCGGTTGTTGCTTCAATACACCAAATAATTCATCGATAGTGAACGAAGGTTCTAAAGAATCTTGGGACGTTTTTACCAAAATAATATCATTTTCTTGCAAAAGAATTTCGTTTTCTTCTACATATTTCATGGTATTGCAGCCAATGAAAATTAGTGCTGTAAAAAAAAACAACAGTAATTTGAAGTGAATCGAAAATGATATTTTACTTTTGTATGGACTCAATTTTGTGAAATGGAGACAAAGTTAATTTTTTGAACTCACAAAGTTAATTTTTTTGACCTTTTAAAAATTTCATTTTGATAACAAATCAGGAAATACGTACAATAAAATCGTTGGATTCTAAATCAGAGCGACTAGACAGTGGTTTATTTGTGGTGGAAGGAGTTAAAAACGTTCAAGAATTAATGTCTAGTGATTATGAAATTGTAAAAGTGTTCAGTACTTCAGAATATTTCAGTAAAGCAGCCAGTTATGAGAAAGTTACGGACAAGGAGTTGTCGCGAATATCACATCTAAAAACACCCAATCAAGTGTTGGCTCTAGTAAAAATACCTTCTTTTTCAGAACCAATAAAAGGAGAAACCTCACTAGTTTTAGATGGAGTAAATGATCCAGGTAATTTGGGAACTATTATTCGAACAGCAGATTGGTTTGGAATACGTCAAATTGTTTGTTCTGAAAATTCAGTAGATGTCTACAGTCCGAAGGTAGTAATGAGCACTATGGGTTCCATTTTTAGAGTTCGAGTGGCATACACATCTTTGGTTGATTTTATTAAAAATAGCCCTCTGAAAAGTTATGCAGCCGTTTTGAACGGAATGGATTTAAATGAAACAAAGTTTGATTCCAATTCCTTATTGGTTATGGGAAGTGAAAGCCATGGAATTAGCGAGGCAGTTCAGAAAGTTTGTTCCAATAAAATAACCATTTCAGGTTCAGGAAATTGTGAATCGTTGAATCTAGGCATAGCAACAGGAATCATTTGCAATCAGTATTTTAATAAATAAGAGATTATTTAGTTAATTTGCGTTTTCTCAAACGCAATAAAAATTTTCCCTTTTTACTGGAATGAACTATTTGCATCATCGGAATAAGGTTGGCACCAAAACCTCTAAAATACTTTTCAACGGAGGGTATCATTGAACCTGAAAAATCAAATAGCGTAAGACCTATATTTTTAGCGTGTTCAATTGATGAAAGCATAGCTAAAGCACCAGCTCCTTCGTGCTGATTTTCCTTGTCAAAAGATCCAAAAAGATAATAGGCAATTTGTCCATCGATTACCAAAAATACCATTGCACTTGGTTTATTATCTTTATAGGAAATATAGCCAAAAGCATTTTCTTCACGGGCAAAATCAAAAAACAAATTCCGCAGTATTTCCGAATTTGAATCAGCTTTTTTAATAGCCAATGTTTGGTAGGTCATTTCATATAATAACGGAAAATTGTAGGATAATTTTGCTTCCAGACCGTCTTTTTTTGCTTTACTGATATTTTTGCGTCTCTCCGCTGAAAAATTAGATTCAATGGTTTCGATCGATTGAGTTAAATCTATGTGATAGCTATATTTTAAAGAGGCTTCACAGTTTTTCCACAAATAGGGTTGTGCATCAAAATATTCTCTCGGAAAAACAATATTAAATAGCATCAGCTCCTTATTGAGCATATAATTTGCTATTTCCTCATGTAGATTTTTGAATAATGAGTTAACCGAAGATTTGTTGGAGGCTGAATGCTTAAATGTAAGACCGATATGCTGTGTATAAGGTGGGGTAATTCCAAATGATTGACCAAAACTTTTACCCAAATAAATGAAAAAATAACCCAAAACGTTTTTTCCCTCATCAAAAATCCCAACAATTTCAATAGAACTACCATATATACTCAACCATTTTGATGAGGCGAAATAAGGAATTTCAGGCCCCTCTTTCGGGAGGTAATTTGAAAGTTCTATTTTCGAAAGATTTATTTTCACAATTTAATATAAATCGAGTTTCATGAATATAATTTGGTCTTAATCATTGAGGGACTTATTCAAATCTATTTAAAATAAAGTTGAAAAAAATGTCCTTATTTTAATAGGTAAAGCACCAATTTTTGATTTCTGCCTTTGACAAAAGTAGTAAAAAATATAGAATTAACTTGGCTCAATTCAATTTATAATTTAACTTTGAGCTACTGTTATTTATGTAGTTAATAGACATAAATAAGTACTAAGTAATATGAAGTTGACATCAAAATTCCCAACATTTTATATTCTATTAATAGATGTCATTATAAGTGCCTTGAGTTATTTTTTGGTGTTTTTTTTGGTTACCCATTCTTATATAGTTGATTATTGGGGGTTACTTCTATTTTTAGTTATTAGAGTCCTTTTTTTTATGCTATTTCAAATTCAAAAGCCCGTAGTTGCCTACACCAATCTAGCGGATTTTAAAAAAATGTTGATTTCAATTTTTTGCGGTAGTCTTGTGTTGATTGTATTTTCAGAACTCAGCCTTAATAATGATTTATTCTATAGTCTGGATTGGCAATTTTATGTCATTGAATTTTCCTTTACTTTTCTATTATTGGTCGTTAGACGTATGGTTAGCAACGAGTTGAATACGTCTACATTGTCAATTCAGGCAGCTTCGAAAAATATGGTAATAGTAGATTCTGTGAGCAACGGATCTTTATTAATTGAAACCATAATGAAGAATCCAGAAAGTGGTTTTTCCATTATTGCTTTTGTGGATTCAAGTGGTCAAATGGTGGGTAAGATGATACACGGAATTAGAGTGGTTTCCTCTAGTTATATCGAAGAAAATTATTTAAAAGATAGGATTGATCTGGTATTGTTGCCCAGTAATGATGTAAAAACCATTGAAAAATGTTTTGAGTTAGGGGTTCCTGTAAAAGAATTACCTCCAATTCAAAATTGGCTGAGTACACCTATTACCACTCAAAATTTAAAGAAAATATCCATTGAACAATTATTGGGGAGAGATGAAATTGTGCTTGATAATGAAAAACTCGGCTCTTTTTTAGGGAATAAAATCATTCTTGTAACAGGCGCTGCAGGTTCCATTGGTAGTGAATTAGTGCATCAAATAATGTTGTTTAATCCATTAAAAATCATACTGTTTGACCAATACGAAACAGGGCTTTATGATTTAGAATACTCCCTTAAAGAAAAATATCCTCAATACTCAAATAAATGGCTAACAGTAGTGGGTGATATTGGTAATGTGAAAAGATTAGAAGAATTATTTGTTCAATATCAACCAACAATTGTATATCACGCAGCAGCATATAAACATGTTCCATTAATGGAAATGAATCCACTAGAAGCCATTGAAACTAATTTTATTGGAACAATAAATTTGGTTAAGTTGGCCATGATACACTCGGTGGAAACTTTTGTGTTTATATCTACAGACAAAGCTGTAAACCCAACAAATGTAATGGGAGCAACAAAAAGAGCCTCAGAACTCTTTATTCAAGCCATAGGTAAGCAATCAACAACTAAATTTATCACTACACGTTTTGGTAATGTTTTGGGAAGTAATGGTTCGGTTATCCCGTTATTTGAAAAACAAATTTCATCAGGAGGACCGTTAACGTTAACGGATGAGCGTATAACACGCTATTTTATGACGATAAAAGAGGCTTCTCAATTGGTGCTCGAGGCAAGTGTAATGGGAGAGGAGAGTGAAATTTTTGTGTTTGATATGGGTAAAAGCGTCAAGATTATTGATTTAGCAAAGAAAATGATTTATTTGAGTGGATTAAAAGAAGGTGTTGATATTAAAATTGAATGTATTGGATTAAGACCCGGAGAGAAATTATATGAAGAATTGTTAGCTACGGAAGAGACGACTTCTAAAACACATCATCCGAAAATTTTAATTGGTAAATCCCCATCAATTGATTATGATAGCATTTCGACTTACATTAATGAAATGATAATTAGTCTCGAAACACGCTCAATAAATGATTCAATACGACTTTTGAAGAAAATGATTCCTGAATATAAAAGTAACAATTCAACTTTTACGTCCTTGGACTAATCCAATTAGTAACGAAAATTTTCGATTAAATCATTATATAATTTCGTGTATAGGATTCTCATACTTTCTACACTTGCTTTTGATTGTATAATATCCTCATTAATAGTATAAACTTCTTTTGAATTTAAATGACTTGCTTCCGTTAAGGCTGCGCTTACAGATGTTTTAACAATAATACCGTTTTGCGAATGGGTATGAGAAGAAATCCATTCATTATTGGCAGGTAAGTCAGACACAACAGGTATACAACCAAAATGCATTGCTTCCAATAAACTGACTGCTGTACCATCACTTTCAGGAATTGAAATCCAAATTTTTGAAGTTTTGTAGTACTGGTAATTATGCTCTTTTTTTATAAATCCTACAAACTCATAACTTTCTACAGGTAATAGTTTTTTAGCTAATTCTTTAAGATCATCGGTTAAATCACCTCTTCCAGCAATTATTAACTTCCAAGTTGGATGCGTTTTTATAAATTCGGCAAATCCTTCTATAATAAGATGAATATTGTATAATGAATAATGTAGCCTATTCGAATAGATAACATCTTGTTTTTGGTTAATTTCGTCAGTATTTAACCCCCCCGATAATTCAATCCCAAAATTGGCAATTACTACTTTAGAAAATGGTGCTAAATCCGCTATAGCTTTTTCCATAAATGATGCGTCAGCTGTTACGGTATTAGCATATGACAACGCTTTTTGAGCAATTTTTTTCTTAATCCAATTTTGTTTGGGTAATACAAGTACATCACTTCCCCAAGTGGTGACTACCAGCGGAAACTTTCTTTTTAAAGCTTTGCCTGTAAGAAGAGCAACCGAATTAGCTTGATGAACATGCACAATTGAAGGATGAAATTGGGTAATGATTTCTTTCAGTTTTGCACTGTTTTTATAAGCTGATAATGGTTTTGAAATTCTGAAATCAATGATTTCAGTTTTGCAATAGTCTTGCTGTTTATCTGAAATAAGTAACACTTCATTAAACAGAGGTTTAATCAATTCATAAAACGTCCTCAAATGAGGAGAATCTAGTGAAACCAAAACCAATTTATTAAACTCGGCCATTATTTCATGTAGGTCTTTTTAAGTTCAGGATATTGCTCTAATAGTACGTTATCACGTTCTGTTACACTGCCAATTACTTTTGCTGGAACACCTGCAATAATTGAAAAATCTGGAAAAACTCCTTCCACGTAACTGTGAGAAGCTACTACACATCCTTTTCCTATAAAGGTATTGGGCATAATGGTAACATGAGGTCCGACAAATGTAAACGCGCCTATTTCAACCTTCCCTTTACTGTATCCAATCATCTCAGCACCAGCATAACTATTTCCATATAGCCTAATGGATTGATGACTTGAATGACTGGTAATGGATACAAAATTGGTAATTTGGCATCCTTCTGCAATGGTAATAGAATTACTGGCCTCTATAAAATTATGATGCCCAATAAAAATGTTATCACTTAAATGAAGATTATTGGGATAATCAATAAATGTGGAAGAACTGATTCGAACTCTAGATAAATAACGACCGTCTGCCGTTTTGTATCCATTAATCATTACAGGCTTGCGAAAAGAGTATAAAAACCGTCTTATATATCGGGTAATTTTTTTTAACATCTTGGGTACTAAATTTACTTATTCTCTTTACTCGAAGTCCAATACCATTCAATGGCTTCTTCAATTCCTTGCGAAATAGAATATTGTGGTTGATAGTTTAGTAATCGTTTTGCTTTATCTATTGAAGCCAAGGAATATTTTATGTCACCAATTCGTTCTTCACCAAATAAGATTTTTACGTGGGCTATTTTTGGGTCAAATTTAGACAGATGAAGTTTTAAATTTTCAATTAACTCTACGAGAGTTGTTTGTTCACCAAAAGCTACATTAAAAACTTGATTGAGTGCGTCTTTATTGACCGTTGAAGCGGCTAATTCATTAGCTAAAATTACATTTTCTATGTAGGTAAAGTCTCTGGTTTGGGTACCATCTCCATGAACCAATGGTGATTCATAATTCATCAGTGAATGGATGAATTTAGGTATGGCAGCAGCATAGGCCCCATTTGGATCTTGCCTCCTCCCAAATACATTGAAATAGCGTAAACCTATCAACTCTAAACCATATAAATTAGAAAATACATCGGCATATAACTCATTAACATATTTGGTGATGGCATATGGAGAAAGTGGTTTGCCAATTACTTCTTCTACTTTAGGTAACGCTTTGCTATCGCCATAGGTAGATGAACTTGCTGCATAAACAATGCGTTTTATTCCCATTTCTTTTGCAGCTACCAACATATTTAAAAATCCGTTAATATTGATGTCATTGGTCGTTATGGGATCGTTAATTGAACGAGGAACAGAACCTAAAGCAGCCTGATGTAGAATAATATCAATATTTTTCATTGCGTTTTTACAGGCCTCCAAATCGCGAATATCTCCCTTTATGAAAGTAAAGTTGGGATTTGAAATCAAGGGTTCGATGTTTTCTAATTTACCCGTAAGTAAGTTATCAAAACAAGTTACCTTATTCCCTGATTTTATGAAATACTCACAAAGGTTTGAACCTATAAATCCCGCTCCACCAGTTATGAGTATATTTTTATCTTTCACGTTTTGATACAATTCTTAGCACAAAAATAAATTTAATTTTTTAGATTAACTCTACGATATTGAATTAATTAAATTTACTTCAAACTAAATTCAACATAAACGGGTAAATGGTCAGAATAACCCGAGTAATAGTTATCACCTGAATACGATCGAGAAGGCGCTTTTTCTCCTTTTGATGTGGTATAAAGCATCCAATCACGTTTGTAAATGACGGCACGTTGTTCAGAAGTATATTTCATTAAATTTTTTGAAACAATTAAATTGTCCAAAACACCCCATTCTCCTTTGTAAAAATAGGTTCCTTCTTTATTCAAATGTTTGGTATGCATCAAATTATTAAATACTTGGTTTTGTGAAGGTTCTTTGGCTCCCAATATTGTGTAAATGCTTTCGTTTGTTGGATAATCATTCATATCACCAATGATTACAATGTTTTTTTGGCCGTAATCACTAATTTTTTTTGTAATATCAGTCAACAATGCGTTGGCACAAGCAGCTCTTTTTGGTGCGGATTCAACTTCACCACCACTTCTAGATGACCAATGGTTGATATATACATAGATGATTTCTTTTGATGCAATGTGCATAAACTCACAAAACAAAATATCTCGAGTGTAAAAATTGGTATCAGCAGGAATAGTAATAGGAATTTTTCTGTTGGAGAGTAATTTAAAAACTTGACTATTATAAATACACGCTACATCTATTCCTCTTTTATCGGGGCTATCATGATGCACTATTTGGTAGTTGTTTGAAATCAAGTTCTTTTGTGCAACCAAATCTATTAATACATTTTTGTTTTCAATTTCACATAATCCAATAATTTCTGGAGCAGATGATCCTGGTTTAAGGGAATCTAAAACGGCTGATAGATGGGTTAATTTTTCATTATACTTTTTTGAATTCCACTGTTTTTTACCAGAAGGTAAATATTCTTCATCATTATTTAACGGGTCATTGATGGTATCGAATAAATTTTCAACATTATAAAATGCAATTTGAAAGGATGTTGAGTTTGATGGGTTTGATAAATTCGAATCGCAAGTAGCTGAAATAAAGGTAAGTGAAATCAGAAGGCTGAGTAAAAAATAACGATGTTTTGAATACATAAAAATATATTTTTTCAAAGATATGAATTTAATTTTTTACGCTTATTTAATTCAATGTTATATCTTTGAAATGAATTGTACAAATGATAACGGTGGAAAAAGAAATTCAACATAAAAAGGCTAGGGAAGTTGGCACACTCGAACTGTTAGCCAAACAGGCCGTTGAAGGATTTATTACGGGGATGCACAAAAGTCCTTTTCACGGTTTTTCGGTCGAGTTTGCGGAGCATAGATTGTACAATAAAGGAGAATCAACCAAACATATAGATTGGAAATTATTCGCAAGAACTGATAAGTTATTTGTGAAGCGATATGAAGAAGAAACTAATTTACGATGTCAACTAATTATCGATACGTCATCATCTATGTTTTTTCCAGTTGGAGAATACACTAAATTAGATTTTTCTATAGATGCTGCTGCTGCAATGATTTATATGATGAGAAAACAGCGTGATGCTGTTGGGATTTCACTATTTGGAGAAGGCTTACATTTACATACTCCTTGTAAATCAAGTGTTACGCATCAACGTTATTTGTTTTCTGAGCTAGAAAAGTTCCTATTTAACTACTCCAAAGAGAAAAAAGTTGGGACAAATATTGTCCAGTCCTTGCATCATATTGCCGAACAAACGCATCGCAGAAGTTTAATTGTGATATTTAGCGATATGATGGAAGATTTGCAACAATCCGAAGCATTATTTTCAGCATTACAACACCTTAAGCATAATAAACACGAGGTGGTATTATTTAATGTTACGGATAAAAATAAAGAAATAGATTTTAATTTTCAAAACCGTCCTTACACCTTTATTGATATGGAAACGGGTGAAGAAATCAAGTTAAATCCAATGCAAATTAAGGAACGCATTAAAGAAGCAGGTGAGAAGAGATTTCAAAATTTAAAACTAAAATGTGGAATGTATCAAATTGACTTTGTTCCAGCCGATATTGCAGAAGGATTCGATCAAATATTGCTTAAATATATGATTAAGAGGCAAAAGATGATTCATTAATTTGAATCCATGGTAACACTATTCTGCTTTAAACGGAATTTTTTCGAAAGTTATATTTTTCAATAAAATAATGTATTCATCACAAGCATCTCTTAAATCTTCATCATCATCTTCATAAAACCAGTTTACTTTAGTTTTTGTAGAATCGGATGATTCATCAAATTTCTTCATCATTGAATACAAAACACGAGATGAAGCAGTATTAAAATATTCTAATTTCAAATTAATGATGGAATTAGGCAAAGGCTTATTTAAATAATCGATACAGTAATTAATAACTGGCTCAAAAAATTTAGTGGCATCTTCTGGTAAAAGTATTCCTTCTATAAGAAATTCTCCTTTTTCAGCTTCCAATTGAATTAATGGGGTTCTTGGAGATTTATTGATTTGTAAGGCCATTTATTAAAGTTAAATTTGTTATTTTATCATAATCGAGTACAAATAAATAAAAAAATCGCCAAACACTATATAATGAATGGCGATTTTTAGTTATTCATTTATTAACTAGGTCTTATCCTTCTGAAGTTACAGCTCTTCCAATTACAATTTTTTGTATTTCAGAAGTTCCTTCATAAATCTGAGTAATTTTAGCATCACGCATCAATCGTTCAACATGGTACTCTTTAACAAAACCATATCCACCGTGAATTTGAACCGCTTCTACAGTAGTTCTCATAGCTATATCAGATGCGTGCAACTTAGCCATCGCACCTATAACGTCATAATTCATACCTTGATCTTTCATCCAAGCTGCTTTATGTACAATCAATCGAGCAGTTTCAATTTCAGTAGCCATTTCTGCTAGTTTAAACTGAATGGCTTGATGTTGATTAATTTTTTTACCAAAAGTTTCTCTTTCTTTGGAATAAGCTAATGCCAATTCATAGGCACCTGATGCAATTCCTAAAGCTTGAGCAGCAATTCCAATTCTTCCACCAGATAAGGTTTTCATTGCGAATTTAAATCCAAAACCGTCTTCACCAATTCTATTTTCTTTTGGAACTTTTACATCATTAAATAACAACGTATGTGTATCAGAACCTCTAATTCCTAATTTGTCTTCTTTGGCACCAATTTCGAAACCAGGCATCCCTTTTTCAACGATTAAAACATTAATTCCTTTATGCCCTTTTGATGCATCTGTTTGAGCGATTACTAAATAAATAGAAGCTGTACTTCCATTAGTAATCCAGTTTTTTGTACCATTTAATAAATAATGATCCCCTTTGTCAATAGCGGTAGTTCTTTGAGAAGTAGCATCCGAACCTGCTTCGGGTTCTGATAAACAAAACGCTCCAATTTTTTCTCCTTTTGCTAGGGGAACTAAATATTTTTGTTTTTGCTCTTCATTCCCAAATTTTTCTATTCCATAACAAACTAACGAGTTGTTAACCGACATGGCAACTGAAACAGACGAATCTACTTTTGAAATTTCTTCCATGGCTAACGCATATGAAATAGAGTCCATACCGCTTCCGCCATATTTTGGATCTACCATCATTCCCATAAATCCTAATTCACCCAGTTGTTTCAATTGTTCCAAAGGAACTTTTTGATGTGTATCTCTTTCGATTACCCCAGGTTTACACACATTTTGTGCGAAATCTCTCGCTGCATCTCTAACTGCAATTTGTTCTTCTGATAAATTAAAGTCCATCTCTTATAGGTTTTATTATAAAATATTAAACAATTTTGCTAAAATCGAATTCGGTTTCAAAAATACTCTTTATCTTCAACTCAGATTCTATTTTTCTACAAAGTTTTATGAAAAAAATTAACATTATTGGATTGATGTCAGGAACATCGCTAGATGGAGTGGACTTGGCATACGCACAATTTTGGTATGATAAAAAATGGTGTTTTGACATTGTAGCTTGTAAAACGTATGAATATGAGTTGGTTATAAAACAACAATTAGAACAAGCATTTGTTCTAACCGGATTACAATTGGCTCAATTGAATGTTGATTTAGGAAGAATAATGGGAAATCTGATAAATGATTTTTTCGATTCCCATACTATAGATAAAAGATCAATTGATGCTATCGCTTCCCACGGTCATACAATATTTCATCAACCCAAGCAGTTTTTGACACTTCAAATTGGTTGTGGTGCGCAAATAGCTGCTGTAACCGGACTTCAAACAATATGTGATTTCCGAACACTTGACGTGGGACTTGGAGGACAAGGTGCTCCATTGGTTCCTATTGGTGATGCCTTACTTTTTGGAGAGTATGACTTTTGTTTAAATATAGGTGGAATTGCCAATGTGTCTTTTCAAAAAGATGATGCACGGTTGTCCTACGACATTTGTTTGGCCAATATGGTGAGTAACTATTTATCTCAAAAACTAGGTTTAGAATACGATAAAAACGGTGATTTAGCTCGAAAAGGTGGTTTTAATATTGATTTATTTAACCAAATGAATAGTTATGATTATTTTACTCAAGCTTATCCTAAATCATTAGGAAAAGAGTTTTTTGATACCGAATTTAAACCATTATTAGATTCCTATTCGATTTCAGTTGAGGATAAATTACATACTTTTGGTAAACATTTTGTCCAGCAACTTTCTTCAGTTTTAAATAAAGGAAGTGTATTAATAACTGGAGGGGGTGCCTTTAACAGTTTTTGGATTGATTGTTTGAAAAAGGACAATTCTCAATTAAACATAGCTAAAACGAACCATGAATTGATTAATTTCAAAGAAGCATTACTATTCGGCTTTTTAGGCGCATTACGTTTAACGAATCAAACAAATACATTGGCTTCTGTGACAGGTGCAAGCAAAGACAGTATTGGGGGAGCTATATATTTAGGATAATATGATAAATTTAAACTTAGAAGAAAGAGATAAAAACACTATTTGGCACCCATTTGATCAAGCCAAACACACATCAATAATTCCAATTGTTAGGGGAGAGGGAGCTTATGTTTATGATGAGGAAGGAAATCGATACATTGATGGATTTTCGAGTTGGTGGGTTAATCTCCACGGACACGCCAATGCTGAACTGGCTCAAGTGCTTTTTGATCAAGCCTCCACATTAGAACACATAGCTTTCGGAGGTTTTACTCATGAAAAAGCAATTGTTTTAGCTGAAAAGTTATTGGAGAAATTACCCAATAACTTAGCTAAAGTTTTTTTCTCCGATAATGGTTCTACGGCAAATGAGGTAGCCATAAAAATTGCATTACATTATTTTTTCAATTTAGGTGCACCTAAAACAAAAATTATTGCCCTAGAAAATGGTTACCATGGAGATACATTTGGAGGAATGAGTGTAACGGGAAGAGGTACATTTAATGCTCCTTTTGAATCATTGTTATTTGATGTTTGTTTTTTGCCAATCCCAAGTAATGGAAATAGACAAGAATGTATTGATAAATTAAGGGATTATCTGCAAACGAATGACGTAGCCGCATTTATTTTTGAACCCTTGGTGCAAGGAGCAGGTGGTATGATTTTGTATGAGCCTGATATTTTAGATGAAATCATTGAAATTTGTAAAGAAAATAGGGTGTTAACCATTGCTGATGAAGTAATGACTGGTTTTGGACGCACCGGAACTTATTTTGCTATTGATCAATTGACCCAACAACCTGATATGGTTTGTTTATCTAAGGGTATCACTGGAGGGTTTATGCCGTTGGGAGTAACAGTGGTCACAAATGAAATTTTTAATGCGTTTTATAGTGATGACAAAAGTGCCACTTTTCTTCATGGACATTCCTACACGGGTAATGCTTTGGCCTGCGCATTAGCAGTCAAAAATATGGAAATCATGGAGCGCTCTTCAACTTGGAATGCCATAGAAATGATTACCCTCATGCATAAAACATTTTACGAAATCATAAAAAATCATCCCAAGGTAAAGGAAGTGCGCGTTAAAGGAACCATTATGGCAATTGAATTGCGGTCTGACGAACAGACCTCTTATTTTAATCCAAAAGGAAAAGAAGCCTATCATTATTTACTTCAAAAAGGTATCATTATGCGACCATTGGGAAATGTAATGGTTTTGTTGCCACCTTATTGCATTTCAAAAGAAGATTTAGAATATATATATAACTCTTTAATAGGCTATTTGGATAACTAAAAAGTTCTTTTTTAGCTTGCTTGTAACTTTTGAGTAGTTCAGATTGTTCTACTTGGAGTTATGGAACAACGATGTAAAAACATATTTTTGGCGTTACTCATTCATTTGTTGGTATTGCCAACAGGGTTTACTCAAATCATGCATTTGTCTCCTGTAAGTTTTGACGATATTCAAATTAATCCTTCCGTTTTATCTACCGATCGATTGAAACAAAATCTTTCGGTTCAACAATTCAACTCATATATTAAAAGTCCTTTTGTGAATCAAAGTAAAATTCAATTTACAAAAAAACTTTTCAAACCATTTATGGGAATTGGAGTTTCAGCCCAACAAATCGTATTTAGAGAAAATTCAATTTCTAGTTTCGGTTTATCATTTAGTTATTCAACCATATTGTTTAATTTATTTAGAATTCATGCAGGTGCAACGGGGTCAGCTATGTATATCAAAAGTAATTCTTCAATAATAGATTTTTATGAGCAAAATCGAATAATGAATGGTTCTGAACGCACCAATTGGTTAGGTAATTTGAATGTTAGTTTTGCCTTATCCTTTATGGAAAACCGTTATTATTTATCGTATTCAAAAGTAAATGGTAGTCAGTTTCAAAACAATACCAGTGATTTTTTGCATTTTAATAACTATCATATTATTCAATTAGGAAATTTGCTAAGATTCTATACTGCAAAAGAAATAAATCATTTAAGTTTCATAGCGACTCTTGTTCCAAAATCAACTACAACAGAATCAATTCAAGCGTATTTTACTAAATTACGACTCAATATTCGATTTAATCGTAAAAGTAATTTCTTGTATGGAGGCACATTTGGTTGGCATTCCAACGGTATTGTTCAGTTGATTCCAAACATAGGAATGGCTTTTGAAAAATACAGCTATGGACTACAATTTAACTATTTCTTTAAATCTCAAGTTAACGAATTATCTAATTTGATAGGCGCTTATTTCTCAATAAGAATATAATTTAACAAATTAACCATATGAAACAATCAATGAATACATCTTTAAAAACAGTTCTATTAATGCTATTTTTTGGATTGAGTACAAAACTAATTGCTCAGAATAAAGAAATTGAAGTAAAAGCTGACCTAAAATCAGTAACGGTTTATAATGCAGCTGCTGATGTTTTTTGTGCTTCTGATTTACAGCTAAAAAAAGGCAGAACTACGATTGTTTTTACAGAATTAACACCTTACATTGAGCAAAACTCAATAGAGCTAAGTTTGTCCAATTCTTCAGTTGAAATTGTTTCTGTTACCGAAAAAATAAACTATGTAAAAGAACGAATTGATAATAACAAAAAAGTAACCAATATTCAAGATACATTAAATCGATTAAAAAAGGAAATAGGGTTACTTTCGGTGAAAAAAGAAGCCTATTCATTAGAAAAGAAATTACTTTTTAAAGATGAATCCATTGGGGGTGTTTCAAAAGGTGTCAACGTAAGTGAAATCGAAAAAGCTTCCGCATTTTTTAGTAAAAGATACATTGAGTTATCAATGGAACTGTTTGAAATAGAAAAAAAAGAAGCCGAACTCAATGATATTATCAGGAGAAATGAAATGCAATTAAATCAACAAGCTATTCCGTCAAAGTCCATTTCAGAAATTATTGTGGTTGTTCAATGTGAAGGGGATACAAAAACCACCATTCAATTTAAATATTTAACATCAAAAGCGGGTTGGGCTCCTCTTTATGATTGCAAATTTGGGGGTACGCAACAAGAATTGAAATTCATTTTTAGAGCCAATGTTTTTAATGCCAGTGGAACTGATTGGCAAAATGTAGATTTAACCCTTTCTACAGCAACACCTCTAAAGGCTTTCACCTCACCAACGCAAGCTATAGGGCAGAATAATAACGTAAGTGGAAAAGTAACCGGTGTAAATTATAAGGAGGTTCAAGTCTCTAATGCCATAACGAGTTATATAATCAAAAATACCAATACCATCCCGTCCGATTCAAAACCTTATTTAGTTGATGTCAATCAATATGATTTTCCAGCGCAGTTTCATTATTTAGTATTGCCAGGTATAGATCCTTATGGATTTTTGATGTCAAAAATACCCAATTGGAATCAACATAATTTAATGCCAGGTACTATGAATGTATACAATAGAGGTTCCTATATGGGTAAAACTTTTTTGCAAACGTATACGGATAATGATACCATTTCTATTTTTCTTGGAAAGGATAATAATATACAAACGCAGCGAAAAGAGACAAACAATATAGATAAAAATCTTATTGTAGGTAATTATTATTTTGATAAGTCTGACATTTCAATTTCGCTTAAAAATACTTCAAAAGATAATGTAAAAATAGAAATGTGGGATCTTGTGCCAATCATTGGAGACGATGAGAAATTGAAATTGAATATTCAAGATGTTTTACAAGCTATTCACGACAAAAAACAAGGGTTGCTTATTTGGAATTTTGAATTAGCCGCTTCAGAAAGTAAAACGATAGATTACAAGTATGAAATTAAAATTCCAAAACCCGATTTTGGAAGTTATAAACCAAGGAAAAAATCATACCGCACCATAAGTTGCCCAAGTTTTTAATTTAAAGTTTTGATTCTAACCCGTTGGGTGAAATAGATTTTTTTAAAAAAAACTTCTTGGATATTGCTCAA
>CAYQNU010000011.1:19998-146260 GCA_964419055.1 uncultured Flavobacteriales bacterium | reverse complement strand
AAACTTGTAATAGGATTATAAACAAAAACAAGTAAACTTATTTTAGGACGGGTCAGTTGGTTCAAGTGCAGTTCTTCGATTGAACTTTTGTGCTAAAATCCGCCACTACGCCAAGCCGCAAAACGTTAGTGGTAATTTTATGAAAATGACGTATTACATATTAATCACAACTATTTTTTTGACAGCGTGTTCAAATGGAGAGACTAATGTTCAAGAAAAATTGGCGGTTACAGAGTTAGACACATTAGTTGAAAATGAAACTTTACACATTGACACTTTTATCGACTCTCCTAAAGATAAAACAGCAAAATTTATTGACCACAAGGAATTTTATACTTGCTTCAAAAATTTTATCAACCCCACGTCATTCTTGACACAAACAAAAGTCTATATAAAACCTGATACTATGAGTGGGATAATTGAATCATTAAAATTTAACACCCGAATTAATTTAACAGAAGATAATGGAAAAAGGTGTGATTGGTATGAAATACAAATGGGTAGTAAGATTGGTTACGTTATGGCTGACCAAATTGCAACACATTCATTTACTTCAGTCGGAAAAAATAAAAATCTAAAATACTTTATCATAACAGACTTTACTAATCAAAAGACAAATGCTGACATTGAATCATATATCTACAAATATGACCTAAATAAAGAACGGTTTATTGACACTTTTGAAGTAATGAATTTTGGTGCTAACGTAATAAGACAAGTTAACTCAGAAAAATGGAAAAATGTAGATATCCTTTTATTCTTCGATAATCAACACGGTTGTTGTGGTTGCACGCTTGAACAAAATTATCTCATTGATGCAAATAATAAATTTGAAACAATATTCACTACTTCAACCTTTCTTGATGATGGCGGTGAAGGTTATGAAAAATGGGTAAACGTTACACTTGCTCAAGACCCAACAATAGATACCATTTATTATCAAGAATATGAATATGGTGGTCTTTACAAAAATGACGAACCTGTTTTAGACAAAAAAGGGAATCAAAAGAATGGTGTCATTTCAGACATAAGAAAATATTATAAGTGGGACGGATTTAAACTAATTGAGCTAAAGAATTGACCGAATATGACTGTGGAAAGAAGAAAAACTACCACTAACAGGCGTTTGGCTCAATGGCGGGTGACTTGGTTAATTGAACATTCTACCTCGCATCAACTTTTGTGGTGTATTGACAGTTTTGTGCTTCGAAATCGCCACCTTCGGGTAGCTGCAAAACGTTAGGTTCAATTAAATAAGAAATGGAGAAAATATTATCACTTTTAATTTTAACTCTTTTCGGTTTGACATGTTATTCGCAAAATTCGAATTGCGGAATTAAGCTGACAAAAGGGATATATTATTCAGTATCTGGCTCAGATAATAGTGACACTACATTTCACAAGATTTCTGACAAGAAATTTATCGGATTTAGTATGAAAACTAGTTTTTACTACAAGAATAAATTGACTTGGAATGACTCCTGTAACTTTAGGTCGGAACATTATAAAAATAATTCTGAAATGAGTCATTTTGCAAAGGGAACAGGTTATAAATGTAGCTTACTGGAAGTTCAAAGTGACTTTTTTATATTTTCCTATTATGGCGAAGAAACTGGTTCAACAGGTACTTTAACATATTACAAATATGAAGGTAAGATTCCTAAACGATACAGAAAAATAAAAAAAATGAAACATAATCCGAAAAGATAAAAGAACCTAATAAAACCTAAACTGCATTAATACGAATTAAGCCAAACCGTTAAATTGAGTTATGAGAAAAATAGAAATTAACTATTCTGAAATGGACATTGAGAAAGTCTTTCAAAAACTGATTTCAAGATGGGATGCATTAACTGAGTTTTATCATAAAGAAGTAAATAATGAACCTAATATTACATCTAACAGACTTGATTATTTGGATATTGCCCACATTGCACGTTTTATTGTAGAACAGAAAATATCAGGTCAAACGGATAATTTTGAACCATTTTTTGAAATTGTTGAAGAACTTTTGATTCATGGTGATCAATATGTTCATGAACTTATCGTTATTGGACTTTTTGAAGGTATACAAAATGTTGGTAGTTCGGAAATCGATTATTACCGCTCATTTGATAAATGGCTTAAACCAAAATCATTGAATGCTTGGAGAGAATTAATTGATTTTTGGGAAAAAGATGATTGGAAAAAAACTACTGAAAGTGAAAAAATACTAAAAAAGAACAAAAAATAACGTTTCAATAATCAAATCCCTTGTCTCACCCTCATTTCCCACTAAACTTCTTCAACAAACTTCTTGTTTTTTTCTGCAATCCTTTTTTGAAAAAACCAGTCCAGCCAATGAGGTGACCTGTTGTGCCGAGTGCTTGCTTTGACCAACTCCACAGGTTAAAAGAATCGGTGTGGTTGATGATTTTACCTTCTTTAATGATAAACGTAGCGCTGATTTTATTCTCCACGCTCCTACCCGTTTGTGAAAATACGTAATTGGCTTGCCAGTTAGCTTTTACGGTATTTGCATCTACTTCGTGAACATTACTAAATACCACTTTTAACTGCCCTTTGCTCGATTTATGCAACATGCTCCACATATTACCCACTTGTTCGTTGGTTAATTTGCCAAAAGCCGGATCTTCAAACGCACACGCTGGAGCATAACACGCCACCATAGCTTCTATATCGCCCTTGGCAAAAGAGCTATAAAAATACTCAATTAGCTGTTGATTTGTCATCGATATAATTTGAAACGGTTACAGCATTCTTCACTTTATCGGTCATCAACGCCAAGTTCAATACTTCTTTCATTTCTTTTACAAAATGAAAGGTCATTCCTTTTAAATAGGAAGGGTTGATATCTTCAATATCTTTTCTGTTTTTCTCACACAGGATGATTTCTTTAATGTTGGCTCTTTTTGCTGCCAATATTTTTTCTTTTATTCCACCAACAGGAAGCACTTGTCCTCTCAACGTGATTTCGCCCGTCATAGCCAAGTATTTTTTGACTTTGCGTTGCGTAAACAACGAAGCCAAAGCTGTCAACATCGTTATCCCTGCCGATGGGCCATCTTTTGGAGTAGCACCTTCAGGCACGTGAACATGCACGTTGTATTGATCAAACAGTTCTTGATTCAAACCTAACAAATCAGCATGCGCTTTTAGGTATTCTAATGCTATCACTGCCGATTCTTTCATGACGTCACCCAAATTACCTGTTAAGGTCAATTTACCTTTCCCTTTGGTGATGGAACTTTCAATAAACAAAATATCTCCTCCTGTTCGTGTCCAAGCTAAACCAGTAACTACACCTGCTACATCGTTGGTTTCGTATTTGTCTTTTTCATACGAAGGTCCCAATATTTTACCCAATTCATCCAAGCCAATGGTAATGTCAAATGATTCTTCAATGGCTATTTGTTTGGCTCTAAAACGCACCAATTTGGCAATTCGTTTTTCCAAGCCTCTTACACCGCTTTCATTGGTGTAGGTTTCAATGATTTTTTCAATTACTTTATTGTCAATTTTCAATTGTTTAGCATCAAAACCGTGTTCTTTTAGCTGCTTGGGAAGTAAATGATTTTTAGCAATTTCGATTTTTTCTTCAATCGTATATCCATTCACTTCAATAATTTCCATTCTATCGCGCAAAGCCGGTTGAATGGTACTCAAATCATTGGCCGTGGCTATAAACATGACCTTACTCAAATCATATTCTAATTCTACGTAATTATCTTGAAACGAATCATTTTGTTCGGGATCTAACACCTCTAGCAATGCAGAAGAAGGATCGCCATGATGACTGGTACCCACTTTATCTATTTCGTCCAAAACAAAAACAGGATTGGAAGATTCAGCTTTTTTGATATTGGTCAATACTCTGCCGGGCATAGCACCAATGTAGGTTTTACGGTGACCTCTAATTTCAGCTTCATCATGCACACCTCCCAACGACATGCGCACATACTTTCTACCGATGGCTTCAGCAATGGATTTTCCCAACGAAGTTTTACCTACACCAGGAGGACCATATAAACATAAAATGGGCGATTTCATATCCCCTTTTAGTTTCAAAACAGCCAAATATTCAATGATGCGCTCTTTTACTTTCTCTAATCCCGAGTGGTCTCTATCTAATATTTTCTGTGCTTTCTTTAAATCAAATTTGTCTTTGGTATATTCGCCCCAAGGTAAATCCAACAACAATTGCAAATAGTTCAGTTGCACACTGTAATCAGCACCTTGCGGGTTCATACGGCTCAACTTATCCATTTCTTTATGGAACGTATCGGATACTTTAACTGACCATTTCTTCTTAGCAGCTCGGCTTCTCATTGAAGTCAATTCTTGCTGCATAGGATTTTCGCCCAATTCGTTTTGAATTTCCTTCATTTGTTGTTGAAGAAAATACTCCCGTTGTTGCTTGTCTAAATCAACCCTTACTTTTGATTGGATATCGTTTTTTAATTCAACCATTTGCAATTCTTTGGTCAAATGTTTGAGCAACAATTCGGCTCGTTTAATTAAGTCAGGTTCTTGTAAAAGGGACTGCTTCTCTCCCACTTCGGCTTGCATATGTGACGAAATGAAATTGACCAAAAAGGAAGAACTTTCAATATTTTTTATAGCAAATGATGCTTCTGTTGGCAAATGAGGTGATTGAGCAATAATCTGCAACGATAAATCTTTTAATGATTCAAACAAGGCGTGCATTCTCGAATCAATTTTACCTAATTTCTTTTCATTAAATGAAGTTACTTTAGCAATCAAATAAGGTGTTTCGGTCACACATTCCAACATTTCACAGCGTCTGTTTCCTTGTATGATTACGGTAGAACTACCATCAGGCATTTTCAACAATTTGATGATGCGCGCTACGGTTCCAATTCTATTCAAATCAGCATACGTAGGGTTTTCGATGGAGGCATCTTTTTGTGAAAAAACACCTATTAATTGTTTTCGTTTATAGGCATCTTGGATCAATTTCACCGACTTGTCTCTTCCCACGGTAATGGGAATCACAACACCTGGAAAAAGTACATTGTTACGTAACGACAAAATAGCTAATTCCTCAGGAATTGCTTCATTATTCATTCGTTCTTCATCCTCTTGCGATAACAAAGGAATGAATTCAGTTTCACCATCATTCATGGATGTTAAAACCAGTGTTTTTTTATCTGATAAAAAGTCATTCATAATTCAACAAATTAAGTCAATATGTCACAAAAAAGGGCGTAAACAGTCAATTAATTTACCCATGGTCTCAAAGAAAAGAGGCTATCTGCTTATTTTTAAATCAGTTACTCTTCTAATTCGCTGTTTAGTTGTCAAATGTTATGCCGAGCAAAAGTTAGCGACTTTATGTGTCAAAAGAGGATTGGGTGTTCGTGCAAAATGTAGAAATTGGATTGAGAACAGACTTGAATATACATTCCTTCGCACGTTCTCGATACAATTTTCTTCATTTCATTACGAAAACCACTCGAACTGACTGACGCACTAGAGAGCACTTACAGTCAGTTCGAGTGGTTTTCGTATATTTTACAGTAATTTTGAAAAATCAGTAGTAAAATAGAAAATTGTATCGAAAACAAGTCTGAAGACATATCCCCCTTTTTCCTTCGCACGTTCTCGATACGATTTTCATCGCGGTAAAAAAGTAACTCTGTTAAAAAACCAATTTTTATGCATTAAATACTTTTTTCTCGAAAATCACTCGAACTGACTGACGCACATGAGATCACTTACAGTCAGTTCGAGTGGTTTTCGTATATTTTACAGTGATTTTGAAAAAATCAGTAGTAAAATAGAAAATTATATCGAGAACAAGACTGAAGTCGAAACTCCCTTTTTCCCTCGCACGTTCTCGATACGATTTTCATTGTATTTAATATAAAAATACAACCCTTATGCTACTTCATCATCTTGTTCAGAGGATGAAATTCATTCATAACTTGTTTTAAGTAACTCCTGTCGAGATGTGTATAAATCTCTGTAGTGGTAATGGATTCGTGACCAAGCATTTCCTGAACCGCCCGCAAATCGGCACCACCTTCCACAAGATGTGTTGCAAAAGAATGACGCAAGGTGTGCGGAGAAATGACTTTTTGAATCCCAGCTTTACTAACCAAGTCTTTTACAATGATAAAAATCATCACTCTCGAAAGAGCACTTCCTCTTCTGTTTAAAAAGACAATATCTTCCATTCCTTTTTTGATGGGTTGATGACAACGTACTTGATTCAAATAAATTTTTAGATGTTTTTCAACCACCTCACCAAAGGGAATCAAACGTTGTTTATTACCTTTTCCAATAATGCGTAAAAACCCTTCTGACCAATAAATATCAGAAAGTTTAAAATTAACTAATTCACTGGCTCTCAATCCACAACCATACAACACTTCAATTATCGCTACATTACGTTCGCCTTCAGCAGTAGATCGATCTATGGCTTCTATCATCTTGTCAATTTCTTCTACCGACAAGGTATCCGGAAGTTTCCTTCCTAAATTAGGCGTCTCTAACAACTCAGAAGGATCTTTTTGAATGATTTCCTCCAATAACAAGTATTTAAAAAAGGCCTTAATGCCCGATATAATGCGTGCTTGAGAACGAGCCCCTAACCCTATTTCGTTGATCCATTTAATGAAACCTTGGAGATCTTTAAAAGTGATTTCCCCCATTGAAAGAGACGTAGGGTGAATTTGGTTAAAATATCGATACAATTTGTCCACATCACGCAAGTAACTCTCCACAGAATTGGCAGCTAACGATTTTTCTAACTCCAAATAAGCTTTAAAACCTTTGTAATAACTCTCACCTTTTAATGGCCCAATATCTTTTGACATAGCGCTATTTCTCTAAAATGTGTAAATACTCAATTGTAGCATCAGCCTTATGATTCCTACTGGCTGTTTTATCAGACTTAAATCGTTGGTAAGCAATTTTCTGTAAAGAATAGCGGCCGTATTTACTCATTATTTTTTCAATGACATCAGGAGGCATTAACCCTTCGTTGTTGTAACTCAAAAATATGTATTTAAATTGAGCATTGGCAATCAACGTTTCAAAGGCAGCTGTTACTTCCCCTTTGCGACAATAATCTGATTTTCTGTAACTCCTCATACCTGTTTTTCCAGAAGGTGTAAATTCATCGTATTTTGCTATTGTGGTCAACAAGTGATAATTTGCACCGTATTGACGTTGGTTATAGGGAGGATCTAAATACAAAATATCCCCTTCTATGGTTTGGATGAGCTCCGCACTATCCGATTGAAACACTTCATTATTTTGATGAGTTAAATCGTAATTAGGAAAGGTAAGCCAAATGTCTTTTTGTGCTGTTTTCTTTAACTTTTTCAAATAAGCCCCATAAACAGATGCTGTATTGGCAATTTTATCGGCTGCTTCAATCAAAGAGGTCAATAAAAGGTAATACAATTCATTGGTAATTTCATTAGCTAGCTTCCATTTTTCAATTTGACTTCTGATAGCATCTATTTTTTGAGCATTTTCAATACTAAAGTAATTTCTTTTTGCCGTTCCAATTTCACTGTAATGCTCAGCAATAAAGCCCACTTCACCTTTCAAATTATTTAATTGAGAAATAATTGATTCCGCATTTAGAACATTTTTACAATTACCTATATAATGTTTGTTTAATACAAAACTATACAACTCAAGGTCGTTGGAAATGACTTTTTTCACAAGCGGCTTGAACGTTCTTCCTACGATTCCAGTTCCGGCAAACAAATCACAAAACACTTTTTGAGACAAATCATCACCTACCACATTTTTGATAGAGGTCACAATAAAGTCTGATAGCTTATATTTAGATCCAATGTAATTCACGTGCCACAAAGGAACAGAAAAACACGTTAATTTCATCAAAAAGTTGTACAAGGTGTAATGTTAATTGTATCTACCCTAAAAGCCAAATAATAATCTTGGGTTTACACTAAGATTTCAACACATTGAAAATATTCATTCCAAAAAAACTTGGTTTATCTAAATAATATTTATTTTAGCCCTCGATGAATTATTTAACACCTAATATCAATCCGAATAAACTCTATTTTTCTATTGGAGAAGTAGCCGAAATGTTTGAAGTAAATACCTCATTAATACGTTTTTGGGAGAAGGAATTTGATATCATCAAACCACACAAAAACAAAAAAGGTAATCGAATGTTTACCCAACAAGACGTTCGAAATTTCCAAATCATTTATCACTTGGTAAAGGAACAAGGTTTCACATTACAAGGAGCTAAAGATAAGCTTAAAGACAAAGAGACAAAAGTGGAGCACAATAAAAACATAGAGGTTATTGAGCGTCTAATTAACATCAAAAAGGAATTGATTCAAATAAAATCCAATCTAGAGTAAAACTTTATAGATTCTTTTTTGTTTCTTTTACAAAACAACAATAATGGCAATAGTTTACGTAACCAGAAGAGAGCGATTTAATGCTGCTCATCAAATGTATAATCCAGCATGGAGCCCCGAAAAAAATGAAGAAGTATTTGGGAAATGTTCCAATAAAAATTGGCACGGACACAATTACGAATTATTTGTAACCGTAAAAGGTTCACCGCAACCCGAAACAGGTTATTGTGTTGACTTGAAAGACGTAAGCACTATTATAAAAGACCACGTTATTGAAAAAATTGATCACCGAAACATTAATTTAGATGTTGATTTTATGAGAGGAAAGTTAGCCAGCACTGAAAACTTAACGTTAGCCATCTGGGAAGTCCTCGAATCAAAAATTAAAGACTTAGGAGCCCAGCTTCATTGTGTTAAAATTTATGAATCTGAAAATAATTTTGTAGAGTACTTCGGAGAATAAGCTATTTTTTGATTAATTTTGAACCTAAATTTTAGCAAATAACTATTAAACAACAATAAATCATACAATTATGAAATTATTTAAAAGTTCAAACCCAATGATGAGTGAAAAAACATTTGATTCAAATGTAGCATCTCATTCAGGAGAAGCGATGACCGTAAACGGAGCCGCTAACAAAACACTTGTATTTTTAGCCATTTTAATGATTTCAGCCGTTATTGGTTGGGACTTAATGTTAAAAGGGTCTATGTCCATGACTTGGATGTATGTATGTTTATTTAGCGCAATCGGTTTAGCTGTTTTCACAGCATTCAAACCACAATTTGCCATGTACACCGGAAGTATATATTGTGTTCTTAAAGGAATTGCCTTAGGTGCTATTTCTGTAGCCTACGAAATTGTTTTCCCTGGTATTGTTTTACAAGCCATTATGTTAACAGCAGGTACTGCTTTTGGAATGTTATTTATGTTTAAAGCAAGAATCATACGAGTAACTGAAACTTTTCGTTCGGTAATTATGATTGCTACAGCAGGTATTGGTATTTTTTACTTAATAGCTTTCGGACTTTCTTTTGCAGGTATTCAAATCCCAATGATTCACGATAATGGTGCTTTAGGTATTGGATTTAGTGTGGTTGTTGTAGCTTTAGCTTCACTTAACTTATTATTAGATTTTGATTTTATTGAAAAAGGAGCTGAGCAAAAAGCACCAAAATTTATGGAGTGGATGGGAGCTTTTGGTTTAGTAGTAACATTGGTTTGGTTATACATTGAGATTTTAAGATTACTTTCTAAATTGAATGATTAATTCTTAAATTTTCAACTGAAGAATCAAAATTAATAATTTATGAAAGCATACGTTTTTCCTGGACAAGGAGCTCAATTTGTAGGAATGGGTAAAGATCTTTATGATAACTCATCTATTGCAAAAGAATTATTTGAAAAAGCTAATGAAATACTTGGTTTTAGAATCACCGATTTGATGTTTGAAGGAACGGATGAGGACTTGAAACAAACAAAGGTAACTCAGCCTGCTATTTTTTTACATTCCGTTATTTTAGCAAAAGTATTGGGTAATAGTTTTAAACCCGATATGGTGGCTGGTCATTCATTAGGAGAATTTTCAGCATTGGTTGCTGCCAACGCTATGTCATTTGAAGATGGATTGCGATTGGTTTCTATCCGTGCATTGGCTATGCAAAAAGCTTGTGAAGCTATTCCTTCTACAATGGCCGCAGTATTGGGAATGGAAAACGAAGATGTAGAACGTATTTGTGCTGAAACGGAAGGTGTGGTAGTTGCCGCAAATTACAACTGTCCAGGTCAATTGGTAATATCAGGAGAAGTAAATGCTGTGAACAGAGCTTGTGAAGCATTAACAGCTGCTGGTGCAAAAAGAGCATTAGTTCTTCAAGTAGGTGGAGCGTTTCATTCGCCATTGATGCAACCTGCCAGTGCTGAATTAAAAGCAGCAATTGATACCACAACTATTAATGCTCCTATTTGTCCGATCTATCAAAACGTAACAGCCAAAGGCGTTACGAATCCGGCTGAAATTAAAGAAAATTTAATTGCTCAATTAACGGCACCCGTACGTTGGACACAGACCATGGAACAAATGATTGCTGATGGTGCAACTTCAGTTGTTGAGGTAGGTCCAGGCAAAGTGTTACAAGGGTTATTCAAAAAAATTGATCGCACCTTTGAAACATCAAGTGCTGAATTAGTAGCTCAATAAATAACGATTATAACAATTACTAAAAAAGGTGTTCAATTAAATTGAATACCTTTTTTTTTGTTATCGATTAAACCTTTTGCTTTTTAGGCAGTCTATACCCAATGTTGGCACCAAACAACCAAAATAAACCAGCGTAACTATGAATTGTACTAATCATGATGCTACCATTTTCTCACTTTTTGACGAAGGCAAAGAGAATGAAGCATTGCAACTATTAATAAACAGTTACAAATCTAAATTATATTGGCACATTAGAAGGTTGTTGATAGACCATAGCTTAACAGATGATGCGTTACAAAACACCTTTATAAAAGTTTGGAAGGGATTACCACAATTTAAACGAGAAAGTAAATTGTACACATGGTTATTTAAAATAGCTACTAACGAGGCTTTCACAGCTCTAGAAAAGAACAAAAAATCGAGCACTACCCTATCCTTATCCAATGAATATAATTTTGATTCGGTCCAAAATTTAAGAAGTGATGAGTTGAGTGACGATCTTTCGGGAGAAGCCATTCAGCTGAAATTAGAACAAGCCATAGCTCAACTTCCAGAGAAACAACGATTAGTATTTCATCTAAAATATTATGAAGAATTTAAATATGAGGAAATTGAAGAAATTGTGGGCACTTCAGTTGGTGCATTAAAGGCCAGTTATCACCACGCAGTAAAAAAAATTGAACTTTTTGTTACTTCACATTAAACCATTTCAAAATTACCTAGTCAAAGAAAACATATGGACAACACTACTAAACATAACGAAATAGAAAATACGCAAGAAGAAGATTGTTTCTTGACGCGTATCCCTAAAAAAAACAACTTCAAAATACCTGAAAAATATTTTGATAATTTAAATGAAGAAATCACCAACAAAATACAAAAACCTACTACTCAAAAGGTGATTTCCATACAATCTAAAAACTCAAAAAGACCACTATTAATTGGTTTGTTAGCCGCTGCGGCAGCCATTTTATTGATAATACTATTTACTACACCCGAAGAGGAACATTCGATTGCAGAAATACCAAATGCATTAGTAGAACCCGTTCAAGAACCCATAACCATCGATATGATTGAAGTGGCTGTAGAAGAAAATTTATCACAAGTAGACACGCTTTTAGTAGCTTCTCTTGAAAATGAAACACCTATTGAAAATACACCTGCCGATTATACCATTAATGAATTGGAGGATTTATTTAGCGATGAAAACTTTTATTAAATAACAAACAAAAAACAAGAAGTATGAAAAAAACAATTCTGTTCGTAATGATGACGATTCTGGTAAGTTCGGCATCTGTAATGGCTCAAAATGGAAAATCTTCGGCTAACAAAGAAGAAAAAAAAGAGGAAAATATGGCTAAACGCATAACGCACATTAATTCAAAATTGGCATTAAATGCAGCCGACTCAGCTAAATTTTATCCCGTTTACATCCAAATGACTGAAGAGCTAAAAGCCAATCATAAAAACTTTAAGTCTGATAAAGGAGATAAAAAAATGAGTGAAATGACGGATGCTGAAGTGAAAAAAGTCATTGATAATGGATTCGCTATGCGTCAAAAAGATTTAGATATCAGAAAAGCATACAATGATAAATTCATTGCTTTGATAGGAGTTAAAAAAGTAGCCGAATTATATATGATTGAAAAACAAGGTAAAGAAGGTCATAAAGGAGAAGCCGGTAAAGGTAAACCACAAGGAAAGTAATCATTTACAAATTCAAACTAAAAAACCGTTAATTTAAAGAGTTAACGGTTTTTTTTGTTTACTACTTTTATTAAATATGGTTACCTAATAGTCACAAATCCGTAAATTTGGCGTTTCTTAAATGTATATAGTCAAATGGAAATACTTATAATTATTGGATTAGTATTACTTAACGGGATATTTTCCATGTCCGAAATGTCACTGGTATCTTCTCGGAAATTTAAACTGGATAATGCTAAAAAGAAAGGAAGTGAAGGAGCAAAAGCAGCCTTGGAATTGTCCGAAAATCCAACTAAATTTCTTTCAACGGTTCAAATCGGCATTACGCTTATAGGTATTTTACTGGGGGTTTACAGTGGTGAAAACCTTACGAATGATGTAGCTCACTTTTTCTCAAAAATAGATATCATCTCAGCCTATTCACATCAAATTGCTGTGGGTGTAGTGGTAGTGTTTGTAACCTATATTTCTATTGTATTGGGCGAATTATTACCCAAAAGATTGGGCATGACGTTCCCCGAATCCATTGCTATTCGTTTGTCACGCCCCATGAAGGTAATTGCCTTTATAACCTCTCCATTTGTTTGGTTATTGACTACTACTAACGATATTTTATTAAAGCTTTTGGGTATTAAAAAAACTTCGGATAGTAAGGTTTCAGAAGAGGAAATAAAATCCATCATTAAAGAAAGTGCTGATGGCGGTGAAATTCAAGATATTGAACAGAACATAGTAGAACGTGTTTTTGAGTTGGGGGATAGAAAAGTGAATTCTTTGTTTACCCATCGTTCAGAGTTAGTGTTTTTTGATATCAACGATAATTGGAATACCATACGAATCAAAATAAATGAAGAGAAACATTCAGCCTATCCTGTTTGTAAGGGTAACAATATTGATGATATTGTTGGAATTGTTCTATTAAAAGATTTGTTTGTTTTTCAATCAAGAGAAGAGTTTAACCTCAAAACGGTGATAAAAGAACCCCTGTTTTTGAATGAAACAACCACTGCCTACAAAGTGCTTGAATTGTTTAAAAAAGAAAAATTACATTACGGAATTGTGGTAGATGAATACGGTACTACGCAAGGTATCATTACCATGGACGATGTGGTGGATGCGTTGGTGGGAGATGTAACCGAAATGGATCAAGAAGAATATCAAATTACTCAACGAAATGAAAATAGCTGGTTGGTTGATGGCCAATATTCAGTGACAGAATTCATTAAGTTTTTCGATTTACGATTAGATTATGACGTAAATGACCGTTTCAACACCGTGGCTGGTTTAATCATTAATCAAAGTTCATCCTTACCAAAAGTTGGTGATGTCATTAAATTTGACAATTATGACTTGGAAATCATGGATAAAGATGGCCAACGAATTGACAAGGTACTGGTTACTAAATTAAACTAATTAAATCGTCAAATTCCAACTTGTTTTAAATCACCTTTCTCAAACTCGCTGCCAATTTTTCGCCAAAAGCGATGCTTTCTACTTCCGTCCAATTGGCTTTGATGCCTAACGAAATTAACTTCCCAATAACCTCTTGAGTTTTTGGTAATTCTAAGCTGCTGTAATCTTGAGGTGCACCCAAATGGTGAATGGCCATTTTGAACGGCATTCTCAATTCTTTAATATGATCCCATTGATTGATGAAGTGATACATATTCAAATACCAATAGTTAAACCCAGCCAATCCTTCTTCAGCAAATTGTTTCATAGCTTTTTGAGCTAATTCAGTATTGGGTAAAAAGAAATTTAAAAAAGTTCCTGAATCACCGTCAGGATCTTCCATTCTTCTAAAGGTAATTCCTTCAACTTGTGATACAATTGCTTTTATAATGGCTTTATTTCTTCTTTTGGCATCTCGAATAGCGTTAATTTTTCGCATTTGAGCCAATCCAACGGCTGCGTGTAATTCACTAATTCTAAAATTAGTACCCATTATTGGATGAGTTTCCATTCCTCTATTATCTCCAATATGACTGTGTCCGTGATCAGAAATCTGATGCATAATACCATAAGTATCCTTATTATTGGTAATGCATAATCCTCCTTCACCAGCAGTAGCAATTTTGAAAAAATCAAACGAAAAGGCTCCTGCAGCACCAAAAAGTCCAACTGATTTACCTTTATAAAATGCACCCAATGCCTGACCAGCATCTTCCACTAATACTAAATCATGTTTTTTACATACTGCCATAATACTGTCCATATCGGCAGCAGCTCCGCACATATGCACCAAACAAACCGCTTTTGTATCTTCTGTTATTACGGCTTCAATGGAAGCGGCTGTTAAACAAAGGGATTCGTCAACCTCAGCAAAAACGGGTAATGCCCCTTGCCACAACACAGCTTCAATGGTAGCTAAATAGGTAAAAGGTGGCACAATAACTTCGTCTCCAAAACCAATACCTGCAGCGGCTAAGGCAGTAGTCACAGCGGTAGAACCACTGGAAACCATATGAGCATATTTAGCTCCAGTAAAATCTTTAGCTACTGTTTCTAGTTCCTTAGCTTTCCACATCCCTTGACGAAGATGTTCGTGATTATATCTAAAAAAACATCCTGTTTTCAAGACGTCCATTACTTCTTTTTTTTCTTCCGATCCGTAAAAATCTGTTCCAGGCATAGTAAAACGATTTGATTTATAATTGCTGCAAATTTAGGCAAATTAAAATAGGTAAAGTGGGGTGTTAAAAAGTTTATTCTTCATTAGATTCTAGATATTAGATATTAGACGCTAGATCCTAGACCAACGATTATTCGACTACCGACAAACGACAATTCAATATATACAATTGGTGGTTGATTCCGATAGATTTCGGTAGGACGAAAAAGCCATTCTAGACAAATCGATAATTCTCAGATTAATTCGGCATTTTAGCTATAGCATTCCGGTGGTTGAGCTTGTCGAAACCGCCATTAATTAAGACACTGGATTGAAAACTAAACTTAAATCTACAATCAAATTATGCTTCCAAAATAATCTTATAACCAGCGTGACTGCGCAAATTGATCACACTTCCATCGCTGAACAGTAGGTATTGCCCTTTAATTCCTGTAAGTACTTTTTCAATAATGGGTGTAGTGTCTAATTTTAAACTCTTTACCTTATCAGGATATTGAAGTACCGGATAAGAAATGGTTGTAACCTCATTTTCATTCAATAAATGCGATTCAAAATCCTTTTCCAAAACCGATATTAAATGATTTTTTCTATCTAATAGTTGTTCATCTGAGGTTACATTTTTTAGCATTTGTTGCCAATTGGTTTTATCAGCAAAATGTTGTTTCAATTGCACCTCAATTAATCCAGCTAATTGTCGGTAAGGAACTTCTGCTATAGCGATAGCTTCGGTTGCTCCTTGATCTATCCAACGAGTGGGTACTTGCGTTTTACGTGTAACCCCAACTTTTATACCCGATGTTTTGCTTAAATAAACGATATGTGGTTGCAAATGATGTTCACGCTCCCACTGTTCATCACGCAGTGCAATACCCAAATGGATGGTACTCAATTCAGGATTCATAATACTCGGGCAACCCAATGGCGATTCCATAAAGGCATCGTAGGACATTCCATCACCGTAGGTTTTTTTTATTTTTTTACCTGTTACCACACAATTAATCTGATGTTCAAAGCGTAAACTTATGGGTTTTCCAATCAACACATTCATTGGAATTAACTCACTGGGCTCCAATACTTCATATAAAGGCAATTGATACGATACTTGACCTGAAGAATCCAAGTCAGATTTCATTTTACGGATATTCCCAGAGTATATCATAACTTAATTCTTTTCACCTTTATTAATTGTTTAATCACTACCCAAAAACCTCCACTTTTTCACCATCAAAACTAGCGAAAACCATACTGGGGTGTGAATCTTGGTGAAACATATTTCCTTTGTTATCAATAGCAATAGCACCTGCAAAACCATCATACGGTTTTAATTCATCAAATGTTTTTTCAAAAGCCTTTTGCAAGGTAAAACCATCCGTTACTCGGGTTACAATTTTGGCCGCTACTGCCCCACTTACTATATCTTCACCAACTCCGGTAAGGCTTACTCCACAGATTTCGTTGGTGTAATTTCCTGCGACAGTAGCCGAATCGGATATTCTACCTGGTATTTCAAATCCTTTACCACCTGTTGAAGTAGCAACCGCTAATTTCCCATCTCCATCCAAAGCCACGCATCCCACAGTACCCAAACCTTGTGAAGCTACTTTTTCTAAATATTCTTTTCTTCGTTGTGGTATTTCAGTCGAAAATTCTTCAAATCCACGGTCTCTTGCAAATTGAATAGCTCCTTCACCTCCCAATATTCGATCATCCACTTTCATCAGTTCTTTGGCAACAAAAATGGGGTTTTTTACATTTTCAATATTGATAACACCACTCATTTTTTTAGTCTCACCATCCATCAATGCAGCGCTCATTCTAATTTTTCCATCACTTTGTATTTGCGAACCTATTCCCGCATTGAACAATTCATCATCTTCCAACAATGACACGGCATATACAACCGTATCAACTGCAGAATGAGTTTTTAAGTATTCAAATGATTGTTTTACAATACGTTGTAGACTTTGTTGCTTTGCAATTTTAGTCTCTAAATTGGTAGAAGATTCCGAAAAGAAACCTCCGTGGATGATGATTTTCATTTTATAAATTAAACGTATTGAGAAGAGTGAATGTGCATTTTAAATGTTTTCAAATCAAAAGTATCGTACATACTCATAACGTGCGTTACCAAATGATTGATTGAAATGGGTTGCCCCATTTCCACTTGCGTAAGATTAGTGTCTTTAATTTCTTTACCATCAACTAAAATTACAAGCCCTGATCCCAACGCTTCCATAAATTGGTTATTGGTAATCAGTAATCCTGTATCCTCTCCTAACCCAACCCCTAAAATACGGGGATTTCCTACTACGGCTTGAAACAATCTACCTATTCTACCTCTGTGCACAAAATGTGTATCAATAACGACTTTTTCAATCAAGCCCAAACCACTGGTAATTTTCACCTCACCTTTTAATAAGGCTTCGTGGCTACTTCCTTGGTAAATCATATTGTTAGACGCAGCGGCAGCACCTGCTGAAGTACCCACGTATATAAACTCTTCGTTTTTGTATTTTTCAAGTAAAATGTCGTGGAATTGTGTACCACCTAATATAGAAGTCAAACGCAATTGATCACCACCGGTAAACATAACAACATCCGCTTTTTTCAAACGATCCAAAACTTCTGGCTCAGTGGCTTGTTCCCGTTTTTCAATATGCAATACATCGGCATTTTTAGCGCCCAAAAATTGAAATGCTTTTACGTATTCTGGACCAACTTCTCTCGGAATTTTTGAAGCTGTAGTAATCACCTCAATGCGAGAATCCTCTTGGTATTTTGATTCCTTTAAAATTCTGCGTAATATACCTTTTTCAAAAAAGTTAAGATTGTTCTCAACATTTTTATCAAAACTTGCTTCAGTAAAACTGCCTTTATCTACAGCTCCACCTATAATTATTAATTTTCCTTTAATATCCATTCGGTAAAATTACGAATAACTTAAAAATCCACAAATAATAGTATTAACATTTGACCAACATTAAATTGTTATTTAGGTAACAATGCATCAATAAATAGGTGATTTTAGTAACTTAAAGCTTTTTTAATGTAACTGTAATTTCGTTAATAAGTGTGTCATTTGTGCTGTGAAAATAATTTCACAACAAAACCTTATTATCATGAAAAAAGTACTTTTTCCAATTATTGCTCTAACTATTTTAATTAGTGCCACAAACAGTTGTAATTCATCTGTAGAAAATGTTAAAAACGCAGAAACAGATGTGAATGAAGCCAACAAAGAATTGAAATTAGCTGAAGAAGCATTAGCTACTGATATTGCCAATTACAAAAGTGAAATGAACAAACAAATTGCTGAGAACAAAACAACAATTGATAATTTAAAAGTTGATTTAAACAATCAAAGCAAATTGGTTAAAGAAGGCAGAGAAGCAAAAATTGCTGAATTAGAACTTCAAAATACAGAAATGGAAGCAAAAATCAATAACTACAATGCCGACAGTAAAGATAATTGGGAAAAATTTAAGGTAGAATTCAATCAAGATATGGAATCAATGAAAGAAGCCATAAAAGGTTTGAATGCCGTAAATTAAATACAGCTTTTCAAAGTTCAACGTTTAAATTCGCTTAAACTCCCATTTATTTAGTTATATGCTGAATAGTTGGGAGTTTTTGTTTATTCTATAAATAAGCTAAATAGCTAATTTTCAATTAAACTTTATTGTTAACTTATTTTTTTGACAAAAACTTTCATAAAAGTATTTAAGCAATCTAATTATTTAATAATTTTAGCAAAAACAAATTCAAAACAGAGATATGAAAATCCTAAAAATACAAGCATTACGAGGTCCCAACATTTGGAGTGTACAACGCAAAAAATTAATACAAATGCGTTTGGATTTGGAAGAATTAGAAGAACAACCCACCGATAAAATACCTGGATTCAGAGAACGAATTGAAAAGATGTTTCCAACAATGATCGAGCACCGTTGTAGTGAAGGATGTCGTGGTGGTTTTTTTCATAGAGTGGAAAAAGGAACTTGGATGGGACACGTTATTGAACACATAGCCCTAGAAATTCAAACCTTAGCTGGAATGGACACTGGATTTGGTAGAACCAGAGAAACCAAAACTCCAGGGATTTATAATGTAGTGTTCAGCTATATGGAAGAAAATGTTGGATTGTTTGCTGCAGAAAGTTCTGTTAAAATTGCTGAAGCGTTAATTGCTGGTACTGAATACGATTTAGAATCAGATATCCAACAAATGAAGGAAATTAGAGAAAAAGTGCGCCTTGGGCCTAGTACAGGAAGTATTGTTGAAGAAGCAGTAGCACGAGATATTCCTTGGATTCGTTTAGGTACTAATTCATTAGTGCAATTAGGATATGGCGTGAATCAAATGCGTTTTCAAGCCACCATAACTTGTAAAACAAGTAACATAGCGGTGGACATAGCCTGTAACAAAGAGGAAACCAAACGTATGTTGGACATGGCTTCCATTCCTGTAGCCAAAGGAGGTATTTGTGTGGATGAAGAAGATTTACAAGAAACGATTAATAAAATAGGTTACCCCATTGTACTTAAACCTTTAGACGGAAACCACGGTAAAGGTGCTTCCATTAACGTGAAAACTTGGGAAGATGCAGTAACTGGATTGGCTCACGCAAAACAATACAGCAGACGTGTGATTGTAGAAAAATTCATTACCGGCCACGATTTTAGAATGTTAGTAATTGACAACAAATTGGTTGCCGCTGCCAAAAGAGAGCCCGCTCACGTGGTGGGAGATGGAAAACATACCATCCAACAATTAATTGACATTACCAATCAAGATCCTAAAAGAGGTTACGGTCACGAAAATGTATTAACTGAAATCACGGTTGATCGTGACACTATGGACTTGTTGCAAAAAAAGGAATACACCTTAGAAACTGTTCCACGTAAAGAGGAAATTGTTTATCTTAAATCAACGGCTAATTTGAGTACGGGAGGAACATCTGTAGACGTAACGGATATGGTTCACCCTGAAAATATTTTCCTAGCTGAACGTATTTCACGTGTTATTGGACTAGACATTTGTGGCGTAGATATAATGGCAGATAATTTAACTCAACCATTACAAGAAAATGGAGGAGTAATATTAGAAGTAAACGCTGCACCCGGTTTCCGTATGCACTTAGCTCCTTCTGAAGGGTTACCTAGAAACGTTGCCGCACCTGTTATTGACATGTTATATCCTCCAGGAAAAGAAAGTAGAATTCCAATTATTGCCGTAACGGGTACCAATGGAAAAACTACTACTACTCGCCTATTGGCTCATATTGTAAAAAACAATAAGTACCGTGTTGGATTCACTACATCTGATGGTATTTATATCCAAAATCACATGCTTGAAAAAGGTGATACCACAGGACCTTTAAGCGCTGAATATATATTGAAAGACCCAACTGTTGAGTTTGCTGTATTGGAAACGGCCAGAGGCGGAATTTTACGTTCGGGATTAGGTTTTAGCCGTTGTGATATAGGAATCATTACCAACATCAAAGAAGATCACTTAGGGTTAAGTGATATTGAAACGTTGGAAGATTTGGCTCGTGTAAAAAGTGTGGTGGTAAAAAGCGTTAAAAAAGATGGTTGGGCCGTTTTGAATGCGGAAGACGAACATTGTATGAACATTGCCAAAGAATTGAACTGTAATGTGGCTTATTTTGCTTTGGATGAAGACAACAAAACAGTTAAAAACTTAAGTAAAGAAGGTAAAATTGTAGCCGTTTATGAAAACGGATTTGTAACCATCAAAAAAGGAGATTGGAAAATACGTGTTGAACGTGTAGCTCAAATTCCTTTGACTATGGGTGGAAAAGCTAAATTCATGATTCAAAATGTGTTGGCAGCAACATTAGCTGGATATTTATACGGTTTCAAAACCGAAGATATTAGTTTGTCTTTGCAAACATTTATACCTAGCGTGGCACAAACCCCTGGTAGAATGAATATTTTTGAATTCAATCGTTTTAAGGTAATGATTGATTTTGCTCATAACCCAGCAGGTTATTTGGCCATTGAAGATTTCCTTACAAACGTGGAAGCTGTTAAAAAAGTAGGAATTATTGCAGGAGTTGGCGACCGTAGAGATGAAGACATTAAAGAATGTGCAACCATTGCAGCTCGTATGTTTGATCACATCATCATCCGTCAGGAAAAACATTTGAGAGGAAGAACCGAACAAGAAATCATTGATTTGATTGTTGAAGGAATCCAAAGCACCCGAAGACCAGTTACATATGAAATCATACCAAAAGAGATGGAAGCCATTAAACACGCTATTTCAAGTGCAGAGGATGGAACATTTATCATAGCATTGAGTGATGTCATTACCAATGCCATTGGAATTGTACAAGAATATTTGGACAAAGAAAATCAAGAGATATTGAGTTAATTTCATTTTTCATAGGGGGTGGGTTTAAACCCACCCCCTATGAAAATAACGAATGGTTCTGAATTAATTCCAAATTATAAACCATCTTGCCAAATTCCTACAATAAAATATGGATTCATGCCGTTTGGAGCACAAAAAGAAGAGCTCCTCTTATATCCTCTTCTATTGAAAATGAAGTACACAATTTTATAAACTCACAATTTCGAGAACAAGGTTGTCCGGTCAGAATAATAAATGGAATGCCAGATCATGTGCATTGTTTATTTTTATTGAACCCTCAAAAAACGATTACAGATGTTATCAAACAAATTAAAGGCAGCAGTTCATTTTACATCAATAAAAATAATTTGACCACCGAAAAATTTGCTTGGCAAACTGGATTTGGTGCATTCTCCGTTTCAGAATCTGTTTTAGATAAAACATTTCATTACATTAACAATCAAAAGCAACATCATAAAAATAAATCCTCTAGCGATGAATTATTAGAATTTTTGAAATTATATGGATTAACCATGGATGGAAACGAATAGGGGTGGGTTTAAACCCACCCCTATCGGAAAACAAAACGAATCTTTTTTCAAACCAATAATATTATTACCTTTGAAATACACAATTTAAAAATCCTCTATTATGAAATTCACGTTTTTATTTTTGCTTCTAATAGGTTTAAACACCAATAACCTTTTTGCTCAAACCATTTACACGGTTGATGCAGAATACAAAGCTAACGTGAAGGTTTTTGTGGTAGATGCTGAATATAAAGCAGATTTATTGGTTTATAAAGTAGATGCCGAATACAAAGCCAAAGAAAATAAAGGTTTGTGGTATTTTGTTGACGCTGAATATAAGGCTAAAAAGAAAGTTTATTTTGTTGATGCAGAGTACAAAGCTGACATTAAAATCTATTTTATCGATGCCGAATACAAAGCAAAATGGAATAAGGCTGATAAACAACATTGGTTGTATTAATTGACATTGGTCATAGAGTTCCCTCACACAAAACAGCATTTTTTATAGAAAATAGTACTTCTGGAAAATAAATCACACAAATCATAGTTAAATATCCTGTTAGGATATGTTCTCGATTTGTGATTGAATTAAAAGAAAAAAAATAATCCATGTTTTTCATACTATTATTTTACATTCCTTTAGTCTATGTCTTATCAGATTTTGTCTACTTATTGGCCAGCAAAAAACCCATTAATTATCATTTCTTCGATATTGTATTTGATATCGCTTTAGTGGCCATTTACCCAATTATTTTATTTTTTATTGGAGGTTCAGGCCCCAATGAATGTTGCGTGGAGATGCCTGCTTACTTTTCCCCTTCTCATCTTTTCACGATTATTGTATTAACCGTATTGAGTCAAATTTGTTATTTCTACAGTAGTTGGTATAAGCATGAATTGTTAAGTCCAATACTTGAAGTAATAGTGAACGTATTTTTATTAATTGGCATTGTAATCAATGTAGTTTTATTATTTCACGTTGAATTCTATTTAGCTATGATGGCTTGTGTTCCCATTATCTTGCTTTTTATTAAACGACTGCATCTCAACCACAAAATGTTTATTGAAGAATATAATGAAACTTACAACTCACAAAAATTCTTTATTCAAAAATACGCTTGGTTGATATTGTCAAGTCGTCCGATTGTAAAATTCCCTGCTCTTTTTCTATTGTGTTTCCCAGTAATCGTCATTTTGAGTAGCATATTATTACTTTTTGGTCAAAAGCCTGATTCTGCCATACGAGCCTTTACCGATACTTACAAACATGGATTGTCACAACTAGATCACTTATGTGAAAATGTAGAATGTGGAGGTCATTTCTTATGTTCGGTGGCTGCCAATGGTCATTCAACACTAGTGAAACCTATCAGGTATGGAGCACGAAATGGTGGAAAAATTATTTGTAATAGACAGTTACTGATTTCTAATGCTTTTGAAGAATTAATCGAACAAAAACTACCTAAAGCACATCGATTTATAAGAAGAAATTATAATAAGGTAGGCAATGTCATACATCGATACTACTCTATTTTCAACAATAAATTTGTATCAGATACGCTCTATATTCTTATGAAACCTCTTGAGTGGTTCTTTTTATTAACATTATATACCTTTGATAAAAAACCTGAATCGAGGATTGCTCAACAATATATGCATAAAATTGATAGGGAAGCTTTAAAAAACACACATCAAAACTAAATTAATAACCAAACAAATGAAAATCATGAACCACAAATCAACTTTTACCTTAATTTCCCTTATATTTTTATTGACTTTTTCTGCAAAGGCTCAAAACAACACAAAATCAGTTCTTGACGAACCCTATATCGAATTAACTGGTACAGCCGAGATGGATGTTGTACCCGATGAAATTTATATTGGAATCGTCATCCGTGAAAAATACGATGGAAAAACAAAAATAACTATAGAAGAACAAGAACAAAAACTGAAAACCATTTTAACATCAGTTGGTATTGACGTTAAAAAGTTATATTTATCTAATGCAAATGCTAATATGGTAAAAATTCAATGGCAGAAAAAAGATGTTCTCACTAAAAAAGAATACACGCTTATGGTAACTAATGCAACAGAGGTTGGTAAAGTTTTTCAAGAATTGGATAAATTAGAACTACGTGATGCAGTAATCGAAAAAGTAAGCCATTCAAAAATTGATAGTCTAAAAAAAGAGGTACGCATTATGGCGATTAAAGCAGCTAAAGATAAAGCCGATTATTTGTTAGGTGCAATAGGCCAAAAAACTGGAAAGGCTCTATATATAAGTGAAAATAGTAACCTATACCAAGCAGCATCTATGAATGCAACAAAAAATATTTCATATTACAGTTTTTCTTCAAATGGTAATACCGTATCAAATGATTACGAAATTCAATTTGAGAAAATAAACATTTCTTCCAGTATTTATGCGAAATTCGCCATAGAATGATAATGATACGTTTCATCAAAACCGTTTTTACTTTTATTTTCCTACTTTTTTTGATAGGATCATGCGCTACCCCCACTAAAATGGATCAAAAACCTACGCTTACCTACGAAGAGATTTTAACTTCCATAGAATCAAAGAAAAAAGAGTTAAAATCAAACTATGATAAGGCTACCGCAGAAGGTAAAAAACAAATTATTAAGGATACCAGAACCTATTTATTTAATCAATTGACTAATGAAATTTTCCCTACTTGGTACGGCACATCATGGGATTATAACGGTGTTACTGAAAAACCAAATGAAGGTGCTATTGCTTGTGGATATTTTGTAACCACTACGCTTTCTCACCTTGGACTTAACATCCCGAGGGTAAAATGGGCTCAAGCGGCATCAGAAACTATGATAATAGCCGCAACACCCGAAGTTACGCGTTTTAGTGAGAAAAAAATTGAAGATATTCAAAAATGGCTGCTTAGTCAAGAGGACGCCATTTACATTGTAGGCTTAGATAATCATACGGGATTTGTATATAAAAAAGGGACCGAACTATGGTCGGTTCACTCCAGCCCTTGGAATTCAATAAAAGGTGGAGTAGTAATTGAACCCATTGATGCCGATGCTCCTTTAAAAACCTCTAAATACCGCGTTTTTGGAAAACTTTTATTAGATGATATGGTCAAAGCTTGGTTGAATAATACGAGTTATTGATACCCTCAATACTTTTTATTGTAGCTTTTTTTCTTTTGATTTCCTCCCAAAAAATCATACGTTCGATAATGCACAATGGTCATTCTAAGCAGCAAAGCGCTGTTCTTAAAGCCGGTTACTTCATTCAGACTAAAGGAAGTGTTTTTAGTCATATCCCATCTATAAACCACATCAAAAAAGTAACTCCACGCTACCCTACTTTTATGACCTCCACTATATTTGGGTAACACGCCAATACCCGATTCTAAAAAGAAATCATTTGGATGATTAATAGTGAAATTAGCCTTGTTTTGTAAATGAAAACTATATTGAGCACCCAGTATCAATTTAATATTCATCCAAGTGCATTCACCTTTATTGGATTTCCCCATTGAAAAACGAAATAGGGTTGGTTTTGCATTCAAACCCAATCCCAAGGAATGATTTGTATTGGTAAAGGACGTTTCTAAGCTATCACTAAATCCATAATTTCCTTTGCTGTAGGTGTAATTTACCTCTGGAAAAAGCACATCGCCAAATGAACGGGTTATTCCAGCTCCAAAAAGACTATTGGGCTTTAATTTTTGTATGAATTCTTTTGAATGGGTATATTGTAATCCACCAAAAAGGGTTACTCCTAAATTTTTCTCTGTTTTTTCGTGCATTTGTGCAACAAACGGCTCAGCAATAGTGCACATCATAAAGCTAAACACTACAAAAAACGTGGATTTATTCATATAGAAAATTTTACGTTACAAAGTTAGAAATATAATCTAATGTTTTATATGGGTTCTAATACATCTTAATTCCATCGTTTTATTTGATCACGGGTAAAGGTCCATTCTGGGGTCTCGATAATATCACCAATTTCAGCCATACTGTACCAAGGTGACAAAGAAGAATTGCTTGGATTTTTCAAAATTTGAATTTGTTGTGCGGGCATATAACTTTGGGAAAGTAAAAAAACTTTGTCTCCCGTTTGATTATTAATTGCCATATCCATAACCATAACAGCGTGTCCTGGCGAACCTCCTTTTATAATTAAATCTCCAACTCTTAATTCTTTAAAATCAATACTTTTAAGCTCCTTACTTAAAGACAATGTTCCAGCGTAATTAAAAACTTGAATCATATATGCTTTAAATTTTTCGTAACCAGAACCTGCTTTTTCGGAAGCCACCCAAGTTACAGTGCTATTTTTTGGAACGGGCATGTACCCTTGTTTCCATTTTGAATAAGACACCTTTGCACCATTGGTATAATTGAATGCAATACTGTCACTCTTTCCATTATTAAATAAATATTCTGCTCTCAATCGCATGGTGGCATCGGCACATTGTTGCAAATCTTTAGTCCCTACATCAATGTCCAAAACATAAGCATGTGCCGATTGATTTCCTTTTGGATTTCCGTTATAAAGCAATACCTCGGGAGTTCCTGTTAATAGAGGTAAATGGGTTAACCAATGCTGAAAACTTCCCTTTTCAAAAGCTATGCGCTCATAACCAAAAGGGGTTAATATCCTGTTTACAATCATATTGTTCGCCTCAAAGGAAGCTAACCAGGGTAATTCATATTTAAATGAATCTAATGGAGGCATTGCCTCGAGTAAGGTTTCATCTACTTGTTGTGCATCTTTTTGAGGAAGGTCATTCAATTTTTCTTCCACCGTAAATGCACACCCCACACAGGCCGAAAATAGTATAAGAAACCATCCTTTTGTTTTCATAATCATCTACTTTTAAGCTACTATAACTATAAATTACCAGTAAGGAACACTAATCACAATCACATATTATTTCAACAGCACTTTTAATCGCTCCATAGACTTCACATTATCGTTGCTTTTCATGGCTTCTCTAATGTTCTTTTTGTCTAATGAGGTTAAATGCCAACTCATTGAAATCTTTTTATCACCGGGTTGATCTAAATAAAACGTAATCATATCCATTTTACCAGGAAACCAATCATGGACTTGCGCAATAAGTTGATCATTACTGTAATCATGAATACGAATGGTATTTTTATAAAACGAGTTGAAAGGAGCCAACAATCGTTGTAATAACCCCCCATTTGCTGTATTGGTGGTTTCAAAGAATTTTTGCTTATCCCTTATTTGCACAATGATTACACCGCTAGTATTGGAAGCAATCCAGTTTTTGAATGTTCGAAGAAACTCAACGCTGGTTTTTAATCCAAAATTATCTCTTACGCCCGCATCCATCAATTCAATAGGAGGCTCCGTTGGCATAGTCACCATGGGCAAAATATAGGGGAAAGTAGCGCTCATTCGCATGGCGCTGGTAAATTTTAAATTGATAGCATTGTTGCGCTCAAAAAAATGTGAAAACTCAATATTTTCACTTGAATGATAGGTGCTGGTATACAAACTATCATCGGCATAGGTCAAATAACTAATGGGTTGTGGCGAAATTAATACCCTTCTACCATCATTCACAACAGAAGGTGAAAAAACCATCATCGGTATCTGAGCTTCCGATTCAGGAACATAATAATCGAACAAACGGGTATTTGCAAAGGTTCCATCTAGATTTTGCACCAAACGTTGCTCAAATGAATAGCCCCGATCTTTCGTATACGTATAATTTCCATCGGCAAATGATTGATAACGGAATAAAAAATCGGAAGTAGCAATGCTAAACGCCAAAGGGTTCAATAAATCTTTCCCAATTTTATCTACGTAATATTGGCTCTTGTATTGAGTAGTGTCGGTTTTGGATTGTAAAAACAATTGTCGGTAATAGGACGCTCCCAACATTCCTCCCGAAGCACCCGTAATCAATTGCGTTTGTTCAAAGAAATTACCATTGAAGGTAGAGTCCAACGTACTCAGCACCTCCATAGTCCACATACTGGCTCTCAATCCTCCTCCACTGGTATTCAACAATATGAGTTTAGGCTTGGTTTTACCGGTTATTTTTCTGGTTTTAATTTTCCAGTTTTCTAATATTTTTATCGTGTGTTTTTTTGAATGCTCAAACCGATCTTTATTTTGAGATTTGTCTTTTAAGTTCTCCCACGAATATTCAGCCTTCACCGAATAATCGAGACCATAAGCGTAGTTTCTAAATTTAAAGGAATCGGAGGTGGTAGATACGTAATTAAAAACCACCACACAAATAATCAAAAGGGTTAACGTCCAACCTCTAAACCAAGAATATAATGCACTGAATAAAAACAGAAAAAAGGTAAATAAGAGAAAAATACTGGCACCTGCAGGTATGTTAAATACCTCAATTTCGCGAAACAAGCCCATAGCAATAAAGCTAATCAACAGAATGGTTTCGAAAATAGAAGCATTGACATTATTTTGAGCAAAAACCTGCTTTAATAAATTGCGATCGTAATGACTGGTATCACGTGTTGCTTTAATAGAAAATGGTGAATTAATATACGACTCTACAATCCATCTTCTTTTCCTACTCATACGGCTATACAACGTATTGTCTTTGAGTAAAACAGAAGTTTTGGCACTCTTGCGCTGCGATTCAAAATACGATTCATCTTTGCCCGAAAGGTGAAATATATTTTTATTTCTCAATCTAAAAAAAAGAGCCGATAGCAACAAAAACAATAATATACCCACCGACATAGCAAATAAATTCAACAATGCTTCCAGCGGCACAATCAATTCTTGGTCTACTTGAAAACGATACGATTTGACCAATAAAAGAAAATAAAAAGCCATCGGTATGATGAAATTATTATAACAAAATTTTATGAAAGGTCGCGATGTGGCAGCTAAAAACTGAAATTGTTTGGCATGGAGAATGTAGCTGTAAATATTAAAGGAAATCATAAAACCGCCTAATGCAAAACCTAATATTCCAAAAGACATAAAATCTATTCTTCCTAGATATTCGGGCGCTAAAAACAACGAAGCAATTCCGTAATCAGCACCAATGCTGTTGGTAACGTATAAAAAAAGAATCAACCAAAACAACATCAAAAGATGGTTTCTCTTAAGGTGGAGCACTACCAATTGAAACGGAAAAAAGAAAACGATTTTTCTCCACATCTTGGCTTTGTGTTCTATGTGTTGGTGTTGATTCAAGAATTCGAATATTTGCAGTAAAGATAAAATAATTCTCAATAAAACCACATTATAGGGTAAAAATGTTCTAATTGAATAAAAAAAGTAGTATAATTTATAAGTTCAACCTATGCATTTTGTGTTTTTTAGCCACAAATGCACGAATTTTTTCGCAAAACCACAAAGGCACATAGAATAGTTTTGATTATCAAAAGTTTGAGGATAGGAAAATTACTTTTTAACATAGAAACCACAACTATGTCAAAGCAAAGCTTCTATCTTAAACTTTATAGCTTCATTTTTAAGTTTCTCCTATGTGACACACTATGTGGTTAAAAAATATTTTCGTATAAACCAAACCCATAATTATCTTATTTATCTCTTAAAATCTTAACATTTTCTGCCTCTTCACTCAACTTGAAAACAGCAAATAGTAAAAAAAATGTACTCAACACCACGCTGATATTAAAATTTGTTTAATTTTAAAGCATCAAATAAATTTCATTTATGAAAAATAACCTACTTTCATTAAGTTTACTTTCGTTGACATTGGTAACGCTGGGATGCAAAAAAGATCCCGCTGATTTGAATGCTAATCAGGTTCCTTTTACAGAAACCAATTTCACAATAAATGAAATCATCACCATGAATATCCCTAATACGCAGTTTAGCTGGATACCCAATTTTGCCAACTGTGTTTCTATACCTTTTGGGGCAACTACCGATTTTAACGCCTTTATCCCAACTCAAAATCCCAATCCGTATGCACATATTGTAGATAACATTACCCCTACTAAAGTGAGAATGGAATTGACCAACATCACCGATTGTGATTTTAATATGTTAGAAAGTGTAGAGATTTATTTGGTTGACTTGATTGACTCATGCGGCATTCCAATTACCAGCGAAAGTCAAATGGTATTGCCCGAAGACAATGTGTTTTATACCAATGCTTGTGGTTCTTCACCACACGCTCCAAAACCTTATTACAATGCCGTAAAAGTGGGCGGTAAGGTTATTAATGATACTCCAGGAATTGGTGCCATTATTGAATTGGATTTGAATCCTGATGCACGTTTGGATCAATTCATCCATGCGGAGTTTTTTCAAACCTACGCCAAAATGGTTTTTGACAAATCATTCACACGCGATTTTGCCATCATCAAGTCTACTATGAGCTTGAATGTGCGTTTGATCAACGAAGATTAATTTCGGTAGCACCGTAACCATAATCACGATAAGAAGCATCGTGAAAATCATATTGAGGATAATTTTCGTACATTTCTTTGCGGATACAACTTTTGAGTACCCCTTCTCCTACTCCGTGTATGACGATTAATTTTTTGATTTTGGAACGAATGGCCACATTCAACTCGCGATTAAAGTGTGCCAATTGAATATTCAAAATTTGCCCATTGCTCATCCCCATATGTGAGTCTACCAAATCTTCGATATGTAAGTCTACCACCATTTCATCGTTTGCAAAAACCGAAACGTTGTTTTTATCTTTCTTTTGTTTGGGTGCCGACCGTTGTGTTTTAGAATCTACTTCATCATATACATTCATGGTGCGCAGCTGGTATGCCTCTTCGTTGCTGTGCAACACCAAGTTCGACAATAAATGCGGTACAACCAAGCCATTATCAATATTCACCAAGGCCATCCGTTCGTTTTTGATGGATTCAATAACGCCCGTACCCACACTGTTCAAAAACCGAACACGGTCACCTATTTTAAAAACGTTTTTCACTGATATTGGATATTGCGGTTCAAAATTAAGTAATTTTTATGAAACCAACCGTCACCTTCCAAACCTACCCTCTGCATTCAAATTGATTTCCATAAAATAAGGTTCATTTGCAACCCTCTTCAACGTTTCTCATCTATTCTGTAGGATTTCTCCATAATTTTTGTATTTTTGAAAATTAAATAAATAAACTGAAACAAACCTTCGCCAAGCATGCCAAATTTGGTTGTATAGGCGAAAGTTATTAGTGAAATAGTTGCGCATATTTATAAGTTACCTGCAATGCTAAAAGAACGAACTACCAATCAACAAACACATAAAGAATGAAAATTGATAAAATAAAAATTCAAAATTTTAAGACTTTCGGAAACGAACCAATTTCGTTTTCTTTCAATAATTTGACAGCTCTAATTGGGGAGAATAGTGTTGGTAAATCCAATATTTTGGAGGCTCTTGATTTGTTTTTCAATTTTTCAAAAACTAAAATTTCACTTAAAAGTTTTCACCACGACCAGTATTCTAAACCAATAGTAATCGAACTAAAGTTTAATGATTTAAATGCTGATGAATTATTGGTATTTAAATCTCATTTAGACAACGAACAGAATTTAACTATCACTCAATATATAGAGGCAATTTCAAAGGACGAGGAAATTCCAATTGAAAAAGCAAATGAAGATGAAATTGACTTCACTGAAGCAAAACACGGAACTAAAATTCAGCCAATTGAAGAGTTTGCTTGGACTTTATTAGAAGACAAACTTCCAACAAAAAAAAATTTAACAGCTTGGTGGAAAAATGATTTAAAAATAGACGATTTTGAATTTAAAAGCCTTTTTGACACGACAGACGAACCAACACAAGAGACTTTTCAAGAGAAACTTAAAGAACTTAACGAGAACCATTCTGAAATAATACCAAAAGAACGAATTGTTGGTGACGAAAAAATGCTTGGTTGGAAAAGTAAATTAAAAGCAAACCTCCCAAAATATTTTTATATACCTGCAATAAAAAATCTTTCAGAAGATTTAAAGGTTACAAAAACGAGCACTCTCGGAGAATTAATCAATTGGATTTCAAATTCTGTTTCAAAAGAAATCAAAGAAGAATTTAAAACCAAGTCTGAAATACTAATTAACGAACTTCTAAATAAAATTGACATTGATGAAGATGGAAATTCAAAAATCGGTATTATAAATAAATCTTTAAATGACAATATTGGATTTGATATTGGCTGTTCTTTAGAACTAAAGTTTGGGACACCTGAAATTCAAGATATAGTATTTCCTCAACCAAAGGTATTTGCAAATGATGGCTATAACTCCGAATTAACGGAAAAAGGACACGGCATACAGCGACTTGCTTTGTTTTCATTGTTAAGAACTTATAACACGTTTGATTTTGGGAAAAAAGCAATTGAAAGAAATATAATAATTGGCATTGAAGAACCTGAAATTTATTTACACCCACCTTTAAAGAGAGCTACTTACTCACTTCTTAGAAATATATCAAAAGGTAAGGACCAAGTTGTTTATACAACCCACGATAGTTTATTTATATCAGTAGACCATTTTGACGAAATAAGACTTTTCAGAAAATCAGAAGAGGCGACACCGATAACTTCTGTATATGAATTGTCTGTAGAACAAATAATAGAATATTATCAAAAAACATTCGGAATTACCATAAATGAATTTAGTATAAGACATAGGTTTCATCACTTAATAGATGAGACAAAAAATGAAGGTTTTTTTGCAAAAAAAATTATTATAATTGAAGGTGAGACTGAAAAATATGCATTGCCAATTTATTTTAAAGCAAACGGTTATGACATTGACACAAATAGAACTGCTTTAATTTGTGCAGGTTCGGTAGACACAATTTCTTATTTACTTTTGCTTTTTAACGAATTTAGAATTCCTTGCTACGTTATTTTTGACGGTGATAAACCATTAACAGATGTAAATGAGTTACAAGGAGACCATCGTAAAAATGCAGTAAATAAATCTAAAAGAAATAAAGAGATTTTAGGCCTTTTAGGCCACAAAACAACTGAAGAATTATTTTTCTTTCCTGAAACATCAATTGAGCATAACTTTTCAGTATGGAGCCAAAACTTTGAAGAAGAATTTCATAAGAAATTAGACAATTATGACACACTAAAGTCAGAAGCTAAGGAATTATATAGCAATGACAGTAAACCGCTAACCGCAAGATTTATCTCTGAAAGATTATCACAAACACCTGAACTAATCGACAAGAGAATAAATGAAATTATAGACAAATTGAAAAATTTAAATTGGACACAATCAATCATCGACACAAAAGAATAGTAATTATAGAAATCATTGAAAAATGAACGTGAGAAAAGCACAGCAGGTAACAGCAGTTTGGCAAAATGGCGGGTTCAGTGCTAAATTGAACATTTGGTTTTCAAATGAAGTTTAGTGCTAAAATGAAAGTAAGTGCTTCTAAATCCGCCACTTCGCCAAGCTGCGAAACGTCAAACTGTCTAAAAACTAAAATATACTTTCATAAAAGGCTAAAAAAACCTTAATAAAACTATCAATTTTCTTCAAAACGCTCTTAAAATGATTAAATTGAATTCATTTTTATTACTTTTGAAATACTAAAACTCAAGTATTACAACACTTTTAACCCAAAATATCTTATGAACAATCGTGAAATTATAAGTTCCAGAATGTTGGATTCGCCAGTTGAAACCGTTTATCAAGCTTTTGAAAATCCCAATCAATTAAAAAATTGGTGGGGACCAGAAGGTTTTACAAATACCTTTCATGAATTTGATCTAAAACCAGGAGGTAATTGGATTCTTACCATGCACGGCCCAGAAAAAGGAAATTATGAAAATTCATCCGTATTTGAAATCGTAATTCCTAATGAACGCATTCGTTGGAAGCGGAAATCACAACCGTTGTTTGATATGGATCTACTTTTTGAAAAAGTAACAGAAAACAAAACACAACTTACATTCAGAATGATTTTTGGAACACCAGAAGAATGTGAGAAAATACGTCCGTTTGTTGCACCTAAAAACGAAGAAAATTTCGATAGATTAGAAAGACTATTAAATTGATCAAAAAACATTTCTTTTAAAAAACGCATTGAGACTCTTTGTTAAAATACACAGTTTCTGACATTATGTGTTAAATTTTATTTTGTAATGCCACACAAACCATGAAAAACAATCGTTTTTTAAATAAATATGAAAAGTTATCTACTAATGAATTGGAATGCATTCTCACTAAAAACAAAGCATATAGGTTTGAAGCCCAATTGGCGGCAGCACAAATTTTAAAAAGTCGCAATATTATTCATCCGAAGTTGGAGGATTTAGAACAAGAAGATGTGCGCCAACAAAATGAATTACAATCTAATATTGAGGATACAAAAAAACAGAATTTGGCCATTGTTAAAGAACTCCAACGAATAGTTATTAGCAAAAAATGGATTTATAACCTTCCAAATGGTAATAAATTGGAAGTGAAAAGAATTAATGAAAAATTATTTCAAATTCATATCGAAAGCATTAGAAGTGAGTATGCGCCTGTTATGATTTGTCTTTTAAAAAAAGATAAACCTTTTATAACCTTTCCCTTTTTTAATATTAAATCAATTCTTACAATTGGAATTGTTGGAGCACTTATGATGTTTGCTTTTTTGTGGTATGATCATTCTAAAATTTCTTTTGAAAAAGATTCATTGTTTTTAATCATTCCAACAATATTTGCACTAAGTATTCAAATTCTTACATTACCTATGTATTTTCTAATTCTTTCTACCTTTAGAGAAACTCTTGGAAGTAAAAAGTAATTTTGACATTGAATAAAAAGAATTGATTAAACCAAAAACAGTGTAAATTAGAAGCAAAATTTTAATTCCTATGAGCAGCATAAAATTATTCGAAAGCAAGCAAATTCGTTCCGTTTGGGATGACAAGGATCAGAAATGGTACTTTTCTGTTCAAGACGTTATTGAAGTTCTAACAGATAGTAAAGATGTTAAGCAATACATAAAAAAAATGCTAAGCCGTGACGAAATGCTTAAAAGCAACTGGGGTACAATTTGTACCCTAGTTGAAATGGAAGCTGCGGATGGCAAAAAACGAAAAATACAAGCTTCTGATACGAAAGGACTTTTACGTGTAATTCAATCTATTCCATCACCAAAAGCAGAACCGTTTAAACTTTGGTTAGCACAAGTTGGCTCAGATAGATTAGATGAAATCGAAAACCCAGAATTAGCAACACAACGCACAAGAGAACTATACAAACTAAAAGGCTACCCTGACGATTGGATTGAAAAACGTATGCGGAGTATTGCAATTAGAGAGGAATTAACAGAAGAATGGAAAAATAGAGGCGTAAATAAGCAAATAGAATATTCAATACTCACTGCCGAAATTTCAAAAGCAACTTTTGGTTTAACACCTTCACAATACAAAAAAATAAAAGGACTTAAAAGTCAAAATCTGCGAGATCACATGACTGACCTTGAATTAATTTTTTCAATGCTCGGTGAAGCTTCGACAACTGAAATAGTTAAAACACAGAATCCGAAAGGATTTGTAGAAAATCAAAAAGCAGCTCAACAAGGCGGTTCAGTTGCTGGTAATGCCAGAAAAGAACTTGAAAGCAGAACAGGTAAAAAAGTTGTATCAACGGGCAATTATCTGCCAGAAGCCAAGAAAAATAAAGAACTTAAAAAAGGGAAGAAATAACAAACATACAATGAAGAAAACGGCTTTAATAATATTAATGACTTGTATTACTTTTTTGACAAATTGCAAACCAAGTGTCCCTGTAAAACTTCCCGAAATTCCAGAGAAAGCTTTTTGAGCAGAAGAAGATACTAATGAACATTGGTTCTTTGTTGAAATCATAAATAAAACTGAAAAGACAGTTCATATTTAAATTTATAATGACAAAACAGGGAAGCTTGTTTCTGATAAAACATTTAAATTGTATAGTAAACTATTATTTTATCTCCAAAAATCGGACTCATTGTTATTTAAAACTATATTCCTCACTCGCACTCATTTTTATTACTTTTGATAAATGTCTTGAAACTCTTTGTTAAATTACACCACATCTTTAATCTAAACAAAAAATGACAACTTCGTTGCGAGCTTACCACCCTTCAGATAAAAACGAATGCATGAATGCGTTTAAAAGTAATGTACCACTATTTTTTACAGTTGAAGAAATTGAAGAGTTTGAAAACTTTCTGACACGTTTGGATTCAGGAATTGTGAATACCCAATTTTTTGTAGTCATTCACAATCAACAATTAATAGGATGCGGAGGTTTTGGGGATCGAGAAAATACCAATATTTATTCATTAGCTTGGGGACTGATTCATAAAGATTACCACAAAAAAGGATTTGGCAAACAATTACTTATCCATAGACTGGAGGAAATAAAAAAACTAAATCTAACCGTTCCTGTAATCATTGACACCACACAACATTCTTATGGTTTTTTTGAAAAATACGGTTTTAGAACAACCAAAATCACGCTTGATTATTATACTAAAGGGATGCATCGGTATGATATGATATGGGAATAATTTCACATTTTCTTATCCTAGAAGCAATCTTCATTAATAAAATGCATCTCTACTATTAAAAGATCTATGAAAAAACTCCTCTTTTTATCACTCATTCTATTTACTTCTGCTCCAATTTCCATCTTTTCTCAAATTATTGATGGTGGAAATGGACACGCCATCATTTTAGATAAAAATGGAGAAGTTTGGACCGTTGGAAGAAATAATTATGGTCAATTGGGTGATAGTTCGTTAGTAAATTCACCCATTCCTAAAAAAGTAAAAGGTTTAAATAACATTGTTGCCATTTCAAGAGGCTATGATCACAGTATAGCACTCGACAAAAACGGAGACCTATTTTTGTGGGGAAGAAACAACTATGGTCAATTGGGATGTGAATCGGTCAACGATCAATCAACACCTCAAAAACTGCCTTATCATACAGGATTTACTGCCATTGAAGGCGGTCATTGGCACACAGTAGGTCTCAAACAGGATAGCACTGTTTGGTGTTGGGGACATAATTATTTTGCTGAACTAGGTAATGGAACTCGTGAACACAGTGCTTCCCCAGTAAAAGTAATGCAACTTTTGAATGGGAAAGAAACGGTACTTAAAAATGTTATTGAAATTGCATCAGTTGGTTATCATACCTTGGCGCTCAGAAATGATGGAACTGTTTGGGGTTGGGGCTCAAACACGTTTAATGAATTGGGTAAAAAAGGCGAATTAGTGCAAACCTATGCCAAGCAGGTTGAAGGAATTCCAAAAATTAAGGAAATAGCCGTTGGATGGCATCATTCCGTAGCTTTAGATATTGATGGCAACATTTGGGTTTGGGGATCTGACCCCGCTTTTCAATTTAAAGAAGAAACCAAAAAACATTACGATCAACCAACGCTATTAATAGGCTTGCCAAAATTTACAAAAATCGCTTGTGGCAGCTGGCATTCATTGGCCATTGATGAAAATAAGAATGTTTGGGGTTGGGGAAAAAATCATTTCGGAATGTTGGGTACAGGTGATACTGTCTCGCATTCTTTCCCTATTATGATTAAATCGTTAACCAATATTGTTGAAATTGGCGGAGGTTGCTTTCAATCCATAGCTGTAGATCAAAAAGGAGAGATTTTTACCTTTGGAGATAATCCTTCGGGGCAACAGGGTGTTGGCAATTATGATCGATGCTACACACCAAATCAAATGGTGCTAAATATTGATGGAACAACTGAATTACCTATAGAACCTTTTTTTAAACAACCATTAGAAAATGGTAAACCTACAAGTAGTTCATCAACCGAACTTATTTTTAAAATTCTTAAGTATGTTGTATTCTCATTAAGCATCATTTTAAACATAATCTTATATAGAAAACTAAAAAAGGCAACATAAATACCTATTGAAAATGAGTTGAGAATATTGTTCAATTAGACAAACCGAATAAACGGCAATTCACTAAAATGATATTCTTTTAAAAATTAATTCGGTAACATTGTTTGCCTAATTTAGGCAGTTGGTTAATAAATGCGAAATATATTTGTATTCTATCAATTTGTGAATCTATGGAAGAACTTATTTTTAAAAGAAATCGAAAAAGTAAACATGCTGGTTTAGCGATTAGTCTTCTTGCAATATTCGTAGCACTTTTAGCTTTTTTTATGCTGGAAAATAATTACTTAATGTATTTTATAATAATAGCCACTTTAGTTTTGAATTTTAAATTATTGATTGATAATATTCGCAATGTTTCAATAGTAAAAGTAAATCAAAAAGGTATTTTTACTCGTGTGAATGGTATTGGGTTAATAAAATGGGAATTCATAGAAGATATTGAAATTAAAAAATTAAAAAATTCTATGGGTATTGTTTTAAAAATTGGACAACCTGAGAAATTATTTAAAGAAAAAAATTTTATAACTGTTTTTTTGATGAAGACTAATTTAAAAGCCTTGGGAAGACCAGTCATTATTCCTAAAGAAGAATTTCATGTGCCACTAGAAACAGCTCTAGAAAAAATTGAAAATTACAGAAACTCACTATCATTGTAATGCCTATGAATCGCATCCATTTGTCTAATAATTTTTAGTATAATCTTTTAATTTTGAATACAAAAAGCCAAACAGCTTCCACCTTCTTGAATGTTACTGATTTTGACAGCTTGGTCAATACCCCATTTCAAGGATCGGTAAATGCCCTATGTTGGAAACGAGCGTTGAAAGGAGATTTTTCTGAAATTGTACACAATTTTACCTTAGAGGGAAACATGATGGAAATCCAAACTAAAGAACTTCGTAAACTGAAATTAAGCGAGGAAGGTAATATAGCTCGCGAAACCTTGCTTTCAGACCTAAATTATTTAGAAAAAAAGGGTGCTTCACCCGTACTCAATATTATTCAACACTACGAACGTGATGATAGTTTACCCTTTTTTGCAACGGATGTGTATTCTTTTCATGTTGATCGCTCCCCCATTGCCACCGATACTTTTTTATGCACCTATCACGGTGAATCCAGCGAAATTGTTCCGAATACACAAGCCACACAAAAAATACTGATTCCAGAGGTACGTGCAAAACTCAGAAAACTATTTGACGGAAAAGATGCCGATTTTGAATCCTTTTTAACGGAATATTTCTTCGATTTGCATTACGAAGCTCATCCTGATGCACAAACCATTCGATTGGGACAAGGTAATTTGTGGCGGTTGGCAGTAGACCATCCCAAAAGTACAGTTTTACCTTGTTTACACCGTGCTCCAGACGAAAAAGATGGTCAAAAACGATTATTATTAATTTGTTGATTTATAGTTACTCTTCAAAACTTTTTCAACTTTTTTTAACATCCTACACACTAATTGTTTACATTTACTGTTAGTTTATTCAAATCAAAAATAACAGTTATATGAAAAACCTTTTTTTATTAAGCATCGGAGTAGTATTCCTAATGGCATCTTGCTCCAAAAATAAAGGAACCATCACTTTAACGTATAACAAAGCTACCGCCATTTATGGTGATATTGAAGCAGTAAGATCTACCCCACTTTCAGGCAGCACACGTGCCATTGAAGACGCAGGTAAAATCTTTGTAGGTGCCGATGTTATTTTAGTTGGCGAAAAAAATGAAGGAATTCACGTAATTAATAATACAAATGCTTTTTCACCTGTTCCGGTAGGATTCATCAATTTGCCGTATTGTGAAGAATTTTATGTTTTCAACCAAATGATTTATGCCGTAACGCATTACGATTTAGTGAAAATAGATATTTCCTCTCTAACTAATCCTGTAATGGTTGACCGTGTTGAAAATGCTTTTGGTTTGCCGATTATGAACAATCAAAACCAAACGTTATTAGGTTTTTCTTACAATCAAACTACCGAATCATTTGAATTAGATTCTGAAGAAGCACGAATTCTAGAAGAATCCAATTATTTATACTACGATTATATGAACCAATTGATTCCTCAAGCTAATGTTCCTTCTTCTTTTGCAGGGAACGATACGGAAGTAAAAGGTACATTAAATAAAATAGCTGTTCACCAAAATCACGTTTATGTAATTGGTCACGATCGTATATTTACTTTCCAAGATTCACCTACTTCAATGAATGCTATAAGTGAGGTAATGGTGGGTAGAGACCTTGAAACCATTTACCCTCAAAACAACAATTTATTTATCGGAACGCGTTTTTCAATGATTGTTATGAGCATTTCCAATCCAACAATGCCAGCTTATATTTCCGAATACAATCACCCTACTTCTTGTGACCCTGTTTATCCAAATGGAAATGTGGCTTATTTGACTTTGAGAACCGGTGATTTCTCAGGTTGTTCTGGTGATGAAAATACGTTAACTGTATTGGACATCAGTACTGTTTCAAACCCTGTTGAGATTGATCAAATAACCATGCAAAGCCCTTATGGAATGACGTTAATTGATAATAAATTATTTGTAGGAGAAGGTGAAAATGGACTAGTTATTTTTGACGCAACCAATGCAAGTGCGCTCGTTCAATTAAGCAGTCAGTCGAACATAAAAGCGTATGACATTATCAAACATCCTACATTAACCGATGTTATTCTAACTACTGGAAACAATGGTTTGGAGCAATATAAAGTAGATTACAATACTATGAGTTTTCAATTAATGAGTGCTATTAATTATTAATAGCTTCCTTATTGAAAATAACAACCTATGACTTTTCGTTTTTTTCTTTTGTTTTTTGTGTTATGCCTTAATAAGTCGCTTATTTCACAAAAGCATCACAAAGATTCTGTACCCAATGGCGGAATAGTTTATTTAACTGACGGAAGTGTTTTGATTGGAGAAATAGTACAATCTACATCACCCTATCGCATTCGTATTTTGACTGGTGATACCTTGACTGTTGAACCCATGATAACTAAAAAATTGTACTTACCACAAGATATCACGTTATTTGGGAAATCAAAGTTCCATTACATTAGAGGGTTACAATTTGGAATGTATACTGGTTTTTCCGGTAATCACGGTCGTTTTGATATTTCCACTCAGTATTTATTTAATAAAAATTGGGCGGTAGGATTTGGTTTGGGATTTCACAATAATTCATTCAATTTTAGTACTGCAAATAGCAATCATTTTGGTAACGTAAGAAGTGTTCCAGTATATCTATACGGAACCTATTACTTAACTAACACCTTTTATCGTCCTTATATCAAATGCAAAATTGGTTATTCGTCAAACAATACCACTTTTGATGTAAATTCTGTAGAAGATGGATTAATGCTTGAAGGAGGATTGGGTGTTTCGTTTACCTCCAAAACACAATCTAAATTCTTTTTAGAACTCTCACAATATACCAGTCATGCCAAAGGTACTATGCGCAATAACAATCCTAACGGATTGGGTGACATTGGTTTTGATTTATGGTTTAACCGTGTGGTTTTTACGTTTGGATATACCTTTGGAAGGTAATACATTTTAATTTTTCGTTAATAAATTCCAAAAACTTTATCAAAAACTTGGCGACCTAAGCCTTAAATTTGCAGCACTATGAAATTGTGTATTGCAGAGAAACCGAGTGTAGCGAAAGATATTGCAGAAGTCTTAGGTGCAAAAACAAAAAAAAATGGCTATTTTGAGGGTAACGGCTACTATGTGAGTTACACCTTTGGACATTTATGTACCCTAAAAGAACCTCAAGATTATACCGAAAAATGGAAATTTTGGAACTTAGACAGTTTACCCATGGTGCCTTCTAAGTTTGGAATAAAAGTGATGGAACAAGAATCGGTAAAGAAACAATTTTTAGTTCTTGAAACTTTAATAAATGAAAGCGAAGAGGTCATAAATTGTGGAGATGCGGGCCAAGAAGGAGAACTGATTCAACGTTGGGTTTTGGCCAAAGCCAAATCAACCAAACCCCTCAAAAGACTCTGGATTTCATCGTTAACGGAAGAAGCCATCAAAGAAGGTTTTGCCAATTTACAAGAAGGTTCAAAATATGATCGTTTATATGCCGCTGGTTCATCCAGGGCCATTGGTGACTGGCTTTTGGGAATGAATGCAACACGATTGTATACCTTAAAATTTGGTCAAAAAGGTCAAGTTTTTTCTATAGGACGTGTTCAAACTCCTACCCTTGCTATGATTGTCAACCGACAATTAGAAATCGATGCATTCAGTTCAAGTAAATTTTGGGAAATCAGAACCTTGTATCGGGAGGTTTATTTTGCTTGCACATTGGGTAAAATCGAAACCAATGAAAAAGGTGCTGAATGGATGCAACAAATAGAAAAAGAAGACTTGGAAGTGGTCAATTATGAGCAAAAAGAAGGAAAAGAAATTCCGCCTTCACTCTTTGATTTAACCTCTTTACAAGTAGAATGTAACAAACGATTTGGATTTTCAGCCGAGGAAACGTTGAATATGGTTCAAAAACTTTATGAACAAAAATTAGTCACTTATCCAAGAGTAGACACTACCTATCTTTCGGACGATATTTATCCTAAAATTGCGGACATATTGAGTAAACTAACCTATTATAAACGTTTTACGGAAGCATTACTTACAGCGCCCATTAAAAAATCAAAAAAAGTATTCGATAATACAAAAGTTACCGATCACCACGCTATCATTCCCACGGGAATAGCACCTTCAGGAATCACTCCTGATGAAAACAAAGTGTATGATGCCATTTGTAGGCGTTTTATTGCCGCCTTTTACCCCGATTGTAAGGTAAGTAATACGGTTGTTGAAGCTCAAGTAAACAACCTGGAATTTAGAGCCTCTGGACGTCAAGTTTTGGATATGGGATGGAGAACGGTTTATGCCGATTACGGTGCCAATAAAGCAAAAGAAGAAGGTGAAGAAGAAGAACAAATTATGCCCATATTCACAAAAGGTGAACGGGGTCCTCACCTACCCGAATTGCAAGAAAAATCTACTAAACCGCCTAAATATTACAATGAAGGTAGTTTGCTCCGTGCTATGGAAACAGCAGGTAAAGCCATTGATGATGATGATTTAAGGGAGTTAATGAAAGAAAACGGCATTGGTCGACCTTCTACACGCGCCAATATTATAGAAACCTTAAATAAAAGAGGTTATATCAAAAAGGATAAAAAAAGAATTATGGCCACGCCATTGGGTATTCATTTAATTTCACTCATCGATAATGATTTATTGAAGTCCGCTGAATTGACCGGTCAATGGGAGAAGAAATTAAGAGACATCGAAAAAGGAACGTATTCTGTAGAAACCTTCAAAGAAGAACTCATTACTATGGTGGCTCAGGTATGTCATGAAGTAAAACATCAATTTGCCAAACCACAACCCATCATTTGTCCGAAGTGTCAAACGGGTGAATTAATATCTGGAAAATCTGCTTGGGGTTGTAGCCGCTGGAAAGAGGGTTGTAAATTGGTCATACCTTTTGATTTTGAAGGCATTCGTTTGTCGGAAGGTGATTTGCGAAGTTTGATTAATTTCAAAAAATCACGTTATAAATTCCCATTTAAAGACAAAAAAGGTGTTGAAACCAAGAGCTACGTTACCCTTACAGATAAACTAAAATTGGCACTATTAAAAGAGTAAAAGACTTTTTTTAAGTTCATAATCATTAGCCATTTTCCTCTTCGAAACTACTACTAAAAATGCTCTTCACAGCGTCATGATAGTGAGGTGCGTTTTTGGCTTTTTTAATCAACTTAAAGGTCTTATGAGGATTTGGGAAAACCGTTGAAAAATACTCCCAAAAAGATTCCATTTTTGTCAATACGTGACTCGAGCCTGAGAGAGCGCTTTCATACGATCGATAAAGTGTTTCGTGAAAGGAAGCAAATTGCTCCATTCTATTGGTAGGATAGTTGTGATTTCCTGATTTAATCATTGAAGGCAAAAAAGGATCGGCAATCAATCCTCTCCCAATCATCCAATGGTCAATAGTTGGGAAACGCTGGGCTTTATCCAAAAAACTTTCTACCGATGTAATATCCCCATTATAATATATTTTGTGTCGGGTAGCTGGTAAACAGCGTTCAAAAGCATCCAAATCAACACCACCTTTATACAATTGTTTGCCAATGCGCGCGTGTATGGCAATATTTTTAATGGGATATTTATCCAAAATCGGAAAAACATCCAAAATTTCGGTACTTACCTCATACCCCATCCTCATTTTCATAGATACGATGATATCCGATTCTTGATGTACTTTTTCCAATAGTGCATCTATTCGTTGCCAATCTTGAATTAAACCCGATCCCATACAACGTTTTGTAACCATTGGATAAGGGCAACCCAAATTCCAATTGAGTTCTTTATACCCCAATTGTTTTACATAATCAGCTACAAACAAGAATTCGTTAGCATCATTGGTCATTACTTGAGGTATCAACTCATTTACCTTATTATTTTCGGGTGCTAAATCCCTTTGGTAGGAAGATTTTATTCCTAGTTTTCCGTTAAGTCTAATATAAGGCGCATAATAGGTATCAATGCCGCCAAAATGCTTATGTTGAGCATTTCTAAATCGAAAGTCCGTAAATCCTTGTAAAGGTGAAGATAACAATATGAGCGGCATAGAGTACAAAGATAGGATAAAATAACCGTATCAAATTAAAGATATGTGCTTCACACCTATCGTTAAGACTTTTTTATTTAATTTTGAGCAGTTGAACAATATAGGAAAAATGAAAGTAATCTCTGTAAATATTGGCGAAAAAGTAAAGGTTTCTTGGAGAGGAAAATCGGTTGAGACGGGTATTTTCAAAAAAGAAGTTTCTACACCAATTTACTTGGATATAACGGATGTATTGAAGGATGCTGTTGTGGACAGAAGGTATCATGGCGGTATTGACAAAGCATGTTATTTATACAGCGCTGAAGCCTATCCCTATTGGAAAGAACGATATCCAGAAGTAGATTTAAGCTGGGGTGCCATGGGTGAAAACATTACCCTATCTGGTTTAGATGAATCAACAATAAAAATTGGTGCGCACTATCAAATTGGAGAAGCGGTAATTGAAATTGCACAACCCCGCCAACCATGTTTCAAGCAAGGCATTCGATTTGGTACGCAAAAAATAGTCAAAGACTTTATCAATTCTCCTTATTCAGGCATTTATGTTCGGATTTTACAACCGGGTTATGTCCGCAAGGATGATGAAATGCAACTCATTCAACAACCTTGCGGAACGGTTTCAGTAGCTGATGTACACAGTTTGTTTGGCGCCAACAAATCCAATAGATTGCTAGCCAAGATGGCTATTAACACGCCACAGCTAGCCGAAAGTTACCGCAAAGATTTAATTAAGCGATTTGGATAATTATTTAAATTAAGAAAACTCATAAGGTATCGAGTTGTCATTTTCGCGATAGCTACCAAAAAATAACTTACTGTATAACTTTACAATGGCAATTCCATCTAAGATAAAACTTAAGGAAGCCAAAAAAGCTAATAGAATTTGCTCTTCTTGAATGTGCGAGAAAACGAGATCTTCGCCAATAAAAGTTGGTGTTATTGGAAAACCAAACAGACCAATGCTAGCAACAAAAAATACAAAAGCTACTTTTGGAAACTTTTGAGAGATGCCTTGAAAATGAATCATATTGAGATTAGGTTGTTTCATTAACAACCATTTCAAGCATCCAAAACCTACAATTCCCATGGCTGCAACACCACTCAAATAAATGAGAACATCTAACTGTGTAAATGCGTCATTAATAAATACTGCCATAGCAATCCAAAAATGATTAAAAATAACTAAAAACCAAGATTTTATAGGGTTATTTTTCTCATAGAATGATGAAATAACCATGATTAATCCAATAGTTGCAAATACTTCGGGGAAAATTCCAGCATTTTGAGAGGTCAACACTTTAAATTCAATGAGTCCGCCTATAGTAATAATCAATACTAACATAATTACCAGTATACTATTCGTTTTCAAAAAACTAAAAAACATAGCCAATTTTCGCAAGGGATGCCAAGCCAAAAAATTCATTAATCGATCTAAATTCCATTCCTTTTGAGCCAACATATACAGTGTGTATTCAATTTTTTTAGGAAACGAATCTTCAATGGTGCGCGCAATTGGTTTAAAATTGTACAATTGATTTCTTAACTTATAAGAAACTATTGAAGGCGAAATGAGCAATTGGTAACTTCTTAAGAATGCATTACCTGCAAAATGAAAGAGAGCTAACCATTCTAGTCCCAACGCAATTTCAATAAATATAAGCCCAATTTGTGCAACAGATGAATAGGCAATTTGACTTTTTATGGATGATTGAACCCTTGCAGTTAATGAGGATGTCAAGGAAGTTAACGCCCCAATGATGATGATCACCACTTTTAGAACCCATTGCTCATGCCAAATGGGATACGTTCTAAGCAACAAAAATGCACCCATATGTACAGCTAAAGAACCATAAAAAATGGCACTTGAAGGTGTTGGTCCTTCCATGGCTCTTGGCAACCAATTTGAAAAAGGCAATTGTGCTGATTTTGCTAAAGCAGACAGAAGTATAGCAAATCCAATTAAAATAGATAAAATTTGATGTTCTACAATGTGTTCATGAACAAGAGCTTCATTTTGAATGGTTTCAAAAGTCACATTCGCATGCCAAAGATGATGACTCAACCACATTGCCAAAATCAGACCTATATCACCAATTCTATAAATTGAAAATATTTTTATGGCATTTTTTGAAGGCAATTGCCGCTCTCTGTAAAAGGCTATCAACAAATAAGAAGAAACACCTAAAATTTCCCACCCAATGAATAATGTTTCAAAATTTCCTGATAGAATTGTGATGGTATAACCAGCATAAAACAATAGAATAGTAGAAAAGAAACGCTTATATCCTTCCTCTCTGTGCATATACACCTTGCTAAAACTAACAATTAAAAAAGTAAGCAACGAACCAACAGCTAAATAGACAGCCGTAATTTTGTCAAAATAAAAATCAATAAAAAATTCATAGGAATCGTTTTTAAAAAGGACTAAAGCCTTACTGTTGAAGGCATCAAAACCATTTAGCCCCCATATGATTAATGTGACCAGTATTGAAGCTAACTGTATTAAGCTAATCCATTTGGCATTCCGTGCTAAAGCCTTTTCATTTTTTTTGGAAATTAAAAGACTTATTAAAAATCCAATTAATGGAATGAGTATTATAAGTTGTATTAAGGTAATCATATTGCTTTATTTTTAATCATAAATACTGGGCTATTTTCCGTTTCGTTTTCAACCAATTCATTCAAATTTGAAACAGAATGTGTGGTTCGACTCGTTAATTCAACAGGTGAAAAGGTTCCGTTTTGAAACCTGAAAAATTGATCTGTTTCAGGATGAATAACAACTAAATTGACCCAATTTTTCTCAAACCAACCATATGTGGCGGTCATAGATTGAATAACCTTTAAAACAACTTCAGGAAAATGCTCGACAATCATCAATAACCTAAGAGGATCGTGCACTTCGGTCATTTGTGTAGGTAATCCAGGTCGCAAATCACCATCTATACCATTGGCTAGTCCAATCAAACCAATTATATTCTGAGGTAGCTTAGAACCTGCTCCTAACCTATTGGGGTCAGTTGCAGAGAAGAAATATTCAAGATTAATTCCAGCACAAACGGGAGTAGCTGCACCTAAAATTGATTTTAATTGAACCCCTTCTCCATCAATTGAATAATCATAGGAATTGAGAAATGACCTTCTGTCCAAAAACAGGTTTTTATTCACCGACCTTCTTCCTATAATACACAATGAATTCGTAGCGTGATTCAATTCAGGTCGTGGTTCAAATAATGAAGCGATACGTTTTTTTACTTGTTTATGAATAACCGGAGCAGGCAATTTGCTGTTAATAGATTCAAATCTTCTAGAACGCTCTTTAGCATTCATATCCAAGGCTTTAGAAAAGGTTATTTGATTGTTTACATGCATAGTTAGTTGTTGATTTTTCAGCAACTCTTCATCGTAAAATTCAATTTCATCTGTCGATGTATCGTGTAAACCCGGTAAAAAATATACATCATTAGGAATTATTATCCCTTTTTCAGCTAATTTCACTCTTACTTCAGGCATATTTACCATAGCACATACTACTCTCGCATTTACAGAACCTGGTCGTCCAGAACAAGCTCCACAACCGTAAGCAGCAAAATAAGGATTGTTTACACTACTTGAGCCATGTCCAATAACATACACTAAAGGAGCAAAATCTTTGACTAATCCAATACTCATCAAAAGATTATAGGTACGTTCTACCATTTCATCAATGGAATATCCATAAAGAAAGCCATCGTGTGCTTTTTCATTGTTTATTCGATGAAAATGCAAGGCACTCTTATTTACCATATGACTTTTTGCTGAAAACATCAAGGAAGTGTCTGGGCTCGGACTGATGATATTCTTACTTAATTTTATAGCAGATAAAAAACCTAACGTTTGAGAGAGCAACCAACCTTTAACTATTTTGTGGGAATCGGATTCAAAATTTAATGCTTTTTTCTCCTTTGTTTTGTTTTCAGCAACTTCCTCAATTATATAGTTGGGGTTCATCGGGGCAGGACAAATTTTTGTTACAAAATTGGCGTGCTGTGGTTTAAAATAAGCATCAATGTTAAAAAATCCAGGTGTTCCAAAAGTCAAGCAATTAGCATCTTCCGTTTCCAAATACCTTCTAAGAGAACATTCTCTATCGTCAATACAAAATAATGCTTGAAAGGAATTTTTGCTGGGCTGTATTACTGTTTTTTGAAATCGAATATTGTCAGATATACCTTTTAACACATCGTTATAATGGGTCCATTCAAATGCTAATTGCCACAATTTCATAACTTCATCATAATCATTCTTTTCAACTTTAGTAAAGAGTGGTTCAAATGAATCCTGAACATAAGTAGAAACAGTTTTCCAGTTTTCTCCAAATTTGTAATACATCAAATCCAATTCTAGAAGCAACTCCAACACAATTAAATCCTCTAATCGAATAAGTTTTGAATCTAATAAACTGGATGGATTGTTTTCAATATTGGTCACTAATCCCGACCAACCAGGATGAGTAAACTGTTGATCAAACAAATAGGATTCAAAATATTTTTCATCTCCTACCAACCATTTCAATAATTTTTCAATACTGTATCTATTTTGGATGAATAAATTTTTAACTTTTTTGGTCTTAAAAAAGCTAGAAAAACTATTTTTTTCCAATGCACGTAGTGAAGTCAAAAATCCTTTGTGATGAATCGGAAAATTCCAAATCGAAATTCCTTGATCTAAATAATTACTTAACAACCGAAATAACTGAGGATGTATGTAATCGTTTACTTCAATTTTTATGGCATTAATCCAATTTTGTCTAAGTCTACCCACTTTTGGATTAATGAGTTGGGCGGTTGTTTCGTGAAGCATTTTATTTTTCCATAATTCTCTTGCTGCTTCACCTTTTTCTTTTACTATTATCCGATCCAACTCTTCTTCAGAAATGGCTTTATTATGGTATTTTTCTCTAAATTTTGACAAGGCCATTAACGAAGCATACCCAAATTGTTGACGTGAAAATGCCATGGAATCAAAAAATTCTTCTTTTTGAAACGCATGTAACGTATTATGATGAACGAAATCTTTGAGAGGAGATTGAGCCGGAAGAAAATGCCTAATTTCTTCAATTATTTCAGTTATTTTGTGATGATTAATAGTTTCCATAAAATTGGTATTAAATTGAAATTTGATATTGAATTTGAACCATTGATTTATAGGAAGAAAGTGTTCCTTTCCCATTTTGTTCGGACATAAATATTGGACGTATTTGCCAATTCAACGTAAGTTTGGATAATTGAGTACCTTGTGTATAAAAATTCAAACCTGTTTCACTCATAATCATTGGCGAATTTAAGCGATCATAGATACTTACTTGAGTTGCGTTATAAATTTGAAACCTTGCTGGTGTGTTAGCTCTTTTCCCAAATAAATAGCCCAACTGACCATAAAGTGTATTCCCATTCCCAATTGCTGGAAAAGCATTTCCTGCGCCACTGATTACAGAAGAATTGGCACTTCCGTTCACAGGATTCATAACGCCTACCGTATGAATGTAATCTTGACCTAAACCAAAATGACTGGCTGACAAATATACCGTCAAGGCATTTTCCTTTTCTGCGTTCAGTCTATTTTCATAAAAAACATCCACAGAAAACAGGTCCATGTTGGTTAGCAAGGTATCACCGTTACTGTTTTTATTCCACATAGCATTTGATTGATGAATAGCTCCACCTCCAATGGCTAAAACTTTTTTCTGTCCTAAATACGATCCAACTTGATAAGGTGTTAGATTTGATTCCTTGTCAAAAAACTGGTATTTTAGATATCCCTGTAATTGAATTTTTGCTGGATACGGATTAAATTCAGATTGGGTTCCTAGGGCACCAATGGCTGACGTTGAATTTTGGATGGCCAATGGGTCTGTTATGGCCAATCGATAATCCCATTTACCGAGTTGACCTTTGGCATAAATACTCAACTTTCTTAACAATTGATCATTTATTCCATTCGTTGTTTGCAAGAATAATGGCGCATCCAAAGATAGTAAGCTTCCAATAGCTGGAGCCGCATACCGACTCAATCCGCTCCACCCAGTTAGGCCTCCTCCTATTTGAATGGATTGATTAAAATGATACTCTGTAACCATATCGTGAAAAAAAGCTCCCTGATATCGTTTATTCAAATCATTAAAATTATTTAAGCCAAATTGGGTGTAAATAAATACTTTATTAGTCAATTGCCCGATGACTTGCATTCGCATTCTTCTAATGCCAATATCAAATTTGGCGGGCATCGAATATCCATTCAATGTGCTGTAAGGATTTAATTCAGTATACCGTGCCCAAACTTGATTGAGTAACGTAATTTTTATGAAGTTTTTGGAATCATCTGAAAGTTTAATTACTGGAATAGATGCCGTTTGCCCATATAATTTACCCATTAATACTATGATAATAATGGATAAATAGCTCTTTACATTTTTCATACAATTAGTTTTTTTTAATTTTCACTAACTTCCTTGCAGCCAAATGGCTTTTTGAAAAAGCTTTATGCTCTTCTAATCCTTTTACTGTAAATGCAATACCTCTGTCTTTAAATTGTTGATTGAGCTTGTGCATAAAATCCATAAATGAATGATCCACGAGATTGCATGCTGTAAAATCTACAATAACCTCTTCAACGCTTTCGTTTTCATCAATTTCAAAACACTTATTATAGCCTATTAAATTGGAAAATATAGCTTGATTTTTAACCGACACATAGAGTGTTTTATTCTCTAAATTTCGTTCATAAGTAGCTTTAAAGAGATATTTAAATTGTGCCCCATTTATCAAGTGAAAAATAAACTTTACAAGAATACCAGCTGCTATACCTAACAATAAATCTTCTAAAAGTGTCACAATTATAGTAACAAGAAAAATAGCAAATTGCTCCTTACCGGTTTTATAGGTTTGTCTAAACTCTTTGGGAGAAGCCAATCGATACCCAGCATAAATTAACAAAGCCGCTAAAGCCGAATTGGGAATAAGCTCTATTACTGGAATCAATAATAGCATAGCAATTAGTAAAAATGCCCCATGAAAAAAAGCAGACCATTTGGTTTTGCCTCCAAATCCGGCATTTGCTGAACTCCTAACCACTTCAGAAATCATAGGAATTCCTCCAAAAAGTCCAACTATAGCGTTACCCACTCCTAAACTTGATAAATCTTTGTTGTAATCAGATTTTCGTTTTAAAGGATCTAAACCATCTATTGCCTTAACGGTTAGAAGTGATTCTAAACTTGAAACTAATAAGAAAATAACCACATATTTCCAAAAGGTAAAAGTGGCAATTCCCGAAAAGTCTGCATTAAAGGAAATCGAATTCCAAAAATCTCCAATAACAACTAAAGAATAAGCTGGTTCTTCTGTTTTAAAATGCCAAATTAATGATAATGGAATACAAATTAGTAAAATTATGAGTGGCGCAGGTATTTTGGATATCCAATACTTTTTAAGTAAAGGAAAAGTAAACAATATCAGTAATCCAATGATGCCTACAATGGCAATATGAGGATGAGCCTCTTGAATAAATCGAGGGATATCCATAAACAATTCTAGAGGAGATTCACCTTTATATAAAATAGGATCATCACCCAATAAAACAGGTATTTGTTTGGCAATAATGATTAATCCAATGGCAGCTAACATTCCGTGTACGGCTGAGTGTGGAAAAAAATCACTAAACGTTCCAAATTTTAACCACCCAAATGCAACTTGAAGTAACGCCATTACAACAATTACCCCACACGCCATTTGCCATCCTTGTTCACCACCCCCAAATTCAATAATGGCACCCGAACATACAGTTATCAATCCTGCGGCAGGACCTTTGATGGTTAACGGGGAGACTTTTAAGAAAGCAACCATTAATCCGCCAATCATAGCTGTAAAAACACCCATCGCTGGAGGGAAACCACTTGCTTTTGCTATACCTAGACTCAAAGGTAAGGCCAATAATAAAACGAAAAAACCAGATAAAATATCTGTACTCCAATTCTCCTTAAGCCCGGCTAAGCCTGACTTAGGAACACTATTTTTAGTCATAATAATTGATAATTTAAGATTTGAAAAAAATTGAAGGTCAAATCACAGTTAAAACAACAGTAATTGTCCAAATTGAAAATAAACGAATCTTAAACTAAAATAAAGCTCTTCCAAGAGCAGAATAAATCATAGAGATGATTAGAAAAATAGGAATCAGGTGAATCAACTTTACTAGATCGAACCTTCTCAATAAGGCTCGTATTAAAATAAAATTTATCAGATATGGATAGGTTTCTTTTTTCTTTTTGTTCCTCTTCCAATTCTTTTTCTAAAACGATTATCTCCTTAGAATCTTCAATTGTATGAAGTGGATAAACGGCATATTTTTGTTCTGAAACTTCGAAAGTAACTAAGGCTCCATTTGATTCAGATAAAACAGAATAATTACTTGCCCATACGTTTGTTAATGAAACAAACGTTAATAGGAACAAAATAAATAAACTGCTAAACTTTTTTAACATAAAGAAGCTTTAAAATCAAAATTCGAGATCAAATGTAGGATAATAATAATACAAAGTTTTTTTTGTCGCGTTAATTTTTGTAAATTTTCTTTAAAATAGCTTTTTGATAGGATACATTTTTGTAACATTTAATTAAGTCTTCAATGTTTACTGTTGTAATGCTATCGGGAGGTGTTTGACTGGTGTAAGTAAAATTCTTAGAATCATACACAACAACTTCATAGGCTATTCCTTCTGAGGTCATTTCTTCCGTTATACTCAAAAAAGAACCTTGCACATCAAAACCTGAAATCAATTTATTACCTTTTACAAAACAATCCAGTTGAATACCATCCATTTCATCTACTATATAATGACCTTCTTCCACATTAATTTCCTTCAAAAAATACTTACGATTATCCGCTTCGTCATCACCGTAGATGATATTCCAAGAAAGTATACTATCTCCTTCAATTATTAATTGCATAGGCACTTTTTGAATAACACTATCAACACTCCAGATTACCAGTTCTCCTTTCCATTTACCCTTCCAATCTTCAGGGAATTTATAAACCTCGGTTTTGATCGAATCATTCGTTGAAGTTTCTGGAGTCTTTTGTGGCTCTACATTATTTTGACATCCCAACAAAAAAAATACACAGCCTATTATTGATACAAAAAGTAATTTCATCTCTTATATATGTTTAATTAGACCTCAAATCTAGTTAATTTAAGTAAATTTGCAGCATATTTCAAAAATATGCTGATAGAACTTCGTCCCCACTCTATAGATCAACGGAAAGTAAATGATCTTATCAAAATTCTAAAAAATGGAGGCGTAGTTGTTTTCCCTACCGATTCGGTATATTGTTTTGGATGTGATTTGATGAATAAAAAAGGCTTAGAAAAAATGGCTCAATTGAAAGGGTTAAAATTAAATAAAGCCAATTTCTCTTTGATTTGCCATGATTTTAGTTCTTTATCCGACTACACCAAACCTTTTGATAGAATGATCTTCAAAGCTATGAATCGAGCATTACCTGGTCCGTTCACGTTCATTCTTACGGCTTCCAATCAAGTTCCTAAATTATTTGACAGCAATAAAAAAGAAATAGGAATTCGTATTCCAAACAATGAAATTACCATTGAAATAGTGAAACAATTGGGAAATCCCATTGCTGTAACCTCTGTGCACGATGAGGATGACATTATTGAATACACTACCGATCCTTATGAAATTTTTGAACGATTTGAGAAAAAGGTAGATGCTGTTATTGATGGTGGCATCTCTTCGTTAGAACCCACTACCATTGTAGATTGCACCTCAGGAGAAATACAAATATTAAGAGAAGGTGCAGGTGATATAAATTTAGTGATTTAGAAAATTAGGTTTGGAATTTAATGTTTGTTGTATTAAAGTTAAACTAATTTAGACCTCAAACTAATAAACTAACTAACCTATCAATGCAAACGCAAGAACTGCATCAAGATAAGCTTTGCTTCGTTTTAACTGAACAACCTAATAACTGATCAACCTATTAACCTGTCAATTGTTAATAATTAACACTCGATATTAAAAAGGCATTATAAAAAAAAGTACCTTTGCATCGAACAATTGTGCTTTACCTTTGTTTTAGAAACTATGGCAAGTATAAAAACGTCTATTAAAGACTCTCTTTTTTACAGTAAAATATTGCTTTTTGGCGAATATGGGGTTATTGAAGATTCAATGGCATTAAGTATTCCTTTTGAAAATTACAAAGGGCAATTCATATTTCACTCTGATGATGAATTGTTTGCTAAAGAAAGTAATCAGGAGTTAAAAAAATATTTCGAACATTTAGAGCAATTAGAAAAAGACGGTTTATTGCCGTGTTCATTTAACTTGCTTCAATTTAAATCAGATATAGACAGTGGAATGCTGTTTAATTCAAGCATTCCGCAAGGTTACGGGGTTGGAAGTTCAGGAGCATTAGTGGCAGCTATTTATAACAAATATGCGGTAAATAAAATTAATGCCAACAATATCAATAACAAACGAATACTAGAACTAAAAGGTATTTTCGGAAAATTAGAGTCCTATTTTCACGGAACTAGTTCGGGATTAGACCCGCTAATATGTTATTTAAATTTACCTATTTTAATAAAATCAAAATCAGATTTAGAGTCGGTGGGAATACCCGCACAAGGAACTACTAAAGGTGGTATTTTTTTATTAAATACGGGTCAAACTGGTAAAACGGCACCATTAGTTGAGCATTTCTTAGAAAGATGTAAAGAAGAAGGGTTTAGAAATATGATTAAAACCCAATTCAAAAAATATAATGATGCCAGTATTACTGCATTTCTTAAAAAAGATGGTTCATCATTATTGACAAATGTAAAAGGATTATCCACCATTTTATTGGAGCATTTCAAACCAATGATCCCTCAATTGTATCAAAAATTATGGCAAGAAGGTATTGATTCAAACGCTTATTACCTGAAATTATGTGGTTCGGGTGGAGGCGGTTTTATTCTAGGTTTCGCTGAAGATATTGATACTGCTAAAGAAAAATTGAAAGGATACGAATTAGATGTTATTTACAGGTTTTAATACCTTATAATAATGACTCGCCCTAATCAACAAATCGTTAAATTCATTGCATTACTTTCCATTATTCGTTGGTACAACGTACTAATTGTATCCATTGCGTTGCTTTTTTCGGCTGTCTTTTTATTGAATGATGCACACGAATATAAAGACACATTGTATGACTTTCGTTTGTATTTCAGCATTATTTCTATTGCTTTTTTAATGAAAGCAGGATTCATCATTAATGCCTTTTACGATTTTGAAAAAGACATCATTAATAGACCCGAAGAAACCATTTTTGGTCGCATTGTAAGCAAAACTTCATGTTTAAATGCCTATGTTTTGTTTATATTTATCGGTTTAAGTTTTGCATTTTTAACCGGTTGGAAAGTCTTGTTTTTTAATTTTTCATTTTCTTTTATGCTGTGGTTTTATTCCCATAAATTAAGAAAAAAAGCTTTTACAGGAGAGTTGAGTGCTGCTTTACTAACCGTAGCTCCTTTTTTAAGTTTAACGATCTATTATCAGCATTTTAATCTGATAACCTTTTTATTTGTTGGGTACATTTTCGTTTTGACGATGACTCGAGAAATAATTAAAAAAATGATTTCTTTAAAAGGAGATTTAATTGTCGGTGAAAAATCGTTACCCATACTTTTAGGCATCAAAAAAACCAAATATATATTATTAGCTTGGATTATGATGGCAGCAATATGCATTGCAATGTTACTACCTTTTATTACGCAGTTAACTATTTTCTATTATTTCTGTTTTGCCTTTTTAATGCTTTTTATTGCCGCATTATTTTTACGTAGAACCAAAACTGCCGCTCAATTTGAGAAAATGAATAATCTTTTCAAGATGCTTTTAATTGCAGCAATTTTATGTATCCCTATGGCTACAGATTGGAATTTTCTTTCCATCTTGAGTCCATAATAACCAAACAAATAGTCTATCTTGCGTTTTCGATACCCTCATCCATAAAATGGGTACCTTCCTGTTGACTTTGATTATAATGAATAATTACTTGTGCCGTATCATTCAAGAAACTGATTTTACCAATTTCTAAAGAAGTAATTTTTAAACCGGTACGTTGCTCTAAATCCGCTTTTAATTCTTCTTTTCTACTGGGATGAATCATACTAATTTTATCATAAGTAATTATTTTTCGTGCGGATGTTTTCAAAACCCAAATACGCTCTAAAAAATACGTAGCAAAAATAACTACCCCATTTGTAAACAAAACTTCTGCGTAACTGAATTTTTTACTGGCCAATGCATTAATAACCGACACACCAATAACAATAAATAGATAGGTCATTTCTTTTACAGGCATGGTAGAAGTTCGATAGCGTATGATTCCAAAAATGGCAAATAATCCTAAGGCCATTCCCGTTTTTAGTTCAAACTTCTTTAAAGTAAAGCACACCAAGAAAATAATTATACTGATCATAAAAAACGAAAACAAATAATCACGTCTTTTTGAAACGGGATAATAAAGTAACCGAATGATTATAAAAACTACAAATGAGTTAAGCAAAAATCTAAAAACAAGCTTTTCAAAGTCGTCACTGTATAATGGTGCATCCTGAAAAAAGGGAATATCTTCAGATAATACATCTAAAAAGCTACCCAATTTAAGAAATATAGTTGCGGTCAAGTAAGTTAAATTTATCATATTCTCGATCTTGTAATTTGTTCAAAAGTAAATATTTCTTTTTAAAATTATTAATTTTTAATTCTCGGTAAATCAATCCCATTCCAATACAGTATTTACTAATACGCTCTTCACGTATGCTAAATGCTTTAAAACTAACATAACTTGGTGAGATTCGATTACTAATTTCTTGCTTTAATTCAGCAATTACAATATCAGTGTACCCATAATTTTGACCATTCCACGTAAAGTTCAGTCCCAAATCTAAGGTTAAACGTTCCTTCAGTTCATTATTAACAAGTGTAATTCGTTCAAAATTATTCCAAAGAGTGGTATGTAAAATGGGCTTTGATTTAATCACCTTATGAGTAAATGCCACGGAAGTTTCAGATAATTCTTCTTCAAAATCCACTATAGAAATCCTTTTTTTGTCGGTTCTCCCCTTCTTTTTATGTTTTATTTCTAAAAAACATAAATCAGAATCCAAATACTTTCTAATTCTAACCTTAAAACGATTCGGTTTTCCATTGTGATGATTCAGGTAATATTTTAATTTTGGTGTATCAAAATATAAGGATTGGTAATTGGCGGTTCTTAATCCTTCTATTTCTAAAATTTGATAACTTTTTGCCAATTCAGGCAATACTTGAATCAACTGTTCGCGACTCATAACAAACTTAGTGTCCACTCTATTCAACAGCTTTACACTGTCCATCTCAGCTAATGAAATGGATTGAAAAGTAGCTAGAATTGAAGATAAATTGCTCAAGGTCCAAAATTTGAATGTCCAAAATTAAGATAATATAAGCGATATGATAACAATTTGATAATTCTTTTATTAACTTTGACGCTGTTAGCATTTCAAAAAAATGGAAGTAAAAAGCATTAATATTAATTATCAGCATTATAATTCAATTCTTGAATTAGAAGAAATGGATCAATTATTAGTTCACAAAGCAAAAGAAGCATTAAAAAATGCTTATGCTGTATATTCACAATTTTATGTAGGTGCAGCATTGCTATTGGATTCAGGAGAAATTATTACCGGAAATAATCAAGAAAATATTGCTTATCCCAGTGCTTTGTGTGCAGAGCGTGTAGCGCTTTATTATTGTAAAGCTCAAAAACCTGATGCAGTGGTGATTAAAATGGCTGTTATGGCCAAATCTGGAAAAGGGGAATTAACCACGGTTATTTCTCCTTGTGGAGCTTGCCGACAGGTAATGAGTGAGTATGAACGGATTCAAAAACAACCGATAGGAATCCTAATTCAGGGTGAAAATGAAAGTATTTTGAAATTTAAACAAGTAGAAGATTTATTACCTTTGTCGTTCAGCACCTCCGTTTTAGGATAAAAATTTTCCTTTTAAGAACAACCCTATTTTATTCATTACGTCTTACCAAATGTTAATACATCTATAATATTAAATTTACCATGAAGTTATCCCTATATTCTATATTATTTTTCGCCATAATATGGAGTAATCTAACACTTTCACAATCGAATGACAAAGGGAATTTCAGTTTGAGTGCGGGTTTTGATATTGCTGCTCATTTAGCTGTAAGTGAAAATAGATTAAATGGAACATTAATTGACACGGATAGTTCAGGTGCAGCTACTCAATTAGCTCAAATGAATCTTCATTACGGCATTACAAAATGGTTTAGTGCAGGTTTAGGTTTTAGAAAAGGCAGTTATCTTGAAGACCCTAAAGATCCTGATGGAGACAATAAATACAAATCAAACAAAGTTGGCGAATTCTATTTAGATACGCGTTTTTATTTTATAAATAAAGATAAATTCAACACGTATTCTGGTTTGTCATTTGGATTAACAAACTTAAAGCAAAACTATACCAATCCTCCACTTATTGCTGATTACGCCTACAAAGGTAACACGTATCGTTTGGGATTAGGGTTAAACTGGTATTTCACAAAATACGTTGGTTTATGGTTTAATCTAGATTATGCAGGTCGCAATTATGAACTGACCGAATACGTAATTAATGGTTCCAATCAAGATTTAACTAACATTAATTATACACTTAAAACCAAAGGTATGCATGCCGCACTTGGAGTATGTGTTAAAATATAAATATACTGAAAATGAGAAAAATAGCTTTATCTACCCTGTTCATTTTTTCCTTAGTTGCCACTATGGCGCAAACATCACAAACTAAATTTGTTCAATTTGTTTTTACAAATTTAGAAACTTGGGAAAAAGCAAAAGAAATTGACGCTTTCGTGCGCCTTCAACCTGGTGTTACTATGTCCCGATCGGATAATGCCAGTAAAAAATATTTAATCATTTATGATGATTCCTATGGTATAACTAAAGAAAAGATTGATTTGTGGATGCTTCAATTTGGAATGACTTATAAATGTTACAGAACCGGTATCCATGGTGTTGACAAAATTATTCATTTAACACAAGATTGCGAATAATGAAAAAGATTCTTACCCCACTAATGGTGATGCTTAGCGCATTATTAACTTCACCTTATTTCGCTCAATACGGAGATTGTTCAAATACAATTGATGCTTGTACCAATCCTTCTTTTCAGATAGATCCAACAATTCCTGGGAATAATATAAATGATATTCCTGCAGGAAGCAACATTTCTAATCCATCTACCAATCCAAATGCTGCTCCGGGAAACTCTGGTTGTTTGCTAGCTGGCGAATTAAATCCAACTTGGTTATTAATTAATGTTACTAGTAATGGAACATTAGAATTTAGTATGGGAGGTTCATCAGGTTCGGGATTTGGATCATGTTATGATTGGGCAATGTGGCCATATGATGCCAATACTTGTGCTGGTATATCAGGAAACACATTACCTCCAGTAGCATGTAATTGGAATGGAGCTTGTGGCGGTTTTACAGGAATGGCTAATCCAGGAAATTTACCTGCTGGAGCGTCACAATTTGATTTTGAATATGGTATAAATGTAACTGCAGGCGAACAATACATTATTTGTTTTTCAAATTACTCTTCAGCAGTAACGAACGTTCCATTGAATTTCTTTGGAACTGCTCAAGTTACCTGTGGTTCAGGTTCAGATGCGCAAATTTGCTTAGGTGAAACAGCCACCCTCACTGCCTCAGGTGGTGTGGCCTATCTTTGGGATACTTCCGTTCCAGGTTTTATTGGTACTAATGCTGCAGGTGATCAAGCAACTATGAATCCTACTGTTACTACCACTTATCCTGTTACAGTGGTTTTTGCTAACGCTCAAACCCAAATACTCAATTTGATTGTGGAAGTTTTTGCACCTATCAACTTAACGGCCAACTTTATCTCAGAAACTTGTCAAGGAGATGCCGATGGTATCATCATTTCAAATGCGGCTAGTGCTGTAGCTCCTTTAACATTCACGCTATCTGGTGCAGCAAGTGCTACGAATGCCACAGGAGTTTTCCAAAATTTAGCTCCAGGAAACTATACCGTTACAGTTGTTGACGCCAATGGTTGTGAAGACACATTTACATCAACAATAAACGGAGGTCCTCCTTGTTGTACAATGGTATTAACAACTAGTAATACTTCTCCATCTTGTTTTGGAGCTTGTAATGGTACAGTGTCTGTAAACGTAACCGGAAGCACAGGTGCCAATACATTTCAATGGTTTACTGGTGGTGTTGCTATTCCAGGTGCAACGACAGATACTTATAACGCTGCTTGTGCTGGCACGTATACCGTTCAAGTTGTTGACCCGCTGTGTACTTTAACTTCTGCCACAACCGTTGTTCAACCATCTGATTTAACTTTAACCACCAACTCCACTAATTTATCTTGTTTTCAAAATAATTCAGGAACTATTAGTTTAACAGTAACCAACGGAACAGCACCGTATCAATATAGCATAAACGGGGGCACTACTTTTCAAGCCTCACCAAACTTCATTAACTTAGCAGCTGATTTGTATGATATAGTTGTTCAAGACGCAAATGGTTGTCAAAAAACGGCACAAATAACATTAACTGAACCAACAGAATTCATAGCAAATGCAGTGGTTACCAATAGTTTGTGTAATATTGCTAATGCTCCTTGTTCGGGTGCAATCCAAGTAACAGCAACAGGTGGAACCTTACCATACATTTACAACTGGAGTAATGGTCTACCAAATTCAGCTTTAGCAGCACCATTGTGTCAAAATAATTACTCAGTAAATATCACAGATGCTAATGGTTGTGCCGTTATATTAAGTAATTTAGCCATTACCGAACCTCCTGCTGTTGTCATTAATAATATTGTGTTCACCGATCCAACTTGTTTTAATTATTGTGATGCTATAATAGATATTCAGGCCAATAATGCCACCGAATACACCATTGGATTAGGTGCTGCACAGTCCTCTCCTATTTTTACTGATACTTGTTCAGGTACTTATGTGATTACTGCTTCTGATGCCAATGGATGTAATACTCAACAAACCATTACCATTGCTAATCCAGAACCTGTGGTTGCTAATTTCACATTTGGTCCACAACCTGCATCAATCTTAAACCCAGCTATTACATTCGAGTCGACTTCTTTGAATGCAACAACAAGTGTATGGTCTACAACCATTGATGGCGTTGAAATTATTCAAAATGGAAGTCCAATTATCTATGAATTCCCTGAAGATGAACCAGGTAATTACGATGTATGTATGATTGCGTTGAATCAAAATTTATGCGCTGACACCATTTGTCAAACCGTAATTATTGATGATGTGTTTTTTATCTTTGTGCCTAACGCATTCTCCCCTAATGGAGATGATAAAAATGAAACGTTTTTCCCAACCATTAATTACTATGACCCAAATAATTTTGAAATGTTGATTTTCAATCGTTGGGGTGAAGTAATTTTTAAATCGGAATCACCTGACATACAATGGGATGGTACGCACTTAAACACACCTGTTGAACTTGGGGTTTACACTTGGAAAATTAATACCAGAGTTTACAATTCAAGTGAAAAGAAAAGCTTTACGGGTCATGTGACCTTGGTTCGATAATACTTTAACATTTATTGTTAATTTCTTTTATAAAAAGATACTAAAATCAAACTAATTTTGTGCTAAATTAAAATTAGCATGGAAGAAACTACAGTACCTAAAAAAGTAAAAGTAAAAAAAGCATTGTGGAAGCGAATATTGAAGTGGTCAGGATTTACATTCATTTTTCTTCTTATAGTAGCTTTACTTATTCCAATACTTTTTAAAGATCGTATTATACAAATGGTAAAAGATGAGGCAAATGCCAACCTTAACGCCACTGTAGATTTCGGTGAATTTGACTTAACATTCTTAAGCACATTCCCAAACCTTACACTTACCATTGATGATGTATCCGTAATAGGTAAAGACGACTTTGAGGGTGTCCCTTTAGCTCAAATCGGACAAACAAGTGTCACGTTGGATTTTTGGAAGGTTTTTGGAGGTACCTACCAAATAGAATCGTTCACACTTACCAAACCTATTATTAATGTTAAAGTTTTACCAGATGGTAAAGCTAATTATGACATTGCAATAGCTGATACAACCTCTGTTGTTGAAAAAGAAGAAGAACCTTCTTCCCCATTTCAGTTCTCTGTTAAAGAATATGAAATTATAGATGGTGATATTACTTATGATGATCAATATTATTTAACCTACATTAATATTAATAAAATTAACCATAAAGGAAATCTTTCTATTGATGACATAATATACAATTTGAGCACAACTTCTGCTATTGAAAATTTAACTTTTGGTTACGATGGAATAAATTATTTAAGTAATTCTGTATCTGACATTGCATGTGATATTGAAATTGCTATGCCCGAAAACGAAATGAAGTTTACTTTTAAAGAAAACAATGCTGCTTTCAATAAATTAGGGTTACATTTTGATGGGTGGTTATTGATGACAGATGAATTAATGGATATGGATATTAAATTCAGTTCAGTTGAACAAAGCTTCCAATCTTTATTGAGCATTGTACCGGGAGTGTACACTTCTGATTTTGATAATATCCAAACTGATGGTACTTTAGTGTTAAATGGTATGGTAAAAGGTAAATACGATGACGTAAATATGCCTGGATTTGATATTAATTTAGAAGTTAAAGATGCGTGGTTTAAATATCCTGATTTACCATCCAAAATAGATAAAATTGCTATAAAAATGAATGCCAATAGAGCCGAAGGGCCTGATTTGGACAATTTAAAAGTAAACATAGACCAATTTTATTTTGAATTTCTAAAAAACAAAGTGGATATCTCATTGAAATTAGCCGATGTAATGAGTGATCCTTCTATTGACAGTAGAATTCAATCGTATTTAGACTTATCACAGTTGGATCAGGTAATACCCATGGCAGAAGGTGAGAAATATAGCGGAATCATAACTTCTGATGTTGTTTTAAAAGGAAGAATGAGCGCCATTGAAAAAGAACAATATGAAAATTTTGAAGCAAAAGGAGATTTAAAAATTGCCAAAATGATATACAACAGTCCTGCCTTCGGCTTTCCAATGGCTATTGACAGTATGTTGTTTAAGTTCAGTCCACAAGCCATGAATTTAGCTTTCTTAGAAGCCAAATTCGGAGAAAGTGATATCAGCATGAATGGGAATCTTACCAATTATTTAGCCTATTATTTAAGAGGAGATACGTTGCAAGGTGAATTAAATCTAAATTCAAAATTTTTAAATATTGATCAATTATTAGGAACAACTTCCTCTGAAACAGCTGCACCAGTTTCAACTGAGCCAACTGCTGAAGTTTCGGAAACCAATACGGCTTCATCGGGAGTATTTAAAGTCCCTTCAAACATCAACTTTAAGATGAATACTGCCATTAACAAAGTGGTATATGATAGTCTTGAGCTTAGAAATATGGGAGGTACAGTAATTATAAAAGATGAAAAAGCAATCGCCAATAACTTAAGAATGGATGTCTTTGAAGGAAGCATTTTAATGAATGGAAGTTATCAAGCTCTGTCCAATGAATTGGCCAACATTGATTTTGATTACGACATAAAGAACTTAGACATTCCAACCTCCTACAATTATTTTAATACCATCGAAAAATACGCACCTATTGCGAAATATTGTGAAGGTAAGTTTTCAACCGCATTGTCTATGACTGCACAAATAAACGCGAATTACGAACCTGTTTATGAAAGTTTAACGGGTAAAGGAAACATAAAAACAGCAAAGGTTACCGTTAAAAATGTTCCAACATTTGTAAAGATTGCTGAAATAATAAAAATAGATGCCTTAAAGGAACAATCTTTTTCTAATTTAGACTTGTCCTTTGAATTTAAGGAAGGAAAAGTATGGTTAAAAGAAACTCCTTTAAAAATGGGGACCATAGATGCAAAAATTTCAGGAACTACAAGTTTCAAACAAGAATTAGATTATTTAATGACCTTGATGATTCCACAAAAAGCTTTTGGTAGTAATGCAACTTCTGTTATTTCAGGTTTATTAGGTAATGTAAGTAGTCAAACGGGATTAAATGTGTCCATCCCTGAAGTTATTCCGGTAAAAATCAACATTGGTGGAACCTCTACAAAACCCGAAATAAAAACAGATCTTAAAGGACAAGGAAAAGAAGCCGCATCTAATTTGGTTGATCAAGGAAAGGAAATCATAAAAGATAAACTGAGTGCTGAAGCTAAAAAAATATTAGCAGATGCCCAAACTCAAGCGGATAAGATATTGGCAGAAGCTAAAGTACAAGCCGATAAGATTAGAGCTGAAGCTGAAATTCAAGCAAAGAAAATTGAAGATGAGGGTAAAAAAGCAGCTGATAAAATTAGAGCTGAATCAAAAAAACAAGCCGAAAAAATAAAAGAGGAAGAATACAAAGCTGCGCAGTCTCTGATTGACCAAGCTACTAATCCAATTGCGAAAAAAGCTGCTGAAAAGTTGGCCGCTGAAGCGAAAATTAAAACCGATAAGAAAATTCAAGATTTAGTTAAGAAATCAGATGATGAGGCTACCAAAGTGGAAACAACAGCCAACAATTCGGCTAATAAGGTGCGAAATGAAGCAAATGAGAAAGCTACGGCAGTTGAAGTTGCCGGAAAAACTCAATCTGACAATATTTTGAAAACAGCCAATGATAAAGTTGATAAAATGGCTCAATAATTCAACTATTTTAATCGCTTACAGAGGGTCGAATTTCGCAAAATTCGACCCTTTTTTTATTTTTTAAAATTATACTACTAACTTATATTTTATTGAATTAATAACATTTTAACAATTGTTGGTAAAAAAAATATTTTAAAATTTGATATAAATCAAACATTCATAGTAAATTTATAACTCAAATTTTCAATTTATCATAATGCAAGAACTATTAGTTACACCAAAAGAAGCTTTACACACCTATTTTGGATTTGAAACTTTTAAAGGAGATCAAGAAAAAATCATTCAAAGTGTTCTCGATGGCAAAAATACATTTGTTATTATGCCAACAGGCGGAGGTAAATCTCTTTGTTACCAATTACCTGCTTTAATGTTAGACGGTACAGCCATCATTGTTTCGCCTTTAATAGCCTTAATGAAAAATCAAGTAGATGCTATTCGTTCAGTAAGTGAAAATGACAGCATTGCTCATTTCCTTAACTCGTCATTAAATAAAACAGAATCTAATCAAGTTAAAAGTGATATAAAAGCTGGAAAAACAAAGTTACTTTATGTAGCCCCAGAATCGTTAACTAAACAAGAAAATATAGACTTTTTTCACAGTATCAAAATTTCATTTTTTGCCATTGATGAAGCACATTGTATTTCTGAATGGGGACATGACTTTAGACCCGAATATAGAAAATTAAAGCCTATGATTGAGGCTATTGATGATGTTCCAATTATTGCATTGACCGCTACAGCTACCGAAAAAGTGCAAGTAGATATTCAAAAAAATCTTGGAATGTTAGATGCTAACCTTTTTAAGGATTCATTTAATAGAAGTAACTTATATTACGAAGTTAGACCTAAAAAAAATGTTCAAAAAGAAATAATAAAATTTATCAAACAAAGACCTGGAAAATCAGGAATCATTTATTGTTTAAGTCGTAAAAAAGTGGAGGAATTGGCTCAATTGCTCACGGTAAATGGTATAAAAGCTCTTCCCTATCACGCAGGATTGGATGCTACCAGTAGAGCCAAACATCAGGATATGTTCTTAATGGAAGATGTTGATGTTATTGTTGCAACAATTGCTTTTGGAATGGGGATTGACAAACCAGACGTTCGTTTTGTGATCCATCATGATATTCCAAAATCATTGGAAAGTTATTACCAAGAAACAGGAAGAGCTGGAAGGGATGGCGGTGAAGGTCATTGTGTAGCTTATTACAGTTATAAAGACATTGAAAAACTAGAAAAGTTTTTACAAGGGAAACCAGTTGCAGAGCAAGAAATTGGTCATCAATTATTGAGTGAAGTAGTTTCTTATGCTGAAACCAGCATGAATAGAAGACAATTTATTTTGCATTATTTTGGTGAAGAATTTGACATTGTAAACGGTGAAGGTGCTGATATGTGCGATAATTCACGATTCCCTAAAAAACGTGTGGAAGGTAAGGAAGATATGGTGAAGGTATTAAAAGCTGTAAAGGAAATTGATGGTCGTCACAAGATGAAATACTTTATCAATTTGCTTTTAGGAAAATTAAATGCTGAAATCAAAGGATACAAACATAATCTTACACCTCATTTTGGTGTAGGTTCTGAGAAAGAAGAAAGTTATTGGAGTGGATGCTTGCGTCAAGGTGTTGTAGACGGATTAATTGGTAAGGATATTGAATCTTATGGTACCTTGTTTATTACTGAAAAAGGATTAGAATTTATAAAAAATCCGACTTCTTACATGGTTATCGAGCAAAATGATTTCAGTGACACTGATCAAGATGACGATTTGCCGTTGATTACTAAACCAGGATCAAATTCTGGTGATGAAACACTTTTTGCTATTCTAAAAGATTTGAGAAAAAAGGTAGCCAAGGAAAAAGGTGTACCTCCATTTGTGGTTTTCCAAGATCCTTCATTAGAAGACATGTCCATTCAATATCCAATTACAATGGATGAAATGCAAAATATTGCAGGAGTTGGAGCAGGAAAAGCCAAAAGATACGGACAACCCTTTATTGACGTCATTAATAAATATGTTGAAGAAAATGAAATTGACCGCCCACAAGATTTAATTGTGAAATCGGTGGTTAATAAAAGTGGCTTAAAAGTCAATATAATAATGAATATCGATAAAAAAATTCCTCTAGATATCATTGCAAAAGGAATAGGAAAAGACTTGAATGAATTATTGACCGAAATAGAAGGCATTGTTTCATCAGGTACTAAAATAAACATTGATTACTTTATTAATGACCGATTGGATGAGGAATCTGTTGAAGAAATTTATGATTACTTTATGGAAACCGAAACCGACTGTTTAGAAGACGCTTTTAAGGAATTTGGAGGAGATTTTTCTGAAGAAGACATTAGAATGGTTCGTTTGAAATTTGTGAGCGAAATGGGTAATTAATCCTTTCCTTTCAAAACGTCAATTTACCATTAGTCTAAAAAATTGTTGTGTAAAAGCAACCTTTTAATTTAATTTGAATTATTATCTAAAATCACAAAATACAATTATGAAAAAAATCTACTTAAGTTTAACCATTTTAGCAGTCACATCGTCTGCTATTGCGCAACGTTCTCTTGTGAATCAAGAGGCAGCGCCTTTTTCAAATTTCTCAAAATCAAATACTGAAAAACCAACTCAACAAGCTATGGGTTCTGAGAAAGTTGGTGGTGTAGTACTTTGGAGCAATGATTTCAGCACTGCTACTGATTGGACTATAAATAACAGTGGTCAAACAGGAAATGCTTTTGGTTGGAGAATTGGAACTGGAGCTGAAAATAGCTGGTGGGCAACAACAACTGTTAATTCTGTTTCAGATGGTGCTTATGCTGAATTAAATAACGGTAACCCTACAGCAAATCCTGCTACTCAGGCATTGAATGTTACCTATACAATGACAACTACATCTGCTATTGACATTACCAATGCACCATTGAATTCAAACAATACCGATCAAGTTTCATTAAGATATATGCAGTTTGGTGCTCGTTTTAACGATGCGCAAGAAGTATACATCAGTACAAACGGTACTACTTGGACTTTAGTGGACGATAACTCTGACAAACCAGTTTTATCTGCAAGTGGAGGTGCTGCTTATACTAACCCTACAACAGAAGTAATTAACATTGCTCCTTACATAGCTGGAAATGCTACTTCAGTTTGGATTCGTTTTAGCTGGACAACTGCTTTCCCTTCATCAGCTACAAACCCTAATGTATGGGTAACTTACGGTTGGTTTATTGATGACGTAGCTATTATCACAAATGCTGATAACGATGTTACTTTGTCTACTCCATTCTATTCTGCTGGAACTTTTGGATTCCCTTATCCTATTACAGCTTTCTCACAAGTTGCTCCTATTACCTTCACAGGAAAAGTAATTAATAATGGTGCTTCAGCTCAACCAGGAACTAAATTGGATGTTGTTGTAGGTGCAAACACGTACACTTCAAATGTTGTTACATTACCTGTAGGTGGAACAGATAGTTTGGTTGCAACAACTACTTTTACTCCTGCTGCTGCTACTGCAACTTTTACTGCAAATTACGCTGCTTCAGCTACAGCTGTTGACGAAAATCCTACTGATAATGCTGGTACTAGAACATTTAGCGTAGCACAACACGTATACGCTCGTGATGAAGCTGGTTTAACAGGAAATGGTGCTACTGGATCAATCACTAACTTTTCAAGTAATGCAGGTCAACCATTCAAAATTGGTGGAATTTATGAGATAATGGGTGCTGGTACAATCTACGGTGCTCAAGTTATTCTAAGAGGAACAATTCCTAGTGGTGGTGGATTATTATATGCTGAAATTTACAAATTTGATGGTACTGATTATATTTTTCAATCAGGGACTGAAGATGTAACCATTACAGGTGCTGCACAAACAAACACATTATTGTATTTGCCTTTCGTTTCTCCTCTTACTGTTGCTCCTGGTGACGACATTCTAATCGTTGCTGGTCACTATGGTTCTGAATTACCAATTGCTTCTGCTGGTGCAGCTGTTGATGGTTCTGTAGTAGGTTTTGATGGTTCAGGTACTTTATTTGGTTTAGCTAATCCAGTTAACCCTTGTGTAAGAGCTAACTTTGACCAAAACCTTTGGATTGCTGCTGGTATTTCTGAAAAAGAATTAAACGGAATTAAATTAGGACAAAATGCTCCTAACCCATTTAATGCTGATTCAAAAATCAACTTTGAAATTCCTGCAAGTGCTAATGTTACGTTCACAATTACCGATTTAGCTGGTAAATTAGTTGAAACTATCCAAATGGGTAATTTAACAGCTGGTGCTCATACATTAGAATTGAATGCTAACAACTACAATTCAGGAGTTTATTTTTACACACTGACTGTAGGTCAAAATCAATTAACAAACAGAATGGTTATTCAAAAATAATCCATTAAAATAGTTTTTACATTTAAAGTCCTGACAGTATTTGTCAGGACTTTTTTTTGTTATATATTTTGAATTCAACTCATCGATTATTATTAATTTTGAGCCATATGAAAAAAAAACTAATTCCCCTTTTATCGAGTTGTTTTATCTTGATACTTTCGTGTACTACCGAGGAGTCAAATGACACCAAAAATGAACTAAAAACACCAGTTGATAGTCTATCAATAGAAACACCGCTTAAAGAAGACTTAAATGATGTCTTATTAAAAAAAGGATTGGAAGTTTTACAAACTTTGGATCCAGTGGATTTTTCGAAACTATTTTATTATGCTCATCCTCAAAAAGGTATATTATTTTCACCTTATGCCTTTATCAATATTGAGACGGCAAAAACGTTCACTGAATCAGATTTGACAGCACTTCAACAATCGCAAAAAACTATAATTTGGGGTGAATATGACGGAAGTGGCGAACCCATTGACTTATCGATTAATGATTACCTAACCAGATTTGTATATGATCAAGATTATCGAAACGCTCCTTTATTTGAAGTAGACATTCGCCTTGGGAGTGGTAATTCTTTAGATAATTTGAAGGAAGTTTTTCCTACAGCTCATTTTATCGAATTTCATTTTAGTGGATTTGATCCAAAATTTGAAGGAATGGATTGGCGTTCCATTCGTTTGGTTTTTGATGAAATTGATGGAAGCCTATTTTTAGTTGCCATAACACACGATGAATGGACCATTTAATGTTTAACGTATTTGATTATTATTTATAAGCCATGACTTCTTCGATACAAAAAAAAATAACTGATTTAAGTGAACAACTTCATCAATGGAATTATGAGTATTATGTGTTAAGTGAACCAACAGTGAGCGATTATCAATTTGATGTTGCCCTGAAAGAATTACAATCATTAGAGGAACAATACCCCGAATTTGCCTCAGAACATTCACCAACTAAACGTGTTGGAGGAGACATTACCAAAAATTTCGAAACTGTAAAACATCGCTTCCCAATGCTTTCATTAAGCAACAGTTACTCTAGGGAAGAAATTGAAGAATTCATACAAAGAATTGAAAAATCTATTGGTGCAGAGCTTCATTACACTTGTGAACTCAAATACGATGGTGTGGCCATAAGTATAACCTATCAAAATGGTCAATTAATAAAAGCAGTTACACGAGGAAACGGAGAAGAAGGTGAAGAAGTAACTGCAAATGTTAAAACTATTCGTTCAATACCTCTTTCATTAAAAGGGAACTACCCTCTAGATTTTGACATAAGAGGTGAAATCATTTTCCCGTTAGATGCCTTTAAAAAATTGAATGAAGAACGCGAGCAAAATGGTGAACCGTTGTTTGCTAATCCAAGAAACACAGCCTCTGGAACATTGAAAATGCAAGATTCTTCCATTGTTGCTAAAAGAGGTTTAGATTGTTTTTTATATCAATTATATGCTGAAAAATTACCTTTTACTAGCCATTTAGAAAGCTTAAATCATGCTCACAATTGGGGATTTAAAGTCCCATCAGAAAAAAGCAAATATATTGCAAAAACCGACTCTCTTCAAGGGGTAATGGATTTTATTGATTATTGGGATATCCACCGAAAAGAATTACCTTTTGATATTGACGGCATTGTCATTAAAGTTAATGAATATCAATACCAACAAGAATTAGGTTTTACTGCCAAATCACCGCGTTGGGCAATAGCTTATAAATTTAAAACCGAACAAGCTTGCACTTTATTGCAATCAATTGATTATCAAGTTGGAAGAACTGGAGCAATAACACCTGTTGCCAATCTTGATCCTGTTCAATTGGGAGGAACCACTGTGAAAAGAGCGAGTTTGCATAATTCTGATCAAATAGAAAAATTAGATATTCGTGTCAATGACTATGTTTTTGTTGAAAAAGGTGGTGAAATCATTCCTAAAATTGTAGGAGTAGAACTCTCCAAAAGAACTACCGAATCAAAAAAAGTTACCTTCCCTACTCTATGTCCTGAATGTCAAACTCCTTTGGTTAGAAAGGAAAGCGAAGCCCAACATTTTTGCCCAAACGATAAAGGCTGTCCTCCTCAATTAAAAGGAAAAATTGAACATTTTATTGGGAGGAAAATGATGAATATTGATGGATTAGGGGCTGAAACAGTTGTACAGCTTTTCGAAGCAAAACTCATCACAACTATTGCCGATTTATATGATTTAACAAAGGAACAAATACTTCCTTTGGAACGTATGGCCGAAAAATCAGCAACGAAATTATTAGATGGATTGGAATTATCAAAAACGGTATCGTTTGATAAAGTTTTGTTTGCCCTAGGAATACGTTATGTGGGTGAAACTGTTGCCAAAAAATTGAGCAAACATTTTAGATCGATAGATGCCATTCAACAAGCCACTTTTGAGGAACTTATAGCCGTTGATGAAATTGGAGAACGAATAGCAGAAAGTCTACTGGATTTCTTTTCTGACCCCTACAACACATCTATTATAGAACGCTTAAAAATGGCAGGAATTCAAATGAGTTTAAGCGAAGATTTGTCTCAAAACTCCAATGTATTAGCCGGTAAAAGTTTTGTTATTAGTGGTGTTTTCAACTTAGAAAGAGATCAGCTAAAAATTATGATAGAAGAAAATGGGGGTAAAGTATCCTCTTCTATATCATCTAAAACGGATTTTTTACTTAGAGGAGAAAACATGGGACCTTCAAAACTCGAAAAAGCACAATCATTGAATATTACTATGATCAGTGAAGCAGAATTTTTGAACATGATTTCCAGCGATTCAATAATTGAGAGTAAAGCTCAAGAAGCTACGAATGTAAAAAATAACGAACCCATTCAAGGAACCTTGTTTTAGTTTATACCTTTAATTTAATTAGAAGATAGATATTTCAAATTGAGAAATAATAAGTCTTTATTAGCTTTTATTGTTATTGTTCCAAATTGACTTTGAGATTTTAAAAACTGTTTTTTTACCTTACAAAGTTCTATCCAACTTATTAAGCATCTACATCAATTTACAAAAGATGATATTCGTTAATCTTTTGTAGAAAATTTAATTTAGTAAGTTTCAATAAGAAAATTTCAGAAAACTCAAAAAAATGTGTTAAAAACATGGGTGAATTCTAACCTATTTTAGGGTGAATTCTAACCCATGTTGCAAAATAAATGTAAAACCAACCTAAATTCTCTTTATTTTTAGAATTTAACTCTAAATATATTCAACTAATTTCTTTTTAAATTTAACAAAACCATTTTAAGATAAAAATTAAAAAAATTTAACCCCTAAAATGCTTTTATTATTGCAAGGCGATACTACAAAGCAACTTTTTTACTTATTTTGAGTCAATAAAAATGAGAAAGAATAAAATAAATTTTTAATAACTAATCTTAACAATTGTATAAACCCTTTTTATATTGTTTCTTACTATACCTATTAGGTTCGAGTATTGATGCTCAAAATCTGGTACCTAACCCAAGTTTTGAGGATACAGTTTATTGCCCTGCTGGAACAAATAACCCTCAAGCTGTGAAGCATTGGTTTAACCCTACACAAGCAAGCCCCGATTATTATAATGCTTGCGCTAATAATGGTGGTGGGGTACCTGCAAATGATTGGGGCTATCAATATGCACAAGAGGGTAATGCCTATGTTGGATTAATTTTATATTCAAATTACATAGATTATCCAAATTATCGAGAGTACATAGCAATTCAACTTAATGAAGCCCTTTACCCAGGCATTGATTATTGTTGGTCTGTCTATGTTTCTTTACTTGATAGTAATGATTTTGCTTCTAACAATATTGGTATAGGGTTGAGTATTGATTCTATTACCAATTTTGCTACAGAATCGTTACTCAGCATACCCATTTATGGAAATCATACGTCAATAGTCACTGATAACCTCGGTTGGACCAAAATAGGAGGCTCTTTTGTAGCTCAAGGTGGAGAAAAATACCTTTATATTGGTAATTTTTATGATGATGCTCAAACTAATGTCGTCCAAATTCAATCTAATTCAATAGGTGGTTCATTTGCATATTATTACATTGATAATTTCTACATAGGAACTAGTTCTTGTATACAATCAAGTATCATAATACCAAATATTTTTACTCCCAACAATGATGGAGAGAATGATGTGTTTTTTACTCAGGACATTGGGGTTAGAGACAAAACAATTTTCATTTATAACAGATGGGGAAATAAGGTATTTGAATCTACTGAGACTATTACAGCTTGGGATGGCACTCAAAGAGGAAAAGAATGTGCAGAAGGTATCTATTTTTACACCATAGATTTTTTTAATGTAGAGCTACAAAAAACAGAACAAAAAAAAGGTTACATACACTTGTTGAGGTAAATACCTTACAAACATGAAAAAAATAATAATCACAGGGTTGAGCATTTTATTGTATAACGTCAATGGAATGGCTCAAAGCACAACGGCTACAAATATTCAAGGCGGAGGGCAACCCAACTATTTAGGTTTTAGTAACAACTTTGAAGTACGCTTACGGAGTAATAATATTAACCGTATGATAACGGCAGGAGGAACCGCTGCAAGCAATCAAGGCAATGTGGCTTTTGGAAACGCTTTACCTAATGGTTTTGCTCCTCAATCTAGACTTCACTTATATCAAACAGATGGATTTAACAACCTCAGGTTTACAACAGATGGAACAGGTCATGGAGCAAATGATGGTTTTCAGATTGGAATAGGAAGCACTGGGGATGTATCTTTTATAAACAATGAACTAAATCAGAACTTTTCATGGTATAATCAAGGAGGTGGAACACCGGGAACACTATTAGGGAGAATGAGACTATATGATGGAGGTGTTGGCCAAACTACAGGTTGACTTTTAATAGGTAATGATTTACCATTTGTATTCATTCCTTTAGATAGGTTTCATTTATATGAAAATGCAAATTCAGGTTTTAACGCTATAAGGTTTCAAAACACCCTTACCGGAACAACTGGAAATGATGGTTACAGAACAGGTATTAGTAATACCAATAGAGATGTTTTGCATACTCAATTTGAAAACAGACCTATCCGTTGGGAATTACCTACAACAGACTTAACAGGTTTACAAGAATGGATGAGGATTCAACATGGAGGCGCAGTATCTTTTGCAAATAATACAAACGGTTATATAGGATTAAACAATACCAATGTTAGTTTTCATATAGATGGACGTACTCCAGCAGCTACAAATGCGGGGGAGCTCTTTTTAAGTTTTAGACCAACCGATGTTGACAACAGTAGAATGGGAATGCTAAATGCCACTGGAACAGATAATCGATTTCTACCTACTGTATTTGGCAATGTAGATCAAACTCAACCTTGGTCGGGTCTTCAAACCATAGCAGCCATTCATACAACGCAAGATATTTCTGCAAATTTAGTCCCTGTGCAACGCTTTATAGTAGGTAAAAACTGGGTATATAATGCTAATTCATTAGTGCCTTTAGAAACAGATCTTGATTCTATTTCCGAACGAAATGCTTTTTCTTGGCAGAATGGCGGTAATGTGAACATGCTGATGGACGCATTCGGAAAGTTACGTATAGGTGCAGCAATTAATTTAGCCACACCTTTAACAAATCGGGTTACTATTACAGCTGCTTTAAATGACCCTGGTCAAGGTTCAGTAGCAACACCTGGTGGTAGTAGTGGACTGCAATTTACTAACCTAAAAGCCATATCTCCGACTTTGTCAAATCCGGGTGTCGGAGTACTCGCAGTAGATTCGTTAGGTAATGTTATTTATGTTCCCAATGATGCAGTAGGGAACTATTGCTCAGCTTCTCCTATTGTTATGACAGATGATTACAGAATAGATTTGAGTGATTATACTTATAATTTCATTACACAAGGTTCTGGAAGTGTTAATGTTGGAGATGTTTTTTGTGGTGTATTTTCAGATTCAAAGTTTTATGTAAGAAATAACATGACTACCCAAAATGCCATAAGAGGAGAGTCAAATCACAGTAATGGAATAGGTGGAAATTTTGGAGGCGGAAAATACGGGGTGTATGCTATTGCTTCTATTACCAGTGGCTCTAGTTCAGCCTTTCCTACCACTGCAGCCATTTACTCAGATGGTGATGCTATAATCACTGGAACCCCCTATGTCGCCAATCCAGTAATATTGGTCTCTGACAGCATTTTTAAATCTAATATTAATCCTATCACAAATGCCATGGATATAATAAATAATCTGAACCCTGTATCTTACTATTATACCCCTAACACATTTGATAATCGAATACACTTTAATCAAAATCAACAATATGGTTTTATTGCACAAGACATTGAAACGATACTTCCCGAACTTATTACAAATGGGCATTTAGCTCCTGTAAATGATAGCTTAGGGAATGAAATGGTTTCTGAACTTGAATATAAAGGGGTCAACTATAATTCGTTTATAGCTATTCTAACAAAAGGTATAAAAGAACAACAACATGTAATCAATACACAAGATTCAGTAATCAATGATTTGAACACACGTCTTACAACACTTGAAAATTGCTTAAGTGGAATATTACCTTTCTTGTGTCAATTGAGCAATTCATCTATTCAACAAAATGATGAGCAAACGCAACAAAACATCATTAAAGAATTGAAAGTTCAATTGAACAATTCTCAAAGTATTGTTTTGGGTCAAAATGTACCGAATCCATTTGCTGAGCAAACAGTAATTGAATATTTCATTCCAGAAGCGGTAAAACAAGCACAAATTATTTTCTACAATCAAACAGGGCAAATAATAAACACTGTAGATATTGAAGAAATGGGTGATGGTCGTTTAACTGTATTTGCTAATGATTTAAGTACAGGCGTTTACACGTATACTTTAGTTGCAGATGGTCAAGTTATTACCACTAAAAAAATGGTGAAAACGAAATAAATGTTTAATGTAACAATTTTCTAATATAGCAGTTGGTTAATGGATCAAGTTGTTACATTAATAAATCCCCGCTGTTGAATGACGGTGGGGATTTATTGTACCATATTTTAGTTTATAAATAAACTATTGGTGATAAAGTCTTATCAAAACTATTTTGCTTTACAATAAGTTATTTACATTTGTACTATATGGCAATTGGAGATAGCATACGGATAAAAGCTGGTCATCGATATTTAAAGAAAATGATGCTTTCGTTGAATAAACGAAAAGCTAAGTTGATCAATATCAATGATGCTAAATCTATTGCATTATTATTTAAAATTGAAGATCAAGAATCCTACAATTATGCCGCTAAGTTTGCCAAATTTATAAAAGGAGAATTTGGCACAAAAAGAGTCTTTTTATTAGGCTATTGGGACGATAAAAAAGAAAATCCATCGTATTTAGTAACCCGTTTAGATTTTGATTTTTTCACTAAAAAGGATTTAGATTGGAAAGGAATTCCTACAAATGTAGTGGTAGAGAATTTTCTTCAAGAGCATTTTGATATTCTTATTGATTTAAATAATTATTCCAATATTCCGCTTCGTTATGTTGTGCTTAAATCAAATGCTCACTTGAAAGTAGGCAGAATGAGCGAAGAAAATAAACCGTATTTTGATATGATGATTGCCAACAATGAAACTGATTTTGAGGAATATTGCAATCAAATCATAAAATACCTCGACATGGTGCATGTTTCCTAGAATTTGATATACACAATTGTTGAAAACCCTTACTCAAAACTTTTTTTCACTTTTGATTGAAAAATCAAGATGTAATTGCCGTACCTTTGTAGTATGTCGAAATCAGTAGGAGAATTACTCAATATACAAGCAGGTTCAGGTAATGGTAAAAGAAAAGTAAATGCCAATTCTGTTCAATTAATTTCACCAGGAGGAAAATTACCTCCCCAGTCTTTGGATATGGAAGAAGCTGTTTTGGGAGCACTCATGCTTGCCAAAGAGCCCGTAAATGATGTTATTGACATCCTACAACCTGAAAGTTTTTATAAAGATGGACATCAAAAAATTTACGCTGCCATCAAAGACCTTTTTGCCAGTTCTAATCCTATAGATATTCTTACAGTAACGCAACAATTACGTAAAAAAGGAGAATTAGATGAAGTAGGTGGACCTTATTACATTAGTCAATTGACTAATCGAGTGGCTTCTACGGCAAATACTGAAAATCACGCTCGAATTATTTCTCAAAAGCATATTTTGAGAGAATTGATAAAAATTTCGTCAAATGTAATCCAAAAAGCCTATGACGAAACCACCGATGTATTCGATTTGTTGGATGAAGCCGAAGCCTCTTTATTTAAGGTAGCTGAAGGGAACATTCGCAAGAATTATGATATGATGGCTGACTTAGTTTTGCAAGCCACACGCGAGATTGAAGCAGCCATGCAACGTGAAGATGGTTTAAGTGGAGTGCCAACAGGTTTTACAGAATTAGATAAAGTTACCTCGGGTTGGCAGCGCTCAGATATGATCGTTTTAGCTGCACGACCTGGTATGGGGAAAACGGCTTTTGTACTTTCTATGGCAAGGAATGTTGCGGTTAAATACAACAATGCTTGTGCTGTTTTTTCTTTAGAGATGAGTTCCTTACAACTAGTAAATCGTTTGATTTCTGGAGAAGCAGAAATTCCTGCTGAAGACATTAGAAAGGGTAATTTTACACGAGACAAATTCAATCAATTATTTGAAAGAACTAAAAAATTAGCACAAGCGCCTCTATTTATTGATGACACTCCTGCCTTATCTGTATTTGAATTGAGAGCAAAATGTAGACGTTTAAAAGCGCAACATGATATTCAAATCATCGTTATTGATTACTTACAATTAATGACCGCAGGTGGTAATGGAGGAAATAGACAAGAAGAAATTTCTACCATTTCTCGTTCTATAAAGGAGATTGCTAAAGAATTGAACGTTCCCATTATTGCTTTATCGCAATTGAGTCGTTCGGTTGAAACTAGAGGTGGTGATAAACGTCCTATGCTATCAGATTTGAGGGAGTCGGGAGCTATTGAGCAAGATGCTGATATTGTTTGTTTTATTTACCGCCCAGAATATTATCAATTGGAACAATGGCCAGATAACACGCCTTGTGCGGGTCAGGCTGAAATCATTATAGCAAAACATAGAAATGGATCATTAGAGGATGTTCGATTAAAATTCATCGGTAAATTCGCTAAGTTCGACAATTTAGACACTTTTAATATGGATGATTATCCTGCCTCTTCGGGTATGAAACCAGCACGTGATTTTGATGAAGACATGCCGAGAACCATTCCTTCAAAAATGAACAATGACTTTGAAAGTTTTGATGACGATGACGATGCTCCCTTTTAATTGAATTCATTCAGCAGTAATTATTTCAGAATCTGTAAACATACCAAACGATTTTATCGACAATTGTTCCTCTAAATGGATCAATTGTCAAGAATTGATTGAATCGTTAGATACCGAGCCCTCACTCTCCATAAGGATAAATTCAAAAAAAATTGACGCCAACTTTTTATCAAATTTAACATCTGTGGATTGGTGTTCAACAGGCTATTATTTGTCAGAAAGACCCATTTTTACTATTGACCCTTTGTTTCATCAAGGAGCCTATTATGTGCAAGAGGCATCTTCTATGTTCTTGGAACAATTGAAACAATTAGTTGACCTTCATGCGCCCTTAGTTATTTTAGACTTATGTGCCGCTCCAGGAGGTAAAAGCACTCATTTAATGGATTTGTTTCCTAATAGTTTGATTGTTTCTAATGAATTAATTCGATCAAGGGCCAAAATATTAGCCGAAAATTGCACCAAATGGGGAAATCCTAATTCAATTGTCACCAATTCTGAACCTGCATTTTTAGGGCAATTGGAAGGAATGTTTGATATCATTTTAATTGATGCACCTTGCAGTGGTGAAGGCATGTTTAGAAAAGATGTAAACGCCCGAAGTGAATGGTCTCTTACTAATGTTGAAAATTGCGTTATTCGTCAAAGAGATATTGTAAAAGATATTCTACCCGCTTTAAAGGAAAATGGATTATTGATCTACAGTACTTGTACTTTCAATGAAAAAGAAAACGACCAAAACATTGGCTTTTTTTGTAACGAATGGGATTTAGAGATCCAGCGATTACCAGTGTTACCTTCTTCTGACATTGTAGTTACTGAAAATGGATATCAATTTTACCCAAATAAAATTAAGGGTGAAGGATTTTATATGTCATTCTTATCAAAATCAACACATTCAATCGAAAAGCGTTTAAAAAATGTAACCTCAAAAGATATCAAACCTGTACCACATTCTTTAAAACAACAATTAGCCTCAATCATTCAATTCAAAAACCATTCTTTAACATCTTTAGATTATTTTGAATACGCTGAAATGCTTTATCTTTTCCCCACTAATTACAGTAATCAATTATATGCTTTGCAACAGCATTGCAGAATTGTTCAATTCGGAACAAAAATTGGAAAATTTATTAAAACCAAACTACATCCCGAACATGACTTATTGCTAAACAGTAGTATTAATTTAGATCTCTTTCCACAAGTGGAATTAAATTATGACCAAGCGGTTTCTTTTTTAAAAAAAGAGAATTTTGTACTGGACAATACCACTTTAGGATGGGTTATTTTAACGTATAATAATCTGCCTTTAGGGTGGATAAAATCAATGGGCAATCGATTCAATAATTACTATCCTAATGAATTAAAAATTTATAATTCAAACCTAAAAGGTAATTTTTCAATCAATCAATTTATCGCTACTTCCATATGAAAGTATCACTACAAATGATTTTTATTTTAACTCTATTAATCAGCATTTTAAAACCAATAAGTGCGCAACAAAAATTGGATTGTGAAGATTTGAAAATAGGGCGATACTATTGTTCATCACCTAATGGTGGTTTCGTGTATATTGATCGCGGAAAACGCAAACAAATTGAAAAATACGAAGATGAAAAACAACGTTTTATTTTTAGAATTATTTGGTTAGATGACTGCTCTTATACATTAACACTTACTAAAGCCGTGAATGTAGAGAAATCGTTAAAAAAATCAATAATAGGCACCACCATTACTTATTACATTTTTGAAAACAAAGATGGAGATCATTTAATCTATTTCATAGACAACCAAGGAAAGCGAGTAGAGACCGCTCTTTTTGAAAATGGGTAATAATTTTTATTCATAACAAAAAAGCCACTCATCATCGATAAGTGGCTTTTTAATTTTAAAACAATTCTACCTCACCAATTTCTTATATTTAACTCGAGTAGGAACGATATCAGCTCCCAATCTTTTCTTACGGTTTTCTTCGTATTCTGAATACGAACCTTCAAAGAAATAAACCGATGAATCGCCTTCAAAAGCTAAAATATGGGTACAAATACGATCTAAAAACCATCTATCGTGGGAAATAACAACGGCACATCCTGCAAAACTTTCGATACCTTCCTCTAATGCTCGTAAAGTATTGATGTCAATATCGTTGGTTGGCTCATCTAATAATAATACGTTGGCTTCTGTTTTCAACGTCATTGCTAAATGCAAACGGTTACGCTCCCCACCTGACAGCACTCCTACTTTCTTTTGTTGATCAGCACCGTTGAAGTTGAAACGACTCACATAAGCTCGTGCATTGATTGATTTTCCACCTACTTCAATGTTTTCACTACCGCCACTCAACACATCATAAACCGATTTGTTAACGTCCACATCTTTGTGTCGTTGATCTACGTAACCTATTTTCACGGTATCTCCGATTTTGAAAGAACCCTCCGTTGGTTCTTCCTCTTTCATAATCATTTTGAACAGCGTAGTTTTACCCACACCATTAGGCCCAATAATCCCAACAATACCTGCTGGTGGTAATTTAAAGTTTAGGTTTTCGTATAATAATCGATCTCCATAAGCTTTTGAAACATTCACTGCTTCAATAACTTCGTTACCTAAACGCGGACCGTTAGGAATTGGAATTTCAATTTTCTCTTCTTTCTCTTTAATATCTTGACTCAACATCGCTTCGTAGTTATTCAAACGAGCTTTACCTTTTGCTTGACGACCTTTGGCTCCTTGACGCACCCAATCTAACTCACGTTGCAAAGCTTTTTGACGTTTGCTTTCTGTTTTCTCTTCTTGTTGCAAACGTTTTGATTTTTGCTCTAACCAAGATGAGTAATTGCCTTTGTAAGGTATACCCTCTCCTCTATCCAACTCTAAAATCCATCCGGCCACGTTATCTAAGAAATATCTATCGTGGGTAACGGCAATAACGGTACCTGCGTATTGTTGTAAATGCAACTCTAACCAATGTACCGATTCAGCATCTAAGTGGTTGGTTGGCTCATCTAATAATAAAATATCGGGTTGCTTCAACAACAATCTACACAAAGCAACACGTCTTCGCTCACCACCCGAAAGATTTTTTATAGGCGTATCACCGTCTGGTGTGCGTAAGGCATCCATGGCCAATTCTAATTTGGAATCTAAATCCCAAGCATTGAGTTGGTCAATCTTTTCCTGAACCTTTCCTTGACGAATAATCAATGCATCCATTTTATCAGGATCATTTAGAATTTCTTCGTCCATAAAAAGATTGTTAATTTCTTCAAATTCCGCTAATGCATCTACCGTTTCTTGCACACCCTCTTGCACAATTTCTTTAACCGTTTTATTTTCATCCAAATCAGGTTCTTGAGGTAAATAACCCACTGTGTAACCATCCGAAAATACAACATCACCTTGATATTGTTTATCCAAACCTGCAATAATCCGCATCACAGTTGACTTTCCTGCTCCATTGAGACCTAAAATTCCGATTTTGGCTCCGTAATAAAAAGAAAGATAAATGTTTTTAAGTATTTGTTTACCCTGTGGTGTTTGTTTGGACACATTCACCATCGAAAATATAATTTTTTTATCGTCTACTGACATAGTATTTTGAATTAATTTTATTGAAATACAAAAGTAGCAAAAAGAAAATCAAATGTAAAATGAAATTTCGCATCATTCTTAAATCGAATCTAATTGCTATTGAATCACGTTAAAATAAGTTGAATGCATATTATCATCTAAATAAAGTTCATTAACTTCGCACTTTACACTTTACAAATTTATACAATATATAAACTCAGCACTATGTATTACAATGGAACCCATGTTGATGATTATTTGAATCAATTACCTCCGGATAGATTGGAGCCAATGAATCGATTAAGAAACCTGATTTTAAAACATTTACCTAAAGGTTTTGAAGAAGGTATTAACTATGGACAAATTTCCTATTTTGTTCCTCACAGCCTTTATCCAAAAGGGTATCACTGTACTCCTTCCGACCCTCTTCCATTTTTAGGTATTGCTTCACAAAAAAACTTCATTGCCCTATACCACATGGGAATGTATGCTGATCCTAAATTATCAAACTGGTTTATCGAGCAATATCCATTGCACGCAAAAACAAAATTAGATATGGGCAAATCATGCATACGATTTAAGAAAATGAATGATATACCTTATGACTTAATTGAACAATTGGTTTCAAAAATGACGGTTCAAGAATGGATAGCGCTTTATGAATACAATTATGTAAAATAAACTACCTTTATGAAAGTCTTCTTAATTATTTCCTTAATCCTCCTTTCAATCATCTCACCAGCTTGTTCAAAAGATTGTGCTCCAAGTAATTCGCCCGTTTGTTCAGAAACAGCACCAACAAACGAAGCATGTTTAGCCGTTTTTCAAAGATGGTTTTATAATGCTGCCACACAACAATGCGAACAAATTAGTTATTCCGGTTGCTCTCAAAAAGGATTTGCAACCCAAACTGAATGTGAATCGTGTATTTGCAATACTTCTAAATAATGAACCACCAATTAATTCTTAAGAGTTTATTGACTAGTTTATGTAGTTTGCTGATTATATGCACCACTGCGCAACAACAACCCATTTCAATTGGTGTTTCTCATTCTATTCCATCTTCCATATTAAAAGAAAACAGATCTATCAACATTTATAAACCCTCAAACTACTCAAAGGATAGCGTATATGATATTATATATCTTTTAGATGGTTCGCTCGATGAAGACTTTTTGCATGTAGCAGGATTAGTGCAGTTTTTGAGCCTGTATTATACTATTCCGAATACAATCGTTGTGGGAATAGCTAACATTGACAGAAAAAGAGACTTTACATTTCCTTCCAGTGATACGGCACAAAAACGAGCTTTTCCAACAACAGGTGGCTCGGATAATTTTATTCAATTTATAGAACGAGAACTAAAGCCCTATGTTAATAACCTATTCAAAACTTCTTCAAAGTCCTATATAGTGGGTCAATCATTGGGAGGATTATTAGCGACAGAAATTTTAATTAAAAACCCAGCATTATTTAGTCATTATTTTATAACGAGTCCCAGTCTTTGGTGGGATAATCAATCGCTATTTAAAGGAATTAACAAAACTACTTTTTCAAAATTGATTTCACCAATTCATGTTCATATTGGTGTTGGCAAAGAAGGCAAAGTAATGGAAAATGACGCAAAAAAATTAGCTGCACAATTGAGAAAATTACATCATTCAAAATTGACCATTCATTTTAAAAAATTCCCAAAAGAAGACCATGCAACGATTCTTCACAATGCGTTATATTTCTATTTTACAAATCTATATGCTAAAATAATATGGTAATCAATATTTACTATTATAGCATATTATAAGGTTTAAAATGATTTCCATTTAACGGATACCTTGTTTACATTATTTGCAATTCAAAAAAAATGCATAATCTCTGAAAAAGAGAATAAACTCAATTATAAACGCAATGCGCTTTATTAACCAAAAATTAAGATTTCAACACTACCCCATTTTTATTCCATTTATAATTGGATTCACTAATTTTTTTTTGAACTTTTGTATCCAACTTTTTAATACATCAAAACAATATAAATAAACCATGGGAAAAGTTCACAATTACAGCGCTGGTCCTTGCATTTTGCCGCAAGAAGTGTTTAAAGAAGCTGCTGAGGCAGTTATCAATTTTAATAATCTTGATTTATCATTATTAGAAATCTCTCACAGAAGCAAAGATTTTGTTGACGTAATGGAAGAAGCTCGTTCGTTAGTTAAAGAGATTTTAGGGGTTCCAGAAGGCTACACAGTTTTGTTTTTACAAGGAGGTGCTAGCTTAGGGTTCTTAAAAATTGCCTATAATATGATGCGTGAGCATAAACGTGGTGGTTACTTGGTTACAGGTACTTGGGCTCAGAATGCTTATAAAGAATGTAAATTTGTTGGTGAAGGAGTAAAAGTAGCTTCTTCTGAAGATAAAAACTTTAATTACATTCCAAAAGGATACTCCATTCCTGAAAATTTAGATTATTTGCATTACACTTCTAATAATACCATTTTTGGTACTCAATTTAAATCAATCCCAGAGACTAATTTACCTTTGGTTTGTGATATGAGTTCAGATATTTTCTCAAAGAAAATTGATATTTCTAAATTTGATTTGGTTTATGCCGGAGCTCAAAAAAATCTTGGTCCTGCAGGTTCTACTTTATACATTGTTAAAGAATCAATCTTAGGAAAGTCATCTGTTCCTGTTCCCACTATGTTAGACTTAGCAGTACACCACAAGGGTGAATCTATGTTTAATACTCCTCCTGTATACCCCATTTATGTTGCCATGTTAACTTTAAGATGGTTGAAGAAAAATGGTGGTTTGGCTTGGATGGAAGAACGCAATAATAAAAAAGCAACTACATTATATACAGAAATTGATGCGAATCCTTTATTTACAGGTACAGCCAATGTTGAAGATAGAAGTTTTATGAACCCAACGTTTGTATTGAATGACACGGCTCACGAAAAAGCTTTTGAAGCACTATTGGATGAAGCGCGAATCAGCGGGTTAAAAGGTCACCGTTCTGTTGGTGGTTACCGTGCTTCTATGTACAATGCTCTTCCACAAGACAGTGTACAAGCATTGGTTGACGTAATGAAAGAGTTTACGCGCAAAAATGGTTAATTCATAAATCGTAATAAAAAAACATACTAAAAATGAAAGTTTTAGCAAATGACGGTATTTCAGCTTCTGCAAAAAAAACATTAGAATCTAATGGATTTACTGTAGTTACAGAAACAGTTCCTCAAGACAAATTGATTGAAGTAATTAATAAAGAAGGGTATGAAGTAATTTTAGTGAGAAGTGCCACTAAGGTAAGAAAAGACATCATTGATGCCTGTCCTTCTATTAAAATGATTGGAAGAGGCGGTGTTGGTATGGATAATATTGACGTAGCTTATGGAAGAGAAAAGGGTATTAATGTTTTTAATACACCTGCTTCATCCTCATTGGCTGTGGCCGAATTGGTAATTGCTTTAATGTTTGACTTAGCGAGATCGGTTTATGACTCAAGTCGTTTGATGCCTAGTAGTGGCGTTGAAAAATTCAATGATTTGAAAAAGAAATACGGTAAAGGTATTGAATTAAGAGGTAAAACATTAGGTTTAATTGGTTTTGGAAGAATTGGACAATACACGGCAAAATATGCATTAGGTTGCGGAATGAAAGTAATTGCAAGCGACCCTTTTGTAAAAGAAGCTTTGATACCAGTAGAAGTAGGAAATCAATCTGTAAACATAACCATTACCACTCAATCTTTTGATTCTGTGATTGAATCAGCAGATTTTATTAGCTTGCATATACCCATGCCTGCTGACAAAAAAGCGGTAATTGGAGCAGCTGAATTTGCTAAAATGAAAAAAGGAGTAAGAATAGTAAATGCAGCTCGAGGTGGCGTGATAGATGAAGATGCATTATTAAATGCTTTAAATGATGGTACTGTTGCTGCTGCTGGTTTAGATGTTTTTGAAAATGAACCAACACCAAGAGAAGACTTACTAAAACATCCTAATATTTTGGCTACGCCTCACATTGGTGCTGCAACAAACGAAGCTCAAGACCGAATTGGTGACGAATTGGCGGATATTATTGTAGCTTTTTACAAAAAATAAGCTTATATTCAGCTTTCGATTAGCTTTAATTCACTACCATTTCAAATATAAATAGAAGCCTCATCCATTCGATGGGGCTTTTTTTATAATGACCATTTGACAGATAAATTGATTGCGGCACAATTTTCATAAAAAGCTTCCTATGCATTCAAAACAAGAAATCACTTTGCTCAATTCAATTGGCCTTCCATTGCTAATTGTATTTTTAATGTGGTTTGTTTTCTTTATGGAATGGATGTTAAATACCCGATTTTATGAATTAGGTATTTTCCCAAAATCAATTGAAGGGCTAAAAGGCATACTGTTCTCCCCTTTTTTACATGGAGATTATAAACATATAATTAACAATACGTTACCAGCTTTTATATTAACTTGGACTTTAAACTACTTTTACCGTTCTTTAACCTATAAAGTATTTTTAATAAGTTGGCTCATTGGAGGTTTTTTTGTTTGGATTGCTGGAAGGGCAAGTTTCCATATTGGAATGAGTGGTATAATATACAGTTTAGCTTTCTTCATTTTTTTTAGTGGTGTCTTTAGAAAAGAACCTCGAGTTATGGCTATTTCGCTTTTTGTTTTGTTCCTATATGGCAGTATGGTTTGGGGTATTTTCCCTATTGACACTTCAATATCTTTCGAGTCTCATTTAATTGGAGCAATTTTAGGTACTGGAATGGCTTATTTTTTTAAAAATGAAGGCGCAACTTTCGTAAAGAAAAAATATAATTTTGAATTGGAAGAGGAGCAAGATCGTATGATGCAAAAAAAGGGATACAAAAGAGTGGAAGATGAAAATGGATTCTTGCTTCATTACGAATTAGAAAACAAAAGTGATGATTGGTTAGAATGATTCAAAGATTGCATTTATCTTTGAAAACTATTTTAAAATGAATGAAAAACATAATCACTTCCATTGGCATTTCATTGCTATTTGTACAATGTGCATCGCCTGAATCAACCGAAGAAAAATCATCTGAAATGAATACACCAAATCCGATACCACCTATTTGTGCTATCAAACCTAAAGAATTAACTTTTCACGGAAATACAAGAATCGATAATTATTTTTGGTTAAATGAAAGAGAAAACCCTGAAGTAATCAGTTATCTTGAGGCAGAAAATGCCTACACAAAAGCTATTTTAGCTCCTACAGAAGCTTTTCAGAAAACGTTGTTCAACGAAATGAAAGGTAGAATCAAGGAGGAAGATGAGTCTGTTCCCTATTTCTACAATGGGTTTCATTACCGCACTAAATTTATAACAGGTGGCGAGTACGCTATTTACACGCGTTCAAAAAACGCTGATTTTAGTCAAGAAGAAATACTATTAGATGGTAACGAAATGGGTAAAGGATTAGAATATTTCGCTATCGGTGGATATGATATTAGTCCTGACAACAGCACATTAGCTTTTACAGTGGATACCGTATCTAGACGAATGTATGACCTTAGATTTAAAAACATTGCAACTGGTGAATTATACCCAGAAGTAATAAAAAATACGGATGGTGGTGCTACTTGGGCAAATGATAATAAAACGGTTTTTTATGGAGTTCAAGACCCTGAAACATTAAGAAGTTACCGTATTATGAAACACACTTTAGGCACACCTGCTGAAAAGGATGTGGTGGTTTTTGAAGAAAAAGATGAAACCTTTTCTACTTTTGTTTACAAGTCTGCATCCGACAAATATTTAATTATTGGCTCGGGAAGTACCATGACAGATGAATACCAAATTTTGGAAGCAGACAACCCTTCAGGAAAATTCCGTATTTTTCAAAAAAGAGTTCGTGGTTTAGAATACAGCATATCTCATCAAAACGACCATTTTTATGTAATGACCAATATGGACAGTGCAACCAATTTTAAATTGATGGAATGTCCTGAAAATAAAACGGAAAAAGCTAATTGGAAAGAAGTGTTGGCGCATCGTCCAGAGACGTTGTTAGAAGACGTTTCTAGTTTTGAAAATCACATTATTCTTACTGAAAGAACCAATGGATTAATAAAACTGCGTGTTTATGATAAAAAAAGTAATCTTGATTTTTACATTCCATTTAATGATGAATCATATGTAGCTTATGCATCAACTAATGCTGAATATAAAACCAATATGTTTCGATATTATTATACCTCATTAACTACACCTGGCACCACCTATGATTTTGATTTAACTAAGAAAACACAAATAACTTTAAAGCAACAAGAAGTTGTTGGTGGATATGACCCAACTCAATATGAATCAAAAAGAATTTTCGCAACTGCTAGAGATGGAATAAAAATACCAATGTCTGTAGTGTATAAAAAAACAACAAAATTGGATGGGTCTGCTCCCCTATTACAATACGCATATGGTAGTTACGGATATAGTATTGATCCAACTTTTAGCAGCACCCGTCTCACTTTATTAGACAGAGGATTTGTATTCGTAATTTGCCACATTAGAGGAGGCGAAGAAATGGGACGAGAATGGTACGAAAACGGTAAGTTATTAAAGAAAATGAATACGTTCAACGATTTTATTGATTGTTCTTTACATCTAACCGAAAATAAATTTACAAGTACCGACAAACTTTTTGCATTGGGAGGAAGTGCCGGTGGATTATTAATGGGTGCTATTGTGAATATGCGACCTGATTTGTATAAAGGAATTGTTGCTGCCGTTCCATTTGTTGATGTGGTAACTACCATGCTCGATTCATCCATACCATTGACAACAGGCGAATATGATGAATGGGGAAACCCTAACGAAAAAGAATACTATGATTATATGTTATCGTATTCTCCTTATGATCAAGTTAAGGCTCAAAATTATCCGAATATGCTCGTTACAACTGGGCTGCATGATTCACAAGTTCAATATTGGGAACCAGCAAAATGGGTAGCTAAGATAAGAGTAATGAAAACAGATGAAAATTTATTATTGTTGCATACCAATATGAGTGCGGGTCATGGTGGTGCAAGTGGTAGATTTGAATACTTAAAAGAAACCGCTATGGAATATGCTTTCATTATGCATTTAGTTGGCATTAATAAATAATATACCGTAAATTATATTTATAAAAAAGGTTCTAAAACGTAGTGTTTTAGAACCTTTTTTAATATAACTTGAACTAGAATACTTGTCCCAGATCCAATGGGTTATCGGATTAGGTTACTACTAAATCAATCTTGATTTTTCTTTTTCACCATCGTTAAAATCGTTGCCATTCCTACGGTTTCATTATCTTGATCATAAATATCCACTAGGAATTTAACAATACCTTTAGCAACATCTTCTGGACTTCTTTTTTCTTGGTCAATTTTTTCTTTAACTGTAAAACGGACCCCTATTGTTGCTCCAGCATAAACAGGTTTTGTAAAACGACATTCATCTATTCCGTAATTCAATAAAACAGGTCCTTTTTTCGGATCCACAAACAATCCAGCAGCCTTACTTAAAATGAAATAGCCGTGAGCTACACGTTCTGTAAACAATGTTCCTTCCAACGATGTTTCATCCATGTGAGCATAAAAATTATCTCCACTTACGTTCGCAAAATTGACTATATCAGTGGTAGTTACGGTATGCTTGTGTGTAAATACAGTATCTCCAATGGCTAAATCTTCAAAATGTTGTCTAAACAAATGTGGATTTGCTTCTGGTTGATCTGCTCCCACTTGAAATTGTTGTGTAATGGCAGTAATACTTTGTGGATGACCTTGAATGGCTGTTCGTTGCATATAATGCAAAACCCCTCTTTTACCTCCCATTTCCTCTCCTCCTCCTGCTCTACCAGGACCTCCATGAGTAAGTAAAGGCATAGGCGATCCGTGTCCAGTACTTTCTTTAGCACATCTATTATTCAGAACTAATATTCTACCATTACTATGCGCTGCTTCTACTACAAATTCGCGTGCGATAGTATCGTCATTAGTAATAATAGAAGTTACCAAAGAACCTTTACCCATTTCAACAAGCCTTACCGCCTCTTCCAAATTTTTGTAAGGAAGTATGGTTGAAACTGGGCCAAAAGCTTCAATATCATGAACCTTTGTTTTGGTAAAAGGTGAATCATTAACCATTAAAATGGGTGATAAAAAGGTACCGCTTGCATTTCCACCAATGGCAGTTACTTCATTAAGATTACCATATACTAAAGCTTGTTCTTCCAACAATAACTGCACATTATGTCTAACTCTTTCTACTTGCAGTTTACTCACTAAAGAACCCATTCTAACACCTTCTTGTGACGGATCTCCAATTACTGTTTTTGATAATCGATCTTTTACAGCATTTTGAACCTCTTCTACTAGGTTTTCGGGCACTATTATTCGTCTAACAGCTGTACATTTCTGACCTGTTTTTACGGTGATTTCTTTAACCACTTCCTTGATGAAAATATCAAATTCAGCTGTACCGGGTGTAGCATCTTTACCTAAAACACATGCATTAAGCGAATCTGCTTCCATATTAAATGGAATAGAATTTTCTAATATATGTGGCAAGCCTTTCAGTTTTCTTCCTGTATGTGCAGACCCTGTAAATGTGATAACATCATTGTGATTGCAATGATCCAAAATTCCATGTCCCAACCCACTTACTAATTGAAGCGAGCCTTCTGGTAATATACCTGATGAAACAATTTCTCTTACCATCAATTCTGTCAAAAAAGAGGTAATTTCTGATGGTTTGACAACAGCGGGTACACCAGCCATAATATTTACAGCAATTTTTTCTAACATACCCCAAATAGGGAAATTAAATGCATTGATATGAACAGCCACTCCTCGTCTTGGCACCATAATGTGATGCCCTATAAAAGATCCTCCTTTTGAAAGAGGTGCTGCTACCCCATCTACATAATAAGGTAAATCAGGAAATTGTCTTCGTAAAGAAGCATTGGCAAATAAATTTCCAATCCCTCCTTCTATATCAATCCAAGAATCAATGCGCGTGGCTCCAGTAGCTGCAGATAATTGATAAAACTTTTCTTTTCTTTCAAGAAGATACATCGCCAAAGTCTTCAACATACGACCTCTTTCTTGAAAGGTCATTTTTCTTAATTTACTTCCACCTGTATTTCTACCGTATTCCAGAATGGCCTTATAATCTAGTCCTTTACTAGAAACAGTTCCAATCTCGGCACCTGTTATTGCATTTACTGCAGTAAATTCAACTCCTTCACCAGCTTGCCATTCACCTAAAACATAGTTTTCAATAATCATAATGATAAATAATTTTGATTTAATAAAAGTGAGCCGTAAATCTACTCATTTTTGAGTTTAAGAAATGAAATGTACTCAAGAAAAAATGTCTTATGAAAAAGTTTCCAATAATCAAAAAGATTATCAATAGCACTAATATTCCATTTCAAAAAATAATACAATCTGAATCTAGTATACCGATTGCATTTACAATTTAATAAAACGGTAAGGTTACATTCTTCGATAAAGAGCTTTGATATCTTCCAATCCCCATTTTGATTGCCAATCTTCACCTAAAGCATGACGCCACATAAAGGGCAGATTTATACTAACTTCAGCCATTCGATGAATTTCATCTTCTGTCCAATTTTTTGATAAATTCTGAGGCAATTCAATATTATGTTTTTTAATCATAACTCTAAAATCGTTAACGTATTCCCCATAAAATTCATCTAAATGATTGAAAGCAATACAATTTGCATAACAATGTTTCATTCCAAAAACAACACTCAATCCATAGGATAATGAATGACATGCTCCTACTTCAGAATAGGTCAAACTCAATCCTCCAAACAATGAGGCCATCATTAATTTATCATCATTTTCAGCGTTTTGACCAGCATTTTCACCCAAAAAGACTTCATTACACAATTGTATGGCTGTATCGCCATAAGCTTTTGAATAAATATTATAATTAATTCCACATTTCGATTCTACACAATGAATAAAAGTATCCATAGCCGTATAAAACCACTTATTGGTGGGTACTGATGCTATTAAATCGGGATCTAAAATTACTTGTTTGAAAACGGTCCATTCACATTTTAAACCTAATTTTTTAGTCGGACCACTCAACACTGCCGTCATAGAACATTCGGCACCAGTTCCACTAATGGTAGGAATACCTAACGAATAGATACCATCTCTTTTTACTAAATTCAAGCCTTGATATAAAGAACTGCTTCCCTCGTTAGTAAACATCAAAGATCCTGCTTTTGCAATATCCATAATTGAACCTCCACCTATTCCAACTATTCCAGAAGGTAATCCTTTAGTAGCTAAAATTTGATCTCTTAATTCATCAACCTGCTCAGTAGTTGGTTCTTTTGGATCTACATCAATAAATAAAACTACATCCTCTGGTCTAGCAGGAATGCGACTTTCGAGATCCGTACCTTTAAAATAATAATCTACCACAAAAACAAAAAACTGATTGTTTCTCTGACGAATTGGGGCAATAATTTCATCCAATTGACCGAAACTACCTCTACCAAATACTATTTTTTCAATGTTTTTAAAATTTTTATGCATTTTTTCTTAAGATTTTAGATACTACACGCTAGATATAAGACAGAAGACAAACGATTTTTCGACTATCGATAAACGATATGAAATTATTAAAAGTTGATTCGGCAAAAATACAAATTTACTTTCTGTCTTTTGTCTTGAAATCTTGAATCTTTTTGTCTAAAAAAGACAAACGATTTTTCTACTAACGATAAACGATTTTGGAATGTTAGTCTCAACTTTGTAAAGTTCGGTGACAAAAGCAATCGAAGTTCGGTAACAGAAAGGATAATTGAGAATTGATACATTAAAAAATTGCTAAATTGTTACATTTATAATTTCTCACCCAAATAAATAGTAGCTATTCCTCCCGAAACTTCTTTTCGAGTAATGTTTTTGAACCCAACTTTTGATAAGATATCTACAAAAGCTTGTCCCTCCGGAAAAGCTTCTACCGATTCAGGTAAATAAGCATAAGCCGCTTCATCCTTTGAAATAGATTTTCCCAATCTAGGTATTATATATTTTGAATAAAACTTAAAACTTTGCTTAATTGGAAATTTTCTTGGTTTTGAAAACTCTAATATGGCTGCTTTGCCATTAGGTTTCAACACGCGCAACATTTCACCCAATCCTTTTTCGAGGTTCTCAAAATTTCTAACTCCAAAACCAACTGTTATGGCGTCAAAAGAGTTTGTTTCAAAAGGCATTGATTCACTATCACCATAGGTCAATGTAATTACTTTATCATACCCCTTTTTTTTCATTTTTTCCCTTCCCATATCCAACATCCCATTGGATATATCTACACCTATAATTTCATTGGGCTTTAGTTTTAGTGAAGCAATAGCAAAATCTCCTGTACCAGTGGCAATATCTAAAATCTTTTTGGGGTTTACTGAAGCAATCATTTTTACTGCTTTTCTTCTCCACGATTTATCTATTCCTAAAGAAAGAAAATGATTCAAGAAATCATAGCGATGCGAAATGTTATCAAACATATCTGCAACTTGTTCTTTTTTGCTTTTATCAGAAGCTTTGTAAGGCGTTACTTTTGTTCCCATTTTGCAAAGATATATAGAATTTAAAATCTAGTAATAGGATTTATTGAAGTATTTAAATGATTATTGAAAACATATCAGGCGTTCTATTAATCAAGAAATAAATACAAATGAAACAATTGGTATCATTAGTTGAAATTTTCAATCCTTGAATTGTCTTTTCGGACAAGTTATTCTATATTTTTGCTATTTAGAAATAACATCTATCTCAAAAATCATCACTAATGAGTACAACAGAATTACGCCTTCTTGAAACTGCTATAATTTTGGCAATATATCTTTTCTTGTTTTTTATGACCAAAACGGCTATTAATAACACGTTAAAAAACATCCATTTACAAAGAGCCCGAAGAAAAATTATTGTAAAAGCTATGCAACTTCTATTATCCATAACTGCTGTAACTATTATTGCTGCAGTATGGGGTGTTGGTCAAAGCGAGATTATTGTTTTTGCTGGAACCGTATTAACGGCCTTGGGTGTTGCGTTTTTTGCCCAGTGGTCACTTCTAGCTAATATTACATCAGGAATTATACTTTTCTTTAATCATCCACTCAAAATTGGTGACCAAATTAAAGTATTGGATAAAGATTTTCCTTTCGAAGGCGAAATCTCTGACCTTACCTACTTCTTCCTTCATTTGAAATCCACTAATGGTGAAATCATAACCATACCCAACACCTTACTTTTACAAAAATCTATTGCAATTATTGAAAAGCAAGAAGAAGTGAATTAATTCAATTGAAATTTGGTTCTTGTAACTTTAATACGACTTAATCGTCTTAAGCGTATCTAACCTAACTTATGAAAGCTGCCATTCATTTAAAATATGGACCTCCCGAAGTAGTAACGATAAAAGAAGTTACCGTTCCAACCCCAAGTAATAATGAGCTTTTAATAAAGGTTTTTGCTTCTACTGTAAATAGAACCGATTGTGGTTTTAGAAGTGCAGAATATTTCATATCAAGGTTTTGGAGTGGCTTATTCAAGCCCAAATATACTACCTTAGGATGTGAATTTTCAGGTGAAGTTATAGAGATTGGACCCAGTGTTACGCGTTTTAAAAAAGGTGATTTAATTTTTGGATTCAATGATAAAACATTTGGTGGACATGCTGAATTTGTCATTCGAAATGAAAATGACGCCTTGGATACTATTCCAAAGAATTGTTCTTTGGCACACTCTGCGGCTATTTTAGAAGGATCTCACTATGCGTTAAGCAATATTAGAGCAGCAAAAATTACACGAAATCAATATGTTTTGATTAATGGTGGTACTGGTGCGATAGGATCGGCTGCCATTCAACTGGTGAAACAATTAGGCGCTTCTGTCACGGTGGTTACCGATACTAAAAATGTGGAATTAGTGCGTTCGTTAGGAGCGGATGTTGTAATTGATTATTTTAAGGAAGATTTTACCCAAATCAATTCTAAATTTGATATAATTTTTGATGCTGTTGGAAAAAGTACTTTTGGCAAATGTAAACCATTATTGACTAAAAAGGGCATTTACATGTCAACTGAATTAGGCCCATTTAGTCAAAATCCATTTTTGGCTTTGATAACGCCTTTATTTGGAAGAAAAAAAGTTTTATTCCCCATCCCAACTATCAATAATGAAATAGTGAGTTATTTAAAAAATTCAGTTGAAACAGGTTCATTCAAACCTGTAATCGATAGAACCTATTCATTGCATCAAATTGTCGAAGCATACAAATATGTTGAAACAGGACAAAAAATTGGGAATGTAATTATTCAAATGCGTAATTCAGAAAACGAATAAATTAATGTCCCTACAATACAAGTAAACCATTTTCTCTTAACGTTTCAACCGTTTCAGAATTCCAAAATAATTCAAAATTCCCGATTGGCTCAAAACCGTTTTTGAAGGCTCCAAAAGTTACATTGATGTCGTTTTTAGGTGATAATTTTGGTAAAATATGTATTAAAAAATCACCCACGTTTTCCGTCACATGTAATTCAAATGTTTCTCTTTTGTCCTCAAAAGTAAGCTTTATGTACCTTACCTTTTGTTTATTTTGAACCACATCATACTTTGTAACTTTCGGTAAAGAACCCAACCAATATACTTTAGAGGAAGATTTTAATTCACGAAAAGCTTCTTTTTCAATACATTTCAATATATAATCATCTGGTATGGTAGTTTTAGGTATAGGGAAATCGAACCAACTTTGTAAGGAATTTTCAAAACCAATACTGTGCATATAGTTATATAATGACTTTTTCAATCCAAAACTAAATTGATTGTGATCAATTCCAGTTTTATCCTCAAAGTCAAGATCATTATGAGCAAAAGTACTAGTTACTTTTTTTGGAATTACCCCAAATTCTTCTGGATTCAATCCAATTGGACTATGAGCTGTAAGGGCAAACTGATGCCAAAATCCAGATTGTAACACACCCTCTTGAAACAATTGCCTTACCATTTCTAAACTATCAATCGTTTCTTGAATAGTTTGTGTCGGATAACCATACATCAAATAAGCGTGAACCATAATACCAGAATTGGTAAAGTTTCGAGTTACTTGAGCAACCTGCTCCACAGTAACTCCTTTATCGATTAGCGCCAACAAACGGTCAGACGCTACTTCTAAACCTCCCGAAACGGCTATGCAACCTGAAGCTGCCAATACATAACAAATATCTTGGGTAAAATTCTTTTCAAAACGTATATTCGTCCACCAAGTTATGATGACTTGTCTTTTAATTAGTTCCAAAGCAAATGCTTTCATCAACGAAGGTGGGGCGGCTTCATCAACAAAATGAAATCCTGTTTCTCCTGTTTGCGCTATCAATTCTTCCACTCTATCAACCAGCAATTTAGCCGCCACAGGCTCATAAATTTTGATATAATCCAATGAAACATCACAAAAGGTACATTTACCCCAATAACATCCATGAGCCATAGTTAATTTATTCCACCTTCCATCACTCCACAAACTATGCATGGGATTGGTAACTTCAATAACAGAAATGTATTGATCCAAAAGTAAATCTTCGTAATCTGGTGTACCCACTTCACTTTGTTTATAATCCAGTTTTTTTGAGGTATTCAGATAGGTCACTTTACCTTTTATTAAACGAAAAGTTCGTTTAAAATCACAATTATCTAAATCTATATTATTCAACACATTATGGGAAATCAATTCAATAGGCAGTTCACCATCATCTAATGTTATGAAATCAAAAAATTCAAATACAAGAACGTCATTTACTGACCTTAACTCAGTATTAGCATACCCCCCTCCAAAAGCTATTTTTATTGCTGGAAAATGACATTTTATGAATTGTGCACTTCTAAAAGCACTGTATAAATTACCCGGAAATGGAATGGAAAAACAAACCAATTTTGGTGAATTATTTACAATCTTTTCCTTCAAAATATTCCAAGAAATTTCATCAATATAGGTAGACTGTTTTTTCAGTGTATTATAAAGCTCATCAAAAGACGAAGGACTTTTACCTAATCTTTCAGCATATCTACTAAAACCGAAATGATCATCAACACATTCTACAATAAAATCAGATAAATCTTCTAAAAAAAGTGTCGCTAAATGTTTGGCTTTATCTTGCATCCCCATAGTACCAAATGCCCAATCGAAATCAGCTAATTGATGAAAACGTGATGCTTCGGGCAAGAAATTACCTGTACATATTTGACGTGCCAAGGATGGTAATTTCCCTTGTAAAAACAATATAGTAGGGTTAATCACTTTACAATATTCCTCCCTTAAAGAATAAATTCTTTGAGCATTCTCAGATGACTCAGTTATCTTTTTTGAAGATACATTAAACAAATCCTCCAACCCCTTTTTTGAAAATAATGCCAAAATCACTTCAATACCTAAATCCATTTGATAACTAGAATAACCTTTAGTATTCAAGAAACCTTTTAAATAGGCGGTTGCTGGATACGGAGTATTTAATTGAGTAAAGGGTGGCGTTATGAGTAAAATGTCTTTCAATGCACTAATTTTCTATGGAATCATTCAATTTATTTTAAGCTAACAAGATTATTTAGCATTTACATTAGATAAGTCTTTTATCCACCGTAATTACAATTTCCGGTCTCGCAACTCACTTGCAACTCTTTGAATAAGCAAACAGGGCAATTGGTAGCATTTGATTTAATTAAATTAGCCAATTGATTTAAGTTAATTGCTTGTTCGGGAGTGACTAAATTTTCGTTGACCATCATTTTAATTTCTTCCAAAATGGCAATAGGTGTTTTCATATAAACGCCATGCATAGCGGTTTCATAAGCGTCCAATTTGAGCTCTTCTAATACATTATCTATTTTCATGTACTTTGTTTCAAACTGCTTGGATTTTTTCAAAAAGTTATAAATCGATTTATTCCCAAGCAGCGAACCTCCGCCATAATCCCACATTTGCATAAACCAAGATTTAAAATCATTAGATAAACTGAAATTGATTTCGTTGGCCATTGCCAACAATTCAAAATATTCATCATCCAGTTTGCCATTCGTTTTAGCAGCTTGTTTTGCCATATTTGCCAAATCAAAATCAATTCCATATTCCGTACATTCTGCTACACATGTGTGAATAATAAAGGGGGTTGCGTCTTGTAAAAAACTAAGAGACGATTTCATATTATCAGGATATGCGAAACCATCGACAGACAGTTGAGATTTGGGAGAATCAATAATGTTAATAGCAAAAATTCTAAATATCTGAGTCAGATTATTAAAGTTTTGAATCAACAAAGTATCTTGTGTAGCTTCAAAATAGTTTACCAAGTGATAATCCATAAAAAATATGACACTATCCGTTGAAAACTGCTTTAATACAGCAACTTCCTCTGGCATGAAAAATTGAACCTTCGTAATATCCACTTGGATTAAACTGTCATTAATTGAATCCAAAAGTAAGGTATCTACTGGAGCAAGGCTGTCAATTGGAGTGTTTTGAGAATTTTCTTTTTTTGAGCTATTATCAGATTCATTCCCACAAGAAATAAAAAACCACATCAACAAACAATAAGACAAACCATTTAGCAGGTATGTTTTCATAATTTAAATTTAATTTTTGAAAGTAATTTCAAAATTAAGCGATTCTCCATCATTAATTTATTTAATTAGTAAGAGTTTTACACAATATTTCTTTAACTAAGGGTACATTTCAAATAATTACCTGATATTTCGAGACAAAACAAAAGAAACAACCTTAATCATTATCATTTGATGCGTTAATTTATCAAAAAAACAAAAAACTATCAGTGGTCTTAAATCTTATTTCGTAATTTCGCCCTTTCATAATTCATTAACGTAGGATTTATCATTTTTTTATGTGGCAAAAAATCGCCTCTTTTATACTTAGAAACAAACTTTATCTAATAATTGCATTAGTAGTTTTCACGGTTTTTATGGGTTATAAGGCCACTAAAGTTGAAATGCTTTATGAATTCGGCCAACTTCTACCAGAGGATGATACAACCAACTTAGAATACAAGCAATTTAGAAAAGATTTTGGTCAAGATGGATTAGTCATTGTTATTGGTACCGAAGTAGATGATTTTTATAGTGTAGATAAATTCAGCAAATGGAAAGCTTTAGGGGATGAAATTAAAGCTATTAAACTTCCAATAATTGGTACCGAACCACTTCAGTATGGCAATGGTGTAGATTCTGTATTTTCTGAAGCTAATTTATTCAATTTAGTTAAGAATAATGAAACCAAAAAATTTGAAATAAAACCCATAATGCCTGTTGGGCAGTTAACGGAAAATAATGTTGACAGCATAGAATCGTTGATTCATTCTTTGCCATTTTATGATGGCATGCTTTATAAATCGGATTCAAAAATTCATTTGATGATGATTTTTGTTAATGAAAAAATCTTTAATTCAAAAAGTAGAAAAAATTTAGTACCTGACATTGAACGAATTGCTGAAAAATATAAGGAATCGTTTGGAGATTTAAAATTTTCTGGTCTACCATACATACGCTCGGTTACGATGACCAAAGTACAAAGTGAATTAGGATTATTTGTTGGTCTGGCTTTGTTAGTGACTTCTTTAGTGTTGTACATCTTTTACCGTTCTATGAAGGTGGTTATGGTATCTATGGTAGTCGTAATTATTGGTGTTATTTGGACCTTAGGTACCATTGCTCTCTTTGGTTACAAGCTTACCTTATTAATGGGATTAATGCCACCATTGGTAATTGTAATTGGTATACCCAATTGTGTTTATTTAATTACTAAGTATCAACAAGAATACTTGAAACACCGTAACAAGAATAAAGCGTTGGTAATGGTTATCAAAAAAGTTGGAAACGCAACTTTAATGACCAATGTAACGACAGCCCTTGGATTTGCTACATTTCTCCTTACCAGTAGCACTATGATGCAGGAGTTTGGTATCATTGCTTCTATTAATATAATTGCTCTTTTTGCCTTATCTATTTTGGTAGTTACCATCATTTACAGCTATATGGCTCCTCCAAAAGAACGTCACACAAAACATTTAGAAAACAAACGTTTGGATTGGTTTATTGACATGATTTTAAACATCACAGGTAACAATAGAAAAGGAGTATATATCGTAACTGTGTTAATTTTAGGTATCGGTATTTATGGAATTACAAAGATTTATACTTCAGGAAATATAGTCGATGACTTACCCAAAAGTGATACCGTTGTAAAAGATTTGAAATATTTTGAGAAGGAATTGAACGGTGTAATGCCTTTTGAAATCATTGTGCAATCTACTGACACCATCTATAAAAGTTATAGAAACATTAAAGTCGTAGATGATATTCAACAAGCCTTGACCACAGAGGACAAATTATCAAAATCTATTTCCTTGGTAAATGGTATAAAATATATCTCACAGGCCTACAGTAATGGTGACCCTGAAAAATATGTTCTTAGAGATGAAGCTGGTTTATATAACATTATGCAATCAGCTTATTTTAAAAATACGTTTGACTTATCTCAGAAAAATAAATCGAATGATTTTTTGGGGAATTTTTTAGATAGCACTCACCACAAAACGCGTATTACCATTCAAATTGCAGATATTGGTATTGATTCTATGGAGGCTGTATTAGCGCGAGTTAAAGTAAAAATCGATAAGGTTATCCATGCCGAAAAACTTTTTGTTGATACCATCTTTCAAACTACCGGTGAAAACAGAGATTTGTTATTAGCTGAATTGTATGAAAAATCTCCTTGGATTTTGTCAGCATTAGAAGATAGCTTAGCCTTGACAATGGATTCAGTGGATGAGTTTACCTTTTTAGACGAAGATATAATCAAATCATTTCAGAATGAACCAGCATTTGAAAAAACGCTTAAATCTATCGTCAATCAATCTCATTTAACTTATATTGTAACCGGAACGGGAGTTACTTACACAAAAGGAACAACCTATTTGGTAAACAACTTGATTACTTCCTTGTTAACAGCTATTGCATTGATTGCTGTTTTAATGGCATTTTTATTCAAATCTTGGCGTATGGTAATTGTTTCACTAATTCCAAATCTAATTCCATTGATATTTACCAGTGGTTTGATGGGTTATATGGGGGTACCCTTAAAACCATCTACTATCTTGGTATTTAGCATAGCATTTGGTATTTCAGTGGATGACACAATTCACTTTTTAGCTAAATATCGACAAGAATTAAAATACCAAAGTTGGAATTTAAAAACTTCTATACAAAACTCCATCAAAGAAGTGGGAGTAAGTATGATGTATACCTCCATCATTTTGTTTTTTGGTTTTTCTATATTTACCGCCTCTAGTTTTGGAGGAACACAAGCGTTAGGACTGCTTGTTTCAGTTACACTTTTTGTAGCAATGCTTTCCAACTTGATTTTACTACCCAGTCTATTATTGACATTAGATAAAATGGTAACCAATAAATTGTTTAAAGATCCGTTTCTATTGGTTATAGACGAGGATGAAGATATTGAATTGAGCGAATTAAACATACAAACTAAAAAAGAAATAGAACCCGAATCATGAAAGGAATTATTTTAGCCGGAGGTTCTGGCACACGTTTACATCCTTTGACATTAGCTGTTAGTAAACAACTTATGCCAGTGTATAATAAACCAATGATTTATTACCCTTTGTCTACATTGATGATTGCTGGAATTCGTGAAATTTTGATCATAACAACTCCCCACGATCAGTTAGCATTTAAAACGCTGTTGGGTGATGGTTCGCAATGGGGATGTTCTTTTGAATATGTTGTGCAAGAAGTGCCTAACGGATTAGCTCAAGCATTTGTTTTAGGTGAAAAATTTATTGGTAATGATAAAGTAGCCCTAATATTAGGTGATAATATTTTCTTTGGAACAGGTATGGGCGAATTATTGCGCAATAGCTTAAACCCTTCGGGAGGTTTGGTGTTTGCTTACCATGTAGCCGATCCAGAAAGATACGGTGTTGTAGAGTTTGATGACACTATGAATGTTTTGTCTATAGAAGAAAAACCCACACAACCAAAATCAAATTATGCTGTGCCTGGGTTGTATTTTTACGACAATAGTGTGGTAGAAATTGCCAAAAATCTAAAACCAAGTGCACGAGGAGAATATGAAATTACGGATGTCAATAAAACATACCTCCAACAAGGTAAATTAAAAGTTCAAATTTTAGAACGTGGCACTGCTTGGTTAGATACCGGAACGTTCCATTCCCTTATGCAAGCAGGACAATATGTTCAAACCATTGAAGAGCGTCAAGGAATGGGTGTTGGCTGCGTTGAAGCGGTTGCCTACTCTAGAGGTTTTATTAATGCCGAACAGTTAGAAAAATTAGCTCAACCCTTGTTAAAAAGTGGTTACGGAATCTATTTACAAAGTATATTAAACGGTCGTAGCAAATAGTTATATAATTTATGAGATCAATTGAAGAATATCACAAAATAATACTCAATGAGGTTGACATTTTCCAATCTTCATCCAAAGATATAGAATTGTATGCACCAGTCAAATATATATTAGATTTGGGTGGAAAACGTATGCGTCCCATTTTAACTTTGATTGGTACTGATTTGTTTGGTGGTAAATTAGAAGATTCCTATAAATCTGCTTTAGGTATTGAAGTGTTTCATAACTTCACCTTGTTGCATGATGACATTATGGATAAAGCCCCTCTCAGAAGAGGAAAAGATACTGTTCACGAAAAATGGAGCGTTAATGCAGCCATCTTATCGGGTGATGTAATGTTTGTACAAGCATTTACGCTGGTTACTTCATGCAAAGATGAGTATTTAAGAGCCGTTATTGATATTTTTAATGTCACCGCTATTGAGGTTTGTGAAGGTCAACAACTCGATATGGAGTTTGAAACTCGTGATGATGTTACCCTAGCCGAATATTTAGAAATGATTCGTCTCAAAACATCTGTTTTGGTTGGGTGTGCTTTGGAATTAGGTGCTGTTTTGGCCAATGCTCCAAAAAAAGACAGTCGTGCATTGTATGACTTCGGAATGAACCTCGGTATGGCTTTTCAAATTAAAGATGATATTTTGGATGTTTTTGGTGATGCTTCTCTAGTAGGAAAACAAGTAGGTGGTGATATTTTATCGAATAAAAAAACCTATTTGTTATTAAAAGCTATTGAAGATGCTGATGATGTTCAAAGCAACGAACTGAGACATTGGATAAACAATGGTCACAGCAATCCACAAGAAAAAGTGAAAGCAGTAACCGCCATTTTTGAAGATTTGAATATTAAAGAAAAAGCGGATCAATTGATGAATGACTATTACGTAAAAAGTATTGATGCTTTGAATAGCATTACTATTTCTGACGAAAATAAAAATTATTTAAGAGGTTTTGCTGAGGCGTTGATGAACCGTCAGTTTTAAACTCTTTTAACTCTTAAGTTACCGATAAAATTATGAAAGAAGCCTATATTTTTGATGCCATTCGCACACCCATTGGTAGTTTTGGTGGTGCTCTAGCTCCTGTAAGAACGGATGATTTAGCAGCGTTAGTTATGAAAGAATTAATGGAACGCAATAAATCGGTTAATCTTTCCGAGATTGAGGATGTAATTTTTGGATGTGCTAATCAAGCCGGAGAAGACAATAGAAACGTGGCTCGAATGGCTTCTTTGTTAGCAGGACTACCCTACACCATGGGTGGAGAGACCGTAAATAGATTGTGCTCATCAGGTTTGGCAAGTGTTATCAATGCTTCAAGAGCCATTCAAGTAGGTGATGGCGAATTATTTATAGCAGGTGGTGTAGAACACATGACACGAGGACCTTGGGTCATATCAAAAACGTCTACTCCATTTGGAAGAGATGCCGAAATGCACGATTCCAGCTTTGGTTGGCGTTTTGTTAACCCAAAAATGAAAGCCATGTATGGTGTTGATGGAATGGGACAAACTGCTGAAAACTTAGTGGACATTCATAAAATAAGTCGCGAAGATCAGGATGCTTTTGCTTTGTGGTCGCAACAAAAAGCGGCTAAAGCACTACAAAGTGGTCGTTTATCTAAAGAATTAGTAGCTGTAGAAATTCCACAACGTAAAGGTGATGCGCTGATTGTTGATAAAGATGAATTTATAAAACCAAGCACAACATTAGAAACTTTAGCAAAATTAAAACCGGCTTTTAGAAGTGAAGGTGGTTCGGTGACTGCTGGAAATGCTAGTGGATTGAACGATGGTGCTGCCGCTATTTTAATGGGTACTGCTGATGCTGCTAAAAGAAATGGATTAACTCCAAAAGCAAGAATTGTTTCGGCCGCTATTGCAGGTGTTGAACCAAGAATTATGGGGATTGGCCCTGTTGAAGCTACGCATAAAGCTTTAAAAAGAGCTGGATTAACTTTAGACCAAATAGATATAATTGAATTGAATGAAGCGTTTGCAGCTCAAAGTTTAGCTTGTACGCGTTCATTCGGCATCGCTGACAATGACCCACGTATTAATCCAAACGGAGGTGCTATTGCGTTAGGTCATCCACTGGGTATGACAGGCGCACGTATGTTGCAAACTGCTATGATTGAATTAGAACTTACACAAAAAAAATACGCATTAATCACGATGTGCATTGGTGTTGGACAAGGTTATGCAGCGATTATAGAAAGATGCTAGATTCTAGACGCTAGATGCTAGATTCTAGATTCTAGATTCTAGACGCTAGATGTAAGATGACTTCGACCTACCGATATTTATCGGTATCGACAAGCTTAGTGACCTAAGTAACCTATAAACTGATTAACTAAACAACAGAGTAACCTCCCAACTGAATAACTGAACAACCAAATAACCGAACAACTTACCTATGATTTACGAATTCAACGGATTAAAACCTGTCATACACGAATCAGCCTATGTGCATCCACAAGCTAATGTAACGGGCAACGTTTTTATTGGTAAAGATGTATACATTGGACCGTTTGCAGCTATTAGAGGTGATTGGGGTAAAATTGTTATTGAAGACGGTTGTAATGTTCAAGAAAGTTGCACCATCCATATGTTCCCTGGAACTACCGTTACCCTCAAAAAAGGAGCTCACATTGGTCACGGTGCCATTATACACGGTGGTACCATTGGTGAAAATTGTTTGATAGGTATGAATGCCGTAATTATGGACGATGTAACCATTGAAGAAGAGTGTATAGTAGGTGCTTTGTGTTTTGTGCCCACAAAAATGCACATACCCCGAAGAAAAATTGCCGTGGGAAACCCTGCAAAAATAGTAAAAGATGTAAGTGACGAAATGATCAAATGGAAAACTGAAGGTACTCAACTCTATCAGCAGTTACCCAATGATATGAGAACTACGTTGAAAGAATGTGAACCACTGCGTGAAGCCGAACCCAACCGTCCCAATCAAGATGTGTTATTGAAAATTTGGAAAGAAACACAATAACATCCCTTAATTACAGAATTATCTTAAATTTAAATTTATCTAAATGAGTTATTTATCCTATATTTTTTATCTCGGAATAGTTTACATCGTATTCTCCTTAATTTGGTTTTTTATAGCTCAATTGCCCAAATATATTTTGAGAGGAGGAAGAGCCGATCAACCTTGGGAAACCTATCTATTAAAAAGTATTCAATATTATTTTATTGCTTCTTTGACTTTGTTAAAGGCTTCTGAATTTGTAAACCTAAAAAGTATCTTGGGCGAAAAAGAAATTTACTACTATCTTGTTGGTGCAGTTATCTTGTATTTATATTTATTTGGAAAATACGAACGTGGAAAACAATGGGTGGTTATGCGTGCTGGCATTTCAATGATGCGCAACGGTGGTGCAATACCTAAGTCTAAACCCAAACAACTTAAATATGAATTGCATTTGATTGGTATTGCCATACTTTTTTATTTGGTAGCCTTGCAAATGCCCGAATTGGTTACTAATAAACTAAATTTTTGGTTTCTAGAAAGTATCAATGATTTTTACGATACAGTAATTATTGGATGGATTTTAGGCATCATTGGATTTATCTTTATGCTCGGAATGATTATTAAAGGTATTTCGGCTACTGGAGAATTGGTGCAAACCATCGTGGGATTAGTTACTGGGAAACCTTATGTGAAAAAACAACCTAAAAATCCGTTTCAAAATATGGGTGGAATGGGCAATCCAATGGGTGGAAACGCCCCCTTTTCTCAACAAAATGAAGAAGAAGTGGATATTGATGATGATACTTACGTAGATTTTGAGTACATTGAGGACGAAAACGAAGAAGAGGGAAAAAAATCAGATAAAAAGGACTAATTTCCTTATTTTAAAAATTACAACAACTTATGAATACGGAAGATAACGAACCTCTTTTGTCAGATGGCATTGAAGAATCAGACGAACTTTTTGAACATTATAATGTAAAAGTTGACAAAGGACAAGAGAGTGTGCGCATTGATAAGTTTTTGATGGATCGTATTCCCAATACTTCTAGAAACAAACTACAAGTAGCTGCACATCAAGGCAATATTTTGGTAAATGGCAAAACCATTAAACCTAACTATAAAGTTAAAGGCGGAGACGAAATCTCAATAGTACTTCCCTATCCGATTCGACAAATTGAGTTAATTGCTCAAAACATTCCGTTGGACATTATCTATGAAGATGATGAATTGGTGGTTTTAAACAAACCAACGAATATGGTGGTTCACCCTGGTTTTGGAAACTATACAGGTACTTTGGTGAATGCTTTAGTGTATCATTTTGATAATTTACCTTCTTTGCCTTCCAATTATTTTGGTAGACCGGGTTTAGTGCATCGTTTGGATAAAAACACAACAGGAATAATGATTGTGGCCAAAACAGAAGATACCTTAACCCATTTAGCTAAACAATTTTATGATAGAACCACCTACCGAAGATACAATGCCTTGGTTTGGGGAAATATTGAAGAAGACGAAGGCACCATCACAGGAAATATTGATAGAAGTATCAAAAATAGAAAAGTAATGGACGTTTTTCCTGATGGAGAACAAGGCAAACATGCTGTGACGCATTATAAAGTAATAAAAAGATACGGATATGTTACCTTAGTGGAATGTAGATTAGAAACGGGGCGTACGCATCAAATCAGAGTGCATTTCAAATACTTAGGTCACCCGTTGTTCAATGACAACGAATACGGTGGAGACAGAATTTTAAAAGGAACAACTTTTTCAAAATACAAAACCTTTATTGACAACTGTTTTGAACTATTACCTAGACAAGCCCTTCATGCTAAATCATTAGGTTTTACACACCCAAAAACAGGGGTGTGGCACCAATATGAATCCGATTTACCTGCTGATATGTTAGCCGTATTGGAAAAATGGGATCGCTACTCAACTGGACACACTCAAATGAAAGAAGAAGAGGTAGAAGGCTAAGATTGGGATTGATTTTATAAAAATATACAAGAAATAAGAAAACTTAAAAATGGATAAAGATTACTTAAGTTGAGCCTTAAATCTTTTATTATTCATTTTGGCAAACTCAGTAAAATCATCAACATTCATAAAACTATGACCTATACATCCATTAAGATACAAAACATGTAATGGTTGTTGACTTAATTCTGTTCTAGCATCTACACCATTTGCATAAAGAAATAAATAGGCATAAGCTCTTATTTCATCTACTTTGTTGTTCATAATGATGCATTTCAAATCCTCTTTTGAATGTTCGTTGTAAATTTTCAAAAACAAAGCAAACTTATCTGATTCTCTCGAGCTTTCGCCCACATAACGAGACTCAAAAATGGAATCCTTTTCAAAAAGTAATTCTAATTTGTTTAAATCCTCAATTAAACTCGTATCCTTTACTAGACACTCACATTGGTTTTGTGCTATTGCACAATAATTCAACAGAAAAATAATTAGTATGGTTAGCAGCTTTTTCATATCTTAAATTGTAACAAATTTAAATAAAAACTCTTCTTAAAAAACAAAATCCCAATAATACGCAAAATCCCAATTGTCTTTTCCAAACCAACATTCATCATATACATAAGTCAATTGGGTGATGAATACCACCATCAAAACCATCACAGTGAGTATGGAATAAAAAACTGTCTTATGTTGTTTACTTCTTTCCAATAAATAAGCAATTGGAAATACAAAAAGCACACTGTATTCTACAAAATTACGGGATCCAAATCCACAACCAAAATCATACGTCCACCAAGAGGCCGTAATATAGATAATGCTCACAAAAGCAAATCCAATAGCAAAAACCCATTTCTGGTATTCTTTTTTGTACAACATAAAAAGTCCACCAATCAACGTGAAAATCAAAATTGGGCTGTACAAAAACAAGCCATTGTTGGGCGAAAACAAGGTTTCTAATAATTTGGGTTGGCTCCAATTTGAAAAGGTTTCTGCTTGATACGTGTCAACTACTAAACTTCCATAAGCATAGTTCCAATAGAGCAATTGGGGTAAAAAAACCATTCCAACGATGAGTACGGCCAAACCTATTTTTATGGCTAAAGAATGAAGAACGTAATTTTTAAGTGTTTGTTTATTATAAAATAGGATGAACAATGCCACTAAAAACACAACATTTGTTGGACGCAACAACACTATAAAACCGATTGCTAAACATAAATAAATCCAATGGTTCAACTGATGCTGGTTCTTTTTAAATAAAGCAATACAGCTGTGCAACGCCACACTGAACCAAAAGAAAGAATACACGTGTGTCATCAACGTTTCATCAATGGCATAATGCAATACATTAGACCCAAAAACAACCGCCAATAATGAACTAATAACGGTGAACGTTGAAAAATAAACTTTCAACGAACTGTACAACAAATACAAACCCATCGAAAAGAAAAAAGCGGCACCCAAATGCAAAAAAGCCATGGTTAAAGATGAATATTCTGTTGGAATGGGTTTTGCTTGCTCATCTGTTTCAACAATAAAAGTAGGAATTGTTTTTGAAAGTAAATAAAAAGGTGCTTGCAGTATACTCACACCACAATTATATTTCGTAATCATTTTATTCGATACAGTATCTATTGTAAAACCATTTCCTACCCTATTTTCAATTCCATCAGGCATTTTTTCAGCGTCAAAACCGTATTCAAAAACTAATGGCAAAAACACGTAATACCCAGATTTATCAGCCCATACGGTGTGCTGATACGTTCCAAAATCACCTTTAGAATGTTTATTGAAAATCAAAAAAATAATGATTCCAACAACTACCGCCCATATATATTTGTGTAATCTATGCATCCAAATTGACCAAATTTGAGTCAAATTTATAACTTTGTATTCAGTATCTCCCATTCAAATGAAAAATATGCGTTTAATTAGTACTATTCTTGCACTTTCTTTTTCACTTTTGGCCGTTGGTCAACGCGGAAAAATGGGTAATGTAACTATTTCATCTTCTTCAATAGTAAATGAATATACAACGCTTTCAACCAATGCTAATACTGGTGCAACCACTATTTCAGTGGCTAATTCAGGTCTTAATGCAAATAATCGTTTTTCAGGAAATTTAGCTGTCGGAGATTTAATACTTATCATCCAAATGCAAGGTGTTTCAGTAAATAATGCTCCAAATCCTACACAATTTGGTGAAATAACGAATTACAACAATTGTGGTAATTATGAATTTTGTGAGGTTTCTTCTGTTCCAAATAGTACTTCTATCAACATTAGATGTGGTTTAAAAAACAATTATACTTCAAGTGGTAAAGTTCAAGTTATCAGAATTCCTAGATACGATAATCTTACAGTAAATGCTCAAATTACTGGTCAGACATGGAACGGAACAGTTGGTGGTGTGGTAAGCATTGAAGTGTTGAATACAACCACTATTACAACTCCTGGAACCATCAATGCAAATGGATTGGGATTTAGAGGCGGTGTTGAGGATTATGCAGCTTCGGGATTTGGAACCTGGAATGTAGCTCTAACCAATACAGATGGTGGAGGTGTTAAAGGCGAAGGTCTTTTTGGCTTCAATGCAGAATATGACGTTTTAGGTGGTCGTTATTCATATGGCGCAGTAGCCAATGGTGGTGGTGGTGGCAACAATCATAATGCTGGTGGTGGTGGTGGAGCCAATGCAGGTACTATTACCAATTGGAACAATGGAATCGGAGTTCCCAACCCTGTTTATAATACTTCTTGGAATCTTGAAATTCCATCTATTTCGGGACAAGTAACAAGTGGTGGAGGTAGAGGTGGTTATACCCTTTCTTCCAATTCAGCCAATCCCACTACAGTTGGGCCCAATAACGGGACTTGGGGTGGTGATAATCGTAGACCGGTAGGAGGAATTGGCGGTAGACCTTTAAATTATGCGCTCAATAAATTGTTTTTAGGCGGTGGTGGTGGATCGGGCGATGCCAATAACACTATAAATGTGGGCGCTCATGGTGGAAATGGTGGTGGAATTGTTTTGATAAAAAGTTACGGAAACATTTCAGGAAGCGGTTCCATAACAGCCAACGGTGCTAATGGAGTAAATTTAACCTGTCCAAGTCCACCTTTTGGTCAAATTGGTGGTGTAGACGGAGCTGGTGGCGGTGGTGCCGGAGGTACGGTAGTTATTGAATCATCAGGTACAATTGGAGCTATTCCTATTTCAGCCAATGGTGGAAATGGTGGAAATGTGGTACTTGTTGCGGGTAATTTTTACTTTGGTGGTTTGATTGAAACCGGTGGTCCTGGTGGAGCTGGAGGCGGAGGATATATCAACACAACAAACCCAACAGGTGGTGCAACCAATGTAGCTGGCGGTAACGCAGGAACAACCAATTCTACAACCTTGGCCAACTTTCCTGTTAATGGTGCCACAAATGGTGGTGTGGGGCAAGTTGTTACTAATTCAACTACCTTTAACCTTACTGCACTCAACGATACCATTTGTTCGGGTACATCAACCACGCTTACAGCAACGGTTTTGGGAACATTACCCGCTGGTTCAAGCATTTTATGGTTTGATGGGCCAAACGGTAATTTTGTAGGAGCTGGAACTAATTTTACAACAGGCAACCTTTTTAGCGATACCACTTTTTATGTGGGTGTTTGTCCCGGAAATTTCACCATACCCGTAAGTGTTATAATGGGAGTTTCGTTTACCGTTGATGTTACCAATATGATCATTGAAGATGAAAACTGTGGTCAATCTGATGGTTCCATAACAGGAATTCAAATAATTGGTGGTGCTTTACCAATTTCTTATGAATGGAATAATGTAGTGGCCGCTACCGCTGACAATTCTAATTTGGATGCAGGTAGTTATTCACTTTTTGTAGCAGATGCAAATGGATGTGGAACAACCGTTGGTCCTTTTGTTGTAGGCGAAAACACGGGCCCAACCATCAATTCAACTAATTTGGTTACTACGGTTGACCATTGCAACCAAGGTGATGGTTCTATATCAGGTATTACTGCAACTGGAATTAACCCATTGACTTATGAGTTTAATGGTAACACTGCATCTGGACCATCAGCTTCTAATCTTCAAGCTGGTAGCTATACACTTACCGTTACTGATGCATTTGGATGTGAAGCCAACTTAAATAATATTTTGGTAAATAATTCTATTCCCATTACTATTGATTCTACTAATTTGCAAGTTACTATTGCTACGTGTGGTCAAGCAAATGGGAATATAACGGGTCTGACTACTACAGGTGGAACTGGACCTTATTTTTATGCTTGGAATGGTAATAGTTCACCTACATTAAATTACAGTAATGTTTCAAGTGGAGTTTACACGTTGGTAATTACCGATGGTTTTAATTGCACAGTGACCTCAAATTCTATAACTGTGGGTTCGGGTGGTTTTCCAACAGCCGGCTTCACTATTTCGCCTAATCCTACTATTTTAGGCGACACAACCTTCTTTAACAATACAGCATCTGCTGATGTAGTAAGTTGGTATTATTATTCCGATAATGGCTATGCTTTTAGTACTGAAGATGGCAGTTATTTATTCCCAAATAGAGGAATTTATACCGTATGTCAGGTCGTAACAAATGGTTTTGGATGTCAAGATTCAATTTGTGCAATAGTAAGTGTTGATGAATTAGACCAAGAAGTGCAATTACCACTTCCGAATATTATTACGCCCAATAACGATGGTAAAAATGATGTACTTTTTATTACAGGAAATGATGCAAATCATAACATCACTATCTTTAATAGATGGGGACAAATCGTTTTCCAATCAAGTCCCTATTTGAATAATTGGAATGGTCAACACAGTAATGGAAACAATGTTCCAGATGGTGTTTATTATTTTGTGTTAGAATCAACTACAGATCCTGAAAAAACCTACACTGGTTTTGTTCAAGTTTCTAAATAATACCCTTCTTAATCAAAAAATAAAAATCTCACAAGTAATCATGAGTAAAACTACCTTTTGAATGAGTGAAGGGATAGTTTGAACGTTTGAATCCTCATTTTTAATCTGTTTTTTATCTAATTGTAATTTTTGACCATTTTTTTGTTTCAATTAAACGCAGTAGATTTGTACTAATGAATTCATTGGTCTTATTCATATTAACTGGTTTATTTCTCTTGGTCCAAACAATAAGTTGGGGTCAAGATGATCAAGAATACAAGCGAATATCAAAACTTCCAGACAATACCTCAAAAATATTTGAATGGATAAATGCAGCAAATAAAATATCAGAAACAGCCCCAAAAATTGCATTTACTTATGCAGAAGAGGCTTATCTTTTGTCTGTTAAACTAAAAAATACTCGAGGAGAAGCTTATTCTTATAATACTCTAGGAGCACTTTATTATAGCAATCAGAAGTATGAAAAATCAATAGAATATTATCGCAAAGCAATCATTTTATTTGAAGGAAATGGACAAGAAAAAGGCTATTTCAATTCCATAAAATACATTGGAGCAGCCTACGAAAACAATAAAGAATGGAATCTAGCCATTACGAGTTATGATCAATTTTTGATTTTAGCCAAACAAAAAGGTAATAATGATGAAATTATTTTTGCTCATAACGGATTAGCTCGGTGTTATAAAGCCAATAATGATATCAAAAAAGCAGAGTTCCATTTAAAAGAAGTTTTTAACCTAGAAAACAAAAGAAATAACACCATAGGTTTGGTGAATGCTTCGGATAATTTAGGCAATTTTTACGAATCCATAAATGATTCAGCTAAGGCATTTAAATATTTCGATTCTACCCTCTCCTATTCCAATTCAATAAATTACTCTCAAGGTGTAAATACCTCTTATCAAAGTAAAAACAAATTTTATTCAAAAAGAGGAAACGATGTGCAACAAATGCAAGTACAGCAACAAGCTTTAGAAGCCAATGATGTAAATCAAAATATTCAAGGATTTAATCAATCCAATTTAGAAATTGGAAAATTGAATTTAAAACAAAACAATCCTCAATTGGCCATTCCATACCTTAAAAAAACAATAAACTTGTCAAGTGAAATTGGCGAATTGGAATCCAAAGAAGAAGCTTTACTAGCGATTTCAAAAGCCTACACCGATTTAGGTGATTATAAAAGCGCTGTTGAGAGTATGCAAGCACTCTTATTATTAAGAGATTCTATTCAAGAAGAAAAGAATAAACAAGCGTTGATCTCCCTAAATTTATCCTTGGAGTTGGAACAAAAGGAAAAAGAATTTAATTTAATGTTAGATAATGCTCAACTCAATAACGATAAATTGGCTTTGGAAACGCAAAATGAAAAGAATAAAAATTTGAGCAAACTCTATATCATTTATGCTTTAATTGCGGGAATATTGATACTAACCATTTCATCGATACTAATCATTCGAAGTAATAAAGCCCGTACACGTGCTAATATGTTACTGGAATTGAAATCATTAAGGTCACAGATGAATCCTCATTTTATTTTTAATAGTTTGAATTCCATCAATGGATTTATTGCCAAAAATGACGACCGCAGCGCCAACAAATATTTATCTCGCTTTAGTCAATTGATGAGAAGGGTTTTAGATAATTCCAAAAATGATTGGATAGCCCTAGAAGATGAGATCAAAACAATTGAGCTTTACCTAGAATTAGAACACTTGCGATTTGAAGATCAATTCACCTATACTTTTGAAGTCAACAAAAATGAAAGCATTGATTTGGAAGTTCTAAAAATACCTCCTATGATTTTACAACCCCTTATTGAAAATTCTATTTGGCATGGAATACGCTATTTAGATAAGATGGGAGTGCTCAACATTATTTGCACCATAACTGAACAAGGTATCGAATGGATAATTGAAGATAATGGAATTGGCCGAACCAAAAGTCAAGAAATGAAAACCGATAACCAGAAAAATCATCAATCAACGGGTATGAAAAATATTCATGAACGTATTGAAATATTAAATACCATTCACAAAACATCCATTTCTTTGAGTATTTCTGATTTGAATGAAATTGAAAAAATGGGTACGCGAGCAGTGTTATTTATACCTATTCAAATCAAGAACGTATCATAGCTGTATGCGGTATATCGTCTTCTAAATATTCTTCTCCAACACTTTGAAAACCAAATTTTTGATAAAATTGGATTAAATACGACTGTGCTGAAATTTTGATAGGAACGGAGCCATATATGTTTTGTAAATGTTCTATTGTAACTTCCATTAATTGATAGCCCACCTTGAATCTTCGCACCGATAAATCAACGCAAACTCTTCCAATTGAAACATAATTTTCATACGATAAACCCTTAGGAACAATACGAGAAGTGGCACAAATTTCCCCCGAATCATTCATTCCAAAAACATGAAGGGATTCAAGATCTTTTCCATCACAATCAATATAAATACAATTTTGTTCCACGATAAAAACACGTTCCCTCAGAGCTAAAATACCATACAATTCTTTTGAAGTAAGATCTGAAAAAGGTTTACATTGCCATTGAATTTCCATTGATCTAACTTTTATTCAATTCAGCAGCAGCCATTTCATCTTCAAACATTTTATAAATAATACCATCGGCTAAACCAACTTTAGGTACCATCATTTCTTTTGAATTGGCCGCTTTCATAAAAGTGGTATAAATTCTTCCAGCAGGCACAATAACGTCCGCCCTATCGGGTTTTAATTTCAACTTTTTGATACGATCATTATAGCTGAATTGCTCGATAAATGCTACAATTTTTTTAATTTCGGTCAGTTTGATGTTCTCACCAAAACTGTGCACACTTTCCTTGTATATACGGTTAATGTTTCCTCCCGTCCCAATGGCAATCACATCTTTCTCTCCATTTACCATATCCGAAATCTTTTTGCAAGCATCCTCCCAAAGCTCTTCACTAACAGGTTGAGTAAGAAGACGAACCGAACCTAAATTAAACGAATAGGATTGTATTCGTTGATTCTTTTTGATTAACGTTACCTCAGTACTTCCGCCTCCCACATCAATATACAAATAGGTCTTATCTTTATCAATCTCAAAATCAGTTGATTTAAAATTTCCAAATATCAAATCAGCCTCTTCTTCACCCGTAATTAATTCAATAGTAACTTTTGCTTCTTTTTTAATCAAAGCTCTCACTTCTTTTCCATTACTGGCCTCTCGCATTGCGGAAGTTGCACAACCTCTAAATTTTTCTACATCATTCACCTCCATCAATAATCGAAAAGCTTTCATTACTTTAACTAACTTTTCGGCTTTAGTTTGCGAAATGCTGCCGTTTGTAAATACATCATGACCCAAACGTAATGGAACACGTGTTAAAGCAATTTTTTTGAAATGAATTTCTCCATCTTCAACAAAAGCTTCTTCAATTAATAAACGTAGGGCATTTGAACCAATATCTATCGCTGCTAAAATCACTAATTTTGGTTTAGAATTATTAATCGCAAATTTATCATCAATTTCGATTAATTCCAGTAAAATAGTTTCAACAATTGATAAAGTTATTAATAGAGTAAAAATTAAACTTTAACTTTTTTTGCATTTTTTTTGAATCAAAACCAAAAGTAATCTGTACTTTTGCACCGGGAAGTCTCATACGACCAGCTCCTGCATAATCCTCCAGGACGGGAACGTAGCAAAGGTCTGCGGTTGTAGCGGTGCGATATGAGTAGCTTCCCATTTTTTTTGCCCTATTTTTTCTCAAAAGTGGCTCTTATCATTTCTCGTTTTCCAGGAGGACCTGGTATGCGTTCAACCTTAAATCCCAATTCTTGCAAATCTCTTCTTACCTGACCTTTTGCACTAAAGGTTACCAAAACGCCTCCTGTATTCATACAATTGGCTATTTTTGAAAACTGTTCTTTAGTCCACATTTCTGGCTGTATAGCTGGGTCAAAAGCATCGAAATATACCACATCAAAACGCTTTTGTGTTTCAAAATCAGTCCAATCCACTTTTTGTTTGAATATACTGAATTGCGAAGAAATTTTATACTCTTGCTCCCAAGGGCTTTCAAAAAAATCGTTTACATTAATTCTAGCATCAATGAGGAGCGAATCATATTTTAATTCCTTTAATGTTTGAATGGGAACTGGAAATTTTTCTAAGGCATGATAATAAACGTTGTTACTTTCGTGTTTGAGTAGAAACGAAAATGTAAGTAATGCATTGAGGTGCGTTCCCAGTCCAATTTCTAAAACTGCTAATGCTGTTTTACTTGGATTTTGATGAATAAAAAATTCCAAGCCACTCTGAATGTATACATGACTGCTCTCTTGTAAAGCCCCGTGAATAGAATGATAAGTAGTTTGAAATTGGTTACTAAATAAAGTAGCCGATCCATCTTCGGATAATTGAATAGAGAGTTTTGTCATTAGAAAATATATTTTCATCACTAAATTAGCTATTTTATTCCATTCGGGGCAACTCTCAAAAAAAAAGAGCGTCATTAAAACAAAACCTCTGATATCTATAAAACAATAAGTTCATCGAACATTGCAAAAAGTATCAAAAAAAGAGGTGACCATTTTTAATGGCTTATTAGCTATTCTACCCCCAAAAAGAAGTTAGGACAACGTCTTAGCTTCTTTTTTTGTTTTATAAACAATATTTTCATTTTAGTTGCGTTATTCCTTCATAATTTAAAAATTGAATATGCAGCCTATGAGAAGATTCTCTACTTTACAAACACTTTCCAAACAACTTCAAATTTCAGCCAACCATTTTTATATTCTTTCAAAAAATGAAAGAATTAAAGCTTTATTGGGTGCAAAAAAAACGATGTCGCCAAAAAAATCTACGGTTGATTTTTTGTTGAATTTATCAAAAAACATTACTGTTAATTCAACCGACAGCATTGGAAATGTGGAGTTTTACTTAAGTTAAAACTCGTAACCGAAAATATTTTTTAGCAATCGATGAAATGATTTTTTTGACAAATCGTTCAGAGGATTCTATAGTTATGAATGAAATCAAAGGATTGTATTTTTAAATTACATTCTAATAGTTTGGTATATTAATTCGTGTATTTATTTTCTTACTTTTGTCAAAATTAATTGGGCTTTTTGGATTGTATTCCAAGACTAATTAAATTAGAAATTAATCTTTACTAAAGTATGAAACCTTGTCCAAAATGTGAATCGCCCTATGGTTACTCTATGGGGGTTGAATTGTATGCCTGTCCAGAATGTGGAAATGAATGGAATCCCAATGAAATTTTGGAAGCCGAAATTGATAAAATTTTAGACTCCAATGGAAATGAACTTCAAAATGGAGACAGTGTTATTGTAATAAAAGATTTACCGGTAAAAGGTGCTCCAAAACCCATTAAGGCAGGTACAAAAGTCAAAAATATCAGACTCAATTTTGATAGTGACCACAATATTGATTGTAAAATTGATGAATTTGGAACGATGGCCTTAAAATCTGAATTCGTTAGAAAAGCTTAGTTTCATATCAAATTCTCTTGTTTTTCAAGTCTACTTTTCAAAAAAGAGAGTGAAATAAAAGCATTGAAAAAAAACTCCTCACTATTGTTTAATTGCAAAGAAATAGGGATTAATTTCGCAAAAAATTGTTTTGGTTATGGCATTAGATTTTTCCAACACTGAAATTGCTTTTCGTGGTAAAACAGATAGCAACTTAAAAAAATCCTATTATTTATTTAGGATGGTAGCCAGTCCTGGATTGGTTAATTTTGGTAGTTGGGCCATTGATGTGTCATTCAAATGTCGCTTACCTGTAAAAGGGTTAATTAAAAAAACCATTTTTAATCAATTTTGCGGAGGTGAAACTATTGAAGAATGTACTGCCAAAATACAAGAATTGCATAATAACAATGTAGGAACTATTTTGGATTACTCCTTGGAAGGTAAAGAAAGTGATGAAGATTTGGATCAAACAACCTCCGAAATTATAAAAACCATTGTACGTGCCAAATCAGATAACGCCATTCCATTTTCTGTTTTTAAACCCACAGGAATAGCTAAATTTTCATTATTAGAAAAAGCCAACAAAGGGGTTGAAACGCTATCGGAAAATGATCGATTAGATTATGAAAAAGTGCGCAGTCGTTTTCATAAAATTTGCGGTAAAGCGCACGAATTAAATGTTCCTGTTTTCATTGATGCTGAAGATAGTTGGATACAAGACGCTATCGATATACTTGCCGAAGAAATGATTTTTGCTTATAATAAAGAAACCGCCATAGTTTACAACACTATTCAATTGTATCGTTGGGATCGTTTGGATTATTTAAAAAAATTACATCAAAAAGCACTTCAGCATTCAGCAAAAGTTGGTGTAAAATTGGTACGTGGTGCATACATGGAAAAAGAACGAGCTAGAGCTCAGGAAAAAGGTTATAAAGACCCTATTCAACCTAACAAGGAAGCAACCGATAGAGATTATGATTTGGCTTTGGAATATTGTGTGAATAATATTAGCGATTTTGGTGTTTGTGCTGGCTCACATAATGAAAAAAGTGCACTTTATTTAAGCGAGCTTATTGAAAAAAAGGGGCTTGAAAAGAATGATGTCCGAATATATTTTGCTCAATTATTGGGTATGAGTGATCATATCAGTTTTAACTTATCTTTTAATCAATACAACGTTGCCAAATATGTACCTTACGGACCAGTGAAAGAAGTTATGCCGTATCTAATTAGAAGAGCCAGAGAAAATACCTCGGTAGCTGGCCAAACTGGACGTGAATTGTCGTTAATCATAAAAGAACGAAAAAGAAGGAAACAGAACCGTTAGTTAAATACTCTTTCTTTTTGAGAGCTATTTCAATCATTTTTAGTATATTCGTTTAAAATTTAAACTTATGTTGCGTTCATTATTAATTTGTTTAACTCTCCTTCAAGGCAGTTTTATTTGGTCGCAAGTGGATGCCATTTTCAATCAAAAAACCTTTAATTCTCCATCTGGAACATACGTTGAATCTTACATTTACCTTTATGCCAAGTCATTGACGTATGTCTTAAATTCGGATAGTGTTCCTAAATGTTCTATTGAAATAACTCAAATTATTAAAACCAAAGACACGGATAGTATTGTCACCTTTCAAAAATATACATTAGTTAATCCCGAAACAAGCATTAATGATTTATATGATGATATGGTAGATGTGAAAAGAATACAACTTCCTAATAATCGTCAATATGAATTAGAAATCGTAGTAAAAGATAAAAACAATCCTAGAGCCACAGAACAAAGTATTACCAATACCTTTTCTTTGAACTATAAATCAGATCACGTAGAAATATCTGATATTCAACTAATAACAAATTTCTCACCTTCTACTGAAGAAACGGTTTTTACTAAATCTGGAATGAAAATGGTGCCCATGGTGGGTGACTTTTATTCTGATGAATATGAACGCATTGCCTATTATTTTGAAATTTATAACACATTAGAAACTTTTGGAAAGGAAGGGAAATTCCTTATAACCCACTATATTGAGAATACCAAAACAAAAAGTGTAGCAGGTGTTTTTCAAAAAAATGTTAGAGGAAAAGTAGAAACCGTTGTTCCTATACTCTATTATTTTGATATCAAATCTCTTCCAACGGGTGATTATGAGATTGTAGCCCAAATCAGAGATGATAAAAACCAATTAATCACTGAAAAAAGGACTCCTTTTAGACGCGTTTCTAACACTATAACTATGGAACTCTCTTTTATTCGTGATGTAGAATTTGAAAACAGTTTTGTAGCGCGAATGCCAGTTGATTCATTAGAAGAGTATATTTATTGTTTATCGCCCATTGCAGGTGTACTAGAGAATAGAATGATGGCTAATCAAATGAGTTCATTAACCGAAACTGAAAAAAGACAGTTTATTTATAGTTTTTGGATTAATCAAGACTACCAAAATCCAGAAATGGCTTGGGAAGGATATTTGAAACAAGTGAAATTGGTGCATCAGATGTTTGGAACCAAAGTAAAACGAGGTTATGAAACGGATAGAGGTAGAATTTACTTAAAATACGGACCACCCAATAAGGTAGATGACCGACCAAATGAACCCAGTGCATATCCCTACCAAATGTGGCACTATTATAAAATTGGTCAGTTTAACAACAAACGTTTTATCTTTTATTTACCTGATTTAGTAACCAACGATTATGCTTTATTGCACAGTGATTTGCAAGGTGAAATACAAAATTTCAAATGGGAACGTGATTTAAATAAAAGAAATTCACAAGGTGGAGATATAGATGACGCAAATGAAGGGAACTTTAACTCGTATGGCACAAACAGTCGTGTTTTATTCAGAAATCCATAGTTGATTTGAACTACTCTTAAGGTAGTATTTAAGCATAGTAAAGAGTCTATCAATTACTTTATTATTATTCCAAGATTAACCATACTCCGGAAGAATATTGGTTTAAAAGTAACCCATGGATTTTACCAACCGTTAAGATCGCTGTCGGTTATATGTAATGTTTATAAATCCGAATATTCAGTTCCAATGGGTCTAAAGTCCAACTAAAACTATCAATGAACTAAATGAAATTTGACGTACTATACCTTAATTAAGGTTTTACCTTGTCTCATAGTTTACGTTAATTAGTTTCCGTATCCCAAATATGTTGAGAAATAGCTGATCCATTTTTAAAGTAATTTACTCCCCATTGGGTAGTTACTTTTTTATACTCATTAGCTTTATTTCCTTCCACTACGATTCTGAGGATAGTAAATTCTATTATTTCTCCTTTAGCATTTTTTCTTTGAAAGCTTTTTTCGGTTACTCCCTGAGGATAAGTTGAAGCCAACGGATCAACATTAGCATCTGAAAAAGCGGTAGGAGCTACGTTTTTTTGAGCTTCAATTTGCTGAGACACATCATAACCTTTACCATTTTTTGAAGCAGCATTGTTACCTTCAGCATTCAACTTGGTATCTTTATAATCAGACACATTACTCACATTCTTTTCACGTGTTTTATCTTCATCCGTGTAAAGAGTTGCCTGTTTAGTATTCACTGCTGCAATTTTTTCAGACGTTTGATCATTTTTATTGATGGTATTAGCTGCAATATCTTTATTTTGATCCAATGTTTTGTCCTTATAGATGTCAACTGCTTTGATGTTATCCTGACGAGGTATATCTGCGTCATTAGCAAATTTGGAATATTTATCCATCATATCCTCTTTAGCTGTATAGTTGCTATAAGTTGCTACTTCCTGTTTGGTTTGATTGTTATCCTCCAAATTTGTTTGGAAATTTTTATATTTTTCAACTTCAGGGATGGCGCGTTCTCTTCTTTCATCCGCTTTGATGTCCGCAACACTTCTATCTGTAGTCATTTTTTGGTTATTCTCATAAATGCTAGACGAACGGTCTACCTCCGTTACGTTTTTCACTTCATAACGCTCATATTCGGTATCTTTATAACCTTCTACATTGGCAATAACTCCTTGACGTCTGTCATCTGCTTTTATATCAGCTACACTTCTATCAGAAGTCATTTTTTGGTTATTCTCATAAATGCTAGCTGAGCGGTCTACTTCAGTTACGTTTTTCACTTCATAACGCTCATATTCGGTATCTTTATAACCTTCTACATTGGCAATAACTCCTTGACGTCTGTCATCTGCTTTTATATCAGCTACACTTCTATCAGAAGTCATTTTTTGGTTATTCTCATAAATGCTAGCTGAGCGGTCTACTTCAGTTACGTTTTTCACTTCATAACGCTCATATTCGGTATCTTTATAACCTTCTACATTGGCAATAACTCCTTGACGTCTGTCATCTGCTTTTATATCAGCAACACTTCTATCAGAAGTCATTTTTTGATTATTCTCATAAATGCTTGCTGAGCGATCTACTTCAGTTACGTTTTTCACTTCATAGCGCTCATATTCGGTATCTTTATAACCTTCAACATTGGCAATAACTCCTTGACGTCTGTCATCTGCTTTTACATCAGCCACACTCCGATCGGAGGTCATTTTTTGATTGGTTTCGTGAATAGTATTGGAACGATCCGCTTCAACTACGCGTTTATCTTCAAACTTACCAAATTCTTTATCTTGAAAATCAGCAATTTTAGTTACATTGGTTTGACGAGTATTATCACTTTCTTGATCTCTCACTTCCTTTTCAGCTTCTATCTTGTGATAGTAGGTTTCAGAATTTTCAGTTCGTGAAGTTGATTTAGACTTTTCGTCATCAAAAGTTGTGGAGAAATTTTCCTTCACTGTATTTACTGCTTTAGCTCTATCATCATTAGTGTTGATGCGACCATCTTGCATGTATCTGGCCATTTCTTCCTCAGACATGGTTGTTTCTTCACCATATGGGAAAGGATCTGGTGGTTTGTTAGCTACTACGGCATTATTTGCTTTTGCTTCGGCTTCTTTTTTCTTTTTAAGAAGAGCATTGATTTCATCTATTCTATTTTTCGGGAAAACAGCATTTTCTTTTATACCTAAAGCATCTTGATAGGCATTTAATGCAATGATATAATTCTCCGTTTCAAATGCAGCATTTCCTTTTTTAATGAATTCATTGTATTTGTCTGTTGTTATGGCTGCACCTCTGTTTTCTCTAATTTTGTTTAATTGCGCTGGTGGATAAGGATCAGAAGGTTTTAAAGTATTAGCACGTGTGTATAATTTTTCGGCATCATCCCATGATTGTGCGTTGAATAATTCATCTGCTTTGGCAATGATTTTCATATAAGCTGCCTCCTGTTCTTTATCTGACCATTCTTTTATCTTTGCGTTTAACAAATCTACTTGAGATTGAGGATATTTTTCATCGGATTTGATTTGGTTGGCTTTAGAATATAAGTCTTTGGCTCCCTTGGCGGCATCCGAATCTTCAGCTGCAATAGCGGCATCACGCGCAGCATCAGCTATTTTAATTGCATCAAGATATTTTTTTTCTACATCAGCACCTGCTAATAACCCTTCTATTTCTTTTATTTTTTTAGGAGGATATGCATCAGATGGTTTTAGCGTATTTGCCCTAGTGTATAATTTTTTAGCATCTTCATATTTTTTCTCAGCCAATAATTCATCTGCTTTAGCAATTATTTTCATATAAGCCTCATCTTGCTCTTTATCCGACCATTCTTTTATTTTTGCATTTAACAAATCTACTTGTGATTGAGGATATGTTTCCGATGATTTAATTTGATTTGCTTTAGAATATAAATCTTTAGCTGTTTTTGCAGCATCTGAATCCTCAGCAGCAAAAGCGGCATCTCTTGCAGCGTCAGCCGCTTTTATAGCATCTTTATAGGCTTGCTCGGTTGCTGAACTTTTAGCCAAATCTGCTATTATTTTGTTTATTTCATCTATTTTTAGTTGAGGAGCTGTTTCAGAAGGCATTAAAACCTTTGCTTCTTTATAGGTTGTTAATGCCGCTTCATAATTCTTACCATCAAATTCACCTTTGGCCTTTGTCATTAAAGCATTGTATTGTTGCTTTTTAGCCTCTAATTCAGCATTTTGATTTGCCTTATTTTTTGCGTCTTCAATATTTTTATCAATAATAGCAATTTGATTGGTTGGATATTCGCGATCAAAAACCGCTTTTGCTTTGATGTAATTTTCTTTTGCCGCCTCCCACTTTTGACTTTCAAAACTATTATCTGCTAACGCTAACAAATCGTTGTATTGTTTTTCTTTAGCAGCATTGGCAGCAATAATATCATCAATTTCTTTGATTTTTTGATCCACTATTCCTGTTTTTGCAGGAAAATTAGTTTTTGCTTTTGTTAATAATTCCTTTGCTTTTTTATAATCCTGAGCTGTTTTTAACTCTTCTGCTTTGGCAATAATAGAGTTAAATAAATTTTCTTGTTCTCCAGCAGTTTCAGCAGCCATCAAAGTATTTACATTGTTAATTTTCTCTTGAGGAGTCTTATCAGTTGGATTTACTTGATTGGCTTTAGTATAGAATTCTTTGGCTTTATCCCATTCTTTATTTGCCGTAGCCTCATCTCCTTGTTTAATTAAGTTATTGAACTCCTCGGCTTTACTCGCATTAACTACTTCTTTCTCATGAGCTAACTTAGCATCTTTGGCCGCATTAATTTTAGCCTGAGCGGTTGGGTTATCAAAATTTAAATTCAACGCTTTAGTATATTCTGTAATAGCTGCATCAAATTGTTTATTTGAAACTTGATCATTTCCAGTATTTATGAATCCTTCAAATTCTGCTTTTTTAGCATTGGCCTCTGAATTAGCTTTATCAGTTAATTCCTTAGCATATGCTGCTTTAGCTGCTGTTGCTTCTTTTATTTTTGTAGTTGCAGTTGGGTTATCTACTCCAGTGGCTAATGCTTTATTGTATTCTGCTATGGCATCATCAAAATCGTTACTTCCTAATTTGCTATCTCCATCCGCAATGAACTTATCGAATTCAGCTCGTTTTTGTGCAGCTATTTCAGCAGCTGATTTATCGGCTTGTTCTTTGGCGTAGGCAATCTTTGCAGCATTAGCTTCCTTAATTTTTGTAGTTGCAGTTGGGTTATCTACTCCAGTGGCTAATGCTTTTTGGTATTCAGCTATGGCATTATCAAAATCATTACTGCCTAATTTGCTATCACCATCGGCAATGAACTTATCGAATTCAGCTCGTTTTTGTGCGGCTATTTCAGCAGCAGATTTATCCGCTTGTTCTTTTTCATAGGCTTTTTTAGCGTCTTGTGCCGCTTTGATTTTGGCATTAGCAGTGGTATTATCGACTGCTGTGGCTAATGCTTTTTGGTATTCTGCAACAGCATTATCAAAATCGTTGCTTCCTAATTTGCTATCACCATCGGCTATGAACTTATCGAATTCAGCTCGTTTGGCGTTAGCAGCATCGGCAGCAGATTTATCCGCTTGTTCTTTTTCATAAGCTTTTTTAGCGTCTTGTGCCGCTTTGATTTTGGCATTAGCAGTGGTATTATCGACTGCTGTGGCTAATGCTTTTTGGTATTCTGCAACAGCATTATCAAAATCGTTGCTTCCTAATTTGCTATCACCATCGGCTATGAACTTATCGAATTCAGCTCGTTTGGCGTTAGCAGCATCGGCAGCGGCTTTATCAGCTTGTTCTTTTTCATATGCTTTTTTGGCGTCTTGTGCCGCTTTGATTTTGGCATTAGCAGTGGTGTTGTCCACTGCTGTGGCTAATGCTTTTTGGTATTCGGCAACAGCATTATCAAAATCGTTGCTTCCTAATTTGCTATCACCATCGGCTATGA
>CAYQNU010000011.1:0-19898 GCA_964419055.1 uncultured Flavobacteriales bacterium | reverse complement strand
CGTTAGCAGCATCAGCAGCTGCTTTATCAGCTTGTTCTTTTTCATAGGCTTTTTTAGCGTCTTGTGCCGCTTTTATTTTGGCATTAGCAGTGGTGTTATCGACTGCTGTAGCCAATGCTTTTTGGTATTCGGCAACGGCATTATCAAAATCGTTGCTGCCTAATTTGCTGTCTCCATCGGCAATGAACTTATCAAATTCAGCTCGTTTGGCGTTAGCAGCATCAGCAGCAGCTTTATCCGCTTGTTCTTTTTCGTAAGCTTTTTTGGCGTCTTGTGCCGCTTTGATTTTGGCATTAGCAGTGGTATTATCGACTGCTGTGGCTAATGCTTTTTGGTATTCTGCAACAGCATTATCAAAATCGTTGCTTCCTAATTTGCTATCACCATCGGCTATGAACTTATCGAATTCAGCTCGTTTGGCGTTAGCAGCATCGGCAGCGGCTTTATCAGCTTGTTCTTTTTCATATGCTTTTTTGGCGTCTTGTGCCGCTTTGATTTTGGCATTAGCAGTGGTGTTGTCCACTGCTGTGGCTAATGCTTTTTGGTATTCGGCAACAGCATTATCAAAATCGTTGCTTCCTAATTTGCTATCACCATCAGCAATGAACTTATCGAATTCAGTTCGTTTGGCGTTAGCAGCATCAGCAGCTGCTTTATCAGCTTGTTCTTTTTCATAGGCTTTTTTGGCGTCTTGTGCCGCTTTAATTTTGGCATTAGCAGTGGTGTTGTCTATTGCTGTGGCCAATGCTTTTTGGTATTCTGCAACGGCATTATCAAAATCGTTACTTCCTAATTTGCTATCACCATTGGCAATGAATTTGTCAAATTCAACCTTTTTGGCATTGGCTGCATCTTCAGCATTTTTGGCATCTTGAGCTGCTTTAATTTTAGCATCAGCTGTAGTATTATCAACGTTTAATGCTTTCGCTTTTTGATATTCTGAAATGGCTTCCGTATATTCTTTGGAAGTCATTTTTGCATTTCCTGCAGCTATGAAAGCATCAAAATCTTGTTTAGCTTTTGCTTTTGCATCCGCTTCTGCTTTTTCTTTTTCAAAGGCAGTTTTGGCATCTTGTGCTGCTTTGATTTTGGCATTTGCTGCTGTATTATCTACATTTAAATCTAAAGCTTTTTTATATTCAGCAATGGAATTATCAAAATCTTTAGCCCCTAATTTGGTGTCTCCAGATGCCATAAACTTATCAAAATCAGCTTTTGCTTTTGCGGCATTAGCAGCATCAGCAGCTTTTTTGGCTTTCAAATCTTTGGCTTTTGCTAATTCCGTTTTAGGGTGTTGTTCGGTAGGTTTAAGTTTAATTGCCGCCTCGTATTTGGTAATAGCTACATCAAAATCTTCGTTCATCAAAGCTTTATCGGCTTCAGCAATTAATTTGGCGTACTCTTGCTCTTTACCCATTTCAGCATTTATAATGGCTGTAATCTCGGTAATTTTTGCTTTTGGTTCAGGTTCGGTGGGTTGTAAAACAGAAGCTTCTTCGTATAATTTTTTGGCATAACCATAATCTTTGGAATCATAAGCTTTTTTGGCTTCTACCATTTTTTCGTTGTACTTTTTAAAATCTTCGGCCTTTTTCTTAGCATCGGCTAATTTTGCAACTACAGCAGGATCATTTTTAATTTTAACAGCTTCTTCATAATTGGTAACAGCCACATCAAATTTCTTTTCAGCTATAGCCTTATCTGCCGCAGCGACTAAATCTTTAAACTTTTGTTCGTCAGCATTCGCTTTGCCATCAATTTCCTTAATGAAATCATCGTATTTTTTCTTCTGTGCTTCTGAGAATTTATAATCGTAAGCTACTGCTCCAGTGGTGGGATCAATTTTCATTCCCCCGATAACAAAACCATTGGAAATGGGCGTGTAATCAACATCAGGTTTTTTCAAAATTAAATCAATGGGCATATCTACCGGCATAATTTCCGGAGAATCTTCTGGAAAATAACCTGTTTTAAAATCCAATCTAATTTCTTTGGAAACGTAACCATCTTTTGCTACTACAATTGAATAAATTTCTCCCATTGGGATATTTATGGTGGGTATTTTACCATTGGATGATGTAGTAACAGAAGTTAAAACGGTGCTTCCCTTTTTTAGGGTAATAGTTACACCGGGAATACTTTTTTTACCTGGATCTGTGATTTTCCCATCTAATACTACCTTTGGACCATCTTGAGAAACGGCAGATAAACTGATAAAAAAAGCTACTATAATAAAAAGATATAATCTCATTTGTTCTTTTAATTTCATAATAATCAACTTACAAAGTTCGTAATATTATTCGGTTCTACGAAAAAATAATAACGGAAATTTTAAAGAAAGTGACATTAAGACAATCCTTTCATTTTTATCGCATTATGATTTTTACAAATCATCCTTACACTTATGAAATGGAATGGTTCAAATAAAAATGAAAAAAAATAAAAAATCAGTAAAGAAGCAAGAACATTTATTTAAAATTTATACTTTTACTTTATGATTAAAAAAACCATCACACATACACAACCTATAGCTTCTTCCGAGCTTATTATAACTCCAAAAGGAAGTATTTATCACTTAGATTTATTACCCCATCAAATTGCTGAAAACATAATTGTGGTTGGTGATCAAAACCGTGTTGAACAAATTTCAAAATATTTTGATGTCATTGAGTATAAAGTTGCCAAGCGAGAGTTTGTAACCCATACAGGAACCTATAAAGGAAAAAGAATAAGTGCTGTTTCAACGGGTATTGGTTGTGACAACATCGATATTGTTATCAATGAATTGGATGCTCTTTTTAATATTGATTTAAACACACGTCTACCAAAACCGAACACCACAAGTTTAAATATAATTAGAATTGGAACAAGTGGAGCCCTGCAAGCCGACATACCTGTAGATAGTTATGTCATTTCTTCCTATGGATTAGGTTTTGACGGTTTATTAGGATTTTATGATGCTGAATTTGAAGCTGATGAATTAGAACTACAAAAAAATTTCTTGAATCAAATTAATTGGCCAAACTATTGTAATCCACCTTATTTTGCTAAAGGTTCAGATGCATTAATCAACAAATTAAAGGATGGAATGACTGTAGGAATTACAGCAACTGCTAATGGTTTTTATGGTCCACAAGGAAGAAGTTTGAGATTAAGAGCGAGTATGCCTGATTTAAATGAACATCTTAACGGTTTTAAAAGCGGTGAACATAGAATTACTAATTTTGAGATGGAAACTTCCGCCCTTTATGGACTTGCAGGTTTGTTGGGACATAATGCTTGTACAGTATGTGCCATAATCGCAAATCGTTACAATAAAACCTATTCAAAAGACTATACAGTGCCAATAGATAATTTAATAAAAATAGTTTTAGAAAAATTATAAATGGCCTCTGAAAATCAAATAAAAGCATTGATAAATTTGGTGGATGATTCAGATGAATCCATTTATTTTCAGGTGCGAGAAGAAATTCTTAGCATTGGAATAGACGCTGTTCCGCATTTAGAGGAGGCTTGGGAAAAAAGTGATTTAGGTGAAACATTTATGCATCGAATTGAAGACATCATCCATGAAATTCAATTCACAAACGTTACTGAATCGTTAATTGATTGGACTAAAAAAGGTGGAAAACAGCTGTTAACGGGCGTGTTGCTAATTAACAAATATCATTTTCCTGATCTCAATACGTTGGAGGTGAAAGCTTTGATTCAACGGATGGCTGATCGATTGATATCCAAATTAAAACCTAGTGATAGCAGAAGAATACAAATTTCAAAGATGAATGAGGTACTTTTTCAAGAATATCATTTTCAAGGAGATAACGATGATTATTATTCTTCCAAAAATTCTTTTTTAAATAAAGTATTGGAGCGTAGAAAAGGTAATCCATTATTGCTATCGGTCATTTATATAGAAGTAGCTCGTTTGGCCAACATTCCGATAGTAGGTATCAATTTGCCCAGACATTTTGTGGTAGGACTTCAAAACGAAAATGAAGATAAAATGGAATTTTACATTTCACCATTTAATCAAGGCAGTATTTTAACAAAAGATGATGTGGAAATTTATTTAAAAAAGATAAATTTACCCGTAGAACCCAAGTATTATGAAGAATGCAGCCATGTAGATATCTTGCTTAGAATTGTTCTCAATCTCATCAATAGTTACACTAAATCAAAGGAAATGGAAAAATTAGATGAGATCAGTTTGCTCTACAATAGTTTAGTAAAAATTGCTAAATAAGGCGTAAACTATTTTATTTTCACATTTCAAATCAACATACATTCACTATTTATATTATATGTTACTTAAAAACATCTACTCTACTCGATTTATCGACCAATTCTCAGAAATACTGGCCCTTCACTTGGCCGATTTCAATACAATCAACTTTAAAAATTCCATTTTTGATGCTTCTTGGGAAACTCGAGAATTAAAAGATAGAATGAAGCACATCGCTTTGGTTTTGAACCAACATTTACCTCAAGATTTTGAAAAAGCGAGCAAAACGATACTTCAAATAATTGATACCCTTCAACAACATAAAATTACTGAAGGAAGTCTTGAATTTATGTTCTTTCCTGAATACATTGAACGTTTTGGAATCGATGATTTTGAAAACGCTACTAATGCTATGGAGATAGTAACCCAATTTACTAGCTGTGAATTTGCTGTTCGTCCATTTATCATTCGGTATGATGTAAAAATGATGAGTAAAATGGAACAATGGTCTAAACATCCAAACCACCACGTGAGAAGACTAGCTAGTGAAGGTTCACGCCCACGTTTGCCTTGGGCCATTGCTTTACCCAAATTTAAAAAGGATCCTACTCCACTTCTAACCCTATTAGAAAATTTAAAAAGTGATGGATCAGAATATGTGAGAAGAAGTGTCGCTAACAATATCAACGACATTTCAAAAGATCATCCAGAGGTGGTTGTAGCCCTGGCAAAAAAATGGAAAAATAATGGTTCCCAAACAGATGCCTTGATAAAACATGGGTGCAGAACACTCTTAAAAGCAGGTAACATTGACATTTTAACCTATTACAATCTGCATAATACAGATCATATATCAACAACTGATTTACACATTAAGGTGAAAAAAGTAGCAATAGGAGAAGCTATGGCTTTTTCATTTTCAATAAAAAATACTCATTTTGAAACGGCCACTATAAGAATTGAATATGGTGTATATTTTTTACGTCAAAATGGACAATTGAATAAAAAAGTATTTAAAATCAGTGAACGAGATTGGGCTCCTAATGAATCCAAAACGATAGAAAAATCACATAGCTTTAGACCCATTACGACTCGAAAATACTATCCTGGTCAGCAAAAATTAAGCATCATCATCAACGGTAAGGAACAATTAATGAGTGATTTTGAGTTGGTTTGAATTAAAGCTACAAATATTATACTAATGAACTGATTTCTAACTTGAAATCTCATCGATAAAAATAGCAAATAATTAACAATTCTATTTTCTTGTATTCCAGATATTTCAGCTAATTTCGGATTGGAAATAATGGAATATGGAACGAAAAAACTTTTTAAAATTAGCTGCTCTGTTTCCTCTAAGCGCTTATATTATGAAAATAGATGCATTAAATAAATGGCAACAGAACTTGGCAACAACCTCAAAAATGCCTGTTTTATTTTTGGGACATGGTAGCCCTATGAATGCCATTGAGGAAAACGAATTTGTTGCTGGGTTCAGAACAATATCAAAGGAAATTCAAAAACCTACGGCTGTTTTATGTATTTCTGCTCATTGGGAGACCAAAGGTACCTATGTAACCGCTATGACGAACCCGCGCACCATTCACGATTTTGGTGGTTTTCCAAAAGCATTATTTGATGTAAACTATCCTGCTCCAGGAGATCCCAAATTAGCTGCCGAAACTAAGCGATTGATTACCTCTACAACAGTAGAATTGGACCACAAATGGGGATTAGATCACGGAGCATGGTCGGTAATCAAACACCTTTACCCTGATGCAGATGTACCCGTAATTCAAATGAGTATTGATTATTCACAACCCGCAAGTTATCATTACGCTTTAGCTAAAGAATTAGCACAATTAAGAGAACGAGGAGTACTTATTGTTGGGAGCGGTAATATGGTGCACAATTTAAGTAAAGTAGCTTGGGATCATCTAAATGATGACAACTATGCATTTGAATGGGCAAAGGAAGCCAATGATAAAATGAAATCGTACATTTTGGCAAATGATCATACTTCATTAATTGATTTTAAAAAGCAAGGAACCGCTTTTCAATTAGCTATACCTACTCCAGAACATTTTATGCCTCTTATTTACACATTGGCTTTAAAAACAGAAAAGGACCCAGTGGTACTTTTTAATGATAAAGCTGTTGGCGGTTCTCTTACAATGACCTCGGTGAAAATAGGCTAACACTAACCTCTTTTAAGAATAGCCTTGTTTATTTTTTTCACCAATGAAGGACCTTCATAAATAAATCCTGTATAGATTTGCAGTAAATCAGCTCCTGCGTCCAACTTTTCTAATGCGTCTTCAACGGAATGTATACCCCCTACTCCAATAATAGGAAATGCTTTGTTTGATTTTTGAGCTAAGTAACGAATTACTTCTGTAGAACGTTTGGTTAAAGGTTTACCACTCAAACCACCATTTCCAATAGCAGTAACTTCTTCGGTAGGTGTTATCAACCCTTCTCTACTGGTTGTTGTATTAGTAGCAATAACACCATCTATTTTGGTTTGAGCTACTATTTCAATAATTTCATCCAATTGTGAATTGTTCAAATCGGGTGCTATTTTCAATAAAATTGGTTTTGGCTTTGACTTCTTTTGATTGATTTCTTTTAAGGTGCTTAATAATTCTAATAAAAAATCAGTATCCTGTAATTTGGTCAAATCCTTAACATTTGGACAGCTCACATTGACCACAAAATAATCAACTACCTCATGCAAGGTTTCAAAGTTAAACACATAATCTGCCAATGCATTTTCATTTGGAGTGGCTGTATTTTTTCCGATATTACCTCCAACGATAAGTTTGGTTTGACGGTTTTTTAGATTATTGGCTATGGCTTCCGCCCCCCAATTATTAAACCCCATTCTATTGATTAAGGCTTGGTCTTTTTTAAGACGAAACAACCTTTTTTTAGGATTACCAATTTGAGGTTTTGGCGTTGCTGTACCGACTTCTAAAAAACCAAAACCATAACTTTCTAATTGATTATATAAAACCGCATTTTTATCAAATCCAGCTGCAATTCCGACCGGATTTTTAAATGTAAGCCCAAATAATTTTCGTTCTAATTTTGGATTATCTACTAAAAAAATCTTTTTATTAATCCAACTTATTCCGGGAATAGCCGATGTAAACCGAATGAGCGAAAAAACAAAATAATGAACCTTTTCGGGGTCAAACAGAAAAAAAATAGGTCGTAAAAGAATTTTATACATTACAGGTGCAAAGATAATCATCGAAGCGATATGCTAATCAAAAATTGCTTTAAAAAACAACTTAAGCTGCCTTTGCTACCTTATCGGGATATCTGTTTTGAAGTTCCTTAACCTTGGGATTCATTATTGCAAACCAAAGTGGTGGAAATAACGAAAGAACCATCATACCTGGGTAACCCGTAGGCATTTGAGGGGTATCTTCGTGATATCGTAATATTTGATATTTGCGATTGGCTCTAAAATGATGATCGGAATGCCTACTCAATTCAAACAAAATCCCTCTTCCTAATGGATGATTAGAATTCCAACTGTGTACTGGTAGAACCTTGTGGTATCCAACCGATCCTTTGAGTCTGTTGAGGCCATAATGTTCTATATAATTAACCGTTTCTAAAAGCAATATTCCCATAAAGGCAGCCATCCAATAGGCTAATACCGTATACCAGTTGAATAATAATCCAATAGTAAGTAATAAAGCTGTTTGAATAACCACATATTGTAGCATCTCATTTGAGAAATGCCAAAAGGATTTATTGGCTTTTTTTAACCGAAAAGATTCTAATTCCCAAGCAGAAATATAACCTTTGACAATGGATCTAAGCCAAAATCGATAAACCATTTCATTGTATCTTGAACTGGCTGGATCTTCGTGCGTGCTAACTCTGTTGTGATGACCTCTGTTATGCTCTATAAAAAAATGCATATATTGTGAAGTTAACAACAAGGCTTTTGCCATCCATTGTTCTGATTTTTTGATTCGATGGCCCAATTCGTGAGCCACATTGATGCCAAAAACACCACAAGCCATCCCGAAAGTAGTGATTTTCCCTATCAATTCCCACCAAGCTAATTCATGTTGAATGGAGAAAAGAAACAAAACCAATAAACCATATTGCAATGGCACAATGGAATATACCAATACATCAAAAAAACGATCATTGATTAAATCCTCCTCCTGCTCTTTTGTCCAATTTAAAGTACTGCCTTTTGTAAACAGTTCAATAAAGGGTATTAAACCAAAGCCATAAGCCACCAAGACCCAAGTAACCCACCCATCGAAGACTAATCCGCAGACACCTATACCAATAGAAATGAATGCAAAAACATATTTTCCGTATCGTCTTAACATAATTTATTCATTATCTTTGCACCAAAATTACAACGTTTATTTTAAAAAAGCAAACTAAGTTGGAAATTTAGTTTATTACATTCAATAATGGGAAGAACACCAGTAGATAAAATTAGAAGTTCGAACAGTAGCAAACAAAAAAGTATTGTTGATGCGTTGGAGCCACACTATATGGCAAGAGGTATAAAAGCCATATCAGCTGACGATATGTGTGAAATTACGAAAAAATCAAAAGCTACAATTTACAAATATTTTGACTCGCGAAAAGAAATTGTGCAACAGATATTGATGTCAAAAATAGCGGCTTTATCGCAATTTCATACCGTATTATTTAACCACGATTTAGATTATTTGACACGTTATAAACAAGCAGTAACCATTGCTACTGAAAGTGTTCAAGACATAAGTTCGATCTTTCTTTCAGATTTATCTGAGTTGTTTCCTGATTTATTTGAGCAGGTAGTCAATTTAAAAAAACTATCCATCGAATTACTCAAGCAATTTTATGCAGAAGGTATAAAAGATGGAGCATTCATAGATGTGAGCACAGACATATTAGCCATTAACGATGAATTATTTTTTGACGCCATTGTTAACCCTGAATTCCTAAGAAATAGAAATTTAAACTTGAAAGAGGCTTTTGACGGGTACTTTAAAATACGATTTGAAGGAATTATTCGAAAATAAATTGCACTATTTCATTTTTATTTAAAATAAAACACGATATTTGCAGCCCGAAAGTGAGATGAAAGTCGTTTTCACTTAATTAACAGGGTTTAGGACCCTTATAAAACAATTAAAAAAATGGCAACTAAATTAAGATTGCAAAGACACGGTAAAAAAGGAAAACCATTTTACCACCTAGTAGTAGCTGACGCTAGAGCAACCAGAGATGGTAAATTTATTGAAAAATTGGGTGTGTACAATCCTTGTACTAATCCTGCTACTATTGAAATCAACTTAGAAAGAGCTTTAACTTGGGTTCAAAATGGTGCACAACCTACTGATACTGTAAGAGCGATACTTTCTTACAAAGGTGTATTATACAAAAATCACTTAGCTAAAGGTATTAAAAAAGGTGCTTTAACACAAGAGCAAGCTGATGCAAAATTTGCTGAATGGTTAACTACTAAAGATGCAAAAATTGAAAACAAAATTTCTTCATTATCAAAAGCTGCACAAGATGCTGCAAGAAAACAATTAGCAGACGAAAAAGCGAAAAATGAAGCTAGAAGTAAAGCTATCGAAGCAGCAAACAATCCTGTTGTAGAAGAAGCTCCTGCTGAAGAAGCAGCTTCAGGTGAAGAAGAATAATCAATAGCAAATTGTTATAAAATTTAAAAGTCCAGACCCACTAAAAGTTTGGACTTTTTTTATTTACATTTGTATCCAATTTAAAATTATATGAAGTCCGATCAAGAGCTTTTATCAGATGGATTCGACCAAATTAAGGACGAAGATTTTGCTATGCTCGAAGAACATGGCCAAAAAGACTTTGTGGGATACCTCAAAAAGAACCGTAAAAAAACAGCTGTAGCCATTTCTACTTTTGCAAAAAACATGAGTTCCGAAGCTAAAGAAACCAAAGAAGCTTCAATGCTCATTGTAAAATTTATGAAAGATGGTAAAATTTCGCCAGAAGAAGAAAAGGAATTAAGAATGCAAGTGTATGACTTATTTAAAATGGTAGGGATTGGCATTCCCTTTTTTATGATTCCGGGTTCATCCTTACTCTTACCTTTTTTAATTAAAGTTTCAAAACGTTTTGGTGTGAATTTACTGCCTTCTTCTTTTAATAAGAATGAAGAAAACAACACAACTGAAAAGGAACCGAATTCGGACAAAAAAGAATGAACCACTTATAAGTTGAAATCCGAAAAATAATCCATAAAAAAAGCCTCCTTCCGAAATTCGGAAGGAGGCTTTTTGATTATAACTTAAACAAGTAACGTTTAATACTTTATTTTTCTCATACGTAGACTCAATGGCGTAACCTCTAGGTATTCATCTTCATTAATGTACTCCATAGCTTCTTCTAAAGAGAATTGAACTTTTGGAGCAATTTTCATGCTGTCATCCGTACCCGTTTTACGCATATTAGTCAACTGTTTTCCTTTGATCAAATTCACATCTAAATCGTTTTCACGTGAATGCTCACCAACAACTTGACCTTTGTATATTACTTCACCTGGATCGATAAAAAACTTACCTCTATCTTGTAAACGGTCAATCGCATATGCAGTAGAAGGTCCTTGTTCCATAGAAATTAAAGATCCTTTCATTCTAGATGGTATATCACCTTTATAAGGAGCATACTCTCTAAAACGGTGTGTCATAATAGCTTGTCCTGAAGTGGCTGTTAAAACGTTGTTTCTCAAACCTATCAAACCTCTAGATGGTACATCAAATTCTAAATGTTGTAAATCCCCTTTTGGTTCCATTACTAACAAATCTCCTTTACGTTGTGTAACCAACTCGATTGCTTTACCACTAAACTCTTCTGGAACGTCAATCACTAACGTTTCGAAAGGCTCACATTTTACACCGTCAATATCTTTAATAATAACTCGTGGTTTACCCACTTGCAACTCATACCCTTCTCTTCTCATGGTTTCGATTAATACGGATAAATGCAGTACACCTCTTCCATAAACGTCAAATTTATCCTCTGTATCTGTTTCGTGAACACGCAATGCCAAATTTTTCTCCGTTTCTTTAAACAAACGATCTCTTAAATGGCGAGATGTAACGAATTTACCTTCCTTACCAAAAAAGGGCGAGTTGTTTATGGTAAACAACATACTCATCGTAGGTTCATCTACTTTAATACGCGTAATGGCCTCTGGATTATCTATATCAGCAATAGTATCACCAATTTCAAATCCTTCAATTCCAACAACAGCACAAATATCTCCAGCTTTTACCTGCTCAACTTTCTCTCTACCCAAACCAATGAATGTGTACAACTCTTTAATTCTTACTTTTTTGTTGCCATCAGCTTTACACAACATGTAATCTTTATTTACATTCAATTCACCTCTCAAAACTCTACCAATAGCAATACGACCAGCAAAACTGGTAAAATCTAATGATGTAATTTGCATTTGAGGCGTTCCTTCATTATAAGGAGCTGGTGGAATACTTTCCAAAACAGCATCTAACAATGGAAACATGTTGTCTGTTGGTTTCTTGTAATCAGTGCTCATCCAACCGTTTTTAGCAGAGCCAAATATGGTAACAAAATCCAATTGATCTTCGTTACCACCAACGTTAAACATCAAATCAAAAACATTATCTTGAGCCAACTCAGGAGTACAGTTTTCTTTATCAACTTTATTGATTACAACGATAGGTTTTAATCCTAATTCAATAGCTTTTGTCAATACAAAACGGGTTTGAGGCATAGGACCCTCGAAAGCATCCACTAATAACAAAACACCATCAGCCATTTTCAATACACGTTCTACTTCTCCACCAAAGTCCGCGTGACCTGGAGTATCGATGATGTTAATTTTAACACCTTTGTAGTTAACGGATACGTTTTTTGAAAGAATGGTAATTCCTCTTTCACGCTCAAGATCATTATTATCTAATATTAAATCACCTGATTCTTTTCTAACGTCAAGTGTTTGACAAGCGTAAATGATTTTGTCAACCAATGTAGTTTTACCGTGGTCAACGTGTGCTATAATAGCGATGTTTCTAATAGGATTCATTAAGTATTTTAAATTTAAGGGTGCAAAGGTAGTAAAGTATTTAACACACAAAATTTTATCTTATTAAGTTGATGTGATTTTTTTCTAATTCCCAAAACAATCGTACTATTCCTCCTTGTTTTATACTATTTCATATAGTTTTGTAAAATATGACTAAATAATAAATTACTTCATAAACAGATGTTCTTCTAGTTTTCAAAAATTTTAGTCAACGAAAGTTTGAAAAATAATGAATAGGTAACTAAATATATAGTTAAAGGTCATTTTAAAATTTTAACAATAAACTAACTAAATAATCCAGCTAATTCTGCTATTCATCAAAATAAATTTTCTACATTTGCGTTTATTAATCGAATTTAAAATTAAATCAATATGAAAAAAGTATTATCTCTTGTTGCGGTTGCTATGTTAGCATTCTCAATAAACACTACTGCTCAAACAGCTACAACAACTACAACTGAGCCAGCTAAAGCAAAATCTTGTTGCAGCAAATCAGCAACTGCAGATGGAAAATCATCTTCTTGCTGTTCAAAATCAAAAGGAACAACTTCAGCTACTACAACTACAGGTGCTGGAAACGCAACTTCAACAACAGAATCTAAATCATCTTGCACAAAAGGTGGTGATAAAAAATGTTGTTCTAAAAGCGCTCCTGCTAATACAACTAAATAGTAGTTAAACAATATTTTTATTTAAAAGTCTCGACACATCGTTGAGACTTTTTTTTATCCATCAAAAAGAAAGAGTGTTTTAAACTATTTATACAGTCTCAAAGTTATTCAAAACACAATGTGAATAAAGAATTTGGAAAAAAATTACAAAATAATTAATTCAATTCAAAATATAATTTGTAATATTGCAGCCCGATTCAAAAATTAACGAGAAATATATTATACGATGAATATCATTAAACAACTTGAAGCAGAACTAATTGATCAAAAAACTTGGCCAAAATTTGGCGCTGGAGATACGTTGATTGTTACTTACAAAATCAAAGAAGGTGAAAAAGAAAGATTACAGTCTTTTCAAGGTGTAGTTCTACAAAGAAGAGGTAATGGTTCAACAGAGACTTTTACTATTAGAAAAATGAGTGGTAACGTTGGTGTGGAAAGAGTTTTCCCTATCAACTCTCCATTTTTGGAAGAAATTACTATTGTTAAAGCTGGTTCTGTTAGAAGAGCTCGTATTTTCTACTTAAGAGACAGAAAAGGTAAAGCAGCTAGAATTAAAGAAAAAAGAAGACCGGTTAAAAATTAATCGATTTACTTCGAAAATATCAAATCCCTTTTTGTTAACACAGAAAGGGATTTTTTTTTATTTTTACGCAAGATTCATAAATTAATAATTATCAAAATGGCCGCTAAATCGTTAAACATCGCCTTAATTGGATATGGAAAAATGGGTAAAATAATTGAAGAAATTGCTTTGGAACGCGGTCACAACATCACTTTTAAAGTAACCAGTCAAAATGCCGACTTTAAACCAATCGACCTCATAAATGCTAAATGTGATGTAGCAATTGAATTTTCATTACCCCACTTTGCTGTAAATAATATCAAAAACTGCATTGACGCTTCAATACCTGTAGCTATTGGAACAACAGGATGGTATGAACACATTACAGAAGTATCTAATTATTGTCAATTACACAACGGCTGTATATTACCAACAACAAATTTCAGTATTGGAGTAAATTTATTTTTTGCTGTAAATGAGCGATTAGCAGAATTAATGAACAACCACACCTCCTACTCTGCTGAAATAACAGAGATTCATCACACCCAAAAACTAGATGCCCCTAGCGGTACCGCCATAACTACCGCTGAAGGTATTATTAAACATTTAGACAGAAAATCTTCATGGGTAAAAGAATATGCTCAAAAAGAATCTGAATTAGCTATAAAATCTATTCGAACAGAAAATGTACCAGGCACTCATGAAGTGATTTATGAAAATGATATCGATAGCATTTCATTGATTCATACGGCCAAAAACAGAAGAGGATTTGCTAGTGGGGCCGTTTTAGCTGCGGAATATCTTTATGGGAAAAAAGGTATTTTTAAAATGAAAGAAGTATTGGGCTTATAAAATACAACTCATTTTTCCCTTACAATAACCTTAATTCTACCCCTATTTACATTAACTAAATTCTATACCCTATGAAACGTTGCTTTTTAACCTTCTTCCTCTTTTCTATAGTTTCTTCTACCCATTTCTTTTCACAACAATTTTGTGGGACAGATGAAATGCATCAAAGTGTATATAAGGCAGACAGTGGCCTGCATCAAAAAATTCAAGAAAACCATATTTGGCTTCAAGAATTTACTAAAGAGTACATAAAAAATAATTACAATAACCGCCAAACAGTAAGTTACACCATTCCTGTTGTATTTCACGTTATACATTTGAATGGGGTTGAAAATATTTCTGATGCTCAAATTCATGACCAAATGAGAATCATCAACGAGGATTACCAAAAACGCAATGCAGATACAGCCGCAGTAATTCCATTTTTTAAACCAATTGCTGCTGATTGCGAAATTGAATTTAAATTAGCCAAATTAGATCCAAACGGAAATTGTACAAACGGAATCACAAGACATGTTGATTCCCGAACCTTAACAGGGGGTCACAATGTAAAAGAAATTGTACACTGGCCTCCTCATCAATATTTAAACATCTACGTTTGTACACAAGCTGCAGGACTTGCTGGACATGCTTTGGTACCTTCCGCAGCTGATACCATTTCCAATTGGGACGGCATTGTCATTTCACATGATTATGTTGGCGATATAGGAACAGGAGACCCTTCTAGATCGGTTGTATTGACACACGAAATCGGTCACTACCTCAACTTATTTCATACTTGGGGAGGCAACAACGTTCCTGGTTACCCTTATTTGCCAGTTGGTGACGCCAATAATTGCAATTTTGACGATGATGTAACGGATACACCTAATACGATAGGTTGGTCAACATGCAACCTTGCTCATCAAAGTTGCGGAGACTTGGATAATGTTCAAAATTTTATGGAATACGCCTATTGCCCAGCAATGTTCACTACCGGGCAGAAACTAAGAATGCATGCCACTCTCAACTCACCAATTGCAGGAAGAAATAATCTTGTTTCACCTGCTAATTTGTTAGCTACTGGAGTGAATTTACCCGATGCCTTTTGTGAAACGAATTTCACCGCAAATAAGACAATAATTTGCACAAATAACACAATCACTTATACGGATTTATCCTTTCACAACGCTTCAAATTGGCAATGGACATTTGAAGGAGGCACACCTGCCACTTCAACTACTCAAAACCCCACAATTTCATATATTAATGAAGGTGAATATGATGTTACTTTGATTTCAGGTGATGGCACAAATTCGGATACATTGATTTTAGAGGATTACATTAAAGTATTAAGTAACCCTGGAACGGTAAGTTCTATTATTGAAGGATTTGATCCTTATAATGATATAAATGAATTGGACTTTTACACCAAAAATTATGATGAACAAGCGGGTTGGGAAATAACCAATTTAGCTGGAAAAAATAGTTCAAAGTCGTTGATGATTCAAAATCTTGGTAATTTAAATGGTCAAAAAGATGAATTCATTTCCAATACTGTGAATTTTGCTGGAATGAACGCGGTCACTCTGACGTTCGATTATGCCTATGCTCAAACAGCTACCAACAATCAAGATAAGTTATATATTTTGGTGAGTACCGATTGTGGTCAAACATGGAATGTTAGAAAAACCATCTCTTCCTTTGCCTTAAACTCTGCTGGGGCTCCTGTTTCTGCTGACTTCTACCCTACTGAAACGCAATGGAAAACAGAAACGGTGAGCAGCATTACGAATAGTTTTTGGACCAGCAATTTTCAAGTAATGTTTCGTTTTGAAAGCGGTGGAGGTAACAATATCTTTATAGACAACATTAATTTATTAAACCCCAACCACGTGGGAATTCAAGAAAATCAGTATGATTTAAACATTTTACCCAATCCTGCCCACGATCAAATAACCATAAAAGGCTCATTTGATTTACCAATAAATATGGAAATATATGATATGATGGGTAGAAAAATCAAATCAAATTTAGTTAATGCAAACGAACTGATCGATGTTTCTCAACTAACAAACGGCATCTATTTAATTCAGTTTTCAATTGGAGATCATTCTATAAATAAACGTATATTTATTAAAGAATTATAGTGAAAAAAATAGCTTTATATGGTATCCTTTTATTTTGCTGGCAAACGTCAAAAGCATTTTCACAATCGTCTATTTTCGCATATTCCGATTCATTAAACAAAAAACGTTTATCTTCCGTAATAATTTCAGAATCAATCATAACTGTAGGTTCATTTATAGCTCTTAATGAAGTATGGTACAAACCTTATCCTCGATCAAAATTCCATACCTTCAATGATAATGCAGAATGGCTCCAAATGGATAAAGTAGGGCATTTTATGACAGCCAACTATTTGGGGCAATTGGGAATTGAATCTTTTAAATGGACTGGATTATCGCTGAAAAAAGCCGCTTGGATTGGTGGAAGTGTTGGATTAATATACCTCACAGGTTTGGAACTGTTGGACGGCACCTCGCAAGAATGGGGTTTTAGTTGGGGAGATATGGCGGCCAACACATTGGGATTTGTAACCGCTAGTACACAAACGTTCTTTTGGAATGAACAACGAGTTAAAATCAAATACAGCGCCCATTTAACTGAATTTGCTTCATATAGACCTAATGTGTTGGGTAAATCTATACCTGAAAGACTGCTTAAGGATTATAATGGGCAAACCTATTGGATGAGTTTAAATATTAAGTCACTTTTTTTGAGAGATTCTAATTTTCCAGCTTGGTTAAATCTAGCAATGGGATATGGTGCAGAGGAAATGATTAGTGGTACCACTGATGCCGACTTTTGCCTAAATAATCCCTTATGTGATGAATTCAAAAGATATCGACAGTATTATTTCTCTTTTGATATTGATTTAGCAAAGATACCTATAAAGAAGCAATGGATTAGAACAGCACTAGGCCCTTTTGGATTTATAAAAATCCCATCACCCACGTTGGAAATTAATACAAACGGTGCAAAAATGTGGTGGTTGTATTTTTAATAAAAAACGGAATCCATTTCAAGGTTTTTTATTTGAATCAATCGTTTATTTTGATTCATCTTCCTTTTGAATTTCTTTTTTCTTGTTAAAAGAACTGAATAATAAAGCTCCCATAAAACTGCCATACAAAGTGCTGTTTACAGGACTTGACGTAATGGCGCAACCGCCACTAGAACAACCCACTGTGGAATAATAAACATATCCTGCTAAGGCACCAACTCCCAAACCTATTGTAGTTAAAACAACACCTCTTTTTGTCATAATTCTTTATTTTCTACAAATGTACCTCATCTAACCACTATTCTTTGTAACAAAAGTGACAAAAAAAAGAGGTATTGAAAATTCAATACCTCTTTTTTAAACTATTTTGAAATGAATAATTATTTCATCAATTTATTCAATACTTTATTAATTCTATCTGCTTCTTCTTGAGCTAAATCTGCATCAACAAGTATTCTTCCGCTGTGCTCATCTACAATTACTTTCTTACGAGCAGCAATATCAATCTGAGCTTGAGGTGGAATTTGAATAAATGAACCTCCAGCAGCACCTCTTTCAACGGGAACCACTGCTAATCCATTTTTAGCACCACCTCTAATTCTTCTGTACATTCTCAATAAACGATCTTCAACATTAGAAGCAGCTTTTTCAGATTCGGCATTTAGAATATCCTCCTCTTTTCTTGTTTCACTAGTGATTTCATCAAGTTCCTTTTGTTTAGCAACTAAGATTGATTTTTTATCATCAATGATGTTTTTACTCGTTTCAAACAATTCTAATTTACTATCAATCTTGAATTTAAATTCTTTTATTCTTTTTTCGCTTAACTCGATTTCTAAGTTTTGAAACTCAATTTCTTTAGTTATCGAATCGTACTCACGATTGTTACGTACATTTTTTTGTTGCTCTTCGTATTTTTTAATCAAAGCTTTTGACTCTTCAATAGAATTCTTACGCTCGTTCAAAGCACGTTTCATCTCTTCGATATCATCATTGATTTTATCTAAACGAAGTGTCAATCCTGAAATTTCATCTTCAAGGTCTTGAACTTCAAGAGGTAATTCTCCTCTAACTTCTCTGATTTTATCAATCTTAGAATCGATTATTTGAAGACAGTAAAGTGCTCTTAACTTCTCTTCAGCTGACTGTTCTTTTACGGTTTTTGCCATTTTTATTACAAAAAATTAATTGGATTCGTATTCACGTTTGTTAACAAGACCGCAAAAGTAGTAAAATTTTCTTTCAATTTGTCAACTAAAAGATTAATTGTTAAAAATTCGCTTTCATAATGTCCAATATCAACAATTACAATTCGTTTATCCGCATCAAAAAATTGGTGATATTTGAAATCTCCGGTTACAAATACATCTGCGCCTTGTTGTATGGCATCATTTAGAAGAAAACTTCCAGAACCACCACAATAAGCTATTTTTTGAACTTTTTCCTTTACTGGTTTAGTATATTTCAATGAGCCCACATTAAAATATCCTTTTAATTTAGTTAAGAACTGCATCAAATCAACTGATTGTTCCAAATGACCTATAATGCCGGCTCCAATGTTTTGATTAGTGTTCTTTAAAGCAATACAATCATAGGCAACTTCTTCATATGGGTGAATATTTTTTAAAGCTTTTATTACTTCACGCTCCAAATGATTTGGGTAAATTACTTCTAATTTTACTTCCCGTTCAATATGTTGCTCATTTTTATTTCCTACAAAGGGATTAGAACCTTCCAATGCCCTAAAACTACCCAGGCCAGTTGTAGAAAAGCTACATTCGTCATAATTACCAATACTACCAGCACCAGAGTTAAATAAGGCTATTTTAAGCTTATCCAAATGATCGTTGGGAACGTATGTAATTAATTTACTGAGAACATCCTTTTTAGGTGCTAAAACTTGAGTGTTTTTCAACTCTAAAATTTGAGCCATTTTCCCATTCACTCCGGCAATTACATTATCTAAATTAGTATGAATAGCAAAGATAGCAATATCATTTTTTATGGCTTTAATTACCACCCGTTCGATATAATTTTTACCGGTTATTTTTTTTAATCCTGAAAAAACAATTGGATGGTGAGCAACAATTAAATTGCAACCCTTTTCAATAGCCTCTACAATTACTTCCTCTGTACTATCCAAACAAACCAAAATACCAGAGCATTTCATACAGCTGTCTCCAACAATTAGACCTGCATTGTCATAATTTTCTTGCAAAACTGGTGGTGCTAAGACATTTAGAACATTGATTACCTCTTTTATACTGATAGCGTTCATTTTAATATTATTTATAAATAATGGTGAGATCGTAAATACAAAGGTATTATTGTTTTATGATTTTATTGGTTCAAGTTTGTTTTTAGCAAATAAAACAATAACCACGAAAGATACAATTATAATAGAATCAAACCCGTTGGGTGAAATTAAATTAATTGGTTTTTGATATTATTAATAGGTCTGT
>CAYQNU010000010.1:0-158825 GCA_964419055.1 uncultured Flavobacteriales bacterium | reverse complement strand
TAGGCCATGTGCTAACCTGCGAACAGCATCCTAATGCGGACCGATTGAAAGTAACCACAGTCGATTTAGGTGATGGTACTCCCGTACAAATTGTGTGTGGTGCAAGCAATGTTGCCGCTGGACAAAAAGTTCCTGTAGCCACTATTGGAACGACTTTGTATGATAAAAATGGAACTCCTTTTCAAATAAAAAAAGGAAAAATTCGCGATCAAGAAAGCCACGGAATGATTTGCGCCGAAGACGAACTCGGTCTGGGAACCAGCCACGAGGGAATTATGGTTCTAGACAATTCTTTAAAACCAGGCACATCTGTAGCCAAAGTTTTTAAAATAGAAAACGACGAGATATTCGAAATTGGATTAACACCCAATCGTGCTGATGCCATGAGTCATTTGGGTACAGCAAGAGATTTAAGAGCTGGATTGATTCAAAGTGGTGTTAATGTTGAATTAATAACCCCATCGGTGAGTAACTTTAGAGTGGATAAGCGAACATTGAAAATTGATGTTAAAATCGATAATTCTAAGTTAGCACCAAGATATTGCGGAGTAACCATTTCTGGAGTTAAAGTGAAACTTTCGCCTGAATGGCTTCAAAACCGATTGAAATCTATCGGCTTAACTCCCAAAAACAATATCGTCGACGTTACTAATTACGTTTTACACGAATTAGGGCAACCTCTTCATGCTTTTGATGCATCAAAAATTAATGGAAAGATTACTGTAAAAACACTACCAGTTGGAACTAAATTTACAACACTTGATGATATTGAACGTAGCTTGCACGAAGAAGACTTGATGATTTGCGATGAAAAAGGGCCTATGTGTATTGCAGGAGTTTTTGGCGGAAAAAATTCAGGAGTGACGGAAAATACTAGCGCCATATTTTTAGAAAGTGCTTATTTCAATCCCGTTAGCATTCGAAAAACGGCCAAAAGACATGGTTTAAGTACCGATGCTTCCTACCGTTTTGAAAGAGGTATTGACCCTAATATAACTATTTATGCTCTAAAACGGGCTGCTCTTTTAATACAAGAGTTAGCAGGTGGAAGTATTGAGGGAGAACTTTTTGATCATTATCCGAGTCCTATCGTCAATGTGGTTTTTGAGGTCTCTATTAGCCGAATTAAACAATTGTGTGGAATACCTTTTACACGAGAAGATATTGTTTCCATCTTAACCAATTTGGAGATTATTGTATTAAATGAAAAGGAAGATATTCTTACGGTTGAAGTACCGGCTTACCGAGTGGATGTAACCCGAGAAGCAGATATTGCTGAAGAAATATTGAGAATGTATGGGTTTAACAACGTTCCATTACCTGAAAAATTAAATACTTCTATCATTATTGATAATGCGTTGGACAAAGAAAAAGTGCAACATTTTATTTCAGATTGGCTGACCTCAAACGGATTGTTTGAAGGGATGTCTAATTCACTTACCAGTTCAAAGTATCACGTTGATTTTGCAACAAAAAATGTGCGAGAAGAATTTAGTGTGCGATTATTAAACCCGCTGAGTGCTGATTTGGATGTAATGAGACAATCGTTATTGTTTGGTGGGTTGGAAATAGTGTTAAAGAATCAAAACCATGGTAATGATTTGTTGAAAGCCTACGAATTTGGTAAGGTGTATCACAAGTACCAAGAAAAATATGAGGAAGAATCGCGCTTACTTATTGTTTTGAGTGGAGACAAAAAAGAGGAAAGTTGGAATGCAAAACCCGAAACGGTCAACTTTTTTACCCTTAAGGGGTTGGTTGAGGGGTTGTTTTTGAAATTGGGAATACTTAAAAATTACCAAATAAATCCTACATCAAATGAGTTGTTTGAAGATGGAATAGCTTATGCCATATCAAAAAAGGAAGTGGCCAATGTGGGTTGGATTTCTAAGAAAACAAAAAATTATTTTGGAATTAAAAATGATGTTTTTATAGCAGACATTAATTGGAGGGTTGTTTTAGAGTTGTTGGTAATGAACAAGGTTAAATTCAAAGAGTTGGCTAAATTTCCTGCCGTAACAAGAGATTTTTCATTGCTTTTAGACAAGAAAATTCAGTTTGGAGAAATCACCTCATTAGCCAATCAAGCCGAGAAAACATTGCTAAAACAAGTGCAACTTTTTGATGTGTATGAAGGAAAAAATTTACCCGAAGGTAAAAAGTCCTATGCGGTAAGATTTGTTTTGCAAGACGAAACTAAAACCTTGCAAGATAAAGAAATTGAGGATGTTATGAAACGCATTCAAGATAAAATTTGCAATGAACTACAAGCACAATTAAGATAATCTAGAAAGCCACCTTCATATGAGAATAAAAAATTGGACATGGACATACGCTTTGGGCTATTTGATTGTATTTATTGGAATTCGTACTTTTTACAAACGACATAAAGTTATTGGGAAAAAGAACATACCGAAGAACAAGCCCATCATATTTGCTTCCAATCATCAAAATGCCTTTATGGATCCCGTAATGATTGCGGTGAAGTTAAATCAACCTACTTATTATTTGGTTAGAGCAGATGTATTCAAGAAAAAATTGGTGGCCAAGATTTTTGATAGTATCAATATGCTTCCAATCTATCGTGAGCGGGATGGGGTAGATACTAAAGATGCCAACGTAGCTGTTTTTAATAGATGTCATGATATACTTTCAAAAAACCGTCCGATTATTATTTTTCCAGAGGGTAATCACGGTAAATTAAAAAACTTACGACCATTAAAGAAAGGATTTGCTCGTATTGCGTTGGGTGCAATGAAAAAGTACGGTGCTGAATTGGATGTGAAGATTGTACCTGTTGGATTGAATTATAGCAATTTATATAATATGGGAGCCGAATTGGTGATCAATTTCGGGGAACCTATTGATGCCGCTGAATGGTTGAAACAAGGTTCAGGATTAGACATCAATACCACAACCCACATGTTGCACGATAAAATGTCTGATTTAATTATCGATATACGAAAAACAGAATACTATGATTTCATTCACGAAATGATGTTAATGTTTGACGAAGACATTCGGGTAAAATATGTAAAGGGAAGTAATGATTTGGAAGACAAGTTTTCGGCTCAAAAACAATTTATAGCTAAAGCAGAAGATTGGTTGGAGAATAATGGAACCCACGACTTAAATGACACTATGGTTCGTTTTTCTACTACAATTAAGAAAAAAGGATTAAGGTATTGGTTATTTACCAAAGAGCGGCATTCAACCAGTTTAAATTGGATTTTATTAGTGCTATTGGCTCCTCTAGCATTTTTTGGAGCCATAAATAGTTTTGTGCCCTACATTTTACCGGTTAGATTTGTTAAGAAGAAAATTAAAGATTTGCAATTTCACAGCTCCATGAAAATGGCCTTGAGCGTGGTGTTTTTTGCTATTTTTTGGGGTATTCAAACCCTTTTAGTCGCGCTTTTTACCGATAATTATTATTGGATTTATTACCTGATTTCGGTTATGGTGTGTAGCTCAATAGCTTATCATTATTGGATATTGTGGCTCAAAACGAAAGGTAGAATGGCTTACAATAGTTTGAAGCCGAATGATCCCTTAAAAGCACAATATGGGGAGTTTAAAAAAATGAAGGAAGAGATTATCAATTCATAGTGAGGCAACCTTTTAGTATTTTTTCGTTAAGTAATAAATTGATTAAAATACTATGAAAACCTTATCTACCCTATTTGTAATTTTGTTTATTCATCTTACTTCTTTTTCACAACTCGCTTCTACTGCAGTGCAACAAACAAGCACCAGTTGTAATGGTATATGTGATGGTACAGCTTTTATCATTACAACAGGTGGTCAACCACCTTATATCATTACAGGACCTGCTGCAAATGCTCCTCAAACCTATACTTCTGGTATAACCCTCTTTGGAATTTGTGCTGGTACGAATACTTTTTTAGTTACGGATGCACTAAATCAGACTGTACCCGTAATTGTTACTATTGCTCAACCAGCACAATTGATTCTTACCACTAATCCAACCAATGAAACAACAATTGGTGCTTGTGATGGTCAGATTGTCGCTTTGGTTACCGGAGGGACAAGTCCTTTTATGTACTCTATTAATGGTGGAGTAGGTCAAGGTTCTTCTACTTTTGGAAATTTATGTGCAGGTTCTTATCAAGTTTGTGTTACAGATGCTAATGGATGTACTACTTGCAATCCAACAGTAACTGTAGGAAGTAATAGTGGGGTAAACTGCTCAACCTTTGCAGTAACCTCTGTACAGCAACAAAACATAACTTGTAATGGAGCTTGTGATGGTTCGGCTTTTTTAATAGCAACGGGCGCAACTCCTCCTTATGTTGTTTCAGGTAATTTTACCAATTCACCTGTTACTTTTACAGCCGGAACAACCTTGTCTGGTTTTTGTGCAGGACCTCAAATTGTGGGTGTAACCAGTGCTGATGGGTGTGTGTTTCAATATACGATGGTTTTTACCGAACCATCACCTTTAATATTAACGGCTAGTCCAACAAATGAAAGCTCGACAGGAGCATGTGATGGCCAAATTGCAGCTACAGCAACTGGAGGGACAGCACCCTACACGTACACATTGAATGGAATGGGGCAGCCGACAGGTACAATGGGAAATCTTTGTGCAGTATCCTATCAAGTTTGTGTTACGGATGCTAATGGATGTACTTCTTGCAATACAACTGTCACTGTGGGAAGTAATAGTGGGGTAAACTGCTCAACCTTTGCAGTAACTTCTGTGCAACAACAAAACATAACTTGTAATGGAGCCTGTGATGGTTCGGCTTTTTTAATAGCAACGGGCGCAACTCCACCTTATGTTGTTTCAGGTAATTTCACCAATTCACCTGTTACGTTTACATCCGGAACAACCTTATCAGGTTTTTGTGCGGGTCCTCAAATTGTGGGTGTAACCAGTGCTGATGGGTGTGTGTTTCAATATACGATGGTTTTTACAGAACCTTCACCTTTGGTATTAACAGCTAGCCCAACAAATGAAAGCTCGACAGGAGCCTGTGATGGCCAAATTGCAGCTACAGCAACTGGAGGGACAGCACCTTACACGTACACATTGAATGGAATGGGGCAGCCAACAGGTACAATGGGAAATCTTTGTGCAGGATCCTATCAAGTTTGTGTTACGGATGCTAATGGATGTACTACTTGCAATCCAACAGTAACTGTGGGAAGTAATAGTGGATGCAATTTGGTTACAACACAGTTTCAACATACACCAGCATCGTGCAATGGAACGTGCGATGGAACTTTGGTAATAGCTGCTTCTGGAGGACAATTGCCTTATATTGTTTCAGGCAATTTTACAGGTTCTCCTTTTACATTTACTTCTTCGGCTTATTTGCAAGGTTTATGTGGTGGTACAACGACATTGACGGTGTCTAGTAGTGATGGATGCATAAGTTATATGAATGTTTCAATTGTTGAACCACCTGCAATTCAAGTGGCAGCTACCATTTCGGTTAATGTAAGTTCTATTGGTTCTTGTGATGGAGTTTTGGTGGGTACTGCTACGGGAGGAACACCAGGGTATGTATATAATTGGATGGATTGTATTACTCAAGCTTCAATGGGCACACAACCTACATTAGGTAATGCTTGTGCTGGGGACTATGCTTTTCAAGCAACCGATATAAATGGTTGTACTGTTACCTCTTCGTGTGTTACGTTAAGTACAACAAGTTCATTAGCGGAAAATGAAAACACATTTGATTTTAATATTTTCCCTAATCCAAGTAATGGTTTATTCACTGTTGAATTAAATTCTTTAATTGAAAATCACTTTGAAATGTTGATCCAAGATATTAGTGGTAGCATAGTATATAAAACGATATTATCAACTGATTACCAAACTTTTGAATTAAACAACGAATTAAGTAACGGTGTATATTTGGTTACATTAAATGGAATTTCTAATAAAACATTTAAATTAGTAATCCAAAAATAAGAAGTTAAAATAAAAGAGCTATGTTGTTAATGCATAGCTCTTTTTTGTTACTTTTTCAATCCATCCCAACCTTGGGCTTTCAAAGGAGCAACAGATCCTCCTGAAGTGATTAAATTAACACCTGTAACCGCTTCGGTCATGTGTCCAATTACGGTCAAGTTTGGATTACCTTTGATTTTGTCAAAATCTGTTTGAGAAATGGTAAAGAGCAACTCATAATCTTCACCACCACTTAAAGCACAAACCGTAGGATCAAGATTAAAATCACGTGCTGTTTTGTAGGTCATTGGGTCTATCGGAATTTTTTCTTCATACAGATTACAACCCACGTTTGAGGCTTTGCACAAATGATAAATTTCTGAGGCAAGTCCGTCAGATATATCAATCATACTTGTGGGTACCACCTGCATTTGAGCCAATAATTGTATAATGTCTTTACGTGCTTCTGGTTTAATTTGACGTTCCAATACATAATCATTTCCGTCTAAATCAGGTTGCATATTTGGATTATCTTTCCATACCTCTTTTTCTCGTTGCAGTAAGGTTAACCCCATAAATGCTCCGCCTAAATCTCCACTTACTACCAAAAGGTCGTTTTCTTTTGCTCCAGAACGGTAGGCAATTTTTTCTTTTTCAACCTCACCAATGGCGGTAATGCTGATTACCAAGCCAGATAGACTTGATGTGGTGTCGCCACCAACAATATCTACTCCATATAGTTCACAAGCTAATCGTATTCCGCTATAAATTTCTTCAATAGCATCTAATGTATATTTACTTGAAATAGCCAATGAAACAGTGATTTGACGTGGTAATGCATTCATGGCATATACATCGCTGAGGTTAACTACCACAGCCTTATATCCTAAATGTTTGAGAGGGGTGAAAACCAAATCAAAATGAATACCTTCTACTAACATATCAGTAGTAACAACGGTAAGCCTATTATCGAATTGAATTATGGCGCAATCATCACCCACACCAAGCTTTGAACTGGAATTGACCAATTCAATCGATTCTGTAAGATGGCTAATGAGACCAAATTCACCTAAGTCATTAATATTCTTTTTTTGGTTTGCTTCAAATTCCATAGTTGTCGTAAATAAAAATGAGGCTGTTAAAACGAATTCTTAACAGCCTCAAATATAGTGATTCAAATAGTTATCGTGTTTCTAAAATTATGCTTTTTGAGCGTGTTTTACGAAATCATCATAAGAAAGCTCTTTTTCTTCAATATTAGCAGTAGATTTTAGGAAGTTGATTACTTTCATGTCATACAAATTCTCGTATATCTTAGTGCTTTCTTCTTGATTAGCAAGAACCTTTTTAGCTACTTTAGTCAATTCATCATCCTCTGGAGCAGGCATACCGTACTGTGCATATTGCATAGCCATAAGCTCTTTGGTATATTCAATAACTTCCTCGGCTTCTACTTTAATGTTATTATCTTTAATAATTTTATTTTCGATTAGTTGCCATTTTAAGGATAAAGAATATTGGTCGTATTCAGATTCCACTTGTTCCATAGTAACTTCTTTTTTGTTAGAAGCAACAATCCATCTTTTCAAAAAGTCATTTGGTAGTGATAAGTTCAATTTTTCAATTAAAGTATCCGCTAAATCTCTTTTAAATAAACGGTCACTATCTTTAACAAACATTTGAGATAATTCGGTTCTAATTTTATCTTTAAAAGCATCAACTCCATCTACTTCGCCTACACCGTATACTTTATCAACTAATTCTTGATTAACTTCAGCTAAGTGTAATCTTTTTACTTCTGTTACCTTCAATTCAACATTGCCTGTAAAAGCAGCAACTCTTTCTTTGGTAATTCCCAACATCGCAGCCATATCTGCCTCACCTCTAGAAATTGTTTTTGGGTCAATAATAAGAGTATCTCCTGCTTTTAAGCCAATTAATTTTGCTTTTACTTTTTCATCTTCAGTAAATTCAATAGATACAGTTGAACTATGTGTAAATCCACCCTCCAACTTTTTATCGTTTGCATCCAATTCAGTAAAAGTAGCCCATATCATATCCGATTTTTCACTGATATCTACTGGGGCTAGTTTACCATATCTTCTTGCAAAATCTTCAATTTGTTTGTTAACTAAAGTCTCATCAACTTTAATTTTGTTGAAAGTGAATTTTGTTTTTTTTGATAAATCAATTTCAAATTGAGGAGCAAGTCCAATTTCAAAAGAAAATTCCATATCAACAGGGTTGGACCAATCAATTGGTTTTTCATTTTCTTTTGGTAACGGTTGACCTAAAACATCCAATTTGTTTTCTTGAATGTGATTAAATAATGCTTCATTTAAAATTTTATCAATTTCATCAGCCAAAATAGATGGTCCATATTTTTTCTTTACTAAAGAGGCAGGCACATGGCCGGGTCTAAATCCAGGTATTTTCATTTCCTTACGATGCTTATTAATTGAGCTATCGTATTTTTCTTGGTAATCTTCAGGGTTAATTTTAACAGTGATGATGGCATTTAACTCATCGATGTTTTTTTGTTCAATATTCATAACTTAATTCTTGATGATTTATCATTAAACTAAAAATGGTGTCACACGGTTGGCGTGACACCATTAATTTTCTTTGTTTGTGCGGATGGAGGGACTCGAACCCACACACCTTGCGGCACCAGATCCTAAGTCTGGCATGTCTACCAATTTCACCACATCCGCGATTATTTCAATGAAATTTTTGTCTCTTTTGCCAAAAACGGAGTGCAAAGATAGGAGATTATTTTGAATAAAGAAATGATTGAGCTATTTTTATTTCTTTGAGGATTTAATAACCTGATGTGCTATCCATGGAATCGGAATAAGAGATCTAGTTCAAATCTATTTAATGAAGTACCTAGAAACAAAAAAGGAAGCCTAAACCTCCTTTTTAAAATTATATATTTTTTAAAGTCACAAGCTTAATTTGCCATTGTAACTTTTCTTTTCATTCTCCAATCTTTCACATCTGCAGCTCTATATAACGCCATGATATAACCTTGGTCAACTGAATTTCTATGTCTTTCAGTTATTTCATTTCGTTGTGCAGTTAAATCTTCAGCTAAAGTAGATACTGCTTTTTTGTTTACTTTAATCATATAAACTCCTGCATCACCAACAACCAAATTAGATGTCGCTCCTTCTTTAGTAACAAAAGCATGTGCCACTGCGACTGGATCATTTTGACCTGGAGCTAAATAATTATCAGCAAGAGTTACTTTTCCAATTTGAATTTGAGCTTTCGGTAATTTGGCCACAGCTTCTTCTAATGATTTTGATTCGCCTATAAGTTTTTTTACATATTCAGCTTTTTTCTCTTTTAAAACTTCGATTTTCATATCATCCTTAGCGGCTTCAAAAGAAGGAACTCCTTCTGCTGCTGCATAGGTAATCTGACCAACGAAAAAGTTGTTTCCTTCTACTAAAATTGCATCAGATACACTTCCAACTTCTCTGTTGAATGCCCAAGTCATGATATCCATACTAAATCCTATTTGCGACATACTTTGTGTAGGATTTGCTAAATAAATACGAGGTAATTCAGATGCCATAACACCATTCGCTAAAGCTAATTTTTCAATTGTAGAATCTCCTTTTTCTAATTTAGTAATAAAAGGTAACACTAAATTTTCTTCTAAAGATTGACGTGTAATTTTTGAAGGTACTACATCTTTATCTACAATAGCAATTCTATTGTATTTAAATTCTCCACGTTCCATAACTTCCATAACATGGTATCCCATATCTGTAGTTACAACAGATACAGAACCCACAGAGTTTGAAAGAGCGGCTGTTTTGAATGCCTCACCCCATTGATTGCTACTTGCTGAATCAACTCTAATTACACCGTTTGGAGACGATTTATCTTGATTAAATTGAAGTGCTAATTGCGCGAATTTTGATTTATCGCCTTTCAAAATAGTTGCTAAACTATCTGCTGTTTTTGAAATAGGAGCATTTAAGGTTTCATCGGTTCCTTTTTTAGTTAGAAAAATGTGTCGAACTTCTGTTTCTTTTTTGTTTTCTGCTGAAATCACTTTTACAAGCAACATTTTAGAATTATTCATATGTAAAAATGGTCCGATCACATCTCCTTTAGAGCCTTTGATGATGGCAGAATCCACATCAATAGGAAATTGACTGCTTCCTGGTTCGTATGGTTTTTCTGGAAGAATGTCCATAGATTGAGCAGACTGCTTGGCTGACGCTGCGTTAGCAATTAAAAAGGCTGTATCATTTTTTGCCGTCTTAAAAGTTTCTTTCAAACCATTTAAGTTAGTGCTCAATTCATTTAAATCCTTCTCCGATGGTTTGATTGGGAATAACACATATTTAAAACCTCTTACATCACCATCATTTTTATATTTCACTTCATTAGAGTGTTTTTCATAATATGCTTTTAAATCTTTATCTGTAACCGTTACCAAGCTATCAGCTATGTCCATATAGTTTAGGAAAATATAAGAGATTTCAGCAGAAGTGTTTTGCTCTTTATGTAAACGTTGAGATTCTATTTTATTACCAATAACTGCGTAACGCATCATTGCAAGATATTTTTCTTTCAGACGTGCATTGGTAATTGGTAAGGTCCAGTTGTAATACATTTGTGCTTCTTGAAATGATTTTTCATTACCTTTAAGCGCTTCCAATTTAAGCGCTTCATTTCTGAAATAAGACATAGCTGAGTCTTTTAAAAACATCTTTTGACCATTTCCAAAATCCATATTGAATTGAGGAATTTCGCGAATTACTGATGAAGTGTACTCTCCAAAAATAAGAACGTCATTCAATTCTTTGCTTCCTACTCTTAATCCAAGTTTTGCGTATTCCAATTGTAATAAGGTGTCAGAAATAATTCTACCCCAAACACTGTTTTCAATGTCAACAATGTCTTTTTCTGTAAAACTGTAACCAGGATTACTACTTCTAATTTTATCTGATTCAAATTGAACATTTTCAGAAAACTTCCATTCTGTGTCAATAATTGATTGGCCGTTGATTTCTCCCATAGGTTGTTCACCAGCACCACCAAATTTTTGTAAAATGGTATCAAATGGAATGATGAAAAGTACTAATCCCAATCCTACGATAAATACGATTAAACCTGACTTATCTCTAATTTTGCTTATAATTGCCATAGTGTATAAAAAATTTAAGGGTGCGAATATACAAATTAGAATTTGATAAAGTAAAAATTGTTGAAGCAAAATTTTATTACCTTTACTTTTTATTATGAAAAAAATAGTTTTTTTTTTACTACTAACGTTTTTTATTGGGTCTGTTCGATCTCAACTGAATATGGATTCGCTTTGGTCAGTATGGGACAATCCAAAGGTTTCTATTGAAGAAAGACTTAAAGCTATTGATGAAATAGCATGGGTTGGTTATTTATTTACAAATCCAGATAGTGCTTTTGTATGTGCTCAAATGATGTATGAGTATGCCGAATTAAACAATCGAAAAGATTTTCAAGCACAGGCTCTTAATACTCAGGCAATTTCATTTTACTTAAGAGGTGATTATCAAAATTCAATTGTTTACCATGATAAGTGTTTAACTACTTATGTTGAGTTGAAAGATAAAAAAGGACAAGCAAAATCACACAATAATATAGGAGCAGTATACAGTGATCAGGGGAATCAAAATTTAGCACTAGAACATTATTTTAAAAGTCTGGATATTGCCGAAGAAATAGGTGATAATATGAGTATGGCTGGTTCAATGGCCAATATTGGCATCATTTATTTCGGCCAGCAAGATTATGATAAAGCTTTAGAATATTATCAAAAGAGTTTGTTGATTCAACAAAAACAGGGGAACAAACAAGGTGTTTCAATAGGTTATAATAACATTGGAACCGTTTATGCGGCCACCGATAATTCGGCAAAGGCTATTGAATATTTTGAGAAAAGTCTTAAAATGTCAGAGAAAATTGGTGATTTACATGCTGTAGCTACTTCATATGATTTAATCGGACAAAATTATTTTAAAGCCAAAGACTTTGTGCCTTCTATGGATTATTTTAACAAGGCCTTAGAAATCAGGAAAACAATAGGAGATAAAAAGGGAGCTATTTCTACTTTAGTCAATATCGGTAGAATATATCAAGTACAAAAAAAACCAGATTTATCTAAGAAGTTGGTGCAAGAAGCCATGGATTTAGCAAAAGAAATTGGAGTGAACCAAGAGTTAATGGCAAGTAGCAGAGTATTGTATGAATTATATAAGTCGGAAAATGATTATAAAAAGGCGCTTGAGATGTTTGAGTTGTATGTTGAAATGAGCGATAGTATTAGAAATGAAGAGAGTGAAAAGAAGATAATTCAACAGCAATTCAAATATGAATTCGATAAAAAAATAACTGCAGATAGTGTAAAAAACGCTGAGAAAGATAAGGTGAATGATGCTCTACGAGAAAAGCAAGAAGCTCAAATTGAAGCACAAGAAAATAAACAAATGGCTCTTTTTTTGGGATTGGGATTAATTAGTTTGTTTTCTATATTTATTGTTAATAGATTATTGGTAATTAGAAAACAAAAAGATATTATCGAACATCAAAAGGAATTAGTAGAAGAAAAAAACAAGGAAATTTCAGATTCAATAAATTATGCCAAAAGAATACAAGATGCCATTTTACCATCTAAAGACATACTTAACAAGGAACTTAAAGATGGATTTGTATTGTTTAAACCCAAGGATGTGGTAAGTGGAGATTTTTATTGGTTAGAGACCAAACCCATTACCCAAGCAGAAGATGTGGGGATAATGTCTGATTCTGCTTATTCGGATGGTATGAGTATTGTGTTTTTTGCTGCTGCTGATTGCACAGGTCATGGCGTTCCAGGGGCAATGATTAGTGTAATTTGTAGTAATGCTTTGTCAAAGGTAGTTTTAGAAGAAAAAGTAAGTTCTACGGGAGAATTGTTGGACAAAGCACGAAAAATCATTATTGATAGATTAGCAAAAAATAATCGTGAGGTAAAAGACGGTATGGATATTTCGCTGGCATCTCTAAGAAAATGGAGAAACCCAGATACAGGTAAGGCGGTGTTTCAAATGCAGTGGTCAGGCGCAAATAATGCACTTTGGATTGTTCGATCTGCTGATAAAGATCTGTTGGTTTGTAGTAAAGAAGAAATGCTGTCAGAAGCAGTGCCTTTTATAGAAGATAATGGTTTTAGATTGTTTGAAATCAAACCTGATAAACAACCCGTGGCAATTTATGATAAAATGACCCCCTTTACCACGGTTACTATTTCGATTCAAGAAGATGATAGAATTTACCTTTTTACTGATGGATATGCTGACCAATTTGGTGGTGTTAATGGCAAAAAAATGAAATCCACTCATTTTAAAAACCGAATTCTGAGTATGCAATTATTTGATATGGATCAACAAAAACAATTTTTGGATGATAGTTTTGAAGAATGGAGAACCCAATCAGTTGTTGAAAATAAGGAAGCGCGTTATTATCAATTGGATGATGTGTGTGTGGTAGGTGTAAGAATTGTATAGTAAGCTCATGAAGAGTTGAAGTTGAGGCTATTAAAATTAGTCGTTTTTAATGGTTGAATAGTTCTCATATCCACCAAGATGATACATTGCATCACCAAATAATGATCTAAGATACATAAATGTCGGAACATAATTTGTCCCGACACCTCAACTATTTATATTTTATTATCCAATTATTCTCTTGTCTTTAGCTACAAATTTTGCAAATGCTAATAATGCACCTGTCACCATTATGTTTCTAAAAAGTTTACTAGTTCTAATTCTTTTTCTCTTACTAAATCAGCCGTCATATTTTCTACGTCTAATTCTTGTCCCATTGCTCTTGGTAAATGAACTAAAACGGCCATCAATATTATATAAATCGCCATCATCGAATAGGCCAATTTATCATATTTTCCAATTATTGCACTAACAATAAATAAAAGGATGCAGGTTAATGTAAAGTAATTCCAAAAGTATGGAAACGGAATGTAATTGGGAACGAATGAAGCCCCCACTTCAGGTTTACCAAGATGTAGACCAACATACAACAAAAATGAAAGGGGAAAAATGTATTTTCCTAAATTTAAAATTTTGTCCATTGCTTTAATTTTTAATTGGTTGGAAAGGGAATGAGAGGTCTGATTTCTACTGAACTATTTGGATATTTAAGAATGGGGCACGTCTTACTCCATTCTTGCACTTCTTCCCAATTATCTGATTTACAGATTAAAAAACCTGAAACCAACACGCTATTAGTTTCTTTGTGTGGTCCAACTACAACACCCTTGTTGTGTACAATTGTAGCTTCATAGCGAACGGGTGCTGTATGTACTAATTTACCTTGCATAGCTATATTCCCTATCCAAGATTGCCATTTAGGCATATCTTCAGCCATATCCTGTGAAGATGCTAAATAACCATTTTCAGCACTTGCGTTGCGAAATAATAATAAATACTCTGTCATAATTTTGAAATTTTAATTGTGAATAATGATGCAAAATTCAGCAATTATATTTCCGTGAACGATGACAAAAGTCGATGTTTTACAATTTGGATTTCAGTCGGCTAAAAACGTCTTTGTTGATACCTAAATAGGATGCAATGAGTTTACTTGAAAGTCGTGTCATGAGCATGGGGCGGTGTTCCATTAACCATTTTATTCTGTCTAGCGCAGACAAGGAAACGAATGTGTTAATACGATAAACAGAGTTGGCATAGGATGCTTCAAGAATTTGTTTATATACTTTGTCAAACTGGGGAACTGTTACCATCAGTGTTTGAAAATTTTGCCTGTCAATGGCAAATAGTTCGCAAGGTTCTACTGTTCGGATATTTTCTGTGGCAGGGTTACCGCTTCCAAAACTCATAAGTTCAGAGCATCAATTGCCTTCAACCACTAAGTCTCTTGTTGTTTCGTTAAAATCTTTGTCGTATACATACACTTGCAAACAGCCTTTTGCAATAAAGTAAACATATTTGCAAGTGTCACCTTGTTGTAAAAGTTGTTCGTTTCGTTTCGTCTGGATGTGTTTAAAAGAGGTAAGAACCTTGTCTAAATTATCAAGGTCGTTTCCCAGTCGGCTTGTTATATGATTTTTTAAAATTTCAATCATTTGTTTGTCATTAATGTTTAACATTTGGGGCTTGGCTATAGTGGGGTTAGAAAATATAAATGTTTAGCCTAGTGCTACACTTGGATACGCATAAAGCTCCAAGTTTGCAGGTCACCCCACCTGACGCAAAACCCGTGTAATGCACTGTGCTTATTTCATTATTTCTGTTCACTGAATTTTACAATAAAAATGTCAGAGTCCCCAACGTTTGTCAAAGTTTGGTTGTAAATTTTTAGTTGCTTTTCGTCAAAAGAGCCTGTTAGAAAAACATTTCCGTTTTTGTCTGTGGTAATTCCTCTACCTGCGTTTCTGCCCGAACCACCGTAATCAACGCCCCAAATTTCGTTACCGTTTTTGTCATACTTCAATAGAAAGATGTCTTCCGAACCTGCAACGGGTTTAATGGTTTGCCCTGCAAAAGTAAATTCACTCCAATTTGAGCCTGTACAAAAAGCATTTCCGTTTTTGTCTACATAAAATTCGCGAGTAGCTGTTGCGGGTTCTTCTCCGTTATTTCCTCCCGCAGATTTTGCCCAAAGTAATTTTCCATCATTATCAAACTTTGCAATGAAATGATTTATCGCTCCATTGTTTGTAAGCGTATCTGTTTCAGATATAATCGTTTTGCTGAAAAATAGACCCGCCAGATATACGTTGCCAAAGGGGTCTGTTTCGCAAGAGGCAATTTCACCACTTTCACCACCAAAATTCTTCGCCCATATCGCTTGACCTGTTGGTGAGTATTTGGCAACAAAAGCATCTCCGCTATTTTTAGAATGCGATTTAAGTGTGATATCATCAAATGAAATAGTTAATGTAAAGTAACCACCGATGAAAATATTGCCGTCTGAGTCTATGGCAACGCCTTGTGCTTCCCCTTTTCCATTGGGCGATTTTGCCCAAAGCAATCGTCCATCATTTGTATATTTAGCCACAAACATTCCAACTGTTTCTCTTGTCAGTTTTGTACCATTGCCAAAGTTCATTTCGCCACCTGCGATGCCGCTAATAATTACGTTATTTTGTTTGTCAAGTGTAATAGTGCTGTATTGTCCGTTACCATCTAAGCCGCCTGCGTTTCTAGCCCAAATACATTTTCCTTGTGGAGAAAATTTAGCAACCCACATATCACTGTTGTATCTGACACTGTCTTTTCTCGCTGTAAAATTATTGTTTTTAAGCGATACATTGTCAAATGTCAAAGTTTCACTTTCAAAGTAACCAACAACATAAATGTTTCCTTTTTTGTCGGTAACGCAACTCAAAGCATGATCATCTCCATATTTACCTGCCGTAACCGCCCAAAGTGCTTTTCCGTTTTGGTCTAATTTGATGATGAAAATGTCAGCTTCATCAATGTCTGCTGTGTTTTTAGTTAGCGTAATGTTGTCCAAAGTGATTGTTTTGCTTTGAAAACGACCAACAACAATGATATTTCCTTTTGTGTCTGTTTCTATACTATTAGCACGTTCGTTACCTATTCCGCCAATAGTTTTTGTCCATTCAACTTTTGGGGTCTGCGCATTTACAAAAGTCGTAACGATAAATGTAATTATAAGGTCAATAGTTTTATTTTCATGTCACCTTATTATTAGTTTGGGTTGTAATAGCATAGTACATAACTTAGATATACTCGATATAAACTTTCGACAATACAACCCCATTTTAGGATGCTTGATGAAGGTTTATTTTTCAAAAATAAGAATTATTGTTTACAACATTATGTTATCGGCCAAAATTTAGATTTGTGCGTGTGGTAAATAAAAACTCCCGACTACATGCTGCAATCAGGAGTAAAAGAAATAGTTTCTGGGTAATCGCAACCATATAAGAAGTTTTGATCATGTTATCTTTTTAATCATCTCAAATATAGTTTCCTCTTTACAGAGAAAAGAAGTGAGGATTATTTGTTGATGATGAGCTTTTTGGTTGTTATTTCTGTATCGGTTTTGAGTTGTAGGAAATAAGTGCCGTTTACTCGATTGCTTAAGTCAATTTCTGCTTTTACGCCTTGGCTTTTTTGGTCTAAAATAATTTTGCCCATCACATCGGTCACCACAAACTCATATTCGGTAGTATTGTTAGGTAATTCAAGAGTAAATATTCCATTTAGAGTAGGATTCGGATAAACGCTGAATTCGAATTTTGTTACTTCATTTACCGAATTTGTTAGCTGACAAAGCCCGATTGCTTGTACAGGAGTAGTTGTGTAAGTATAAGTTGCCCCGTCACCTAATTGCCCATAGTTATTTACACCAGAGGCCGATAGCGTTCCATCATTTTTCAAAAACATAGAAAAATTAAATCCCGCTGCGATTTCTGCCACATTAGTAGCTACTTGAACAGGTGTATTTTGATCAATAAAAGTTCCGTTTCCAAAATACCCAAAATTATCTCCAGAGGCCCATGCCGTATTATCATTTTTAAGAAATAAGGAGAAATATTGTCCTCCTGTAATAGCAGTAACATTACTCAATGAAGATACTTGAACGGGAGTAGATTTATTCGTATTGGTTCCATCGCCCAATTGTCCATTGTCATTTTTTCCGCAAGACCAAACGTTTCCATCATTTTTCAAAAACAAAGAATGTTCATAGCCTGCATAAACAGCAGTAATGTTGCTTAATCCAGTTACTTGAACGGGAGTCATTTGAATGGTGGTTGTGCCATCACCTAACTGTCCTACACTATTTTGTCCACAAGCCCAAACAGTTCCATCGTTTTTTAGGAAGAGAGAATGATTGTGCCCTCCTGATATGGCAATAATTCCACTTAGAGAGGTCAGTTGAATAGGGGTAAGTGTAGTAGACGTTGTTCCATCGCCCAATTCTCCAGCACCACAAGCCCAAACAGTTCCATCATTTTTAAGAAAAATAGAATGATTAGTTCCACCCGAAATTGCAGTAATTTCAGTTAATGAAGATGCTTGAATAGGAGTTGCACTACTGACGTTTGTACCATCACCCAATGCTCCACCCTGATTTAATCCGCAAGACCAAACGGTTCCGTCATTTTTTAAAAATAAAGAATGGTATCCACCTCCAGCAATAGCAATAATATTGGTTAATGAACTTACTGGAACGGGTGGATTTGTTAATGTTGAATTGGTCGTTCCATCTCCTAACTGTCCGTGGTTGTTCCATCCCCATGATAAAACTGTATTATCGCCACAGCGAAAAAGTGTGTGAGCTCCACCTGTGCTTAAATGTTGAGCTATTGAATTGTTATGGGAAGTTAAAAAAACAAAAGCCATTGCAATTACTGAACGTTGTAAAATTGTTTTCATAAGATAAGTTTTAATGATTGTTATTTATTGATAATTATTTTCTTGTTTATCATACCTCCTTCGGTTTTTAGCCAATTAAAAGAGGTACTGTTTACCTATTTATTTTTTTTATTAAATAATCTAAAAACTGGAAACTTAATAGCTACTCCAAGCGTGTGGTTGAGCGTTTTTCCGTTTACAATAAACATCTCGTATTCGAAGGAAACAACACCAACAAAAAAGTTTAGCCCCAACGTAAGATAACCCGTTTGATTTGTCGTTCCAAAATCATTAGTTATTCCAAGATAATTAAAAGGAATGTTTTCTAGGGAAGTAGTGTCTGTTGAGTCTTTTTGGAAAATATAATTTTTAAAGGCACTTTCTCCATGTTCGTTTGAAAAATTAAACTCCCCCAAACTCATAATTCCAAATCCTATTGTAGGAATTACTCCCCAAGGTTGAGTTGCTCGTTTTGATTTTTTAATATTCTCATTATCCTGAGCTGTATTTCCTTCAAAATTTGTTTTGTTTTTGTAGACCATAATATTTAAGCCTAATTTCATTCCTATTCGGTCTGAGTTGATAAACACTCCGTCCATTGGTGCTGTATAATGAGGATTTACGGCAATATCTCCAATTGGTAAACTTTCATCAAACCTTGAAATAGGGTCTTTCATAGCAAAACCACCATGAGAGTAGTTGAATTCTATTAATAGTCTGGAGAGCCTGAAACCTGCTTGAATACTATATGCCGCTGCAATCATATTTTTTGAACTCAATAAAGAGCCTTCTAATTTTGGAGCTAAGAAAAAATGTTTTCCTACGTCTGTTACTTTGATAGTTCCTTCTGTATGCACTTCTTTATAAGTATGATGATATTGTGGAATTGTTGTAGTGGTGGTTGTATAAACATTATGCCCTTCAACATAACCATCATGATAATATGATCTTGGAACATATTTTACCGAATAGGTGGTATACTTTTTATCACCAATATAGGTTGAACTCACAAGTTCTTGGTGAACATGGTTACCTTTTGAGATTATTTCTTTGGGTCTTAACCATTTGTCACCCGTTTTAAATCCAACTGTAATAGAAGGCGTGATTTGTAAAGCTTTAAATTCATTTGCATTGTTGAAATTAGCACAAGCATTGGCTTGAAGTTTAGCTTTTATTACCACAGGTCCAAGAATCATTGCAATACCAAACGAACCATACAAACCAACACCCAGTGCTAGAACTTGATTGTGTCTGTTAAATTCAGGATCTCTTAATTTTATATTGTTTTGAAGTTTATTCATTGTTAAACCTCCTCCATAAAATGGAAAAATATTTAAGTTTTTACTTTTAAATTTTGAAAGGTATAATTGAGCCCCCAAATACCCTGAAATACCTCGGGTATAAATTGTTCGACCACTATCTTGATAACTCGCCATACCTGTATAAGCTCCACAACTAACATAACCACTCAAATCCATATACATACCTTGCCATAAACCGACAGAATTTGTACCACTTTTAAGGAATGGACGGGCAAATTCATAACCCAAATTAGTAACATCAATAAAAGTTCTTTGACGTTTTTCTGTTGGCATTTTAAACTCAGTAATAGAATCATAGACATTCACTATTTCCCAAGATTTAGCCTCGTCTTTTGAGACAAAAATTCCATCATATGTTCCCAAAAACACTTTATTCTTATAAGGGAGTATTGACTGAATAAAAATAGTGGTTAGACCAGTATTATAATCTTTCCAAGTCTTTCCCATATCAGTAGAAATGATAATGCCAAATGGATTTGTGCCAGCCATTAAAGTATCTCCCTTGGCCGTTAAAGAATATACCATCGCATTTTCAAGACGAGAATCAAGTAATGTCCAATTTTTGGCATTGTCTTTTGAAACGTAAATACCGCCATTTGTAGCAGCAAAAAGCACATTGTTTTTTATCAAAAATGCATTAATCGTGAAATTTTGTAAACCAATCAATGCATGTTCAATGGTTTTTCCCTTATCTTTTGATGCATAAATCCCTTTGTATTTTGCACCATAAAAAATGTGTGTTGAATTGGATACCATACAATTTAATTCTTCTTTAAAACTTGAATTCAATTCATTCCAATTTTGTAAATTTTCATCCGCAAGGAAAAGCCCTTTTTTGGTTGTATTGGCCACCAGTTTTGATTCATTTTCAAGAAATATTTTCGTTTCTTTCTCTTCCTCAAAATTTGATTTTGTCCATGTTTTGGCATTATCTTTTGACATGTAAATCCCAAAGCCATCTACAGAAACAAATAACGTGTTTTTAATTTTTTCAATGGTTGAAAGATATAAATGAGGTAATCCGTTATTCATTTTCCCCCAGGTTTCTCCCGAATCAGACGAAACTAAAACCCCGCTTCCTTGTGTTGCTGCAAAAATCAAATTGTTATTTTCGATTAACTTTAACACAGTTACAGGTCGAAGAATTTTTTCTTGAGACAGAACTATATTTAGCTGTATAGAAAAAAATATAACTAGTAGAAAAAAACATAACTTACTCATAGCTTAACTTTTAAACGAAAATAATTTTCTACAAAACTCTGTAATTAAACTAGCTTGGGAAATAGTGCATATGTACTATGCAGGCAAAAATTTGTGTTTATTTACCTATGACATCTAAAAACCTTATTACTTTTGGGTGATTATGAAATTTACAATCGGTTTATTTAAAGTAATTAGTATCCTGATGGTTCTCAGTACCCCTATTTTTGGGCAGAATCAATTACATAAATATTATCAACTTGCAGAAGAGAAATTTAACGAAGGTAATTATGCCGAAGCATTACAATTAAATATTAAAGCACTTAAATTGGCTGAAAAACAATATAAATGCGATGAAATAGTGTATGCTAACCTGCAAGTAGGAAGAATGCAATATTATTTAAATCACAGACATTTAGCCTTACATACTTTTTTAGCTACCGAAAAATTAATTGATTCATGTAATATCGATTCACTTCGATATAAGGTTTATCACAACATAGGCTCTATTTATTCTGAATTACAGCAATTAGATTCTTCTTTGTTTTACTTAAAGAAAGCGTTAACTATAATAAACAAAACTGAAAAATATACTGAATTAACGAGAACAAATGTAGTTATTGCTGGTTTATATATTGAACGAATGGCTGATCCAGCAGAGGGTGAAAAATACCTTATTGAAGCTGAAAAATTTGCCGAATTATCAAAAGATTCACTCCTTATAGCTTTTGCAATCTCTAAAAGAGGAGGATGGCATTATGCCAAAAAAGAGTATGAAAAGGCTTTAATGACTTACAATAAAGCTTTTGAAATATATCAACAGCAACAAAATACCAATGGAATTTTGAATATGCTTAGGGGAATAGCTGATGCGAAAGCTAAATTAAAAACAGATGATATTGCAGAAAGCTATCGATATTATATTTTATTAAAAGATTCAATTTTCAGTCACGAAACTGCTCAAAAAATTGCTGAATACGAAGTGCAATATCAAACAGAGAAAAAAGAAATTGAAAACAACGTACTACAACTTAAACTATTAACCAATCAAGCTGAAATGGAAACTAGAAATAGAACCATAATTGGATTAATCGTAGGCATTTTAATGATTAGCATTTTTGTACTTTGGAGAATCAATGTCTTAAATTTAAGAAAAAAACAAATTGAACTAATTAGAATAAATGAATTACAAAAGGAGAAAGTGAGAATATCTCGCGATCTTCATGACAATGTTGGAGGTCAACTTTCTTTTGTGCTGTATTCTTTGGACGGAATAAATGAAGAAGATTCTGCAAAACGAACTGAACTCACGACTGTCATAAATGAGTCGATTCGAAGTGTTATTAGTAATCTAAGAGAAACTATATGGGCTATTAATGATGAAGATATTTCTTTAAACGATTTTTCTGACAAATTAAAAGTGTATACCCGAAATATGTTTAGAAATACCTCGACCCAAGTTATTTTTTCAGAACAATTGGAAACAGATTTTAGATTAAAATCCCTTATCGGTCTCAACTTATATCGCATTTGCCAAGAAATCATCAACAATGCCTTTAAATATGCCAATGCGTCAGAATTAGTTATTTCGATTAAATCTACTGATAAGATGTGTATTCAAATAGTGGATAATGGTATTGGTTTCGATTACGAAAAACAAACTTCCAGTGGTTTTGGACTCAACAATATAAAAAGTAGAGCAAGTGATGTGGGAATTAAATTAAGTATACAATCTGAAATAGGAAAAGGCACAAACTATACCTTAGAGGTCTAAATTCATCTTATAACAAAAACAATTTTTGTAAAACTTTTGACATAAAAAAATAACCATTATGATATATTTAGCCATAGTTGAGGATAAATCTAATATAAGAAACACGTTAGCAACAAAATTAAATGCTTTAGATAATTGTGAAGTATTGTTTACGGCTGAAAATGGACAAGATTTCTTAGAAAAAATGATGATTGCTCGCAAAAGTATAGAGCCTAATTTAGTGTTAATGGATATAGATATGCCTATAATGGGAGGAATTGAAGCTGTCAAAAAAGGTAAAGAACGTTATCCTGATTTAAAGTTTCTAATGTTGACAATTTTTGATGAGGATGAGAAAATATTTAGTGCTATAAAAGCGGGCGCTGATGGGTATTTATTAAAAGACGAACCCATTGATAAAATTAGTGAAGTCATTATTAATTTACTCAATAATGAAGGAACCCCTATGTCACCCAGCATAGCTCGAAGAGTTCTAAAACTCTTAATGAATGCTACTTTAGAAAAGTCTTATGATAATCTAGTTGAAAAATATAATTATAACCTCACAGAAAAAGAAAAAGATGTGTTAGATTTCTTAGTAGAGGGCTTTGAATATAAAGAAATTGCCATGAAAATGGGAGTTAGCCCACACACCATTCGAAACCATATAGCCAACATCTACAAGAAGCTCCACGTAACATCTAGAACTCAAGCAATTAAAGTATATATTAAATAACTCACGTTAATTATTTCGAAGATGGATTGTTTAAAATATAATTATTTACACAATCCACTACAGCACCAAAAATGTCATCAATTTCTTTGTGAATAACATGATAAATACCTTTAGCTTTCATTTCAGCAATTTTGTTGTGATCGCTCATTCCAGTTAACAATACCACAGGAAGATTAGGGTATATTTTTTGAATTTCGTCAAATATTGCATCTCCATTCATAGTGGGTATATAGATATCTATATTTTTGCTATCATCTATGTAATAATCTATAAAAATCATGTCAGGAATTTCGTTTGTTGCAAGTTCCGATAACATCAATTCACCAGTAGGAAAATCTTTAGCTCTAGTATTAGGAATAGAAGATATTAATTTGTTCAATATTCCAGCAATGATATTACTGTCTTCAACAATATAAATTAGGTTTTCTTTGTTTTTCATGGTTATAAGTTTATAGTTTGTCATTAATTGTTTCCAAAGTTGTGCCACGCTGAATTTCTTCTTAAAATGTTGATATACAGGTAAATATATTTTTTTAAATGGAGATGGGTTTTTCAAATTGAATTAATCATTTCCATTTTGAAAATGAATATTAACTTAGTTCTATCATAGAATTAGGATAATGGATAAAAAGGAAGCGAGTTGTAAATTCTATGTTTTTTTGTTTACTTTTTAAACAATCTCTACTGTAAAGTAACTCATTAAGTATAGTTGAAAGTCATACAAGCCAAAAATAATGCTTAAATTAAATCCAATTCACTAATTTCGCGCTGTGAATTTGCATCAACTTAAATTAGCCTATCAACATTCAACACAAGTAAAAAAAATTTGTGAGTTATTGGCACGGGAATCAAGAGCCAAATTGCAATTAAAAGGGTTAATAGGTTCAGCAGAGTCTTTGGTAGCTTCGGGAGTTTTTTCCAATAATGCAGGGAATTATCTATTTGTATTAAACGACAAAGAAGAAGCAGCTTATTTTTTTAATAATTTAGAAAATATCACCGAAGGAGAAAAGGGTACTACATTGTTATTTTACCCTTCTTCTTTTAGGAGACCTTATCACATTGAAGAAATAGATAATGCAAACATCATTCAACGAACGGAAGTGTTAAATGTGGTTCGTAAAAAGCGCAAGAATGTACTGGTTGTGACTTATCCTGAAGCCATAGTAGAAAATGTAGTTACTCGAAAAACGCTTGAAAAATCTACTTTAGAATTAGAGGTAGGGGTGGTTTATTCACTGGATTTTATAAATGAGTTGTTAGTTGAATATGAGTTTGAAAAAGTAGACCATGTATATCATCCTGGGCAGTTTGCAGTGCGAGGCTATATTGTTGATATTTATTCCTTTTCAAATGATTTGCCCTATCGAGTAGAATTTTTTGGAGATGAAATAGAATCCATTCGGGTTTTCAATCCAACAGATCAACTATCATTGAGAACGGAAAAGAAAATTCAAATTGTACCCAATGTGAGTGAACGAATGATTAAAGAAGAGCGCGAGTCTTTTTTGAATTACATTCCGAGCGATACTACAATTTGGATAAAAGAATTTGATTCAGTAAGGCAAAAAATAGTTCAAGGATATGAGCAAGCAAAACATATTTTTGAAAAGTTAGATACTACCATAAGGCGTTTGACACCTCAAGAATTATATTTAGCTCCAATAGATTTTGAAAATCAGCTGAATCAACATAATTTGATTGAATTTGGCAAGAGACATTATTTTGAAAATACAATTGGTATCCATTTCAATATGGAAGTTCAGCCACCATTTCACAAGAACTTCAATTTATTAAAAGATAATTTACAAGAAAATACGCGAGAAAATTATGTGAATATTATCAGTGCTAAATCATTATCCCAATTAGACAGGTTACATGTAATTTTTAAAGAATTGGGGGAGGATGTAACATATACTCCTATGTTAGTAGAAATGCATGAAGGTTTTATAGATCACGAATTGCAGTTGGCATTTTATACTGATCATCAAATTTTTGAACGATTTCATAAATTTAAATTAAAAGAAGGGTATAAAAAAGCGCAAGAGGCATTTACACTTAAAGAGATATACGATTTACAAAAAGGTGATTTTGTGGTGCACATAGATCACGGTGTAGGTCAGTTTTCAGGGTTAGAAAAAATTGATGTGAATGGTAAACAACAAGAGGCGGTGAGGCTTTTATATAAAGGCGGTGATATCCTTTATGTAAGTATTCATTCATTGCATCGAATTAGTAAATTTACAGGAAAGGAGGGTGTGCAACCTTCTTTGAATAAACTTGGAACACCTGCTTGGAATATTGCCAAATCAAAGGCTAAATCACAAATTAAGGAGGTAGCTTTTGACTTAATACAGTTGTATGCTAAACGTAAAGCGAGCAAAGGATTCAGTTTTTCGCCAGATAATTACATGCAAAACGAGTTGGAAGCTTCTTTTATTTATGAAGATACTCCCGACCAGGAAAAAGCTACTTCAAAGGTGAAACAAGAAATGCAATCAGATGCTCCAATGGATTTGTTGGTATGTGGTGATGTGGGCTTTGGAAAAACAGAGGTTGCAATAAGAGCCGCATTCAAAGCAGCGTTAGACAATAAACAAACAGCCGTTTTGGTTCCTACAACCGTTTTAGCCTTTCAGCATTTTCAAACTTTCACCGAACGATTAAAAGATTTCCCTGTAACAGTAGATTATATCAATCGATTTAAATCAACTAAGAAAATTAAAGAAACACTAAAAAAATTGGAAGAAGGTAAGATTGACATTATTATCGGCACACACATGTTAGTGGGCAAAGATGTGAAATTTCATGACTTAGGCCTTTTAATTATTGATGAAGAACAAAAGTTTGGAGTTGCCGTAAAAGATAAATTAAAAACCTTCAAAGAAAATATTGATACACTTACTTTGACAGCTACACCTATTCCTAGGACGTTGCAATTCAGTCTTATGAATGCCAGAGATTTGTCTGTAATTAATACCCCTCCTCCTAATAGATATCCTGTTGAAACCATTGTGCAATCTTTTAATGAAGAGACTATAAGAGATGCAATATCGTATGAAATTCAACGAGGAGGTCAAGTCTTTTTTGTGCATAATAGAGTTCAAAATATTCAAGAAGTCACAGGCATGATTCAACGTTTATGTCCTGATGCAAGAGTAGCTATTGGACATGGACAAATGGATGGAAAACAACTAGAAGCCGTTATTTTGGATTTTATGGAAGGAATGTTTGATGTCTTGGTAGCTACTACAATAATCGAAGCAGGTATAGATATTCCTAATGCAAATACCATTATCATAAATAATGCGCATCAGTTTGGGTTAAGTGATTTACATCAATTGCGAGGAAGGGTAGGTAGAAGTAATCGAAAAGCATTTGCTTATATGTTTTCGCCTCCTTTACATCACTTAACTGAAGAGGCGAGAAAGAGAATCAGAGCTATTGAGCAATTCAGTGAGTTAGGTAGTGGGTTTAATATTGCCATGAGAGATTTAGATATTAGAGGTGCTGGTGATTTATTAGGGGGTAATCAGAGTGGATTTATAAGCGAAATAGGTTTTGAAACGTATCAAAAGATATTGGATGAAGCCATTCAAGAATTAAAGGAAACGGACTTCAAGGAACTTTTTAAGGAAGAATTATCTAACAAAGAATTTGTGGACGATTGTATTTTAGAAACAGATTTGCATTTGTTGCTTCCAGATGATTATGTCAATGATATTACTGAACGATTAAGTTTATATAGAGAATTAGATGGCTGCAAAAATCTTGATGAATTGGAGCAATTCAAAGTAAGATTAAAAGATCGATTTGGGGAAATTCCAGAAACTACTTTGGAATTAACAAAGGCACTTGAATTGAGATGGATGGCAAAAGAAATAGGTTTTGAGAAGTTAGTGTTAAAACAACAATCATTAATAGGAACCTTTGTAAGTGATGAGAAATCAGCTTACTATGAGTCAGATAAGTTTACTAAAGTACTTGATTTTATTAAACAAAATCCTAAAAAAGGAGAAATGTCCGAGAAAAATGGACGATTACGAATGAAATTTACCAATGTAAATTCAGTTAATCAAGCTCTATCGAAATTGTTTTTATTGAAATAGCTTATTTCTTTTTGAATTTTGATTTAAGTTTTCCTATAAAAGTTTCCGGTTGATTGTTGTTAGTGTAATAACCTCCTGTGGATCCATATCCATACCCATATCCGTATCCATATCCATATCCATACCCATATCCGTATTTACTTCCGTAACCTCTGTTGTTGGTATCAACACCATTAAGAACAACAGATAATTTCGTTATTTTATTTTCATTAATGAGTCGATCGACATTTTGCACGAAATTCTTCCTTGAGTATTCAGCTCTAAATATATAGATGGGATAATCCACTTTTTGGATGATAGGTATACCGTCAGTTACTAGTCCCACCGGAGGATTATCAATGATCACCATATCATAATGTTTTTTTAGTTCATTAATAGTTTCATCTAGTTTATCACTCATGATTAACTCAGAAGGGTTTGGAGGTATTGGTCCTGCAGTTATGAAATCGAGGTTTTCTTGAGTGCTTTTATAGATACAATCCATAACATTTTCTTTACCAATTAAAATGGTGCTCATTCCTTTATTGTTGTCAACATTAAACCCAAGATGTATTTTAGGTTTACGCATATCAAGGTCAATCACTATTACCTTTTTGCCAGAGTAGGCAATAATTCCCCCAAGGTTTATGGCAACAAATGTTTTACCTTCTCCCGAAATAGTGCTAGTAACTCCCAATGTTTTAGGTCCGTCAAAATTCGAAATGAATTGCATATTGGTTCTTAAACTTCTAAAAGCTTCAGCCATTAAGGATTTTGGATTTTTGGAAATAATCAACTGTGAAGTTTCAATTTTTTCTTTATATTTAGGTACAATTCCTAGAATACTAATGCTAGCATTTGAAAGTTTTGTAATATCGGTCAAAGAATTTATTTTATCATGTACAACATATCTAAAAAGTAAAACGAAAATTGATAGTACAAACCAAAGAACAAAACTTATCAGATAAACTTTTGATTTACTCGGTGAAATTGGGTTTGTTGGGGTTTCAGCTGGATTTAAAACTTGATTGTAGGTAGCTATTCCTGCCGTAGAAAGTTGATATTCAGTTTCTTTTTCTAACAACATTGTGTAGTATTTGTTGTTGATTTCCAATACTCTATTTAATCGAGCCAGTTCAAGTTCTTTTTCGGGTAATGAGAAAAGTACGCTTTTTAGCATGGAAATTTGAGTGTTGACGGCATCCAGTTTTTCTGCATTTTGATTGGCAACCACCTTAATTGACTTTAGAATTAGATTTATTTGTGAATTAATTTCGGAATTAATTTTTTTAACTTTACTGTTATCTAATGTTGCTGTGGATAACATATCTCTTCTTATGTCAATCTTGGTTTTGAGGTCCATAATTAACGATTGTAAGGTACTTTCAAAAGATCTTCCAATCAGTGCAGGAACAATTTCATCAATATTTGTTTCTTCATTAAAGTTTTTTATCGAGTTTTCAAGATGAAATAATACCGTTTTTTCAACCTCCAAATTCGCATATTGCTGCTCCATTTCAGAAAGTTGCGCCAAATAGGATGACGAAAACCCAGATGTACCTTTTAAATCATTCGATCGTTGGAAAAGTTGAATCATTTGTTCACTTTCTTTAACTCTTTTATCTACGGTATCTTTTTGTTCTTTAATAAAAGTTAAAATGTTTTCGCTACTTAAGCTTTTTTTGGCTATTACATACATGTCATATTCAATAAGAAGTTGATTAACAATATCAGAAGTAAGTTTCGCATTATCGTGTTGAAATTTTACTCTAATAGTTTTTGCACTTGGATCGTCAATTTTTATATCTAATCCACTTTGTATAACAGGTAGAAGTGATTTGGGTGATTGAAATTGAAAAAAGGCTCTATCATTAACAATTTCATTTTCAAATTGCGCTTTGGAAATTAGTAAAAGTTTTGCCTTAAAATAAGCATTTTCAAAGGGTTGATTTTCTTTAATTTTAGTATTGAAAACGATTTTGTTTTCTTCATCAGTCAATGAGAAAGAATTTTCACCTTCTTTTGTAATAAATATTTTCTTTCCTATTATGCTTGAGTCTAAAAGCTCAATGTCATATATTTTAAAAGAATTTAGCCCATATTTATTGTGAGTTAATAGGTTACCTTGAGTAAAGTAACCTACATTTAGAGGTAATGAAGCTATTGTTTTTTTTATGAGAAGAGGAGATCTCATTATTTCAATTTCTGAATTTAATTCACCTCCCTCACTAAAATCGGAATAAATATTTAACAAACTTTGAGCTTGATTTGAAACGTTAACTTGAATAACCGATTCGGTTTCAAAAATAGGCTGAGTGTACCTCATGTATAGAAAAGCACCTACAATTGTTGTAATTAATAAGAAAATAAAAATGGGAATTGATTTTCTAAATAGAAAGATAATTGTACCAATTTCAAAGTTATTACTAAAAGACGTTAATCGCTCTTTGTAGCTTTGAAAATTATCAGAAAAGTTATCTTGTTGTTGCACAATTATTCAATTTATTTAATTACTTAATCTGCGTAAGGTTGTCCATACTAAAACAGTGCTTGTAATTATAGAAATAACGGGAGCAATGTCTTGCAATGCTTCACGAGCTATACTTGGTGTTGGTGTTACATATATAATATCATTTGATTGCACGATGAAATTTCCACCTTCTTGATATCCTTCAATAGTGGAAAGATCAATTCTGAATACCTTAGTCCCAGAATCCGTTTCTCTTACAACCTTTATGTTGTTAGCATAACTGTTAACTGAAATTCCTCCAACACGCGCTAATGCTTCAACTATTGTTGTTGAATTGTTTGCTAAAGTTACAACTTGTGCATTATTTCCTGTTCCAGGAAAAACAATTATTCTTTTGTTGGTTACCTCTAAATTGAGATAAGGCTCAACATAAAATTCAGAATACAATTGTTCTAAATAAAGTTCGGCCTCTTTAATTTTTTTACCAACCATATTAATGTCTCCTAAAATGGGGAGTTTAACCATGCTATCTTGTCTTACCAAATAGGTGATTGCATTCGTCCTCATTAGAAGATTGTTGTTTCCTCCATTTCCTGAAGAAATATCAATAAGCATGTACCCTGCATTGGAATATAATCTAAATTGCAATAAGTCACCTGGAGCAATAGTATACTCCAAATTTTGTGTAGTAGGAATGGTGTCAAAAGGAAAATCTTTAGACGTTTTAAGCATATGATGTGAGTTAATTGTACAACTCCAAGTAAATACTATGCTTACCAGTATTGTTGTTATTAGTAAATGCTTACTTTTCATAGTTATTTTTTTACAAAGGTAATCTTTTTTTTGAAAAAACAAAAAGTACTTTGAAATTCAAAGTAAATTTTTTAATTTTAGTTCGCGCGTATATAATTCATGCATGTCGGTAATGAGTCGAGTATAATGAAATTTTTGAAAAACATGGTCACCATTTTTCGAAAATTCATTCCTTTTATTACTGTTTTCGATTAAATCTGAACAATGCTTTACAAATTGATCAATGTCACCACTTTCACACAATAATGCATTCTCATTTTTTTTGACAATATTTTCAATCCCTCCTACATTTGTACTAACAATCGGCAATCCTGATGCCTGAGCTTCAATTAAACTTACAGGGGTTCCTTCATTTTTTGAGGTTAAACATAAAAGGTCAAGGCCTGCATTTACTTCGTCTATATTTTTTATCCAACTCGTGAAAATAACATTGTTGAGTTCTAAAGCTGAAACCTTTTCTTCCAATTCCTTTCTTAGTTCACCATCACCAACTATTATAAATTTTAGTTTTTTGGATGTTTTTTCAGCAATGATTTTTGCACCCTCTAAAAACATGTTATGATCTTTAATGGGGACTAATCTTCCAACAATTCCAATTGCTATTTCGTCATCTTTAAGGCCCCATCTATTTCTAAATGTTAGGCGCTTAGTTTCTTTGTCTTGTCTAAATCTATTTAAATCAAACCCCAGAGGAATAACCTCAATCTTTGAAGGGTCGCAAATATTGTGAATAGAACTAAGCTCTTGCTTTTGAATTTCCGAAATGGCAATTATTTTTGTCGTTTTTTTTGCTAAGTAACGTTCAATGTTTTTATATAAAGTTGTTTTGGTTTTCCCGAAATAAGAATGAAAAACATGACCGTGAAATGTATGAAATATCAAAGGTACATTCAATCTGCTTGCTGCCAAACGTCCTACTGCTCCTGCTTTTGACGCATGTGTATGCACTATATCTGGTTTATAATCACCAATTATTTCTCTTAATTTTTTATAAGCTTTGAAATCGTTTTTAAACCCAATTTCTCTTCTCATTTCATCAATCAGTAACGGTTTTAAACCTAAGTTGTCTAAAATGAATTCAGAGCTGTCCTCTGTTTCATCTTTTTGACCTCCTACGAGTAGCGTCTCAAAATTGGGCTCTAAAAATTTGGTTAAATAAGCAGCGTTATAGGTTGGACCACCAATATTGAATCGATTTATTATTCGGAGTACTTTTGGCATGAATTTGTTTTAATCTATACAAAGTAACGACTAAACCAACATTGAAAACTGAGGAGAGCCCAAGTGTTATAAACACTGTCTTTTGGATTACTTGAAAATAATTGCTGTTGAATTTGATTTACGGCATCCCAATTAAGGATGTTTTGATTTTCGATGAGTTCTTTGTTAAACACATTTTCGAGTAAATAGGATTTCAATTCGTTGTTAAACCATTTATATAAAGGAACTTCGAATCCATGTTTACCTCTAGTAAAAATCTCTTTAGGTAAATCATCTCTAAAAGTATCCTTAAGAATTTTTTTTCTGTTTTTTGAATCGATTTTAAACGAACTAGGTAACGAAAAAACAAATTCTACCAATCGGTAATCTAAAAAAGGAGTTCTTACTTCCAACGAGTTGGCCATACTCATTGCATCCACTTTTCTCAACATATCATTGGGAAGCACCAAATTAAAGTCATAAAAAAGGTAGTCATTGAAATCTTTTATTACGGTCTTTTCAAAAAAATAAGGTCTGTTATTTTTCAATGAAGAATTATTCACTAGTTGATTAGCCAACGGTGTTTCCATGAATTTTGCCCATTCAAAATAGCGTTCATTATCTGATAAAGTAAGTCCTTTTTGATATTTTAAAATTTGACGAGCTTTATTGGATAAAAGCCCATCACGTGATTGAGGTAAAACAGAAACAATACCGCCAAAATTTTTTATTAGAACATTTTTTAGTGAATGTTGCGAAGCTTGAAATAACGCATGGTGCTTGTTATATCCACTAAATAGTTCGTCAGCTCCATCACCAGATAGGGCCACCGTGATGTGTTTTTTTGTATACTTAGAAAGAATGAACATATTTAAGGCTGATGAGTCAGCAAAGGGTTCATCAAAATAATCGAGAGCTTCCTCAAAATGCTCTAGTAAATCATTGTTCGATAACGAAAATACAGTGTGATTCGATTGAATTTTTTTGGCTACTAAATTAGCATACTTGGTTTCATCAAAATAAGGTTCATCCTTAAATCCCAATGAAAAAGTATGCAAGTTTGAAGAATGTCGAGATGCCAAGAGGCTAACGATGCTCGAGTCAACACCACCGCTCAAGAATGATCCAATTGGAACATCACTGATCAATCTTTTCTCAACAGCATCCGAAAGTAGTTGGTAAATTCCTTCTTGCGCTTTTTCATAACTTCCATTAAACTTGTTTTTTGCAGGATAATATTCGTAATATTTTTCGATTTGACAGTGACCATTTTTTATTTCAATTAAATTTCCTGGGAGCAATTTGAAAATAGAATTGAAAATGGTTAAAGGCTCTGGTATATATGAATGCTGAAAATAAAGTGACAGAGCTTCTTTATTAATACTCTTTTCCTTTTTTATTGATAGAATAGCTTTTATTTCAGAGGAAAAAATAATATGTTTTTCGTCCATTGAATAAATTAATGGCTTTACACCGAACCTGTCACGTGCAATTAAATAGGTGTTATTTTTTTTGTTATAAAAACAAAAACTAAAAAAACCATTTAATTCGTGCAAAGCTTCTTTCCCTTTTTGAATTAAAAGCTGTAAAAGAACTTCAGTATCGGATTGTGTTGTAAATTCAATACCCGAACTCTTCAATCGATCTTTAATTTGTTGAAAATTAAAAATTTCTCCATTAAATATTAGCCAGTAATTGGATGACGGATCACTAAATGGTTGATGAGCTGAATCAGAGGTGTCAATAATTGAAAGTCTTGCGTGTCCTAAAATAGAAGAATCAAATTTTTTAATAATTTGAGCATCAGGTCCTCTTTTGTTTAATGTAGCCAGAGCTAATGTCATCTCTTTTTCAAGATGTAACGGTTCACCGTCTAAATTTATATATCCTAAAATTCCACACATATTGAGTGCAAACTTGCAAAAAATACCTGAATTAACGATTTATATATTTAAATTGAATTTTATTAAGGGTTCGTAGAGCCCATAAAAACGGAGTGTTTAACATTTTTTTTAATTTTGTTTAACTAATAATTGTTTTTATTAAACAAAAATGTTTAGCTTTGTCGAATAAATATTAAACAAAACAATATGACTGCTTTAGAATTTAATTATCAAGTAACTACTTTTAGTAGTAAATTAAAGTCTTTCGCCATTAGTTTGACAAAAGATAGAGATGATGCTCAAGATTTATTTCAAGAAACAATAATGAAGGCGTTAAAGTATCGTGATAAATTTGTAGATCCAACAAATCTAAAGGCTTGGTTGTATACAATTATGAGAAATACCTTCATTAATGAATACAGGAGAAATAAAATTTCCAAAACTATGTTAGATAGTTCACCTAATTCATATTTAATGAACAGTATTGCTCAACCGACCATAGCAGCGGAGATGAATTTGAATTTACAAGAAATTAATGGAGCAATTTCTAGTTTGGAAGAAGATTATAGAGTACCTTTCCAATTATTTGTTGACGGTTTTAAGTATAAAGAAATTTCCGAAGAAATGAATTTGCCTATTGGAACAGTAAAAAGTAGAATTTTTATTGCTCGTCAAAAATTAATGGGTCAATTAAAAGCATTTGATAAGTGAAAAATAAAAAAATAGGAATAGTTGGTGCGGGATATTCCGGATTGGCTTCAGCATGTTATTTAGCTAAAGCTGGATATGATGTAACAATTTACGAGAAAAATGCAACAATTGGAGGTAGAAGTCGGCAATATGAACACGAAGGTTTTGTGTTTGATATGGGGCCATCTTGGTATTGGATGCCCGATGTTTTTGAGACTTTTTTCAATGATTTTGGGAAAAAAGTGAGTGATTATTATGATTTGGTGCGATTGAGTCCTTCGTATAGGGTTTGGTTTGGACCAGATGATTTTGTCGATTTACCTGCCACTATGGAAGGTATGTTCGAATTATTTGAAAGTATTGAAAAAGGAAGCGCTGAAAAGCTTAATAGATTTTTGAATGATGCCCAATACAAATATGAGGTAGGTATTAATGATTTAGTTCAAAAACCTTGTCGATCTATAATGGAGTTTGCAACATTGGATGTAATGAAAGGCATGTTTAAATTGCAGCTCTTTAAATCCTTTTCCAAATTTGTGCGTCAATATTTTAAAAATCCAAAATTGATTCAAATTTTGGAATTTCCTGTTCTTTTTTTGGGTGCAAAACCAGAGAATATTCCCGCATTGTATAGCCTTATGAATTATGCCGATATTAAACTGGGCACTTGGTATCCAATGGGAGGCATGTTCAAGGTAATTGAAGGAATGGAAAAGTTAGCATTAGAATTGGGCGTTAAAATTTTAACCAATCAAAATGTTAGTGCAATTAAGGTAGATAACAAATTGACCAATGGAATTCAAATTGATGAGAATTTTGTGAAAATGGATGCGTTAGTGGCCAGTGCCGACTACAACTTTGTTGAACAAAATTTATTACCATTAGAATCGCGTAAATACGATGAAAAATATTGGGATTCAAGAGTTATGGCTCCTTCTTCTTTATTGTTTTATCTAGGAGTAAATAAACGACTAAAAAATTTATTACATCATAATTTGTTTTTTGATGAAGATTTTGGACAACATGCTATTGAAATTTATGATCAGCCAAAATGGCCTTCAAAACCTCTTTTTTATACTTGCGTGCCATCTATCACCGACAATTCTGTTGCACCTGAAGGTCAAGAAAATGTTTTTTTATTAGTACCCATTGCTCCAGGATTAATAGATACTCCTGAATTGAGGGAAGAATATTACGATAAAATTATGACACGATTGGAGAAATTAACCAATCAATCTATTCGAGAACATGTGATTTATAAAAGATCATATGCCGTTAATGATTTTATTAATGACTACAATGCATTTAAGGGAAATGCCTATGGCCTAGCCAATACACTTAAACAAACAGCTATAATGAAACCATCTATGCACAGTCAAAAGGTTAAAAATTTGTTTTATACAGGACAATTAACGGTTCCAGGACCAGGAGTGCCGCCTTCTATTATTTCCGGAAAAGTGGTTTCAATAGAAGTAGATAATTATCTAACAAAAAAATAGAAAAAGAATATGAAGCATTTATATGATGAATCGTCAATGAAAACAAGTGTGATGTTTACTAAAAAGTACAGCACCTCTTTTTCAATGGGTATAAAATTTTTAAGTAAACAATTCCACGATCCCATTTATGCTATATATGGTTTTGTAAGAGTTGCAGACGAAATTGTGGATTCATTTCACGGATTCGATAAAGCTACTTTATTAAATGAATTTAGACAAGATACGTATAAAGCTATTAGTCAAAAAATCAGTACTAACCCCATATTAAATAGTTTTCAATGGGCTGTAAATACGTATAATATTCCAATGGAATTGATAGATACTTTTATGGATAGTATGGCAATGGATCTAGAAGATGTTGAATACGATCAATCGAAATTTGAACAATACATTTTAGGTTCTGCTGAGGTTGTGGGATTAATGTGTCTTAAAGTTTTTGTTGAAAACGATGAAAAGTTATATGAAGAATTGAAGCCTTATGCCATGAAATTAGGCTCTGCATTCCAAAAAATAAATTTTTTAAGAGATTTAAAAGCAGATTATAATGATTTGGGTAGAACTTATTTTCCAGGAGTTGATTTTGAGCAGTTTGATGAAACCTTAAAAGCTAAATTAGAAGCTGATATTGCTGCTGATTTTCATCAAGGTTACATTGGCATAAAAAAACTGCCAAAAGGTGCTCGATTTGGAGTCTACATCGCCTATGTTTATTACTCTAGATTATTGAAAAAAATCCAGTTGACGGATGCTACAAAAATTATGAATGAACGTATTAGAATTCCTAATGCAAAAAAATACGGCCTTTTTGTTAGCAGTTATGTACGCCACAGTTTCAACTTAATTTAATTTCAAAAATACATTACTTCATTATGGGTGTCTATACTTTAAAAACCAAACAAATTGTTAAAACATCTTTAGATGAGGCTTGGGATTTTTTTTCGTCACCTGCCAATCTAAAAGTGATAACACCACCCAATATGGGTTTTGATATCATAACAGAAGAGGTGGCAAAAAAGATGTATGAGGGTCAGATTATAGCCTATAAAGTTAAACCAGTGTTAGGTATACCAATGACTTGGGTGACTGAAATTACTCACGTTAAGGATCATCTTTTTTTTGTTGATGAACAACGCAAAGGACCCTATCTGATGTGGCATCATGAGCATCATTTCAAAGAAGTTGAAGGCGGGGTTGAAATGACTGATATTATTAGTTATATACCACCTTTTGGCTTTTTAGGCTCAATTGCCAATCAACTTTTTATTAAAAACCAATTAAAGACTATCTTTGACTTTAGATTTCAAAAAGTTGAAACGCTTTTTAATAAATGATTTAATTGATTGAACATTGCAAATGATTGCTCTAATTTCAAAACACAGGTTTATAATTTCAATTTTTTCACTCCTCATCTTTTATGGAGTAGGGGTTTGGGGCATAGCATTCGGAGATAATCCTGCCCAATTTATTTTACTTACCCCGCTCAACTTATTGATTACAATTGGTATTGTGTTGGCAAATCATTCCAATTGGAATTCAAAAGCGGTGGTTATCTTTTTATCTGTTGCCATTCTTGGTTTTATTATAGAAATGATAGGCGTGAATACGGGAATGCTGTTTGGAGAATATACTTATGGACAAACACTAGGCTGGGGCATTTTAAATACACCTTTTATGATAGGTGTTAACTGGTTGATACTTGTTTATGGAACTTCCAATTTGGTACTTACTTTATTCAGTACAAAAAATGTTCTTTTTCTGTCAATTATTTCGGCAGCAATAATGGTATCATTGGATTATTTGATTGAACCAGTAGCTATCCAATTGGATATGTGGAGTTGGGCTGACGTTGCCATCCCCACTCAAAACTACATTGCATGGTGGTTTCTTGCTTTCGGTCTAAATTTTATGATGATTAAAACCATTATTCAAACCCAATTAAATAATGTAGCATCAGTAGCGCTGGGCATTCAGTTTTTGTTTTTTATACTTTTAAATATTTTATTATTATGATAATTCTTTTATATTCAATCGTTTTTATCGCCACCTTCTTTTTTATGGAGTTTATGGCTTGGGCAACACATAAATTTTTGATGCATGGTATAATGTGGTATTTTCACAAAGACCATCATCAAGTAGAACCTGGTTTCTTTGAAAAAAATGATTTATTTTTCTTAATTTTTGCAGTGCCTAGTTGGTTGTGCATAATGTTAGGTGTTATGTATGGCAATTATATTTCGGTTACTGTGGGTGCAGGAATAGCGGTGTATGGTTTTTGTTACTTTATGGTACATGAAATTTTTATTCATCAGCGGTTTAAGTTTTTTAGAAATACCAACAGTGTTTATTTTATGGCATTACGAAGAGCCCACAAGATACATCACAAGCATTTAGGTAAAGAGGATGGTGAATGTTTCGGTATGCTGATTGTACCTTCAAAATATTTTAAGGAAGCTCGACAAGTTTTGTCAAATAAAAAAGTTCCTAAACACACCAGTGCAGCATGAGTTATTTATATCTTTTGCTAGATTTAGGTACATTTGCCGGTCCGCTTTTATTAAGTTTTGATAAAAAAGTAGCTTTTTTTAAAAAGTGGAAATATCTTTTTCCGGCTGTATTAATAATGGCCACTATTTTTATCATTTGGGACATTCTATTCACAAATCAAGGTGTTTGGGGGTTTAATCCGACTTATCTTACCGGGGTCTACTTTTTCTCTTTACCCATTGAAGAATGTCTTTTTTTCTTTGTAGTACCGTATGCTAGCGTATTTGTCTACGAGTGTATTATTGCATATTTTAAGGATTACCTTGAAAAGATAGCACCCTATTTTTTTGCATTACTAAGTGTTTTTGTAATCATTATAGGTTTTGTTTATATGGACCGTTTGTATACTTCCATTACATTTATTAGTGCAGGATTAGGAATGCTGTGGTTGATTTTCAAAAAGGTACCGTATTTAGGTCGTTTTATGTTGGCTTATTTGATTGTACTTATACCATTTTTTATTGTCAACGGGGTATTAACCGGTACAGGTATCGAAGATGAAGTGGTTTGGTATAATAGTAATCACATTCTAAATCTTCGTATTTTAACCATTCCTATTGAAGACAGTATATATAACTTGTTAATGTTTTCGATGACTATTTTTTTCTATAATTTATTCAAGACTAAGTATTAAATAGATTGAAAAGCCTTCTATCTTAATTTAGTTTAACACTATTTTTTATTAAAGTAAAACACATTATGGTATTACATTGGTTTAGAAGAGATTTACGTTTGGCTGATAATGCAGCCCTATACACAGCCCTGAAAGATAATGAGGAAGTTCAACCCATCTTTATTTTTGATAAAAATATACTGGATAAACTTGAAGAAAAAAAGGATGCACGTGTTCAATTTATTCATCAAGAAATAGATAGATTAAATCAAGAATTATCGGAGTTAGGTTCTTCTCTATGGGTTTTTTATGGCAATCCAATAGAGATTTATGCTCAATTAATAGAAAAACACACCATTACAAAGGTATATGCCAATAGAGATTATGAGCCTTATGCTTTGCAACGAGATAAGATCATCTTCGAATTGTTAGAATCGAAAAACATTCCATTTATCGGTAAAAAAGATCACGTTATTTTTGAAAAAAACGAAGTGACAAAAGATGACGGAAAACCCTACACCGTATTTACACCCTATAGCCGAAAATGGAAGGCTAAACTCAATGACTTTTATTTAAAACCTTATCCAACGCTAAGCTATAAAAACCATTTTCATAAAAGTAAGATACTTTATCCGATTCCAACATTAAAAGAAATGGGATTCGAAAATACATCCATTGATTTTCCGTCATCTGAGTTAAACAAAGCTGTTGTGAAAAAATATGCTGAACAACGAGATATTCCCTCCATTCTAGGAACTTCTCGACTCAGTTTACATTTGAGATTCGGTACCTTAAGCATTCGTTCTTTGGCAAATCAAGGTGCTGCCATTAATGAAAAATGGCTCAATGAATTAATTTGGAGGGACTTCTATCAAATGATTTTGTGGCATTTCCCTCATTCCGTTGATGGCGCATTCAAACCGCAATACGATTTTATTGAATGGCGCAATAATGAAGAAGAATTTAAAGCGTGGTGCTCAGGAAATACGGGGTATCCAATTGTTGATGCGGGGATGCGTGAATTAAATGCTACAGGTTTTATGCACAACAGAGTTCGTATGATTGTGGCTAGTTTTCTTACCAAACATCTTTTGATTGATTGGCGTTGGGGCGAACGTTATTTTGCTGAAAAATTATTAGACTTTGATTTGGCCAGTAATATAGGAGGATGGCAATGGGCTGCTGGAAGTGGTTGCGATGCAGCGCCTTATTTTAGAGTGTTTAATCCTTATGAGCAAACGAAAAAGTTTGATCCCAATCATATTTATATTAAAAAATGGGTTCCTGAATACCAAGAATTGACCTATCCAAAACCAATTGTAGATCATGTTTTTGCTCGTAATAGAGTGCTAGATGTTTATAAAAAAGCGCTAAATAGATTGGCTGTTTGATTTAAAGTTAGACTATTTTACCTACTTTTGAAGCGTGTTGTTCAAAGAAGTAATCGGTCAAGATGAGGTTAAAAAATCCTTAATTACTAATGTAAAAAAGGGAAGGATTAGTCACGCGCAGTTATTTGTATGTGGAAGGGGAGATGGGGGTATACCATTGGCTATTGCCTATGCTCAATATATATTATGTGAAAATAGAGGCGATGAAGATGCTTGCGGAGTGTGCCCATCTTGTTTGAAAATAAAACATCTCTCTCATCCCGATTTGCATTTTTCGTTTCCATTTATTTTAAGTGAACCCAAAGTAAATAGTGATCGTTTTTTACCCGATTGGCGTGTCCAAATATTAAAAGAACCTTATTTTGATATTGATATTTGGAATGAAGCTATGGATGCTGGTACTAAAAAGCCCATCATTAATGTGGAAGAAGCCATCAATATAACCCATAAAATTGGTTTAAAATCATTTGAAGGAGGGTATAAAATTCTGATTTTGTGGATGCCCGAATTAATGAATGTGCAAACAGCCAATAAACTATTGAAACTGCTTGAAGAGCCTCCCGTAAAAACATTGTTTTTGTTTGTAACACACAGTCAAGAACAGTTATTGACCACTATTCAATCAAGGATGCAAGTAGTGAAATTGTCCATGTTGAGCATTGATGATATATGTAATTATCTTGTACAAACGTATTCAATTGAACAGGATGTAGCGCATGAATTAGCTTTATTATCTGAACGTGATTTAACCTATGCCCTTCAGTTGTATAGAAATAATGAAGGTGGTGGGGTAATGATCAATACCTTTATTGAATGGATGCGTTTATGTTATAAAAGAGATGCTGTGGAGGCCGTAAATTGGGTAGATAAAATATGTAAGGAATTATCTCGTGAAGAGCAAAAAAACTTCTTATTGTATTGCCTTCAAATGTTCAGACAATGCATCATAGGCCATTATTCTAAAGGAGATTTAATCATGTCAACAAAAGAACAAAAGGCCTTTCTCGCTAAGTTTGCGCCATTTATAAATGCACAAAACATTGTTCCCTTACACGAGTGTATAGAAGAAGCTTTTTATCATTTGGACAGAAACGGTAACAATAAATTAATTTTTCTTGATGTTACCCTAAAAGTTTTTGCACAGATTAAGAAGGTTACTTAGATAGGAAACTACCAAGTACAGAGTTCAAAGTTTAAAAGAATATAAGATAAAAGATTTTAAGACGTAAGTCAAAAATTTCAATGTTTAGATTATTAAGTGTTTTGTCTAGAATTTAGCAGGTCCTTGCCTAAAACACCATCACCTTCCCCGTTTTCACTTTCTCTAATCTATAATCATACACAGTCCAAATTCTGCAGAAGCACATCTCGCTTGACAACATTTTCTAGTTGAGATTCTTTACCTCCATAAAGTTATTTTCGCAAAAAAAGAATTTTAAAGAGATTACAAGTTTCAATGTGTAAAAGAAATCCCTGCGCGCAGGCCCGACCAAATTGGCGAGCGTGCGCAGGCGTGAATGGGATTTTTAGATGTAAGCCGATAGAGGCGTCATCGTAAAAAATTCACAGAGCGCAAGGAGCATTATTTGGTCTTGACTTTTTAGTTACTTTTTTGTCAAGAAAAAAGTGAAAATAAAGAAAAACAAAAAACTAGACTTATATCACAACGACCTTCCCAGTAATCATTTTCTCCATTCCATCATTATCCACTGCCCAAATGCGATAGAGATAAATACCTTTTGCTAGTTGATTACTATTCCACAACGAAACAGCACCAGCATTGGGGAACAGAACCTTATTATATACCAACTTACCTTGGTCGGTAAAGAGTTCGTAATGCAATTCGGTAACTCCCGAAGTGTATATTTGATAGGGTGTGTAATTTTCATCACTTGCATATAGGCTTGGGGCTATGATGGTAAACGGATATTCTGCTACAATGGTAACTTGAGCCGTATCGCTACACTGAGGAAAATTATTATACGCTACCAACGTAACGGTAAAAACTCCCGAAGTATCAAAGGTATGATTAGCTTGAATAGTGTTGAGCGTATCATTTTCTATATACCAATTATAATTAGTAGCATTTGCACTTTGATTGGTAAAATTAACCGCAAGCGGCACATCACCACTGGTGGGTGAAGCCGTAAACTGCGCTACTACATTGTTTACTTCTGTTACTGTGAGCAGCGTATCTATACTGCACCCATTATTTGTGGCTATTTGCAAGGTGTGATTGCCCGCAGTTTGATTATAAAAGTGCAAAGTAGTTTGAGGTGTGCCACCATCTAATATATAGCTATAAGCAGCAGGTTGATTAGTTATGTGAATATGACCCGTGTTGCCACTACACAGCGTGGGATTTACGGCTATAGTGGGCATAATGGGCAGCGGCAATATGTTTATCTTTACGGGAAGTACTTTGCTACAACTATCAGTGTTCCATATTCTACACGTATAGTAGTTGATAGTATCTGCGGTAACAATAGGATTGGGACAATTATAACAACTTAGCCCCACTTGTGGCAGCCACTCATAAGCGGGGTGGCTGAGCGGTGTCGAAGCCCCACCTGTGGCATTGAGTTGGGCTTGCGCTCCTTTGCATACGTTTATATTGTCGGTAAGCGTAGTGCTAAAGGTATCGCAGGGAGTGGTGTAGGTGAGGAAAAGTTGGTGTACTGGATTAGTTTGAGGCCTGAAATTTGATTGATAATTTAGTTGAATTTCAACTAAATTATTAGAACTTAAATATGATTCAATATTTGCAATTGCATCATTACCTGACATGACATTGTTGGCTACATCATTTCCTAATCCAAATAAAGAGCTATTTTGATAATAAAATGAACCGACTACTCCTGTACAAGAAACTAAACTATGATCATCATCTCCGCCTATTAATCCAAGTGTATCATTTTCAATTAATACGTAACTTCCGTCTTGTATAGTATCACAAAAATGACTAGTATGTAAAATTAGAGAAACATTATTGTTTATTCTCATTGTATTGATGTTTTGTATAGAATAATTCATTACAGCGTTTGGTTGAATATTATTAACTGCTGCAATTGTACAAATTTCATCCATTAATGAATTGTTGTAAGTAACCATAAGATAATATTCAATATATGCTCCTTCAGTTGTAATTGGGAAAATTGCACTAGGTGGAGTAATTAAGTAAGAAGTTTGAAGTGGATTTACTAAATCTGAAACATCAATGATCATTGTTCTAATTTCCTGAGGACCACCACCAAGTCCAATATTGAAATAGGGGTCATTTACTGCAAAAGTCTGATTAATTGATAGAGGTATACCATTGAAATACAGCGTTCTATCAGTTAAGGGGTTATAATAAGCATTTACGAAAAGTAAAGCTTTTCGTATAGTGCTTCCTGGTTCAATATAAATGTCAACTTGCCCTGTTTGAAAAGAAAACCCTGCATTATAAGCATCCCCTGTTACTCCACCCCTAAAAATATCTTGATAAACAATGTTTTGAGGAAAACAGATTTTAAGATTTAAAAAAACTAATATAGTAATAAAAAAGAATCGTTTAAACATTTTTTTTAGTATATTGTAAAACAACATTATTCAACTGAACAATATTATCATTTAGTTTTGCTATTGTTTGTAGCAAACTTTCGTTTACAGCATTAACGGTACCATAATTAACAGAAGTGTAAATAGAACCTTGGTTATTTTCCATATGTATTATATGTTTTTTGCTGTCAAAGTTAAGCAATGTTTCAACATCTGTATTTAAAGCCTCTGCAATCTGGTTAATTCTTTTGAGCGAAATATCAGTTTCATTCCTTTCTATTCTTCCATAAGCTATCGCACTCATTCCTAATATATTAGCTACAGCTTCTTGATTTAAATCATTGAGCTCTCTTATTTTTCTAATGTTTTGACCTATCTTCATAAGTATAATATTTATCGTTAAACGTATTAATTGTATCATGCAAATATAGTATTTTTTATAATATAAAAAACTATCTTTAACCACAAATTAAAAACTCACAACTATGAAAACAAAAATCTTCTCTTTTTTCTGTTTCTATACCTCATAGGTTTTATTCAAAACGTAATAAGCCAAAGTCCATTATGGACATTACCTTCAAATTCGATTATAAATTTAGGAGGCTTTACACCCCCCAGCCCCCTTCCCACTCCCTATGGAGCTGGTACAGGATGGCCGGCTGGTTACGATGGCCGATCTCCTTCTGTAGCACATAATGTGCAACACGATGCCAACGGAGAATTATTGTTCTTTATTGTAGATGGGCATATTTTTGACAAGGACGGTTTATTGATTTCTGACGTGTTGGGTGGTAATTTTGGGGCAGATGAAGTTGTTGTAATACCTGTTCCAAATAAATGTAACAAATATTATATTGTTGGAGCGGAACATACCGTTTTTGGCACAAATTGTCTTCCAAGATATTTCATGTTAGATATGGAGCTCCCTGGTCAATTTTCATCGCCAACAGGTGCATTAACAACACCTTCAAATTTCAATTTAGAAATTGCGGGAAATTGGAATAATACTTTGTTCAATAGTTTTTGTAATTTTGCTTGTACTCCAATAATAAATAATGAGTTTAGATATTTATATATTTTAGCTGAATATAATTTATTAAGATATAAAGTGGATGAATTTGGAATTCAATATGATAATTTTAGTCATCCAATTGAATTTAGAGGCGGTGGGGGCCCAAGCTTTACTGAAATGGAAATTTTTCATGATGCAGATGTAAGAAAATATTATATTGCATTTGCTTGGAGAAAACAACAACTTGGAGCAATTCCTTTTAATCATCCAGCTATAGTAGTGCATCACACTGAACTAAATGCAAATCCAGCTTTAATTTCAACAAACAATTCTAGTAATCCAAACAATTGGTCTGTTCAACCCAGTTGGATTCTAGATGTTATAGAAATAGATTATGGTTTGAATATTAATGCGATAAATTCAGAACATAGAAAGTTCTTTTTCCAATCACCCAATAATCCTTTAAATTCTCTTGAAGATGACGATATTAGGGGTATAGAATTTATTAATAATCAACAAATAATTATTGCTAAAAATTCTTCAATTGTCTACCCTGAGAATTTGTTAGTAATGATTCATAATAATGCGCAATTTCCAAAAGTTGCGAATCATCCAAATTTTATTAATGAATCTACATTTAAAAAATCCTACATTGAAACTGGAGTAGATGGAAATTTATATATGCACAATGGTAGTTTTTTAGCGCAGCTAAATACTGCAGGTACTACCGGAACTGCTTTTTGGCAATGGAATCCACAATTGCTTCAATTTAATTATAGTATTCCTACTTCAATCGATGATAATGTTTCTCCTTATTTCCTTCAAGATCAAATTGACAATGAGAATTCATTAACCATTGCCCAAGGTCAAAATGTATGTTGTCAGAATTATCAGTTCAGTTCACCTGACAACGATATTATCATTAGTGGTGGCAATGTAAATTGGAGTCCGAACAACAATCCATTTAACAATTCGCCTAATACAGTCATTGTTAATGGTTCAATAACCATTTCCACTGGCACCAATTTAACCATTAGTAACTTGCAATTTTACTTCAAAGAAAATACACGCGTTACAATTGAAAGAGGTGCAAGTCTTACAATGAACAATACACTATTTACATCAGAAGAATGTGCTACCTACTTGTGGCAGGGGGTTATTGTAAAAGGAAATCCTGCTTTACCTCCTACATTTACCAATCAAGGTACTTTAGTGATGCAAAACAATTCTGAAATCAGCAATGCCATTAGAGGTGTGCGCAATTTTGGGGTTATTGATGTGTTTGACCCCAATACACAAACCACCTCTCAGCAACCTGATTTTGGGAATTCAGGTGGACAATTATATATTGATCAAAGCACTTTTCGAAACAACAAAAAAGACGTTGAGATGTTTCCATATAGTCAATCAAATCAAGGTTATTTTAGAAGAACCACTTTTATCACAGATGCTGTGTTAAACGATGGCTCGCCATGCGATACACATTTGTCATTATTTGGAGTAAGAAATGTCAAAGTAGAAGGTTGTAAGTTTAAAAACACTGTGCCAGGTCAGTTTGCTTTTATTCAAAGAGGTTTTGGTATTACTGCTGCCGATGCTTCTTTCATCATTGACAAAAATTTACCAACAAGCACAACTTCTGAGTTTGAAAATTTATACTATGGTATTTGGGCTTCTGCTGTCAATCCAATAAATAATACATCCGTAAAAAACACCCTATTCAAAGAATGTCATAGAGGTTTATATTTTAAAAACATAGATTACACGGTTGTTGTAAATAATGTCTTTGAAGTTGGGGAAACCTTTAACACAGTAAACACAGGAACTTCTTATGGTGCTTATTTTCAAAACTGTACTGGATATAAAATTTCAGATAACCTATTTAACAGTGATTATCACCTAACTCAAGACGTGAGAGGCTTGTTGATCAATAATAGTAATGAAAATGGATTATCTGCTGATGCTAATAACGTTGTGAGAAATGATTTTGATAGATTGAGATATGGTTCTTGGGCTTTTAATGCCAATGTTCGCTACCAAAATGTTTTAGGTACCACTTTAGTGTTAAACACTTCAGGTTTAACATATAAATGTAACGAATTTAAAGACATCACCCAAGGTGACATTATGATTACTAATGGAGGTATCAAACCGCAACAAGGAAGCTGTATTTCAAGCACTTCTGGAGCAAATAATCAATTCTCAACACAATTTACTACTGCCCTCAATTATTGGAATGGAAATCCAAACATTACACCATTCTCTAGTCAGTATTTTTATAACCCTTCCATTCCGTTAAGCCATAATCCTTTGATAATTAATACTTTTAATACTCAAAAAACAGGTTGTTTACAAGCTTATAACCCAATTGCTAAAGGCAACTGTAATTCAGCTATTGTAACTGGGCCTCTTATTGTTTTAAAATCACTGAGCGACAGTTTAAAATCTGCTGGAGAGGCAAAAGAAAATTTCTACACAGCATTAGATACGTATGTAAATAATCAATGGTCAACCTACCAAGGCGGACAATTGAGTGTGGGAAATCTAAAAAATAATTTATCGACCAAAAGCCCTTATTTAAATGTAACAATTTTAGAAGCAATTGTGCAAAGTAATATGGCTCCAGGTATAAAAAAACAATTGTTGTTAGAAAACTCACCATTACCTGCAAGCGTTATAACAGTGGTTCAGCAAAGCAACATACCGAATGGTATTAAAAACCAAATTTTAAGCGCTCAAAATGGGGGCACAAATCCTAGAGTTATAGCTGATGCCGAAGCAAGCGATTTAATTGCAGAGTCTAAAATTGTATTAAATGAAGCTATTCGTTACCATATTCACGATACCACTACTTTGAATGGATTAGACTCAGCAATAATATTGTTAAAATCTAGAGAAGAATTAGTTTATAGAAAACAATTAGCTGATGCCTATATTGAAAATAATGAATTCAATAATGCTCAACAAATATTAGATAGCTTAAAGTTAGTTGATAATGGTGCTCATTTAGAATTTGCCAAAATGAGAGAGTTGTTAATTGCTTTTGAACAATGTCAAGAAAGAGGATTTAGAATAGAACATGATTCCATCCAAAGAACCGAATTAGAGTCTATTGTTTTAGGAGATCCTTTTAGAAGAGAGTGCGTATCAGCTCAAGTAATATTAGATATGGTAAACAAAACCAAGTTTGATGAGGAAATACCTTTTATTATAGTACCTAAATCGTACACTCCTGCTCCTCAAAATATACCTTCTGTAGATCAAATGGCTTCAATTTACGTTTATCCTAATCCTGCCAATGATTACCTTACTGTGGAGTTGATGGATGAAACGGAAAATGCAGTTATAACTATTTATTCTATTTTGGGTAGTGTTATGAAAACGATGACTGTAAATCAATCCACACAACAAATTGATGTGAGTGATTTGCAAGCGGGTATTTATTTAGTTACCTCCACACTCTCAGATGGTACTATCAGCACAGAAAGAGTTGTAATTGAAAGATAACTAAGTTTTTCAATTATACTAAAAGCGATGAATTCGAAAGAGGTTGTCGCTTTTTTAATTTGAACCAATTTTTACATTTTTAAATTTGAAATGTTTCAAGAAAATATTATGATTTTCAGTAATTTTACTTACTTATATAATTTCTATCGAGTCTAATTTTACACTTATTTATTGAATTAGAATGGTATGAAAATTACATTATTGATAGTTACATTCGCATTGATTTCTTCAAGTTATTATTGTCAATTAGAAATTTTAATTGGTCGTAGTCAACCCATTGGAGGTTTTGCCAACAAAAAAAGCCTTACGCAATCGGGATTTGCCAAACAAGGTATGAGTTTTCAGTTTTCTGGAGGCGGGCAGCAAGGTAAATTGGCCATGTCGTATTCTGTTTTTGCCACTTCAAACAAGTTTAATGTAGAGGCTTATAAGGCTTATTTAAAAGCAAATTCCATCGGTACACAATATGTTAATTTTGATATAGGCAAATATCATAGTTTTGGAATGACAGTTGGACCCGAATATTTGTTGGAAATTAATGATAAATTTATTGTACCGATTAAAGCTCATGTTGGTTTTCACATTTTTTTACCACCTCTTACTTTTAAAGGATTTTATGTTGACCCTTATTCTTACTCAGGAGAATTGTCTTATGACAATTTGGGCGGAAGTTGGGTTTATGAAGTTCTTGGATTAAATTATCGTGTTGGTTCAGGGTTTGGATATAAACTGGATGGAGACATCACATTAATGAGCAGAGTAGAATATAATGATCGTTTTGCTGGCGGTCAAATGACTTATGGTTCAGGAAATACATCGGCCACTTATCCCAAAAAGTTCAAAAACGTGGATATAAACTTTGGTTTATTTATTAATCTATAGCTTTTGTTTGTGATTTACAAATTCTATAATTGCTTCATTACCAATTTTTGAAATAACTTCATCGGCAACAGCTTCAATTAATAAATCCTTAGCCGCTTCTTTGCTCACACCTCTTGATTGAAGATAAAATATAGCTTTTTCATCAAACTGACCAGTGGTAGTGCCGTGGCTACATTTTACATCATCTGCAAATATTTCTAATTCAGGTTTAGCGTTCATCGTTGCCGATTCAGAAATAATGAGGTTGTTATTTTGTTGATAGGCTTGAATTTTTTGAGCGTCTTGGTGCACGATCACTTTACCATTAAAAACCCCTATAGATTGTTCTTTAAGAATGTATTTATATAATTCACTCGAAGTACAATGAGGTTTCAAATGATCTACTCTTGTGTGATTATCGACAAACTGAGTGCCTCTAGAAAGAATTAATCCATTCATTTCTGAATAACAATTACTTCCATCAACAGCAATGTTTAGTCCGTTTCTCACTAAGTTTCCACTTTTTACAATGGTGTGAATTTTAAAGGTACTGTCATTCTCTTGATGCACGTGCTCAAAACAAATGTGCGAAGAGAATTCTGCATCTTGTTGAATCTTTGTAAGATTTACGTGAGCATTTTTCTTAACGTATACCTCCGTTACTGAATTGTTTAAGTTTTCGTTATTGCCAATATGATAAAATCCTTGAATGATTTCGGCTTGAGCTCCTTCTTCAGCAATGATTAAATTACGTAAGTTGAAATGGGTTTCCCCTTGTGTACTGATATTTATTAGATAAAGCGCTTTAGTTGTTCTAGTGTTTTTGGCAACAGAAATATAAGCACCCCCTGAAGTGTATGCAGTATTAAGTGTAGAAAAAACATCCAACGATTTATGAGCTAATACATTAAAGTGTTGCTTGAATTCTACCGTGTTTTTAGCATCTTCTATTGGGCAAAGAGTAACACCGCTTTCCATTTGGATACAAGAAAGATGTGGGTTATACAATCCATTTACAAAAACCAACGTAGAGCAGTCTAAGTTTGGGATATTGAACTGACTAATATCCATTGGATCATTGGAATAATTAGGCGAATTAAAACTTTTTTTAACTAATTTGCCTAATTTCACATAGCGCCAATCTTCTGTTTTTCGGGTAGGAAAGGAGGCTTCTGTAAAATTTGATAACGCTTCGCTTACCTCTTTTTCGTTTAACGTTGAAGGTGTTAACTCAATATTTTTTTCTGATAAAATAGTTGCCATAACCTATACTAATTCTTCTTTTAACCAATCATACCCTTTTTCTTCTAATTCTAAAGCGAGTGTTTTATCACCTGTTTTAATGATTTTTCCATTGTGCAACACGTGTACAAAATCAGGAACAATATAATCCAATAAGCGTTGGTAGTGAGTTATTACTATGGTAGCATTGTTTTCTGTTTTTAATGTGTTTACACCATTGGCAACAATGCGCAAAGCATCAATATCTAAACCAGAATCGGTTTCATCCAAGATAGCTAATTTAGGTTCTAAAACGGCCATTTGAAAAATTTCATTTCTTTTTTTCTCACCTCCTGAGAAACCTTCATTTACTGAACGATTTTTTAATTTATCGTTTAGTTCAACTAAAGCAGCTTTTTCTTTAACCATCGCTAAAAATTCTTTAGCAGAAATAGGGGCAACATTAAAATACTTAGCTCTTTCCTGTAAAGCAGTTTTCAAAAAATTGATGTTGGATACACCTGGAATTTCTACAGGGTATTGAAACGCCATAAATAAACCTTCCCAAGAACGTTCTTCTGGAGCTAATTCCAATAAATCTTTTCCTAAGAAATGTACAGAACCTTCCGTTACTTCATATTCTTCTCTTCCAGCTAAAACCGATGAAAGTGTACTTTTGCCTGAACCATTTGGTCCCATTATAGCATGCACCTCTCCAGCTTTAACTTCCAAGTTAATTCCCTTCAAAATCTCTTTACCATCAATCGATGCGTGCAAATTTTCTATTTTTATTATCGTGCTCATTTTTTATTTTTTTAGTACAAAGTCTAGAGTACAAAGTACAAAGTTTTCTTTATTATTTTTTTAATCTTCAATCTGACCTCTACTTTCAATTTACGATTTTATGATTAATGATACTTCTTTTTCAATCTACAATCTAACTTCTACAATCTAAAATCATCCTACGCTCCCTTCCAAACTAATTTCCAACAGCTTTTGTGCTTCCACGGCAAATTCCATAGGCAATTTATTCAACACTTCTTTTGCATAGCCGTTTACAATTAGACTTATTGCTCGTTCTTGGCCAATGCCTCGTTGCATACAATAAAACAATTGATCTTCTCCAATTTTACTAGTAGTGGCTTCGTGTTCCAATTGTGCCGAATTGTTTTCGCATTCAATGTAAGGATAGGTATGGGCTCCACATCTATCGCTCATCAAAAGCGAATCACATTGAGAAAAGTTACGTGCATTATCAGCCCCTTTTCCAATTTTCACTAATCCTCTATAAGAATTATGACTCTGACCAGCAGATATTCCTTTAGATATTATCGTACTTTTGGTGTTTTTTCCAATATGAATCATCTTGGTACCTGTGTCAGCCATTTGATGATTATTCGTTACCGCTACTGAATAAAACTCACCAATTGAATTATCTCCTTTCAGAACACAAGATGGATATTTCCAAGTTATGGCGCTTCCTGTTTCTACTTGAGTCCAAGAAATTTTAGCGTTTTTTTCGCATAAACCTCTTTTGGTAACAAAGTTAAAAACACCACCTTTACCATCTTTATCGCCTGGATACCAGTTTTGTACGGTTGAATATTTAATTTCGGCATTGTCCAACGCAATCAATTCCACTACAGCTGCATGCAATTGATTTTCATCTCGTTGCGGAGCAGTGCAACCTTCTAAATAACTTACATAACTGCCTTCATCGGCTATTACTAAGGTTCGTTCAAATTGACCCGTTCCTGATTCATTGATTCTAAAGTAAGTTGATAATTCCATTGGGCAACGTGACCCTTTAGGGATGTAGCAAAAAGAACCATCTGTAAAAACGGCAGAATTCAATGCAGCATAAAAATTATCGGTGGTTGGAACAACTGTTCCCAAATATTTTCTTACTAAATCGGGATGGTTTGTCACCGCATCACTAAATGAACAAAATATAATACCTAATTCACCTAGTTTTTCTTTAAATGATGTAGCTACTGAAACAGAGTCAATAACAAAATCAACAGCTACATTATTCAGTTTTTTCTGCTCATCTATTGAGATGCCCAGGCGATCCATTGTTTTTCTAATTTCAGGATCTACTTCATCCAAACTTTTTAATTCTGTCTTTTTCTTCGGTGCCGAATAATACGATATTTCTTGAAATTTTGGGGTAGTATAGTTTACGTGTGCCCATTCAGGCTCTTCCATACTTTGCCAAACTTTGAGGGCATTTAATCGGTAATCCAACAACCATTGCGGTTCGTTTTTTTTGGCAGATATAAAACGTATAATGTCTTCATTAATTCCATTAGGAGCTTTATCAGATTCTATGTCAATGGTAAAACCATATTCATATTCCTTATTTTCCAACTCAACTTTTAAATCATCCTCTGTATATTTCATCTCAATTTTTGGAATTAGTTATAATGAAAAACTTTCACCACAGCCACATGTTCTGTTAGCATTGGGATTGACAAAAATGAATCCTTTTCCATTCAATCCTCCTGAGAAATCTAAAGTGGTTCCAACTAAGTATAAAAAACTTTTTTTGTCAACCACGACTTTTATACCGTTGCTTTCTAATTCTTTGTCTTCTTCAGTAATGGTGTTGTCAAAATCAAGGTTATACATCAATCCTGAACAACCACCTCCTTTTACTCCTACTCGAATAAAATATCCTTCTTTGTTGTCTTCACTCATCAACCTAATGGCTTGATTTTTGGCGTTTTCTGTTACTTCTATCATCGCTATTTTTATTTAAACTGATTCTAAATAGAATGTTTTATAGCTGCAAAAATACCACAAATAAGGTATTGCTGCAAGTTTTTTTTTAATTATATGAAAAAAACGTTTTAAATTGATTTTTGTTTAATAAAAAATTGTTTTCTTTGAAAGTATCTAAACCAAAAAAATGATTGGGATTGTTCAAGAATTAATTGATTCGTTAACAAAAAACGCAGATCCTTCAAGAGCTCTTGAAATGGCTGCTTATATGAAAAATAAATTTGTTTTTTTGGGAGTTAGTGCTCCTGATAGAAGAGCTACTCAAAATGAATGGATGAAAAAATATTCATCAGAATTAACATCTAATTATCGAATGATTGTTGAAGAGCTTTACGAACAAGATTACCGAGAATTGCATCAAGCGGGAATTGATGTTTTCATAAAGTTCTCTAAAGGTAAAATGGTAGAAAACGATATTGAATTAATTCGACATTTATTGGTCACACATTCGTGGTGGGATAGTGTAGATACCGTTTCAAAATGGTTATTAGGTGCATACTTAACACAATTTCCAACCAAAATTAATGAAGTGGTAGAAGCGCACAGCACAGATGAAAATATGTGGTTGAATAGAAGTGCTATTTTGTTCCAATTGGGATATAAAGAAAAAACAAATTTTGAATTGCTCAGAGCATTGTGTATTCAACACAAACATTCCAATGAATTTTTTATTCAAAAAGCAATAGGCTGGGCATTGCGAGAGTATTCAAAAGTGGATGGACAAGCAGTTTTGAATTTTGTAAATTCCACCTCTTTAAAACCATTAAGTCAACGGGAAGCAATTCGTTTAATAAACTAAAACGTTTTTTTATTCCTTAGTCCAAATTCTATTGTTGAGCTCAAGTATTTCTACTAAACTGATGCAGTAATACAATAATTCGTAATATTCTTTTAGATAATCAAAGTTGAGCAAAGTACTATAATAATTGGGCTCAAACATGTTTTTCTTTTGTGGAATGGTAATGAAAATCTTAGAATTAATGAATGAGAATTGAACGTTTTTATAATGCTCATTTAGTTGAAGCATCGTTTCCATTAATACAGGAGTGATAATGTAGCGAGCTTCTACTTGGTCAGTTCCGTACACTACAAATTGTTTCTCAAAAGTTACGTTTTCTAGTTTGACTAATTCAGGTCTAGAAATATTCATTTTTTGAAACATTTTACCCAAACCACCCAACATTTTTTCAGCAGTATCGGTTAATACAAAGGTTTCGCCAACAAAATTTTTGTGAAAATCAGCCACAAATAATACCCCTTTAAAAATCGTGTAATATTGTTTTCTTCCATCTTTATCTTTGGTGTAATCCTCTGCATGAATTTCAGAAAAAGAGATTTCTGTTTGCCCCACTGTTCCTGTTACATAATCATCTCCCTTGTAGCGTGATCCTGAATTTGTGAAGATTTTTGATTCAGCAAATGTGCTTTGGGACATATATTTTTCAGGATAAAAATTCAAAGAATCATTAATGTTGTGTAAGGTTTTTTCAATTACATTTTTTTTGAAGTTGGTAAGGATAAATTTGCCAATAACACTTCTTTTTTTGTAGTGAATAACCAACATTACAATCATTCCGATAATTGGCAGTGCTGAAAGATATATTAATAATAATCCTAACCCTGCTGCAGCTATAAGTCCACCAATCCAAATAAAGGTTATGTGCCAAGTTTTAGCAACGTAAAGCTTTCGTTGCTCCTCAATAGGTTCTAATTCAGCGGTTAATACAGAATCGTAAAATGATTTAAATTCTTCAACACTTTTCATTTAAGGGGTATTTACGATAGTTTAAATAGTAATTGTTGGTGCTTGCTCCATTGCAGCTCTGCTTTCAGTTGGTATTGAAAACATATTTTTTCGAGTATATTTCATCATGCCTGCTACAATGTTAGCAGGGAAAGATTCAATACCGTTATTATAATCATTAACTGAAGCATTAAATGCTCTACGAGAAGCAGCTAATTGAGCTTCAATTTCGTTGATGGAACGTTGCAACATATTAAAGTTGTTGGAAGCTTTTAAATCGGGATAACTTTCAACGGAAAGCATAATTTTGCCCATATTATCCGTAATTTGATTTTCCAAATTTACTTTTTCATCCGAACCTAATGCAGAAGATTGAGCTTGAGAACGCAACGCAGCAATATTTTCTAAAATGCTTTTTTCGTGCTGCATATATCCTTTCACAGTTTCAACTAGTTGAGGTATCAAATCTCCTCTCTTTTTTAAGTAAACATCAATCGATGCAAATGCATTTTCTACTTGATTTTTTTTGCTCACCAATCCATTATATAGGATGATGTATAAAAGAATTAGAAAAACGGGAACTCCAATGGCAACGTATAACATACTTATTGATTTAAAAATGTTTGGCTAAATTATAAAAAAATTGAATGTCTGCAATTAATCTTTATATATTACTTTTGTAAAGCTTCAAATTGCCAAATGAAAATTAAAGTTACTCCGCACCAATTATCCAAAAACATCCTAGCTCCTCCGAGCAAAAGTTATTTGCAACGGGCAATTGCTATGGCAAGTTTTTCTGATGAAACTGTTAAAATTCTTGGATATGAATCCAGTAATGATGTGGATGCGGCAATTGGAGTGGCTCGAAATTTAGGAAAACAAGTGGTCATTAACGGCAATCATTTGATAATAAGTGGAAAGATAAAGGTTACAAAAAATTTGACCGTAAATATGGGAGAATCGGGTTTGTGCACCCGAATGTTTTCACCTTTACTAGCGCTTATTGCTGACCAACCTATCACCATAATGGGAGAAGGTTCTTTGCTCAAAAGACCAATGAGTAGAGTAGTAGAGTTATTGACTCAAATAGGTTGTGATGTCACCTCTTCCAATGGTTTTTTACCTATAACGATTCACTCCAAAGCTACCATCAATAAACAACTAATTGAACTGGATGCCAGCGATTCATCTCAATTATTAACGGGACTTTTGATGGCCATTTCAGTTAGTAAAGAAAAAAACTATCCAACAGTAAATGTAACCAATTTAGTTAGTAAACCCTACATTGATATCACGATTGAAGTTGTGGAACAATTTGGGGTAGTGATTCATAATGAAGCGTATAGACAGTTTACTTTTCAAAAGAATAGGGTATCCAATAGTTCAACAATTATGTCAGAGGGTGATTGGAGTGGTGCTGCTTTTTTATTAGTGGCCGGAGCTATAGCCGGAAAAGTTGATGTATTAGGTTTGAATGTTCGTTCTTCACAATCAGATTGTGCTATTTTATCGGTGTTAGAACAATGTGGCGCACAGCTTTCCAAAAATGACCAATTAATAACATGTGCCAAAGGGAATTTGCAAGCTTTTCATTTTGATGCTTCCGATTGTCCAGATTTATTTCCTCCATTGGCTGCTTTAGCCGCTCAATGTCGAGGCAAATCCATTATTGTAGGTGTCAATCGTCTCAAACACAAAGAAAGTGACAGAGCGAATACCATAAAAACAGTTTTGAATCAATTGGGAATAGAGGTGATTCTTGAAAATAATGAAATGCACATTTTCGGTGGAAAAATTAATGGGGCTACCGTTAGTTCTCACAATGATCACCGCATAGCAATGATGGCCAGTGTAATGGGTTTAGTGGCTTCTTCATCAATAACTATTGAAGATGCCGAAGCAATCAATAAAAGTTACCCCAAGTTTTATGAAGATTTAGGCGTTTTGAGCTAAAACAACTTTTTTCAAAGCCATTATATACCCTAAATGTAGACCTTCGTGGGCATTGTTCATAGTAATGGCATCTGAAACATTTCTAAGGGTGAAGTTATAACTGGTTGTGTATTCTGTAAATTCTTTGAATTGACCACCATGAAAATCCATTTCTAATTGATCAACTAAGGGAAGTGAAATTGCTTTAAAGTGACTTAATGCATCCTCAGTCAAAGGCGCGTTCCCTTTACTTCCTTTTTTGAAATGTTCAACTAACTCATCACCAAACAAAACGGGAAGATTGGATAACTTGTAACACAAGATTTGTTGTGTAACTAAACTGTGAACAAAATTCCAACCAATAGAATTGTTGAATCCTTTAGGTACTGTATTGATTTGTTCCAGAGTTAAACCTTCTAAGGAATTTAAAACATTTTTTCGAGTAGCTCTTAATAATTCAATGGTGGATTGCATAACGGTGTTTAATTTAGAATGCAATTATAGCTAAATAATTTGAAGCAGTTGAATTTGTCGATTAGAAATTAGAATTGCCTATCATTTTTTGATTTTGTAGACGTGCTATGAATTATGAAAATCAATTTTATAATTTTAATTAAAGGAATTTAGTATATAAAAAAATCCCAACTTTAAAGATTCAAAGTTGGGATTTTGTATGTATTTATTGACAATCAAAACTATCCACCTCCTTTAGTTTTTACTGTTGGCGTTACCGTAGGTGTTACGGTAGGAGTTACAGTAGTTGTTTTCACGGGAGTTGTTGTATCCGTTTTCTTTTCTTCTGTAGTTTTACCACCGCCAGTGTTGTTTACTGGTGTTGTAGGGTTTGTTTTTACAGGAGTTGTAGGTTTAGTAGGAGTTGTAGGTTTAGTAGGAGTTGTAGGTTTAGTAGGATTTGGTTTTACTACCGGATTAGTAGGAGTTGGTTTTACTGGATCTGGAGCCAATAATTTATCACATTCTGCAATTTTGTTTTTCGGATAATTTTCATTGGGTTTTATCGCTGAAGCTTTTATATAAAATGTTTTTGCAGTTGTGTAGTTTCTAGCTCCAAAATACATATCACCTTTTTGAATGTTGTGGTTGTATTCATCATCCTGAATTTTTTGCCCGTTGTTTTCAGTTGGGTTTGTTGGGACCGGAGCGCTGTTTTGCATTTCACAACTTCCATTATAAGCAGTATTGGGTTTCCATTCTCCATAATCTGGTCCGTCTGGACTTGAATTACATCCTGATTTTACATAAACACCAATCAAACATTTGTTTAGATTAGCACCAGTACCTGAGAAATTACCTAATGGGCTGGTTAGATTATCAAACTTTTGAGTAGTATTATCTGAGAACTTCAATACCACATTAATCAATGGTTTATTACTTTTTACTTGGACAGAACTGTGTAAATAATTAAAAGTAACTAATAAAGTAGGCATACACAATGTGTTGTTTACGTTTCCAGTACCAGTGGTATTAGGTTCAGTAGGCGTTACCTCTGGAAACTTAACATATCCAATTTTTGCATCCTGAACACTTCCGTTGGCTGCTTTTATTCTTACTGAGAATAATTGTGAAACAGGAGTTGTTGTAGTTGGAACTACTTGGCTTAATGGAATTGAAAATTCACCAGTAGTTGAATTATACACAAAATCACTGCTAGCAGTTCCATTTTTTTCAAAAGTTACTGCAGCACCTTGATAATTTAACACTCTTCCCAAAACTGTAAATTGAGGAGCATTTGGTAAGTGAGGATTTGTATTACTTGTAGTAGTAGAAATATTTAAAAATTCTACCGTAGGAGTCAATGCCGTAACAATAATTTCGGCAGTTTTGGTGTCTTGCCCACTTACATTGGAACCTTTAATGGTTAAATTGTGGCTTCCAACAGTTAAATTGAGTGAAATTTTAACTTCTTGATTTGTTGGGTTGAATTGCCAAGTATTGATTACTTGTCCATCAAGAGTAACTGAAATTCCAGTTTGTATTACATTGGTTATTTTGGCAGTAACTTGCACCGCATTATTGGTCGTTGAATGAGGAAATGCAGTCGGATTAGTAATAGTCACAACAGGCAAGGATACCGGTTGTGTGTAGTTAATTACCGTCTCTTTTTCTATAGTTCCACATTCATTTTTTGCCGTAACTTTAATGGTATTAGCACCAGGTACTAAAGTAACATTTCCGGTAACAATGCCCGTATTTACATCAAAATTAGCTGAGATATAATTGTTGTTTAATCGAACACTTACTTGATCGGCATTTTGTAGATTCAACACATTTGCACTAAATGTTGTAGTAGCAGGTCCAGTCAAACTTATCGGGGTTGTGCCAGGAGTAATAAATGTAATGACGGGTTCATTACAAATCACTACTGGAGTAAAAATGAAAGTTGTATTAATCGTTGTTGATCCGCATTCATTTGTAGCAATAATCTGATAAGTATTAGCTCCCGAAATTAAATTTAAAAAGCTCTCAAAGGCACCTGTTTTAGGATTGTAATTGTATCCATTACTAGGTTGACCATTTATTTTAAATACTAAACTTTTAGCATTTGTTATGGTTCCCATAATTGCGCCTTTGTTGTTATTTGTTGAAAGCGAAACTGAACCTACTTGACCGTTTTGTGCAGTACCTTGAGGCTGCGTTAAAGTAATAGTTGGTTCAATACAAGGAATAACAGGGTTATAAACCAATGTTTGCGTTTTTGAAGCAACTCCCGCACTATTGGTACCGGTTATGGTAAGTGAATTACTTCCAGGTACTAAAGTAGCTGTGTAGGAAAATTTGTGTGTAGCTGGATCAAAAGCAAAATTGGTAATTGGATTCCCGTTGAAAGAGGCAGTTACACCCGAGGAATTGTTTACATGGAACACATCGGCTACAATGTTTTCAGTTTCATTTGATGTTATGAATGGATTTGCTCCAGGCTTTGTAATGTTTACCACAGGCGGTTGAACAGGTTCAATATAATTATAGATTACTACCGTTTGAGCTTGTGCAGAACCTGAAGTGTTTGTCCCAATTATGGTAAATAAGTTTGAGCCATTTATTAGGTTAGCGGTAAAAACCACCTCTTTGGTAGATGGGTTATAAGTGAAGTTATTTATACCTACACCGTTTCCATTAACAGTAATGTTACTTTGACTAGCTACATTAAGAACGGTCCCTTTTAATGTCAATGTATTCGTAGTAACTGTATGTGGATTTGCGTTAGGTACTGTAAATTGAACAATAGGAAGCGGTGTTTCTAGAATAGGCTTTCTAATTATAGTAGTCATTTTGGTATCTACACCTGCAGAGTTAGTACCACTTATTTGGATCACATTAGCCCCTAAATTTAGGTTAGAACTAAATGATAATTTTTTAGTAGTATTATCAAATATAAAGTTAGTTACTCCAACACCATTAACTTGAACAGCAATGTTAGCAGAACTTGCTACATTGTGAACGGTAGCATTAATGTTTTCTGCAGCATTAAAGGTTTCAAAAGGATTTGTTGAAGGATTTGTAATAATTACAACTGGAGGTTGAATCTCTGTTGTTTTTGTATATTTAATAATACCCGTTTTACTGTCTGTACCTATTGTATTTGTTCCTGAAATTTGGAATGTATTGTTTCCTTCAATCAAATTAACAGTAGCTGTAAATTCTTTTGTTGAAGAATTATAAGTGAAAGCAGTTGAGTTGACACCATTAAATATGAATCCAACATTATTTTGACCATCAATGTTCACAATTTTAGCAACAATAGTATGAACAGGTGAATTTGTTGGGAAAGGATTTAAAAGTGGGTTAGTAACGGTTACAACAGGAGGAAGCATTACAGTTCCTTTATGTACAATAACAGTTTCGTCCTCATCACTACCAGCAGAGTTTGTTCCTTTAATTTTGAAAATATTACTTCCAGCAATTAAATTAACATTAAAGACTACTTCTTTAGTAACGTTGTTGTAACTAAAATTATTAATCAATAACCCATTCCCCGTAACTGTGATATCGTTTTTAGAATTCACATTTAAAACAGTCCCTTTTATGGTAATGTTCATGTTTGGTGAACTAAAAGGAGAAGTTAATGGAAAGGTGAAGTCAACAATAGGAAGGGTAACTACTTCACTTGGTTTAAAAATTAAAGTAGTCGTTTTACTGTCTACGCCAGCAGCATTGGAACCTGTTATTGTTACAACGTTTGCTCCTACAATAAGGTTAGCACTAAAAGAAATCTTTTTTGTGTTGAAATCATAATTAAAGTTAGAAATACTACTTCCGTTAATGTTGACATTAATGTTGTTTGCTGAAGCTACATTCATAACGGTTCCATTAATTACTTCGACAGGATTTGCAGTGTTATACGGAGAAATAGAAGGAGTTAAAATCGTCACGACAGGTGGAGCTATTGTAGTTTGTTGTGTGTAGTTTAAGACAGCAACATCTGTAGCTTGACCAAAATTGTTAGAGGCAATTATTTCTAATTTATTAGTACCTTGAACCAACGGTACCGTAGATGAGAAACTATTATTTGAAGGATTATAAGTAAATCCATAAAAATTTGCTCCGTTAATTTTAAAAATTACGTTATTGGCATTGGGAACATTAAATATTTGAGCTGTTGCTGCAAAATTTGGGTTTGTTCCCGAGTAGTTAAATGGTGTATAAGGCGGATTAGTAAATTTTACAACAGGAGGTGAGCCAGCTGGAGTAAAATCCATCGATTCAAAAATAATCACCTTGGAATCTTGGTCACTACCGTAGTTGTTTGAGCCAATTATTTCAAAGTTATTTGAACCCGGCATTAAAACCACATTAGCTGAAAATTCGTTAGTATTGGGGTCATAAGTAAAACCAAATGATTGACTTCCATTATGTTTAAAAACTATATTTGAGCTATTTGCGACATAATAAACTTTTGCTTTGATAACAAAATTCGCATTGTGTACAACACTATTGTTTGTTGATGGATTGTATATATTTACCAATGGTTTATTGCCAGTTGGAGGTGGTGTGTTGTCAATTGGATTGGGGGTAGGATTTGTAGTATAATCGTCAACATTATTGTTGTTTACAGTGTAACTTGGTCTAGATCTTAAAAGTCCCCATCTAAAAATTAAAGCTGTATAATGGTATTTGTCATTTTTACCATTTAAAATACCGCCATCAATTTCATTATCATTTAAAGCATAGGTGATTTTGTGTTCAATACCCATAGCAAAACTTGGTGTAAATTGATATCCCAAGCCTATACCTAATGAAGGCATAAATTTTATTTTTGAGGCTGTTAATTCCGTTTCAAAATCTAAATCACTTTGATTTCTTAATGCGGTTGAAATAGCTAAATGATTCTGAGTAGTATCAATAGAAGAATAATTGTTATAGGCACCAAAGGCATCTTTATAATCTGAATTTACTTTGTATCGCGTAATGCCAACGCCACCAAAACCATATAATAATATTCCTGTTCTCTCTCTTAAACTGTGTAGTGTCAATACTCCCTCCAAAGTATTTTCACGATATCCAAAGCGATAGTTTTGGAAACCATAAGGTATTGAGTCCGATCCAAGACCTACTCCTGTGATGGTAGAGTCAAATGAGGGAACTCCTAACCATCCATAACTCTTACCAGCCAAAAAGCGGTATCTTAAATCAAAAGCTAGAAAACTCCCTGGTCGTTCAAAAATTGATTTTCCAAAAGTCAATCCTCCTGAAAAACCTGCATACGGTTTTGTTTTAAAATTGGTAGATCCAAATTGTTCAGACTCTTGCCATGTTCCACCTAGGTTAAAACCTAATTTCCATCCATTATCTCTTTCGTAATCAATAAATTGAGCGCTTGAAGCAAGGGGGTATAAAAACGCTATAAGGATGAGGGTGAGTAAATTTTTTTTCATGATTTCTAGTTTTAAAAATTCTCGGTTGGCAATTTTAATGCCATATTCGACAAAAGTATGAATAATTTGAATAATTTTACGACATCTATTAATAAATGAACATTTTATGCCTCGGTTTCTGTTTGTTGTCGTAATTATTCAGTTTGTTTTCAGCGATTTAATTATTGTTGGACAAGTGAATAATGATTGTTCGGCAGCGCAAGTAATTTGCGGAAGTCAAAGTCAATTGGCTAATAATTTTGGTGCTTCGGTGGACGTTTGTAATGGTTGTAGCGATGGAGCAACGAGTGCAGGTAATTTTTGTTATGAAATTAATAATACAGTTTGGTTTAGTTTTATGACCAATGCAGTTGGTGGAGATGTAACTGTTTCGTTTAGCAATTTGCAATGTATTGTTGCCAATGGAATAGGGAACGGTTTACAGGCAACAGTTATTTCTGCTGGTACCCCTTGTAATGAGTCAACATACAGTGCTGTTGGTAATTGCGAACCAGGCAGTGTAAATGATTTTACATTATTGGCAACTAATTTATTACCCAACACTACCTATTTTATTCAAGTTGATGGCGCTGAAGGTACAGCAAATGCGGCAGAATGCAGTTTTACCATTATGGTGTCTGGTGAAGGAGTTGATGTGTTTGTAAACGCTGGTGAAAATCAAGTGATTAGCGAAGGGCAGTCGGCCGAATTGGTTGGCACCGGTCCTTCGGGAAGCGTTTGGAGTCCTAATTCTAGTCTATCTAGTACAACAAATGCAAATACTATTGCTACTCCTGAGGTTTCTTCAACATACACCTATTCCTACACAGCTTCTAATGGTTGTGTTTATTCAGATAACGTGTCTGTTATCATTGAAAAGCCTATTATAGTAACCAATACTTTCACTCCAAACGAGGACGGAATTAACGATTACTGGGAAATTATAGATGCAGAGAAGTATCAAGCCATTAAAATAACCGTGTTTGATAGATGGGGTCAAAAAGTTTTTAATACGATTGGATATTCATCTGAAAAAAGATGGAATGGTACATTTTTAAATAAAGATGTTCCACCTGGAGTCTATTTTTATTCAATAGATTTGAATGAAGGTAATAAAGAAGAAGTATTTACAGGTTATGTAACAGTAATTAGATGAGAATAAAAATAAACCAATATTTGGGTCTTATCGTATTGTTTTTCTCGATAGCCAATCAAAATATAGAAGGTCAACAAACCACCCAATATACTCATTTCGTACATAATTATTTTGCTTATAATCCTGCATTAGCTGGGAGTCCAAGTTGTTTAAATTTTAAATTAGGATTTCGTTCCCAATGGGTAGGTTTAGAAGGTAATCCATCAACTGGTTTTGGTACCGTTCAAGCAAGAATAAAAGGTAAGAAAACGCGCGTAAATAGAAATTATCATGGAGTTGGTTTTATGGTTGAAGGCGATAATGTGGGGTATTTCTCTAGGACTACCTTACAATTAGCGTATTCTTATCATTTTCAGGTTAAGAGAAGTGTTACAGCCAGTGTGGGAATTTTTGCTGGTTTTCAGCAATTTAGAATGGATGCTTCCAAGGTGATTACCGTAAATTATAATGATCCAGCTTTAAATAGTTCGGCCAGTGCTTTTTTTGTACCCTACATTACCCCAGGAATATTTTTAAGCCATGATGATTGGTTTGCTGGATTTGCAATTCGACAATTTTATAGGAACAAATGGGATAAAGTAATAGGAACATCCTCTCGAAATTTAAATCATCACTCTTTGATGGGTGGAAAACGTTTCAAATTGAATAAAGATTTTAATATTATTCCTTCAGCCATGTTTAAATGGTCGCGTTTTACAATGCCATCACTTGATTTAAATGTAATGTTTGAATGGAAAAAAAATATTGAATTTGGACTTTCTTACAGGAATCAAGATGCTATTTCAGCTTTGGCAAGAATAAAATTTGCAAGCTTTTTTTCGCTGGCATATGCCTTTGATTTTACAACTTCAAAAATGCGATTAGGAAGTTCCAATACACACGAAGTTATATTAGGAATTTCGGCTTGTCCACACGATAATAAAAATACTTTTATTTGTCCTGTTTTTGATTAAATAATAATTTGCAACTTTAACCACTGAAAATCGTCTATTTAAATTAAAGTTTTATGAAAATTAAAAAAGATGATAACTTTTAATGATAATATTCGTACCACGTGAGTTAACCAAACGCTAAAACCATACTGAACTGTGAGAAGATTTATACCACTTTACTCAATATTTACGCTGTTTATACTTATTTTAGGAACTATAGAGTTTCAAGCTCGTGAATTATTTTGGTTAGGAAAAACAACAAATTGGCATGACGGCCAAAACTGGTCATTACAGTCAGGGGGAAGTTCTTTAAACGAAATTCCAAATGAAAATGATAATGTTTATTTCGATAATAAATCATTTAAAAATAGTGAGTTTGTTCAAATAAATGCAGCAGCACATTGTAAAAGTTTTTATTGGAACGCACCTGAATTAGTCACTTTGAGTGGATTTGGGTCATTGAACATTTATGGTTCGATTGAAATACTTTCTCCATACACAAATGAATTTTTTGGACCAATTAACTTGTTTTCAAATAGTGCTCAAAATACAATTAGCATCGAACAAGCGCAATTAAATTCGGATATTTATTTTAAAGGAATTGGAGCATACTATTTGCAAGGAAATTTGGCTAACCAAATTGAAAATAAAATAGTTATAGAATCTGGACAGTTTTTTTCTAACGACAAAATCATCTATACGGGTTCATTTCTATCTACAAATTCTAACCAAAGAACAATTGATCTATCAACTTCCCGTTTAATTATTGGAAAAACAATTAAGTTATTGGGGTCTAACTTAAATCACAATGTAATTTTAGCCAATTTAGAGTATCTGCCCTCAGCTGAAATAAATGATTTTGATTTGGGAGATGCAGCTTTTGGAAATTTAACTGAAAAAGTTGCTTGTGCCGGAGGATTGAATGTTACGGCAACAGTAACATCAAATTACAATGGGTCTCAGATAAGTTGTGGTGGTGTTTGTGATGGTCAAATTACGATTTCTGCTGTAGGAACTCCTGGTCCATACAGCTATGCTCTTAATGGAACACCTTGTGTGGGAAATCCTACTTCATGTGCGTCAAGTGCTAGCAATGTGTTTAACGGTTTGTGTGCAGGGACCTATAATGCAAATGTTGTAGATTCTTCCCAATTATTAGTACCTATACCTCCTATTTATTTGACGTGTACACAATTTGGTGTAGTGATCGTTGCTCCCCCATTAATTGAAGTTTCTGTACTATTTATTCAAAATCCAACATGTCCAACTTCTTGTGATGGTCAAATTTTTACTTCAATCGGGGGAGGAACGGGAGCGCTTTCAATCTTATGGCCTAACATTCCTTCAACTGTAGGTAATCCAACAGGTGTTTGTACGGGTATAAATCCTATTCAAGTAACAGATGATAATGGTTGTGTTGTGAACGATACGGTAACCGTAGCAGATCCTCCAGGTATAAATGCTAATATACAAATTTTAGGGGTAAGTTGTGATGGAGTATGTAATGGACAAGCTTTTTCAGTTCCAACTGGTGGAAATGGCGGACCTTATACTTTTGAATGGACAAACTTAACTACCGCAACAATTTTAGGTACAGCAAATCCAATAACCGGTTTGTGTGAATTAACAAACTACAATTTACACGTAGAAGATTTAAATGGTTGTGAATACGATACCGTTTTTTCATTAATAGACAAATTGCCTCCTGTGATGAACGTTGATTTTACACAAGATGCTTCTTGTGAAAACCTCTGTGATGGACAAATGACCATTTCTTTTTCTGGTGGAACAGCTACAGTTACCCAAGTTGATTGGTTTGAGGGTGTTTTTGGTTCAGGAATTCCTTTTGCATTGAATGGTGGTCTTTCCTTAACGAATTTATGTCCAAATACCAATTACTACATTGTGTATACAGATAGTGAAGGATGTACGGATAGTATTGCCGTACCAAATGTATCTTCTCCTCCTGCACTTGTTTATTCTGAAACCCACGTGAATGTTTTTTGTAGTGGTGCTGGAAACGGGAGTATAAATGTATCTTTAAGTGGAGGAACTCCAAATTATACCTATGCTTGGTCTACTTTAGATGGAGGGCCATTCAATCCAACATCTCAAGATCAAAGTAATTTGTCAGGAGGAACTTATACTGTTGTTTATACGGATGCGTTAGGCTGTACAGATTCTGATGATATAACCATTACGGAACCCCAACCTTTAATTACTTCGGGCATAGTAACTGATGTAGGTTGTTTTAATCAAACAAACGGTGCAATCGATATTACTCCAATTGGAGGAACTTTACCCTACACGTTTACTTGGACATCCAGTCCCAATGGGAATTTGGTAACCTTCAATTCTGAAGATCAGACCGGATTGGATTCAGCCGTTTATCATTTGAATATTGTTGATGCTTTGGGGTGTGTTTACGATACTTCTTTCAATTTAACTAAACCTGGTGAATTATTTTTTAATACTACCATTTCCCCAATTTTATGTAATGGTGACAATAATGCAGTAATTGATCACTCACCTGCAAATGGAGTTACTCCTTATTCATTTGTTTGGAGCACAACCGGTGCTAGTGTCCTTGTGCCAGGTGCCGAAGATCAATCTGGATTAACTCCTGCTAGTTATACGACTACTATTACTGATTTTAATGGTTGTTCAAAAGATACTACCATTATCATAACACAACCACCTGCTTTAAGTTTATCAGAAACTCATATTGATAATACGTGCTTCCAATCAAATGATGCGTCAATTACAATTGTTAGAGGAGGAGGAACCGCACCCTTGACATTAGTTTGGAGCCCTGCACCAACACCTATAGCAAACAATGTTTTAAATCCAACAGGACTTTCAGCAGGATTATATACAGCTACACTTACTGATGCAAATGGATGTAATACTTCAGTTAATATTACCATTACTGAACCAACCTCCTTGAATGTAACCTTAACAGGAACTGACCTAGCTTGTAATGGGGTTAATACTGGAACTATTAGTACTACTGTTTCAGGTGGTACGGCTGCCGTAAATTATACTTTTAGTTGGACAGGTCCAAATGGTTTTGTTTCTAGTAATCAAAATATTACTAATCTTTTGGCAGGAACTTATTGTTTAAATGTTACGGATGATAATGGATGTGATTTAGCCATTGATTCGTGTGTTACATTAATCGAACCGGATTCAATTTATTTTAATGGAACTGTAGTGACGCCTATTACTTGTTTTGGTTTGAATAATGGTATTGTTGATTTAAACGTAACCGGTGGAACGGTTGCCGGAAATTATAATTATGCTTGGACAGGCCCTGGAGCATTTAATGCATCAACACAAGATATTAGTAGTCTTTCGCCAGGAACCTATAATGTAACAGTAACAGATGACAATGGTTGTACAAACGATACTAGCATACTATTTACACAACCACCCGCATTAACCATATCTGAAACACATGTTGATATCAGTTGTTTCCAATTTAATGATGGTTCAATTAACCTAACTGTAGGTGGAGGAACTCCAACTCTCACAACTGTTTGGAGTCCTGCACCTACACCGATTGCTAATAATGTACTGACACCTTCTTCATTGTCACCAGGTAATTATACCGCAACAGTAACCGATGCAAATGGATGTACTATTTCATCAACAATAACTCTTTCAGAACCCAATCCAATTACGGTTACTCTTACAGGAAATGATTTGCAATGTAATGGAATTAACGATGGTTCTGTTTCTACAAATGTTGTAGGTGGTACAGTTGCAGCCAATTATGTTTTTAGTTGGGTAGGTCCAAATGGGTTTACTTCAACCAATCAAAATATTAATACCTTATTTTCGGGGACCTATTGTTTAAACTTACAAGATGATAATGGTTGTAGTTTGGCCTTGGATTCGTGTGTGACATTAATTGAACCTGATTCCATCTTTTTTAACGGAACGATAGTAACACCCATTAGCTGTTTTGGATTGAATGATGGAGCTGTTGATTTATCTGTTTCAGGAGGTACTATTGCCGCAAATTATGGATTTAGTTGGACAGGTCCTGGAGCATTTACGGCTACTACAGAAGACGTAAGTAATTTAATGCCTGGAACTTATATTATAACAGCTACTGATGACAATGGTTGTACAAATGATACCTCATTTGTATTTACTCAACCTGTTCAATTATCGGTAACTACAAGTAACGTGCCCACCAGTTGTAGTTCAAATAATGGTTCGGTTACGGCTGTTCCTGTTGGTGGAACAGTTGCTGGAAATTATGGAATACAATGGTCTATTGCTGGAACAAATTTAATTCCAGGAAATTCATTGACCGAAAGTAACCTAGGAGCAGGATGTTATGATGTTTTAATTACCGATGATAATGGATGTACGGCAACTGCTCAAGAATGTTTAAACTCGGTTAATCCTCCGAATGTTGTCTTTACAACAACCGATGCAAATTGTAATGGAGCTTGTGATGGATCTGTTACTATAGTTATTTCAGCTGGTACAGCACCGTATACCACCGCTTGGACATCAACTGACCCAACCTTCGTAAGTCCAGGAACAAATAATATTTTTGCATTGTGCGCTGCCGATTATACCTTAACAGTTACGGATGCCGCCAATTGTGTTTTCAATCAAACAGTTACTATTGGCGCTCCAGGATCCATAACAATTGATAATGCAAATATTACCGATGCGTTGTGTTTTGGAACAAATACAGGAGCTGTTGATATTACCGTTTCTGGTGGAACGGTTGCAGGAGCTTACACTTTCAATTGGTTAGGGTCTAATAGCTTTTCTTCTTCACTTGAGGACGCCACAGGATTAGGCACTGGTAACTACTGTGTTTCAATTTCGGATGACAATGGTTGCTCATTGGATTCTTGTTTCACCATAAATGAACCAACTGAATTAGTCATTAATTCAATAACATCAACCGATGCACAATGTAATGTACCATCAGGAAGTGTAACAGTAGTTGCTGCTGGAGGAACAGTTGGGGCTGGATATGGGTACAGTTGGGTAAATTTAGTACCAACTGTGGTTGGAACTACTCAAACAGTTACTGGAGTATTAAATGATACTTATACAGTAACGGTAACCGATGCTAATGGTTGTACTGTCCAAGGAAGTGTGCCTGTTAATCCAACAAATGGACCAGCCATAACGGTAGACGGTTTTACAGATGTAACATGTGCTGGAGGTGCAAATGGTACAATAACAACTTCTGCTTTTGGTGGTACTGGTGCTTTAACCTATTCGTGGTCAAGCGTTCCTGCTGGATTTACAGCAGGAAATGTAGCCAATTTATCGGGATTGAGCGGTGGTACTTACGTTGTGACTGTGGGAGATGGAGCTGCTTGTAACTCTTTTGAAGTAATAACTATTGCAGAGCCTCTTCCAATGACAATTATAAATAACGTTATCGATGCAGTTTGTTTTGGTGCAAATGGAACCATTGATATTACCGTTCAAGGAGGGACATCAGCACTAGGAACGTATTTATTCGATTGGAGTAATAATGGATTTGGGGCTTATGTTGACACGGAAGATGTTTCATTGACAGCAGGAAGTTATTCTGTAATTGTTGCAGATGATAATGGTTGTGCTATTAATGGTGGACCATTTATAATAAATGAACCAACGGAAATTTCATTAGTAACCAGTTCAACACAGTCAGCTTGTACATTAGCTACAGGTAGTGTTTCGGTAGTAGCTACAGACGGTACGCCAGGTTATACTTACCAATGGTTTGATGCAATTTCGGGATTACAAGTTGGGAATTCTAATTCAGTAAGTAATCTGATGTCGGGTTGTTATTCGGTTGATGTAACGGATATAAATGGATGTGTTCAATCGGATAATGTTTGTGTATCTGATCTAAATGGACCCGTATTAACTTTTGTTCCAACAAATATTCTTTGTAATGGAGCAGCAACTGGAGCTATTAATTTAACGGTTGTTCCAAGCTCTGGTGTACAAAGCATTTCTTGGACGAGTTTATTAGGATTTACGGCCTCTACAGAAGATATTTCAAGTTTAGTAGCTGATGATTATGCCGTTGTTGTAACTGAAACGAATGGTTGTGTTTCTGGTTTGTCCGTTACATTAACCGAATCTGTGGCAATGAGTATTACTGCTGCTTTATTAAATCCTGATTGTTTTAATAGTCCTACAGGTTCTATCGATATTACCGTTAGCAATGCAGTTGGTGCTCCCGTTTTTTCTTGGACAGGTCCAAGTGGCTTTACAGCTGCTACGGAAGATATCACCGGTTTAGTAGATGGAGTTTACAGTGTTACTATAATTGATGCCAACAATTGTCAATTAGACACAAGCATTACGTTGGGACCTCTTCCCGCATTAACAGTTACAACATCTAATCAACCATCAGCTTGTCTTTCAAACACAGGTGTGGTTACAGCTACCGCAAATGGTGGAGTACCTGGTTATGGTTACGTTTGGACTTCAACAACTTTCACTGGAGTGAATGGTGCTACAGAGGCCAATTTAGCTCCTGACACCTATACAGTAACTGTTACAGATGCTAATGGTTGTGTTGTTACTGCCACTGAAACCGTTTCTTTAACCAATCCACCAATAATAACTTTAAATACACTTAATAATGCCGATTGTTTTGGAAATTCCTCAGGGTCAATATTCGTGACGGTTTCCAGTGGAACTCCAACTTATACCTTCAATTGGACAGGTCCTGTTGGATTTGTAAATCCGGGAACAGAAGATTTAATTAATGTACCTCAAGGCACCTATACATTAGATGTGGTTGATGCAGCTGGATGTTCATCAGGTCCTCAATCTTTTACAGTAACCGAACCTAATCAACCTTTGACGATAGCAGGTATTGCAACGGATATTTTATGTAAAGGAGCTAACAATGGTACAGTAGATATTACGGTTTCTGGAGGAACAACACCTTTTAGTTTCAGTTGGTCACAATCGGGTGTTCCGTTTTCAATTAATGAAGATCCTAATGGATTGGGTGCAGGGACTTTTGATGTTTTGGTCACCGATGCTAATGGATGTACCATTAATGATTCATATACTATTGCAGAACCAACAGCTTTATCGGTAACCGCAACAGGTTCAAATTCTTCTTGTAGTTTGTCTGATGGATCAGTATCTTCGGTTTCAACAGGAGGAACAGTTGCAGCATCGTATACTTTTTTATGGACAGATGTTAATGGAGTGTTAGCTCCCGTTCCAGGTGGTACAAGCCCTAACGTTATCAATTTACCTCAAGGTTCTTACCAAATCACTATTACTGATGATAATGGTTGTACTGCAACAGATATCGCTACAATTAGTGACTTTAATGGGCCAACATTAACTTTTACTCAAACCGATGTGTTGTGTTTTGGTGATGTTACGGGTCAAATAGACATCACAGCTAATGGAAGTATTCCTTTAGTTTATAATTGGACAGGACCAAGTATCAATGCAGGTAATCAAACCAATGAGGATCAGTTTGCTATACAAGCCGGGAACTACACGGTTTCTGTAACTGATGTTAATAATTGTGTTGCCAACCAAGCCATTACTATTAATGGACCTTTAGCACCCATCAGTGTAACTAGCGTTGTTACTGACATTACTTGTTTGGGATTGAATGATGGCGATATAGATATTACTTTGTCAGGAGGAACACCTGGATATACCGTAAGTTGGGTAGGCGATAATGGATTTACTTCTACTTTCCAAGATATTTCCAATTTATCAGCTGCTAATTACACATTGAGTGTTGTTGACCTTAATGGATGTAGTTTGAACGATACTACTTTTACCATTACCGATGCGTTAGGTTTAACCATTACACCAACTGTTGTTGAACCCACTTGTGGTTTAAGTGACGGTTCGGTTTCTGTTGTTGCTTCTGGTGGAACAGTTGCCGTAAATTATACCTACGCTTGGTTTGATTTAACGAATGGTGTTCCTCTAGCTGTTACCGTTGATAATATACAAAACATTGCTCAAGGCAATTTTGAAGTAACAGTAACGGATGATAACGGTTGTCAAGGAATAGCACAAATTTCAGTATCTGATGATAATGCCCCACCGTTGTCTTTTGTAACTACGGACATTGATTGTAATGGAAATTCAAATGGTACAATTGACTTAACAGTGGCGGGTGTGAATACTTATACATATACTTGGTCTACTCCCAACGGTAGTGGAATTGTAGTTACAAATGAAGATCAATCAGGATTGTCGGTAGGTGATTATTTTGTTACTGTTTTCGATGCCTTAACAGGTTGTACTGCTAACGGAAATACAAGTGTAACCGAACCTTTGGTTTTAAGCGCTACAGGTATAGAAACTGATTTAAGTTGTTTTGGAGATAATTCAGGTTCTATTAATTTAACAGTAACGGGTGGTACATTACCTTATACTATTGATTGGGATAATTTAGCTGGAACAGCTAACCCAGAAGATCAAAATGGAATAGCAGCTGGTACTTATGTGGTAACCATTACTGATGCTAATAATTGTCAATTTACAGATGCTTATATTTTAACTGAACCCTTACAAATTAATGTAACCGGAATAGTTGTAGACAATAACTGTAATGCAGAAAACCAAGGTTCTGTAGATATAACAGTAACGGATGGCGTAGCTCCTTATACCTTCTCTTGGAGCAATGGACCAACTTCTGAAGATATTTCTTTGTTAGTAGCCAATACGTACACGGTAACTGTAACGGATAATAATGGGTGTAATCAGCCTGCAACGTTTGTAGTTAGTGAACCTTCACCATTTGTATTTAATGTTGCCGTTACGCCATCTTCTTGTTTAGTAGCTACGGGTAGTGCCACATCTACTGTATCTGGCGGTACGCTAACGTCACCTGATTACACCTATGATTGGCAGAATTCAGGAAATAGTGTTGGTAGTACTAATGCCATTGTAAACGTACTTTCAGGAACATATACCTTGTTCGTTACTGATGATAACGCTTGTAGTGGAGATACAACTATAACTATTAATGATAACAATGGTCCAACATTAACCGTTAACTTAACAACTGATGTTAGTTGTAATGGTGGTTCAGATGGACAAATTCAAGTAACAACAACCGGTGGATTAGCACCTTACACCTATGTTTGGAACCCTGGAGCTATTTCTTTGGCTGAGGATTTAACAGGTGTAGTCGCTGGAACCTACACGTTGCAAGCTACTGATGCAAATGGTTGTAATGCGTTTATTTCTTCTACGATAAATGAACCAACGGTAATTACAGCTACAGTAAATCCTACTGATGCAACATGTGGGGTTTGTAATGGAAGTGCTTCTGCAATAGGAAACGGTGGTACAGGAACATATACTTTTATTTGGTCAAATGGCTCTACTACCAATAACTCTTCAAATTTATGTGCAGGAATTTACTCTGTTCAAGTAACGGATGCCAATGGGTGTTCTGTTAATGAAACAGTAACAATTAATGATATTGGAGGACCAACTTCTGAAACCATAGTAACTACAGATGCAACTTGTTTTGGTAGCACAAATGGTTCTGCTACTGTTGATGGTGTGGGAGGTGTTTTACCTTACTCTTACTTTTGGCCACATAACGGTTCATTATCAAACAACTTAACCAATTTAGCTGCAGGAACCTATTTTGTTCAAATAATTGATGCCAACGGTTGTATCAGAAATACACAAGTGGATATTTTTGAACCCAACGGAATCTCAGTTTCTGGTATAGTAACGCCATCAACTTGTGGCGGAAATGATGGATCAATTACCATTACTCCGCAAGGAGGTATTGCGCCACTCTCTATAAATTGGGCAGGTGGTCTAGGAACTTCACCCGGTGTTCCAAATTTAGCTCAAGGAGCCTATTCTGTTACAGTGTCTGATGTTAATGGATGTAGTGTAAATCAAAACTTCACAGTGCCAGGTATCAATGCTCCAAACGTGACATTAAATGCATCTGATGCCGATTGTTTTGCCACAGCTACTGGAACTATTTCTTCCAATGTAACAGGTGCCGTTGGAGCATTATCTTATCAATGGTTAGATGGAACTTTAAATCCAATAATTGGAGAAACCAATCCTACCATAAATAATGTAGCTGCAGGAATGTATACGTTACAAGTAACCGATGCAGGAACAGGATGTATTGCCTTTGCAACAACAACACTTTCTGAACCTTCAAATTTACAAGTTTCATTACCAAATTCAGTTGATGCTTCTTGTCTAACTGCTTGTAATGGTCAAGCAACGGCCATTGTATCAGGAGGAACATTACCTTATTCTTATCTTTGGACATCTCTAGAAACATCATCCACCGCAACTGGGTTATGTGTGGGAGTTAACACGGTTACCGTTACCGATGCCAATGGTTGTGTGATTCAACAATCTATCGTTACGGATGAAAACCCAACGTTAACAGCTGCTTCGGCTCCTGTTGATGCAACATGTGGTTTGTGCGATGGGTCTGCAACGGTGACGCCAATCGGTGGTTCAGGAAATTATTCTATTTTATGGAATAACGGTGCTACAGGTACATCAATTGTAAACTTATGTGCTGGAATTTATACTTTTGATATTGTTGATAATACGACAACGTGTACTACTCAACAAGATCTTACAATTAATAATATCTCAGGACCCGACAACGAAATCATTACCATTACTGATGTAACATGTAACGGTGGAAATGATGGTGCTGCTAATGTGGTGGTTTCAGGAGGGACTCCTTCTTATCAATACAACTGGATTGGTCAAGGTAATTTTACTAATACGCTTTCAAATGTAACTGCCGGAAACTATACGTTGCAAGTTTCAGATAATAATGGGTGTATTCGAATGGTGCCCCTTACTATTGCTGAACCAATTGCACCGAACATACAATTTATTGCAGTTGATGGAACTTGTGGAAACAGTGATGGTGAAATTTCATTAGTAGTTACTCAAGGAAATGCACCCTACACATTCAACTGGTTAGCTGGACCAAGTGCAGCAGGATCAATAAATTCTCAAGAAGTAGGTTTATTGCCAGGTGTTTACACGATTGAAGTGGCTGATAATGCTGGATGTATTTCTCAAGTTACTGTACCTTTAGGAACTACAAATGGTCCTCAGTTAACCATTTCTTCAACAGATGTTTCTTGTAATGGTTTAACTGACGGTACTGCACAAGTTGTGGCAACAGGAGCTAATCCATTCACTTATTTATGGACTTCTGGAGGGATATTGGATAACGAAAATAACTTAATTGCAGGAACTTATTTTGTCTCAGTTGAAGATCAATTAGGCTGTGTTTCTAATGCATCTGTTACCATCAATGAACCAACCGAATTAATAGCTGCCTTGCCCAATATTCAAAATGCATCGTGCGATGTGTCGTGCGATGGGCAGTCAACGGTTATGGTTTCAGGTGGTTCTTTAGCTTATTCGTATTTATGGTCTTCGGGTCAAACTACTCAAACAGCCAATAATTTATGTGTAGGTGTGGCTACTGTTTTGGTAACGGATGCTAACGGATGTACTTCAGAACAAACCGTGGTCGTAGATGCCGATGATTTACTTACATCAACATTTAATACGGTGGATGCAGCTTGTGGCGTATGTGATGGTCAAGCTACAGTTACTCCAACTGGAGGTTCAGGAAATTACACTGTTTTATGGTATGACAATACAACAGGAACTTCTCACACTAATTTGTGTGCTGGAATTTTCTCTTACGAAGTAACCGATAATACAACTGGTTGTCAAACTCAATTGGATGCCCTAGTAAATAACGTGGGTGGACCTGATAATGAAGTTATCACTGTTACTGATGTTACGTGTAATGGTGGAAATGATGGAACTGCTCAAGTTACTCCTTCTGGAGGAACAGTTCCTTACACTTATTTGTGGTCACCTACAGGAAATACGACTGATGCGATAACCAACTTATCAGCTGGAACCTATTTCCTTGAAGTTACCGACTCAAATGATTGTAAAAGAGTAATCCCGGTTACCATTGCTGAACCAGTGGCTATTGATTTACAATTCATAGCTGAAAATTCAAGCTGTGGTATTTCAGACGGGGCTATTTCAACAGTAGTTTCACAAGTTCAAAACCCGGTTTCTTATAGCTGGAATGGACCAGGAGGTTACACCAACAATACTGCTTCAGCTACAGGATTGGCTCCCGGAAATTATACCATTACCGTAAGCGACAATACGGGCTGTTCTTCAACGATTATAGTTCCTTTATCAACTACTACCGCTCCTGATGTTACGGTTACCAATACCAATATTTCATGTGTTGGCTTAAGTGATGGAACAGCCACCGTTACAACTGCAGGTAATTTTAGTTATTTGTGGTCAAATGGTGATACAACAGCTACAGCTTCAAATCTTGGTTTAGGTCAAGTGTTTGTAACGGTTACAGATAATATTACGGGTTGTGCATCAAATGAAATGGTAATTATAAATGAACCACTTCCTTTACAATTTGGTTCTCATTTCGTTGATAACATGAGTTGTTTTGGAGTGTGTGATGGTGAAATCGTAGCTTTAGCAAATGGTGGAACGGTTCCTTACACCTATAGTTGGTCAACGGCTGCTACTACTCAAAGCATTACTGGGTTGTGTGCCAATACCTACGATATTGAATTAACCGATGCCAATGGCTGTATCATTACAGAAAGCATTGATGTTACTGAACCAGGTGATTTAATTATCACAGTTGACTTAATCACTGATGCGTTGTGTGTGAATTCAGCAGATGGAGCTATTGATGTTACTATTTCAGGAGGTACACCTAACTATACCTATGCTTGGGTAACTAATCCAGCTTCTGCATTCACAAGTGCTGTTGAAGATATTTCTGGATTAAATCCAACTACTTATTCATTAACAGTAACCGATGCCAATGGTTGTATAGAAAACACAACAGTACCCGTTGATACCCTACACATCGTATTGGCGAATGCAGGCATTGATGGAGGTGTATGTTTGAATGATTGTGTAACCCTTACAGGAACAGGAATTGGACCTGGAGCATTAAATTATGTTTGGCAAACCATCACAGGAACTATATTGAGTACAGCAGATACAGTTGAAATTTGTGGAACTACCGTTGGGGTTGATAATTACGTATTATTGGTTTCAGATGCTGTTTGTGCTCACACCGATACCGTTCAAGTTGAAACCTATCCATTACCAATTGTTAATGCGGGTGCAGATATTGATCAAGTGTTAGGTACCTTGGTTACCCTAGGAGGTTCACCTACTGGTCCAATTGGTAGCACATACTTGTGGACCCCAAACACCAATATGTTAGATGCCTCTGGAGAAACCAGTTCTAATCCGCAAATTGAGCTAACATTAGAATTAGATTACATTGTATTTGTAACCGATACTAACGGATGTGTGAACAGTGATACGATTAATGTGAGACCTATACCCGAAATTGTATTCCCTAACGGATTTACGCCAAATGGAGATGGTACAAACGATGATTGGCAAATTGATTACATTAATCAATTCCCAAATTGTGTTGTAGAAATTTACAACAGATGGGGAGTACAATTATTTTATTCTGTTGGTTACGGTACCCGATGGGATGGAAGCTATAACGGTAATGAATTACCAGTAGGAACATATTATTATGTTATCGAATTGAATGATCCGCTGTTCCCAGATACCTATTCAGGACCAATTACCATAATGAGATAATCGAATTAAACCAGTTGCAATAATGAAAAAATTAATCATACTTTTACTATTGACGATTATCTTCACCGAAGGTAAAAGCCAACAATTACCTATATACAGTCAGTATTTTTTTAATGAATATGCCTACAATCCTGCATTGGCAGGTACTGCCGATTATGTTGATGTTCGTTCAAGCCACCGCTACCAATGGGTAGGTTTAACAGATGCTCCTCGTACCTATACTTTAAGCGTTTATGGACCAACCAAAAACAAAAAAATGGGACTAGGAGGATTTTTATTTACCGATCACGTAGGGCCAACAAGAAGAACGGGATTGCAGTTTTCGTACTCTTACATTTTCAAAATAAACAAGGAAGTAAATCTTTCTATGGCATTGAGTGGAGGTATTTTGGAGTGGAAATTAGATGCTCATAAAGTAACTTTGTATTCATCAGGTGATCAAGTATTGGTGAATAGCGTGATGCGAACCTTGGTTCCTGATGCTACTTTTGGAACGTATTTGTATCACGACAAATGGTATGTAGGAGCCAGTGCACCGAACATTCTTCAATCAAAGTTAAAATTTGACAACGCTTTGAATACAGGTAGAAGCAAATTATCAAGTCATTATTACGTGCATGGTGGATATCGTTTTGACTTAGGAGAAGACTTTCAATTGGAGCCTTCTTTAATTGTTAAATATGTGCAGCCTGCACCTGTTCAAGCGGATGTTATGCTCCGTTTAACATGGAAAAAACAATTGTGGTTAGGAGGTGCTTATCGCACAATGGATGCCGCTTCCTTAATGATGGGTTATACGCACAGAGAAAATTTATCATTTGGGTACTCCTATGATTTCACTACTAGTAATTTACGCAACTACAGTTCAGGAACTCACGAGTTGATGCTAGCGGTTCGTTTTGTTAAGGAACAATCTTTTGATAGCAAAGAGACTAAACCTAGTATGGAATAGGAGTTAGGTTGTTCAGTTATTTGGTTGGTAGGTTATTTAGTTGATGGGTTATTTTGGTTAAGAAGAATAAACTATTAATATAAGAAGTTGTTCAATAGATTTAATCTGAACTTCTTTATGACTTTGCGATTTAAAAAATTATTCAATTGATTTCAAATTTCATTACAAAGTTTTCAAAAGGTAAAAAATGCCAACCGATAATAAATTCCAAAAATTAAAAACTCCATGGCCAACAAAACAGGTGATGGATCAAATCTATGAAAAGAAATTGTGGGGTGGTCAATCAGTAGATTTTTATTCAGGCGAAGGTTCGCATCTTCCAGAGATTGTTAATCCATACATTGAGTCTGTTACGTCTTTTCTGACTTCTTTTAAAACCCCCTTAACGGTTTGTGATTTGGGTTGTGGAGATTTTAATGTTGGGAAACAATTGGTTCCTTTTACCAAAAAATATGTAGCCATTGACATAGTAGCTGACCTAATTGAATACAACCAAAAAACGTTTAAAGCTGAAAATTTAGAATTTCAATGTTTAGATATAGCAGATGCTGAATTGCCTGCTGCAGATTGTGTGTTGTTACGTCAAGTATTGCAACATTTGTCCAATGCAGAGGTGCAAAGAATTGTGGAGAAATTGACCCAATATAAATACGTTATCCTTACCGAACATTTACCTCAAGGAGATTTCGTGCCTAACGTTGATATTCTATCGGGACAAGGAATACGTCTCAAAAAACAAAGTGGTATCTGTTTAAAAGACCATCCATTTAATTTCAAATTTAAAGAAGAACAACCACTCGTCTCAAGTGTCCCAAAAGACGGAAAAGGAATGGTGGTTACGACCCTTTATACTGTTTTTTAAATAATATAGTAAAATGAAATTATTCACATACTTATATTTTGTAATAGCTCTTTTATGTATTTCAAGTTGTTCCAATAGAACTGAAAATGCAAAAAAGAATCAACAAATTTTAAATGATAGCGTATGTGACACTTTATTAAAAGAAAAAGAAATTGTTAATGTTGATAGTTCAGTAATAACAACTAATTTCCGAAACGATAAAGTGATTTCGATACAAAAATTAGTTGCAAATTATCCAACTTCTTTTGGAGATCCAGATACGAGTATTTGCATATTTTTATATGTTGATTTTGATAGAAAAGCGCGATATGAAATGACATACATTCAATATTTTAGGTTATTTACCGAATATGATAAGATTGAGCCATTATTTGAAAATTTATTTTCTTGTATGTCTGACTATGATAAAAAGAAGGGAATGCTAAAAACAAGAAAAAATGAAATTTTAGAATATAGCAGAAATGACGTTAAAAGCACATTTGATGAGTTTGGAACAACTGACGGACCTTATTATGAGTTCTTAAAAGAAATAAAAGACAAAACATTAACTAAATATGAAAACTAGTACTTAGTTTTTTTTAAAATTCTGAAACAAAAGAAAATAATATACGTTAGCTTTGAGGAATGTTAAATAAATGAATATGGCGACTACAGACATAAAAATTGAGTTAAAAAAGTTGATTGATCAGGAAGTTGATGCTAATGTTTTAGAGGCTTTAAAGACATTGTTGAACAAGACAAAATTAAATACTACTTTAAAGGATAAACTAAATTCAAGAGCGTTAATATCCGAAGAAGATATTAAAAATGAACGGGTTTATAATCAAGAGGAAATAAAAGAGAAAACCAACAAGTTTTTGAATCGATGATTTTAAAATATACTGAACAGTTTTATCATTCTTTAGAGGAAACATTAGAGTTTTATGACTTACAAGGCGTTAGTAGAGAAAAACAAATTGAAATAGTTGATTCGATTCTATCTAAAACAACTTTGCTTATTGATAATCCATACATTGGAGCTGTAGAAGAGTATTTAGAACATCTAAACTTAGATCATAGAAGATTGATAGACGGTGATTGTAAAATAATATATAGGATATCAGATAATTACGTATTTATAACTGAGATTTTTGATACAAGACAAGACCCGAATACAATGAAAGGATAATGTTGATAGTATTTTAGCTGTTCTAAATCACCCTCTTTCTGTATTGTTGATATATTTTCAAATCAATAATTCAATTTTGCTTTTTACTTTTCAATATCTTTGAGGAATGGAATATTTAAACGAACTCAATCCACCTCAACGTGCCGCAGCAGCTCATTTGGAAGGCCCAATGATGGTTATTGCAGGTGCAGGATCTGGCAAAACTAAAGTACTTACCTACCGCATTGCACACTTAATCGACAATGGTGTAGATGCTTTCAATATATTGGCACTCACCTTTACCAATAAAGCGGCTCAAGAAATGAAAAAGCGTATTGGAGTGATGATTGGAGACAAAGAAGCTAAGAATATTTGGATGGGTACTTTTCACTCCATTTTTGCTCGTATTTTGCGTTCTGAGGCAGAAAAAATAGGCTATCCGAGAGATTTTACTATTTACGACACTGCTGATTCTAAAAGTTTAATTACTACGTTGGTTAAAGAAATGGGCTTGGATGATAAATTGTATAAAACGCCCATTGTTTACGGACGAATTTCATCTGCCAAAAATAATTTAATATCACCACAAGCCTATTTGGCTAATGAAGAATTGCTTTTTGAAGACAAAGCCAATGGTAGACCTAAATTAGGTGAATTGTATGTAGAATATCAAAAGAGATTGTTCAAATCCAGCGCTATGGATTTTGATGATTTGTTGTTCAAAACAAACGTATTGCTTAAAAATCATCCCGATGTTTTGTTAAAATATCAAGATAAATTTAGATACATTTTAGTAGATGAGTACCAAGATACCAACTACTCACAATATTTAATTGTGAAACGATTGGCAGCTCGTTTTTTGAATTTATGTGTTGTGGGTGATGATGCTCAAAGTATATATGCCTTTAGAGGGGCCAATATTCAAAATATTTTAAATTTCAAGCGCGATTATCCCGATTATGCCTTGTATAAATTGGAACAAAATTACCGTTCCACCAAAATTATTGTGGATGCTGCCAATAGCATCATTGCCAACAATAGAGATCAGATCAAAAAAGATGTTTGGACCAATAATGATGAAGGAGATGCTATTAAAGTTGTAAAAACCTATTCAGATAACGAAGAAGGGAAATTTGTAGCGAATGACATCATCGAAAATAAAAATAACCTAAGAGCCACACATCAAGATTTTGCTATTTTGTACCGTACCAACAGACAGTCTCGTTCGATGGAGGAAGGATTGAGAAAATTAAACATTCCCTACAAAATATACGGTGGACTTTCATTTTACCAACGCAAAGAGGTAAAAGATTTGTTGGGTTATTTTAGATTGATTTCTAATCACAATGACGAAGAAGCGTTTAAAAGAGTCATCAATTTTCCTAAAAGAGGCATAGGGCAAACGACTATTGATAAGCTGACCATAACAGCTGCGAATAATGGGGTTTCAATATGGGAAGTGTTGGAAAATCCTTTGGAAAATAAACTCGATGTAAACGGAGGCACTTTGACGAAATTGAATCAGTTTGTATTGATGATAAAGAGTTTTAGAACAAAAATCAATCAAGTGGATGCTTATGAATTGGCTGATGAGGTTTCTAAAGTGACGGGTATTGTACGTGAATTGCATATGGACAAAACTCCCGAAGGAGTAAGCAGATATGAAAACATTCAAGAGTTGTTGAATGGTATTAAAGAATTTTGTGAAGAACGTAAGGAGGAAGGTACTTTGATTACGTTACCTGACTTTTTGGTTGATGTAGCCTTATTGACCGATGCTGATAATGACAATCCCGAAGATAATGATAAAGTGACGTTGATGACCATTCACGCAGCAAAAGGATTAGAGTTTCCTTATATTTATATTGTAGGAATGGAAGAGAATCTGTTTCCTTCCCAAATGTCGATTAATACTAGAGCTGAGTTAGAGGAAGAAAGAAGATTGTTTTATGTAGCGGTAACACGTGCTGAAAAAAAATGTACGTTGACGTATGCCACAAGTCGTTTTCAGTTTGGACAATTAAATTCGTGCGAACCAAGTCGTTTTATTGAAGAGATAGATAAAAAATACCTCGACATGACTATGACGGGCTCGGCTCCTGGAATGAACGAAGATTTTGATGATTTTGAGCGCAATCCTTGGGGCAAAACGATGGGTGGTTCTCAGTCTAATTCCAACATGGGAAGTCCTTTTAGAGATCAAAATTTTGCAGATCGCTATAAAAACCGAACCCAAGAATTCAAAAAACCAGCTACGCCTGAATTGCCAAAATCTAAACCGTTTGGAGTTCCAAAGAATTTAACAAAGTTAAATAACGCAGTTCAAAATGCAGCTGGATCTATAGATACTTCAAAAATAATTGTAGGTGCAGAAGTAGTTCACGAACGATTTGGTAAAGGAAAAGTATTAAGCATTGAAGATGGTAAAGCCACCGTATTTTTCCCGAGTGAAGGTCAAAAACAATTGTTATTGAAATTCGCTAAATTAGATGTAATAGGATAACGTACTTTAAGAAAATAAAATCAAATGAGAAACGCTCGAATAAAAGAAGATCCGCTAAGGTTATACGATAAAGAAGTGGCCGTTTTGGAAGAAGAATTAGAGGAGCGCCAAACGTTGGAGGAAGAAGAAAAACAAGTCACCGTACATTGCAAAATCAAATTAGAAGCAGGTTCGGGTATTCGTATTTGGAAAAGCACCTATTTAGTAGAAAATGAATCAGGAAGTAAATGTAAATTAGTGCACAATATCAACGTGCCCATTGCACCTGAATGGAAGGTGGTAGATAAGGACGGTTGGTATCATTTCACACTTTTTTTTGAAGGATTAAGTAAAGGATGTCAATTGTTTGATATGCGTGAAATCATCCCTGAAGAAGGAGGGTTTGAAGTGTTGAATCTCAGAAGAAATACAACAGATGTCTATTCTGTAACTGTAAAATGATAATAAATATGAAAACCTTTATTGTATTAATTGCTTTCGTTTTAATGCAGACACCTCTTTGGAGTCAAGAAAAATCAACGACAACAGTGCTAAAATATGTTGGGCGAATTGATACTTACCCTATCGAATTAGAATGGCAATCCTATGATTATAATACAGGTGAAATTAAAGGAAGATATAAGTATGTTAAGCAAAACAAGTATATCGAAATAAAAGGAACCGTTAGTTATCCGTGTATTCACGTTGAGGAAACCTATAAAGGAAAAGTTACGGGAAATTTTTATTTGGAAATGGATAATTTGGCATTAATTGGTTACTGGACCAGTGAAACCAAAACACGTAAAGTAGAATTGAACCTTACTCAAGGTAATCATAAAACATGGAAATTCAATACATTAGAAGATTATGCTTCAACTACTAATTCTAAAATAGAAGGCTCTTATGGTGTAGAGTCTTTTTGGGTAAATGATTTTTTTGCCGCAGAAGATAATCCTTCAGTAGAGATTGGATTTAATGGTGGTTATGCCGTATTTAATAAAATTGGAGAGGACACCCTTCAATTTCAATTGGAAGTTATCTGTGGTCCAACGTATCATTTTGCATATGCTTCTGGATTTGCCATTAAAAAAGGCGATTTATATTATTATGAAAGTTCTTCTGAATCTACTGATGAAATAGAACCTTGCCAAATTACTTTTAAATTTTCCGATAAATCAGTATATGCAGAGGCCAATTCTACTATGGAATGCGAATTTGGTGCTCGAGCTTATTTAGGACATTCATTCACAAAAGTTTCGGATGCCATCAAATTTGGAGAAGAGGTGTCTCTGTCTTCAATAAAGGGGAATTAGAAAAGTTGCTATCAGAGTTTTTCCTTGCTATCATAGCTTTTCCAAAGTTCAAAACTTTGGAAAAGCTTGATAAAAAAGTTTCTTATTTCAATTTACAAGAAGCATCTGAATGACCAGCCTCAGCATTGATTTCAGCTTCTTTTCCTTTACATGTTGATTCTGAATCTTTTTTCTTTACTGTTAAATCAAAGGTTTCTGTTTCAGTATCAAAATGCCCAGCATGAGCGTGTTGGTAGGTGCATTCGCATTGATAATCTTTATTACAAGAGTTCAACCCAATAATAGCTGATAAAAACACAGAAGAAAAGATAATTTTTTTCATAATTTTATTTTTATTAATGCAACAATGTTGCAATATTAATAATCAAATTTGAATTGGAGACTTCTAGTATTGGTTTTTTAATAAAAAAGATAAATGTTTAGTTTGTAGTCAATAAAATTTTGTTGATTTTCAAAGTGTTTTTGTACTCATTTTGCAGAAAATGAAAAAAAAACTCTGAAAAATGGGTATTAATTTATTCCTTTGCAGAAATTAATCATATCAACTTTTGATTAAAGACAAACTATGGCAGATAATTTAGTAATCGTTGAGTCCCCCGCAAAAGCCAAAACAATAGAAGGATATTTAGGCAAAGATTTTATAGTAAAAAGTAGTTTCGGACACGTGAGAGATTTACCTAAAAAAGGTATTTCTATTGACATGGAGAACAACTTCAAACCCAACTATGAAGTTACCGCAGATAAGAAAAAAGTAGTAGCAGAATTACTTTCTTTAGCCAAAAAAGCCAAAACGGTTTGGTTAGCAACGGATGAGGACCGCGAAGGGGAAGCCATTTCTTGGCACCTAGCGGAAACATTAAAATTAGATCCAAAAAATACCAAACGAATTACATTTAATGAGATAACAAAAGCTGCAGTAACTCGAGCTATTGAAAATCCTAGGCAAATAGATATTAACTTAGTCAATGCGCAACAAGCTAGACGTGTATTGGATAGAATAGTAGGGTTTGAATTATCGCCCGTTTTGTGGAAAAAAGTTAAACCATCCTTGTCAGCTGGTCGGGTGCAGTCGGTTACTGTGAGATTAATTGTAGAGCGGGAACGTGAAATCGAAAAATTTAATTCAACCGCATCCTTTAAAGTATACGGTTATTTTGCTATCAACGGTAACAGTTTTAGAGCAGAATTGTCAAAATCTTTTGCCAAAGAAGCCGATGCAGAAGCTTTTCTTGAAAAATGCAAAACAGCTCAATTTACAGTAGGAGATTTAGAGAAAAAACCAGCTAAACGTACTTCTGCGCCTCCTTTTACTACATCAACCTTGCAACAAGAGGCCAGTAGAAAATTAGGTTTTAGTGTATTACGTACGATGTCCGTTGCCCAAAAATTATATGAAGCAGGTCACATCACCTATATGAGAACGGATTCTGTGAATCTTTCTGACTTTGCTATGGCCAACGCTAAAGAAGCAGTTATAAATATTTATGGAGCAGAATATTGTAATCCAAAAAGATATAAAACGAAAGATGCTGGTGCTCAAGAGGCACACGAGGCGATTCGTCCTGCCAATTTTAATGTACAAAAAGCAGGAGGTGATGCTTCCGAGCAACGTTTGTATGAATTGATTTGGAAAAGAACCATCGCTTCACAAATGAGTGATGCCGAATTGGAACGTACAAAAGTTACCATCACAACAAAATCAACTAGTGAACATTTTGTTGCAACAGGTGAAATCATCAAGTTTGATGGTTTTCTAAAAGTATATTTAGAAAGCACAGATGATGATGACAGTGACGATGAAAGTGGGTTATTACCAAAAATGAATGTTGGTGATGCTCTAACAACGGATAACATTACTGCCACAGAACGTTTTACACGCCCACCAGCACGATATACTGAGGCATCTTTAGTAAAACAATTGGAAGAATTAGGAATTGGTCGTCCTTCTACATACGCACCTACTATTACCACGGTGCAAAAGAGGGGGTATGTTGAGCGCAAAGATGTAGAAGGTCACGAACGTCAGTTTGTTCATTTTACATTGAAAAATGGGTCTTTAAAACGAGAAGTTAAAAAAGAAACATTTGGTGCTGATAGAAATAAGTTATTACCAACAGATATAGGTGGAATTGTAAATGACTTCTTAGTGGAACATTTCAAAACCATTATGGATTATAATTTTACAGCCAGCGTTGAAAAAGAGTTTGATGACATTGCTCAAGGTATGATTGAGTGGACCAAAATGATCAGTAAATTCTATGATCCATTCCATAAAAATATTAACGATACTACCGAAAATTCAGATAGAGCAACAGGCGAACGTGAATTGGGAATTGACCCAAAATCAGGTCGTCCGATAATAGCACGTATAGGAAGATTTGGAGCAATGATTCAAATTGGTAAACAAGATGATGAGGTAAAACCATTGTTTGCATCTCTTCAAAAAACGCAAAGTATCAATACGATTACCCTTGAAGAGGCGTTAGACTTGTTCAAACTGCCTAAAGATTTAGGTATTTATGATGGACAACCTATTTCGGTTAATGTGGGTCGTTTTGGTCCGTATGTTCGTTTTGCCAATTCATTTGTGTCGATTCCTAAAGATAAAGATCCTTTAGAAATTACCTTGGAAGAAGCAAAGGAATTGATAGATGCTAAAAAATCAGAAGATGCTAGCAAAAATATAGCGGAGTACGAACATGAGGGAAATACGATCCAAGTGTTAAACGGTAAGTACGGTGTGTATATCAAAATGGGTAAAAACAACTACAAAATTCCAAAAGGTACTCAAAATGCTGAACTGACTAAGGAAAAATGTATTGAAATCATGAACAACCAACCCGCACCTTCTGCACGTTCATTCAAAGGGAAGAAAAAGTAAGGGGATTTTAGAAGTTAGATTGTAGATTTACGATTTTAGATTTAAGACATACATCAACAATCTACATTCGTAAATCTAAGATCTAAAATCAAGTTTGTTGCCTCTTATAAAACATCCATTCTTCATAAGTTCGCAATAAAGCATACCGTATGAATCAAAATTGTAATCAAATTTGTGCTGGAGTACTATTTACAATACAATTAGATAATGACTACAATAGATTTTTACTTTTCACCTTCGCAACTAGATCGAAATGATTTTGCTAAAGATACCATTGGTTATTTTACATCATTTCATAATAGTGGCGGTTTTCCAGATATTGACGGAGTACAAATAGCCATTTTTGGTGTTAATGAATGGAGAGGAAATGCCCAATACAAAGACACCAATAATAAAGATCCTTTTTTGGCGATACGCAACGAATTGTATCAACTCTTTCATCATCAAAAGGAGTTGAATATTGTTGATTTGGGTAATATTCAACCGGGAGCTAGCCTTCAAGATACCTACCATGCTGTGGCAGATGTGGTTTTTGAATTAGGAAAAAAGAAAATTTTAGCTTTAATACTTGGAGGTAGTCAAGATATCACGTTTGCCAATTATAAAGGCTATGAAAAATTGGAACAAACGGTAAATCTATCGGTTATTGATCGTTTGATTGATATGGGCAATGATGATGAACCCATTTCCAATGCCAATTATTTATCCAAAATCATCTTGCATCAGCCTAATTATTTGTTCAATTTCAGTTGTGTGGGCTATCAAACGTACTTTATTTCACCCGAAATTAAGAAATTAATGTCCGATTTGTTTTTTGATACGTATCGCTTGGGCGAAATGCAAGCAAAGATGGCGCACAGCGAATCCGTTTTAAGAAATGCAGACATTATCAGTGTTGATGTGTCAAGTATCCGCAAAAGTGAGTTTCAGGCCAAATTAGATAGTGAACCCAATGGTTTTTATGGAGAGGAAATTTGTCAAATGATGCGTTATGCAGGAATGAGTGATAAATTATCGAGTTTAGGCATTTATGAATATTCAGCCAAAGTCGACCGTGATGGTGCTAGTGCCAAATTAGCTGCACAAATGGTATGGTGTTTTATTGATGGGTATTGTTCTCGCAAAAAAGATTATCCATTGGGAACAAAAGAAACCTATATTAAATACCGCATTGATGTGGAAAACACCGACCATGAGTTGATTTTTTACAAAAGTGACCGAAGTGACCGTTGGTGGATGGATGTACCGTATCCACCTCAGGAATATTTAAAATTTGAACGTCATCATTTGGTGCCTTGCAACTATGAAGATTATCAGTTGGCCAGCCAAGGTCAAATACCTGATTTGTGGTGGCAGACGTATCAGAAGTTGAATTGAGATAGGTTTTATTTACTTTGCTTTTCAGGGATGTTTTTACGATTATTATCAATTAAGAGTTAGGTATTCCATAATGCATTTAATGTTTCGTTATTCAATATCCAAATAGAATCGTTATCATTAATTTTGACAAACTTATAATTTTCATCTTTACCTTGTTCAAATGTTATTTTTCTTAAAATCCTTAACAAATCAGCTATACTTATTTCACCTTCCTTTCCAGAAATTGTTAAGTAGTAAATATTTTCATCACCAATAATTGTATAAATTCCATCTTCTCGTTGAATTCCAACTAGAGCTTTTCTATTTTTAGAATTAAAGTCTTTAATAATTTCTGAATTTTCATCTCTGAAATGTTTTCCAGTTAATATGTCTAACTTATTTCGTTTAATTCGAGCTCTTAAATTTATATTTTTCATAGCTTTTTTCTATTTATTTGAATGTATATGGATTACCAAAGTCTAATTTCACATCATTTTAAATAAATATGGACAAATTTATAGTTCAAGTTTAAATCTGCCCGAAATTAGTTAAATTATTAATTCCTCTTTGATTCATTCAATTATCACATTTAACACTCCTTTAGTGTTTCACAATCATTTATTTTCTATTTTCGTAATCAAATGGAAGATAATCAAAGTATTAATTGGAAGAGAACGCCTTTTATTAGGCTGATTTTACCGTTGATTGCAGGTATCTTAATCAGTATCTATCTCAAATTAGACAGTTTTTATTGGTCTATTCCATTAGTTCTATTAATAAGTTTTATTGTATTCCTTCATTTTCAAAAAAGGATAGCAGCTTCTTTTGCGACTAACTATATTTTTGGTTTAGTCCTTTATGTAACATTGTTTTTCGCAGGAATAAACCTTACCGTTTTCAGGACAGAATATAATTATGATAGTCATTATCTACATAAAATAGATCAAGCGAATTATTCCACCAAACTGATTGTTGAAATTGACGAAATTCCCAAACAAAAACCCAAAAGTCTTTACACAGTTGCTTCCATAAAAGCCATTGAAAATAAAGGTGAAATTGAACCGGCAATCGGTAAATTGATCTTGTATTTTGAAAAAGATTCGTCATCAAATACATTGCTTCAGGGAGATCAAATCATCATAAATTGTCCTCTTCAAAATATAAGTAAACCTAGAAATCCAGAGGAATTTAATTACAGTCAGTATTTATATTTCCATCAAATATATCAACAGGGTTATGTATCGTCCGAAAATTGGAAAAGTGTAACCAAAGGAGGGTGGAGTTTGAAAAAAGTAGCCGGTAAATCAAGAGATTTTTTATTGTCAAAGTTAAAAGAAAATGGTTTAGAAGGCGAACAACTCGCTGTAGCATCTGCATTGATTTTAGGTTACAAAGACGATTTAAGTGAAGACTTAAAACATGCGTATTCGAGTACAGGTGCAATGCACGTTTTGGCAGTTTCAGGACTTCACGTAGGAATTATTTTTATGGTACTCAATAATCTGCTAAAATTTATGGATAATAATCGAAAATTATCTATAGTGAAATTAGTGCTGTTATTGTTATTTCTCTGGTTTTATGCCTTTATCACAGGTTTAAGTCCATCGGTTATTCGTGCTTCTACTATGTTTTCATTTGTTATTGTGGGTGGAGCATTTAATCGAATAAGCAGTATCTACAATACATTGGCTTCATCTGGCTTTGTGTTGTTATGTTATGACCCCTATTTAGTGATGGAAGTTGGATTTCAATTGAGTTATTTGGCAGTATTGGGAATCGTATATTTTCAGCCCATAATTTATAAAAAATGGTATTTCAAAAATTGGTTGTTGGATAAAATTTGGGGCATAACGGCTGTATCTATTGCTGCTCAAATTGCCACTTTTCCACTTGGATTATTGTATTTTCATCAATTCCCCGTTTATTTTTTATTTTCCAACTTAGTTGTCATACCTGGAGCTATGATAATTATAGGTCTTGGTATCTTATTATTCGTTTCCTCGGGTTTCGCGGCTGTTGCATCTTTTGTTGGGTTAGTTCTTAATGAGGCCATTTATTGGATGAACTATCTCGTTATGGCAATTGATAAATTACCTTTTTCTTTGATTGAAGGTATTAGTATTTCGATTCTTGGTAGCTGGATTATCTATGCTCTAATTTTAAGTACAGTTCCTCTATTGGAGTTCAGAAAATTGCGCTATTTTAATGTAGCGTTAATACTTAGCATTACGTTTTTAGCGGCAGATATTATTGAAGATTACCATCTTAGAGTTGAAAAAGAAATCGTGCTTTTTGATGTTAAAAATGAGGTCGTTATAAATTTTGTTGACGCTGAGCACAATTACTTTTTTGCTTCAGATAATTTCATTTCTGATAGAAGTAAAATGCAATTTCACATTAAAAATTATTGGCACAGTAAAGATGCGGCTTTACCAATGTATTTATCTATTGAAGAAAATTATAAAGAAAAAGGTTTTTACAAAAATGGACCATTTTATTTCTTTAACGATAAAGTGCTTTTCCATTTGAATGAATCTTTCCCAACTCAAAATGTAGCTTTACCCAAAATAAATCATTCGATTGATATGTGTTACATTACTCAAAATACTGCGAGTTCATTTGAAGACATTATGCAATTCATCCACACAAAAGTTATTATAATAGGTAATGATGTAAGTAAAAAAGAGGCTCAAAAAATAACCACTTGGTGCGAACAGAATAAAGTTGAGGTTCACGATATTAATAAAGAAGGGGCCTATGTGTTGACCTATAATTAAAAAAACAAATATTTTAAGCTACTTGAATTCCCATTACCAACACATCATCCAATTGTTCAATATCACCCATCCAATTTTTGAGTTTAGTATCAATTAAATCGTGCTGTTGATCCATTGTTTTGCCTTGAATTTCTATAAGCAATTGAAGCAGTTGACGGTATTTAAACTTTTTACCTCTATCCCCACCAAATTGATCGGGGAAACCATCTGAGAATATATAAATTAAATCATTCGGCAATAAATCAACCTCCTGCAAATTGAATATTTTATTTTCATAAGAACTGTCTCCTAACGAGAATTTATCAGGTTTGAATTCAATTAATTCTCCGTTTCTAATAATAATCAATGGTCGGTTAACTCCAGAAAATTGTAACTTATTAGTCCTATTGTCGATTGCACAAAGGGCAATGTCCATACTATCACGTGATTTTTGATCAGTATCCGATTGATTAAGAATTCTAGTTAATTTGACATCAATCTGTTCCAAAGCATCTGCTGGATTGGATATTCTTCCATCATGGATTACCTGGGTCATTAAATTGTTGCATATAGCCGACATCATGGCTCCTGGCACCCCGTGACCGGTGCAGTCAGCCACTGCAAATACTGAAAAATGTTCAATTTGTGTACACCAATAAAAATCACCACTTACTATATCTTTTGGTTTGTAAAACACAAAACTGTTTGGTAAAATTCTCTTTACTTCATTCATAGAAGGAAGTATGGCTTTTTGGATTTTTAGCGCATAATGTATACTGTCCGTAATGTCTTTATTCTTCTCTTGAATAATTTCTTTTTGTTTCACAACTTCGGCCGTTCTTTCTTTAACTCGCTCTTCCAAACTTTCATAAAGAATAGCATTTTCAAGAGCCGTAGCTACCGTGTTGGCCAAACCTTTCAAAATATCTAAATGATATTCTGAGTATTTGTTGGGTTCATAACTTTGTACCGTTAAAACCCCAAAAACTTCTTCTTTTAAAAAAAGAGGTACATAAATTATACTAGCCGAATCACTTCCTGAAACAGGATTTTGAATTCCTTTTATATAATTCGAATATTCTTCAAAATAATTATTGATAAAAATTTCTTTTTTATTGCGATAACAATAGCTGGCCAAACGTTCATCCGCAACAAAATATTCAAAATCATTCATTTTCACCCCCTTTTCAATAAAACCTTTCATAACGATTGATTTTGTTGAATTGTTGTAAATTCCTATACCAAAGGATGTAGCATCCATTAGCGTATTGATGTTTGAATAAACCGTACTTATTATGGTCTCTACTGAAAGAGCTTTTGAAATATCCTTACTTATTTGACTTAATAATTTGGTGTTTTGATAGGCTTTTTCGATTTCTTGAGTACGTTCTTGTACCATTTCTTCAAGGCCCAGCAAAATGTTAGCGTTTTCAAGAGCACTGGCAATATAAAGTGATAAGTTTCTTAGAATGTTGAGGTGATAATCAGAGTAAATATTTTTCTCAAAACTTTGAACGGTCATTACACCAATTACCTTTTCTTTTGAGATGAGAGGAAGATAAATCATAGATTCGGGCATTTCACCCTCTACTACTGAATAATCTTCCGAAACATACATTCTAAATTCCTTATCCCAATCATTAATCACAATTTCTTCACGATTTAAGAAACTACGAGTAGCAATATTCGGTTTGGTCAAGGAAAACGAAAAGTCAGGTAATTTTTCTCCTTTTTCCATAGCTCCCGAAAAGAACAAATCTTGCTCATTTGGTCTGTGAATGGCAATCCCAAAAATATTGGCATCCATCAAATTATTGATGTTACTGTATACTTTTGCCACAATGTCTTTTATCGATAGTTCTGCCGAAATTTCTTTACCTATTTTACTCAACAATTTTGTGTTTTCATAGGATTTTTGAATTTCTTCTTTTTGAATAAATACCTCAGAAGTACGCTCTTTTATTTCGTCTTCCATGTTCTTAAGAAGATGAGCATTTTCCAAAGCAATAGCGGTATAGGCTCCAAGCGTTTTTAAGATATCAAGGTGATAGGGCAAGTAAGCATTTTTAACAAAAGCTTGTACTGTGATTACCCCAACCACTTTATCGCCAATCATCATCGGACAAAAAAGTAATGATTCAGGTAAATCTCCTGTTACAACAACAATTTTTTTCGTATATTTTTTATAATCTATTGCGTGATCATTTATGAATATACTTTGTTTGTTAGTAACACACCACACCGAGTAATTATCAATGTCATCCATCGAAACAGACACTTTACCTAATCGTTTACCTTTTTCAATGGTGTATTGGTAATCGATTGTATTATCAAGTGGATTATATAATCTAATAGAAAAACAAGTGGCATCCATTAACTGATTAATGTTGTTCTGCAACTTAGTGAAAATGGACTCTAAATCGTGAGTAGAGATAATTTCTTGACCTATTTCGCCCAATAATCGAGTATTGTCAAAGGCATTTTGTAAAAGTTCTTTTTGACTAATGATTTCTTTGGTTCGCTCCTCAATTTTGCTTTCCAAATTCTGATATAAAGAGGCATTTTCAATTCCAATAGCTGCGTATACCGCTAAATTCCGTAAAATATTTACATGATATTCTTGGTAGGCATGTTTTACAAAACTTTGAACGGTAATGACGCCTATTTTTCTATTTTGAACGGTCAACGGGAGATAAATCAGAGATTCAGTAGTGTCACCCACTACAGCCTTTTTATATACTTTTACGTATTTTAAATGTTCTTTTTCGAAATCTCCAATTACTATTTCTTCTGTGTTTTTAAAACACCTTACAGCCATTCGGTCATCATCATTTAAATTGTATTTGGAATTAGACATTTTCACACCTTTTTCCATATAGCCAGGGAAAATTAGAGATTTGCCATCGTCACTCAAAACACCTACTCCAAATCCTGTTGCGTCTATAAGTTTGTTGACGCTTTCATAAACAGTATCGATAATTTGTTCAACAGAAAGTAGAGAAGTGATTTTTTTTCCAATTTCACTTAAAGTAACAACGTCTTCAAAATATTTTTTGAGCTCATTATTTTTATTTTCTAGGAGGTTCTTCTCCACTTCGGCCTGTTCTACCTTAAATTGAAGTTCTAATCCCTTGCTTCTTCTATCAGCTTTTTCATTTCGGGCTTCTTCCTTTATAAGATGAAATTTTTTGAAGTTTTCAAAAGCTTTTTCCTTTTCCCCTATATTTTCATAGGTCAAAGAAAGGCCTTCATAAGCATTATATAGAGTCTCTTTTGAATTAATTTCTGTGCTTAAAAGAATGGCTTCATTGAAGTATTTGAGTGCTTCTTCATTGATTTTTTGTTCTAAATACAATCTGCCAATGCTTTGTAAGGTGCTAGCAACTCCTATTTTAAAACCGATTTCCTTTCTAAGGTTGATGCTTTGGGTGAAATAATTATGTGCATTTTCAAAATCACGTTTTTTAAAATAGATGTTACCTATTCCATTCAAAGCAAATGCTTCCACTTGTTTGTTACTGTGATGTGTCGTTAAAACTTCTATGCATTCAAACATTGATTGCAGGGCTTCATCATAGTGGTTTAAATTTGCATAAGCATTTCCTAATCCATCCAAAGCTTTTGGTAGCACTATATAATCACCTATTTCTTTACAAATGGTAATACTTTTTTGAAGGCTTTCAATTGCTTTCTCATTATCATCAATACTATAATAAACGGTACCCATTCCATTTAATCCGTCAGCAATTCCTTGCTTATGACCAATTTTTTCATTGGTTCGGTAACATTGCATATAGTAACGCAATGCATTATCATAGTCAGATAGGTAATAAAAATTAGTTCCCAAATTGTAATAACATTGTGCTTCTTCAATGGGTAAATCTAACACTTTAAAAAGCTGTATAGAAGCAAAACTCAAATCTACTGCTTCTTCATGGTTGGAAAGCCAAATGTTACAAGCACCTAATGTTTTTTTTGCCTGCGCTATTCCAAGGATATAATCCTTTCTTAGGCTTTCTGATAAGGCATCATTGGCTAGTTCTATAGCTTTTTTTGGATCTTTTCGATTCAAGTCCCAACCTTGCATATTGAGTTGATCAATAGAAGTAAAATCTAATGAAATAGATGATGGGTTCATAGATTGGATTTTGGCAAAAATTGTATTTAGGGTCTAAATTTAGTTAAAAAACAATTCTAACCAAATTATAGTATAAAAATTCATTCTTTAGAGCATGTATATTTTTTGAATTTTAGCCACTTTATAGATTTCGAAAATCTACCTTTGCCGACAATTAAAAAAAGATCAATTGACCGTAAAACTCAAAGCTTGGATTCTTCTCATACTTCTTTCAATCATTTGGGGTGGAAGTTATTTCCTCATTAAAAATGCTTTGAAGGACAGCGAAGGAAATATTCGTTTAGAACCTATGCAATTGGGAGCGCTGAGAATGACTTTTGCATCTTTAGCTTTACTTCCCTTTTTTTTCAAACAAGCTAATCAAATTAAAAAAAGGCACATTAAATTTTTATTAATTGCCGGATTTTGTGGCAATGGGTTGCCTGCATTTTTGTTTTCTTATGCCCAAATTTCTTTAGATAGTGCCGTTACAGGTATGTTAAATTCTACCACACCGTTGTTTGCCTTATTGATTTCAACGGTAATTTTTGGGTTTAAATTAAAATGGAATCATATTGTTGGAATAACAATAGGTGTTGTAGGTACAGGGTTGATCGTTTCCAGTAAATTAGATGGTATTGAAATCACCCAAAATGAAATCATTCCTTTTTTATTGGTTATTGCTGCTACTTTATGTTATGCCATTAGTCTTAATACCATTCGATATACGTTATCTGATTTAAGGCCAATTACGATTACCTCAGCTTCTTTTTTAATGGTGGGCATACCATGTTTGATTTATTTAATGTTTACTGGATTTACTGCAGAAGTAATGAGCAATCCGCTCAAACTTGAAGGAGTAGGGTTTGTCGCTATTTTGGCTATTGTAGGGACGGCCTTGGCTGTTTTTCTTTTTAATAATGTAATTCAAATGACCTCAGCGGTTTTTGCTTCTTCTGTTACCTATTTTATGCCTGTGGTAGCTACACTTTTAGGATTGTTATCGGGAGAAGTGGTAACTTGGGATCAATATGTTGGGTTAGGAGTTTTGGTTGGAGGGGTAGTACTCATAAATAAAAAATAATTTCTTATCTTTTGTATTTTGAGCGTTTCCCCAAATTGTAGATTCAAATAAAATGTACTACTTTTGAAGCTGAAATTAAACCATTCATGAAAAAACTCATTTATTTAAGCTTATTATTGTCTTTTGTTGCATGTTCTGATGATCCAAAAGAGATTAATGATACCATTGTTGATGAAAAAGATACCGTTCCGGTAGTCACTGTCCCTACACCCGATTTTAATCAAGATTCTGCTTATTATTATATTCAAAAACAAGTTGATTTTGGACCTCGTGTACCCAATTCAAAGTCTCATGAAGAATGTGCGCTATGGTTAGAGTCTCAGTTTAAAAATTGGCAATTTTCTACTATTGTTCAAACAGGGCAAGTAAAGGCATGGAACGGTGAACTATTGAACATTAAAAATATAATAGCTCAGCATAAACCAGAAGCTAAAGAGCGAATAATGTTATGCGCCCATTGGGATTCTAGGCCTTATGCAGATAAAGATACTGTTGACCAATATAAACCAATTGATGGGGCTAACGATGGCGCAAGTGGAGTAGGTGTTTTGCTTGAAATAGCGCGTCAAATTAGTCTGCTTTCACCCGATTATGGCGTAGATATTATTTTATTTGATGCCGAAGATTATGGTACTTTTGAAAATAAAAACTACCAAGATCTAAAATCTATGTATAATGATTGGTGTTTGGGATCTCAATTTTGGGCCACAAATCCTCCCATTGCTAATTATAAACCGAAATATGGTATTTTGTTAGATATGGTTGGCGCTGCAAATGCTACCTTTCCTAAAGAGGGTGTTTCGATGCAATATGCCACAACACACGTAAATAATCTTTGGAATGCTGCTGAACAATTAGGCTATGGAAATTATTTTGTTAAAAAAGCAGTTGGGGGAATTACGGATGATCATACCTTTATCAATCAAATGACGGGAATACCCACATTGGATATCATTCATATGAACACCGATTCCAATTATTCATTATTTGGTGCTTTTCATCATACTCACGGTGATAATATGACGGTTATTGATAAAAATACACTTAAAGCTGTAGGTCAAACCGTTTTACACACAGTGTATCAAAAATTATAACCTACCCCAATTTTTATAACGACCATTATGTCTGAAAAAAAACTTTTTTTATTAGATGCTTATGCATTGATTTACAGAGCTCATTTTGCTTTTATACGCAATCCTAGAATTACCTCAACGGGATTAAATACCTCTGCTATCTTCGGTTTCACAACGGCATTATTAGATGTTTTGGAAAATCATAAACCTACTCATATTGCGGTTTGTTTTGATTTACCTGGAAAAGGAATTAGAGAAGAAATTTTCCCAGCTTATAAGGCTAATAGGGATGAGACTCCTGATGATATTCGATTAGCAGTGCCCTATATATACAAAATGTTGGAAGCTTTTAATATTCCCGCATTGGGCGTTCCTGGTTATGAAGCAGATGATGTGATTGGTACGTTGTCTAAAAAAGCGGAAAAATTAGGTTTTCAAACGTACATGATGACTCCTGATAAGGATTATGCACAATTGGTTTCTGAAAATATTTTCATGTTAAAACCAGCAAAAGGAGGTGATCCAGCAGAGGTTTTAGGGGTGAAAGAAGTTTGTGAAAAATTTGAAGTCGAACGGCCTGAACAAGTCATAGATATCTTGGGTCTTTGGGGTGATGCCGTAGATAATATACCGGGAATACCCGGAATTGGTGAAAAAACGGCTAAATCTCTCATCAAACAATATGGTAGTGTTGAGAATCTTATTGAACATGCCGATGAGTTGAAAGGCAAACAGAAAGAAAATGTCATCAACTTTGCTGAGCAAGGTAAATTATCGAAATTATTAGCAACCATTTTACTAGACGCTCCTATTGAAGTAGATGAAGTAGCCCTTATCAAAGAGGAGCCTAATGAGAATAAAATTCAAGAACTTTTTTCTGAACTCGAGTTTAGAACACTATTAAAAAGAGTGCTAAAAAATAGTGATGTTCAAGGGCTAAGTGATAACAATACACCAACTCAAACAACTATTCCTCAAAAGAAATCATCGTCCACGTCTGCTTCACAATCAATTGAAGGTCAAATGTCACTTTTTGGAGATGCAACAAGTTCTCAAGAAATTAATAGTTTGGAACTTCAGGAAGATAAGGTGTTTGTTTCGCCCTTTACCACAATCGAAAATTTGGATAAACAGTATAAACTGATTGTTTCATTGTCCGATTTGGAGCAATTAGCTCAATTATTATCTGGGCAAAAAGAATTTTGTTTTGATACCGAAACCTCGAGCTTGGATGAATTGTCGGCTGAATTGCTAGGTATTTCCTTTTCCTATGAACTGGGCAAAGCTTTTTACATTTCAATGCCAAAAATAAAAGCAGAGCGTGATGCTTTCAAATCGATATTAGACAAGATTTTTTCAAACGATTCTCAATTGAAAATTGCACATAACATCAAGTTCGATTTGTCGGTTTTGAAAACAGAGGGAATTGAAATCAAAGGGCCTAAATTTGATACCATGATTGCTCATTATTTGTTGGAGCCCGACCAACGTCATAATATGGATTTTTTGTCTGAAACCTATCTGCAATATACTCCAGTATCCATTGAATCATTGATTGGTAAAAAAGGAAAAGGGCAACAAAGTATGGCCAATCTTTTACCAGAAGAAGTAAGTGATTATGCTTGTGAAGATGCGGATGTGACCTTTCAATTATACCTTATATTTAAAGAAAAAATTAACCATTCGCATCTTGAAGATTTGTTTTACAAAATCGAAATGCCATTAACCGAAGTGTTGATGCAGATGGAGCGGGAAGGTATTTGTATTGATGAAAAAGCGTTGCACGAATTTTCAAATCAATTGAATGAAGAATTAATTGTTTTACAAGGAACTATTTTTGAAGCTGCAGGGGTAGAGTTTAACATTGATTCACCTAAACAAATGGGAGAGATTTTGTTTGAAAAACTGCAAATTGATTCTAAAGCAAAAAAAACAAAAACGGGTCAATATAAAACAGATGAGCAAACACTTTCTGCTTTAGAAGGCAAACATCCCATCATTGATTCGATATTGGAGTATCGCCAGCTGCGTAAGTTAAAATCGACTTATGTGGACGCTTTACCTAAATTAGTATCTCCGATTACGGGTCGCATTCATACCACTTTTGCTCAAACGGTTGCTGCTACAGGTAGGCTAAGTTCAAACAATCCTAATCTTCAAAATATACCCATAAGAAGTACCAAAGGTAAAGAAATTAGAAAAGCATTTCGATCAAAGGGAAAAGGGTATAAATTACTAGCAGCCGATTATTCTCAAATTGAATTAAGAATTATCGCTGCATTAAGTAACGACCAAGGCATGATTGAAGCGTTTAATCAAGGATTGGATATTCACGCAGCTACAGCCGCTAAAGTATTTGATGTTCCTTTGTCTGAGGTAACAAAAGACATGAGAAGTAAAGCCAAAATGGTCAATTTTGGAATCATTTACGGAATTTCTGCATTTGGATTGTCTCAACGTCTAGGTGTGTCACGAACAGAAGCAAAGGAAATTATCGATAATTATTTTGAGAAATATGGGCGAATAAAAGCGTATATGGAAGAAAGTATTGAATTTGCCAGACAAAATGGTTATGTAGAAACCATAATGAAACGCAGAAGATACTTGCCCAAAATCAACGAAGGAAACGGAATGGAAAGAGGGTTTGCCGAGCGAAATGCTATCAATGCTCCCATTCAAGGTTCTGCAGCGGATATCATTAAAATTGCAATGATTAATATTCAAAAGAGACTTCAAAAAGAACAGTTAGAGTCAAAATTGATACTCCAAGTTCATGATGAGTTGTTGTTGGAGATTCCAACAAATGAAGAATCCCTTATCAAACAATTGGTGAAAGAAGAAATGGAGAATGCCGTTAAAATGGTCGTTCCTATGTTAGTAGAAGTTGGTGTTGCTGATAACTGGTTAGACGCGCATTAGAAAATTTTATTCCATTTTTTTTAACCACTTGAATAATTTGATTTATCTTTAGCACTCGAAATTTAAAATTAACTATTAAATATATTTATGTCTATAATTAAAAACGTTTTTTGCGTCCTGACATCGTCCGTTTTGCTTGTTTCTTGTGGTGGTGATAAAGATACTACAGGAGACGGAAAAGTAGTAGAAGTGAAATCTGAATTAGAGGACAGAACTGAAAATATCGAAAATATATTTTTCAATATACCTTCACCAGTAGAAACAGTTAATATTCTAAAACAAGCAGGGGCAACTTACGAATGGAATTTACCCTTAGATCCTAAAAAGTTGGATGGTTTTAGTGGTGTCGTAAACCAGGCTTTAGCTATGGGTATCTATGGAGCCGACTTAAATTATGCCAGTGTTTTTAATCAATCAAATGACATGTATATGTTTTTGTCTTGTGCTGAAAAGTTGGGTAACGATTTAGGTGTTGGAGGGGTATTTACCAAAGAAGTAACCGGTAGAATTGAAGAAAATGTCGAGAATAAAGATTCCATGCAAACCATTATTTCAGAAACTTTTTGGCAAATTGATAATCAATTAATGGATGAAGGTCGTGAAAATGTTTCAGCCCTTATTGTAGCTGGAGGTTGGTTAGAAGGTATCTATTTAGCCACGCAATTGTCGGTATTGAATCCAAAAAATGAAGAGATCAAACAAAGAATTGCTGAACAAAAATATTCAATTGAAAATTTACTCAATCTATTAAAATCTTACGAAAATTCTAAAGGTTTGGAAGAAATAATAGTTTCCTATGAAGAATTGAAAACTATTTTTGATCAAATTAAAGAAGTGAAAGTTACCGAAAACAATGCAGATGAAGAGGGAATGCCTGTAGTTGGGCAGAAAATTCAATTAGAAATGTCTGATGATCTTTTGAAAGAATTAACTCAAAAAATTGCAGAAATTAGAGCAGATATTACTAATTAACCATTTACATTTTAGAATCTATGAAAACACTTAAAGCATTACTAGTAATTGTAGCAGTAATATCATTTACAAATCTTTCATTCGGTCAGAGTTGCAGAACGTATGCAAAAAAAGAATGTAGACCCGCTATGGCTCCCTACATACACAATGGACAGTTAAACTCTGCCATTTTGTTTCCTGGTGATAAAGCCGATATATTACTAACTTTTTACAGCGGTCAAAAATACCGTATTTTAGTTTGTGCACAAGAACAATTAAAAGGTATGACCTTTAGAATTTTGGACGTAGACAGAAATGAAATTTACAACTCAAAAACCAAAAAAGCCAATATTTTTGATTTTAAAGTAGCATCTACACAACAGTTAATTGTGGAAGTTACGATTCCAGAGGCGAAATCAGCAAATGGTATTGAAAGCCAAGGATGTGTATCAATTATGGTAGGTTTTATGGAATAATAGATAGAAATACAAATAATAATGAATATAACCAAACACTCAGTAGTGCAAGTTCACTACACATTGACAAATGGAGAGGGTCAATTATTGGACTCATCTGCTGGTCGTCATCCATTAACTTATTTACACGGAGTAGGAGCTTTAATTCCCGGTCTTGAAAATCAATTAGAAGGTAGATTAGCAGGTGATAAGTTAACAGCTCACGTAAATGCTAAAGATGCTTACGGTGAATATTATGATGAATTATTGGAGATTGTTCCCTTAAGTGGTTTTCAATCTGAAGGTGAAGAAACGTTGATGGAAGGTATGGAAGTGCAAGTAGAAACCAATGAAGGACCAATGATTGCAGTAGTTACAAAAATTGAAGGCGATGATGTTACACTGGATATGAATCACCCATTGGCTGGAATGGATCTTACTTTTGATGTCGAGATTGTTGATGTAAGAGCTGCTTCAAATGAAGAAATTGCTCACGGACACGTTCATGGAGAAGGTGGTCATCACCATTAAAAAAACGTTAAATTCTAAATAAAACAAATAAAAACCAAAATCAAAAAACATGAAAAAATCAATTATTTTCGGATTATTCCTTACGGCTTCAGTATTTGGGTTAAACTCTTGTGGTGGTAGCTTAGAGAAAGACATCGTAGGTCAGTGGACAGCTGATTTGTCAAGCCTAGATGTAAAATTAGGTGATGGAATTCCACCTGAATTTAAACCAGAAGTTGAAGCGGGAGTAAGTGAAGTAAAAGGAATGCAATTTGTTGCTGAACAAGTAGTAATTGATTTTAAAGAAGGCGGTGTTTTAACAGTTGGACCTACAGGTGAAACTAAAGATTTTTCTTGGAAAGTTGACGGCAGCAATTTGGTTCTTTCTGGAGAATTGGAAGGTCAAAAATTTGAATTTTCTATCGAAGTTACTGAATCATCTAAAGATAAAGTTGTTTTACATTTAACAGCTGAATCTGCAATGGAGCAAATGAAAAAAGTAATGGGTGCTGAATTTGATGAAGCTATGGCCGAAATGCCTGAGGGTGTTGACGTAAATGCAATGGTAAAAGGAACAAGCGCTACTATGACATTGAAAAAGAAAGCATAATGATTTCTAAATAAATTAAAATTTAAAAGGGGAATTAACTAAAATTAATTCCCCTTTTTTTTGTTTCAAATTGTTATTGGTTATTGCATCTCTATCGTTAATGTAAATTCTCCATCTAACACATTTCTTGCCCCTGCTACACCAATGTATACTCTGTTACGGATGGTAGTGGCATTAAATTCAATGGTTTGAGGTTTTGCTGGTTCAGACAAATTGGGTTGTCCAATCCACTCAGGAAAAGAAGCTTCACAACTGGTGCAACGGCTAACATAAGGTGGTATTTTTATAAAATCATATCCTGAATATCCATACAAGTTGATTCTTGTTTTTGAACTGGTTGGAGTAACCGTTATTTTTACTATGGATTTTTTAGGTAAATCAATCCAATAGCCCAAATGATTGCCTTCAAACTCTACATTTCTTATGCCAACCCAACACGCCATTGAACTGGATTCAGCCCATTCTAAATCTTCCATTAGTTGACCATTTTTTAAGTTCCCTTTTATAGAAACGGTGCTTCCCTTTACTGCTCTAATATATCCAACATTTGTTGGAGTAGTGTTTGAAGTGGGCTTCATTATTCGAGATGCCTCAACATCTTCATCATACGTGTCACCATATCCATCATAGCCTATTTTATACGTATTGTTTCCATTGTCTTTTAGAATAATACATCCAAACCATTTATTCTCTTTGGTGTCAAAAATTTCAGCGCGATCATTTACTTTCCAACCCGATGATTGGGTAACTTGTTGGGTTGTAACGGTAGAAGGAGTTGAAGAAGTAGTGGTTGTTGAATTGGGAGTGTTTTGCGTAATTACTCCATTTCCTTTGTTTGGTTTGGAGCTAATTGAAAGGGTTTTAAAATACAATCCGTTGGATGCGTCATTTAAATACCCATTTTTATTCAACGTGTACACTTGATAAATGTAACGATCTTTGCTAAAACAATTCATCGTAATAAACGAACCTTTGTCATTTTTGTAGTTCAACACCGTGCAGGGATTTCCAGCAATATCAGATGACTTTTTCGCATCTACTTGAGCAGCTTTTGACTCTAATTTTGATATAACAGATACACTCGACTTTTCAGCAATTTCAATAGATTTTACCTTCGAAACAGATATGGCATAAGTTATCCCCGAATAGGTAGCATGAGCCGTTAGCATAGTATCGTGCGTAGAAGGATTGGTGGTTTTTGTTATTTTAGCAGGAAAACCAATGCTAAATGGATACCCGTCACTGCTAAAATCGGTAGGGGTAAATACTTGAGCTGAGTAGGATGTTGCAAACAATACCAAGCTCGTAAAAAGATATTTTTTCATTGTAATTAATTTTTAATAATCAAAAGTAATACGATTGAAAAATACCCTTCTCACCCCTTTGAGTGATATTTAAAATCAAAAAAAATAACTACTTACATCTTGATAAAATACTCATAGCCTCTGTTCTAGATGTTACATTCATTTTGATGAAGATATTTTTTAAATGAGTTTTTGTAGTATTAATTGAAACAAACAATTCATCCGAAATTTGTTGGTTTCTTTTACCTTCCAATAGCTTCATTACAACGTCTAATTCCTTAGATGTTAGCGGATCTGATAAAAATACGTTTAATTTAGTGATGTCAAAAACGCCCTTGTGTTCCATGTATGAATAATACAGTTCCAGTCCTAATTGCAATACGGCTGGAATATCTTTGCCGTTAAATGGTTTTACGATATAACCCACTGGGTGCAATACTTTTATTTCGTCTATCGATTTTTTGTCCGAATAGGAAGTGATAAATGCGAAAGGTAAATGATAATTGAGGTTAATTTCTTTAGCAATATCTACTCCCGATTTATGGTCGTTTAAATGGTAATCCAAGAAAATAAAATCTACGGTTCTATGGTTTAAAATGGAAATAGCCGATTCCCAATTGTAAGCAACCAAGCTGTTTTTATAGCCCGCATCTTGCAAATAAAAGCAAATATCTTCCGCTATTACTGGATCGTCCTCAACAACAAGTATATAGATATCCGTCATTATTTTACAAATTTAAATGAAATTTCAACTTGTGCTCCACCATTTGACGTGTAGTTCAATTCTGCTTGTAACTTTTTTGAAAATAAGGAAATCAACTTTAGCCCCAAAGAATCTATATTTTCACTATTCATCCCCACTGGAAAACCCTTTCCATTGTCTTTTACAATAAGGTATATCTGTGAATCTCTTTTTTTAAATGTAAACACAAATTGTGGATTATCTTGGGTAGTTCCATATTTGTAACAGTTAGTAAAAATTTCATTAACGATTAACCCCAAAGGAATAAGCGTATCAATATCTAAATGTATGTCCTCTATATCAAGCAGGAGTTGGATGCGTTTATCTGGATCAAATGTATTCTGTATGGTATCAATTAAATTCTCAAAATAGTTTTTCGTATGAATCTCTTTCAGCACTTCGTTTTGGTATATTTCTTTATGCAAAAGGGATATGGCATTTATGCGTTCTTTACTTTCATTTATGGCTTCAATTGCCCGGGAATCTTTAATATACCTTGATTGTAAATTCAATAAGCTAGAAATCACTTGTAGATTATTTTTCACCCTATGATGAATTTCTTTCAGCAGCACTTCTTTCTCTTCTAAAGAATGGGAAATGATTTTATTTTTTTGATCGAGTTCTTTCCTGTTTTGATTTATTTTTCGATAAATATAAACCATATAAAATGAAGCAACCAATAGCAGAATGAATAAGGCAATCATCAAGGCTAGTTGCGTGTTTTTAGATGAAATTTTTAACTGGTCTAATTCCGTTTGTGCCTTGAGGTTGGTAATGGCCTGTTCTTTTTCTTCGGTCTTATAAAGCACATTCAATTTATCCATTTGCTGTATGCGCTCTTCATTAGCCACCTCGTTAGCATAATATTGAGCCTTTTTTTGATGGTAAAATGCCATTTCAAAATCGCCCATTATACTGTCATATACTGCATACAACTTGAAAGCATCATCTAAATAATGAATGGCTTTTATTTTTTCACCCAACACAATAGATTGATCTAAATATTTTTTTGTTTCATTAAAATGTTTTTCAATGAGATGCAATTCAGCTAAACTAAGATAGGAGGATACCAGATTATAATGATTTGAAATGATGCTATCGAAGAATAATGATTTTTTATAATATTCCTCTGCCAACTCATAATTTCCTAGATATTGATTTACAACGCCTATATTACCCAATGCATTAGCAATTCCAATGGTATCTTTTAGTTCGTTTTTTATTTTGAGAGATTGGTTAAATACCTCCAAAGCTTCTGCATACTTTTTTTCTTCTCTGAACAAAATGGCTTTGTTATTTAATATGCCGGCAACTTTGCTCAAATTATTCGATTTTATATAAAACTCTAGGGCAATATCATAGTTAGATAATGCATTTTTTATGTCATTCTGATAATAATATAACACACCAATATTCATATAAACAGCACCTAAACCATCTAAGTCATTTAAGGCTGCTTTTAATTTGATGGACTCATAGTAAAAATACAAAGCGCTATCGGGTTTACCTAAATAGTCATAGGACATGCCAATTAAATTGAGTGACCAAGATTGATGTTTAGCTTGATTTAGCTTCTTGCCTAATTGAAGTCCTTTTGTGGCATATTCTTTTGCTTTTTCATCTGAATTGCCCAAGAATTCTGTTGCTAATTCATTGTAAGCATTAATTGTAGTGGTATCCTGCTTGCCTAAAGAAATGGTTTTTAAGTAGGATTCAATTTTGGTTACATCTTGTCCAAAACCATTAATTGTATAAAAAGCCAATAAAATAACAATCCATTTAGAAAGGTAGTTGGAGGTCCTTATGTATACTTCACTCTTCATTAAATGGTGTTGAAATTTGGGTTAAATGTAAAACTTTTTGGTCAATTCGTTTATTAATCTTTGGTACATAAAATAATAGATTAACAAATTTTTGTTTGAATTTTTGTAAATAACCTGTAACTTTATATTTGATAAAGAGGTTATTTAGCTACTTATTGTTGTAATTAATTCATTATTATGGTTTATTCCCGTTTCAAAATTTTAGTTGTTCTTGTCGCAATCTTATGGTTCGGTCAATTAGTGTCTGCACAAAATTGTAGATTAATTGAAACACATAAGCGGGGTGATACCTTGCAGCGGGTTTTTGTATGTACGAATAATTTAGTTGAGGAAAAATGGGATACACTGGGTCAGCCGCTCTTTTGGCAAGAGATTATGCGTTTGACACCCGATTCGTGTTTAATCAATATTGCCTCTAATCGAAAAATTTTAGGAAAAGAATCTTTTAAAAAATGGAAATCACAAACGGAAGCCGAAAAAACCATCTACAAGGACAGTATTCGCAAGAAGTTTAGATTACCTGATAGCACCTTGTTGTATGTGACCAGTGGAAAAAGTCATTTTTATGATTTTAATAAAGTAATGCCTAGTATTTCTAAAGCAATAGCTATTTTTCAGCATTATAAAACCGATCCTTGGTATGCTCAAACCATCTTATTGATAGAAAGTCCAGGAAAATTGGCTTACAGTACAGTGGGAGCTTATGGTCCTTTTCAACTAATGAAATCAGTGGCCATTAACCATGGCCTCACGGTGAACAAAACGGTGGACGAACGAGAAGATTTTGATAAATCAGCTATGGGAGCAGCCAGTTTATTGAGAAAAACCTGTATTCCCGAAGCAAAAAGGATATTAGACCGACACAATTTAGGGTATCATGAAACCGACCTTTGGTTTCGTTTGTTTGTGTTGCATATTTATCATGCAGGAGCAGGCAATGTACAAGGATTAATGACCCATATGAATCCAAAAAGAGGAGGTCAAGAATTGATCAGGCAAATGTGGCAAAATGAATATGGGGGGTTTAAAAATGCCTCGCAAAATTATTCTCAAGTAGCCTTAGCTTCGCTGCTATCGCTTAGAGAATTGATATACAAAGCTAATGACACTGTTTACGAATGTCATCTAGAGGCTAATGCAAAATGATTTTTTCAATTTAGGATTTATCAGTACTAGTCAGTTCCAAATATATACTACTAGTCCGTTCGAGTAATTTTCGTAAATTTTACATTGATTTTGTTAAAAATCGATCGTAAAATAGAAAATTGTATCGAGAACAATGCCGAAGATAACACTCTTTTATCTCATTCCTTCGCGAAACAGGTTTCATAAACTAATTTCTATGCCCTAATTGTACCAATATATCAGATTTAATTATAGTTTTGCACTCTATAATTTGAATTAAGTCATAAGCAATGAGAGAAGTACAATTTAGAGAAGCGCTACGTGAAGCTATGAGCGAAGAAATGCGCGCTGATAAAGGTGTTTTTTTAATGGGTGAAGAAGTAGCCGAATACAATGGAGCCTACAAAGTTTCTCAAGGTATGTTGGATGAATTTGGTCCCAAAAGGGTTATTGATACGCCAATTGCCGAGTTAGGTTTTGCAGGTATTGCCGTTGGTGCATCAATGAACGGTCTTCGTCCTATTGTAGAGTTTATGACTTGGAATTTTGCTATTTTAGCTGCCGATCAAATTATTAACTCTGCTGCCAAAATGTTGCAAATGAGCGGTGGTCAATACCATTGCCCGATTGTATTTAGAGGGGGTAACGGTACAGCAGGACAATTAGCTGCTACACACTCTCAAAGTTTTGAAGCGTTTTATGCACACGTAGCAGGTTTAAAAGTAATTACTCCTTCAAACCCTTACGATGCCAAAGGATTATTAAAATCAGCTATTAGAGATAACGATCCTGTAGTATTTTTGGAATCAGAAAAAATGTATGGTGATAAAGGTTTGATACCAGAAGGTGAATACTTAATACCAATCGGTAAAGCAGATGTAAAGAGAAAAGGAGACCATGTTACCATTGTTACCTTTGGTAAAATCATAAAAGAAGTATTTGCTGCTGCTGATGTGTTGGCTAAAGAAGGTATTGAATGTGAAGTGATTGATTTAAGAACCATTCGTCCAATTGATTATGATACCGTAATTGAGTCGGTTAAAAAAACAAACCGTTGTGTTGTAGTAGAAGAAAGTTGGCCGTTAGCTTCTATCTCTTCTGAATTAGCTTATTGGATTCAACGATACGCATTTGACCATTTAGATGCACCGGTTTATCGCGTTACACAATCTGATACTCCTTTTGCATTTGCTAAACCACTTATTGAAGAAGCCTTACCAAACGTAAAAAGAATTGTAGATGCTGTAAAAAGCTCTATGTACGTTTTGTAATTATTGTGTCATTTGACCAGATAATTTTTGCTGTAAATTTTCAAATTTACGTCCTTTGCCGTGTAAAATTATTTGATATCTAATGCGTGTAATTATTGGTTTATTGCTTTCAATTGTAGTAGGGTTGTTGACACCTCAAATTTATAGCCAACAACTTCAAAATATAAGAGGAAAGGTCATCAATACGTTTTCTAAATTACCTATTGAAAATGCAACAGTTACCATACACGTTGACCAAAATGAATTTCAAAAAGCGTATACCAATAGCAAAGGTGAATATCTTTTTGTAGAAGTTCCTCTAGGTATTTACACCGTTTCTTTTGCACACATTGAGTATGAATCATACGTTTTTCCTGCGGTAGAATTATACTCCAGTCGCGAAATGGTTATTGATGTCGAACTTTCTCAGCGTGTCAATCAACTGACTGATTTGGTAATTTCCGTAAATAAAGACCGCAGTGTAAATAACAATGATATGGCTACCCTGAGTACCAAAACCATTTACACGCAGGATATGGCCAAAATTGCAGGTAGTTTAGATGATCCTATCCGAGTGGCGGGCACATTACCCGGTGTTACTGCTGATGCTGCCTTTTCAGAAAACTTTATTTCCATAAGAGGTAATAGCCCAAGAGGGTTGAAATATACCATCGAAGGGGTAGAATTACCCAATCCAAACCATTTTGCACGCATCGGTAGTTCGGGAGGTACCTTCACCATTTTTAGTATGTACCTTATTGATAAAAGTGATTTTTTTACAGGAGCCTTTCCTGCTGAGTACAGCGATGCATTGTCCGGTATTTTTGATGTTAATTTTAGAAAAGGAAATACAACTAAACCCATTTTTGCCATAAAAGCAGGAACCTTAGGCCTCGATTTTAGTGCAGAGGGTCCAATGAGCAAAAATAAAAACTCATCTTATATTGTCAATTACCGATACGCTGTGGTTGGTTTAGCGCGTTTGATTGGGTATCCCACTCAGCCCACCTATCATGATTTATCTTTCAATCTCAATTATGCCTTGCCAAAAGGTAATTTGAAAGTTTTTGGAATGGCCGGTTCCAGTGATCGAAAACGTATCGCCATTGCCGATAGTAGTATTTGGGAGGGAGATGTAGATCGTTTTAATTTAGTATTGCATAGTGAAACGGTTACGTTGGGTTCTACCTATGAACATACCATAAACGAAAAGTCGCGTTTAAAAGCTACTGTATTGGGTAGTTATACCAATCAAGTGGATAATAGAAAATATTTATTAGATGATTACACGGAGATCGTTCGAAATATCAATCAATATAAAGCGTTACCTATTTCAGCTTCGTTGCAACACAATTATAAATTTGGTTTACGTCATTACAACAAAACGGGAGTTTCCGTTAATCACACACAACACAACTGGGATGTGATGAAATATAATTTTGAAACCAATCAAGTGGATACCAATGTAACAGGATTGGGTCAATCAAATACTATAAAAGCCTTCACTCAATCTAAATTTAACATAAATGACAAGTTGGTAGTGAATGTAGGGTTGTCGTACTTATATTATGATGTGAATAAAGAACAAAGTCTTGAGCCTAGGGTAGGAATTTCCTACACAAACGATAAAAAACAAAAGTTTTCATTGGCCGTAGGAAAGCACAGTCAAATTGAGCATTTTGCTACCTACATGTACAAACAAAGAGATACATTGGGACAAGTATCTTTTCCCAATCAAAATTTACAATTCATCAAAGCGTATCATTACATAGCTGGATTTAAAACAAAGTTATTTAAAAATCACCATTTCTCGGCAGAGGCGTATTATCAGCAACTTTTTGATGTGCCTATTGCCTATGAAGGAACTTATAGCATCATCAATATTTCAGAATTGGAAGATTTAAGACCCTTAACTAATGATGGAAAAGGCTACAATTATGGTTTAGATGTTGGTTTAGAACGATTCTCCTCAAAAGGGCTCTATTACATGATTAACGTAAGTTATTTTCGTTCCCATTATTTAGCAGCTGATAACGTTTGGAGAAGTACCGAATTTGATCAACAATTTAATATTCGTTTCCTAGCAGGTAAAGAATATATTGTCGGAGAAAAGAAAGATCAGAAAAATTATCTCGGTTGGAATACAAATTTGGCCTACGTGGGTGGAAGACCCTATACACCCATCGACATTGACGCTTCTATTTTAGCTTATGAAACCATTTATGATGAAGCAAGAGCCTTTTCGTTAAGAGAAGATAATCTTCTTTTTTTAGATGTTACCTTTACTTATAAAAAGAACAAACCCAATCGCACAGCTATTTGGTCGTTGCAAATAAAAAATATATTTTCAAATGGAAACGCAATTTACAGAGAATATGATAGAGTGTTGGGTAAAGAAGTAACGGTTGCTTCTTCGAGTTTCTTTCCTAATTTGAGCTATAAGATTGAATTTTAGAATTGCTGATATTTTGGGTTTAGAAGCAAAGTATTAAACTTTGTAGCTCTTTCGAAGAAAAAAATAAACCACTAAGTCACAACGACACAAAGAAGACATTTAAATTTTGAATGATAATTGTAATTTAAACTTTGCAAGTCTTTGCGTGTAGCTAACTTGGCGTGCTTTGCGGTTAAAAAAAGAAAAAAAAATCATTTCAGATCATAGGCCTAAAGCAAAAAAAAAACTCCGAGTGGGTAGCTCGGAGTCAATATAGCAAGGGAAAAAACCAGTAAAAACAAGAGGTAGCAATCTCATTGTCTCTTGATACATAGACGAAAGGATTTTTAAAGGGTTGCTTCGTATATCAACATTTTTTTAAAAAATTTACAAAAAAGTTAAATTTAGTTCAATGAAGCTTCTTTTTTAGGCAAACTAATCAAAAACACTCCCACCATAATTAGTAGACCATATAACACCGTTGTTACAGAAAGTTGCTCTTCGTTATATGCAATAGCAATGGCAGTTGCCAAAATAGGTTGAATGTATATGTAAACACTTACTATTGTAGGGCTTACTTTACCTAATCCATATATGGTGAGCAAATAGGTTAGGAAGGTCATAAAAAAGATAATGAAAAATATTTTCCAAATCGCATCAGGAGTAAAATTCCAATTGATTTCATCAAATTGACTTAAACCAAATGGTAAAACGATAATTAAACCAAAGGTAAATACCCATTTTATTACTTGCAAAGGTGAATAGGTAGCCATAAGAGGTTTGACCAAAACCAAATAAAAACCATAACTGGCTGCATTTAATAGAATGAGAAAATCACCATAGGTCGAACTTTCACTTTTTGAAGTAACCGTTGATGCTATGAGCAGCATAGCGCCAATAAGTCCAATAGATACACCCAATATTTTTATTAAGCTTAACGGTTCTTTTAACAAGAACCTTGAAAAAAGTAAAACCAACAGAGGAGTGCCTACCATTATCACAGAAGAATGTATGGATGAGGTGTTGTTCAATCCTTCAAAGAAAAGCAGTTGATTGGCTGCCACACCAAAAAAGCCGCATAAGGCTAGAAGATAAAAATCTTTTTTTAGGATAGCTTTTGAAGGAAAAAACAGTGTGATGGTCCAAAACAAAATACTTGCACCAACGACTCTAATCAGAATGAAAGCAAAAGGAGGTATGTGAGTGGAAAGCACATCTTTGGAAAAATCATAACTTAATGCATAAATGATGTTTACAGCCAACAGTGCTAAATGAGCTTTTACATTTTTCATGATTGATTAAGAACAAATACTACTTCTTCTTGTACTCGTTTACTGTTTCCAACGTAAAACTTTCCATCAATCTCTACAATAGGTCGCTGAAGAAAAGTGTAATCAGAAAGCATATAATTTTTGAAGTCATTTTCAGTTAGGTTTTTGTTTTTAAGACCTAGACTGGTATATTTTATTGCTTTTTTACTAAAGAAAGCCTCATAACTACCCATTTGTTTTTTTATATCTTCTAAAACGGAGGCTGTAATGGGTTGTTTTTTAATATCAATCAATTCCCAATTGTCATTAATTCCCAATTCTTTTTTGATGCGAGTACATGTTGAGCAAGAAGGAAGGAAGTAGAATTTTTTCATAGCGTTTGAATGTAAGAATGCGTTGGATGTAGTAGCATATTTTATTCTCTAAAAGGAGCCATTTCCTTTACTTCTTGATTGTCGCATCGCAAAATACGAGAAGGAAATTTATGCATCATTTCATAATCATGAGTAGCTACTACGACCGTTTTACCCGAGAGACTAATTTCCATTAGCAACTTCATAATATCTTCGGTTGTAAAAGGATCTAAGTTACCTGTGGGTTCATCAGCTAGAATTAAGTCAGGATCGTTTAACAAAGCTCTTCCTATGGCGCAACGTTGCTGTTCACCACCCGAAAGTTGATGTGGCATTTTGGTTTTTTTGTCCAATAAATCTACTTTTGTTAATACTTCATCAATGCGTTTATTGATTTCATTTTTGTTTTTCCAACCTGTAGCTCTCAAAACAAATCGAAGATTTTCAAATACGGTTCGGTCAGTTAACAGTTGAAAATCTTGAAATATGATGCCTAATTTTCTGCGTAATTCTAGAATGTTTCGTCTGTTGATTTTGATTAAATCGAAATTTTCAATTTGGGCTTTCCCTTTTTGGATAGGAAGTTCTCCATACATCGTTTTTAAAAGGGTACTTTTTCCACTCCCAGTTTTTCCGATTAGGTATACAAATTCACCTTTAGAAATATCAAAGGTAACTTTATCTAAAATTAAACTATCGTTTTGATATATGGCTGCATCCTGATAGGATATTATACAGTTTTCCTTCACGGTTTTTGATTTTTGGAACAATTAAAAACAAAGATGATGATTTTAATGGTATCAAATTACTCTTTAAGAAATGATTACTAACGAAAAAATGTGAACATAAAAAAAGGGCCATAAGGCCCTTTTAAGTGATATCTAGAATATGAATTATCTGCTAAATACAGAACCTCCAGCAACCGACATTTCTTTTGGATTCACACACAATACGGGAATTTGACCCTTGTTTGTAATGATTTCTTGTTCGTATGATGGCCCTAATATACCCATTAAAGAGTTTCTTTGTAAATTCATAATGGTAATTAAATCCGCATCAATTTCATTAGCGATGGCTAATAATTGGTCAACAAACGATCCGCTTTTATCTGCAATTTCAGTAGTTGATTTAATGCCATTTTCGGCTAAATATCTTTTTGCCCAAGCAATGTTTCCATTTAATTTATTTCTTAAAAATTCATCCGATTCTTTTGGTGTAACTAAATGAACTTCTGAGTTAAAATATTTGGCCATATCAGCTACAATTTCTAACTTTTGTTTGGTTTCATTGTGTAAATCCAATGGAACCAAAATTTTGTCGTATCCACTTTCTTTTGTAGTACCTTTTTGAGTTACAATAAAAGGTACTTTAGAGTTAGTAATAACTTTCATAGCGTGGCTTCCTGTAACTTTTTGCCATCCACTAGCACCATGAGTTCCCATAACAATAATGCTAACTTCATTCTCACTTGCTACATCGCCTATATCTTCAAAAATGTTTCCAACTCTAATGATAGGCGTGATTTTAATGCCAGGATATTTTGCAGCAGCCCAACTAATTTCAGTATCTAATTTTGATTTAGCTCCTTCTACATCATCTTTATCCACCACAATATGCAAAAAGAAAACTTCACCTCCAATAGATTTTGAAAGATCCAATGCATGGATGATGGCTGTACGAGAAACTTCTGTAAAATCTACAGGTACAAGGAATTTGGCGTTATTTGTATTGATCATAATAAGTTGATTTTAGATCGATTTAAGTTAGTATTATTTTATAGTTTATGGTTATCTTGTGCAAAAATAGAAATTATCTTAATTGGTTCAACGAGTTTATTACTTCAAAAAGTAAATAAATAAAAAATGGCGCAAAAAAGTTAAATATTATCAAGTTTCTTGTACAGTCAAAAATATTGAACATCAGTAATAAAAATCCTATCGAAAAAAGCATTTTAAACAAGGTTAATGCGAGAAAAGTCATCCCTACCTTTTTATCATCAATGGATTTTACTTTTTGTACAATTAAGGAACTGGCCACTAAAAAACCAAAAAGAAAACCATGTATGGCAATTAATAAATAAATATTTTGAAAAGAGAGAAAGGTGTACATTACACTCATATGAATACCAAAAGTAACCATCATAAGAGAGAATAATGTTTTCCAATTTATTCTTTCTACTTTATTTAATTCCAGATCACTCATCTTTTGATAAATTAATTACTTCTTTTATGACTAAATAAAGTCCAATAGCTACCCCTAATAACGAAAGTGAAATTGTATACCATGGGGTTGTGTTACCATATTTTTCATCTAAATATCTACCGCCAAATGCACCACCTCCAATTAAAATGGCCATTTGAAATCCAGAATTGGCCATTCTAAGGAATTTGTTATTGTTCATCCGTGGTAGTGTTTAAATCTTTTTTAATTTGATAAATAATCATTAATCCAATTAATGGTAAGATTATTCCAAGTTTGGGAAAAGATGACTCAAAATAGACATCACATTGACGTCCACTAAGAAAACTAATAATTACAAAAAACAGTAATTTAGCATCGATACCAAATATGGATTTATGAAATGGAGAACTCATCTCTTTTAATTAATGTATCGATTCTTCTAAAATTTCTTGAACACTGCTTTCAATATCAGCACTTATTATTCTGTTTTTCGATGCTTTTAGATTATTGCCCGACATATTACAAGTACCAGAAAACTCTGCACCTGATTCAATGGCTAGTTTTGTTGTTACAATATCTCCAATTATTTTTGCTGTTGATTTAAGACTTAATAAATCCTCTACCTTTAAAGTTCCAGTTATTGTACCTTCAATATCCGCATTTTGACAAATAATTTCGCCATCTACTGAACCTGACGCACCAATAACCAATCTTCCTTTTGTTGTAATAATTCCTTTTACGTGACCATCAATTCTAATATTACTTTCAGAAATGATTTCACCTTGTATAGAAGTTCCTTCAACAATTCTATTTAAACGATCGGGAGCATTCGCATCAACAATCGCATTTTTTGTGTTTGGAGTTTGTTTAAACATAGTGTACTGTTTATTGGATAAATTATTTTTTAATGTAAACTTTTGAATAATCGGAAATCTGCATGGGATTGGTAAAATAATTTTTTATATCAGAATTAATAAGGATGTAATCTTCTGAATACCATAATATCATAACTGGAGCATCTTCCATCATCACTTTCTCCGCTTCGGCAAATAGATTGTATTGATCCACTTGATTGGTGGTTGATTTGGCTAAGTCCAACAACGAATCATAAACTGGATTTTTATAACGCATTGAATTAGGATAAGAGGGTAAGTTACTAGAATCAGGAACATCACCACCATAAAAAATAGAAAGGAAACTTTCTGGAGAAGGGTAATCAGCTACCCAAGCCGAACGATACATTTCCGAAACACCAAATTTGGCGTGTTCTATTTTGTCTTTAAATGACACTTGTTCAATTTCAATATTGATTCCTAACACTTGATATAATTGTTGTTGGATTTCAGAAGCTACTTGTTTGTGAACACTGCCTCCTAGATTGATTTCTAAACGGGCATTTGGGAATCCTTTTCCACCAGGGTAACCCGCTTCAGCCAATAATTGTCGTGCTAATTCTGGATTGAAATCATAACCTTTAATTCTTGAAAAGTCATAGGAATTAAATGACGGTATTTTAGGTGTAACACCATAAAAACCAGGTGTACCTTGGTCGTTCAGCACTTCTTTTACAATTTTATTTCGATCAATAGCATATGAAAACGCCTTTCTTACTTTTACATCATTAAAAGGAGGTTTGTTTAAAATGAATTCATAAAACTGACTAGATAATTCAGGTTGTCTATCCAATATGGTTTTTGGAGGATCATTTTTAAAGTTTTCGATGTTTTGTTCAACCACCTCAGCAATTTTTGTCGAAGGCAATCCATGGATAGTAGAGATTTGGTTGTTATTGAACATTTCTAATTGGTCTAATTTGCTTGGATTGAAAATAAAATGAACAGAATCTAAATAAGGTAACGAATTACCAAATTCATCTTTTTGATAATATTTTTCATTGTATACTAAGAAAACTTCTTTGGTCTCATCTTCAGGTTTTGTCCATTTAAACGCTCCAGCACCCACCGTCATATTTTTACCATATTTTTCATAAGCTTCCTTTGCAATAATACTAGTATTTGGAAGAGCCAATAAATAAATGAAAGAATTAGAAGGCTGATTTATCGTCAATTTAATAGTATAATCATCAATAACTTCTATACCGCTAATGGATTCTGATTTACCATTAAAAAAATCATCCGCTCCAACTAAATAAGGTTTGAAAATAGAATTATAATTCAATTCAAATTCTTTAGAACACAACAATTCAAATGAAAATTTCACATCTGCAGCGGTAAGAATTCTTCCTACCCCTCCTTCAAAACAAGCATCATCGTGAAAACGCACATTGTCATTTAAATAAAACGTGTATTGAGTGTTGGTAGCATCTACTTCCCATTTTTTTGCAATCGAAGGTTTTAAAGTAACGTCTTTAGTATCGTATTGTAATAAACCATCATGAATTTGAGAGGTCACTTTAAAAGAGGGTACATCCAATACTTCAAGTGGGAAAATAGTTGAAAAAGATTCGTTTTCAGCAATGGTTATTTTTCCGCCATAAGCAACATCCCCCCCCTTAACGGTACGGTCATTCGCAGCAACAGAGCTTTCGTCTGTGCTACAAGAATTCATTAATAATGAAGCGCTTAACCCCCCGATCAATACTAAAGATAAGATTGATTTCTTTTCCAGTTTCATAGTTTGTATGCTTTTGTATAGTGACAAAGATAATTAAATTTAGTAAGAAGCAAAAAAATGTTGCAAAAATTATATTTATTTAAAAGAAAATATTGGTTTAGAGAGAAAAAAATAAGTTTTATCATAAATTCGTAGTGATTAATCGATAGAAAATTTGGCTTCGGTGAAAAAAAAATGCCAAAACATTTTGAAGATTAAAAAAATGGAATTAATATTGCCCTTTGAAAAGTACAATCACAAGGTATAAAGCATGAAAAATATTATTTCGCTCTTCTTAATTTCGTTGACAACATTGACTTTTGCTCAGCAAAATGAGTCAAGTATTGTTCATGAAGGACAATTCCAAGGTAAAAATCTTTACGTTCAAAATCCATTTGCATCATCAGGTGTGGGTTTTTGTGTGATTAAAGTTACCGTAAATGGAGATGTTACAACAGATCAAATTTCTTCAAGTGCCTTTGAAATTGATTTTGGAAACCTAAACCTTAAAGTGGGAGACCCCGTTGTTGTAAAAATTGTTCACAAATCGGATTGTTCTCCTAAAGTGTTGAATCCAGAGGTTTTGAAACCTAAAAGTACTTTCTTGACAACTTCTATCAAAGTTGAAAGCAATAATATTTTGAAATGGTGTACATCTGGTGAACAAGGTAAATTGACGTACATCGTTGAACAATACAGATGGAACAAATGGATTAAAGTAGGAGAAGTTGAAGGGAATGGTACTGCTGCTGCTAATTGTTATGAATTCCAAGTAGAAATGCATTCAGGAACTAATAAATTTAGAGTAAAACAAGTTGATTACACAGGAAAACCTAATATTTCTACTGCAGCAACTATTGAATCTAGCGTTCCTGCAGTAACATTGGTTTCTGCAAAAAGTGATGCTTTACAATTTACAGGAAACACCTTGTATGAAGTTTTTGATACTTACGGAAACCTTGTGAAAAAAGGTTTTGGTAAAGGAAATGAAAAAATTGATTGTGGCAATCTTCCAAAAGGATTGTACTATGTGAATTTTGACAATACAACAGGTGAGGTTTGGAATAAAAATAAATAATCTGTTACTTTAAAAAATTTTAAAATCCCTTGTGTCACTGATGCAAGGGATTTTTTTATTCTTATTTTTGAGGATTAATACATAGTAAAATGAACAAAATTGAACACATAGGTATAGCCGTTAAAGATTTGGTTGCAGCAAATGCTCTTTATACCAGACTTTTTGGCAATCCACCTTACAAAGAGGAGGAAGTGGTTTCTGAAGGAGTGAAAACGTCATTCTTCAAGATGGGTGAAAGCAAAATAGAGTTGTTGCAAGGTGTAACAGATGAAAGTGCTATTACTAAATTTATCGAAAAAAAAGGTGAGGGAATTCACCATATCGCATTTAATGTTACGAATATTTATGCCGAAATTGAACGAATGAAACAAGAAGGTTTTCAAATGATTCACAACGAACCCAAAAAGGGTGCTGACAATATGTTAATTGCCTTTTTACATCCAAAAGGAACCCAAGGGGTGCTTATAGAATTATGTCAGGAAATAGCTGAGTAATATCTTCACCTTTTTTTAAGTGATACGTCATCAAACCAGCTTCTTTTGCTCCTTCAATATGTTGAATAGAATCGTCAATAAAAAGGGTTGAGGCAGGGTTTAATTGCTGTTCGTTGAGGATAAACTCAAACGATTCTTTATGAGGTTTTCGTTTGCCAAGTATATGAGAGTAGTAGGCTTTTTTGAATAAACTGGATAAATGGAGACCATCAAAATGCGTGTGAATGGCCTGTTCAAAAGCTTTGTAGTGGATAGCATTGGTGTTGCTGTATAAGAAAAGTGGGTAATGTTTGTTAAGCTCCTTAAGCAATTGCAATCGTTGGTAAGGAAAGTCAAGCAGCATAGCGTTCCAAGCCGCAATAATTTCAGCATTTGAGGCTTCTGGCAGGTATTGTTTTAATTCATCCACAAATTCGGATTCATTTATTTTTCCTACTTCGAGATCATCAAATATTTTTTTTTGATTTTTTTGAGAATAAAATACATCAAAATTCGCCCATCCCAAATTCTGAAAAGCATTGGAAGTCAGTTGATAATCGATGTTTAATAAAACACCACCCAAATCAAAAATAATGGCAGTTGGCATTGAATTTTTCGACATTTTTATTTTTTTGTTGTGTAATTGAATACAAATATGTAAAATTGCACCCTCAATTCAAAATATTTCTTTTGAATTAGGGCTCTTAGCTCATTCGGTTAGAGCAACTGACTCATAATCAGTAGGTGGCTGGTTCGATTCCAGCAGGGCCCACAAAAGGGGATTCATTAACATGAGTCCCCTTTTTTTGTTTTAAAGCCACCTACCATCATATATTCAGTAGGTGGCTGGCTCCGAAAATCCACAAATCTTTGATTTGGTAGATTTTCGTGAGTCCTCGAAAGTGCGAAGTATTTTTAATACGAGCCATTGCGGGATTCGATTCTAGCTCCGTGAATACAAATTGTTTAACAATTTATCTTCACGAGAGTCCACGTAAAAAGATTAAATCAAGATTTCTTTTTTTACGGGACAGGGCCTACAAAAGGGGATTCATTAACATGAGTCCCTTTTTTGTTTTACGAAATCCAATTTTATCTCCGTTCAGACATCAAGTTGTCTTCTTGCGAGTCCACATAAAAAGTCGAAATTAAGATAAGTCTAATTTATTATCCAAATCCATATATTTGCAAAGTATTATGGATAGAAGAAATTGGTTAAAATTATCGGGTGCTGGAGCCATAGGTGTTACCTTGCCTACTTTTGTGGACGGATCGTGGTTTTCATTAAACCATGAACAAGCTATTATTCCCGAGTTTGAATTAACTCAATTTGGACCCAACTTTTTGTGGGGTGCTGCTTGTGCTGCGTATCAGGTGGAAGGTGCATGGAATACTGATGGAAAAGGCCCATCTATTTGGGACACCTTTACACATAAAAAGGGCCATGTTAAGAATAATGAAAATGCTGATACAGCTGCTGATTTTTATAATCGTTACAAAGAAGATATTGCGTTGGTAAAAAAACTCAATCTCAACGTTTTTCGTTTTTCAATTGCTTGGTCACGCATTTTTCCAAAGGGTATAGGTGAAATTAACCCAAAAGGAGTGGCATTTTATCATGAGGTTATCGATGAATGCCTTCGTCAAGGTGTGCAGCCTTGGGTAACCTTGTACCATTGGGATTTACCTCAAAAATTGCAAGATAAAGGAGGTTGGATCAATAGAGAAGTGCTTAAATGGTTTGAGGAATATGTAACGTTCTGTACAAGGGAGTATGGGTCAAAAGTCAAGAATTGGATGGTGATGAATGAGCCCGCTGCTTTTGTTGGTTTGGGTTATATGCTGGGTTACCATGCACCGGGTAAAAAAGGAATATCTAATTTTCTTAAGGCAACACACCATGCTTGTCTGGCTATGTCATTAGGTGGAAGAATCATCAGAAAGAATGTTGAACAAGCCCATATTGGCACTACATTTAGTTGCAGTTTTGTGGAACCAATAGATAGTAAAGACAAAAACGTTGAAGCAGCCAAACGAATTGATGCCTTGGTCAATCGATTGTATATCGAGCCCATACTTGGAAAAGGTTATCCTTATGATGTTTTTCCCGCTTTGAAACGCATTGAGAAGTATTTTGAACCGGGAGATGAACAGTTGTTGGCGTTTGATTTTGACTTTATTGGTCTTCAAAATTATTTTAGAGTAGTGGGCAAACACAGCTTATTTCCACCTTTGATGTTTGCTAAAGAAGTGCCTGCTACAAAGAGAGCCGTTCCGATAAACGAAATGAATTTTGAGGTTTATCCTGAAGGAATCTACAAAATTCTGAAACAATTTGCTCAATACAAAGAAATTAAAAAAATTATCGTTACCGAAAATGGCGTTTGTTACGAAGATCACCTTATTGAAGGTGCTGTTCACGATGAAAAACGAATACAATTTTTCAAAGATTATTTATCCAATGTTTTAAAGGCAAAAAACGAAGGAGTGCCAGTGGAGGGTTATTTTATTTGGAGTTTGACGGATAATTTTGAATGGAGTGAAGGTTATCATCCCCGATTTGGTGTAGTGCATATTAATTTTGAAAATCAACAACGTACCGTAAAAGATTCGGGATATTGGTTTCAAAAGCAATTGGCATCAAAGAAGTAATTAAAGTTTATTTTCTCGTCATTAAAAAAGGAGTAGACAAAACAGTTAACTCATGTTTCATTGCTATTTTTTAATTGTTAGTCGAAAATTTATATTTTTTTAACATATCTCAAAACTATTGTATAATTTCGGGAATTGCTTAAAATGAAATTATGAATAAAATATATTTGATTTTTATATTGTTTATTAATTTGGCTATAGTGGGTCAAAATGGATTTGTAAAAGGAAAAATTACAGATTCAAAAACTAAAGAAGCCTTGCCAGGTGTGAATGTTATTTTGAGTAATGGTAAAGGTAATGCTACTAATATAGAAGGAGAATATAGTGTTGAAACTGAACCTGGGTCCTATGAAATATCGATAAGATATGTTGGTTATGTAACGATTACAAAAAAGATTACTGTAGTAGCTGGGCAAACTTTAGAATTAAACTCAGTGTTAGACGCGGAAGGTTCGTTTTTAGATGATGTTGTTATTTCAGCCAGTAAATTTGAACAAAACATTGGTGAAGTAGCTGTTTCTATTCAAGTGATTAAGCCTGATTTGGCCAATAATAAAGCGGTTAAATCACCTGAGGCTGTTGTTGATCAATGTCCTGGGGTGCAAATGCAAGAAGGTAATGTTAGTATAAGAGGTGGAAGTGGGTTTAGTTATGGTTCGGGGAGTAGAGTGCTGTTGATGGTAGATGACATGCCTATGATTGCCGCAGATGCAGGTGATATTAAATGGGGTTCGCTTCCTATTGAGAATATGGAGCAAATGGAAATAATTAAAGGTGCTTCTTCTGTGTTATATGGGTCTTCTGCTCTAAATGGTATAATTAATATTCGTACGGCTTATCCTAAATCAAAACCCGAAACCTATATTAATATTTCTAATGGTGTTTATATGCCTTCAACAGGAACCCAAAGAAGTAAGAATCAGTTTGGTGAAGACACTTTATTGAGTCGTAGCTATAAAAATTGGAATCCCAATACAAACTATTACGTTACCGGAAATTTTTTACATTCAAGGAGAATTAAGGAAAATTTGGATTTTGTAATTGGAGGTAATTTTTTAACGGATGAAGGGTATCGTTTGGGTGAAAATGAGCATAGAGGAAGACTTAATTTTAATACTCGTTATCGTTCTAAAAAAATTCAAGGATTAAATTACGGAATCAATGGAAATTATAATTATACGGTAGGAACGTTGTTTTTTCTATGGCAAAATGCTGATAGTGTTTATTATCCAAGTGGTTTAACAGATACTGCAACAACTACTTTGAGCGATTATACTTCGTTACGTATAAGTTTTGATCCCTATGTTACCTACTATGATTCAGTCGGGAATAAGCACAGTCTTAGAACGAGGTATTACAATACCACCAATAGAAATAATACCAATCAAGATGCTATTGCAACCTTATATTATGCCGAATATCAATTTCAGAAAAAATGGAAAAATGATTTCAATTCGACTTTTGGGGTAATGAATATGTACAGTACAGTAAATTCTGAGTTGTATGGAGATCATGACGCAAACAATGTTGCCGTTTTTGCACAATTTGATAAAAAATACAAAAAGTTTAATTTTACTGGAGGATTACGAGTTGAGCAATACAGAATTAACGATGCTAAAACCCAAGAAAAATCAAGGCTTTTTGGAGACACATTACCTTTCAAGCCAGTTATGCGATTTGGAACTACCTACCAACCTGCAGAACATACCTTTCTAAGAGCAAGTTATGGTGAAGGTTATCGTTTCCCAACCATTGCCGAACGTCATATTTCAACAGCAGTTGGTGCTTTAACCGTTTTTCCAAATCAAAAAGTGAATGCAGAAACTGGATGGAGTGCAGAAGTAGGTTTGAAACAAGGGTTTAAAATTAAAAACTTTAGAGGGTATTTAGATTTAGCTGGTTTTGTAACCGGATACAGAGATATGATGGAATTCACCTTTGGTTTCTATAATGCCGATGGTACTGAATGGGATTTTGGACCCAATGGTAATAATTATCCTACCATTGCAAATTTCGGTGCTCAATCAAGAAATGTTGAAAATGCCATAATTTCAGGTGGGGAAATATCTGTAATGGGAACGGGTAAAATAGGTGAATTTGATTTCAACGTATTGGCAGGTTACACATATATTGACCCAAAAGTTAGCCAAGACGTGGATTCTTTATATTTTGAAACGTTCAGCGATACTTCAAGAATATTAAAATACCGAACACGTCACTTATTTAAATTAGATTTACAAGTGGAATACAAAAAAGTGGCATTTGGCGTGAGTACCCGATACAATTCTTTTCAAGAAAATGTTGATTACGCTTTTGTCGATCCATTTTTAGGTGACCAATTATTGCCAGGATTCACTGATTATAGAAACGCTCGTAGAACAGGAGATATTATTACAGATTTCAGAGCGAGTGTTAAATTGGGTGAATATTCTAAATTAGCGCTTATTCTTAATAATGCATTCAACAGAGAGTATTCTAACCGTCCGGGTAACGTTATGCCCCCTAGAACAATAATTGTTCAATATTCCATCAAATTCTAATTTTTATTAAGAATTTTAACGAATAGATTTTGGCAATTAATATCCAGATCCATAAGCAATCAGATTTGATTTAAGGATTCTTTATTGAGCTATTACATCGTTTAAATGCATTTTATATAACCACATTTTTAATTTAAATAAGCTATGACACGTCAATTGGAACCAAAAGCACTTTGGAATAATTTTGAAGATTTAAACGCGGTACCTCGCCCATCAAAAAAAGAAGAACGAATTATTGCATTTGTTAAGTCATTTGGTGAAAATTTAGGATTAGATACTTATGTAGATCCTATAGGTAACGTAATTATCCGCAAACCGGCCACTGCAGGTATGGAACATTGTCAAACGGTCATTTTACAAACCCACATTGATATGGTACACCAAAAAAATGCGGATACCGATTTTGATTTTGATACCATGGGAATTCAAAGTTATATTGACGGAGATTGGGTAAAAGCTAAAGGAACTACTTTGGGAGCAGATAATGGTATGGGAGCAGCTGCTGCTATGACACTGTTAGCAAGTAAAGATGTTGAACATCCAGCTTTAGAAGCATTGTTTACCATTGATGAAGAAACGGGTATGACGGGTGCTTTTAATTTGGAGCAACATATTTTAAAGGGAACTATTTTATTGAATTTAGATACTGAAGATGATGACGAATTTTCTATAGGTTGTGCCGGAGGAATTGATACCAATACAACGTATTCCTATACATCAGTTGCAGTGCCTTCAACAGATAAAGCTTTTGCTATTACTGTAAAAGGGCTAAAAGGAGGCCATTCAGGAATGGACATTCATTTAGAACGTGGAAACGCCAATAAAATAATGAATAGATTGCTCTATGGCACATCAAAATATACCCTAAGGATAGTTGAAATAAATGGAGGTAGTTTGAGAAACGCTATTCCAAGGGAATCGTTTGCAACAATTGTTGTTTCTGACGAAAAATATCTTGATCATTTTAACAAAGTGGCAAATGAAATAAAAAATGAATTTGCGCTTTCGGATGCCAATTTATCCATTTCAATTGAACCTGCCCAATTGCCATCTACCGCTATGTCAATAGAAGATACGGAGAAGATTACAACGGCACTTTATGCTGTGTTTAATAGTGTTTATCGCATGAGTTCAGCTATAAAAGGATTGGTAGAAACATCTTCTTCATTGGCACGTGTAATTATTAAAGAGGGCGTTTTCAAAACACAAAGTTTACAGCGTAGTAGTGTAGAATCCTCCAAAATTGATGTGGCTCATACCGTTGGGGCTGTATTTCGATTAATGGGTTGTACTGTTGAGCACACCGGGTCTTATCCAGGATGGGCTCCCAATCCTAACTCAAAAGTGTTGGGTATAATGGAAAAGTTGTATATCCAAATGTATAACGAAAATCCAAAAATAAAAGCTTGTCATGCTGGATTGGAATGCGGCATTTTAAATGAACGATATCCTGGTTTGGATATGGTCTCATTTGGACCAACCATTCGAAATCCGCATTCTCCCGATGAAATGGTGAACATTGCTTCCGTACAAAAGTTCTGGCAGTTTTTATGTGCAGTATTAAAGAAGACGCCCCTAAAATAGTGTATTTTACCAACCTTTGATTGGTTAAACACTCATTTAATACGCCAAAAATTCATCTAAATTTTCAGGAGAAATTACTTCAGCAGAAGTAACAGGATAGTTTTCTAAAAACGTTGATGGGAATTTTTTAGTTCTTTGTTTAGATTTCCATTTAAATTCATAAGCTCTAAATGCACCATCAATTTCTTCTACCCAATCAATTTCCTGCTGCTGATACGTTCGCCAAAAATAAGTGCGTCCGTGCCATTTTTCATAGTTCAAAAACTTAACTCTTTCGGCAATCATAAAATTTTCCCACAAGGCCCCCACATCTTGCCTAAATTCTAAAGACTTAAAATTACCGATGATGGCATTGCGAATTCCATTGTCGTAAAAATAAATTTTTCGGGAGGTATTTATCTCATTGCGAACATTTCTACTCAAAGGGTTAAGTCTAAATATCACATAGGCTTTTTCTAATAAAGCAATGTATTGTTCCACAGTGCCTCTGTCTACCATCACAGTGCGTGAAAGTTCAGTAAAGTTTACTTCAGAACCTATTTGCAATGCTAGCGCCAATAATATTTTATCCAACACTTCGGGTTTTCTTATACCTTGATATTGCAACAAATCTTTATAAAGATAACTCCCTGATATTTGTTTTAATGTGCTCTCCGCTTCTGTAGGATTGGTAATGACTTCAGGATAGGTACCGTAAATTAAATATAGGGGTAAATTTTTTGTATTTTGAACAAATCCAAAATGTTTTTTCATTTCAATCCAAGTAAATGGAAAAAGATTAAATTCCCATTTTCTTCCAGTTAGGGGTTCGTTCATTTTATTTGCCAAATCTAAAGCTGAAGAACCACTAACCAGTATGCGAACATTTTTAATATTGTCATGAATGATTTTTAAGGTAATTCCAATTTTGGGTATACGTTGAGCTTCATCTACAAAAATTGTTTTGTAATCACCAATAATGCTTCGCAATTTATTTTCTCCTGCATTTTCAAATAAAAGACGATCTTCACTATCGTCTCCGTTAATGAATAAATAATTACCTTCTTTTTCGCATAAAGAACGAATCAATGTTGTTTTACCAACTTGCCTTGGACCAATTACTATGAGCACTTTACCAGAATCCCATTTATCCAATAAGTTTTGCTTAAGTTTTCGCTCTAAATTTAACATATGCTCATTATTTTAATTACAAAGATATATAAATCTGCAATTATAATCTTATTATTATATATAAATCTGCGATTATAATCACATAATTATATATAAAAATGCGATTATAGATTATTTTTAGCAGTTGGAAGGTAACTCAGTTATTCAGCCAAGACGAAGCAAAGCTTGTCTTGGTGCAGACCTTGCGTCTGCATTGTTCAGTTATTCGGTAAGTAGTCACTTCGTTCCGATAGCTATCGGAAAAATTCATAGATTTTGTTTGCTTTTCAGTAGAAAAGGAAATACAAAATCAGGAATTTGTATCGAGAAGGAAGAGTTTCTGGTTAATAAACCATTCGTGTATTAGTTTAATTAAATTAACCAAAAATCAATTTCCATTCGTGCATTCGTGGCTTTATTTTTTAGAGGTAAAATGAAATCATTTTGCCCGTGTCTTTGTTTTAAAACTCCACAAGTTACATCAATAATCTTAGTGTTCACAATGACTTTGTGGTTTAATTTATTATAAGCAACATCAAAAAATCGTTGTGGCCTCTTAAAGAATTAACATCGTGTTCATTCTGTAGAACTCAGGTTTATAGGTCTTACGACATTTTCAAATTCGCTTTGATCAACAACTTCCCATATACCATCTTTACAATCCAACATATCCATGATTCTCAAAAATTCGGGGTATTGAATAGCGTTTATTTCAATTATAAATGGCTTTTTACCGATAAATGAAACCTCAATGAACCGTTTTTCCGATTCAATTTTAAAATAGATAGTTCCATTTGAATATTTTCGATATTGTGGAAATGAATGCATACGGGAAATTAAGTTTTGAAATACAAAGTAACTCAATATTCTGTTATTTGATGACTAGGCTATAACTTTGCATCATAATTTCAACGTATGAACGCTCATCAAAAATGGCTTTTGGCTCAAGAATATCTTGTAAAAAGAGAGTTGCCACAAGCACTGCAATTATTAAATGAAGCATTGGCGGAAGATGCCAACAATGCCAATTATATTTCGGAAAGAGCCGTGGTTTATTTTCATATGGGCGACAAGAATATGGCGTTGATGGAATTGGATAAAGCCGTAGCTTTAGAACCCAATAATCCATATCGATACAGCAGCAGAGCTTATATAAAGTCATCTATGAAAATGACAAAAGGAGCTATTCTCGACTATGAAAAATGTGTGGAATTGGACCCAGATGATGCCGTTGCTTATAATAATTTAGGCATTTTGTTAGAGGCAGCCGGAAAGATTGAGGCTGCCAAGCGCCATTTCAAAAAAGCAGATGAATTGGAAGGAATTCTTAACGAAAGAGGTATTTCTTTGCCTGAAGCAGAAGTGGTGGAAAGTGATGTGGATGGTTCCATATCATTGACCAAAAAACAAAATAATATAAGCGAACCTCCAAAGAATGAAGTAGTGATTGAATCGAAAGCAAAACCAACCGAACCTATAACTCCTTCAAAATGGAACATCATAAAAAATGTTTTCACAAAAAAAGAAGCATTTAAAGAATATGTGAAGTTTGTGAAGAATGGGTTTAAATAAACGTAATTTTAACTTAAAATAACCATTGGTTGTTTTAATTATCTTTAAATTTCCATACCTTTGTCTTGTACATGAAGATTTTACAATACATAGCCATTTACTTAACAGGATTTATCATCGTGTTGCATGCTATTTTTCCTCATCTTCATCATCAAGAAGTTTCTAATGAAAAGCATGCTGAAATCCATCAAACTTCTACTGAAAATAAAAGTTTTAGTTTAAATTTTATTTTCCACGAATTGACTCACGATGGTCAAATGGAAGAGGTTGAATTAGCGCAATCAATTGATTTTACTCCTCCAATAGTTGTGTTTATAGTTAACTATTTTCATAATTTTATATTTCCAGTAGTACAAACAGATTTAGTTGTTTCATCTCCTGTAAACACCCATTTTGATAAATCAATTGAATGCATTCAGTTGTCAAAAGGTTTTTCTTCTTCTTGGGGCTTCCGAGCTCCTCCTGTGGCTTAATTAATTTCCTTAATGGAGCATTCCTCCATTTTAATTAAGTATTCACAAAAATTTATAAATCATGTTTCAAAAAATTATTGCTTATTCGCTTGCGAATAAATTAGTCATCATATTAATGGTGCTAGCAATGGCTGGAGTAGGTGTATATTCCTTATCCAAATTAGCTATTGATGCAGTGCCTGATATCACAAATAATCAAGTCCAGATTGTAACCAGTTCAGCAACCCTATCTGCTGAGGAAATGGAGCAATTGGTTACGTTTCCAATAGAATCTGTTGTTACCAATCTTCCTCAAGTGATAGAAATACGTAGTATCTCAAGATACGGTCTTTCTGTAATTACAGTGGTTTTTGATGAAAGCATGGACATTTATCAAGCGCGTCAAATGGTGGGCGAACAACTCAAATTGGTTGAAACCAACATTCCATCGGGTTGCGAAATGCCTTCTTTGATGCCCATCACAACCGGTTTAGGAGAAATTTACCAATATGTTCTGATGGTAGAGCCTGGATATGAAGATCAGTATGACGTTATGGAATTGCGCACAATTCAAGATTGGATTGTTAAAAGACAATTTGCAGGGACGGTAGGAATCATAGAAACGAGCAGCTTTGGTGGATTTATCAAACAATATGAAGTGAGTGTAAATCCTGATTTAATGATTGCCAGAAATGTCACTTTAGATGAAATTAGCAAAGCACTTGAAAACAACAATGCCAACAGCGGAGGAAATTACATTGAATATGGCGATTATGCTTATTATATTCGAATGGAAGGGATGTTAAAAACCTTTGAAGATATTGGCAATATTGTAATAAAAGTGGACAATGGTGCACCTGTTTACATTCGAGATGTTGCCAAAGTAGATTGGGGAAATGCCAGTAGATATGGTGCTATGACCATGGATGGAAAAGGTGAAATAGTGGGTGGAATTTCGTTAATGCTAAAAGGTTCAAGTTCATCAGAAGCCATTGCCAATGTGCACGATAGAGTAGAGTTGATAAAAAAATCATTGCCTGAAGGAGTTACCCTTTACCCTTATTTGGATCGATCTGTTTTGGTAGGCAAAACCATTTCCACAGTTACCAAAAACCTTATTGAAGGAGGGTTAATTGTGATTTTTGTTTTGGTGATTTTTTTAGGAAATTTTAGAGCAGGCTTAATCGTTTCTTCGGTGATTCCGCTTTCGATGTTGTTTGCTATTTCTTTGATGTATGTTTTTGGAGTTTCTGCAAATTTAATGTCGTTAGGAGCCATAGATTTTGGAATTGTGGTTGATGGAGCAGTCATTACCGTTGAAGGATTGTTACACCTATTACATCATAAATACAAAGGACAACGCATAACCCAAGACCAATTAGGTGAAGCAGTAAAAGAATCTTCAGGTCAGATTTATCGCTCTGCTGTGTATGGAGTGATGATTATTTTGGTTGTTTTTGTACCCATTTTTGCGCTGAATGGTATCGAAGGGAAAATGTTTGTTCCGATGGCGCAGACGGTTAGTTTTGCCGTTTTAGGCTCATTATTTCTTACATTGACCTACGTTCCAGTGGTTTCTTCTTTGTTTTTGAGTAAAAAAATCGGAAGTGGAAACTCCTTTGCTGACAAATTAGAAAGAGGTCTTCAAAAATTATATATACCCATTCTTACTAAATCATTGTCAGTTCCAAAAGTAGTGGTAGGTATTGCTTTTACTTTCTTAATTGTCAGTTTTGTCTTTTTCTCAAGAATGGGTTCAGAATTTATACCCACCTTGGAAGAAGGAGATTTGGCAATACAGGTAAACATTGAGCCAGGTAGTTCCTTGACGCGAAGTATCGAAACGTGTTCAACAATTGAACAACTATTGAAAGACAATTTTCCAGAAGTGAAACACGTAGTGTCAAAAATCGGAACAGCTGAAGTGCCAACCGATCCTATGGCCATCGAAAATTCCGATGTTATGGTTATTCTTAAGGATATGGAAGAATGGGAATCTGTAGCTACACGTCAAGAACTCATCAATAAAATGATTGAGAAACTGGCACATTTGGAAGCCGAAGGTGTGAGTATTGAGTTTTCACAACCCATACAATTGCGTTTTAATGAATTAATGACGGGTTCAAAAGCTGATGTCGCCATTCAAATTTATGGTGAAGATATGGGACAATTGGCCCAATTGGGTGAAAAAGCGTCACAACTAATTGAAGGTATTCAAGGTGCAGCAGATGTAAAAATGGAAGTAACGGAAGGATTGAAACAAGTCAAACTAAAAATGAATTGGCCGCAATTATCCTTACTTTCTGTTGATGTAAAACAAGTCAATAATGCTATAAGTAGCGCCTATGCAGGAAATTATGTGGGTGCTGTATTTGAGAATGAAAGACGTTTTGATTTAGTGGTACGATTAGACAAAGAAGCTATAAATGAATTGGATTTGAGTAGGCTGTATGTTGTGAATAAAATGGGACAAAACATAGCGCTGTCACAATTAGTTATTGCAGAAGAAACCATAGGACCTATGCAAATTTCTAGAGAAAATGCACAACGTAGAATCACCATTGGGGTGAATGTAAGAGATAGAGATGTGGCGTCATTGGTAAAAGAAATTCAATCAAAATTAGATGACGAATTGAATTTGCCTCCTGGCTATACAGTAAAGTATGGTGGAACTTTTGAAAATTTGCAACACGCAACGGCACGTTTATCTATAGCCGTTCCAATTGCTCTGCTGCTTATTATTGTCATTCTGTATTTTGCCTTTAGTTCTTTAAAACAGGCCTTAGTTATTTTTATTGCTGTACCACTTTCGGCTATTGGAGGTATTATGGCGTTGGAATTTAGAGGGATGCCTTTTAGTATTTCGGCTGGAATTGGATTTATTGCACTTTTTGGAGTGGCTGTTTTAAATGGATTGGTGTTGATGAATGAGTTTATAAGAATAAAACATTCAGAAAACGATTTGTTTAATACCATTCTCCACGGTTCCAAATCACGTTTAAGACCTGTGTTAATGACAGCTTTGGTAGCTTCTTTAGGTTTTTTACCTATGGCGCTTTCAACAACCAATGGTGCTGAAGTACAACGGCCTTTAGCCACTGTGGTAATCGGTGGTTTGATCACTTCAACGTTACTAACTTTACTCGTTTTGCCAGCTGTATATTTATTGGTTGAACAAAAACGTACTCCACGAAAACAAAGAAGAGTAGCACCAACAGTAACCACCTTAGTATTGATGGCTATAGGATCTTCTTTTTATGGGCAACAAATTATCAATGAAGAACAATTGATAAAATTGGCCATTACCAATAATATTGAACTCAAAAAAGTAGATTTTGAAAAACAATATTGGGAAGTTGAGAAAAAAAGAGCTTACCTATTACAACCCACTGAAGTAATGGGTCAATTTGGCCAAATAAACTATTCTGGGGTAGATTATCAAGCGGAAATATTTCAAGATTTAGGTAAACCTTGGGCAATTGGAGCTCAAAAAGAGTGGGCGCAATCTGGAGTAACTTACTCTGAAAGTAAAAAAGCACTACTCGAACGACAAATTACTTGGTACATAAAAACAACCTATCAAGATTTGTTGCTGGCTCAATCGGCACAAAACTATCTAGCAAAATTTATTGAAGCAGCTCGAAACGCGGATACTGTTGCTCAAAATCAATTCAAAGTTGGGCATATTTCATTAACCGAAAAATTAGTTATTCAACAATTGTTGATGGAATTGAATAGAGCGCAGTTGCAATGGGTTAACTTTCAGCAAGAAACGGTTTTAGCTTTGAGAACCATTTCGGGTATTTCAAATGAATATAATTTTCAATACATTCCATTGGTTATAGCAACTATAAAAACAGAATCAGATTCGGTGGTGGATATTTTAACCCAGTCGGATAAGGCTTATATTTCTCAACTCGAACTTCAAAAAGAAATGGTTTCCAATGAAAAAATGCCTTCCATTGGAGTGGGATATTTTAACCAATCATTAGAACGTGTTAGTAATTTTCAAGGGGTGAGAGTTGGTGTAACCATTCCGCTATTTGCAACTGGGATAAACCAACGTGTGGCTCAACAAACCATTGCCATAGATGAACAAGAAGCGGTTATTGAAAACAAACAAGTTCAACTAAATAATGAACTCGTGGCATTGAATGAAAAACTAGTGCAACAAAACACCTTATTGGATCAATATAAATCGCTAACAAATGATGTAGACAATGCATTGAATAACCTCAATGATTTATTAAAAAATGGAGCCATCAATCAACTTGATTATGCTCAACAAATTCGGTTTTTGATGCAGTACCAAATGGATTATCTCACACTCATTCAAGAATACAATTGTAATGTAATAAAACGTGATTATTTGACAGCATTAAATTTTTAATCCCATTAACTATAAAACAAAATTAGTAAGATATGAAAACAATAGTATATATCATCACTTTAATGACATTGATGTCATGTAGTGAACAAGAATCAACCACTACTTCAGAACAAAAAGAAACAAAATCAGAAAATACGGCAGACATCTTAGTAAAAGATGAGGTTGAAAGCCCCGTTAAAAATTCAATCAACATAACAGGCTACGTAAAAGTGCCACCAAAATCAATGTTAGATGTGTATTCTAAAGCTAATGGATTTATTCAAGACATTGCTGTAACGCCTGGTCAGTATGTAAAAAAAGGTCAATTACTCTTTTCGATTACTTCACCAGAATTTAGCAAATTGCAAATGGACTATTTATCTTCTAAAGCTCAGTTAGAATTGCATCAAAAAGAAATGACACGCATTCAAGATTTGTTTGATTCGAAAAGTGTATCTAAAAAAGAATTGGAACAAGCCACGTTCAATTTTAAAAACAGCCAAGCACAATTTGAAGGAAATAAAAGTTACTTGGAATCACTCGGATTTTCATTGATGAATATCGATAAAGGTCAACTTCAAAAACAGGTTAACATTTATGCTCAAATAGGAGGCTATTTGACCAGTTTAACAGCAAATTTAGGCCAAAGCGTTGGGGCGAATCAATTATTGGCAACAGTGGTAGATACCGAACAAGTTTACCTTGAATTGTTGGTGCCTTCAAACCAAATGAATACACTTAAACTAGGTGATAATTTGACCTTTTCCACTCAACAAAATATGGGGATAACAGAAAACAATACAGCAACAATTTCGGCTATAACCAACCAAATTGATATGACCACTGGAACGGTAAAGGTAATCGCATTGATTGACCCAACCTTTAAGCATACGCTTAAAGTAGGTCAAGTTGTTTTTGTAAAAATGAAGTAAATAAAGAATACAATTAAAGTAAATAATCAATCAAGAAAAATAAGTAAATTTGAAATAATCATAACGAAATAATTTTCGAAACAAACATAAATGAAAATAACTTCGTTTTGCGATTCCATATAACATTTAAAAACAAAATACATATGAAAAAAATAAAGGTAATTTTTAGTTTATTAGTATTGAGTCAAACGATAACGGCTCAAAACTGGACAGGAGCCGTGAGCTCCGATTGGAATACGAGTGGCAATTGGTCAGCAACACCTTCTAATGGAGCTTCCATTACGATTAATCCATTAAATTATACGGGTGGAGCGTTTTCGCCCATAATTAGTTCTAATTCCACATTCACGGTAAGTGATATGCAGTTGCTAAACGGAGCCGTTTTAACTATAGGTGCTAATCTAACCACTTCTGATGATGTGAATGTATTGGATGCCAATTCTGAAATAATAGTTAACCAAGGCACTTTTAGTGTTAATTTTGGTGGAAACGGCAGATTAATAGCTGATTTAGCAGGAGAAATAACAGTTAATGGAGGTACAGTGAATGTAGGTCAACGCTTGATTTCGGGTATTGATGCACTGATCACTATTAATAATGGAAGTGTAACTACCAATGAGCGTTTGCTAATGGATGGTGGAGGAAAAATCATTGTCAATGATGGGGTAGTGAATGTGGGACAAGTAATGGCTTTGGCAGATGGAGATGTGAATGGGTCTTCCTATTTTGAGCAAAATGGGGGAGTAGTGACCATTTCAGGGGAAGTGGCATTAGAAAATGAAGCTGGTAATTTTCAACCAACGATAGTAGTAAACGGAGGTACATTTACCCTTAATGGAGATTTGGTTTGGTTTGGAGCTGCACCTGGTACTGGAACGCCCAAATTCATTACCACAGGAGGTACTACAACTATAAATGGAGCTATTTCCAATCTTCCCTTGAGTACGGTTAATATGCTCTTGGATATAAAAGGTACCAGTGCTTTTAATTTTAATGGAACCTCAATTGATTTGATAAATGTTACCGATTCGATCAAACAAGCTGGAATAAGTATTTTTAAATTAAGTGGTACACATAACTGGAATAATGTAGGCGTATTTTATGCTTCCAATGGTTTAGTATTATGTGATGGTACAACTAATTTATTAGGTACAGGAAAATATATTTTTAATGACCTGACAGTGGCTTCCAGCAAAGCATTGAACCACACGGCTCCTTTTGAGATTTTTGTAAATGGTGATTTTTCAAAATTGGGAGCCTTTAATCCTACATCCAATAAAGTAACATTTAATGGATCTACACCACAATCAATAAGTGGTGCTACAACGATTACCTTCGCTTCTATCGAAATTAATAATAACAGTGGAGTTACCTTAAATCATCCTGTGTCTGTTGCTAATAACCTTATATTAACGAATGGAGCATTATTTACAACATCAGCAAATATACTTTCATTAACCGCAACTGCTGCGGCTTCATCGGGTTCAGCGGTTAGTTTTGTAAACGGTCCAATGAAAAAAATAGGAAATACGGCTTTTGTTTTCCCAATAGGTAAAAATGGCAAATGGAGAAGAATGGGAATATCAGCACCTTCATTAGTTTCTAGTGAAATGACTGCCGAATATTTTGATAATACAGCGGCAAATACAACAGTAGTGAATTCGCCTTTAAGTGCAGTAAGTGCTTTTGAATATTGGAATATAGAAAAATCTATTCCTGCTGACAATCCTACTGTTGAATTGTATTGGGAAGATGCAGCTTTGAGTGGAATATCAGATTGTGCTGCCACCACTATTACAAGATATAATGGTGCATCTTGGGATAATGTTACTAGTTCGGCATCAGGAACTTGCACCGGAAATGGAAGTGGATCAGTTGTTTCTAGCGCACCTCAAAGTAATTTAGGACTCTTTACTTTTGGTTATTTTGGAAATGTTGTTTCACAGCAAATTACGTTGTGCAATGGTGAATCGCTAATGGTAGGTTCAAATATTTACACTACTTCGGGCAATTATATTGATGTGTTAACGGATATAAATAATAACGACAGCACGGTTATCACTAACTTGACGGTTTTGAATCCTATTATAAATAATCAAACGGTTCAATTGTGTTTTGGGGAATCGATTACAGTGGGTTCGTCTGTTTATTCCACTTCGGGAAATTATGTAGATGTATTGTTTTCTGCATTAGGTTGCGATAGTACGGTAAACACCAATTTATTTATTGCCAATCAAATTGATGCTTCAACTAATACAGTTGGTATTTTGATTGCAGCCAATAACACCTCAGCCACCAGTTATCAATGGTTAGATTGTGACAATGCATTTTCTCCCATTTCAGGAGCCAATGCAGCTGCTTATTTACCCTCTCAAAACGGTAATTATGCAGTACAAATTTCTGAAGGTAATTGTCAGAATACTTCTGCATGTGTGCTCGTAAACTCAGTAGGAATAACAGAAGAAAATGAAATGGCAAACCTTAGCCTTTTTCCAAACCCAACTAACGGGATGTTTACATTGAAATTGCCAAATGAAATAAAGTCAGTTGAAATTGTAATAGCTGATTTGTTTGGAAGAGTGTTAATGAAACACATTATGAATGATGTAACACAATATGAATTTAATTTGACTTCCTTTGCAAACGGAATGTATGTTGTGAAATGCACAACACCAAACGAAACAAAAACAATTACCTTAATAAAAGACTAGCGTCTAGCTTAAAGAGTCTAATTGATTTGACAATTTGTCTAACATCTAAAATCTAGCGTCTAGCATCTAAAAAAAAAAGAATAAGTGGAAACAAAAAACTATTCAAAACTGTATCGCATAATGCATTGGCTAATAGCCTTTTCAATGATGGCGTTATTAGCAACTATTTTTCTAAGATTAACTTGGATGAATAAAAATAATGTAGCGGATATCATTAAGGAATATTTGAGCACTACCGACCAATCCTTGAACGATGATCAACTCATTCAATTGGCAAAAAAGATCAGACAACCGATGTGGGTTTGGCACATTTACATTGGTTATTTTTTAGTAGGACTTTTTACCATACGTATCACCTTGCCCTTTTTTGGTGAAATGTCTTGGCAAAATCCATTAAAGAAAGGTCTTACCAGTAAACAGCGGTTTCAATTTTGGGTATACATTATTTTTTATGTATGCGTATTAGGTTCTTTAGTTACGGGGCTCATTATAGAATTTGGACCTAAAGAAATGAAAAAATCTATGGAAGAACTGCACGAACTCTCTATTTACTACCTCCTAGGGTATATTGTTTTACATATCGGTGGCGTACTTTGGGCTGAAATGACTTCCGAAAAGGGATTGATATCAAAAATAATTAGCGGAAGTAGACATTAACTGTTTACTTCCGCTAAAGTTATTATTATATGAAATAATTTGGTGAGAGCAGGGAAGAAATTGATGATTGAAAAACTAAAATCCGAAAATGGATTTTAACTTTTCATCCAATTGAGCTCCTCTTAGATTTTTTTCAATGATTTTTCCTTCTTTATCGATAAGCACCGTGAAAGGAATGCCATTGAAACCATATATTTGAGTAGCTTCTGTTTGCCATTGTTTTAAATCACTTATATGTGAGGGCCAAATCAAACCGTCTTGGATAATGGCTTTTTCCCATGCTTCCTTTGATTTATCTAAAGAAACACTGTAAATGGTGAATCCTGCATCTTGATATTTTTTATAGAGCGCCACTACATTTGGATTCTCTTTTCTACATGGTCCGCACCAAGAAGCCCAAAAGTCAATTAAAACGTATTTCCCTCGTAATGATTCAAGGGTAATTGTTTGTCCAGTTGGAGTTTTAAAATTGTTTCCTAATTCAGGAGCGATGGCTCCAATGGCATTTCTTCCCTCATTGGCAATGCGTTGTTTTTCGGCTTCTTCCTGCATTTTAATTTGCGTCTCGATTTGAACCAATTGAGTTTTTACAGAAATGTAAAATTCACTGGTAGGATGTTTTTCAGCCAATCCTTTTTCTATTTTTCTCAAGAATTCAATGTCTTGTGGAATACTTAGGTAACCCAAGGCTATTATACTTGCTACAGAATTGTAGTTTTCGTTGATAAATTCGTTTCTGATGGTTATGTTACTTCTTTCTAAAGAATCTTTGGTTGATTGAATTTTGCTGCGCTCCAAAACACTTGAAGAAGCATAATAAGCTTTATTCACATCGGTTAACGCAAGGCGTGTTTTGGTCATTTTTTTTGTAAAATCGGCAATAGCAATAGATTCTTTTGATCCCTGAACAGTATGTGAAGCAATTAAATTATTAGCTTCGGCATTAAAGATCACTCTAGATTCTGTTGTAGCACTATCTAATAATAACAAGGCATAAATTTCGGGTTGAAGCGAAACGGTGAAAAAGGTCGGTCCACCAACTTTTAACTTTAGTGTGTAAGTGCCTTTTTTACTTATTGCACAAGAGTCTAGAGTTACTTGGTCGTTACCTACAAATGTACGTAAATAGATTTTTTTGCCCGCACCTTCTGTAATAATTCCTTTTATTTCAATGTTTTTTCCTTGGGAAAAATACGTAGTAATTATTGCTGATAATAAAACTGTGATAATTAATTTCATAAGCCTAGATTTAATAATAATAACTCAATTAACCGAAAATTTCTTTTAATTTAATGGCTAATTCATCAGAGCGCAATCCAACCGCAATTATCTTGCCATCTGCATCAATCAAAAAGGTCTGAGGAATACTCTGAACCATATACGTTGCTCCTGCTGCAGATTGCCAGCCTTTGAGATCACTTACGTGATTAGGCCAAACTAATCCATCGGTTTGAATAGCAGCAGTCCAATTCTCCTTTTGATCATCAAAGGAAACGCTGTAAACAGTAAATCCCTTATCTTTATATTCATTATATAATTTAACAACAGCAGGGTTTTCCATTCTACAAGGCTTACACCAAGATGCCCAAAAGTCTAATAAAACTACCTTTCCTTTTAAACTACTTAATTTGATTGTTTTTCCAGTTGGATTAGGCAATGCAATTTCTGGAGCAGCTAGACCTGCGCCAATTCCAGCAGCCAAAAGTTGAGCTTCCATCATCTTTTTTTGTTCTTCATAGGAGTTGGCTTGTTCTTGCATTGATTTTCCTTGAGCCAGTTTTTCTGAAACTTGTTTGGTAAAAGTAGATCCAGGCATGTGTTTCATTAAGGTAGCTTCCATTTTAACTAGAATATCGTAATCCTTTACAGGATCATAAATATCAGCAAAGGCAATATATACCGCTGGTGAATTAATGTTTTTCTCAATATACTCGTATTTGTAGGATTCAAACTCCGCTAATAATGCTTCTGATGTAGCTTTTATTTGTGTTTGTGCCATTTCATCATCTGGAGCAATTGTGTCCGCTTGCATTTGTAAATTTTGCATTTTTATCCCAAAATCATAGCGTTTTTTGTAATACTCAGTTAAGGTAATTGTTTCGGGAGAACCTTCGATTTCAAAATTTAAATTCCAAGCATTTAACGAACCTTTTAAATTTACAGCATCTCCACCTTTTATTAATAATAGGGCAGCTTGGTTAAAACTTTCACCCACGCCAATAAATCCAAAACCATCCAAAGGTGTTACAAATGTAAAAGCACCTGTATTATCCATTGTTGTTGAATCAATGGCTTTAGGTTGATCATTTTTAAATTCATAAAGGATGATTTTTTTTCCAGCACCATCAGTAATTAACCCATTAATTGTAGCATTGGATACCGTTTTGTTGGCGATGTCTGTATTTTCATCTGTTTCTGAATTTGAACATTGCCAAAACAAAAATGTTGAAAAAATTAAAATGATTATGGGATTGATTTTCATAATTAAAAATTGGTTTAATGTATTAATGTGTTTTGATTAGTTCGTTCAATAACTGAGTAGTTGTTTTGGGATCAGCTGCTCCCTTAGCTGCTTTCATTACCATTCCCATAAAAAAACCAGTTAGTTTTTGTTCCCCATTTTTAAATCGCTCTGTTTCGTTAGGATTATCTGCAAATATCTTTTTAATGATGGTTTCCAATTCATGAGTATCGTTTTGAGTCACCCAACCATTCTCTGTAGCAATTTGCAGTGGAGAGATAGTTGGATTTTCGATCATTTTTGGAAACACTTTCTGACTAGCTACAGAATTGATAATGATTCCATCATCAATGATTTTTATCAATTCAACTATTTTAACAGGTGGAATTGGAAAGTCATTTATTTCAAGGGCATTTTGATTCAAATATGATTTGATACTTCCCATTAACCAGTTGGCGGCAGCCTTATAATTTTTTGTCAATGAAATTAACTCTTCATAATACAAGGCTATGCCCTTATTCTCGGTTAAGTTGTAGGCATCATATTCAGATAGTTGCAAATCATTAATGTACTTTTTATAAAGGTCATTTGGCAAAGCAGGTAATTCGGCTCTAACTGTTTCGATGTATTCTTTGCTCACTCTTACTCTTCCTAAATCAGGTTCTGGAAAATAACGATAATCATGAGCCGCTTCTTTTTTACGCATACCGGTTGTAGTTCCACTGGGTGCGTCAAAATTGCGTGTTTCACTTAATATTGGTTCCCCATTTGCCAATAGAGTAGCATGACGAACAATTTCGTAATCGATGGCACGAGCTACATTTCTAATCGAGTTCAGGTTTTTAACCTCTACTCGCTGACCGTATTCTTTGCTACCAATTTTCATAATGGAAATATTAACATCGCAACGCATACTTCCCTCTTCCATATTCCCGTCACAAACATCCAAGTAACGCAATAATTTTCGAACTTCAATTAAGTAATTATAAGCCTCAGTAGAGTTTTTAATTACGGGTTCAGTTACCATTTCAAGAAGTGGAACACCCGCTCTATTTAAATCAACTAAGGTATCAAATGGGTCTAAATCATGGGTGCTTTTACCAGAATCCTCTTCCATATGGATTCGAGTTATGTCAATTGCTTTTTCTTTTCCAGACGCATCTTTAATTAATATTCTACCTCCCCTACAGATGGGCGTTTTATCTTGAGTTATTTGATAACCCTTTGGTAAATCGGCATAAAAATAATTTTTCCGATCAAAATGCATTTCTTCAGTAATGTCAGCTTGTATGGCCAAACCTAATTTTACTCCAAAATGCATCACTTCACGATTGAATTTTGGTAAAGTTCCCGGTAATCCAAGTGAGATGGGGCTTATGTTAGTGTTGGGTGTTGAACCAAACTCATTAGGGTCGGCTGAATAGGCCTTACTTTTGGTATTCAATTGGGCGTGTACTTCCAATCCAATTACCGCTTCGTATTCTGTAAGTACTTGATCTAATGTAAGATTTTTTATCGTTTCGCTATTCATGTTTTGAATATCTAGTGTATTAAAATTAGATGGAGTTGAGAAGTTCTTTTACAATCAACGTCATTTTTGGTTCGGCACTTTCTGCTACTGCTTGAACAATTTCATGTGTCATTTCTATAATTTTGCCTGGCACTCCAAGATCGGTAATGATAGAAACTCCAAAACAAGGAATACCCATATGTCGTGCAGCAATAACCTCGGGTACTGTGCTCATTCCTACGGTGTCGGCACCTATATTTCTTATGTAACGATATTCAGCTGGAGTTTCCAATGTTGGACCAGAAAGACCTGCATAGGTTCCTTTTACCACACGAATAGCATTATTTAATGCAATTTGTTCAGCACGTTTAATCAATTCGTGATCATAAGGCTCACTCATATCTGGAAACCTTGGTCCTAACTCTTCATAATTTTTACCAATAAGTGGATTGGTTGGAAAAAGATTGATATGATCGTCAATAATCATAATATCTCCAACCTCAAAAGTAGGGTTCACTCCACCAGATGCATTGCTAACAAATAGGTGAGAAATGCCTAAAAACTTCATCACTCTAACCGGGAATACCACATCATTCATAGTATAACCTTCATAATAATGAAAACGACCTTGCATAGCCACTACTTTTTTGTTTCCTAAGGTTCCAAAAATCAATTTTCCACTGTGTCCTTGAACGGTGCTCAATGGAAAATTTGGGATATCTTCGTAAGGGATGGCATGGTCAATAGAAATTTCTTTTACCAAACCACCTAATCCTGTTCCTAAAATGATTCCTATGGATGGATTAAAGTTCGTTTTCTGTTTCAAAAACGCTGCTGTCTCTTTTATTTTGTTTAACATAGTCAACTATTATTTGATCAAATTGTTCTTTATTTTCAATGAATTCAACCACTATAGGTAAACAATATATCGGTAGTGATTGGAATTCATTATGTTCTATCATTCGCGCATAATCTTTTTCTGTTGTAAGAATGATTTTTTTAGCAGATGTAAAAGTATCAAACTTTTCGCGAATTCTTTGTATATCTTTCTTAGTAAATTTATGATGATCTGTAAATGCTATATTGCTATACTTTACTCCTTGTTGGTTGAGGTGTTCTGCAAGGTTTTTGGGTTTGGCTATCCCCGTTACCAACAAAACTTCATAATCTTTTAAATTTCCATCAAGAGGATCTTTCGAAAGCGCATTGTAACAGTTTTCGTACTTCATTTTTGTAAAAAAAATGGGAGTAAAAGGTCTGTTTATTTTATTAATGCATTGTTGTTTTTCTTTATCCGAAAAATTCTCCGGACATTTTGAAACAATGATTATTTGAGCTCTTTCTGCTCCGTTTTTTGGTTCTCTTAATTCTCCAAAAGGAATCAAATCATCTGAATAATAAGGTTTCGAATAATCTGTAATTAAGATATTTAATCCAGCTTTTAAGGCCCGATGTTGAAAAGCATCGTCTAAAAGAATCACATCAGTATCCGGTAAAAAGTGCAACAAATAAAGAACACCTAATACACGTTTTTTTTCTACCGTAACGTTAATTTTTGGAAATTTTAAAAAGTATTGTAAAGGCTCATCTCCAATAATGGAAGCAGTATCTCCCTCCTCCGCAATGATAAATTCGTTTGTTTTTCGTCCATATCCTCTGCTTAACGTAGTTACTTTTTGGGAATCTTGCAAAAGCCGAATAAGATATTCAGTATGGGGTGTTTTTCCAGTACCGCCCATGGAAAGGTTTCCAATGGTGATAATGGGTAGATCAAAAGAGGAACTTTTAAAGATCTTTTTTGAATATAGAAAGTTTCGAAAGCTAATAATAGCCCAATAAATTAGGTAAATAGGAAATAAGAGGTACTTCAGTACTGACATAGCCCGCAAATTTAACTAAATTGAGTAATTCAGCAACCTAATTTGGTATATTTTGGAATCTGGCGCTTATTTTTATTAAAACTTATGCAATTTGTATTGCCATTTGTTTTTAAGTGAGTATTTTCGAAAATTATAAGTCAGATTATGCGCAATTTAATAACCTATTATCTTTTATTCACACCAACTGTTTTCTTATTTTGGAGTTGTTCGGACAATTCAAATTCCTCCAATTCAAAGTCTACATCCGAAGAACACAGTAAGGTTAAGGTAATTGCAAAAAGTTTTTGTGAAGAATTAGTCAATACCAACTACAAAAAAATGGCTGAGTATGTGGATAACGAATCTAAAAACATTTTGAAAGAATGGTCCTTCAATGAAGTAACTTTTTTTGATCAAGCTCAATTCCTTTCTGTTGATACTTGCCTTATAAAAGGAACTAAAGCGCAATGTGTTTGTAATTTTAAAGCGGATGAATTTTCGATTGTTGATACCCTAGAATTGAACAAATTTGTTGACGGTTGGAAGGTGAACATTAAATGGGGTGTCAATAAAGTAAACCCTTTTGTATTTAATACCGGTTTAATCATGAAAGCTTCCTATCCAGACAAAACTCCTTATTTATTGGATACTTTAGAGAAAGCTGCCTTTAAAAATGCGGCTATGCTGATAACGAAATTTGTTCATTACCCTGATAATGTTGTCGGGTATCTAGAAAAGAACAGGTATAATGAAATGCGTATTAATAATGAGTTGGATGGAAGAGATTCTATTTTTCCGTTAATTAAGTACGGTATGTATGAAAAAATGGAAGGTTGGAACGCTACTTTGGATTATGACAAAATGGATATTTCCATAGAATATTTTTTCGATTCAGATGATTTATTAAAACAACTTCGATTCACGTTAATTTCGGAAGAAGATTACAAGCCTTTTACCTATTTTCAAGAATATGCCGTTTTCTTTACCCAACGATATGGAAAACCATATAATGCTACTCATCTAAATCAGGAGGAGTTTTATAAATACCAAAAATTGAAGTGGTTTGTAAAGAGTTACAATGAGGAGTTGATAATCGAAAATGGTGAGTATTCGCTCATTATTTCTTTGGTATCAATCGATTAAATTACTTATTATTTAAGGAAATTTACTTTGAAAGATGATTTTTTACATACCGATATAATTTACCTCAAAGGTGTGGGTCCTGAAAGAGGCAAAGTTTTGCAAACTGAATTGAAAATTTCCACTTATAGAGATTTACTTTTTCATTTTCCTTTTCGTTATATCGACCGAAGTAATTTTAGTGCCATTCGATCCATCTTTCAAGGTGAAAATACCGTTCAAATTAAGGCCAAAGTAATTGAGATTAAAGAGATAGGCGAACAACGAAAGAAAAGATTAACCGCTATTGTTGGCGATGATTCCGGAACAGTGGAATTAGTTTGGTTTAAAGGAATTAATTGGATTAAGCCTCTTTTACAAGTGGGTGCTGTTTATACTATTTTTGGAAGAGTTACAAAATTTGGATCGCGTTATAATATAACCCATCCTGATATTGAACGATTTGAAGAAACACTTTTAAAGCAAGGAAGTTTGCAGCCAGTATATCATTCGGGAGAAAAGTTAACTGTAAAAGGTCTTCATTCAAAAGGTCTGGAGAAATTGCAGCGTTCATTAATTTCTCAAATTGAAGGGCGAATTGTGCGTACGTTGAATGAAGAGTTGCAACAAAAATATCAATTGATGGATTTGGAGAATGCGCTTAAGCAAATTCATTTTCCGGATAGTTTAGAGCAATTAAAACAGGCTCAAAAACGATTGAAATTTGAAGAATTGTTCTTTATGCAGCTGAACTTGATTCAACAAAAATTAATCACTCAGCGTAAATCAAAGGGGTATAAATTTGAAACGGTGGGTGTACATTTTAATACTTTTTACAATCACCATTTGCCTTTTGAATTAACCAATGCTCAAAAAAGAGTGGTTAAAGAAATAAGAAAAGATATGTCTACTGGAATGCAAATGAATCGTTTATTGCAAGGGGATGTGGGTAGCGGTAAAACATTGGTGGCAGTATTGTCCTCATTAATTGCCTTAGATAATGATTTTCAAGCATGTATTTTAGCCCCAACTGAAATATTAGCCACACAACATTTTAATGGTGTGTCTGAATTATTGGAACCAATGGGGATAAAAGTGGACTTATTAACAGGAAGTTCCAAAACTGCCAAAAGGAAAATCATTGCTGAAGGTCTTCAAAATGGTGAATTATCTATTTTAATAGGTACTCATGCTTTGTTAGAAGATAAGGTTCAGTTCAAAAATTTGGGATTGGCTATCATCGATGAACAACATAAATTTGGAGTGGCTCAACGGGCAAAATTACGTTTAAAAAATAGTGAGCCTCCCCATGTGTTGGTAATGACGGCTACTCCCATACCAAGGACGTTGGCCATGACACTTTATGGCGATTTGGATATTTCGGTAATTGATGAATTGCCGGTGGGTAGAAAACCCATTCAAACGATGCATTTTACAGATGGAAAACGTTTAGTAATGTTTCAATTTTTGGAAGATGAAATCAAAAAAGGCAGACAAGTATACGTAGTTTACCCGCTTATTGAAGAATCGGAAAGCATGGATTATAAAGATCTTTTAGATGGTTATGAGGGGTTGTCAAGACGATTTCCCCGACCCGATTACCATATTTCCATTGTGCATGGTAAAATGAAACCCGAGGATAAGGAATATGAAATGCAATTGTTTGCACAAGGGAAAACACAAATTTTGGTAGCAACCACCGTTATAGAAGTAGGAGTAAATGTACCCAATGCCTCGGTTATGGTCATTGAAAGTTCAGAAAAATTTGGACTTTCTACCTTACATCAATTAAGAGGTAGAGTAGGGAGAGGTGCAGAGCAATCTTATTGCATACTAATGTCGGGTTATAAATTATCAGAGGACGCAAGAACGCGTCTAGAAACAATGGTGAGAACAACCGATGGTTTTGAAATTGCGGAAGTTGATTTACGTTTACGTGGCCCAGGAGATGTCATGGGAACACAGCAAAGCGGAATATTAGATTTGAAATTAGCTGATTTAGCAAAAGATCAACAATTATTACATTTGAGCCGAATAGCAGCAAGCGATGTGTTAGAAGAAGACCCCGATTTGACACATAAAAAGAATTATGAGATGCGTGTTGAATTGTTTCGACAGATCAAACATAAATCTCATTGGAGTAGAGTGGGGTAAAAAAAATCCCAATATGAATTTCATACTGGGATTTATAAAAACTAGTTTAAAAAAAAGGTTAGAATAAACCCAAATATCTAAGAAGTACTAAGATTAAAAAGATAATCAATACAAGTCCTAAAATACCGCCTAGTGCGCTATCAAGAATCAAGAAAAGGGTAATAGCCAAGGCCAATAATAAAGCCATTAGTAATAATTCACCCACACTTCTTTCTGATGTTTGAACAATTTTCTTTACATCTGATATTTTAGTTGGCTTAACAGTAGCATTGCTTGTAGCATTTTTGCTGCTATTCGTAAAGTTTTGAAATGAAGATGCTTTTTTAACCTCCTCTTTGCTGTTCATTTCATTGTCAGCATTAACTACTTCATTGGCTGGAGTAACTGAGTTAACTTTTGCAGTACTCACATTCGATTCTTCAGATGGAATCAACTCCATTTCTGTATTCTCTTTTTCAGTTGGAATTACGGTTTCGTTAGCGGTCTCTATTATTGAGTTTTCTACTTCAACCGTTTCTGATTTTGTATTATTTTGTACTTGAACCGATTCTACCTCGACTTTACCTTGAGGTTTTACAACATCACGTTTTGCTTTTAAGAAATCAAAGGGTTTACCATAATCGGTATATCTTAAATTTGTACAAGAGGCCAATACTGCAACGGCAGCAATTAGGGTCATAATTTTTACTTTCATATTGTTGTTGTTTTTAATTTTAAAGTTTACAAAGATAAGTCTTACATTTGTCAAAAATCAGTATAATATGACTAAGTTTCAAAAAAGAGTTATTCTATTTTTAACCATTGCATTGTTAATCAATGGAGGAATAATTGCTGTGTTGGTAGCAGCTTTGAATGTTTCAGAAGGTCGTTTACAAGTATTGGGAGATACTATGGAAGAAATGGCCGAACAACATATCATCACTCAAGTTACCGTTGATGAGATGATTCCGCTCAATTCTAATATTTATGTTACAGACGAAATTGAAGTGGGAATCAATATGATGGTTGAAAGTGAAATTCCATTTACGGCTATGATACCTGTAACGGAGACTATGTTAATTCCTATAAGAATTGGTGTAAAAGATTATATTAAGCTAGATACAACCATTCAAATTACTGATTTTGTAAATATTGCTGTGGATGACACCATACCATTAAATCAAAAAGTGAAAGTGCCCATTTTTGGTAAGCGTGGACCCTCAATGCCGATAATTGGAAAGATTCCTGTTAAGCAAAATTTAAAGGTAGGTTTTAATGAATTGCTTCCAGTTCATAGTATAGTCCCCATTGATATGCTTATAATCGATACTCTTCCGGTTGGTTTAAGTATGAAAATACCTGTGGATGTTATGGTTCCTGTAAAAATTCCTTTAAAAAGCACTGCTCGTATAACGTTCTCTCAGGCCATGCCGGTGAATGCTGAAATTCCTATTAAACTAACAATTCCGGTGGACATACCTCTGTCTGAAACCAGTTTAGCCATTTATTTTAGAAAAATGGCCGAAGGTCTAAGAGGGTTGACGAAGCTTACTACAGATAAATAACTGCTTAAGTTAGCTTAAAAAAACTTTAAGCCAATCTATAGCTTCGTTTTCAGTAAGGAAGAATTTAGTAGGAACTGCAGGTTTGTAAAACTTAATAAAAAAATTGGCTACCATTTTTTGACCAAGTGTAGGTGATAAAAACGCAATCGCTGAACAGTGGCGAATAACTTCAGGGCTGGAGTTGTATTTTTTTGATTCAGAATCGGATGTTGTAAAACCACCACCTGATAAAAACACCGGAGCTACTTCCCAAGGAGCGTGTTGGCGGGTAAGTTTGAAAATTTCTACGGAATCTTCCAAGGTCAAGGATTCATCAGCATAGTGAATATGAAGAATACCATCCGTTCTATAGGTAATTGAAGCTTTTGGATGGTTGACACTATGTGGCTCAGCGCTTTTCATCCCCCCCCTAATAAAATTAATTATTTATGATTTTATAAAGTTCATCCAAGTTAGGAATGAGAATAATCTCAATTCTTCTGTTTTTGGCTTTATCGTTTGCATCGGCAGGTACGTATTCGCTTCGTCCAGCAGCGGTAATGGTTTTTGGATCCATTTTACTGTTTTCCAACATCAGTTTTACTACGCTGGTTGCTCTTAATGCACTCAATTCCCAATTGTCTTTTGGATGTGCACTACCTTTCATTGCATCGGTATCTGTGTGACCTTCTACTAATATTTCTAAATCTTTTTGATCTTGTAATACTTTAGCTAATTCAATTAGAGCTTTTTTACCTTCAGGCTCAATTGTAGTGCTACCTGATGGGAAAAGCAATTTTGCTTCCATACTCACATACACTTTTCCATTTTTTTGTACCACGGTCAAACCTTTGTCTTTAAATGAAAGCAATGCATTGGATACTTTTTCTTGTAGGTTTTTTACAATGGCTTCTTGTTTAGCAAGAATTGCCTCAAGTTCCTTAACGCGTGTTTCTCTTAATTCCAATTCTTTTGAAAGTACCTCAAGTGAAGCTTTTTTAGCGTTCAATTCAGCCTCTAATTTTTTAAGCTCGTTTTCTTTCTCTTGTAATTGCAATTTGGTAGCTTCAAGATCTTTCGATAATTTTTGATTTTCGATAGCACTACCTTTTTGCAATGCTTCTAACTGTTCTTGAATACGTTTATTGTTTTCATCAATTTTATCATACTGTTGTTCCTTCATTCGTAATGATTTGCCCAATAAAGTTGTATCTGCTTTGAGACGAGTAGTTGTTTCATTTAATTTCTCAATTTCAGCTTTGTATTCATTATTTTTTGCTTCTAAATCAGTTGATTTAGATTTCAACACTTCCAATTCTTCGGCACATGCTTTTTGTTTGGCTTCTAATTCTTCATATTTTCTTGCTGGAACGCAGGCAAATAGAACTGCTGAACAAATTAAAGTGGCTAAAATAAAGTTACTTTTCATACGAGTTGATTTTAAGAAAAAATGAAATTATTTTGATTTGAAAACTCTTGTCAAATCTCTGAATTCCATAGCATTTATAGGAAATCCTACGATATCATTTTGAATAAGGCGGATGTATTGATCATAATAAATTGGAATAAAAGCAGCTTCTGCAATTAAAATACTGTCACATTTTTGATAATATTTTTGTCTTTCAGCAGCATCTAAAGAAGCCATTCCTTTTTCAAAATATTCATCATAAGCAGCGTTTTTAAAACGTGATGAGTTTGGAAACGAATAGGCAGTTGGATCAGCAGGAACGTTTTTACCATAAAATAAGGTTAAGAAGTTAGAAGCATCTGGATAATCTGCAATCCAAGCGGTACGCCAGAAATCAGATTGTCCTGTTGTAAAACGCTCCAATAATACTGGGAATTGAAGTATTTCGATTTCTAATTCTACCCCTAAGTTTTCTTTGATCATATTGTGCACAGCTTCGGCAAGAATCGTGTTAGTTGAACCTCCTTCGTTAATCATCAACGTTACTTTAGGAAACCCTTTTCCGTTTGGATAACCGGCATCAATCATTAATTTTTTAGCCAAATCGGGATCATAAGCAAATCCTTCTAAGTTTGAATTGTCATAACCAAAAAACTTGGGTACAAGTCCATGTTCTGCAGCTTCACCTTCTCCTTTAAGCGTATATTTCACCAATGATTCTCTATCAATTGCGTGATTAAAAGCTTTTCTTACGTTAACATTATTAAAAATAGGACTAGCCGCATTAAATGCATAGAATTGAACACTCAAACCATTGATTTGTTGGTATTTGAATTCAGTGTTTCCACCGTTCATTGCTTTTTCTAAATCTACCAATACTTCATCCATTTCATCAACAGGAAGTTTCCAAACCATATCAAGATTTTTTTGTTTGAAATTGGCTAATTCTGATTTTTTATCTTTAGTAAAAGTAATTTTTACAATGTCAAGGTAAGGTAATTGATTTCCGTTTTCATCTTTTTCCCAATAATTAGGGTTTCTCACTAAACGTACTTGTGTGCCTTCGTCTACAGCATCTACTTTAAAAGGACCTGTACCCACACATTTTACGCGCATATCTTTACCATATTTGTCGTATGCTTCTTTAGGGAATATCCAACAACCGTTGTGAGCCAATAAACTTTGAAAAGCACTATATGGAGTGTGTAAGGTAATTCTAATGGTATTGTCATCCACTAATTCAATTCCTTTAACACCATCTTTTGGTTTATTACCATTTTTAGAAGCTTCATAATATTCTTGAGCCCCTAAAACACGAGAGGTGAATAACTCAGAAAGTTGATTGTCGATACGTAATTCACACAACATATCAAAACAATACTTCACATCTTTGGCAGTTAATTCACGACCTTTTCCACCAGAGAAACAAGCATCATCGTGAAAATAAATACCTTTTCTAATTTTGAATGTCCAAACTTTAGCGTCTTCACTCACTTCTTCACTTTCAGCAATACAATTTACGGGCATCAATGATTTTTGATCAAATTTATACAACCCTTGATATATTTGAGAAGCAATACGGTTAGATACCGCATCAATCATAGCTTGTGGAAAAAGGTTTTTAAACTGCTCAACCTCATTCATTCTGAATATTCCACCGTAATAAATTTTTACTTTTTTGTCCCCATCCATGAAGTAACCCTCAGCAGGTTTTAATTCTCCACCACCTTCACCTGGGCCATCTTTTTTACCTCCACCACAAGCCGTTAACAAAGCGAAAGATGCAACGCTCGATAAAATAACAAATTTCTTAATTATATTCATATTCTTCATTTAATATAAAATCCTCTACTTTAATTTGCGAAGATAGATATTTTGTGTTTTAAAAAAATATTTTTTTTGATTTTTATGATAAAAACAATAAAAAAGGAAGCTTTTTGTTTAGATACTTATTTAAACGAATTCATTTTGATTAATATTGTTGTCGTTTGTACTTTTTAATTAACGAATTGAATACTCAATGCCTAATTAATTTTAAAAATAGGTTTCTTTACGTGCTTATTTTTTTTATACCTGTAATAAGTTATGGGCAAAGTAATTACGTACAAAAATCCCTACTGTTAACCACCCAAAAAACTTCCTTTGATTCGGTTTCTATTGCCATGAGAGATTTTATGATTTTGAGTAAAACCAATCAAATTATTGATGATAGTCTTTATTCGATTGATTTTGTAAAGGCCATAATAGAATGGAAAGGTGAATTGCCTGTTGAGGTAATAGTAAGATACCGAATATTATCGTTCGATTTTTCGACTGTTTATTCCCACAAGGATAGCTCATTGCTGCGTTCAAAGGATTCATTACAGTTTAAAAACCCTTATTTATTTTCTGCAAAAAATGGTAATTCTTCCGATTTATTTCAATCTTCGGGAATTAATAGAACCGGTAGTGTGAGTAGGGGAGTGTTGTTTGGCAACAATCAAAATTTATCGGTCAACTCCACCTTAAATCTACAATTATCAGGAAAAATATCAGAGGATATTGAAATTTTGGCTTCCATTAGTGATGATAATATTCCCATTCAACCTGCTGGAAATACTCAACAATTGCAAGATTTTGATCAGGTATATATTCAACTGTTTAGTAAAGATTGGAAATTGACAGCAGGTGACTTTTGGTTAAAACGACCTCAAAGTTTTTTTCTTAATTACAATAAACGTGCGCAAGGAGCCTCCTATGAATGGAGAAAAATGGATTTTTCGGAACGTGCCGATACTTCATTTTTTTCAACACGATTGAGTTTGGCGGTGTCTAAAGGAAAATTTGCTCGAAATGTACTTCAAGGAATTGAAAATAATCAAGGGCCGTATCGATTGAAAGGTGCGGAGAACGAACCGTTTATTATTGTGCTCAGCGGAACAGAAATCGTTTATATAGATGGCGAAATGCTAAAACGTGGTCAAGAAAATGATTACATTATTGATTACAATACGGCCGAAATTACCTTTACGTCCAATAGAATGATTACCAAAGACAAGCGAATTGTGGTGGAATTTCAGTACAGTGATAAAAATTATGCGCGGTCGATTATTGAAAGTTCCAACAAATTTACCTACAATAAATGGGATTTTTCTTTGAATATTTTTTCGGAACAGGATGCTAAAAATCAACCTTTGCAACAAGAATTGAATGATGCCGACAAAGAAATTTTGTTCAATGCCGGGGATAATCCATTATTGATGTTATCCAATGGTGTAGACAGTGTGGGCCAAGACAATAATTCGGTTTTATACAAGGCATTGGATACCTTGGGGTATGCTATTTACCAATATTCAACAGATGTCAATGCAGCATACTATAAGATTATATTCTCGGATGTTGGTGCGGGCAATGGTAATTATATTCAATTGGAAAACAGTCCATTTGGAAGGGTTTATGGTTGGATAGCACCTGATACTCTGGCTGGTCAATTAGTAAAAAATGGGAGGTATGAACCAGTAAAAGTGCTGATTTCCCCCAAAAAAAGGCAAATGGTTACTTTGGTAGTTGGTCGAAAATTAAATGAAAATTGGACAACTAATGTTGAAATTGCCTTGAGTAATTATGACGCGAATACTTTTTCTACCCTCGATGCAGCAGATAATCAAGGGTTGGGAATAAAATATAATTTGATTGGAAAGAAAAAATTTACGGCAAACAAAATTTGGAACAACTCCCTTCAAATTGAAACCGTAGCAAAGAATTTTCAGCAAATAGAACGATTTAGAGATGTTGAGTTTACTCGAAATTGGAATGCTCCTAATCTCCCGTTGGGCGATCAATACATTGGCTCCTATCAAACTCAATTCACTACCAAGGGAGGTTCGTTGCGTTACGGTGTTAATGGATTTGTGCAACCCGATGTTTATCAAGGATTAAAGCAAGAATACGCCATTCAATCGTCACAATTTTTGGAAACCAACATTATGGGAAGTTATTTAAGATCGGCTGGTGCAGTAAACAGCCGATTTTATCGACATAAAGCCAGCGTTAAAAAAGAATTATCCAATACTTTTCAATTAGGGTATTTGGATGAAGTAGAAATTAATCGTTTTGAGCAAGGCGATTCGTTGGCATTTGGAAGTTATGCTTTTTATGATTATCAGTTTTTTATTGCAAACTCTGATTCAACCATCAATCGATTTAAGTTATTTTATCGCGAACGAATTGATCTTGGTTTGTTCCAAAATGAATTAACTCAAGCAGCAAGAGCTCTCAATCCTGGTTTGGAAGTATCGTTAATTAAATCGACCAATAATCAATTTATTTTTAGAACAAATTACCGTAAACTGACCATTGATCCAAATGTAGTGAGTACCCAACAACCCGATAATACGTTATTGAATAGGGTAGAATACCGAGCCAGGTGGCTCAATGGAGGCATAACCAGTAATTTTTTCTATGAATTTGGCAGTGGTTTGGAATTGAGGAGAGAGTTTGCCTACATAGAAGTACCAGCAGGACAAGGGATTTATTATTGGGTAGATTATAACGACAATGGAATAAAAGAATTGGATGAGTTTGAAATTGCTCAATTTCCCGATCAGGCTATTTACATTCGAGTTACCACACCTAGCAGCAGTTACATCAAAGTATTCAGCACACAAGTGAGCGAAGTATTGGCCATCAATCCCAAATCATTTCTTACCAGCAAAAGCAAATGGATTGGTTTCATCAATCGATTTAATTTACAAACTTCATTGAGAACTGAACGCAAAACCACATTGGAGGATGTATGGGACAATTTGAATCCTTTTTTGATCACCATACCCGATTCCAGTTTGCAATCCATCAATAACTCCATGCGGCAATCAGTATTTTTTAATAGAATTAATCCCAAATTTGGGTTGGAATATACCTATTTGCAATTGAACACAAAATCATTGTTGTTTACGGGATTTGACGAACGAAATAGGGTACAGCACGAATACAAATTGCGGTATAATTTTGACAATTCCAACACGGTTTTGGTAACGGTAGAACAAGAACAGAAATACAACAAATCAGATTTTGCTCCCAGCAGAACCTATGATTTAGATATAGTAAATTATGGGTTGAAATGGATTTACCAACCTACCACATTTGTGCGAGTGGCTGTGAATGGAAATTATAAGGAAAAGCAAAATGACCCTATTTTGAGCAACGACCAATTGTATATGACCGAATTTGGGATAGAAGGGAAGTTTAATAAACTCAAAAAAGGTACGATAAATATGCAGGTCAAATATATTAACATCAATTACAATGGCGAGACCTATTCACCGTTGGCTTATGAAATGTTAGAATCACTTCAGAATGGCAATAACATGACGTGGACGGCTTCGTTTCAGCAAAATTTTGCCAACAATTTGCAGCTCACCATCAATTACAGCGGACGAAAAAGCCAAGACAACCCCACCGTGCACATCGGTGGCGTGCAGTTGAGAGCATTTTTTTAGGAGGGGAGGTTGTTTAAAATGACCATTTAACAGTTTACTATAGGGGTGGCGGTACTCCTAAATAATCAAATTAAATATCTGTTATGCCGACATGACTAAAAGCTTGTGTTGGTGGCAGTTTTTCCGTCACGAAATAATCGTACCCATATTTTTTGTCTTGTCCGCGAAGTCTAACAGTTTCTTCGTCTTCGTTAAATAGATTCCAATATATGTTCAACAAGTCTCTTACTTTCTTAAGTTCTTTTGTCGATTTGTCAATGCACCACAATGTCATTCCTTTTCCGGTCGAGTTATAAGAAATGAGATAAAATCCGTCTTTCGTTTCTGCTTCATTCAAATCAAAATATAGACTTTCCAGATGAGGTATTACTGGTTCACATTTTAATTTGAATAGATAAATGTCTCCACTTTCTTTTGGATAGTCCAAATCGATCGGGAGAGCGTCCTCAGAAATAGAAAGTCTAAACAACCTAAAGTCACCAAAGTCTTTGAACATCGTCCAGTCGCTCTTGGGTTCTTTGGTCTCGTTATTTTTGAACTGTCCCATTATCCAGCTGACTAAAAGAATAGGGATAAAAATAATTAATAAAACGAACTTAAATATTTTAACAAGGATATCTGTCAAACCTTTCCCGGGTTCGAATTTTGTAACGTATTCCTTTATATTAAAATCCAACTATGTAGGGTTGTTTAAATTTTCCGCCTGTATATATCCTATATAAAACTTCGCTTATACAATCAAATTGTACATGCTTGGTGAAGGTTTGTTTCGGTTTATTTTTCAAATATAGTAAATTTTCCAACACATCAAAATTTTAGTAGGTTAGAGCGGTTTCGCTATAAGACAAAAAAAAATCCCGATTCATACAAATCAGGATTTTTTAATTTATTGAGAAGTATGAGGTATTCTTCTGTTTTTGGATCTTCTGTAGCGTCTTCAGCAGTGGAAAATACAAATTAATCAACTAAAAGGAAAGGTGACTTTAACGGTTTTTTTTGCCGCATTACTTCCCTACACTAATATTTAGGTTAGAGAGTTCCACTTGTAATTTCACTTTCGCTTTCAATGCTGTAAAAACTCTCAATAGAGTGTCGATTGTTACATTACTGGCATTATTTTCAAGTCGTGAAATTTGAGCTTTTTGAACACCTATAAGTTTCCCTAAATCTTCTTGCGTTAAATTACGTTCTTGACGGGTTTGTTTAATGGCTTTTCCGATTAAGTCCATTTGAAGTTCATATTCAAAAATGTCTCTTTCAGTAGTTCCAACCTTTCCAATAAGTGTATTTTGTACTTGGTCTAATGTATATGTTTTCATTTTTTCTTATTTTTTAATTGTTTTTCTTCAAAATATTGTGTCCGTTGTTGAATGGCCTTTTGTAATTCGGTATCAGGAACTTTACTCCGCTTTTTTATAAATCCGTGTGTTGATATAACTAACGTTTCTGTAGTAGAAGTTTTGTCCCAAAATGCGAGTAGTCTGTATTGAAGACCTTGATATAGAGTTCTAAATTCCCATATTTCATTGTTAAGTTTTTTGAATAGTTCAGGGTCATGTCCAATTTGTGCTTTACGGATGTTGTAAAGAATCTTCTCATAATGTTTTCGATCTAGTCCTTTTAAGAATTCAAATGCTTCTTCTAAAAATGTAATTTCAAAAAGTTTGTCCATTTAATATTTAATTCAATACTGCAAATTTAACAAAATGTTTCGTTTTAATGAAACTTTTATATTGTATTACCCGTTGGGTGAAATTAAATTAATTGGTTTTTGATATTATTAATAGGTCTGTCA
>CAYQNU010000009.1:112635-163937 GCA_964419055.1 uncultured Flavobacteriales bacterium | reverse complement strand
AAACTTGTAATAGGATTATAAACAAAAACAAGTAAACTTATTTTAGGACGGGTCATTCTATTCAAGTTCAGTGCAGGTTGACAGTTTTGTGCTTCGAAATCCGCTTCTTCGCCAAGCGCCAAAACGTTAGTCTATCAATGGAATAATTCTAACTTTGCTAAAAAAAAATTAAATCAAGACAACATGAACAGAATATTAGTTTTTATCAAGCTATCAGACAGTGGAATTGAGGTAATAAAATCAAATCCCGAATTACCAAAAAAGGAAATGGAATTTGTAAACCAATGGAAACAAGAAAATATTTTAGAAAGTTTTTTTATATCTGTGACCAAAAAAGATGCTGTTTTAATATTTCAGAATGTTGATGAAGCAAGGACAAAAGAACTTCTAGAAATTTTGCCTTACTTTCCTTATATGGCAAAAATTGAATATCACAATTTGAACAAACAGTTTTAATTGAACTAATTTCAACAAGAAAACTTGATGCGATCGACTGATTTAATTTAATCGAACGAACAAAAAAGCACATTAGGTAACAGGCGTTAGCTAAAATTTGACAGACCTCAAACTGCTAAAAAATATTTATAGATAAAATATAGATACTTTATAGATAAATCGTAAATTTATACATGCTTGTTCCACTTTTCAAAAAGCTACTAGACATTAATACAAAAGCGGGATTCGAAGCTATGAACACAAAATTGAAAGAATTGGCTGAACAATAATGCGTTTCACCGTATACGCTGTTTTAGCACTTAACCGATATAAAAACAGTTAATCCAAATCTTTTTAAACGTGTCTTTTTATTTTATAGTGACGCATCATCAAGCGTTCAAACCACCTTGTTGGGAGTAATCTTTTGATAACCAATGCAAACTTTGATGAAAAATTCCCTGTATTGTATCGCAAACGTGGTCTTTTGCTTTGAATGATCTGGTAAACCAATTTACCAATTTTTATTGGATCTTGACCTTTGGTGACTTCATCATTTATGATTTCATGGATACGATTAAACTCTTGAGCATAAACACTATTTTTCGTTTGACTGGAAACTTTCCTGGTTGAATTAATATTGGTTTTAAAATCTCCAGGTTCGATAATCACCACCTTTACTCCGAATTTCATTACTTCCATACTTAATGATTCAGAGATTAATTCAACACTTGATTTGGAAGAACTATAAATTCCACGATAAGGCAATCCCATTAAACCTCCAACCGAGCTGATATTAATGATCAACCCAGCTTGTTGATTCCTCATAATCGGAAGCACAGCTTTACAAGTCCTTAATAATCCCGCCACATTGGTATTAAAAATCTCTAAAATTTCTATAATTTCAGAGTCTTCAATGGCGCCAGCCATTCCAATTCCAGCATTGTTAATCAAAATATCAATTCTACTTTCCTGTTCCATCACGTATTGAATGCCTTCATTAACCGAAACATCTTTGGTGATGTCCATTTTTACCGTTCTAAAACCATCCAATAGTTCGCCATTGACTACATTTCTTCCCGCACCATATACCTGAATGCCTTTTTCGAGCAGCACTGTGCAAATTGCTTTACCAATTCCTGATGTACCTCCTGTGACTAAAGCAACTTTTTTCATCCAACCATTTTATAAATCAGGACAAAAATACTCGTTTTCACAGTTTAGTTAATTTAAAATAATCTTAAAAATTTACAAGAATGTTTCATTTTGGTCTATTTTGCACCATATTTGTACTTCATAATCAATATTTTAACTAATTCAAATCAAATAGTTGGATATTTCCAAGCGAAATGTGAAGGTTTAATTTTTCTACACGCTAATTTCGCAGAAATTATAAATTTATGTCATTTTCACTGGATATATGTAATTGGTATTTAACAAACAAACGGGAACTACCTTGGCGTGTCAATGTTAATCCATACAACACCTGGATCAGCGAAGTCATTTTACAGCAAACCCGTGTTAATCAAGGACTACCCTATTACTTTAAATTCACTGAATCCTTCCCAACTGTTAATGATTTGGCACGTGCTGAAGAGGATGAAATACTAAAGATTTGGCAAGGTTTGGGCTATTATTCAAGAGCTCGAAATATGCACAAAACCGCACAAGAAATAGCCGATAAATATAAAGGAGATTTCCCTTCCAATTATGCCCAATTAATTCAACTTAAAGGCATTGGTCCTTATACGGCAGCAGCTATTTCATCTATTTGCTCTAATGAAAAAGTGGCTGTGGTGGATGGTAATGTTTACAGAGTTTTGGCTCGTTTTTTTAATATTGATTTACCCATCGATACCACTGAAGGAAAAAAATATTTCAATCAATTGGCCAATGAATTGTTAACAGATCTACCTTCTTCGATTCATAATCAAGCCATAATGGAATTAGGGGCACTCATTTGCACCCCTAGAAACACTTTATGCAATGAATGCCCTCTAGTAAACCAATGTTTGGGTAAATCTTTAAATACTTATACTAAATTACCCGTTAAATCTAAGAAAACAAGTGTAAGAAATCGATATTTTAACTACTTAATACTGATAGATTCAGATGGAAAAACGCTTTTAAACAAAAGGTCTGAAAAAGATATATGGCAAGGTTTGTATGAATTTCCTTTACTAGAAAGTTCTGAAGAATGTGTTTTGGAGGAAGCTATCTCATCGTTTATTAAAAATAGTCCAATTGCCTTTTCTGATCCCCTCATTTCGATAGGAAAGCATCCAACTGTTTTTAAACATAAGTTAAGCCATCAACAATTATTTGCCACGTTTTATGTGATTAAAATGGAAGCAAAAATTCCTAAAAATACGTCTGATTTTCAAACAATTGCCATTTCCGACATTCAAAATTATCCTGTTCCACAATTAATCCAAAATTATTTGAATATTGAATTTGAAAATCTTCTATCTTTGTGGTGAAAATTTGGTTCAAAAAATGGCTAAGAGTGTAAATAAAGTAATTTTGTTAGGTAATTTGGGTAAAGATCCAGAGTTTAGAAGTTTTGAAAATGGCTCTTCAAAGGTAAGTTTTACTTTAGCTACTACAGATTCATATCAAAACAAAGCAACTGGTGAAACCATTGCTCAAACCGAGTGGCACAATGTGGTAGCTTGGAGAGGTTTGGCCGATATCGTTCAGAAATATGTAAAAAAAGGAGATAAAATTTACGTTGAAGGTAAATTGAAAAGTAGATCTTGGAACGATCAAGATGGTAACACTAAATACATTACCGAAATTGAAGCTGACAACATTATCATGATGAGTAGAAACGGGGAATCTAACCCAACTGCAAACACCAATACTCCAAGTTATGTTAGTCAATCTCCCACAAATAATCCTTCAAACTCAGCCGCTAATGTATCGGTTGTAGACGAAGATGATGATTTACCATTTTAAATCTATGTTTGAAATGCCTTTCCTTTTGTTTAACTAATACTTTAATTTTGGACCCTTCCCAGCAGCAGCTATTTGCCCAACTCTATATCTTTAATTCAATAACTACTGAAATAGTTATTTATCTTGTTGCATTTGTAATTTTAATTATTCTTTCTGCTTTAATTTCTGGTTCAGAAGTGGCCTACTTTGCCATTGATCTTGCTGAAAGGGAGCGTCTAAAAAAAGAACAATCCGTTACTTCTATTAGAATTCTAGAACTGCTCAATAAACCGAAAGAGCTATTAGCAACGATTTTGATTGCCAATAATTTTGTAAATGTTACGATAGTTGCTGTATCCACTTTTGTAATGAACAGTTGGATCAATCCCGATGTATTTAAAAGTGAAACCGTAGAATTCATTGTTCAAGTAGTAGCAGTAACCTTTTTAATTTTATTATTTGGCGAGGTAATACCCAAGGTTTATGCAACAAAAAATGGTAAAAAAATTGCTGTGGCGATGAGTTTACCGATGACTTTTTTATTAAAATTATTTTCTCCTATAAGCAGACTTTTGGTCTCCTCAACTAATTTAATTGACAAGAGAATAAAAAAGAAACCTGGCCAAATTAGCGTTGAAGATTTGGTTCAAGCTATGAATATTACAGAGGATGTTGCGGATAACAAAGAAGATAAAAAAATATTAGAAGGAATTGTCAGATTTGGTAATACGGATGCCAAGCAGGTGATGATTCCTAGATTGGATGTAGTTTCCTTTTCTATTCAGCTTAATTTCAATGAATTAAAAAACAATATTCTTGAACACAAGTTTTCTAGAGTTCCTATATATAACAATACAATCGATACAGTAAAAGGAATACTTTACATCAAAGATTTGTTGCCTTACATTCATTTAGATGATTTTGATTGGCAAAGTTTGTTGAGAAAACCCATGTTTATACCCGAAAACAAAAAATTAGATGATTTGCTCACAGATTTTAAGCACAGTCGCACGCATTTAGCTATAGTTGTAGATGAATACGGTGGAACATCAGGTGTCATTACCTTAGAAGATATATTGGAAGAGATTGTGGGTGATATCACTGATGAATTTGATGATGAAGATTTAATTTACACCAAACTGGATGATCGTTCGTTTGTTTTTGAAGGTAAGATTTCGTTAATTGACATGTATCGAATTTTGGAAATAGATGGGACAGATTTTGAAGAAGAAAAAGGTGAATCTGACACTATTGCTGGATTCTGTATTGAGCAAGCCGGCAAAATTTTAAGAAAAAATGAAAAAGTACTGTTTAAAAACTATACTTTTATCATTGAAGCGGCAGATCGCAGAAAAATAAAACAAGTAAAAGTTATAATAAATCCTGAACTTGAAGAAGCTTAAAACAAATAACATCACTTTATTTCAACGACTTAACAGTCTTGTCTTACTGACATTACTGCTTACCTTTCTGATGGGAAGTTGCAAACAAGAAAAAGACTTTCCTAAACCAAAAGGTTATTTTAGAATTGACTTACCCGAGCATGAATACGTTAATTTTAGTGACAGTTGCCCCTATTCTTTTAGCATTCCCAATTATGCCATTGTGCTCAACAAGCCCAATTCTCCTGCTAATGTTTGTATGAAAAATATATACTTTCCGTATTTTAAAGCTACTTTGTATTGTACTTATATTCCACTGAATAATAATTTTTACGAGGCAAGTAAATTTTCACAAGACATTGTATATGAACATCGAACCATGGCAAGTGGTATACAAGAGCAGGAATATATAAACCTCGATAAAAAAGTTTTTGGAAATGCTTACACACTCGAAGGCGATGTGGCTTGTAATTTTTTGTTCTACTTAACGGATTCTACAAAACACTATTTTGCAGGCTCACTTTACTTCGAAACCATTCCCAATTACGATTCTTTGCAACCTGTGGTTGAATTTCTGAGAGAGGATATGATAAAAATGATGGAATCCTTTGAATGGAAATAAAACTACTTCTACCCTATTTGAATTATTTTATTCTGAACAAGTTCCAACAATGATTTTTGTAAATGATTTAAATCTTCTTGTCTTGTAAACACTTGAACTGAATATCTTATGTAATACTTACCATAATTAGATGCTACCGGAATTTGAATACGGTATTGATCATAAAATACATTTTGGAGCATTTCGGGATCTGATGTTTTTATTGGAATACTAAACATTTGACCAATAAATTCTTTATTTATAGGACAAATGGGTTCAAAATCAAATACAGATTGTAATAAAAGAGCATTTTCAATGGTCTTATTTTGACATATTTGTGCTTTTTCTAACCAATTGTTTTCTTGCATATAATCTATGCAAAAAGGTACCGTCAAAAATGAGCTAAATTCTCTTGTACCGGCTGTTTGATGATAGTCTATAAATGAAGACGAACTGGGTTTGTCGCTTTTATAACCCCAACTGATCAATAATGGGTCAACCCAATGTTGATTTTCCTTATTTACAAATAAAAAAGATGCGCCTTTTGGTGACATCATCCATTTGTGGCAAGCTCCCGTATAAATATCAGCTTGTAATTCATTAATTTTTAAAGGTATATGGCCCGGAACATGAGCGCCATCAACAATGGTTAGCAAGCCTCTTCGTTTTGCTTCTTCACAAATTTCTTTAACGGGCAAAATTAAACCAGTAGCACTGGTTATGTGACTGATAAAAATAACTTTTGTTTTATCTGAAAATCCTTTCCAAAAATCAATCAAAAAAGCCTCTTTTGAAGTAATGGGTAATTGAATTTTTTGCTGCACAAAACGTGCTCCCGCTTTTTCGCAATAATAATCCCAAGTTCTCACCAAAGCTCCATATTCCAAATCAGTACTCAGAATTTCGTCTCCCGGTTTTAATTGGATAGATTTTGCAATGGTGTTTATAGCATATGATGGGTTTGTCACATAAACCAAATCATTTGCATCACAACCAACATAAATCGATAACGATTTTCTGGCCTCATTTAATGCTTCAATTCCTCTTTTTACCATAAAACGGACAGGATCACGTTCCATTTCTAGTTGTATGGCTTGATAACGCTCAAAAATCGGTTTAGGACAGGCTCCAAACGAACCAAAATTTAAAAAAGTAATACTTGGATCTAAAAGAAATTCTTCCATCATATCCTTCTATTTTACAAAATAACAAGGAAATTGATTGGTATCTAATTTCACCGCTTTAATTTCCTTGGATGAATAATGATGGGCGTGTAGATAATCCCAAACTGTTAAAGTATTACCTTTATAAACAACCGTGTGAGATTGTAACAACGATTTTATTTCAGAAATACAAAAGATTAATGTGGCATAGGAAGCTCCACTTACATTTTTAACTTTTAAGGTTATACTTACCAATTCTTGTTTGGATGGAGTAGCTACAGTATTAATTAAATAACTTACTTCTTGTTTATCAAAATCCACAATTTGATTAATGGTACTGTCGTTTTCTGTTTTTAATTCACTTTTCCAATAGTCAAAAAGGAGTACTTTTAGTTTGTTGCCTTCCGCTCCATCGAGGTTATGAAGAGGTTCGGATATAGGTAACAAAACCAATTCTTTGGTCAACATAAAATCGCTACTACCTGTGGAAAGTGACTTCGGTTTTTGGCTCTTTTTCCCAAAAATACATTTCGTTTTTTCCTTTTGATCTGCTATTACCTTTTCGGTAGATTGCGCTGTAGCAATGAATGGAGCTATCAATAAAAGCACTCCCAAAAATGTTAAAATACTTCTTCTATTCACGATATTTATTTAATTAATAAACAAAGGTACATTATTTAGTTTTACCAATAATGTAAAAATCAACCCGTCTGCTTACTTCCATTTTTTCAATATTATCGGTGCCATCTGCATTCTTATATCGTTCACCGGATTCGTCTTCCCCATTGGAAAGTACAGCCACGATTTGATTTAAACTTACTCCTTTCTTTACCAAATAATTAACCGTACTTTTCGCCCTTTTTTGAGACAATTTTAAGTTATGCTCTTTTGAACCTACCTTATCGGTGTGTCCAATAATCTTTATAACAATATTGGGATTTTCTTTAATTAACTTAATATTTGCATCCATTACTTTCTTTTGATCGGCTCTAATATCCGATTTATTGAAACTAAAATAGATACTTTTTAAGGTAACATCAAAACCTTCAGGTAAAGATTTCATATCTTTTTCTTTTATTTTACTTCCAATACTTAAAAAAGTCTCGTTGGTATCTTTGAATACTTTAGGAGGTGTTACCTTGATAATTATCTTTTCCTTTTCTACCACAATATTTTTTAATACACAATAACGATGCTCTTCATTTAATGAATCTCGTGTTAGTATTTCCATAATAACTGAATAATTACCAGCAGAATCGTATTTCAGTACCAAACTATCTTGGTTTAAAATGGTAGTATCCATTTTCCAAAAAACATGGGTTATTCGTGCAGTTTTAAAAAAGCAATCTTTTGATGAATAAACTCCTTCTTTACCTAAAATTAATGTATCAAGACCTGAAATGGAAACGGCCACATCCCAACTACTGAATCCTTCCTTAGTTGAATCTACATGGGTAACTGCCAAAGAAGGATTAGTGCATTCATAAAACCCGGGCTGGCCATATTTGTAAAAATAATATATATCCATTAATCCTTCTCCACCTTTTCGAGATGAAGATAAAAAGGCGGTTTCATTTTTATCGTTAGCGATAGTAAAATAAATATCATCATTTGACGAGTTAAAAGGTCTTCCTGCATTTATTGGTGCCGACCAAGCCGTGTCTTCCCAATCACAATAAAAAACATCATATCCTCCAAAACCGCTATGACCTTTTGATGAAAAAAATAATCTTTTTCCATCTTTGGTTATAAAAGGGCTGTCTTCATCACCTTTAGTATTAATTTTAGTTCCTAGGTTTTTGGGAGCCGACCAATTTCCTAATCCATCTGCTTCGCAATAATATAAATCATAACCACCCGTTCCTTTTTTGTAATTACTCGAAAAATAAAGTGTTTTTCCGTTTGGTGAGAAACAAGCATGTCTCTGATATTTCCCTATATTTACAGACTTTGGCAACTTTACAGGAACTTGCCATACATTTTCCTTAAAAGTTGAGAGCCACAATTTATTTTCTTTAAAAATAATCATACTGTCACCTGTTAAAGAAGTACTCACAACAGCATTGTGACCCGTGATTTCTTTATTTATGTTTTCAAAAGCGGGCCATTCACTTGATTTATCTGCCGGAAAATAGGTTTTGTTTTTTTGTTTGGTAAAAAATATATCCTCAAAAAACAACGAAATTCCTGTTTTTTGAACTTCTAGTGAAAGTTGGTTGAATAATAAAAATGAATCTTTTAGTGGCATTACCACACAATATTCTGAATTGGTGGTGTTGATGGTAGTGTCAAATTTAACGAATTTACCATCCCACAAAATGCTGTTAAAATTTTCTGCAAATTTACAGTTAGCTATTTTTCTTTCTATTTCTTCTTTGAGTGGTTCGTTTTTTACAATACCCGTTTTAAATAACTCGTAATATTCAATGGCTTTTCCATAATTTTCAAAATGATGATACGACATACCCAAATAATGATACAGTTCAAAAACGGGTTCTAATGGCATCATTTTAAGGGATCTTTCAAATTGATTAAGTGCCAATTTATAATTTTTAAATTCCTCAAAATGAAAAATTCCCAATTCAAAAGTAGCGTCAAAATTGTCAAGGTTGATATCCAACGCATTTTTGTAGTGTTGTTCGGTGGATTCAAAATTTAAATTTCCCCAACTTTTTCGTGCTGATTTAATATACGCTAAATCCTCATTTGGTTTTTGAGAAAAAGCATTCAATGTCATCAACATAGCTCCCAAATAAAGAGCCAATGAAAATAATTTAATGGATAAATTAGGTAAAAATGGTTTCATAAGCGATGACAAAAGGTAGGTTATCAACGCTTTGTTACGCCAATTTTAAAAATTGGTTACAACCTTCTTAAAATCAAAGATATGAAATGAACCAATTATAAATAAACTTTAAGATAATTGCACTAAAATTAGAACAAGGTTTAGAACCAACTTCTAAATCCAATTTCTATCCATTAAATACCTTGTTCTAAAATAGCAATACGTTTTTCGATGGGTGGGTGTGTGGCAAATAACCCTCCAATTGCTGAGAAAAATCCCGATTTTGGAGTGTTTTCAATAAACATTTGTTTCATATCATCACTTTTTACATCTTCCACTTCACTGTTTCCAGAAATTTTTCTCAGTGCTGATGCCAATGCGTGGGAATTTTTGGTCATTTCAACAGCTCCAGCATCGGCCAAATATTCTCTTTTGCGCGATAAAGCAAATTTGAATAAAATAGATAACAAATAAACGATTGCAGCAATGGCTAATGCCAATAGAACGACTTTTCCATCTGATTTTTTATTGTCGCGATTATGACCTCCATATAATAAAGATCGGAACAAAAAGGAGACAATAAACGACAAAATTCCAACAAAAATGATGGAGATGATTAATAATCGTACATCTTTATTTCTGATGTGAGCCAATTCGTGCGCTATAACGCCTTCCAACTCTTCATCATTCAGGGTATCTATAATTCCTCTTGTGAGGGTTACAGCGTAGGAATTTTTATCAATTCCACTTGCAAATGCGTTCAAGGCACTGGTTTCCATGACATACAATTTTGGCATCGGCATTCCTTTTGACATACACAAATTCTCAGTTAAATTATAGATGCGCATATTTTCTTTACGTTCTAATGAATGAGCTCCTGTTGCCATTTTAATCATTGTTGTATTAGCAAAATAGGCAATTACGAACCAAAGTGCTACCCCGCCCATTACAAAAGGAATCGTTTTAATGAAATTCTCATTCACTTCATCCATATATTCTGCACCAATGGCAAAAAAGAAAAAAGCATATACACCTGCTAATATTAATGCAGGAAAAGCAATCAATAACAAAGTAGATTTAAAATTATTTCTTCGAATTTGATTTTGTAAACCTATGTATTTCATAATAATGACAAGTTAAATAATTCAATTCTATGGGTCAATATATAAATAATGCCTGTACTAAAAAAGTACAAGCATTACTGTTAGTTCATGGAAAAACGAAATTTAAAATTTGATTTCTGGAGCAACTTCCATTTTTTCACGTTGCTCATAACCTAGGTCAAACATAGGTTCTTTTACATATTTTTTAAATCCTGCAACCACACTTGATGGAAATTGTTCTATTCCGTTGTTGTATTCTTTAGTAGCAGAGTTAAAGAATCTTCTAACAGAGGCTAATTTATTTTCAATATCACCAATTTCAGTTTGCAAATGCATAAAGTTAGTATTGGCTTTTAAATCTGGATACGCTTCAATCTGCATTCTGAATCCAGCCATTGCAGAAGCCATCATACCTTCAGCAGCAATTTTCTCTGGGATTGTGCCCGCTTGCATCGATTTGCTTCTTGCTTCAGTAACTCTAGTCAATACCTCACTTTCGTGGTTCATATATCCTTTTACAGCACCTACCAATTGAGGAATCAAATCGTTACGTTGTTTTAATTGAACATCAATATCAGCAAACGCGTTTTCACGATTGTTTTTTAAAGAAACCAAACGGTTGTTGATTGAAATAAACCAAATGATAATGATCAATAAGACCCCACCACCTATCAATAAAGGCATCATAATTTTAAAGTTTTAGTTGTTAATGGATGTAAAGATATTTTATTATTCAATACCAAAGAGCAATTCAATTATTAAATTATGCTAAAATTGAATTTTAGTAGAGAATCTTTTTCAATTCATCAAACTCCCCATTATAACCAAAACCACTTGTGCTGTATCCCGCATTAAAAAAATGAGCTTCATTACATGAGAAACAAATACTTATAACATCTTGCTTTTTGCCTTTACGATAAACAATCAATATATCTCTATATACAAGATCACAAAAAGAAAGCTTCTTATTTTTTATCTCATTTTCAACAAATAATTCCTTCAAATCATTATGCTTAATTCTTGGTACAATATTCTTTTTGTAACCAAAAGATTCTAATTCTTCATAACAATTAATCGAGTCATTTAAACCTCCATTTTCATATTCAAAATAAACAACTTCTTTAATACACGATTCATATTTAGGGAAATATTCAATTAATTTTGAAGCATCTGAATCTAAATAATAATGTTCAACATAATCAAATTCGTAAAAATAATTTATCTCATTCTGTTTATCTTCATCACAACTTATTAAAATTGATTGAATACAAATTATAAGATAAAAAACCACCTTATTATTGTAGATTTTAACCATTTAATTTAATACAATATTTTCTCAAGTTTATTAAAATCTACTGTGTATCCTAATCGTAAAGAGCCGTTTTTACTATTTAACCTAACTTCATCACAAGAAAAACATAAAGAAACAAAACCTTGGAACTTATCATTTTTGTATAAAAATAAAAAATCTCTAAATATTGGAGAACATTCTTTATCAATGCCATCATTTTTGCTTTTATCTTTTATAAATGTTTGATTGATCTCTTCAAATTTATCATCAGAAATCATTTTTTTAGTAAACCCAAAAAACTCTAAACTATCATAGCACCAAGGTAACGTATCTAAATGTATAGGATAATTTTCATAAACAACCATATCAATACATACCTTATGCTCGGGATAAATATTCTCTAAATCAGAATCGTCAAATTCTAAATAATAATGTTCTACCTTATCAAAGTCATATAATTGCCTTGGTTCACTTTCAATATTGTCTAAAGTAGTTTTTTCTTTACAATAAGTAAATAATATAGAAGCTATAAATATTAATGTTAGACGGATTTTCATAAAACTAAAAATTAATTAATATCAAGCATTTTCATATATCCATTTTCCATAATACATATAGCTTTATTATAACTTTTACTTTAACTAATGCTAATTAAAACTTCTTTATATTTAGATTAATCCAAGTATTTGGATCTAACAAAACTTTTGGAAGGTTTTCAAATTTCAACGATTTCCTTCTTATCCTTTCTACCTCAACAAAGAAATATGTCCTATTTTAGAAATGGTTTCTTGAGTGTATTTATCCACTCCTTTCAATTTCCAAACATAAACATCTTGTTGTACAGGCAACGTTTGATAGGTACCATCCCAAGATCCATCTTGACTTTCGGTTTCATATAACAATATACCCCATCTATCAAAAATCATAAATTGATAGCCTTCCACTTCCAAACCAAATACCGAAGGTTTGAATACATCATTTTTACCATCGCCATCTGGAGTAAAAGCATTAGGAACATAAACATTAGACACACCTTGCACAATTACATCAGCACAATAACTATCCACACAACCGTTTACAGAAACTACATCTAAACAAACAGGATAAGTTCCCGCATCAGCATCAGGGAAGGTAAATGAAGGATTCAATTCGGTAGATGTGCCTAATCCTGCAAAATTCCAATTATAACCTACGGCTATTTGAGATTGATTTATAAAATCAACGGTAGGTTGATAAATGGTAGTTACCATTGGATCAGCCCCAAAATTAGCAATAGGCGTTGGAAATACTGTAATAAAATTAGGTATTGTAAAGCTACCTACGCAACCGGCACTAGTAGTTACATTCAAACTCACAGTGAACAAGGCATTCGCCAAAGTAGCATTGGTATAACAATGTTGAGGATTAGGATCTGTTGAAGCAAATCCGTCACCAAAATTCCAAACATACTCAGAGATAGTTCCTGTTGTTACTGTAACAGCATTAACAAAATCAACGCACCATTCTGTACATCCCATTGGATTGGGTGACGAAAAATTCACGGATGGATTAGGATTTACGGTGACAGGATTCGTAACGGTTGCAAAACAACCATTATTTGTCGTTACAGTTAAAGTAATGTTATAGTTTCCAGGTGCGGGATAGATGGTGGCAGCCATTTGGTTGGTGCTATTTACACCAGCAGCTACACCAAAATTCCAACTCCAGGCATTAATAGTGTTCGCTGAAAATTGATTCGACACTTGTGAAACATCTGTAAAGTTAACTGATTGTCCATCGCATACATTTGAGGTAAAAAACAACGGTGTAGGATTAGGGAAAATGGTTACCGGTACGGTTGCTTGTTGAACACACCCATTACTTGAGGTTACCGCCAAAACTACGTTGTAAACACCTTCATTAGGGTAAACCGAAGTAGGATTTTGAGCTGTTGAAAAACTTCCATTTCCAAAATCCCATCCATAGTTGGTTATAGTTCCTGAAGATACGGATGAAGTATTGGTGAATTGTACGGTACCGCCTTGACATACATTTTGCCCCGTAAAATTGACTACTGGTGAAGTAAATACCTGCACAGGTAAGGTTATTTCACTTGAACAACCATTGGTATTGGTAACACTCAAATTAGCAGCATAACTGCCCGCTGCAGGGTAGGTAAATGTGGTTGTGCTTCCTGAAAAATCAACGATACCATCATTAGTGAAATCCCAATCAAAAACATTGATAGAACCACCATTAGGTGCAGAATTATCGGTAAACGTTACAGCCACTCCTTCGCATACATTTGTTAAGGTAAAGTTTGCTGTTGGCACAGGATACACATCTATAAGTTGGGTTCCTGTACTTATACATCCTTGGTCTGAAGTGACCGTTAGCGATGCATTGAACGCACCTGATGTTGCGTAATTGAAGGTTGGATTTTGAAGTGTTGAAGTAGCTCCACCTTGACCAAAATCCCAAAACCAGTTATTAATTGTTCCCGAAGATACGGTACTTAAATCATTGAATTGTGTCAGTGTTCCTTGACAAACAGCATTGGGTGTAAAATCAACTACAGGAACTGTATTGACAATTACGGGTTGAGTAATACTACTGATACAACCATTGGAAGTGCTGATGGTTAATGTAACGTTATAGGTACCCGCAGCAGGAAAACCATGAGTAGTGTTGATATTTGTATTATCAACTGTTCCATTTGATGTAAAATCCCAAGCGTAGTTGGAAATAGTACCCGTTGAGGTATTAGTAAATTGAGTAACCGTACCTTGACAAACCGGTGGTGCCGTAAAACTAGGTATCGGACCAGCTTGAACAACCACTTGTTGTATGAGCGTATCTAAACAACCTTGAACACCTGCTACTAATTGCACATCATAAGTTCCGGCAGCAGTATAGGCGTGAGTGGCTGTTTGAACATTCGATAACAACGTTCCATCTCCAAAATCCCAATCCCATTGATCCACGGTTGTACCATTAGTACCTGTTGACAAATCATTTACGGTAATGGTTTCTCCAACACAGACGTTGGTGGGCGCCACATTAAAATTAGCCAGAGCCTGACCAGGAGATCCAGTTATCGTTAGATTAAGAACCAAATTACACGCGGACCCAGTTATAGGTGTCACCGTAACGTTATAGCTACCTGGTGTGGACGTTGTAATTGTTTGAGTAGTTGCCCCAGTATTCCAAAGATACGATGCTGCCCCTGCAGGAGCAGTTAATGTCACTGCATCTGAACCACAAACTGCAGGAGAACTCGTAATAATTTCTAATGGATTGCATTGTGCATCAACATAAGCATAACCATAATGACCAGATTGAGAACAATCACCAACTACAAATTCAATTGTTACATTTTGTCCAATATAATTATCCAACGGTGCGAAAGTTGTAGTCCATGGTAAATACTCAACTCCTCCTGATACAATCCAGTCTGAATTGGCACCAGAACTAGGAATTACGGCATATTCACCGCAAGTTATTGAACCACCATTTTGGTCATACATATTAATTTTGAAAAAAGGTTGCTCCCCTGTAGTATGTCCCGGATTTTCAAGAATTACCGCATAACTGTATACAAAAGCTGCATTATTAGCATCCACTAGAAAAGTTTGTCGCACGGAAGCTGCTTTTGAACCCGTTCCTGTTCCATCTCCTAATCTCAATGAAAAACCACCTCCGCCATTAGGGTTTACAGTAGGGATTCCAACCACAGGGTCTGTTCCTGGTCCCATAATGGTATGATGAGCACCCGGTGCACCTATTTGAGCAGCATTAATCATTACATAAGGAGAATTATTTACATCTCCTTCAAACATATCCCAACCATTGATATTACCTTGTTCAAAATCCATATTCACACATGGACCATTCAATTGTTTGTTTTGCATTCCCAAATGCATCGTTCCTTCAACGTCATTAGTTGGTTTACCATTAAAATCCAAATTGGTAGCATTGGCAGAAAGTTGATAAAAGAAATAATTATTTAACGTGTCAAAATGAAATTGATCAGTTGAATACAATTGTATCACTTCATCCATAAAGTCATACACGAAACTTCTATTTTTTAATTTAAATTCAAACGAACGTGTTTGAAAATCGTCCATCATTCTTTTTTCAAATAATTTACTTGAAAAATACGTTTTAAGAAGTTCCTCCGCCTTAAGTATTTTATCAGCAGAACTTGGTGCTATAAGTGAACTTTGAGCCTTTATTTTTGAGGAAAATATGATAATAAATAAGCAAAAACAAAGCGAAAACAAACGAAACGGTTTCATAATTTCTGTGGTTGGTTAGTTTTTGACGTTCAACTATCTAATTGGTTGCCTAAGGTAAAATATTTATTACATTTAGTTTACTTTATTTATTTAAACGGTCAAATTATCATTTCATCAGAATAATTCAATCGCTAATCCCACAAATTAACGAAAAAAAACAATTCAAAAATGAGGGGATAGCCCCTCAAAATTATTAAACTAATCCTGTTGATTAAAAAACTCATTTTAATCACTTTAGTAATTCAAAAAAAATGATTTAGAGATTTGAAAATACCTTTGGAGTAAAAACAACTTATCGAAAAAGAAGTCGGCACGTGGTATAATTTATATCTTTGCGCTCAGTCTTTCAAAATTCTGAAGAATGGAAAAATATGATTTATGTATTATCGGTGCTGGACCTGCAGGATATGCAGCAGCAATGAGAGCTATTGATTTTGGAAAAACGGTAATTCTTATTGAACGCGATAAAGTTGGGGGGGCTGGATTATATAACGGAGCTTTATCATCAAAAACACTTTGGGAATTATCTCAAAAAGTGTATTCCGTAAATGAAAGTATTGTTTCTGTAGGAAGAAGAAAATTTGAAATTTCATGGGATGAAGTTCAAAAAACAATGAACGAAGCCATTTTTGATCGTAAATTTCAATATTCGTGTCACATCAAATTATTGGAAGCTGAAGCCATGAATAAAATCTTTCGTTATGAAAGAGGTTTAGGGAGATTCAAGGATAAAAATGTAATTGAAATCGTTAAAGAAGACGGTAAAATAAAAGAAATTTGGGCAGATTATACCATTATTGCCACGGGTTCAAAACCACGAAAATTACCCAATTGTGATGTGGATGAAAAAATTATATTGACCAGTGATGGTATTGATCACATAGAAGATTATCCGCGTAGTTTGGTAATTGTTGGTGCTGGTGTAATCGGTTGTGAATATGCCACTATTTTTTCTAACTTTGGTAAAACAAAGGTACACTTAATTGACCGTGCTGACCGAATTTTACCTTTTGAAGATGACGACATTTCGGAAGTAGTTCAAAGTAACTTAATAAACAATGGTGTAGTAATTCATCACAGCGCTACGTTACTGAGACTTGATCAAAAAGATGGTGAGGTTGAATACGAACTTTCTTATGATGATGGTCGTAGAGAAGTAATTAGAGTTGAAAAAGCATTACTTTCTATTGGTAGAACGCTTAATGTGAGTGGTTTGCAAATGGAAAATGCTGGAGTTGTGTTGAGTAAAAGAGGTGTTCACATTGGTGATGACGACACACAAACAAATATCCCTAATATTTATGCCGTAGGTGATGCGAGTGGAAGAATTGCTCTTGTGAATATGGGAGAAATGGAAGGAAGACACGCAGTAGAAAAGATTTTCGCTAATAAAACTGAACGTTTGTCCTATGACAACATAAGCACCATAATGTTTGTGCAACCAGAGGTGGCCTCGGTTGGATTGAATGAAAAACAATGCGCAGCACAAAATATTCCCGTTAAGATTGTAAAAATTGATTATTCGTGCATTGCTAGAGCTATTGCCGCTAGGAAAACACAAGGATTTTTCAAAATTATTGTTACCAATGACGATGAAATGAAAATTCTCGGAATGCGGGCCATTGGAGAACATGCTTCAAGTGCCATTCAAGCTGTTGCTTTATTAATAAAAATGAACAAAGGAATTGAAGAGTTGGCAGAGATGGTTCACCCTCATCCGTCTTATATTGAAGGTATACAAGAATGTTTGAGAATGTTGTTGAATAAATCGGTTTTTAAATCTTCTGTTTTTAAAGATAAATTAAAATGTTATAGCTGCGTAGAGGGGGTTTGTACACCGCTTCAACGTTTGTAATAACCTTATGTCGATAACAATCAGATTCGAGATTAGAATTCTATTTATTTAGCGATCAGCAATTTCTGAGATTGTATTCATATCGATGGAGCTGAAATCTAAAATCATTAATCCGTCCAAACAATTATTGAATGCTGGGTCTACATTAAATCCGATGATTTTGGCGTTTTGTTTTAAGTATTTTTTAAGCAAAACAGGGATTTTTAATTGCCCCAATTCGATACTCTCTATAAAATGATCCAGTTTATCCAAATCATCCGATTGAAGCATATCTAAGGTAACATCTGAATTGGATTTTTTTAATTTGTATTTTTTTCTCGATTTAACGTGACTTGCTAGCGTTGTGTCGAAATAAAATTTCTTGATAAAGCTGACAATCAAATCTTTTGATAATTGGTGGTAATTGTTACTAATACTAACTGGACCAATAATATATTGATAATCGGGATTTTTAATCACTAAGGATGCAATGCCTTTCCATAATAAAAATAAACTGAAAGGATGTCTTTGGTAATCTCGACATACGAATGATCGACCCAATTCAATAGATTTACTCATTACCTTATCCATTTCTTCATCCCATTTGAACAATGAATTTAAATAAAATCCTTTTTTACCCAATTTAGACATAATTTCGCGGCCCTTCCCTACTCTGTATGCACCAACTATGTTATTGGACGAAGTATCCCAAATAAATAAATGCTGATAATATAAATCGTATTCATCCAAATCAGTAGACTTATTTGTTCCTTCACCAATTGTTCTAAATGTTTCCTCTCTTAATCTCCCAATTTCTTGGATTAGTGAAGGAATCGAGGAAATAGGAGTGCAATAGACCTCAAATTTTGAAAATGAAAATAACTTTTCATTTGAGGGTATTTTTACAATTTCATCTATCAAAATTTGTTTATCCAATGGAGCTATTAATTCTTCCTGAAGCACCGAAGATTGTTGAATAGGAAATAAAATTGATTTAAAGAATCGTTTAACTTCCACTGCATTTTGAAGAGAATAAACTCTCGCTCTCAAATATCTGCCAAATTGATCTGCATTAGTAAACGAATTGTTCTCTTGTACAGAAATCGGTTTTCCTATTCGTATTTTTAAAGTGCTACCCTCTCGGTTTAAAAATTCAGAGGGTAATTTGGCTGTTCGTAATGCAGAATGAACTAATCCCAAGGTATGAAACAATTTACTATTTGATCCTTCAAAATATATAGGTATGACCGGTTTTTCAGCTTTTTTAATTAATCTAACTATGGATTTATCCCACGGTTTATCTGTAATTTTTCTAGCATCCGATTGCCATGTAGATACTTCTCCAGCTGGAAAAAATCCAACAGGTATGTCCATTTGAAGAAGTTCAATAATTTTCCTAAATCCGCTGATGTTTTTCTCATCTATTTCATTCGTTACAAATGGATTAACCGAAACGAAAGATTCTTTAAGTGGAGTAACTTTTTGAAGTAAAAAATTAGCCACCAATCGATAATCAGGCCTAGTTTTATAGATTAATGCTAGCAACACTATTCCATCAATAGCACCAAATGGATGATTGGAAACGGTTATAAAACCTCCATTTAATGGTATGTTTTTGAGTTCTTTCTCATCTATTTCAATAGTGATGTTTAATTTCTTAATTATATTGTCAATACATTCTGCAGTTTGTTCACTATAAACAGCTTTATAAAAAGTATTTAATTGGTTTAGTTTGGTAGTTCTTTTTATCGCTTCAATTAAACGATTACTTTTTATTCCTGTTGCTTTTTTTAGTTCAAGGTTGGTTATTAGTTCCATATTAAAGGCTAAGTATTGTTATAGTTAAAAAATAAATTCTTCCATTAGTGCAGTGGGCACCAATGTTTTATTTGACTTGTCAATTTCAATTTGGATGGCTTTAATATCAAAATCTTGATGTTTGATGTATTCAAATAAACTCCATTCTCCATTATTATATTCAAGGGCTGTTAAATTTTCGATCCAATCACCGCTATTTAAATACTGAACCGTTCCTTTAGAATTGGTCATTTGTTTTATTATAGGTTGATGAATATGACCACAAACAACATAATCGTATCCATTTTCGATGGCAATTTCGGCAGCCGTTTGCTCAAAATTGTTAATGAATTTAACGGCACTTTTCACACCGTTTTTTATACGTTTTGATAACGAGATTTTACCTCTACCCAATTTTTTGGAAATAAAATTCACCAATTTATTTAATAAGATCAATAGGTCATAACCATGTCCTCCAAGCTTTGCTAACCACTTGGAATGTTTCATCGTTACATCAAAAACGTCTCCGTGAAAAATCCACGCTTTTTTACCGTCTTCTAGTTCCAAAACTATTTTGTTTTCTACCGAAAGATTATTCACCGAAAATCCTATAAATTTCCTAAAAGTTTCATCGTGATTCCCAACAATATAATGCACTTCAACACCCTCCGATATTAGATTCAAAAAATACTTTAATATGGTCATGTGCGATTTTGGCCAATATCTTTTGCTAAATTGCCAAACATCTACAATATCACCGTTGAGAACTACCTTTTTAGGACTGATACTATGAAGGTAAATGAGCAATTCATCTGCATTACAACCGTAAGTTCCTAAATGAATATCGGAAATTACTAAAAGATCAATAGTACGCTTCATTAGTTTTGTTGCAAAATTACAAGCAGCTAACAACGTGTCAATTATGCAAGCATTATCTTAATATTACTAAAATATGTAAGCAAAAAAAGCAGTGTAATTGATCATTCTTACACTGCTTTTAAAAAACGGACTACAATAAATTCTAGTAGCTCGCTAACGTTTCTGTTACATTACTAATATGATCTCCAATTTTTTCTAATGAACTGTATAACGTACTGTAAATGATTGAAGCTCTAAGATTGTAATCTTCCGTATCTAATTCACTCAAATGTTGTTTACGTATTTCGTTTCTACATTTGTTAATGGCTTTCTCTAATTCATAAGCGCGTGTAACATCCACATCACCTTTTACATTTGAAAGGTTTTTATTCATTTCTACAAATGCTTCGTCTACCAAATCAATTAATCTATGAATATTTGCTCGTTGCTCTGGAGCAAACCAAATTTTAGCATTATCTTTTTTCTCCAATAATTTACCAATTTGGTAATAAATATCCCCTATGCTTTCTAAATCGGATGCTACCGCAAGTGATTTACCCATTTTTTTGGAAGCCTCGTTACTCATTGGTAATTGCGCACATTTCCTTAGGTAGGTAGTTAATTCAATTTCAATTCTATCCGTAATTTCCTCGTATTTTTCAATTTTATCAAACATTTCTTTGCGATCTTTCTTTTCGGTAGTGTTAAATAGCACTTTAACAAAACCATTCATGCGAGAAGTGATTTCACCAAATTTAGCTACTTCCTTCTGCGCTTCATATATACTCATATCAGCCGTACCTAATAAACCTCCTCCAATAAACTCCAAGTGATAATCTTCATCGTTTTCTTTTTTCACTCTCACCATTTTTTCTACCAAAAACTCTAATTTGTTTACAAACCAAATCAACAATAAAGTATTGAACACATTGAAAAGTAAGTGAAACACAGCCAATGACCATCTGATTTGCGAACTCTCAGCATCACGTTGGTCTATTAATCCGTTAAAGAAGGTATCGGTCATTAAATAGGTAATGAAATCTATAAACCAACCAAAAATCAACAACATCCAAAGTACTCCAATAAGATTAAAAAGTAAATGTGCCATAGCTGCTCGTCTAGCGTGGATATTACCAATTAATGCAGCTAAGTTTGCTGTAATGGTTGTACCAATATTTTCACCCAATACAATTCCGGCTGCAAATTCAAAAGGTAATCCGTGAGTTCCACAAAGCACCAACGTCAAGGCCATCGCTGCACTACTGGATTGCACTAATACGGTCAAAACAGTACCGATTAATACTGAAACAATTACTGATAAAAATCCATAATGTGACAAAGGTTCTACCACATTTTTATAGATAAAATCAGGATTTTCAGCAACAAAACTCATGCTTTCTTTCAATGCATCTAATCCCATAAAAAGTATGGCGAAACCAATCAGGAATTCACCTAAACTTTTGGTCATACTTCTGTTAACAAAAAGCATTGGAACCGCAATCGCCAACAAAGGAAATGAATAATCAGAAATACTAAATTTACCAAATCCTAACCCAATAACCAAGAACCCAGTTACGGTGGTTCCAATATTGGCACCCATAATAAGGCCAATAGCTTGTTTCAACGTTAATAAACCCGCATTAACAAAACTCACCACCATAACCGTTGTGGCTGAGGAAGATTGTATAATAGATGTGGTGAAAAACCCAGTAATTACCCCTTTAAAACGATTAGATGTGGCTGCTGCTAAAATGGTTCTCAATTTATTACCCGCTAACTTTTGAATCCCCTCACTCATGATTTTCATCCCGAAAAGGAAGAATCCAAGCGAACCTATAATAATAAAAAATTGAAAAATTCCAAAAGAATCTTTAGTACCAAATTTCCCATCTTTTGACCACTGAAATTCTGTAGAATTAGAAGTTTTAGCCCCCAATTGCCAAACGTAATCAGTTCCTGAACTTAATTTTTTAACTACACACTTTGTTTTGGAAATATCAACATCTAAATATTGCCAAGGAACATCTTTCGCTGTTGTTTTTGATTTTTCACAATAGCGAACTTGCAATTTCTCAATCTTTATTGTGGTATCTGTAAAATTATTCCAACGTAATTCAACACTATCTGACCCTGGTTTATTAGCATTTAAATTGTCAAATTTAACTTCTTGACCTATGAAGGATTGTATCAACAATCCCACTATAAAAGCAAAGGTTATTGCTATTTTTTTTATTTTCAGCATTTTAACGATTTTAAATAGTGTTTAAATTTAAATTATTTTGCGGTGTCAAAAGTAAGTTTGTTAATGCAGTATTTTAAAATTTCAATATTAAGTAAATGTTAAGAATATTTGAGAAAGTATTAAATTACCTTTAAGTTTGTTGTTGAGTTGAAACTCTTATGAGTTTAATAGTAATTTTGCGTTGTCATTTAAACAAAAAATAAAAACATTCCCTATGAATAACGATGTAGATAAGAAAAGTAGAATCTTATTAGTAGATGACGAAGAAGATATTTTAACGTTACTTCAATATAATTTAGAAAAAGATGGCTTTGAAGTCCGTACAGCCATGAATGGCATTGAAGCATTATCCGAAGCCAAATTATTTTTACCTGAACTCATCTTATTGGACGTAATGATGCCGGAAATGGACGGTATAGAAACGTGTAGTGAATTACGAAAATTACCTCAGTTCAATAACACCATGATTTGTTTTTTGACCGCTCGTGGTGAGGATTACTCACAAATAGCTGGTTACAATAGTGGTGCAGATGATTACATAACCAAACCCATTAAGCCACGTGTTTTGATTAGTAAAATCAGAGCCATGTTACGAAGAAATGTACCTGCTATTGAAATTAACAAATCTGAAATCATTACACAAGGTACTATTGAAATTGATCGTGAAAAATATTTAGTTAAGGTAGAAGGAAGGGAAATTTCGCTTCCTAAAAAAGAATTTGAATTGCTTTCTTTGTTGGTGAATGGTCAAGGAACGGTGTTTACTAGAGATGTGATTTTAGATCAAGTTTGGGGCAGCGATATAGTTGTAGGTGATCGAACCATTGATGTACATATTCGAAAATTAAGAGAGAAAATCGGTGACGAATACATCAAAACCATAAAAGGCGTTGGTTATAAATTTGTAATGCAAGATTAAAAGGATGGATGATGAATAATGTTCGATGGTTAATTGTAGATACAAACCTTAAACTTTTCACATCTTAAATCTTAAGGTCAATCTTACTGTTTTACTAGTTTACTAACAAAACTAAAAATTAACTTGAGCTTGAATCCTTAGTAAATTTCCTTCTTGATAATTGTCTCTTTTAACAAAATCTTCATATCTACGTTTTGACATGGTGTACATTAATACTAATTCAAAATTCTTAACAGGTTCCCATTCTACTCCAATTTCTAAATCATTTACCTCATAAGATCGGGAGTCTTTTTCGTGTTTTTTACCTCCTAAATAATATTGATATCGCACAAATGGATATATTTTTTGACCCTTAAAGTCTATTTTATAATTCAATGTAGCATACCCCCCTTTGAGAGGCATAACTTCTATAGAGTCTGTTAATTTATTAAATTGGGGACCGTTTCCAATATTATATTCTGCCTGCAATCCAAATGGTTTCGGGTAAATTATTAGAGAAGCTGCTATACGCTGATCTAAATAATTTAAATCTGTATTGTATTTCACACCACTACTTAATTGACTTTTTTCAATTACATATTTACCTGTATAAGCTTGAATTCCTGGCTCAATAAACTGATTTTTAACAGCAAAAGGATAAGAAATTCTTGCTACAACATGAGGTTCATTATTTAACTCTGGTTTATTAGCTGTTTGACCATTATACGCTCCCAACGCAATTACTCCATAATCACCAGAACCTTTAAGCCCTTCTTTTACTAACATTGAAAAACGTTCTCTAATTTTTGTAGGTGCCCAATAAAAAAAGACACCCATATCACGCTCATTTGAAACTGCGCTATTCAAAGCATCATTCCGATCTAAAGGTAATCTATTTTGACTCGATTGCAAATTCTCAAATCCAAAAGGAACCTTACTTTGTCCAATTCTAAGTCTAAAAGTATTATCTTTTGTAAGTCCAACATCAAAATAGGCATCCCTAATTTGTGCAAAATGTAATCCTGATGAACTAGCTGAACTTGCAAAATCGGGCTGAACATAAAAATAAACTCGAGGATTTATTTGTCCGTAAAATATTATCCGCATTCTTCTCATAAAAAAACCACCATTCTCTCCCCAAGAACGATCACATTGCTCACATCCTAATTTAGAATTGGTTTCCAACAATCGATTGTACCGTATTTGAGAATATCCTCTTATGGAAAATGAATCATACCATTTTTTACTACTTAACTTTGGTTTTTCAATAGTTGAAGTATCATTTTGTGCTGTCAAGATAACTCCATGAAACACCAACATTAAAAATGCTGTTATTCGTTTTGTTTTTTTCATGGCTGCAAAGAAAAAACGAAAAACATAATTTAATGTTAACCTAAGGTTAATTTGTTACATCAATATTAACTTAATGTTAATATATGTAAATTTAATGTTAACTATAATTTAGAAAAAGAAACTCTTAACACAAGTCTAACTTTACATTAAACATCACTTTACATCAAATGTAGTACTTTGATTTGTTGTAATGACATGATGAATAAACTAAAGATACTAATTTTGGATGATGAAGATGAAGTACTACAATTACTAAGTCATCATTTTATTAAAAATGGACATCAAGTTCGTTCTTCAAACAATCCTACAGAAGCTCTTGAAATCAATTGGATTTTCAAACCAGACGCTTTAATAGTAGATTTAGTAATGCCAGAAATGGATGGCATTGAGTTTACTCAACACATCAGACAAATAAAGAACAATCCAACACAACCAGCTATTCTAATTTTTACTGAAAGAGCAGAAGATTATTCAATTATTGCTGCTCACGATGCTGGTGCCGATGATTATGTCATAAAACCTGTTCGATTTAGAATTTTAGAAGCAAAAATTCAAGCCATAGTTGCTCGTTACCGTTCTAATAACATGGTGAAATCAGAAATTACACCGCAAAATGATACCCAAAACACTGTTTTGTTTATCGATCAAAACAAAGTGATTATTGACGGTCAAGAAATTATTTTAGCCAATAAAGAATATCAACTTCTCTACCTTTTATGTTCGCAACCAAAAAAAATATTTGGTCGTACAGAAATCTATCAAAAGCTTTGGAAAAAAAGTGAAAATGTTTCTTTTAGAACTATTGATGTGCACATTAGAAAACTTAGAGACAAAACTAAATTAGATTGCATCAAAACATTGAAAGGAGTAGGTTATAAAATTGAGCTCTAAAAACCTTCTTTTTTTACCGTTTATTTTGTACTATACTCATTTTATTAGAACAGTTTTCCTTTCCCTCAATCAAGTATACCGTAACATTATTTAAACCTACCCTTCCAATTTAAGACGCTTTAAAATGCATCTTAACTCATTGTATTGACGTAAATTAGCAAAAAATAACAATATAATGGAAACTAAAAAATCAACAAATGCTGGCATCGAAAACAAAAGATTTTCTTTGCTTTTAATGGGATTATCAGTAGCTGGTGCCATCACATTAATGTCTTTTGAATACCGCAATTTTCAAATTGAACAAAATTTTAATTTACAAGCCAAATTAGCTGAAACAAATCGCGATTTGGATTTCAAAGAATTTATTGTGGAGCAACCAATTGAAAAATCAGTTGTAAAACCAATGCCTCCAGTGGACGTTCAACCCATTATTACACCAGATCCAAGAATAATTATCGGTGATCCAGGTGATCCTGATCCAGGGCCAGGTCTACCTTTTATTGGCGAATTTGGTGGAATTGTGGGAGGTGGCGATTTCGGTGGTGAAGATAATGGAACTACTATTGATGACGAAATAATCCCTTTCCCTGAATCACCTGCAGAATTTCCAGGTGGTATGCCTGCTCTCTATGAATACCTTGGGAAATCAATAAAATATCCAGAATTAGCTAGAGAAAATGGAATAGATGGTAAAGTTTATATCCAATTTATCATTGAAAAAGATGGTTCCATTACCGATGTAGGTGTGGTAAAAGGTCGTCATAAATCATTGGATGCCGAAGCTACACGAGTAGTAAATGCGATGCCAAAATGGAAACCTGGTAAAATGGGCAACAAAAACGTTCGAGTGAGATTTACATTACCTATAAACTTTGTTTTGGAAAACTAATGTAACTCAAGCCATCATCATATACACTTTTCATAGCAAAAACCTGATTTTAACACCATCAGGTTTTTTTATGTTTTGATGATTCGTCCTTTAAAAAGATATGTCAATCAAGTATATATTTCATTTTGTTTATTGGCACAATCTTTTCATTTTAATGTGAGTCTTTATTATAACTACCTAAAATTAATAATTATGTCTAGAATTGAAAAAATTGCATTCATCCAAAGTTTTTGGTCATTATTGAATGTTCGAGGAAGATTAGAATTTTGTACCGATTTACAATTAGATGCTATTGTATCTAATATAGTAAAACGCGTAAAAAATCACAACAAAGTAAATGCAGTAATGCACGTGAAAAAAATGCCTGTGTTTTTAAATTAGTTCCTTTACTAATTATAACACATTCTCAGAATATCCTATATGAAAAAGAGCATCACCCATATTCACAATGGGAATATTATTATGTCCAAAAATATAGCCTGAAACCGGACTTTTAACTTTTGTTTCTTTTAATCCATAAGGATCTGTAATATGACCTAATAAATCTCCCTTTTCAATATAATCTCCTGATCGTTTATAAAATAAAAATAACCCAGATTGATTGGCCCTAACCCAAAGATCTTCATTTATAATAATATTTTGTTGACCTTCCAATACTTCTTCATCAAGCATTCCTTTAATTTGTAAAACTCTGCGTATCCCTTTTAATCCCTCTTGTATCGAAAAATTATCAATTCTTAATGATTCTCCACCTTCAAATACCAATACTGGTTTTTTATATTTAGCACATTCTTTTCGTAAGGATTTCAAAATGAGTTCACTTTTTACAATGAAAGGAGCTGAAAACTCGTGGGCAAATGCCAAACTATCTTCATCATGTGGTGAAATTCTCACTTGGGGAAAATTGTAAATACTTTTACCTCCGGTATGAAAATCAATAACATAATCGGCCAATGGCAAAATATGTTTGGTTAGTGTATAGGCCACTCTAGCTGCTAGTGATCCATTTTTTACACCCGGAAAACTTCTATTTACATCTTTACCATCGGGCAAATCTCTCGAGAAATTGATAAACCCATATATATTCAACAATGGAACGGCAATGACATTACCACAATTTAATTTTGAAAAAAAACCAGCTTTTACAGCTCTTCTCACTATCTCCACACCATTAATCTCATCTCCGTGAACACCAGCCATTATCAAAATGGTTGGGCCTTCTTTTTTACTTCTAAAAACGTGAGCAAATAGGTTTATTGAATTTCCAGATGGTAAGTCACCTACTTTTATTTTTACGGTTGTATTTTCCCCTTTTTTTACAGCAATATTATTGATTTCCATAATTGACTATTTTTGGATGGATGTTTCTAAATATTTAATTACTTCACCCGCAACATTAACTCCAGTAAACCCTTCAATTCCTTCTAATCCTGGTGATGAATTGACCTCAATGACCATAGGTCCTTTTGCTGAAATCAACATATCTACCCCTGCTACGCCTAAGCCCAATGCTTTGGCACTGTTAATGGCGGTTTCAATTTCATATGCATTGAGTTCAATCGGAGTACCTACTCCACCTCTATGAATATTTGATCTAAACTCTCCCTCGGGAGCCGTTCGTTTCATAGATGCAACAACTTTTCCGTCTACTACAAAAGCACGCACATCAATTCCCTTTGATTCTTTAATGAATTCTTGGACCATCACTTTGGCCTTTAGCTCAGAAAAGGCATCTAAAATAGATTTTGCACCATTTTTAGTTTCGGCCAATAAAACACCCAAACCTTGAGTTCCTTCCAATAGTTTAATGATTAGAGGAGTTCCACCTACCGCTGCTATCAATTCCACAGCATCATTACTTGTATCTGCAAAAGCTGTTATGGGCATATTCACTCCTTGCATGGACAACAACTGCAAACATTTAAATTTATCTCTTGAACGCAAAAGCGGATCTGAACCCACCGCAGAAAAAACATTCATCATTTCAAACTGTCGAATTACAGCTGATCCGAAAAATGTATTGGTGGCTCCAATTCTAGGAATAATTGCATCAGGCATTTCCAAAAAATCGCCTTTATATACTATTTGACAACGACCTTTTTCGATGATTAAATTACAGTGCATATAATCAATAGCCCTAACGTCATGACCTGCTACAGTAGCTGCTTCAAGCAGTCTTTTAGAGGAATAAAGATTGGCATTTCTAGTTAAAAGATAAATTTTCATGTTATGGCTATGATTTGAAAAGGTATGGTTTATTTTTTAGTGCTTTATTATTCAGTTTGGTAGGGATTCCCATTTACATTTACTTGATGAGGGAAAGGAATGGTGATATTATTTTCTTTAAATCTTTTGAGAAGTGATTTATTCAAATCGCATTCAAGCACAAAGGAATCATCAAAATCTCTTACCCAAGCATAAGCCTTTAAGCGAACATAATATTCTCCCAATTCAGCCACTCTTACAACTACTAATGGTTCATTTTCACGAATTTGTTTGTCTGTTCTAACATCTGTAAATAACGGATGTTTCATGATTTCTTCTTGAATGAGTTTAATTGCCAAATCAATATCGGTATCGTAACTTACTTTAAAATTGATGTGTTTGCGTATACGGTCATCTATTAAACTTGTATTTACTACCGTGGCATCACTTATAATACTGTTTGGTATAACAATTCTTAAATTTTCAAAATCCCTAATTACGGTATGACGCATCGTAATTTCTTCTACACTTCCCATTTTGTTACCCTCAATTTCAATAACATCACCAATGCTAAATGGTTTAAAAATTAAAATAAAAATTCCACTAATAATATTTGAAAAGGCCTTTTGAGAAGCAAATCCAATAATAGCTGCTAAGATACCGGCACTGGCCATAAGGGCCGTTCCTATATTTCTAAGTGATGGTACTTGAGTAAATATAAAAACTATAGCTCCCAAATAGATTATGAAAGTGATAGAATTCTTTAAAAACGAAAAATTTGTTGGGTCGGCTTTTAATTTATTGGAGTATTTTACAACGTATTTGCCTACAACTCGTTTTATAAAAAAATTAAGGAAGAAGGCTAACAAAAAAGTTGCCGCAACCAATATTATGTATTTCAAATAGAGCTTATCCATACTATTTTATAAGATTGATTTGTTTAGAATGATTTGTTATTTTCTTAAAACGAAATTACACACCGTGAGCATCGGTTGATTTTGTATCGAAAGCATCGCGCAATCCGTTACCCACCATCATAAATGAAAAAACTAAAATTATGATACAAACTCCTGGTATTATTGCTAAATAACCATTCTGGGGGTTGGTAATATAGGCTGAATGTTGTTGAATCATTGAACCCCAAGATGCCATAGGGATTTTAGCCCCAATTCCCAAAAAGCTTAACCCAGCTTCCAACAAAATAGCACTAACAAAATTAGTAGCGCAAATAACGATTACAGGACCTAAAATATTTGGGATAACATGTTTTGTAATGATTCTCAAATTAGAATATCCTAATGCTCTACCCGCTTCAATATATTCTTTCTCTCTGATGCTCAATACTTGACCTCTAACTAAACGAGCCAAATCCACCCACATAATTAATCCCACTGCCACAAAAACGGTAGTAAACCCAGATCCCATAATTAATTGCAATGAAATGATCAGCAACAACGAAGGAATAGACCAAACCACTGTAATGAACCACATAATTATATTGTCCACCCAACCTCTGTAATAACCCGCTAAAGCTCCCAAAAATAATCCAATAATCAAAGATATTAATACCGACAATAACCCAACAGATAAAGAAATAATGGTTCCCGCCATTATACGACTCAACATATCCCTTCCATTTACATCCGTTCCTAAATAATATTTTACTTCAATTAAGTTGTTGGCTTCCAATTCAGCTTTCATTTCCTCTAAGGTAACCATAGTTTCGGTTCCATTTAACAAATTCACCGTGTACTTTCCACCGCCCAAATCAATTACTTTGTCCTCCCGCATAATGTCTAGAGGGTAGACTACATCCGCCAAAGAAAACGATTTATATTGCGGTAAATAGTTTGGCTTATCTTTGAAAGGCGAAAATAATTCAATGGTAATATTGCTTCCTTCGTAAAAATAATCTAAGTAGGGATAATATTTATGCTTGCGAGGAGCACCTGATAAAAACAAACGACCGAAAAAACCCACTTCTTCTATCTCTTCATTTTTATGAACCAATAAATGTTTTACTGTGGCTCCTGGTTGTAATTTCTGGATGATAGGATTTTGATCATTGGCATGTTCGGTCTCATCAGGACGAATATTTGCACCTAAAATAGCAACAAGGGACGCAAAACAAATCACAAAAAGTCCAATCATAGCTTGCTTATTCTTCTTCAGTTTTCTCCAAGCTTCTCCGTAAAGAGAAGTGCTGCGTTGAACTGTATTTTCTGAATTTTTAGCCATTAATTCCAATCTTTCTTTTTATAACTTAATGCAGCCATACCAACCCAAAAAAGATAAATGGGATAGATGAAAACTATAAGCGGTGCGAAAATTAATAAATATAATTTTTTAAATGCTAAACTTACTGAAAATAATAATAAAAAATCGACTAAAAACTTAATAAGGCAGTTAAATAGCCACCAATCATTGGCAGTAATTAACCATAAAACGAAAGAAAGTATAAAAAGTAAATTAGCTACAAAAGTCAAAACCGAAATTCCACTCAAAAAATTGTTCTTGAGTTGCGTTGTTTTAGCAATCCAACGGGAGGATCTTTTTATTAAATCAGACCAATTATTTTCGGTGGTGGTGTACACAATTGCTTTTTGGGCAGAGACAATGGGAAGGTCATTTTTCCTAAATTTTTCAAGCAAAAACATGTCGTCACCAGATGCGATATCCAAATTATCCATGTAGGGTTGCAAAGCGATAAAATCCTCTTTTGAATACGATAAATTCGCTCCAGAACATAACAAAGGTATCATTAAATTGGCTGACCCAAGGGTAATACCTTGCAACATTAACCCTTCTGTGCTTTGAAGAGCCGTAAGAACACTAAAAGGCATCTGTTCATTATGCTGAATCACAACGCCAATTCCCAATCCTACTGTTATTCTGGTCATTTCAGACAACCAATCACTTGCGACTACACAATCGGCATCTAAGGTTATAATTCGTTCGTATTTAGCCAATTCGACACCCAATATAAGCGCCATTTTTTTTCCTTTAAGTTCGTTTTGTAAAGAAACAATGCGCCATTCAAAGGTTACCTCCATTAATTCATGTTCAAGCACCTGTAGCGAATTATCAATGGAATGATCGTTTAAAAATAAAAACTCAACCTCATTTTTAGAGTATTGGGTATAGGATTTTTGTAAACTTCGGATTAAATGGGCTATGTTTTTTTCTTCATTTTTGAACGGAATCAATACAGTAAAACCCTGAACGGTGGACGATTGAGTTTCACCTACGGGCAAAAGAAAAAATGCACCCACACATAAAATGAATATACCATAAAGTACTATTACAGCACCTGTAATCAAGCCCAATTCAATCATGTGTTTTGGAATTTTTAAAACGATGAAAATTCAACATTATTCCTCCCAAAACGGAAGGAAAAGCAATGTTTATGATCCAAATAATAAGCGAAGCGGTTAGCGCATTTGTTTCTACATTAGTGCCTCCAAAAACTAATAAAACAACCAATTCTCGCGTACCTAGGTTACCCATCATTGGGCTAGGTATAAAGTTAGAAACGGCATACACTACTCCACAGATAATAAACGTTTCCAAAAACGTAACATCAATGCCACAAGCAGCTAGAATTAACCAAAATTCGACTACAAAAACAGCGTAACGAAGGAAAGCGACAGACAACACTTTTGCGATTACCTTACCCTTAACTTGATCTAAAAAATCTAAACCATCTTTGTAAATTAAAAACCATTGAAAGCGATTAAAAAAAACCAATACCTTTTTACCAAAAAAAAGAACACCTAAAAAGAAAAGAGTCAACGCTGAGAATAGAATTAAAAAGAAATCATTGGTAAATATAAATGGTTCAGGTACAAAAAATATAAATCCGATAATACCAAAAAAAACGGTTATGGTGAGTTGAGCCAAATTGCCAAGGAAGGATGAAGCAGCAACGAACAACTTAGGTAATTCGTGCAATATAATCATACGACCTAAATAACTCCCTACTCTATTTGGGGTAAAAATACTTATGGAGTTACCCACATAAACGGACTTTACAAGCGTCCAAAGAGAAACGGAATATTGAAGTTTGACGAGTTGCTGCCATTTTACTGCCTCCAATGTGTAGTTGAGAAACTGAAGTAAAAAAACACAACTTATTAATAAAATTCCTTTGATGGAAAGTAGATGATTACTAACCTCTTGAAAATTTGAAACGAAGTCTTTTTCATTCAGTTGGATGTAAATAAAATAGCAAGCAAAGCCAAACACTGAAAATTTCAGTGCTTGTAATAAAAACTTATATATCTTAGTAGTTTTAATTGCTACAACTAAATACGTAAATAAATTTAAGGTAACCTACAGAATTTATTACAAAAGTAACGAATGACAGAATACGACAAAATAATTTTAGGATTAGACCCCGGAACCAATATTATGGGGTATGGAGTTATTGGTATAAAAAACAAAAAAGCGGTGCTCATCACTGCGGGTATTATCCATCTTTCAAAGTTAGAAAATCACGAACTAAAATTAAAGTCCATTTTTGAAAAAGTTACTTTTTTAGCTACTACCTACCTTCCTGACGAAGTTGCTATTGAAGCACCCTTTTTTGGCAAAAATGTGCAATCCATGCTTAAATTAGGAAGAGCTCAAGGGGTTGCTATGGCAGCAGTTTTAACCAGAGATATTCCCATTCAAGAATATGCTCCAAAATCCATTAAACAGTCCATTACAGGAAATGGAAATGCTTCAAAAGAACAAGTTGCGGCTATGTTGCAAACCTTATTGAATTTTAGTGATATGCCCAAGTATTTAGATGCAACCGATGGATTGGCGGCTGCTGTTTGTCACTTTTTTCAATCTTCAAAAGGTGGTGTTCCGACTTCAGGTTCCAAAAAATCGGGATGGGAAGCCTTTGTAAAAAATAATCCGGATAGGGCGAAATAACTACTCCACATCAAAGATATCTCCGTCATTTACGGCTACGACCTGTTGAAAATGTGTGGCAGCCTCTGTTTCAAATTCAGAAACATCTCTATAACGCGCTGAAAAATGGCCCAGTAATAATTTACCTACTTCGGCTAGTTGTGCAATCTTGCCTGCTTGAATGGCTGTGCTGTGAAAGGTCTTCTTTGCTCGAACTTCCATATCACTCAAAAAGGTAGCTTCATGATACAGCAAATTGGCATGTTTTATTAGTGGAACAATTTTTTCAGAATAACACGTATCACTGCAAAATGCGTAACTACGAGAAGGATGAGGAGGTAAAGTTAACAATTCATTTTTAATGTGTGTACCATCATCCTTAATCCAATCTTCGCCCTTAACTACTCGATGCATCCAAGCAACGGGCAAATCCATTTGTTGAATTACTTCTTTATTGATGCGCCTTGGTTTCGTTTTTTCTTTGATTAAAAATCCATTACAGTACACTCTATGTTGCAACGGGATGGTATGTATTTCTATACAATTGTCCTCAAAAATGCATTCCGATTCATTACTTTCTAATGAAACAAAATGAATATCAAAATTAAGATACGTTTTACTGGCCTTTATTTGCGAAAAAATAATATCCTTTAAATCCGATGGTGCATATACATTCAATTTTTCAGTTCTTCCTAACAAATGCATAGAAGATAAAAAACCCATCAATCCAAGATAATGATCGCCATGTAAGTGACTGATCAATATGTGATCTATTTTATTGGCTTTTATTTTATACTTCTGAAATTGTAATTGTGTTCCTTCACCACAATCAATTAATATATGTCGTTCGAGTACATTGAGGTATTGAGCAGTAGGGTTTCGGTGCAATACGGGCATTGCACTTCCAGAACCCAATATGTGTATTCTAAAAACCACTATTCTAAATGCATTAAAGGAATTTCATTAAATAAAAAATCCCTTCAAAGATGCTCTGAAGGGATTTCAAAAGATGAGATAAACAATGCTTATTTGTTTACCACTAATTTTTTAGAGATAACGTTTTTACCATCGGTAATGGTGTATAAATAAACACCATTTGGAACATTGGCAGCATCAAAATTAACTTCGTTTACACCTCTGTTTCCTGCTAATTTTTGAGTAGTCACCACTTTACCTAATAAGTTTGTTACCGTAAAAGTTACATCGGCAGCATATCCCATTGCAAATTGAATACGTGTATTTCCATTTGTTGGATTAGGAATAGCCATTAATGTTTTGAATGTTTCAGCGTTGATACGTTCTACACTAGAAGAAGCACCATCAGCTATCACTAAAACATATCCATCATAGCTAGAACTTCCTGCAGATACTGGAGTACCAAACAAACTGATGTAAGGAGAAGCGGTAATATCTAATTGATAAGCTCCGATTTGAGAAACCGTTGGATTTGATGTGCTGTATAAACGTACACAACTTGATTGTCCTCCAGGGAAATCACAAGAAGTAGGTGTACAATTGTAGGTATAGTTAGATGGTAATCCAGTGATATCATCTAATCTTACAAAAAGAATAGTAATTTGAGAACCATTGAAATTGGTGTCTTGTGGAACTTTAAATGTAATCACTTCATCATAAGCCTGTCCCGTGTATGAAACAGGTAAGTTAGATGCAGTATCTGGATCGATTCCAGAAGTTAAATTTGGATTAGGAGTACATTGCGCACTAACTGCAGCAGCACCTAAAAAAAGTATAGAAAATGATAGTAATAATTTTTTCATAATTTAATTTTTATTGTTTAACTCTTATTCATTAAAAAAGACCTTTGGCATCATCAATAGTTACGCCAATATTTAGGACTTTGTGTAATTGCGATATTTCAATTAATTTTTTTACATTGGGTTGCAAACCACAAATAACGAGTTTTCCTCCTTCTTTGAATAATCTGTTCCCAACTAATAATGCACTCAAGCCTGATGAATCACAATAGCGCGTATTGGATAAATCTAACAGTACATTCTTCACACCTGTTTTATCTAATAACACAAATTCAGACTTTAAATTAGGCGCAGCAAGCGTATCTAACTTATCTGTATTTGAGGAAATTAACGTAAAACTATCTCTATTTTCAACTGTAAATGGCATAAACACATTTTATATTGTTTGTCGAAATTAATTTATTTTTTGATATCTACAATAAAAAATTCAACTAATATTTCAACAATTGATTATTAAAGTTCAAATTATTGTTTTTCCAATGTAAAAATTTGTCCTTGTGTTCCTGCTTCGATAATTAATTTTTCGCCTTCAAAATGATAGCTGTAATCAAAATTGGTTGTTAAATTTTCAAATAAAACCGAAAACATTTCGTCTGTTTTAGTAACAATTTTACCTTTAGATTCCATACCCATGGCAGCAGTAGAAAAATTTTCTCCATCAAACGTAAATATCGTTCCTACATTCAACGAAGCCAACTCACCGGTGGCTTCTTTAATTTCCCATTTACCCTCTAATTTATCTTTAGGTGTTTTGACCACTTCTTGAGTTCCTGTTTCACTTTCTTTTCCTCCATCGGTTGTTCCACAACTCGTTATTAATAGAGTCATTGAACTCAATAGTAATAGGTTAACAAGTATTTTTTTCATAGTAGCCTTTTATTTTTTGAATTCAAAAATAATCGCAAACCTATTATTTAATTTAAATTTTGGTCAAAAGACAGTAAAACTGTGTTGAACGATTTACTAGATGTGTTAAAATTAAAAAACCATTATTTAGTAACTAAAACAACGCGTAAACCAACAGTTGGTGAAGCTGTATTTATTTTAGTTGACGTAAATTTCCAATCTTCGGTTTGGGTGGTCCAATTTCTATTTAAATAAACGGTGTGATCCAGCAATATTTCATCTACATTACTCGTTAAATTATACAATTTCATTTTTGGGCTTACGGATGCTTTTACATCACCTGTGGCCGTAATATTATCTTGATCTAGGTAAGGAATAGAGTTAAAATAACGCTTCAGATCACCTGAATAGGTTCTATCAATGGTTCTAATATTCCCGTTAAAAACACTGGGTCTTTCTTGACCATCAACTAATTTCACTTCATAACCTTTTTCAATGGCCAAGATCATTTCTTCTTTTTTGGGTAGTCGAATTTGTGCATCAATACTGTAGGTTCTGACATAGTGTTGTGTTAACCAAAAACAAAACTTCTCAGCATCTTCTGGAGTTATGTTTACTACGGGAAAGTTGCGCATTTTAGCATGCCAATTATAATGTGTAACGTATTGATCGCTGCCGTAAAATTGATTTTTCCACAAGGTTGAATCAGGTCTATTGCGTTTAGTTTCTTGACAAAACAAATTATACAATTCATTGCTCACTTCGGTGTTCATTATACTGAGCGTGTCGTTTAATTTGACAAAACTCGATTTGTAAAATGATTTTTTAGTCACATCCATTTTGGACTTCAAAACGAGTGGTTTAAATTCTTGTATTTCAACAACGTATCTAAATCCTACAAGAGGAGATGCCGATTTGAAACTTTGACTTGATGTTACTTTTATTTGATCGTGAGGGTCTCTAAAACTTCCACCCATAGCAATCGGTTCATTGGCAACCATTTCAGCAGCATTACCACTCATATTATAAAGACCATATCCATTAGGCCAATAAGATTTATCAGGTACAAAAACATCCACATTTCCGCTTGCTCCTGCACCACCCGAAACACCTTCAAAAGCTTCATTCGTTTTTAAAAAATTCGCACGTGCACTTCCTTGATATTTACCACTGGTAAATAATACATCTTTACCATCCCAAGGATATTCATTGTAGGGTGAAAGTCCTCCAATAGCAGCATAGGTCCACTCTTCCGTTGTAGGCAACCGTACAATAATTCTTTGATAGGTACAGTTGGGATCTTTGTGAAATTTTTCGTTTAAAACTTCGGTCAAAAATTTGCAAAATTCTTCGGCTTGCTTTTTTGTAATACAAACCATAGGATATTGAGAATATGCAGGATGACGAAAATAATAATTAATGTAAGGGTCACTATTTCCCAAAACTTTATTCCAAGCTAATGTATCGGGCAACAATGCTTTAAACTCTTTTTCTGATAATTTGGGTTGAACAAAATATAAAAACTCACGATAACTCATATTCGAAACCTCTGTTTTAGAAAACCACAAATAATCTCCTTTTACCTTAGAACAATTCAATAATTGAAGTGGTTCAGGTTTTTTAGCTAGCCAGCTTGTATAAGTTAAGAGAAGAATTGAAAAGAGGAAAATTCGTTTCATGTTGTTTGAGTTAAAAATTTGTGAGGGTCATATTTTTAGGGTATTTCACTTCATATTTGAAATTGAGTGTTTTAGATTCCCCGGGTTTCAACGTTATTTTCCAAATCAATTCTCCTGTTTTTATATCGTAAGTAGCTCCTCCCAAATCCACAGCATCCACAATTACTTCTTTATAAGACGACAAAGGAATTTGATCTTTAATTTCTAAAACAATTTCTTTTGATTTGGTATTTTTGATTTTAATCTCATAACCTCGCATACTTTTTTTGTTACCCCCTACAACGGTATTTTTGCAAAATTCATCAATTTTTTCTCGTTGTATGATGATACTTTTATCTCTTCCCATAGATAAATCTAATGTATCATTTGTGCTATTGGTCTCTAAAAATGAATTTCCTACAAAAGAACCTTCAAAATAAATGTTAGCCGTTCCAGGTAATAAATTTAAATTTTCCCAACCTGAAATTCGTGCTAATAAAAAAGCATCTGTATCTAATTTAGGAATGGATAAATAATTGAATAGTACAGGCAAATCATATTTTTGAATATCCACAACATACGGTTTTGAATCACTTTTGATAGTGTAAGGAATGGAAATAACAAAATGATTGGTTACAGTGCTCTCTACTCTATTGGTAAACGCTGCCGTAGTTTGACTTTTTTGAGCCACTTTAATTGATTCAATTTTTACTTCCTCTACACTTGATCCATATGAATCATAAGCAGCTGCGGGTGCATTATCCGATTTGTAATAGGCATTGGTTTTTGCTCTATTATTATAAGCATTGTAATATTCTAAATACCAAGGTGACATATTAGGTTGTGTATTATCAATACTAGGATTTCCTGTTGATAGTGTAATGGCAACATTTTTCCAATCGAAACCCGTACCATTATAAACATCTGCTTTGAAATTGAGTTCAACTGGCTTCTCTAAATCATTGGCTCTTACATCGTATTTAGGAACCCATCCAGCATTGGTAACTACATAACTGATTTCAAAATCCACAGCTACTTTATTTTTTGATGAAGCATTTAAAATAATTTCCGTTGTATTTTTAACACTCCCTGTAGTCAACGTACGTTGTTGCTGTAGCAATCTACTTTGAATTTTTTGATATTCCAATAATTGTTTATTGGCATCAATTAATTTCATTTCAATATCCAGTAAGTGTTTTCTAAAAAACTCTGCCATTTCAGCGATATCATCTGTCACTAATGTCTGAGTCCCTCCAATTTTTTTATTAGACAACACCATATCACGTTCATCATTATACACTTTTATATGGCTTTGACGAATGGCTACCATAAGATTAATATCATCTAAACTGTCTGAAATCACTTTCAATTTACCGGTGGCCACCTCATCTCTAAGGTAATTTGTAGCAGTAGCTACAGAAACAATGGTTACGTCATTATTCAATGCTTTAATTTGCACACTATTTGGGTTAAGATAGGGTGATGAATTTTCAAAAACGATTTCATTACTACCGGGCATCAAGGTTACTTTGGAAGTACAATTCACCTCTGCACCTGATAAAAATACGGTTACACTTTTAATATTGGTGGGTGCCACTGTTGAGTTAATTTTATCCTGAGCATGGTTGTACATAACAAAGCAACTCATCACCGTAAGCATACTTAATTTTATAGTTTTCATAAAAATTTAATTTTTAATTATTTTAGTTAAATAGTGAACGAAATCCACTACACTATCGACTTGTGCAAATGTAATTGAAAAAAAGTAGTTGTTTGAATCACTGTTTTATTAGTTTTGCACAAGTAATTAATACTGTAGACCATGAGCAAACGACCACTAATTTTGGTAACAAATGATGACGGATTCACAGCCCCCGGAATAAAAAATTTGATTGAAGTAGCTGAACAATTTGGTGAATTACTCATTGTCGCGCCTGACAAACCTCAATCAGGTATGGGTCATGCGATAACAGTTAATGCACCATTGAGAGCCTTTAAGAATGATTATTTTGGTAAACATAAAACCTACATTTGTTCGGGTACGCCAGTAGATTGCATAAAAATTGGAATGTATAAATTGAAAGGTAGAAAACCCGATTTGATCATTTCTGGAATTAATCATGGCAGTAATGTTTCTACCAATGTTTTATATTCTGGAACTATGTCGGCTGCGGTTGAAGGAGCCATTGAAGGAGTTCCCTCAATAGGTTTTTCCTTGTGTGATTATGACTGGGCAGCTGATTTTGGACCTTCCAAAACAATTATCCATAAAATCATTGAAAAAGCGTTGGAACAAGGAATGGAAAAAGGTATTTGTTTAAATGTCAACATACCAAAATTAGCTGAAAAAGCCATTAAAGGTATAAAAATATGCCGCCAAGCTCGTGCCTATTGGGACGACACTTTTGATGAACGGATTGACCCATTGAATAAAAAATATTATTGGCTCACGGGTTCTTTTGTTAACCATGACCGCGGTGATGAAGCAGATATGACCATGTTAGAAGAAGGTTATGTCACTATTGTGCCTACGCATTTTGACATGACCGCACATCGTGCCATAGCCACACTAAATGACTGGAATTTGTAATCAATTCGATTTACTTATTCTCTAACACTACACCAATCGGGAAATCATTTCCAAAGCTATAACCTGTTGGATATTGAGATGAACCTTGATGTTCTTTTGATAACTCAGGAACGCGCGTTTCAACATATGATTTGAGTTGGTAAATTGATATGGTTTCATTGGGTTTTGAGACACCTTTTGTTCCATTTAAAATTTCTAAGATGGCATATGTAAAAAGTCCGTGTTTTAGCTCTCCTACTTCATTGGCAAATTCTACATCTTGCGAAGCCGTTAGGAAAAATGTACCTGAATTACGTGCTAATTGAGCTAAAGCTTTTTCCCTTTCTACGCCTCTCACTGCCAATGCATTTAATGCCGCACCTGATTGGCAAGCGTCCAAAACAAAAACTTGCTTTTGAGCCGACAACACTCTTGATATTTCTAATAAATCTTGAGACGAAATTCCTTTGGCATCCAACATTGCTTTATCACCATACAAATTGGTAATATCACTCATAATTAAATAAAAATCATTGGATTTATTGGCTATATTTTCAACCATCATGCCATGCCCTGCATAATAAAACACAAAGACATCCTCAGGTCCCATTTGCGATTTAATAGAAGCAATAATTTTATATACGTTCGCTCGAGTTACTTCTTTATCAGCTAGCGTGTAAGAATACACCTTTGAAAATAAAGTAGCTGAACAATTGGATAATACATTAGAAAACTCTACAGCATCGTTTTTGGCATATTTTAAATTGTAACTTGGATTTTGATATTCGTTGATTCCCAAGGCAACAATAAATAAATCGGTCTTTCCTGTAAGCGTATCGTAAAATAATTGTAAAGATTTGGAAGGAGTGGTTATTCCTTCTTTGGTGGTAAGGGTAAATTCTAATTGGTTTTTTTTAGGTGCTAATTGAATAGTGGTGGTGCGTTTATTTGCCGTACCTCTAAAGGATACTTCTTCCTCAAAAGCCTCTTGTTTAATTATTTTTCCATTATTGTAAACGTTGATTTTGTCAATGTTTTTGATGGTATTGTTTATCATTATATCAACAACTACTGAGGAAGAATTGTGTTTGTAAGTACTATCTGCATTTACAGAAGTTACTTTCCCTTGAAAATTGGCAAATTGGATTTCAAAAGACGGCACTTTTTCCATTAATGTATTCATTCCTTGTTGGCCATCAACAAATCGATTACCTTTATTAAGATAATCATATAAGCCTGGATAATAATATTTTTTAAAGAACGATCCTACTTCCAACGTTTTTAATCCAGTTACATAATTGATAGATTTCATTGCGTTTGAGGTTCCATCAAAATAACCATTGGGTTGGGTAATCAACCAATCATTTTGATTCATATACATTAATGTCAACTGTTCTTCATAAGTATTTAAATTCCATACCTTCACCTCTCCTTCAACACTACGAGAATATAAAATGGGTTGTGTAGGATGAATCTTAAGTTCACAAACACCACTTTGATGAGCCAAAAACGAAGAAACAAATGCTTTCTTCTCGAGGTCATAGACATAAATCTTGCGATCAGCACTCCCAAAAAATAAGATGGGCAATGAAGCATGCTTTGCCAAGGAGAGAATACCTGCATTGAATGGAGTGGTAACTTTGTCTTTAAGAATACCGGAATAAAAATCCCAAAAACGCACAGAACCATCATTACTTGAAGTAATTAATGTAGTTGATTTTTGATCAACATAACTTTGGGTAATGGTTTTGGTATGCCCAATCAACGTTCTCACCAATCTTTTAGTATCCACTTCATAATAATAAACCGATTGGTCATTATCGCCTATGAGAATGTATAAATCATTGGGTGAAAATTGGATGCTAAATGCTGCCTTGTTTTCTAAATCTATATATCCCAATTGTGTGTAATTAGACAAATCCCAATGCTTAATATAGGCGTCCCATCCTGCTGTAATCAATTCGGTACCACTTGAATTGTAAGCCAAATCAAACAAAACCACATTAGAGTGAGCCATAAATTTCTTTTTTAGTAATCCCGTTGTCAAATCCCAAATAATAACCTCTCCTCCAGCATCTCCACTTACTAATTCTTTTCCATCAGGATGAAATGCTAGCGACAACACTTGATGTTCATGACCTTTTAAAACCATCTTTTGTTTACCCACCACGAGGTCAAATAAGACAATGGTATTTTCTATTTTTCCTTGAGCAAGTATGGAGCCATCTGGTGAAATTTCAATCGGATTTTTAAACTTCATTAAATTAAGAACATTAATATCCCGCCAATACGCATAATTGTATTTGCTATTAATAGCGGCCTCTGTATTCAAGTAACCTCTGTATTTTTGAGCTACTTTTTGCGAATTGATTTTATAACTCGAAACACTATTATATAAATCAGGCAATAAAATATATTGACCATCAGGGCTAATCGAAGGTGTGAAATTGGACATCAAATCGTTTTTAAACTCAAAAACCACTTTTTTTGAAGCTACATTCACTATTTGACATTGACTCCCATTACTCAAAAGTATAGAGTTATTGTCGTCACTGAATTGAATCGTTTCAAAACGTTCCTCTTTGAAAGTAAGTTGAAATACTTTTTTCCAATTGCTGGTATTCCAAACTACAAGTCCGTTGTAAGTATCGTGCGTCAAAAAGAGCAATCCATTTGGACTGTAGGCAATTTGTATATTACACCCGTCACATTGATTTTCGGGGTTGGGAATAATTTCTTGAACAACTTTACCTGTTTCGATATCGATGATGGAAGCGTACAACTTTGTGGAACCAATGGCTACATGTTTACCATTGGGACTAAAACTTATGTTATTGGCTTTGTCGAAAGGTAATTCGATGGTATCTTTTTTACTAGAGTTGATTATGGCTATTTTATTATAATCCACCAAATCCATTTTCACTTGTTCATTGGGCGACATTGAAAGTGACGAAATAGAGGCTGAAAAACCTTTATTTAATTGGATCATCGATTGATCTGTTCTATTAATTAAAAATATTCGATCACGATTATCGCCTACAATTATGAATTTATTAGTTGTAGAAAACCGAACACTCATTGGATAAGAATCTTTGTTTTTATGCACGTACTTCTCTTTAATTTCACCTGTGAGAATATCGGTTACATAAATAAAATTATCCATTCCTGCAGAAAGTAACAACGTTCCATCAAGTGAAAAATCGAGATTATTCACTCTATTGGTATGAATGTTAAAACTTCTGATTTGTTGACCTGATGCCACATCCCATAAAATTATGGCATTATCCATTCCACCTGTAATAAAATAGTCCCCTGAAGGATGATAGGCAACTTCTGCCACAGGTTGGATGTGACCTTTTTGAACTAATGTTTCTATTTTTGTGGTTTGTGAAATAACGTCTATTGCAAACAAAATACTCAACAGTATTATTAGAAAATGAAATAATTTCATAGGATTGGGGTAGGTTGTAAAGACAAAAATACAATCTTTTATTACACACCTTGAGAAATCAAAACAAAATGATTGTTTAAAATAGGGCAAATGAACAACAAAATTTACTTAAATTAGGCTCCAAGCTTCAGGCTTACCAATAAAAAGTGGTTTTACTTGACTCCAAATTCCATTAAAGAGTTCGGATTGACGATATTTTTCTATTGCTTCCACATTTTGCCACTTACTGTAGGTAAAATAAACATGAGGTTGTTCAACATCGTGTAATATTTCTAAATGCATACATCCTTCAAAAGAAGCAATTAGCGCTTTGTTTTCTACAAACAATCTCTTAAATTCATCTACTTTATTTGGATCAATGGTCAACTTAACAATTCGCGTAATCATGTATAATACTATTATTTAGTTAGATTATTCAAATTCAATTAATACAGTATCGCTCATTTTCATCCCAAACAATTTACTGGCTCCTCCTCCACTCCCTTCAACACCTTTATTTATGGCTATTTCCAAATTTCCAGAACTACTAAAAATAGCTACTTTTTCTCCCTCAGGTACTTCACCATATTTTTCATTTATTTTAGAAATGGTATAACCTGCACGAGTCAAATGGATTTTAAAACTCCTACCCTTGCCCACTTCAGCAAATAGTTCCTTATTAATGTTGGTTAAAATATTTCCGTAAGCATCAATATAGGATACGGTTCCCTTAATATAATTAGATTCAATCACCGGTCTAAAAAGCTGACGTCTCAATAAGGTTTCTTGTGGAAAACCAATCTCTTCCAATGGTGTTCCATTTAACAACTGAATGGCAGTAGGTACAAATACATTTTTCGTTGGAAAAGACTGACCTTTCTGAGTTCCCAAAAAAGTAATTTCATAAATTACCTCTGGAAGTTCATCAAACAATAATGAAAATATGCCATTATCAGCACCAATAAACGTATATCCATTATGTTGAACGACTACATGTTTTGATTTCTCGGTATCTTCTGGGTTTACACCAATGATGTGGATGGTTCCTTTTGGAAAATCTTGATAACAATTCTTGATTACAAATGAAGCGTGAACAATATCGAAAGGCTGAATTTCGTGACTAATATCTACAACGGTTACGGAAGGTATCGCGGTGTAAATACTTCCTTTCAAAGATCCTACATAGTAGTCTTTGAGTCCCATATCTGTTGTTAAGGTAATTATTGACATTTTATTTCGTAACCAGCTTCAAATTTTGTTCAAAAATAGTACATCATTTTGAATAAAAAATAACAGCTTCCTTTTTGTTAATCATTACTTTTGCACAATTAAAAATGGAAAAGTTTGCAAGAAAAGATATTTAGTTTAAGTAATGCCGAATCACTGCATTTACTTGGACCTCAAAATAAGAATTTAAAATTAATTCAATCGCATTTTTCAAAATTGAAAATTGTACATCGAGGTGAAGAATTGATGGTGAAAGGTGCGGAAGATTTAATAAATGAATTCGAAGCCAAACTAACCTTATTACTTCAACACATTGACCGTTTTAATTTTCTTTCTGATGAGAATTTATCTAATATACTTGAGCGTGGTAGTGAATCGTTGAAACAAAACAATGGCGAGGAAATATTGGTTCATGGAAACAAAGGTGTGAACATTACCGCTCGAACGTTGAATCAACGTAAAATGGTGGAATGCATTGACAAAAATGATATGTTGTTTGCCATTGGACCTGCAGGTACAGGAAAAACCTACACCGCTGTTGCTTTGGCAGTAAGAGCATTAAAAAATAAAGAAGTAAAACGAATTGTACTAACCCGCCCAGCTGTTGAAGCAGGTGAAAACCTCGGTTTTTTACCGGGAGATTTAAAAGAAAAACTGGATCCTTATCTTCAACCTTTGTATGATGCTTTGAGGGATATGATACCCATCGACAAACTCAATGAATACATTGAAAATAGAACGGTTGAAATCGCTCCTTTGGCGTTCATGAGAGGAAGAACGTTGGACCATGCATTTGTTATATTAGATGAAGGTCAAAACGCTACTGATAAACAGATGAAAATGTTTTTGACACGAATGGGAAAATCAGCCAAATTCATCATTACTGGCGATGTTTCTCAAATTGATTTGCCACGAAATCAGGTTTCAGGTTTGCAAAAAGCAGCCGATATGCTGAAGGACATTGAAGGCATTTCTTTTGTGTTTTTAAACGAGCAGGATGTTGTGAGACATCGATTGGTAAAAATCATTATCGAAAAATTTAATTAATCAAAACCACTAATAAATCATTATTTCAAATTATGAATCCTCTTAAAGAAACCCACTTTAATTTCCCAAAACAAACTCAATATTACAAAGGTAAAGTTAGGGACGTGTATACTATTAACAATGAACTATTGGTTATGGTGGCTAGTGATCGTATTTCAGCTTTTGATGTGGTATTACCTAAAGGAATTCCTTTTAAAGGCCAAGTTTTGAATCAATTGGCAGCAACTTTTTTAGAAGCTACAAAAGATATTGTTCCCAACTGGTTGCTGGAATCACCCGATCCAAATGTAACGGTTGGAAAAATGTGCGAACCCTTTAAAGTAGAAATGGTTATCCGAGGTTACTTAGCTGGTCATGCTTGGAGAACCTACAAAAGTGGTGGTCGAACGTTGTGTGGAGTGACTATGCCAGAAGGTATGCGTGAAAATGAAAAATTTGTAGAACCCATCATCACACCTACTACAAAAGCTTCAGAAGGACACGATGAAGATATTTCTCGCGAAGCCATAATTGCTCAAGGTATCGTTAGTGAAGAAGAATATGTGCAATTGGAGAATTATACCCGTAAAATTTTTCAAAGAGGAACGGAAATTGCCGCCAAACAAGGTTTAATTTTGGTGGATACAAAATATGAATTTGGCAAACGTGATGGCAAAATCTATTTAATAGATGAAATACACACACCTGACTCCTCGCGTTATTTTTATGCGGATGGATATGAAGAGTTATTGTCCAAAAATGAACCTCAACGTCAGTTATCTAAAGAATTTGTTAGAGAATGGTTAATGGCAGGTGGTTTTCAAGGCAAGGATGGGCAAGTTATTCCTGAAATGACTCCTGATTTTGTTAATCTTGTAACAGAACGATACATAGAATTATTTGAAAAAGTTGGCGGAAAATCTTTTGTCAAAAGTGATCAAAGTGACATCAGTGTAAGAATAGAAAAAAATGTATTGAGTTTTTTAGAACGATATTATAATTCAAAATAGTAAAGAATTTTATTAAACGAGCGTCTACCAGAAAAACAGCTATTAGTTGTCTTTTGATAATTGAAAAAGACTTCTTTGCTTACTCCTATATTTCCAAAAAAAATGGAATACTCCATCAATGATTTACTTATAATTACTTGAAAATAGATTAATATGAACATCAATTCAACCATATGTGCACTCTCCACTCCGGCAGGTATGGGTGCCATTGCTTTGATTCGTATATCGGGAAGTGAAGCTATTTCAATAGTTCAACGGATTTTTTCTAAAAACATTTCTCAAGCAAAAGGTTATACAGTTCATTTTGGAAGGATTATGGACCAAAACGAAATGATCGATGATGTCATTACAACTGTATTTCGTAATCCACATTCATTTACGGGTGAAGACAGCGTGGAAATAGCGTGTCATGGCTCGCTTTTTATTCAACAACGAATAATAGGATTATTGATTCAAAATGGTTGTCAACTAGCCGAACCAGGAGAATTTAGCAAACGAGCTTTTTATAATGGTAAATTAGATCTTACTCAAACCGAAGCCATTGCCGATTTGATTCATGCCGAATCAGAAAGTGCTCATCGCATTGCGGTCAATCAAATGAAGGGAGGCATAACTCAAGAATTGGCTACGCTACGAAATGAATTAATGCATTTTGCCTCATTAGTTGAATTGGAATTGGATTTTGCCGAAGAGGATGTCGAGTTTGCCGATAGAACCCAATTACAAGAACTATTGGCTCGAGTAATAAGCCGAATACATGAATTATGTGATTCGTTTAAATTCGGTAATGCCATAAAAAACGGAATCCAAGTAGCTATTGTAGGTAAGCCCAATGCCGGTAAATCCAGTTGGATCAACGCCTTGGTAAATGATGATGTGGCCATTGTATCTTCCATTGCGGGTACTACTCGTGATAAAATTGAAGTACCTATTACCATCAATGGACAATTGTTTAGATTGATTGACACAGCTGGTTTGAGACAAACCGAAGATGTTATTGAAGAAATGGGCATTAAACGCGCTGAAGAAGTAATTCAAAAAGCAGCCATCATTATGTATTTGATGGATATGAATACACTCACTCACGATGAAATAGAAACAGCAGTAAGTCACATTCGCTCATTGAATAAAGAAGGAGAAATTATATTATTGGCTAATAAATCAGATACGTACACAGATGGGTTCACCGGTTTTGGGATGGAATTTGGCCATTGGAATATGCATACAGTTTCTTCAAAAGACAAAGATGACATAACATTTATTAAAAAAGAATTAGCACTTATAGCTCAACACAATGCTATTGATACTAATCAAGTTGTGATCACCAATGCCCGCCATTTAGAAGCTTTAACTTTGGCATTATCGGCATTAGAAAAAACACAAGCAGGACTTTCAACTAACGTTTCTGGAGATTTCATTGCCATGGATATCCGTCAAGCCATTCAACAGTTGGGAAGTATAACGGGTGAAATCACTTCAGATGATTTGTTAGGTAATATTTTTAAGAATTTTTGTATCGGGAAGTAAGTTGAATATTAAACGACTGACATACCTGCTTTTTCTATTGTCACTATCTTTAAGTTGCTCAAAAGATACTGAATCAAGTAATTATGCTTCCACCGTGTCAGTAAAAGATAGTATAGAATTATTCTTAAAAATTGATTCTGCTAATTTCTACAGAATAAAAGGAAACTTAAGTGATGCCAAAAGAAATTCAAAACTTGCTTTAGAAGAATCCATTCAATTAAATTGGGGAAAAGGTATAGCCGAATCCTATACCAATATGGCATACATTAATCTATACGAAAATGATTTTGAAGCCGCTATGCAACATGCTGTTGAAGGATTGCGGGTTTCTGAAATGTGTGATGATAAAAAAAATCAAGGTTTTGCTAATCTTCTCATTGGTTATATTTATTTAAATATTGGTGATACCAATCAAGTACTGCCCTATTATAAAAAGTCCCTCGATATACGATTACAACTAGAAAATAATTATGATATTGGGTTTAGTTATTCCTATTTGGGTAACTATTATTTGGCTCTTCAAAAAAATGATTCGGCTCTCTATTTTCATAATGAAGCCTTGGAGTATCGTTTAAAAACGGATGATATACGCAGTATAGCTGATTCCTATTTATTGATTGGTTCTACACAACTTAAACAAAAAAAATTTGATAAGGCTCTTGAGAACTTTCAAAAAGCCTTGTTTCACTATGCTAAACTCAACGACAAAAAAAGATTGGCAGAGACGTATCGCAATTTTGCCGAAGTATATATGAGCCAAGGGAAAATAGAGGATGCTCAAAATTTCTTACTTCAAGCTAATCAATTGGCCCTTGAAACAGGGTCTATAGACAACCAAATAGTCATCTCAGAACAATTAGCCAATATCAATTATTTCAAAGAAAACTATAAGGAAGCCTATGAATATTTAGCATTTCACAATACCCAATACAAAAAGAATACAGGCGAAAGTAAGTATCGAGACATTGTGAAAAACATATTGGAGTATAAAAACGAAAAAGAAAAGAAAATTAAACAATTAGAATTTGATCAAAAAGAAGAACGCCAAGAAATCATTGTTTTTGCAGCCATTACCATTATTATCTTAATTGTAGGATTTTTGTTTTTTCTGTTTAATCGACTAAAAATTACTCGAAAGCAAAATGAAATCATAGCTTACCGAAAAACACAAATTGATAAGGCTTATGTGGAATTAGAAATTAAAAACAAAGAAATTTTAGATTCTATCAATTATGCTAAACGCATTCAATCGGCTATTTTACCATCCGATAAAAGTATTACAACATCATTTAAGGACATCTTTGTACTGTACATTCCTAAAGATATTGTGGCAGGTGATTTTTATTGGATGGAACATAAAGATGATAAAATATTGGTTGCCGCTGCTGATTGTACCGGACATGGTGTTCCTGGTGCCATGGTGAGCGTGGTTTGCAACAACAGCTTGAATAGAAGTGTTCACGAATACGGTTTAACCAGTCCTGCATCCATACTTAACAAAACAAAGGAATTGGTGGAAAGCGAATTTGCAAAATCATCAGAACGAATGTTGGATGGGATGGACATAGCCCTGTTTTCGATTGAAGGATATACAAACCTTCAAACGAATCATACTTCTTATTCTATTGAATTTTCTGGAGCCAATAATCCGATGTGGATCATACGCAATAATACGGATGTTATTGAGGAATATAAAGGTGACAAGTTACCGATTGGGTTAACCGATTCTACTGTACCTTTTAGCCAAGTTCACTTACAACTTTCAAAAGGAGATTGTATTTACTTATTTTCAGATGGATTTGCAGACCAATTTGGTGGACCCAGAGGTAAAAAATTTAAAAGTAGCGGTTTACGAACATTACTAATGGGCATCAAACATTTATCCATGTCACAACAGCACACCAAGCTGAATGATTTTTTTAGAGAATGGCAAGGAAACTTAGAACAGGTCGATGATGTCTGCGTTATAGGCATCCGCTTATAACGGATAGACTAGAATGCTTAGACATCACGATCCTCGTGTAGCGAAGCGGAACGGGATGATGATAATTAACAAATAATGAGCCTAGCGAATACCAATAAATTTCTGCGTTATAGGCATCCCGTTACCGAGGATAAACTAGAATGCTTAGACATCACGATCCTCGTGTAGCGAAGCGGAACGGGATGATGATAATTAACAAATAATGAGCCTAGCGAATACCAATAAATTTCTGCGTTATAGGCATCCCGTTACCGAGGATAAACTAGAACGCTTAGACATCACGATCCTCGTGTAGCAAAGCGGAACGGGATGATGATAATTAACAAATAATGAGCCTAGCGAATACAAATAAATGTCTGCGTTATAGGCATCCCGTTACCGAGGATAAACTAGAACGCTTAGACATCACG
>CAYQNU010000009.1:0-112535 GCA_964419055.1 uncultured Flavobacteriales bacterium | reverse complement strand
TAGGCATCCCGTTACCGAGGATAAACTAGAACGCTTAGACATCACGATCCTCGTGAAGCGTAGCGGAACTATTTTCCTTCCAAAAAGGAATATTTATGTGAATGGAGATTTAGCTGTATTTATTTCAGAAAGTAACTCTTTGATAAAAAAATTGTGTAATTATGATACAATTCTTATTATTGTAGCCAATTAAAAATAAAAAAAATGAACAGTACAGAAACAATTGACGACAACCAATTCAGTGAAGGAATTGGATTAGATGAAAAAGTAAAAGGTTTTTTATTGGAAACCGCAAAATGGGCAAAATTATTATCCATAGTAGGTTTTGTAGGGATAGGGCTTATGGTAATTGGCGCAATTGTGGTCATTACACTTGGATCTACAATGGGATTTAGAGGCGGTCAACCCATATTATTAGGATTACTTTATTTAGGTATGACAGCTTTGTATTTCTTTCCCATTTACTATTTATATCTTTTCGCAACAAAAATGAAGGCGGGTATCAATTCAAACACTCAACAAAGTATTACATCGGGGTTTGAAAACCTTAAATCTCATTATAAATTTTTAGGTATAATGATGATTATCGTATTGAGTTTATATGGATTTATGTTGTTAATCGCGCTTCTAATGAGTATCGGTAGATAATCTATGTAATTTATTAGGATAAAAAAAGGGCTGCTAATCTTTGATTAGCAGCCCTTTTTTAATTTATCGTTCTTAGAAAAAACAATTAATGTTTCCCTAAAAATTCAGCAATACCCTCGTGAGTAGCTTTCAAACCTTCTTTTCCTTTGCTCCAGTTTGCAGGACAAACTTCTCCATTTTCTTCTAAGAATTGTAATGAATCTACCATTCTAATGGCTTCTTCTACATTTCTACCTAAAGGTAGGTCATTTACTAATTGATGTCTTACTACACCTTCTTTGTCAATTAAGAATAATCCTCTGTAAGCAATTAGTTCTCCAACAGCAACCATACTTCCTTCATCATCATAATCATAATACCCCGCTAATACATCATAATTCATCGAAATGGTTTTGTTTGTATCTGCTATAATTGGATACGTAACACCTTGAATACCTCCTTGATTTTTAGGCATATTTAACCATCCCCAATGTGATTGCTCTGTATCTGTTGAACAAGCAATTACTTCAACACCTCTCGCTTTGAAATCTTCTAAACGCTCTTGAAAAGCAAACAACTCCGTTGGACAAACAAATGTAAAATCTTTTGGATAAAAGAATAAAATCACGTGTTTTCCTTTGAATTGAGATAACGTAAAGTTTGAAACGATTTCCATTCCATTAACTACAGCACTTGCCGAAAAATCAGGTGCTTTTTTACCAACTAAAACTGCCATATTATTTATTTTTTAGGTTTATTATTTATTGTTGCAAAGTTACTATTCAAAATCATTCTTGACATTAAATAATTGCAAAAAAAAAGAGGAGTTGAATAATCAACTCCTCTTTTAAATACTATTTAAAAATGGTTAACGGTTATCTATTTCAGTTACACCTTTAAATTTTGCTTTATTCCATTTAAATACATCATCTCCAATTTCTTGATTGGGTGTAAGCGTTGAAATGGTAAATTGAATTAAAACGTTGTCATTGGTCTTAATAACCACTTTGTTAATTCTTTTTTTAGTAGCATCCACTGTTAAAATAACGGTATGATATTTACTTTTTTTAGGATCCATTGGAAATAATTTTATTTCGTGCACTCCAGTGGAAACTTCCTTACTGTAGGTATATTTAAAATTCTTTTCCCAAATATTCAACAATTCTGATGGATTTATGCCCCCATCAACGTCACCTAAATTATCAATATAACATTCATTTTCTTCGATGAGATAAGTCCATACGGTCACACCATCACTGTATACTTTGCGATCTTCGGTTTCATAGTAAAAACTTTTTCCTTTTATTTTAGCTTTACCAGATGAAGAAGAGTTTACTTCCCCACCTTTAATACTCAATTTAAAATCGATTGAAATGGTTTTAAATTTTTTTGTTTCGATACTTAAATCGTCCAATATTTTTTTGGCTTTCTGCGTATCATCTTGTGCTGTTGTACTGAAAAACATTCCACCTACAAGCAATAACGTTAACATCTTTTTCATCCTGATCTTTTTATGATAATAATCCTTTGTCGCGGAGGTTTGACAAAAACTGTTCCAAACCTAATTGATCGGTTACAAATACTTCCCTAGCCTTACTACCTTGATGTTGTCCAATGAGACCAACTGCCTCCATTTGGTCAATAATTCGGCCAGCTCTGTTGTACCCGATTTTTAATTTTCGTTGAATATTTGAAGCTGAACCTTGTTGTTGATTAACTACCACTTGCGCAGCTTCTACAAACAACGAATCCAACCCATCTTCTAAATCTTTTGACATGGTTGCTTCGTCTAATTCAGGTTCGGGCAACTCATAAGCTGTAGGGTATGCTCGTTGTGATCCAATAAATTCGGTAATGGCATCTACTTCAGGTGTGTCCACAAATCCACATTGAAGTCGAATCAATTCATTACCCGGTGAGTATAACATATCTCCTCTACCTATTAATTGATCGGCACCACCTGCATCCAAAATGGTTCTAGAATCTATTTTTGAAGTAACTCTAAATGCAATTCGAGAAGGAAAGTTAGCTTTAATAATACCTGTTATAACGTTTACCGATGGTCGTTGAGTGGCTACAATTAAGTGAATACCAATAGCTCTGGCCAATTGAGCTAAACGTGCAATGGGAGTTTCTACTTCCTTTCCAGCGGTCATAATTAAATCGGCAAACTCATCAATTACTAATACAATATACGGTAAAAAACGATGTCCATTTTCTGGATTTAGTTTTCTATTTTTGAATTTTTCGTTATACTCTTTTAAGTTACGTACCATGGCATCTTTAAGCAACTCATATCGATTATCCATCTCAATACACAAGCTGTTTAATGTGGCTACTACTTTGGTAACATCGGTAATAATGGCATCAGCTTCGCCTGGTAATTTTGCCAAAAAGTGACGTTCTATTTTATTAAACAAGGTGAGTTCAACTTTTTTAGGATCGACTAAAACAAATTTCACCTCTGAAGGATGTTTTTTGTATAAAATTGAAACCAAAATAGCATTTAATCCAACAGACTTACCTTGTCCTGTGGCACCCGCCATAAGTAAGTGAGGCATTTTGGTTAAATCTACTACCAACGTCTCGTTACTAATCGTTTTTCCTAGGGCTATTGGCAAATCCATTTTACTGGATTGAAACTTCTCACTAGCAATAAGCGAACGCATGGAAACAACATCGGGAGAAGAGTTGGGAACTTCAATTCCGATGGTTCCTTTACCAGGCATTGGCGCTATAATACGAATTCCCAAAGCGGCCAAACTTAAAGCAATATCATCTTCTAAATTTTTAATTTTAGAAATTCGAATTCCGGGAGCTGGTACTATTTCATATAAAGTAACTGTAGGACCAATGGTAGCTTTGATTTTTGCAATCTCAATTTTATAATGTTGCAAGGTTTCAACAATCGTATTTTTATTTGCTTCTAATTCCTCTTTGTTAAGAGAAATTCCACCTCCACCATAATCTTGCAATAAATCCAAAGGTGGTAATTTATAAGATGATAAATCCAATGCAGGGTCGAAATGTCCATATTTCTCAACCAATTCATCAGACAACGTCATTACTTTTTCATCTTCATGCATCACCACTTCCATTTCCTCTTCCTTTTCAGGAATGGTTACTTCAAAATCATCATCAACATCTAAAGGAATATTTGTTGGAGTAGGAACAGTGGTTAATTCCATTTCTTCCAATTCTTCATCCTCCAGTTCGTCTTCTAATTCGGTGATGGATGGCTCTGTTTTGAATTCATTTCTTAAAGGAAACTCAATTGGCTCCGCTTCTTTTTCTTTGATGATTTGATTTTCTTTAATTGGATTGTGAACCGTATTATCTTCTTCATCTAAGAAATTTGCTTGCTCTTCTTTTCTGGCTTTACGTGCCTCTAATCGCTCTTTTAGTCCCTCAAAAGAGGGATTGAATAATATAACAAATCCGATGAAACCGGTAAAAGCTACAAAAAAGAAAGTACCTACTAATCCAAATGTTGCATTTGACCAAGCGATTATTTGTTCACCGAACATTCCTCCTAAAAAATCAAAAGTTGGAGGAGTGAGGTAAGCAAAAAACACAGACGACCATACAATAAATATTGCAGAAAACTTAATGGTTTTCAATAAGTTAAACAATGCTATTTTAAACAATATTTTAACCCCAATCTGAAAACTTATGAAGGCAAACAAAAGTGAAGAAATACCAAACCAAACTTTAAGGAATTTGTGAGCCGTAAAGGCACCTAACTTACCTAACCAATTTTCAACCTTTACCTCATCTCCCGAAAAAATAAAACCTATACTTTGACCATCAATAACACTGTTGTCACTACGCCAAGTAAAAAGATACGATATAATGGCTACTGCTAGATAAATTCCAAATAAAATACACAAAATACCTACCGTTTTAAGAAACCGCTCGTCTTTCCAAAAGGCTGACGAATAAGCGGATTTTGATGCCACCTTTTTCTCCTTTACAGGCTTTTCAGTAACCGGAATTTCTTCGATTGGTTCTTCTTTCTTTTTATATGTGTTTTTTATTCCAGCCATTTAACTGCACGCTAGTTGTGCAAGTGCGAAATTAGATACTATATTTTTGCTTTTATGAACAAAAAAAATGGATTTTAAACGTTGATTTGTTAGCAACAACCTATTTTTAATCTAACTTGAAATAATGAGTATAAATCTAACCAACTTTTCAATCTTTGTTTTTTTCATTTTTGTATTCAAATCAACTTAAATTTTCACATCTTGAATAATGTCTTTACAAATAATGCAGGTGAAAGAATTAAAGTAAGATAAAAACCCATACCTAGATTACGAAATAGTTGCTCAAATGAATAAATACTAGGTATCTTCAAAACAAAAAACATAATACACCCCATTATAACAGTTAGCAAAAATAATTGAATTAATGAATTACCTTCTAAAAATTCAACAATACCAATTATTAGAAAACAAAAAGGTATGGCATAGATGAAATAATAATAACTAAAATCAATTTTATTAACAACATAAGTGTCATTAATAAAATTGATCATTTTTGGAAAAGTATACCCGTTCAATGAACCGTATTCATTAAAAATTTCAATATAAATCCACGGCAGGTAAAATGAAAATATTCCCAGTACACAAAGGGCAATTGTTACCCAATTACTTTTTACTATCTCAAAATCATTCCATGAAAAATGTTTCAGACGATTTTTTGGATTCATTAATCTCAATCAAATGATTAACTACCCCTCCTCGATAATTTCCATTTTAGTGATTTTATCACCTTGACGTATAGCATCAATCACCTCTAATCCTTCTACTACTTTTCCAAAGCATGTATGATTTCTATCTAAATGAGCTGTATTTCTTCTACTGTGGCAGATAAAAAACTGAGATCCACCTGTGTTTCTTCCAGCGTGTGCCATTGACAAAACTCCTCTATCGTGAAATTGATTCTCTCCGGTCAACTCACAATCAATTTTGTATCCTGGACCACCTGCTCCTGTTCCATTAGGACATCCACCTTGAATTACAAAGTCATTTATAACTCGGTGAAAAGTTAAACCATCGTAAAATCCTTTTTCAATTAACGTGATGAAATTTTCTACTGTTTTTGGAGCATCTTTATGATAAAACTCTACTTTCATATCACCTTTTGCGGTGTGTATAATTGCTTTTTTCATTTTTTTAATCTTTATTTTAATAAACTAAGGCGCAAAATTACTAAATTATTTAGTACCTCCACGCCTCATTGTTTTATTTACAATCGTATTATTCTTCTATTTCTTTTGAAACTTTTCGCTTCTCTTGATTCAACGTTTCTCCCTTTGCATTCTTTTTAAGAAATACGATTTTGTTATTGAATTCATCAATTACAATGTCTTCGTCAATGGTAACATCGCCCGAAAGCAATGATTTAGACAACTCATTCAATACCATTTTTTGAATGACTCTTTTGATAGGTCTTGCTCCAAATTGAGGGTCGTAACCTAAATTAGTTAAATAATCAATGGCATAATCGGTTGCTTCAATATTGATGTGCTTCAATTGTAATTTGTCTTTTAATTGCGCCAATTGAATGGTAACAATTTCGCGTACGAACCTCTTATTCAATGGATGGAACATAACTACTTCATCAATTCTATTTAAGAATTCGGGGCGAAGCGTTTGTTTTAACAAATCCAAAACTTGATATTTGGTGCGTTCCATTACTTCTTCCAAATTATTGTTTTTTACATCCTCAAAATTTGATTGAATGATGTGTGAACCTAAATTAGATGTCATAATAATGATGGTGTTTTTAAAATTCACCAATCTTCCTTTGCTATCAGTTAATCTACCGTCATCCAAAACTTGCAATAAGGTGTTAAACACATCTGGATGCGCTTTTTCAATTTCATCTAAAAGAATAACCGAATAAGGTCTTCTTCTCACTGCTTCAGTCAACTGTCCACCTTCATCATATCCAACGTACCCTGGAGGCGCACCTACTAATCGAGAAACAGAATGGCGTTCTTGATATTCACTCATATCAATACGTGTCATTGCGTTTTCATCATCAAATAAGAATTCGCTTAATGCTTTTGCCAACTCTGTTTTCCCCACACCAGTAGTTCCTAAAAAGATGAATGAACCTATTGGACGTTTTTCATCTTGAAGTCCTGCCCTATTTCTTCTCACAGCATCAGCAACCGCTTCGATAGCCTCTTCTTGACCAACTACTCTCTTGGCTAATTCATCTTCCAATCTCAGTAATTTATTTTTCTCTGCTTCCAACATTTTTGAAACAGGGATACCTGTCCATCTAGAAATAATATCGGCTATTTCTTCGGCATCAACCTCCTCTTTTATCATTTTTGAATTGGCTTGGAGTTGCAGCAAAAGAACTTTATAATCTTCTATGGATTTCTTTACTTCTTGCACTCTACCATATCTAATTTCAGCAACTTTCCCAAAATCACCTGCACGTTCAGCTTGCTCGGCCTCTAATTTAAGTTGTTCTAATTGTTCTTTTCCAATTTGAATTTTATCGACCAACTCTTTTTCAGCAGTCCATTTTGCTAAAAATCCATCTCTGCGTTCATTAAGATTGGCTAATTCACTACCAATCAATTCCAATTTTTTGAAATCATTTTCTCTTTTTATGGCTTCTCGCTCAATTTCCAATTGCATTATTTTACGTTCAATCTCATCCAATTCTTCTGGTTTTGAGTTAATTTCCATACGCAATTTGGATGCAGCCTCATCTATCAAATCAATAGCTTTGTCTGGCAAGAAACGATCTGTAATATATCGTTGTGACAATTCAACGGCAGCAATTATTGCCGCATCTTTGATTTGAACTTTATGGTGATTTTCGTATTTTTCTTTAATACCTCTTAAAATAGATATGGCATCTTCTTGTGAAGGTTCATCAATCAATACTTTTTGAAATCTTCTTTCAAGCGCTTTGTCTTTTTCAAAATATTTTTGATATTCGTCTAATGTAGTAGCTCCGATGGCTCGTAATTCACCTCTTGCTAAAGCTGGTTTCAAAATGTTGGCGGCATCCATTGCTCCTTGACCTCCGCCTGCTCCCACTAAGGTATGAATTTCATCAATAAAGAGTACTATTCTGCCATCAGCACCGGTTACTTCCTTGATAACTGCTTTTAATCGTTCTTCAAATTCCCCCTTGTATTTTGCACCAGCAATTAATGCCCCCATATCCAATGAATAGATGATTTTATCTTTCAAGTTTTCGGGAACATCACCGCTAATTATTCTATGCGCAAGACCTTCGGCAATGGCTGTTTTACCAACACCTGGCTCACCAATGAGTATAGGGTTATTTTTAGTTCTACGTGTTAAAATTTGTAATACTCTTCTTATTTCTTCATCACGACCAATTACGGGGTCTAACTTCCCTTCAGCGGCCATTTTATTGAAGTTGAGCGCATATTTTTCTAAAGAATTATACGTTTCATCTTGACTTTGAGAAGTTACTCGTTGACCGTTTCTCATTTCACTAATGATTTTGTTGAGGTCCTTTTCATTTACACCCATATCTTTCAGTAACTGTCCTGTGCTATCAGAACTTTGGGCTAAGGCCAATAAAATATGTTCTATTGACACAAACTCATCCTTCATTTTTCGCGACAAATCAGTAGCAAGAGTCAGCGTCTTTGAAGCAGCAGGAGAAAGATTAACGTTTCCTCCTTCAACTTTAGGAAAAGAACTAATTATGCTATCCAAGGTTTTGATAAACACTACCTGATTGATTCCAAATTTATTTAAAACAAAAGGTGTGACATTTTCATCAACTTGTAATAATCCTTTTAAAATATGGGCATTTTCTATTTGAGGATGACTGCTGCCCACAGCCAATAAATTAGCTTCGGAAATGGTTTCCTGAGCTTTAATGGTGAAATTATTTAAATTCATAATGATAATTTTTTAGTTGTTGAATAAGGCCCATCAAAATTACATCCTAACTGATTTTTAAGACAAAATTGCAGTTTGAGATACAACAAAACTAAAAGTAATCTGCTAAAAAGTCTTGTTTTTCAATAAATTAAGGACAGAATGACAAGTTTATGTTTGAAGGATGAGGTTTGAGGTTGGTTTGAATCTTAGGCAAAAAGACGGAAGAGAGGAAAAGTACAAAGTCATGAGTACAAAGAGCCAACCTGCGCATAAGATTCGGTTGATGAAAAGTGAAGTGGGTAAGTAGATTAGAAGATTTTAAAATTGAAGACTAAAAAGTTTGAGGTTTAATGTTTGTTAACCAACCGAAGAACTGAATAACATAACAACTGAATAACTAAATTATGTTTGAGGTTTGAGGTTTCATGTTAATGTCTTGACCAAAAGAGCAACAGAATAACCTAGCAATTTATCAACTAAAAAAAAAGTTTGAGGTTTGAAGTTGGTTTGTTATTTAGCCCACAGAGCAACCAAACAACTGAGTAATGCAGACGCAAGGTCTGCATCAAGACAAGCTCTGCTTCGTCTTGACTGAAAAACTAACTAAAAACCTTTTAGCCAATAATACCCTAATTTTATGTATTCATTGTTGAGCATGATGAGTCCACTTTCATACTGCCACCATTTTTGTTCATCGTAATTGGAGTTAGAAGCTCCTGCTAATAAAACGGTTACACCTTTATTTTTAAACTTTTCTTTAAATACGTTTCCAACTCTTCTAAGATGAAACTTGTCGGAAACAATGACAACAGTAGAATATTTTTTTGACAGACATTCTGTGAGTATGGCATCTGATTCTTCGGCAGTACTGGTACCTTTTATAATGGGTATAACTTGATTAATGGTTAAACCCAAATCCAATAAGAAATCTTGTGCTAATAATGCATCGGGTATTTCAGCACCCATAATCGCTAAATCATCACTAACATTTTCTCCCATAGTATAAATTAAGGGCGCTACTGATTTTCTATGAAGATCCAATGCTTTTAAAGATCGATCATAATTATTTCCCCCCAACACAAAAATGGCATCTGCTTTTTCAATGGTATCTTCATCTATTAAAAAATTTCCTAAGCCTCTCATAATCGGTTTGCCGAAAATCAAAAAAAGGATAATAAAAAAGGTGCCTGTATACACGCACCTTTTCCACCATTTGGCAAAATATTTTGCCCAATAAAATTTAAGTATATCAAAAAGCCGAAACAATGGATTACTTATTTTACAACTAAAATAACGCAATATTTAGAAACGCTCCAAAATGCTTTGGCATCCGTAATTTCAATAGATTCTACACTTCCCGACCCTTTAATTTTGTACGATGAAGACGGGTGGTTGGTGATCATTTCAATTTTAGTAGCTCCCACTGGGATGGATTTCATTTTGGTTATGTCAATTTTTGTAAAATAATCTTGATTAAAATTACCCTTCAAATCTTTCGTTTTACCCATTCCCAATACACCACCTTCAGACGAAATAACGTTATTAGACTCTAACTCTTTTTTAGTTCCAAAAGCAAAATAAGCGGTATTGATGTCTTGTGTTAAATCAACGATCACTTCTTCTTTCTCTTGATACGCATCAAACAATTCAGTAAAGGCAGCATCTTTTTGTTCTAACTCTTGTTGCAACTGAGCTATTTCCATATTTTTTGTTTGAACTTCCTCAGATAATGAAATAATCATTTTTTCAAATTCACCTAGTTTAGAACTAGAATTGGCAATCTCTTTTTTCAATTTTGAAATTTTTGATTGATTCTCACTCAATAATTGTCCTAACGTTTGGATATCCGAAATCATGGTTGGATCTTCGGCAGACAACGTTTCTGGGCTTTCTTTCTTTTTAACAATGATTTTTTGTTTTTCTTGAATGATTCCTAAATTTTCTCTAATTTCATTCATCAAAGTTGAATAATAATTAATCGTAGAATCTTTAACCGCTAATTCATGCTTAAGATCCAAGTTTTCTTTGTTTAACTTATCCAATTCAACAGAAGAACCTGTTCCTGAACCTGATGTGTCTTCAGAAGATTCTGGTTGACAAGAGGCCAATAACACAGCAGAAAATAAAAAGATGGCTATTTTTTTCATATTTAATTTTTGTTTTTTCTTATTTTGACAAAGGTAATTTAATCTAGGTTCCAAATTACTTAATAGATGTTAAATCTTCAATTCCAAGGGGTCTCACCACATTGAAGCCTTCGCCATAAGTGGTGTTTATTACCCTTCCAAACTGAATCGCACGTCCTTTAATGTACTCTAAAAAGTCAGGAGTAGAAATGGCTGTTTGAGGCTCGGTGCTGTTTGGATTATAAAATTGAGTAGAAAATGCTAAAATTGATTTCATTTTTGTTTCAAAATAGGGTGTTATATCTACTACCACATCTGGTTGTATCCAATTGTCTTGGATATAGCGCAATACCGTTAATGGTCTAAATGCCTCTTGTTTTTGACCATTATTCATAGTTACCACTTTAGGTAATCCACTTAAAAAAGTGGCGCGAGCAACCAAGTCTCCTCCTCTACCGTGATCAGGATGTCGGTCGTGTAAAGCATTGCATAAAACTACTTTAGGACGATATTTTCTAATCATCGAAACTACTTTCAATAAATTGGATTCGTTAATTTCAAAAAATCCATCACCCAAATCTAAATTTTCTCGAGCTGATATTCCCAATATTTTGGAGGAAAGTGCTGCTTCTTGTTCTCGAATTTCCGCACTTCCCCTTGTTCCTAATTCGCCTTTGGTTAGGTCAACAATGCCCACTTTTTTTCCTATCGCTATGTGATGCAGAACGGTGCCAGAAGCTGCTAACTCAACATCATCTGGATGTGCTGCAAAAGCTAAAATATCTAATTCCATATTATTTTTATTTATACCCAATGACAATACTTACGAGTATTTCGGATTCAAAGGTATATACTATTTTATAGAAATCGCCCACTACTGCTATGGTTTGTGGATTGGAAATGCCATCATATACTAAAAAAGTATTCATTACGTCATTTAATGAATCACCTACTTTGATGCCGTTTGCTAATCGAATGGCAGATGTCCTTAGCGTTACATCAGCTAATTTGGACTGTGCATTTTTCCCATCAAAAAGCAAGGTATTGGTACCATTTGTTAATTGAATAAACTCATACTTATCACCACCGGACGTATATTTTTTTAGCGTATCTTGTTTAAAAATGTTCTCCTTTGACCACATTTTACAAGCAGCTATCGTTCCATCTCCTAACAGATTAGCAACATATACACTATCTTGAATGGTAATTGATGCAGCGATATTTGTAGTATTCTTGTTTCTTAATTTCGCATATTCGTTTGGATTATCAAAAACAAGTACATTTTTGGATTCGAAAAGTTGTTTCAATTCAATAAACTGATTGCTTACCACCTTTTCATTTAATTTAGTGGCTTTAGTGCGGTATACCCCTTTATTAACAGACCAAAAACGAGCCCCTTCACATTCCAAACAAATACTTATCGAAGCAACAGGTTGATCCTTTTCGTTAAAATAAACAATTCCATGATGCGGAATAAAACATCCACTCAAGCCCAGTTGCAAACCATCTATTCCTTTTGACAAAATAGTGGAAATCTTTTTTATATCCTCAATTGATAATTTTTCGCTAGCTATTAGAGCATCTTTTGCCCATCCATCTTGCTGTGTAAAAATATGAGTAATGGGTTTTTGTGATGCATCTTCTACATTGTAGTAATACACTTTTGCATAAGAATATGGAACATCAGGAAAAACTACTCCTTTAGCTTCAATATTCAGATAACTGAGTCCAGCAAATAAGAAAAAAAAGTAGTTTAACATGTACTTATTTATCATTTAGTTTTTTAACGTCTCCTGCAAACATATCGGCATCCATATCATTTACGGTTTTGATTAAAACGGCTTCAGAGTTCGTACCATCCTCATTGATCAATACGATGGCCGATAAGGTATCTTGTTTATTCAAAAAAGTATGAATAAAGATAAAACCGGTTCGTTGTTTTTCATACGTTAATAGATTAGTTTTAATTTCTTTAATGCGCATTTGAAGGCTATCAATTTTTGCTGAATGTTTGCTGGCAGTAATGGATAATTCAGCTTCAGTGCCTTTCAAATCTTGTGTTAAAAGTATGGCCTCTTCATCCACGTAATCTTTTACTTCTTCAAAATAATAAGATGCAATACTATCATAAGTAGTGAGATCCACATCATTGAGCACATACAAGGCCTTTTGTATGCATTCTTTGAAATTGATTTCGCAATGATCAAAGGTGCATTTTTTAATTTCTGTGGAATCTGTTTGATTTTGCTGAGCATTAGTGCCTTCCTTTTCATTTTTACTACCACACGAAAACAAAACAACAAAAGAAAATATAACCAAAAAATAGTGAACTTTACTAGAAGACTGCATAAAACACATAAACTATTTAATTTTAGAAAGTTGGATGAATTAGGAGGTCAAATCTACAAACTAATCTCAAATACTTTAACAAATTTTTAGTGAATTTTAACTTTTGATATAAAACATACTTTGAAATGAAGCGTTAGGAATATAGTTAATAAAATTTTTGAAGATTCGTTTGGTTGGTATAGAAAATTAAACTAACTTCACCAAGGATTCATCGAAGATTTGAATTGTTTAATCGATTAAAGTTTTAAGTTATGTTAGAAATGACAAAGAATGTTTTGCTAAAAGTGAGTTTTGACAAAACTTTATTTCGTAAAGAGTTAAAAAAGGCAACTAAATGGTTAGCTAAGGAAGAGTATCAACAATTGAAAGTTTGGTGTTTGGCCTCATTTGCTATGTACAGTGATGTGGTTTCAGAAGTTTTTAATGGCTAATAATTTAAATTAAGTTCTATTTATTAGTTATTCCATATTGAATTCCATTAGATAAAAACAGGTTTTTTAAATTTAGTATCATTTCGTTGCAGTATTGTTCCATAATGGGAGCATCACCGAATGTTTTAAATTGATTACATTGGAAACAAATTTCCAAATAACCTGCAATGTTCCCATTTTCATTATAAAAAAGTATCCCATTTCTAGGTTCATAAAAACACATAGTTTCTTCGTGTTCATTTTGTTGATTTTTATACAACATTTCCATTACACTTCTTATTTTAAGTGAATCTGAAAGGATACAACGTTCATTAATTCTCATAAAATCAAGGTGATTAGAATCGTTTGAAATAATTGATTCCGGAATATATTGTAAATTAAGTTCACCTGTTTTTGGATGGTATATTGAATCACATTTTGGATGAATTGAAATTAACTCAATTCTCGAAAATTGAGAATAATAAAAATCAGTACATCCCAATCGAACATACCTATAATCACATCCATCATTGTTTTCCATTTCGTCAAGAATAGTTTGAGAAAAAGAATCGAAACAATTGAAAAGAAATGATAAAAACACAAACAAAGTAACTTTCATTTTTGAAATTATAATCATATTTACTTTATTAAACGTAAATGTATAGTTTAAAGAAAACTTTTACAACATTTTACTCAAATTGTTGAAAATTTACCCAGCCTTTTAATAGTTTTTTAATGTTGATACATCTAAAACGAGTAATTTCGTGGCAAAATTCTAAAGATGCCAAAAGATAATTCCCTCAAGTCAGTATTAATTATAGGAAGTGGACCAATTGTTATTGGTCAAGCGTGTGAATTTGATTACAGTGGAACCCAAGGAGCTCGTTCATTAAGAGAAGAAGGAATTGAAGTTACACTTATCAATTCCAATCCTGCAACCATTATGACCGATAAGGTAGTTGCAGATAACATTTATCTAAAGCCGCTGACTCCCGAATCCATTATTGAAATTCTTCAAAAACATAAAATAGATGCTGTGTTACCCACTATGGGAGGACAAACTGCTCTTAACTTATGTATTACTTGTCAAGAAATGGGTATTTGGGAAGAGTTTGGCGTACGCATAATTGGTGTTGATATTGATGCTATTGCCATAACTGAAGATCGTGAGAAATTCAGAAACCTAATGGAAAGCATTGATATACAAATGGCTCCTCAAGCTACTGCCAAATCATTTTTAGAAGGTAAAGAGATTGCTCAAAAATTTGGTTTTCCGTTATGCATTAGAGCTTCTTATACATTGGGTGGTGCAGGTGCGGCAGTGGTTTATACCGAAAATCAATTTGAAACTTTACTTACTCGAGGCTTACACATTTCGCCTATTCACGAGGTGATGATTGACAAAGCCGTGATGGGATGGAAAGAATATGAATTAGAATTATTGAGAGATAATGACGATAACATTGTGATTATTTGCTCCATTGAAAATATGGATCCAATGGGAATCCACACAGGTGATTCCATAACAGTGGCTCCTGCAATGACGTTGAGCGACACTACGTATCAAAAAATGCGTGATATGTCGATGAAAATGATGCGTTCCATTGGAAATTTTGCGGGTGGTTGTAATGTGCAATTTGCCGTAAGTGATGATGAACATGAAGACATTATTGCCATCGAAATCAATCCTCGTGTGTCACGTTCTTCTGCGTTAGCATCTAAAGCAACAGGTTATCCTATTGCGAAAATTGCTGCTAAATTGGCCATAGGTTACAATTTACCTGAATTAAACAACCAAATTACCAAAACTACTTCCGCGTTTTTTGAACCAACGTTGGATTACGTTATTGTAAAAATACCGCGTTGGGATTTTAATAAATTTAAAGGTGCCGACCGTCAATTGGGTATTCAAATGAAATCGGTTGGTGAAGTAATGGGAATTGGACGTTCGTTTCAAGAAGCCCTTCAAAAAGCTTGTCAATCATTAGAAATTGGCAGAAATGGTTTAGGTGCCGATGGTAAAGAAATTAGAAATCAAGATGAATTATTATACAGTTTAGAGCATCCGAGTTGGAACCGTTTGTTCCATATTTATGATGCCATTAAATTAGGTATTCCGTTTAAAAAGATTCGTGAAAAAACGCGTATCGATGAGTGGTTTTTACGTCAAATAGAAGATTTGATTTTGTTGGAACGTAAAATTGAACAATTCACTTTAACCACTTTACCAAAAGAGTTACTTTGGGAAGCCAAACAAAAAGGTTATGCCGATCGTCAAATTGCTCATTTATTGAGATGTTTGGAAAGCGAAGTCTTCAATAGAAGACATGAAATAGGTGTAAAACGCGTTTTCAAAATGGTGGATACCTGTGCTGCTGAATTCCAGGCGCAAACGCCTTACTTCTACTCTACTTTTGAAGATGAAAATGAATCGGTTTCTTCTGATAAGAAAAAAATAATCGTATTAGGTTCTGGTCCTAACCGTATTGGACAAGGTATTGAATTTGATTATTGTTGTGTGCACGGTGTTTTGGCCGCTAAAGAAATGGGCTACGAAACCATTATGATTAACTGTAATCCAGAAACGGTATCAACAGATTTTAGTACAGCGGACAAATTGTATTTTGAACCCGTATTTTGGGAACATATTTATGACATCATTTTACACGAAAAACCAGAAGGTGTCATCGTGCAATTAGGTGGTCAAACGGCTCTGAAATTAGCGGAGAAATTAGACCGTTTTGGTATCAAAATCATTGGTACAAGTTATAAAGCCTTAGACATTGCCGAAGATAGAGGAAGTTTTTCTAATCTATTAAAAGACTTACACATTCCTTACCCTGAATTTGGTGTGGTAGAAAGTGCCGAACAAGCTATTCACTTGAGTAAAACACTTGGTTTTCCTTTGTTAGTTCGTCCTTCGTATGTGTTAGGTGGGCAAAAAATGAAAATCGTTATCAACGAGGAAGAATTGGAGCATCACGTGGTGGACATCTTAAGAGATATGCCTGATAATAAAATATTATTAGATCACTTTTTGGGTGGAGCTATAGAAGCTGAAGCAGATGCTATTTGCGATGGTGAAAATGTATATATATTAGGTATTATGCAACACATCGAACCTGCTGGAATTCACTCTGGAGATTCGTTTGGTGTATTGCCTCCTTACAACTTAGGAGATTTGATTATGCATCAAATTGAGGAACATACCAAAAAGATAGCTGTAGCGTTGGAAACCGTTGGGTTAATCAACATTCAATTTGCGATTAAAGATGATGTAGTGTACATCATTGAAGCCAATCCAAGAGCTTCACGTACCGTTCCTTTTATTGCCAAAGCATACCAAGAACCGTATGTAAATTACGCTACAAAAGTAATGTTGGGAGCTAAGGTTACCGACTTCAATTTTAATCCTATTAAAGAAGGATATGCTATTAAAGTACCGGTTTTCTCGTATGAAAAATTCCCTGAAGTAAATAAGGAATTGGGACCTGAAATGAAATCAACAGGTGAAGCTATCATGTTCGTAAAAGATCTTAAAGATCCTTATTTCAGAAAGATTTATGCCGAAAGAAACCTGTATTTGAGTAAATAATTATTGGAACAGTTTACTTACATACAAGCCGGTTCGACCAGTCTTTATGAGATTTTACTCATCATTTTAGTGGTGGTGTTAATTTTTAATGGATTGTTGCGCAATAAAATTTTACGTAATTATCAAAACACCCCTCCTACTGCTCCACCCCAACCACCTGTGCAACAAAAAGTAACTAAACAAAAATCCGTTGAAGGAGAATATATCGATTACGAAATCGTTGAAGATAAATAAAATTAGAGATACCCTATGAAATAAGCATAACGAAATAATTTTCGATACAAATACGAATGAAAATCATTTCGTTATGCGATTCCATATGACAACTAAAAAACAAATTATATACATATGAAAATTAACCTAAAATCCGTTTTACCTCACGCCATAGCTTTGGGTATCTTACTCATCATTAGTGCAGTATATTTTTACCCTGCTCTAATGGGCTATAGCTTAAAAACGAATGACATCAAGCAACACAAAGGAATGTCAAAAGAAATTGTTGATTACCGTCAAGAATTTAATGAAGAACCTTTGTGGACTAATGCCATGTTCTCTGGGATGCCCGCCACACAAATTTCGGTAGTTTATAAAACCAACTTGATGGATTATGTGTATGATGTTATCTCATTAGGTTTGCCTCGTCCCGTTTCTACGCTGTGGATTTACTTTTTAGGCTTTTATATCTTATTAATGTGTCTTAAAATTGACCCTTGGATTGCCTTAATTGGGGCTATTGCTTTTGGTTTTAGTAGTTATTTCATTGCCATATTGGAGGCTGGACATATGAGTAAGGCTAATGCAATTGGTTTTATGGCGCCCACAATTGGAGGTATTTGGCTTTTGATGAAAGGAAAATACATCAAAGGAGGTATATTAACCGCCCTCTTCTTTTCGTTAGAATTGTGGTGTAATCACATCCAAATAACTTACTATATGTTCTTTATTGTAGGTGCTATAATTGTAGGGGAAACCATTAGATTGGCAAACAAAAGAGACTTTTTCTCTATTTTTAAGAGCGGTATTATGGTTGGTGCCATGATTGGAATTGCTGTTATGGTAAATCTTCCCTTACTATGGGGAACCTATGAATATGGAAAATATACCACTCGTGGTAAAAGTGAGTTAACCATTCCCAGTCCAAGTAGCGAAAACAAAGACCGAACCGATGGTTTGGATAGATCGTATGTAACCCAATGGAGTTATGGTAAAGGGGAAACATTTACCTTCTTTATACCAAATGCAAAAGGTGGCGGTTCTGGAAGCTTGGGTCAATACATTTCTGACCACAATATAGAAACAACACGATCATTGGATTTGTTATTGGCAAATATGGGAGCCAATACCTATTGGGGAGATCAACCTGGTACCTCTGGCCCAGTATATTTGGGTGCAATATTATGTTTGTTGGCGCTACTTTCATTGTATTACGTTCGCCAATGGACCACTTATGCACTTTTATTTGTAACCATCATAACCGTAATGCTTTCATGGGGAAGTAATATGATGTGGTTTACCGATTTGTTTTTAGATTATTTCCCGGGTTATAATAAATTCAGGGCGGTAACAATGATATTAGTAGTAGCTGAATTGTGTATTCCTTTAATGGGAATTTTATTCTTAAAACAGTTATATGAAAAAAGAGAAGCTATAAAAAAAGATATGCGCGGCTTGTATATTATTGGTAGTACTGTTTTAGGATTAAGTTTATTGTTTTTAATAACTCCTAAATCCTTCTTTGAATTCCAAAGTGCCTACGAAAAAGAATCGTTCTCAGCAGCTAACATTGAAAACAACCCTGAAATTCCAGCGGAGCAAAAACCTCAAATCATTAATTTTTACAAAGAAACAATACCTGCTTTAATTGATGTTAGGGTATCGATTTTCAGAAAAGACCTTGGTAGAAGTTTATTCTTTGTGCTTGTTGCCGGCTTGCTTATTTATTTATTTATCAATCAAAAAGTCAATAAACAAGTTCTTTTTGGAGGGATTGCTTTATTAGTACTCATTGACATGGCAGGTGTATCTATGCGTATGTTGAGTAACGAAAAAGATGGTGATGATTTTGTAAGTTGGATAGAAAACAGCACAGATCATTTTCCCTACACAGCCTATCAAGGTGATTTGGATATTTTGGAATTAGAAAAAGCTAAAAATCCTGCTATTGCTCAAGCTATTGAAACGGAATTGAAAGAAGCTACAACGGCAAGTGAAGATCCTTTGTCTAAACAACAAAAACAAGCCATTGAATTTGGTGTATTGAATAAAATGACCAATTTTAGAGTATTTTGTGTAAGCAATCCTTTCAATGAGGCACGCACCAGTTATTTTCACAAATCTTTGGGAGGCTATCACGGAGCGAAATTAAAACGTTACCAAGAATTGATTGAATTTCAGATAGCAAAAAACAACGTTAAAGTATTGGATATGTTGAATACTCAATACTACCTTCAAATGCAAACCAATGATTATGGCGAAGTTACTGGATCGATGATTCAACCTTCACCAACAGCTTTGGGCAATGCTTGGATTGTAGATGACATCACCTATGTGCCTAATGCTGATGCGGAAATTTTGGCCTTGGATGAAGAAAAAGGTTTTGATCCTGCAAATGTTGCCGTGATTGATAAACGCTATTTGGATTTATCGGGTGAACCTGTAAAAAGAGATTCTAATGCAACGATTTCTATGTTGAGTTATGCACCTAATAAATTGGTTTACTCCTTCAAAGGAAGTGCAGAACAAATTGTGATATTTTCAGAAATTTTCTATGAATTGGGTTGGCAAGCCTATATTGACAACAATCCTGTGGAGCATTTTAGAGCAAACTATGTGTTGAGAGGATTGAGAGTACCAGCGGGAGAACACGAAATTGTATTTAAATACGAATTAGCGTCCTACACAACCGGTTCAACCCTTTCTTTGATTGGTTCTATCATTGTAATTGCAGGAGTGTTGTTTTTACTGTATGCAACCTTCAAAAAACCTGAATTGGTATGTGATGCGCCTATTGAATCGGTAAAAAAATAACTTTTCGATGATCAAAGTATTAATCATCACGTATTATTGGCCGCCCAGTGGTGGTGCTGGTGTGCAACGATGGTTGAAATTTGTAAAATATCTGCGTGATTTTGGGATTGAACCCATTATTTACACCCATTCCAATGGGGAAATTCCTAGTGTCGATGAATCCTTATTAAAAGATGTTCCAGAAGGCATTACAGTGCTCAAACAGCCCATTTGGGAACCCTATGGTTTTTATAAAAAGTTATTGGGTAAAAAATCCAATGAAAAAATCAATACGGGTTTTTTGACCGAACAAAAAAAGCCCAAACGCATTGAATCCTTTTCCGTGTTTGTTAGGGGTAATTTTTTCATTCCCGATGCACGTAAATTTTGGATTAAACCCTCTACAAACTATTTAACCGATTATCTTAAAAATAATCCCGTTGATGCAGTTATCAGCACGGGACCACCCCACTCTATGCATTTAATTGCAATGGGATTAAAGAAAAAATTCCCTGCATTACCTTGGATAGCGGATTTTAGAGACCCTTGGACCAATATAGATTTTTACAAAGACCTCAAACTAACCACTTGGGCCGATAAAAAGCACAAACGATTGGAACGAGAAGTCCTTCAAACGGCCAATACGGTTATTACCATTGGTAAAACCTTGGGTAATGAATTGGTGGAGTTAGGTGCTAAAAAATGTGTAGTCATTCACAATGGTTTTGATGAATCGGACTTACCCAAAGAAGGCCATCAACCACCGTTGGATTCTAAATTTACCATTGCTCATATTGGTTCGATGAATAAAGCACGCAACCCGGACGTATTGTGGCAAGCGTTGAGTGAATTGGTTAAAGAAAATAGTGAATTCTCCAAAGAACTTTCTATAAAATTAGTGGGTAAAGTAGATTATCATGTGCAGCAACAATTGAAAGCTTTTCAGTTGGACACCTATTTGCATAAAATAGATTACATACCTCACAGTGAGGTCATTGTTGAGCAACAAAAATCGCATGTGCTCTTGTTAGTGGTGAACGATGCACCCAACGCCAAAGGCATTTTAACAGGGAAAATATTCGAATATTTAGCAGCCCAACGGCCCATTGTTGCCATTGCACCCAAAGACGGTGATTTGGCAGAAGTACTGCAAAAAACTGAAACAGGAGTTGTTTTTGAAGACCACACAACACAAGTTGCCGCTTTAAAATCGCATATTTTGGAATTGTTCCAAAACCGACACCTCCCCTACACTGCCAATCAAAACTTTATGCAATTCAGCCGAAGAAATTTGACGAAGGATTTGGCGGAAGTGGTGAAAGGGGTTGTGGGATGAGACAATTGGCTCTTCTTTAATTTTAACAACAAAGACACTAAGAACACGGAGTTTTAATATTTTTATGACCTTTGCGTTCCTCTGCGCCTTTGCGGTAAAGAAATAAACCTCTTAGGCACAAGGATACAATACAAAGGATCACAAAGAATTGATTTACAATTCATTTCAAAGAATAAAATATTAAATTGATTATGAAAAACTAAAAATGCCTAAATTTATCCAAAATCATTAATGAAAATTATAATGAAAAAATCAATCTTTTTAGCTACTCTATTTTTATTAGTTGTTAACTCCTTTTGGGGTCAAACCAAAAGAAATATCGAGGAGACACCAGTAATTTATATAGACACGCTCATAACAATCGATTCGCTGAATTTAGTCCCTTATACTGAAAATGAATACAACAAACACCTTTTAGAAACTTCACTTATTGAGAACTACTCAAACCCTAATTTTACTAAAACAGATTCCAGTTTTATTGTAAAAACTAAAAACTCCGTTTTTGAAATTTCGGATACCATAAGTTACGAATCATCTTATTATTACCGGTTGTATTCCAAACCGCTACGTTCTCACGTTTTTACACATTGCGGTGAAGGTTACTGTTCTGCATTTTTACTCGATTATAAAACTGACGAACGATTCTATCTCGATGCGCCTTTTGATGCAGGGATAAAAGGAATGCAACTCTCCAAAAAAAATACCTATTTGGTAGTGTATTCTTCTTATGATGGACCCGATTATGATGATTATTATGCAACCCGTTCAACATTTACACTTTACAAGATTAAAAAAAATAAAGGTCTAAAAGGTATGACTGTTTATTACACCTTTAATTCAAACGAATGGTCAATTGAAGAACTTATTTGGATTAATAACAACACATTGGCACTAAAAGTTTACACAGGAGAAAGAAATGGTGATACAATAGATGGTTCCAATTTATATTACACGATTCAAATTGATTAATTAAATTACCATTATTACATCCCATACATTACTATTCGATTAAAAATCTTACTTTTAGTACTTAAATTTTATCACGATGAAAAAGTATCTGTTTTATTTACCTTTATTTTATGTTGGTTTGAGTGCTTGTTCCGCTTCACAACAAGAAGAATCGACAACTGTTGTTAAAGAAGAAGATAGCATTTCGGAACCGAAAACAGCTAAATTACCCAAAGAACAAGATTTAAGTAATTTTCAAGGAACACAATTTAATCTGACGTTGGAACATGCAATTGATTCTAAAAAAAACAACATCTATAGTGTTACTATGCTCTATGCTTGGAACGAAATTAGAACATCATTAGCAAATAATATTACCATTGACAAAGGGTTAGAAGATTTGACATTACTGAATAATTCCAATTCATTTATTGATGTGTTGAAACAAAATGAATATACCGTAAATACTGAAATTACTGAATTTGAAATTAAAGCTAAAGCAGAATTTTCAAAAATGTTACCTTTTGAAATTCCTTTTGAGAAAGACTTTGAAATTTTTTTCAATGAGCAAAAAGTTGCTGCATTTGGTTGTTATGGACCCGGTTATGAATTTCAAGAACAAATGGATATACTTTACTATGAAAGTGACGCTCATTTTGTAGTACAACTCAATCCAACGGATAAAGAACATTCCCTTATTTTATATAAAACAAATAAGACATTTCCCTCTATGTCAGCTTATTTAAAAACATTAAACAATGTTATTGAATTGGGTAAAAAGGAAAGAAATACAGAAGAAAACAAATGGAAATATTCTTTCGACTATAGTGACGTAATGAAAATACCAAAATTTAGTTTTAATCTTTCCACTAACTATCCATCATTGATTGGAAATACATTTATTGGAGAGAATACAAAATATGAAATAATCAAAGCATGGCAACGAACCGCTTTTCATTTAGACGAGGGTGGAGCCATCATTGAAAGTGAAGCTGAAATAGGAGTAGATTCTGCAATGCCTGAAGAAATAGCAACTCCCAAAAAACTCATTTTTGACAAACCGTTTCTCATCTTATCCAAACGAGTAGATGCGCAACATCCCTATTTCTGTATGTGGGTTGCCAATAGTGAGTTGATGATAAAAAAGGAGTAAAATTGATTGTAGATTTTAGATTTTAGATTGAAACTAGTGCTATAAATCTGAAATCAAGTCCTTAATGGATTATTGATTTTTAGAGTTTAATTTTAGATTATTGCTTTTGCATGACAACTACACTTCAATCGTCAATTGAAGTTAGATTGTAGATTTTAGATTGAAACAAGTGCTATAAAACTAAACTCAAGGTCGAGAATGGATTTTAGATGTTAGATTGTAGATTTTAGATTGAAACTAATATAGAACTAATCTACGGAAATCAATCATCAATCGTACTTCTAAAATCATCAATTAAAGGTAGCTAAAACCGTTTGATTACCTGTAACCAATTGTTCTAGGTTCACCTCAATGGTTGCGTCTAAAGGCACGTAAACATCTATACGTGAACCAAACTTAATAAACCCTGCTTCTTTGTTTTGGGCAGCTTCTTCACCTTCTTTACCAAAAAAAACAATTCTTCTTGCCACAGCACCGGCCACTTGTCTAAACAATATTTGACGACCTTGTTTGTCTTCTACAACAATAGTGGTGCGTTCATTATCGGTTGAAGATTTTGGATGCCAAGCTACTAAATATAAGCCGGGGTGATATTTAAAATATTTGACAATCCCATTAATAGGATACCACTGACAATGTACATTTAGTGGAGACATAAAAATACTTATTTGACGACATTTTGTTTTCAAATATTCATTTTCCATTACTTCTTCAATAACCACCACTTTTCCATCTGAGGGGGCTAAAATTTTATTGTCATATAAGGTGATGTTGCGCTTTGGTACTCTGAAAAAGGAAACAATCAAATAAAAGAACACAGCCCCTGCTAAAGTTAAAAAACCTGAAAGCCAAATCCACGGTATAAAATAAAGAAGTGCACCACAAATAGCGCTCAACAGTAAAAATGAAACCAATATAATGATATGTCCTTCTTTGTGAATTTTCATAATTGCAAATTAAAATAATGATTGAATATTGAATAATTGTAAATAGGCCAACACAAACGGTGCACTGAATAACACCCCATCAAAACGATCTAAAATACCTCCGTGTCCTGGTAAAATATTTCCTGAATCTTTTACCCCAACACTACGTTTTATTTGACTTTCGGTTAAATCACCTAAGGTTCCAAATACAACTATCAGAAGGGAAATGATGATCCAATGAAGCACATCGCTGTGAGTAATGGTAGAGAATATAATTCCTGTAATTACAGCCAAAAATGCACCACCTATAGCACCCTCCCACGTTTTGTTTGGTGAAATACGTTCAAACAATTTCGTTTTGCCCAACATTTTACCCGATAAATAAGCACCCGTATCATTGGCCCATTGAATTACAAAAAAAGCCAATAATAAAAAGTAGCTGTATTTTTGGTCTATCCCTACAATGTCTGAATAGGTCTTGTAATATGCAAAAAAGTTAAGTATAGCAAAAGGAATTACAATGTAAATGATTCCTACTATGGAAAAGGCAAAATTACTAACAGGTGAATCACTTTTTCGGAACAATTCAATGATTACAATCAATACCAAAAGTGGAAAAGTAAACAGAAGGTATTTAAAATCAAGGTATCCAAAACTGTAATAGGCAATGATTCCATAAATGAGTGCTCCAGCGGTTATGGCAACACTTTTTTTGGGTTTAAAACCACCTTTTTCCATGAGCATAAAGAACTCATAAAGTCCTAAGATGCTGACAACAAAAAATAAACCCGCTACGGTATACTTATTAAAGGTAATAGCCGTCACTAGGACGGCTATAAATATAATACCTGTTATGGCTCGTGTTGTTATTTCTTTCAACGTGGATAAATTAATTTAAATCAATCAATTGAATTCAAAAGTAACTAAACGTTTTCATCTGTTGGTTCCACAACAGGATTTTCGCTAGTTGAAGGAGGAGTATCCACTGGATTGATGGGTGGTACTTCAGGTATTGAATTACTTACATTTGGCACAATATGAATGGTTTCACCATCCGTTCCAAAAGGACGTTTACCAAAAATACGTTCTAAATCTTCTTTAAAAATTACTTCTTTTTGTAAAAGCAATTCAGCCAATTGGGTTAATTTATCACGATTGTCTTGTAATATTTTAATGGCTCTTTGATATTGACCTTCAATAATACCTTTTACTTCTTCATCAATTATGCGAGCTGTTGCCTCACTGTAAGGTTTTGTAAACCCATTACTTTGAGGATCGTAATAAGAAATATTTCCAACTTTTTCATTCAAACCATAAATAACAATCATTGCAGTAGCTTGTTTAGTGACCTTTTCAAGATCACTTAAAGCACCGGTTGATACTTTGTTGAATATAATTTTTTCAGCTGCTCTACCTCCTAATGCCGAACACATTTCATCCAAAATCTGTTCAGTTGTAGTAATCGAACGTTCTTCTGGTAAGTACCACGCTGCCCCTAAACTTCTACCTCTTGGAACAATGGTAACTTTCACCAAAGGATTGGCATGTTCACACATCCAAGATACGGTAGCGTGACCTGCTTCGTGAAAAGCAATAGCTCTTTTTTCTTCAGGAGTAATGATTTTATTCTTTTTCTCTAAACCACCAACAATACGGTCAATAGCATCTAAGAAATCTTGCATTTCAACACCATCTTTTTTCTTACGAGCCGCAATTAAGGCCGCTTCATTACAAATATTGGCTAAATCAGCTCCGCTAAATCCAGGAGTTTGACGTGCTAAGAAATCACGATCTAAATCGTTTTTCAATTTAAGCGGTTTCAAGTGAACATCCAAAATGGCTCTACGTTCGTTCAAATCGGGCATGTCAACATAAATTTGACGGTCAAAACGACCCGCTCTCATCAAGGCTTTATCTAAAATATCGGCTCTATTGGTAGCAGCTAAGATGATTACACCGCTGTTGGTTCCAAAACCATCCATTTCAGTAAGTAACTGATTCAAGGTGTTTTCGTGCTCATCATTTGAACCCATATTTGGATTTCTTCCTCGGGCTCTACCTATGGCATCAATTTCATCTATGAAAATAATACAAGGTGCTTTTTCTTTAGCTTGTTTGAATAAATCACGTACACGAGAGGCACCTACACCCACAAACATCTCCACGAAATCGGAACCTGAAAGAGAGAAAAATGGAACTTTAGCTTCACCAGCAACAGCCTTAGCTAACAACGTTTTACCTGTACCTGGAGGGCCTACTAATAAGGCACCTTTAGGAATTTTGGCTCCCAAATCTGTATATTTTTTGGGTGCTTTTAAGAATTCAACAATTTCTTGGATTTCTTCTTTAGCTTCTTCTAATCCGGCAACATCTTTGAAACTTACGTTAGTGCCTTTTCCTTGACCAAATATTTGAGCTTTTGATTTACCGATGTTAAAGATTTGTGAGGCACCTCCGCCTCCGCCACCCGACATTCTGCGCATCATAAATATCCAAAATCCGATCAATAACGCAAAAGGTAAAATAGACCACAATAAATCTCTACCCAACGTATTGGATTCTTCAGAATCCCACTTCAATCCGTATTCCGTAGACCATCTGGTTAAATCATTATTTAAAACTTCATCATTCAATACATTAAAATGATAGTGTGGTCCAACGCCTTTGTTTCCAAGTGGCGATTGAGATTGACCCGTTTTATTTTCAACGTGATAAGCGGCTTTTTCTAGAGAATCTTTTTTGATAAAAACCTTTACAATTTTTTTATCCACTACAATAACTTTCTCCACGTGCTGTTTTTGAAGCATTTCTGTTTCAAACTCTTGTTGTGAAATATTTTTTGTTCCTCCTTCCCAATCAAACAAGGTGAATCCGATTAGAATTACGGCAATTATGGCATATATCCAATAAAAATTGAAAGCGGGTTTTTTCTCTCCCCCGTTAGGGTTGTTGGGTTTATTGCCGGAATTATTATTCGGCTTTGAACTGTTCTTTTCTGACATAAAATTTGCTAATAATTTGAAGTATATAAAATGTACTTAATCTTTAATATGTTCTTGAGGAGCATCTGCCCAAAGATCCTCAATTTGGTAAAACTCTCTAGCCTCACGCTGAAATATGTGGGCTACTACATCAACGTAATCAAGCAATAACCATTCTGCGTTCGATTTCCCTTCTTCGTGCCACGGTTTTTCACCTATAGTTTTGGCCGTTACATCAAATACAGAGCGAGATATACCTTCTACATGAGTATTCGAATCTCCGTGTGAAATAATAAAAAAGTCCGCTACCGCACCTCTTATTTCACGCAAATCTATACACACAATATCCTTCGCTTTTAGTTCTTGCATTCCTTTTATAATTGCCTCCTTTAAAGCAACGGATGATTGATTTTTTTTCTTACTCATTCTTTTTTTTTCATCTTTGTGGTGCAAAAGTAATTAAATTATGCATTAAGTACGACTTTTGCAGCAATTTCATACTTAATACAACCTTGAATTGAATACGTTATTTTTTGGAAAAAATTGTATTGAATTGGATGTGGTAGACTCCACTAACAATTACGCTGCCAATCTGATTAGCACGACAAATGTGCATGAGGGTACTGTTATTATGGCACATTATCAAACAAATGGAAGAGGTCAAATGGGAAATGTTTGGCATACAGAACCGAGTAAAAACCTAACCTTTTCAATTGTTTTACACCCAAATTTCCTTACGCCTTCAACAGGGTTTTTATTGAGTAAAATTGTCGCATTGTCAGTAAAAAAAGTCATCGATGAATGTTGTGATCCATTTGAGTCACAAATTAAATGGCCCAATGACATCATTATTGATTCCAAAAAAATAGCAGGTATTTTAATCGAAAATCAATGGGTTAAGCATTCGTGCACTTCGATTGTTGGTATAGGTATTAATCTAAATCAAACCTATTTTGAGCCAACCCTTAAAGCCACAAGTTGCGCACTGTTGCGTCATAAAGAGTTTTCTGTGCGCGATATTATGGAAAAAGTAGTCATTCAATTAGAAAAGGAATACTTGAGGCTTAAAAATGGACACTTTGAGGATATTGATAAGAGATACGTGGAGAACTTAATGTATTATAAAAAAAGTATGCCTTTTAAAGTTGATAATACCATTATACAAGGAACCATCGAAAACATTGATAATGAAGGGCGATTATGTTTACAATTAATCAATGGTAATCAAAGAAAATTTTCATTTAAAGAGATTGAGTTTATTTACTAGCATTATCCCATAGCAAGAACAACTCACTGCTCTAAATCAAATAACTCTACAACCTAATTCCAATCACGCATACGTCATCTACTTGCTCAAAATCAGACATCCACTTGCTAAAAGACTGATTAAGAATTAGCTTTTGCTCATACATAGGTAAATTCATATTTTGGAGCAATAAATCTTGGAAGGGTTTATATTTCAACTTTTTCCCTTTTTCACCACCAAACTGATCGGCATATCCATCTGTAAAAATAAATAAGCAATCGCCTCTTTTTAACTGGAACGTATGGTTAGTAAAAGGTTGTGCAAAATCAAATTTACCAATGGGTTGCTTATCAGCTGTGATTACTTCCATTTCTTTTTCTTCCAATCGAGCAATCCACAATGGATTATTGGCACCCGAATATTCTACTTCGTAGGTTTGGGTATCAATGCACAAAAGAGAGATGTCCATTCCATCCTTTACCTCTTCTGCCGCAGCATTGAATGTTTCAATGACAATTTCTCTCAATTGATTTAAAATACTTGCTGGTTTTGTTAAACCAAATTCTTTAACACATCTGTTGAGTCCGTTTGCGCCAACAATACTTACTAATGCTCCAGGAACTCCATGACCTGTGCAATCAACAGCCGCAATCAACACTTTATTTTCGATTTTAGTCATCCAATAAAAGTCACCACTAACAATATCTTTTGGCCTAAATAAAACAAAACTATCCCTCAAATTATCATGAATATATTGTGAGGTGGGAAGAATAGCTGTTTGCAAACGTTGAGCATAATGAATAGAATCCATTACTTCTTTGTTTTTTTCAGCCATCAAATCTTTTTGATGACGTAACTCCTGTGTGCGCTCTGAAATGGTATCTTCTAAATTGTGATTGATGTTTTTTAAATCATCAATTAATTTATGAAGGGATTGTTGCATGCTCTTAAAGCTAAGGGCCAACATTCCGATTTCATCTTTTTGCTCCACTTTCACTTCTACATCCCAATTACCACGGGCTAATTCTCTAGAAGTTTTGGTCAATGATTTAATAGGACGAGTAATCATTCTTGAGGCAAAGTAGGAAAGAATCAAGATAAAAAATACCGTAGCCAATAAAAATATCCAAATTGAATTTCGAAGATTATTAACCGGTAAAAAAGCCTCTTCTTTATCAATCTCTGACATAATGACCCAGTTCAAACCTCTTATATTCAATGGCCTAAATGCTGATAGCACTTCTACCCCTCTATAATCAGGAAATATTCGGGTATCAATATCTCCATTCAATGCCGCAATGGTACCTTCAGTCTTAACTTGTTGCAAACCAATGCTTGAATTAAACGTTTTAATCTGTTCAATTATAGTGGTATCCATTCCAATTTCTTCAATCATTTTGAAATACTCCTGACGGTCTTCAATTAAAAAACGAGATTGATTTCGCAACGTAAAATCTTCACTCACCAAATAGGTTTCACCACTTTCACCCAATCCCATGTTTTTCCATTTCAAGTTGTTGGTCATGATGTTGTTGATTTTTTCAATAGGCATTTGAAAAACCAAAACACCGATGCATAAATCACCTTCAAAAATGGGAGAAGCCACAAATGCTGCAGGTGCATTGTAAGAAGCTTTATAAGGTTCATAATCAACTAAGGTAACAAAATCGTTTTCGTGCGAACCTTTGGCTGCTTCATACACTTTGGTAAAATTTGAATTGGCAAAAGAACCTTCGTATAAATTGGCTCCAAAATCAATTTCTTTATATACAGAATACACAATATTACCCGAAATATTGTCTACTAAAAATATATCGTAATACCCAAATTTATCTAAAAAATCTTTGAATAAAGGATGATATATAGAATGTGTTTTACAATAATTAAAAGGAGCTTCAACGTGAGTTAAATTTTGTTTCTGTCCTACTGGGTTAGGGTTTTGGGAAATATAAATGCGTTGTAAAATGGATCCCGATTCTGATTTAATTAAAAAATCCTCGGCTTTGTGATCTAAATGATCATTTGCATTTAATTTGGGAATAAATTCTTTATTGTAATACTCCTTAATATCATCAAATTGAAAATTAAGGGTATCTTTCATTTTGGCGAATTCTTGAGGCAAGTCATTGAAATCTGTTTTGAATCGCTTCATGGCATTGATAACCGTGAAATTTTTTGAATAGGAGATAATCTGATTTTCAATCAATTCAAAATAATCTTCAATCTGATTAGCTTTCATTTCACGCACTGCGGTAAGCCTATTGAAAGATTCCTGTTCTAAAGATTCTTTTCCTTTAATGTATGAAATCCATCCAATTATACTTACTGAAAGTATTCCTATTCCTACAAAAAACAAAGTTAGTTTTACACCAATTTTCATATTATTCAGGGTAATTTCCGGCAAATGTAAGTAAATCAAAGATGTATATTCTATTTTTTCTAAAATTTACATCTATGAAAAAGTAGATTTTGAATAAAAAGATGGTGATTCCTGCGAAATTAATTACGATAAGAATTTTATTTTCGTTTCTATGAAAAGTTTAGCATTTATTAAACTTTATTGAGCTTAAGGAGACTTCAAAAAATATTACCTATTTTTGTGTTCAATTGGAATGGATAATTACTATAGCTTATTTGATTCTCTTTATTGTTTTGATCAATAAATGGAAATTTTTCACCAATAGTGGACTGTCAAAACGGCTCCTGATTGTATTTTTTCTTATAAAAGTTAGTGCAGGTTTTCTTTTGACATACATCTATACCCATCATTATCCAAACCGTTTTGAAGCCGATATTTTTAAATATTTTGACGATAGCGCGCCCATGTATGATGCGCTCTATACACATCCTTCAGATTTTCTGAAACTGATGACAGGAATGGGCATTGATAATGATTATTTTTTTAATGAATATTTTATCAAAATGAATAATTGGGATCGAGCCTATGATTCGAATATTTACAATGATTCACATACCATTATAAAAGCAAATGCTTTGATTAGAATTTTTTCTTTTGGTGTTTTTCACGTGCACACCTTAGTGTTTTGTATGCTTTCATTTATTGGGATTGTTGCCTTATACAGAGCAGGAAAAAACTATGTTTTATCTACACCAAAATTATGGATATTCAGTTGCTTTTTGTTACCTTCCATTGTTTTATGGTCATCGGGGGTTTTAAAAGAATCGATCTTGCTTTTTGCATTGGGTTTGCTATTTTTTACAACAGAGAAATTATTAAAAGCTGATTTTTCAAGAAAAAATATAGTCCTTATAGTTTTTAGCCTTATATTATTAATTTACATTAAGTTTTATGTTCTTTTTTCCTTTATCCCTGCATTTATTTGTTATGCCTTGGCAAAAAAGTACCCCCGTTATACGGTATTAATTTACAGTTCAATTTTATTACTCTTTACCATTGTTGCATTCAATACAAAACACTTACCCGGCAATAAAGATTTTATTGAGATTCTCATAGGGAAACAAGCCGATTTTATTCGATTATCGGAATGGCAACATGCACAAAGTGGATTTGAACTTACACCATTGGAAAACAGTTTTTGGGGTGTTGCAAAAGTGGTGCCTGAGGGTATTATGAATTGTTTTATTCGCCCTTTACCGTGGGATGCCAAATCATCTCTCTATTGGGGAGCCATTTTCGAAAATATAATTATTGTTCTCTTCTTATTGTTAACCTTATTTCACTTGCTTTCTAATGTGAGATCACGGTCGAAAATTTTACAAAACACCCATCATCTCAATATGATACTTTTTTGTTTCGTTTTTGTTTTCATCTTGTTTGCCATTATTGGTATAACCACTCCAGTAGCTGGGGCACTAGTGCGTTACAAAATTCCAGCTCTTCCTTTTCTTATGTTGGCCTTTTTGATGTTGTTATCGGAAGAAAAAAAGCTACTCCCAAAAATTGAATTTCAACTATCCAAAGTATTTAACTAATTTAAATTAGCATCCTTATCCCGAATAAATGGCTATCGAACTCACGTTAAACAGTACAAACCTTATTCAGCCGTACAAAAAACCCAATAATAACCATAGGTACTGTGGGGTATGTGAACTAATCCTATACCCACTTTCTTACTGGAGCTATTGAACATGTTTTTATTATGACCAGGGCTATTAAACCATTGATTATAGGTACCTTCTGCAGTGCTACTTCCTGCTGCAATATTTTCACTGTTTACAAACGAATCGGAATAAAACTTTTTTATTCGATCAAAAGTATCGGCTACTTTTTGAAGTTGGTTATTCACCCTATCATGGCTATCATGGTCAAAATAGGCTTGACTGGCCATATCATAAGCGTGGTATCGAGCGGCTCTACTCAAATTTTCATCCCAAATCAATGGTTTCATACCTTTAGATAATCGGGCAGCATTGATGATCTTTAACAATTCCTTTTCTGATGAACCATTTGTTGGTTCGATTATTTCGGTTCCGGAAGGAGCTCCAAAATATAATTTTTTACCATTTGAATGCGCATTAAAATTATCCAAATTAGCTAATTCCATGTCTTTATCTACATTAGATGAAGGTACATCAACCATTTTAGGAGTTGTATTTCCTGGATTGAGCTCAACAGGAACTTCAGGATAATTACTGTTTAAATTATGTAGTTTTTTTGCTATTTTTTTAGATTTCTCAACGTAGTGATTTATAATCAATTCTTTAATTAATTTTTGAGCTTCACTCTCCACCACTTGTCTTGTTGAATTCCAATTAACTTGTTCTTTGACAGTTAATTTTCCTCGTGTATCGAAGCAAGAAGCATAAAATAAAAGTTGCCCCATCAATCCGTATTGAGCACTTAGAGATGACGTTGCCACGTATTTGTCTTTGTTGATTACTGTAAGGAAATAATAGGGTTCGCTTTCTTTAGGAAATTTTTTAGTGTAATACTTTGCTAACTCTAAACATTTATCAGGATTCTTTTGATAAACTCGATCTAATTTTTTGAAAATTTTCTCACTTGCGAAAAATGGATTAATTATAAAAATTAAACCAATAATGATCAAAAGCTTATTCATAAAAGTGGGTTTTGTTGATTATGCTATTCATAACTTCAACCCAATAAGCCAGTTACATAAAATAGAGTAATAAATTTATTAATTCAGAAAAAAGCATATAAGTCAGAATAATGTTCTGCATTAACTCTGAAATATAAAATATTAATCCAAAATAATCCTTATTTAACTATTCCGTACTGATCCACTAAATATACCATTGCGGCAATAGCTGCTGCCCCTAATTCCAACTCTCTTTTGTGTACACTTTCCCAAACATCACTTTGTGCATGGTGAAAATCGAAATATCGTTGTGAATCTGGAATCAAACCAACTAAACAAACTTTTCCGTCTTTAAGAGGGCCAATATCTACCCCACTATATCCTTTGTCAAACAAATGAATAAAATACGGCTCAAACAATTTATTGTAACCTACTAATTGACTAATCTGATCAGCTGTTCCATCAATACTGAATCCTCTAGGCGAAAAACCTCCTCTGTCCGTTTCCAAGGCAAAAATATGGTTGACTTTATTATCTTTTGCATATTTAGCATAGGTTTTACCTCCCATATTTCCATTTTCTTCATTCATATACAACACACATCTTATAGTTCTTTTAGGTTTGTAACTCATCAATTTCATTAATCTCAAAACCTCAATACTTTGTACACATCCGGCTCCATCATCGTGAGCACCTTCTCCTATATCCCAAGAATCGAGATGACCACCCACCAAAATTATTTCATCTGGAAATTCTGTCCCTTTAATTTCACCAATTACATTGTAAGAAACAGTATCCGGTAGTATTTTCGAATCTAATTTCATTCTTGCTTTGGTTTTGGGATCTTCTTTGAGCATGAGTGAAAGCTGATAAGCATCTTTAGCACTGATAGCCATCCCCGGAATTTTCTCTACACCTTCTTCATATTGCATCATACCTGTGTGAGGATTTTCATCTTCCTTTAACGTTAACGAACGAATAATAATAGCTTTAGCTCCTTTTTTTGATGCTTCTATAGCACCTTGCATACGGTAACTCCCACAATCGCCATAAGCATGAAAGGTGGATATAAAAACAGGGTTCATGGGACGACTGTAGAAAATGATTTTATCTTTAACTTCGCTCACCGACATTTTTTCCAAATGCGCCCAATCTTTTATTTCCAATATCTCACCTTCAATAACTTTACCATTCGTACCCACAGATCCACCCAGCGCTGTACATTTGGGAGAATATAAAGGGTTTGATTTTGATGAAAAGTCCAACCGTTCTATTTCTCCACGTTCCCAATGAGGTACTTCGATTTGTTGAAGAAAAACGTTGTCCAAGGCCAATGATTCCAATGTCTTTTTTCCCCATTCAATCGCTTTATACGAATTTTTAGAAGCGGTGAGTCTATGTCCAATGTCTTTACACAATTGACGCAAATATTCATGACATTTACCATTCGTTAAAACAGCATCAAAAATAGCTCTAAATTGGATGGAGTCATTTTTATAATCTCGAATTGGAGAAACCGAGTATGATTTGAATACTATAGAAAATAAAGCAACAAAAAGTAAAATTGAAAGACGCATAGACTTATTATTTTTTTATAAAAATACTTGAAGTAACCTATAATTAGATTAATTTTAGACCAAATATACAAATTAATGGCACGAACGTATACAAAAGAAATTCCTTTAGGTTATAAAGCCCCCGAATTTTCGCTAATCAATGTGGTGAATGAAAAACAGTATACTTTTAATGATCTTAAAGGTGAAAAAGGAACGTTGGTTATGTTTATTTGCAATCATTGTCCTTTTGTTATCCATGTTAGAGAACAACTCATAAAGATTACCCACGATTATCAATTGAAAGGTATCGGATTTATTGCAATTAGTTCAAATGACGCCCTCAATTACCCCGAAGATGCGCCTGAAAAAATGAAAGCATTGGCTATGGAGTTATCGTTTCCGTTTCCCTATTTATATGACGAATCACAAGAAATTGCTCGAGCCTATGATGCTGCATGCACTCCAGATTTTTCAGTATTTGATGCACAAAATACCTGCATTTATAGAGGTCAAATGGATGATGCAAGGCCAGGAAATGAACTTCCTAACGATGGAAGGGATTTGAGAATGGTTTTTGATTATTTAATTAAAAATAAGCCCTTGGATTTTGAACAAAAACCAAGTTTAGGCTGCAATATTAAATGGAAAAACATATGAAATATATTACACTTTATCTAACCTTGCTTGGATTGTCCACCTATACAGTTAGCTATTCGCAAAACGATATTACGAAAAGAATTGAAGAGGTTGAAGCGTTTCAAAATAGGATTAATCACCAATTAGACAGTTCAAGATTGGTTTTGGAGGGACTTAAATTAAATTATATTTCATCTAAAATTGATGCTTTAGGCCATCCAAAAGGAAAAGAAAATTTACCTATAATCAAACACAGTGCAATGCATTTGGCCTATGATGAAAAACATGAGCAACCACGTTGGGTAATGCACATGGTTATTCCTGACATTATTCAAGGAAATGTAAGCAGAACAAATGATTTTAGAGAAGATAGTTTGGTAAAAACGGGTACAGCAGTCACAGCAGATTATTGGTACAGTGGATATGACAGAGGTCATATGGCTCCTTCAGCAGATTTTAGATGGTCGCCCATAGCCTTAAGTCAGTCCTATTTATATTCGAATATTAGCCCTCAAAAACCTGAATTTAACCGAGAAAAATGGGCTGAATTAGAGAACGTTGTGCGTGATTATGTGATAGCTAACAAGAGAGAAATTTATGTTGTTACAGGTTCCTTATTACATGACAGTTTGCCAAAAATGCAAAACACAGGTAAAGTAAATGAAGTTTCCATTCCAAAATTAATTTACAAAATAATACTGGACTTAACTCCTGGGCAAGAATATGCCATAGGATTTATGATTCCAAATGGTAACTGTTCCTACCCTGTTATCAGTTATGCTGTGAGCATTGATGACATTGAAAAACAAACAGGATTGGATTTTTTCGCAACATTACCTGATGCGTTAGAAACTCAATTGGAAATGAATACCAATGCCACAAATATGAAAACCAGAGGAGCAGAAAATGATGTAGAGCCCATTTTACCTACTTCCCTACCCAAAGGAAAAATAAATACGGTGCAAGCTAAATATAATGAAGGAACGGTAAGTTGTGTTTGTGGAACCGTTGTATCCACAAAATATTCTGAAAAATCGGGTTCAACATTTCTTAATTTAGATAAAAAATTTCCGAATGCCATATTTTCAGTGAGCATTTGGGAAAAAGATCGAACAAATTTTAGCTACCAACCTGAAGAAGAGTTGTACTTGAAAAAAGTCTGCATTACAGGTACGGTTGAACTTAAAAATGGCATTCCAACGATGTCCATAAAGAATGAAAAAGCAATTGAAATTTTAGATTTAGAAATAAATGATTAATCATTAACAATCTGCTTTTTATAAAAAAAAGACACAATTTATATAAATTGATTAGTTTTACGTCAATTATTGAATCTTAATTCAGTTTGTTAACTATGAAACTACATACATCATTCCTAATATCATCCTTTTTATTACCCTTTGTTTTCTATTCACAAACGGGCCCAGGAGGTGTGGGTAACTCAACCAACAATGTTCTTTGGCTTGACCCTACTTTTGGTGTTTATTCCAATGCAGGAACTACCCTAGCGGTTAATAATGATAATGTGCAACAATGGAATGATCGTTCAGGTAATGGGCGAAATGCCTCTCAAGGAACCGCTGGTAATAGACCCAATTATATTACCAATTCATTAAACGGAAACCCTGTAATTAGAAACACAAGTTCCAATGCCGACAGATTGGTTTCAACAGGTTTATCATCAGGGAATTCAGCTTCAATTTGGGCAATAGCATCTTATTCAACTTTACCAAGCGCCAACCCAGGCATATTACAAGCTTCTCCAGCAGGTCTAAGTGGAAGCGGAGGAGCTGCTGATAAAGTTATAGGTTTGTGGGTAAGTAATGCAGCAGGGACAAGAGTTTGGGGACGTGGAGTACAGTCAAATAATACTCAACAAAATATTTCACAAGTTACTACTTTAAATTCTAATACTTTTTATATTCTAAACAGCATATATAGATCTAACAGAATTGACCAATATGTGAATAATTCTGCAGCAGGAAATAACACATCCCACAATGGAACACTACGTTCATGGACTGATGTAGCTATTGGAAGTCAAGCTGGGGAATCTTGGAATGGAAATATTGCAGAAATAATAATGTATAATACTGAAGTTAATTCAGCACAACGGATTATTATTGACAATTATCTAGCTTCAAAATACGGATTGTCATTAGGAGCAAATGAAGTTTATCTACAAGATAATCCAGCTAATGGTAATTTTGATTTTGAAGTAGCTGGAATTGGTCGCGTGGATGTCTCCAATTTGCATACAGAGGCGCAAGGAACTGGGATAGTAAGGATATTAGGAGCTTCAGATTTAAATGATAATGAGTTTTTGCTTTGGGGTCATAATAATGGTGTTGCCGGGGCTGTTCACTATACAGACATTCCTTCCTCAGTAGATGCTCGTTTTGATAGAGTTTGGCGCGTTAGTGAAGTGAACGCTTCGGGTACGGCTGTTGATGTGGGCGATGTAGATATGCGTTGGGATTTGAATGGTTTAGGTGCTATAACTGTTACCGATTTGCGTTTGTTGGTAGATACGGACAATGATGGCCTTTTTGCAGACGAAACACCCAAAGGTGGAGCAATAGATTTGGGCGGAGGAATTTATGAATTTTCAAATGTAACTGAATTGACCAATAATGTAAGATTTACGATAGCCACAATCAACTCAGTGCAGACGCCTCTTCCTATTGAATTAGTAAATTTTGATGCTCGTCCAATCTTTAATGAAGTCCTAGTAAGTTGGCAAACGGCTTCCGAAATTAATAATGATTTCTTTACCGTAGAAAAATCTACAGACGGTGAAAATTGGTCTTTTGTGGGTGAAATGGAAGGTGCTGGAAATTCAACTTCATTGTTGAGTTATCAAACTACCGATAAATCACCTTATATGGGATTATCATTTTACAGACTCAAACAAACTGATTTTGATGGGAAATTTTCGTATTCAGATGTGAAAACTGTTAATTTTATTACTAATATCAACGAACTCATTGCTTTTCCAAACCCTACTGCAAATGTTGTAACCGTTCAATTCCCCTCTATTGAAATTGATGCGATACAAGTTATTGATATGAAAGGAAATGATGTGACGCAATTTGTTGAAAAAGAAAAAATTAGCACTATCACAGCAAAACTTGATTTTTCAAACTTGTCGAAAGGAAGTTATACTATTGTTTTTAAAGATAAAAACTGCTTAATAATTAAAAATTAGCTTGTAAAGCTTTTTTATCTATTTTACCAATTGCTGTTAAAGGCAACTGTTTTAAAAAAACAATATCCTTTGGCATTTGAAACCGAGCGACTTTGTCTTTGAGCCATAAAAGTAGTTCTGCTGATGTTAAATCAGCACCTTCTTTTAACACAACAAATGCTTTTAAACGTTGTCCAAAGTCCATATCGCTAAAGCCAATAACTGTTACGTCTTTTACAAAAACGTGTTGCATTAAAACAACTTCAATATCTTTAGGAAAAACATTTTCTCCTCCCGAAACAATCATATCATCTGCTCTTCCTTTCAAAAAATAACAATTATTGTCATCAAAATAACCTAAATCGCCTGTATCAATTAATGAATGTGATGAAGAAATTGACCATCCACTTTTTAAATAAATTTGACCAATTGTATTTTTAGTTTTAATTATCACATCTGATTTTAGATCTTTTAAAACAACCGAAACACCATTAATTGGTTTGCCAATAGTATCGGGTGACACTTCTAAATCTGAAGGCAGAGCCATTAAACAAAATCCAGCTTCTGAAGTACCGTATAAATTAAAAAGTACATCTCCCAATTTATTAAATGTTTCATTCACCAGCGTTGGACTAATTGCTGCTCCACCTGTTATTATTACTTTTAATGAACGTATATCATACGAATCTCTTTGATAAAGCCGTTGTAATTGTGTTGGAACTAGCGTAATTACTTCAATTTGATGACTCATTATTAATTTTGAAACACTTTCATCATCAAACTTTTCTATAAAATAGATCTCTTTCTTTAGAAATATAGACACAATGATGGAGGCCAAACCAAATCCATGAAAGGCCGGAATAGCAATTAAGACCGAACGGTATCGATGTAATTTAATTTTTTGTAACAATGCATTCAACGGGTACATAAAACCAATTGAGGCAGTTTTTCGTGTTGCTGCCTTTGCATTTCCGGTTGTTCCTCCCGTCAAAACAATCAATTTACCACTAAATGCTCTCCTTATTTTTATATGTTTTTGATTACCATTAAATGACTGATATTCATTTGAGTAAATGGTTTTATTAAACTGATTAGAATTGTTAAATTTGTTATGAAAATGAGCATCATATATAAGAAGGTCAAATTTATTTTTGTTCTGTAAATTTTCTAATTGCTCAAGACTCAATTCAGTATTTAATAAATAAACATCATACCCTAGCCTCGAAGCAGCCATTAAATTGATGATTAAATATTCATTATTTCTGCAATGGATAGCTATACGTTGTATCTGATTATTGGACTTAATTGATTTAAAAAATTGAGAACACAACAAAACCTCATCCAGTAATTGTTTATAGGAAAAAATTTTATCATTAAAAAACAATGCTTTTTTATTTGGTGCGTAATAAGCCGAATAAAAAAGTAAGGTCGATAAATTTAGTCCTGAATTATAGACTGATTTTATAAAATAGACAAAACCTTTGGGAGATAAAATTTTTGAAATTAGTAAAATCCTTAAAAGCTTAATCATTTCAATTATACTTTAGATTTTTTGACAAAAAAGGATTCTCCTAGCCTTCGAAACAATACAGAAGAAATTTGAGGAAATATTGTCCACCAAGGTTTAAATAGGGTGGTTTTTGAATTCAATGCTTTAATTACAATATTGGCTACGTTTTCTGGAGACATAGCAGGAACGTTATCATATTCTTTAGTTGGAGTAATCATTCGAGTTTTAACTAAAGGCAAATAAATACTTGAAACGGTAACTCCTTTACTTTTTAGCTCAGGCTTCACCGACCGCACCCATTGATCATAAGCCGATTTTGAAGCTTGATATGCTGCCCATTTTGGTGCAGGAAGGAAAAGGACATTTATGGCAGAAATATTTATCAATTGACCCTTGGTTTTAATCAAATGAGGTATGACGTATAATGATAGCTTAACCGGATTGAGATAATTAATGGAATTTGTTCTGGTAAAATCGTGAAATCTATCCAAAGATTCAAAAATAGATCTTCTTATTGATTTTCCAGCATTATTAATGAATATATCAATATTCAATCTTGACTGTTCCAAAAATTGAATCAATTCATCAACCGAAGATTCTAGATACAAATCAGCAGCAAAAATTTGACACTTACCTCCTTGAGAAATAACTGATTTTTGCAGTTCAACTAATTTTTCTTTAGTTCGCGCGACCAAAATCAATTCTGCTCCGCTTTTAGATAACGCTTTTACCGTTGCTTCTCCAATACCATAGGTTGCTCCAGTGATTAATATCGTTTTCCCTTCTAATTTTTCATCTATCTTAATTTTCGGATAGATTATAGACGGAAAAAGAAAATATTCTATAGGTTTTGGCATGAAAATGAATTAACTCAATCTCTTGCTCATCCAATTGGTATACTCTGCATTAGGAGCAGAATAAGGTTCATTGGCTGTATCTTCAATGAAAAAATTACCCATAATGGCTGCGACCTGCATCACTTCTTGGTCAACATTATCCAATATTGAAGGATCTTTGTAATTATGTTTTACGAAATGAGTATCAAAATTACCACTCACAAATGCTTCATGATTAATGGCATATTTGCAAAAATCCAACGTAGTTTTTATTCCTACAATATCAAAATCTTCGATCGCTTTGGTCATTTTGCGAATAGCCTCTGCTCTATCTTTTCCGTGAACAACCAATTTAGCAATCATCGGATCGTAATAAATAGGTATTTCCATTCCTTCTTCAAAACCATCATCCACTCGCACTCCTTCTCCCGTAGGTCGTTTGTACACTTCGAGTGTTCCTATGTCAGGTAAAAAATTATTTTTTGGATCTTCTGCATAAACTCTTATTTCTAATGAATGACCATTTATAGTTAAATCCTCCTGTTTGAATGAAAGAGGTAATCCTTTTGCCACATTAATTTGTTCTTCCACTAAATCGACTCCAGTAATCATTTCTGTTACAGGATGTTCTACTTGTAGTCGTGTGTTCATTTCTAAAAAGAAGAATTCACCATTTTCATATAAGAATTCTACCGTTCCTGCTCCATAATAATCGCACGCACGAGCAACATCACAGGCAGCTTCTCCCATCGCTTTTCTTAATTCAGGAGTTAAAACACTTGATGGTGCTTCCTCTACTACTTTTTGATGTCTTCTTTGAATAGAGCATTCTCGTTCAAATAGATAAACAACATTACCATGTTGATCGGCCATTATCTGAATTTCAATATGTCTAGGTGAACCAACATATCGTTCTATAAATACTGCTCCGTCTCCAAAGGCACTAATGGCTTCACTAACGGCCATATCCATTTGCTGAACAAATTCTTCAGGATTTTCAACAATACGCATTCCTTTACCACCACCACCTGCTGAAGCTTTTATTAGAATGGGATATCCAATTTCCAGTGATTTTTTTAATGCTAAAGGAATGTCGGTAATAGCTTCGTCAATTCCAGGCACCATAGGAATTCCGTATTTTTTAACTGCTGCCTTAGCAGCCAATTTACTACCCATTATTTCCATTGCATAGGTTGATGGGCCTATAAATGTAATTCCAGCAGCAGTAGCTTTTTCAGCAAATGCCGCATTTTCACTTAAAAATCCATATCCTGGATGAATACCTTCAACACCCAAATCTTTACATACTTGGATTATTTTATCTCCTAACAAATAACTTTGACTACTAGGAGGCGGTCCAATACAAACCGATTCATCCGCAAATTTCACAAAAGGAGCATTCGCATCAGCCTCACTGTAAACGGCTACTGTTTTAATTCCTAAACGTTTACAGGTTCTCATCACTCTCAATGCAATTTCACCTCTATTCGCTACTAAAATCTTTTTCATTTTTTACTTTTTTTGTTTCAATCTAAAAATTATTTCACTCGTTTAAATGTCATATTAATAGTGAGATCGCCATCTTTAGTTTGAGATTTCATTACATCATCGTTCCACTCTAAAATGGTCAAACAATTCTTTGTATTATCGTCATTAAAAATACATAAACTATCCGAACCATTATATTCATAGGTCTTGGTAATAATGGATTCTTGACCATCAACATTTGAATACGTATCAATTTTTCCATCTAAGTGAATTTCAATCTTTCCTCCTTTTAGATTTTCTTCCAATTGGTCATATAGCAATTTTTCGGATTCTTCATATCCCGATATCTTTACTTCATCAATTTGCCAAGTTCCGTAAATATTGACAGAATCACAACTGGTAATAAATAAAAATAGGAATATTAAACTTAAGGTAAAAATTGATTTCATTGTGTTTACTTTTAATTGTGGACGAAATTACGAAACAAATAAAAAAAACACGCAAAAACTTTGATTAAGTAATGAAATAAATTAATTTCGAACTCAAGAAACTTAATTTTTGATATGAATCCTTTCACTTTTCGTTTTTTTATTTCCTTATGTTTTTGCATCGTCTTTGGGACTTCTAATATGGCTCAAGAGACTACTAAATCTAATTATAACCAAGGGGTAGATTTTGTTCCTATATTTTCTATCAACAACGATTTTAATCTCCAAGATTGGTACTTAGGAGTTTCGGGAGGTATAGAAGATATTGGATATCAATGGGGTGCTAAACTAAGCGTTGGAATGAGACCCTTCAGAAAAAAAATACAATTGGATGAGGGTAATAATGTAATTCGCCAGTATCAAGAACGTAAAACGTTTATTTCACTTGATTTAGATAAAAGATTGGGGCACCTTGATTTATTTGGCTTACATACTCAATTTTTTGTAGGAAGTAAAAATGGTGTTTTACTTGGAGGCTATTCTGGAACTACAAGAAATGCAGAAACGGTTTGGACTATTGCTCCTTTTGGAGGTATTTGCTTTAATATGGATGATAGCATTTTTATAAAAGCTGGATATATGTTCTTGAATGATAAATTGGTCAATGTTGACAATAATAGGATTTCACTAACCTTCACTTTTGTGCTCAATTAAGTTTTGGAATATGAAAAATACGTTTTCACTTTACCTCGTTATATCGGTTGTTTTGTTGAGTGTTGCACTTGGCACAAATTGCAGAAAGCGATATGCCACCGATTGTGAACCCAGTTCAAGTTGCAATCAAATTCCCATTGATAGTGGTGATGTTACCATCAAACTAACTTATAGTAACGGAAATGCCGGTGTACCAGTTATCCTTTACAAAGGTAATATTGAAGATAATGAGATTTTATGGGCTGATACGGTATATACTAATCAAATTACTTTTTATTTACCCAATAGAGAGCGCTATTCGGCAGAAGCTTATTATCAAGTAGGAAATCAGAAAATTATTGCCTTGGACGGAAAAAAACTGAAACAAAATAGCACTAATGATTGTGGTGCCAAATGTTACACAGAATCCTCCATTTCATTGGATGTAGAGCTCTAAATGCTTAACATTTTTTAACGCTCCTTTTACATTTCTCAAAGTAACTTTTTCGTTAGGATTGGATATTTTTGTATTACAAACAATAAAATTCCAACTTATGAAAACATCACTTAGTTCAAAGATTTGGCCTTTTATAGTTACGGGCACTATAGGAGCTACTTTTGCTTTAATTGGTCAACATTTATTAACCACTGAAAAAACTCAATTTATTATTCAAGAATCGGATTATAACGGTCAACAACTTAGTAAATCGGCTAATTACATTCATGAAGATTTAAATTCTCTACCCTCTGCGGTTCCTCCTGTTGATTTTACAGTGGCAGCCGAAAAAACCTTGAATGCTGTGGTTCACATTAAAACCAAATACGTTACCAATTATAGATTAGATCCCATTCAAGAGTTTTTTTATGGTCCAGGAATACGACAAAAAGCATATGAATCAACAGGTTCTGGGGTTATTATAAGCACAAATGGTTATATAGTTACCAATAATCATGTTATCGCTGATGCTGATAAAATTGAAGTGACTTTAAATGATGGCTCAACTACAGAAGCTACTATTATTGGAACCGATCCTTCAACAGATATTGCCGTTATTAAAATTGAATCGGATCCTCTGCCCTTTGCCACCTTTGGAAATTCTGACCAAGTAAAAATTGGGGAATGGGTATTAGCCGTTGGAAATCCTTTTAACCTAACCTCTACCGTTACGGCTGGTATTGTAAGCGCCAAAGCTAGAAGTATCAACTTGTTTAAAGGCAATTACAATCAAGAAATTTTCCCAATAGAATCGTTTATCCAAACGGATGCTGCCGTAAACCCTGGAAACAGTGGTGGTGCTTTAGTTACCGCAGATGGCTTACTCATTGGTATTAATACGGCTATTGCTTCCAAAACGGGAAGTTATACGGGATATAGCTTTGCAGTCCCTTCAAATATTGCCAAAAAAGTTGCCGAAGATTTAATTGAATTTGGTGTGGTTCAACGCGCATTTATTGGGGTTGGTTTAGCCGATATCAATCAAACCATCTTAGAGCAAAAAGATTTACCTAATTTGAAAGGTGTACTTGTAGCGAGTGTTTCTCCCAATAGTGCCGCTTATGATGCTGGAATTGAAGTAAATGATGTCATTTTAAAAGTGGGTAGTTTGGAGGTGAACAAAGTTTCTGAACTACAAGAACAATTGAGCAAATTCAGACCCGGTGATGAGGTTTTTTTGACTATAAGAAAAAATGGAACCATTGAAGTAGTGAGCGTAATAATGAAAAATTCGGATGGAACAACAGGGATTGTGAAAAAAGAGGATTTAAGTAAAAAAAGTGCTTTAGGTGCCACATTTCATACCATGACCTCACAAGAATTAAAACCATTTAAGCTAACTAAAGGAGTTCAGATAGTTACGCTTCAATCAGGTAAATTAAAATCTGCCGGATTATCTCAAGGTTTTATCATTGTCAAAATAAATCAAGAAACGGTAGGTACAGCAGAGGAAGTAGCTGAAATCCTGAATTCATCCAAAAATAATGTTCAAATTCAAGGTTACTACCCAAATGGAATGATGGGACAATTTGTTTTCGGATTATAACTTATTAACCTGATCTGATATTCATCGGAATAGGAATCGATTTAATTATCGAGCACAAAACCCTCCTCGATCTTCTAAAAGTGTTTAGATTGATTGAGGAGGGTTTCTTTTATATTAAATAAGTATCCAGATTGATATGATAATTGCATTCTTTAATCCTACAATCCATTTCGATACGATCTTACATTAAACGAGCGCCAATCATTTTCAACTAAGAAGATGGTTTCGTTAGAATAGTCACCGTAAATTGATTTTGAATCATTATATTGATTCATAAAATAGGCGCTATGTTTTGAGGCCTGAATACGTTTTTCAATGAGTGGTACATTTACTTTTGGTAATCTTAATAAATAACTAATATCCAAAGCCTTTGGATTATTTTCAGCTTCATTAAAATTGTAATTAATGATTAATGAATCCCAATTTACAAGAGGTGTCCAAAACAAAGAAAAATAGATGGTCCAACTTACTTTTCTCACCAAAAACCAATTTGTTTTAATTCGATTTATTTTAATAAAAGTAAAGAATAATCCTATTATACAACAAATCAAATAAATGAACACTCCAATTCGCTTATAGGTGAGAAAAAAGGCTTCAACATATTCTACATTTCTTAATGCCGTAAAACCAATTAAAACCACATTTTGAATGATGCAAAATTGCGCTAATTGACGAAGTCTTTTATTGCCTGAAATAAAATTTAAACTTCCTCCAAAAAAATATAAAATAACCGTAATCGCTAGAATTATTGAGAAAATAAGGGCGTCAATTCCTTGATGTACTTGTAAACTGTAATCTGTCGTTTCATTCTTGTCATTGCCTAAAAAGTACACTATATCGGTAATGTTAACCGATAATAGCAAAACATTAAGCGTAATAAGCAGCGTTACTCCCCATTGAAGTTTAGTGTTAGTAGAAATAAGCTTTGAATCTATTTCTTCCTCTTTTGGTTGCAATTCATTTGGTGCGTTTTGATCATATTCTTGGACTTCCTTAATGTAAAAAGGGCGGTACATTAAATAAATAAAATAATACCCCATTAAGGTAAAAAGAATCCAAGCAAAAGAAATAAAACTTAAGTCAATCTTATCAGTCCATTCTTTGAACTGAACATTTGATTGACGGTATAAGGCAAAAAACAATATGCCAACAAGGGCTGTAGTCGCTATAATGAGCACATTTTTTTTTACATTATTTGGTTTGGTTTCTTCGGTTGCCTCCTCCATACTTTCCAATTTTGATTTAAGCAATAAAATCAGGCCTGAAAAAGCTGAATAAATAGAATTGAAAAAAGCAATGACTACTGAAGTACTTTTATTTAAGGTAATTGCCGATAATAATACAAGTCCAATTGCACAACCAAGTGCCGAGAGCAATGAACCAAATAATAAAGCAGCCGTTGCAGAAATGACCACACCAATAGCTACCGCCCACCATTTACGGGTTCGATTTTCTTTGGAAGAAATCCAAAAAATAATGGATAGCTGAATTAAAGAGAAAATGAAATAGTTCACTCCAATTAACTGATAATAAAATAAATAACCAAATATAATTGCCGATATAGCAATCATCCAGTCGTGATTTTTGATTGTTTTCATAGTATGATTTTTAATTCACAAAGTACTTTGACTTTCAAAGCACAAAAAAGAAACTACCAATTTTTACATTTATTGTAACCGCTAATGTTAAAAATTTACAATTTTTTGAAAGTCAAGAGTTTCCAATAATGAATCGATTTTTTTAAGAAAAAAAGAAAGAAACAATTTGTATATTGTAAATTATTTATTCTATCTTTGCGCACTCAAAGACGGTGGTTGTAGCTCAGTCGGTTAGAGCATCGGTTTGTGGTACCGAGGGTCGTGGGTTCGAGCCCCATCTACCACCCAAAACAAAAAAGGCTATCGAAAGATAGCCTTTTTCATTTACTACAAAATAATTAAACAGCACACAATATGAAATCTGTTTACCTAGACAATGCCGCAACAACACCCATTGCACCTGAAGTTATTGAATCTATGTTGCCAATCTTAAAAGATAATTTTGGTAATCCTTCTTCCACCCATGCTTTTGGAAGAAAAGTAAAAAACTCGTTGGAAATTTCGAGAAGACAAATTGCTAAATTCATTAATGCTGAAGCTGGTGAAATTATTTTCACATCTGGAGGAACCGAAGCCAATAATATGGTTTTTCATAATGCAGTGAATCAACTGGGTGTTGAACGAATTATTACCTCCGAAATTGAGCATCATGCTGTAGGCCATACTGTTGAATATTTGGCTTCCAAGTTTCCGATTGAATTAGTTTACATTAATTTAAGTGAAAATGGTACAGTGGATTTAGTTCAATTAGAGGAATTATTAAACGAAGGTAAAAAAACGTTGGTTTCATTAATGCATGCCAATAATGAGATTGGTAACTTACTCCCTATTGAAACGGTTGGTTCACTTTGTAAAAAATACAATGCGTTTTTTCATTCAGATACGGTTCAAACCATTGGCCACTACCCTATTGATGTCAAAAAATTAAACATTGACTTTTTATCCTGTTCTGCTCACAAATTTCACGGTCCAAAAGGTATCGGATTTTTGTTTTCGGCTAAAAAGAATCCTATAACCTCATTTATAAATGGTGGTGGACAAGAAAGAGGTCATAGAGGCGGTACGGAAAATATCTACGGTATTGTAGGGATGGCAAAAGCAATGGAACTGGCTCATCACGATATGGAGGGACACCAACACCATGTTCAAGGTCTAAAATCCTATATGATTGAGGAATTGAAAAAAATTGATAGTCGCATTAAAATTAATGGGGAAAATAACCCCGAAAAAAGTTTATATACAGTACTAAATGTTTGTTTTCCTCAATCTGAAGCCAATAGTATGATGATTTTTATGCTCGATATGCACGGAGTGGCTGCTTCAGGAGGAAGTGCTTGTAGTTCGGGAAGTAACAAAGGATCTCACGTGCTTTCTGCTCTAAAAAATGTAGATCTATGTAATGCCGTTCGTTTTTCATTTAGCCGATTTACAACAAAAGAAGAAATCGACTATACCCTTGAAAAAATAAAAACATTAATTAAATAATATGAATCAAACGGCCTTAGTTATTGGTGCTACAGGCGCTACTGGAAAAGAGTTGGTGCAACTTCTTCTCAACGATTCAAATTACCACACTGTTGTAGTTTTTGTGCGAAAATCGACCGAAATTGTGCACGCTAAACTGCAAGAACATGTCATTAATTTTGATGAATTGGATTCCATAAAAGACTTGATTAATGGTGATGTACTTTTCTCATGTTTGGGCACTACTATGGCCATTGCCAAAACTAAAGAAAATCAATATAAAGTTGATTTCCATTATCAAAATAATTTTGCCAAACTGGCCGCTGGAAATGGGGTTACTCATTATGTTTTGATTTCATCCATTGGTGCTACGGCAAAATCCATGAACTTTTATCTTAAAATGAAAGGTGAATTAGATGAAGTTGTTGCACGACTTTCATTCGAATCCATTTCAATTCTTAGACCCGGACCAATAGATGCCTCCGGAAATAGACCTGACAGCAGGAGTATGGAAAAATCATCCATCAACGCCCTGCGATTTGTCAATAAATTTGGTCTTTTTAAAAAATACGCACCCATTACCACTCAGCAATTAGCTTTAGCAATGAGCAAAGCCGTTAACAAAGATAAATTCACCATTTTCGAATCATTGGATATTTTTAAGTTGATTGCTTGAATTTTTCTTAATCCAACTTAATTTATTCTTAATGTTTCTGTAATACTGCTTTCATCAAGGTAAACTACTTTCGTTAAAAAAGTAGTTTGTATGAAAATTATTATTGGTTTGGTTCTAACATGTTTCACCTCTTTAATTATTAGTCAAAATGTTATCAGAGGCCCTTATTTACAAAGCCCCACCGACAGTAAAATACATATTAAATGGAGAACAGATGTAGCAACCGAAAGTTATCTATGGTATGGAACTTCTCCTTCTAGCCTTTTAAATTTAGTTTCTACCGCTGCCTTGGTTGAAAATCATGAAGTTATCCTTACCAATCTTCAACCTTTTACTACCTATTACTACGCTATAGGAAATCAAAACGGTATCATCAGTCAAGGGGCAAATTATCATTTCAAAACAAGTCCTACAATAGGCACAGTTCAGCCAATTAGAACTTGGGTTATTGGTGATTTTGGAAAAGGTAATCAAAGTCAATTGGATGTGATGAATTCCTACCTCGACTTTAACTGCACAAATCATACAGATGTTTGGATGTGGTTGGGCGATAACGCATATCAAGACGGTACGGATACCGAATATCAAAATAATGTTTTCAATCAATATGACTCCATTATGCCGTATATGCCCTTTTTCCCCACACCTGGAAACCATGATTATAATAGTATGAATGGATATAACATTTTATTGCCAACCTTGCACACGGCTCATAATGGAGCTTTTTATGATATTGTAACTGCACCAACCAATGGAGAAATTGGTGGTTTTCCTTCAGGAACGGAAGCATTTTACTCCTATGAATATGCCAACGTGCACTACATTTGTTTGAACAGTGAAATTCAAAACACAAATTCTCGTAACACCGTTATGGAAGATTGGTTGACTCAAGATTTGGCTCAAAACACTAAAGATTGGACGATAGTGTACTTTCATCAAGCACCTTATTCAAAAGGATCACATGATTCAGATGATATTTGGGAAGTCTTTATGAGAGGAATTAGAAAAAATATTTTACCCATTTTGGATGCCGGAGGTGTCGACTTAGTGTTATCGGGCCACAGTCACAATTATGAACGTTCTTATTTGATGAAAGGGCATTACGATTATAGTTCTACCATACAACCATCAATGTTTTTGAATACTACTTCAGGAAACCCTGATGAAGGAAATGCTTATAAAAAATACTACAACGGTTCCAATTGCGATTATGAAGGAATTGTGTATTGTGTAATGGGAAATTCAGGTTCAAAAACTAGTCCGGGAGATGATGAAGGATTGAATCACCCCGTAATGTACATTAGCGATGGTGAAGATGCTGTTGGTTCATTAATTTTGGATATTTATGGTGATACACTAACGGGAACATATATTCGTTCATCTGGTGCTGTAATTGACAAATTTCAAATGCAACGAGTAAATGGATGTAATTTTACATCGGTCGAGGAAAACACCCCTGAAACGGAACAATCCATAATAGTAAAAGTCTTCAGTGATTACAAAACGGGGGAATTTAGAATTCGATTTGACATAACGGAACAATCACCTGTTACTATTCAATTATTTGATATGAATGGAAGAGTTGTATACCAAAAAGACTTTGGCGTTTTACCCAACGGTGCTCATTATCATACTATCGATACCGAATCACTTGGAATTTCAACTGGTGTCTACAATTTTTTAATTCAAAATGAAAACAGTTCAGTTAGCAAAAAGGTATTTAAAATTAATTAATTCTTTTTTATAAAACCATGGTTAATTCGGTGTACTTTACTTTTTCTTACATCATTTTTCCGTTTCATGATGAATAATAAAAGGGGTAGCTACACTCATTTTTTACTCTATCTTACATTATCCTTTCCAAACTACCTATATCTCAAGTATTATTCAATATTTAAAACCAATTCAAATTCAACACTTTACGACCATTTTATAAAATATTAACACTTTAGGAAACATTTTTACTTTATAATTGTTTCCCATGTGTAAAATGGTTAATACTTTTGTCCCCGATTTGATTTTAACTATTCAAAAAATGGATAAAGAATTATTATTTAAAATAGCTGAGTTTCTCAAAACTTATGGTTTGAGAAGTGCTACAATGGATGATATTGCTAAACATTTGAAAATGTCTAAAAAAACATTGTACAAAAGTTTTAAAGACAAAACAGATATCATCAATCAGATTATGGGATTTCAGTGCCAAATGGAGTCTTGTATGATCCAAGACATTACCGAACACTCTGAAAATGCAATCGATGAAATAATCAAAATCAATAACTTAGTAAGTAAAACGCTGAGTTCGGTGAATCCCTCTGTTTTATTTGACCTTGAAAAATATTATCCCGAAGCTTTTTCATTATTTCGTAATCACAAGGATACTTTCATTGCTTCGTTCATTCAAGAAAACCTCAAAAGAGGTATGAATGAAGGATATTATAGAGCCAATTTGAATACTGAATTGGTCATGCGTTTTTATTTAAAAATTTTAGAGAATATTTGGAATCCTGAAATCATTAATCAAGGTAATTTCTCGATTACTCAAATCCATTCCGAAATGGCTCGCTATCATATTAGAGGTATTTCGTCCAAAAAAGGTCATCAATACTTAAATCAACTCATCAATTCTGGAGAATTTAATTTAATATAAACAAACAACATGAAACCAATCATTCTCTTTTTTACAATTATTGGTCTGAGCACCATACAAGCTCAGGAATCCTTCACATTAGAAAGCGCCATCAACTATGCCATTTCTAATAATGTTCAAGTGAAAAATGCGCAATTAGACAACCAAATTATGGTAAAAAAGATTTGGGAAATTAAAGCTCAAGGATTACCTCAAGTAAGTGCCAGTGGGCAATTTCAAAACTATATTGACATTCCTACACAAGTTTTACCTGCCAATGCTTTTAATCCTAATGCACCAGCGGGAGAATTAATTGGTGTTCAGTTTGGTACCGATTACAACGTAAACGGATCTATTCAAGTAAATCAGTTATTGTTTAATGGTAATTACTTAATAGGATTACAAGCGGTAAAAGCCCTAAAAGTGTTGAATGAGCAACTTTTACAAAAATCTGAAAAAGAAGTTCGTTACCAAGTTTCAGAAGCTTACTACACATGTTTGGTGTTGATGGAGAACAAAAAAATATTGGATTCTACAATTACCAATACTCAAAAACTATTAGAATCAACCAAAATATTGGTCAACGAAAAAGTAATGATTGCTACTAATGGTAAACAATTGGAATTATCTGTTTTGCAACTTGAAAATGCAAAGATGACGGTTGAGTCACAATTAAAAAGTATGAAAACCTTATTAAAATTTCAAATGGGTTATGATTTAGAGAAAGACATAGTATTAAGTGATGATTTTGCTACTGCTTTTAACAATCAACCAACCGTAACTACTATTGATATTACAAAAAACATTGATTATCAATTAGTAAACCAACAGTTAACATTAGATGAATTGAATTACAAAAATACAAAAGCTAATTATTTGCCTACGTTAGCTGCTTTTTTAACCCATCAGCAAAATGCCTTGAGAAATGACTTTGACTTTTTTGAAAGTGGCAAAGCTTGGTATCCAACGACACTTTGGGGTGTTCAATTAAACATACCTATTTTCAGTAGTGGTCAGCGCGCAGCTCAAGTGAGTCAAATGGAATTGGAAATAAAAAAAACTGAAAATACTTTGGCCAATGTAAGTGAAGGTTTGAAAATGCAATTGTTTCAAGCTAAAGAAGCTTATGAATTGGCTGAACAAAACGTAGCTATGCAACAAAAAGCAATTGAATTTGCTCAAAGTGTTTTAAAAGACACCGAGATTTTATACAAAGAACGTGCTGCTACAAGCATTGAATTGACACAAGCACAATCTCAACTTTTAAATGCACAAACCAATTACACCAATGCTTTGTTTGATTTAATCAAAGCAAAATTAGCCTTACAAAAATTACTCAATTAAGAAACCAAATAAACACCATCAATTTTAAATAATATGAAAAAATTAATTTTAATAGTATCAGCCGCTTCTTTGTTTGCTTCTTGTCAAACTGATCCTGTTGAAGCATTAAAAAGTGAAAAAGCAAAATTAGAAAGCCAATCACTAGAAAATTCGAAACGAATTAAAGAAATTAATGAGGAAATCATTAAGTTAACTGGTGATGCTTCCATTGTATACTCAGAAGTAACTGCTGTAGTTGTTGAAAAAAAATTCTTTGAACATAAAATTGCCGTTCAGGGATTAATTCAAGCAGATGAAATGGCTCAAATAGTTCCTGAAATGGGAGGTTTAATCACCTCATTACCGGTAAAAGCCAAGGAAGGAAAACTCATTCAAAAAGGAGAAGTAATTGCAACTTTTGATACTCAATTGTTGTCGGCTAATATGAAAGAATTGGATACTCAAATTGAGTCAGCCAAGTATTTTTATGATAAACAAGAGTCGCTATTTAAACAAGGTGTGGGTACCGAATTGCAATTGAAGCAAGCTGAAGCCCAATACCAAGGGTTATTGCAAACTAAAAATACCTTATCTACTCAAAAAGGAAAATATACGTTGACCGCTCCATTTACAGGTTATGTAGAAAAAGTATATGCCGTTCAAGGAAGTATGGCAGGTCCAGGAACTCCAATAATTATGTTGGTTAGCCCTGAAAAACGAAAGGTAATAGCTAATATTTCGGAAGTTTATTTGGCAAATTTAACTGAAGGTGCTCCCGTTGAAGTTACCGTTCCAGCCTTAGAAAATCAAATTATACCTGATTTGAATTTGTCTCGAGTAGGTAAATTCGTAGATCCAACCAATAGAACCATTGCAATCGAAATTAACATTCCAAAACCAACAGATAAACACATTCCCAACTTAATGGTTGCTATTAATGTAAGAGATTATGCAGATAGTTCAGCACTTGTAATTCCGTCAAAAGTAATTATGAAAGATGCTCAACAACAATCTTTTGTTTTTACTTTGATTAAAGAAACGGAAGCCAGTAAAGACTCAATGGAAGTTTATAAAGTTGCCAAAAATGTTGTGAAGCTAGGTAAAAGTTACAATAACGAAACCCAAATTTTGGATGGATTGTCAGTGGGAATGGTCATTGTGAACAGAGGAAAAGGTGACATTTACGAAGGAATGCTCGTAAATGTAGTGAAAGAATAATTTATCCATCAAAATAATAGTCAATTACAAATGGAATCCAACGAAACAGCGTCAAAAGATAATTCTATTAAAGAATTTTTCTTATCCACCGCTTCTGTAAATAACAGAAAAACGGTATACCTCATTCTGGCGATTTTATTCATAAGCGGTATTACTGCCTATATGAATATGAGTCGTGAAAGTTTTCCGGAAATTCAAATTCCTGAAATTTATGTACAAGTACCTTACCCTGGTAACTCTCCTGATATTGTTCGAGATAAAGTAATTAAACCTATTGAAAAAGAATTAAACAAAATCAAAGGAGTAGAAACCATCGAAGCTACCGCAATGCAAGATTTTGGATTTTTAATAGTAAAGTTTGATTTCTCGGTCAAACCCAAAGATGCCAAAGATCTGGTTGAAGCGGCCGTTAATGATGCTCGTGGAACCAAGAACTTTGCACAAGATTTGCCCGTTGCACCTAGCATCAAACAAATGGATGTAAGTGATATGCCCGTCTTAAATATCAATTTAAGTGGTGATTATCCCGTGTCTTATTTGAAAGAAAAAGCAGAATATTTAAAAGACAAATTAGAATCGGTTTCTGAAATAAGTGATGTTGACATTAGAGGTGTACAAGAGCAGAAACTAAAAATTGAAATGATTCAACCCAACGCTGAAAGCCGCGAAATCAGTTTAAGCGATGTGGAGCAGGCCTTGCAGCAAGAAAACCTGACAATTGGTGCGGGTAACTTAAAAATTGATGGTATTGACCACTTTGTGATGTTCGATGGAAAATTAAAAGATACATCTGAAATTTATAATTTGGTTGTAAAACACGATGGTACAAAAGACATCTACTTATATGAAGTTGCTAAAGTATCTTTTGGAGATACCGATACTACGAGTTATGCTCGTCAAAGTAACGAATCGGTTGTAATGATTGACATCAAAAAAAGAGCTGGATCTAACATCATCATTGCCATCGATAATGCTAAAGAAATTGTGAGAGAAGCACAAGAAGATGGAAAATTAAAAGGAATTACCGTTTCTTTAACTAACGATCAATCGGATCAAATTCGTTCGCAAGTAAGTAACCTTGAAAACTCTATTATTTTTGGAGTTATATTAGTAGTTGGTGTACTGTTGTTTTTCTTAGGCTTACGAAATGCGCTCTTTGTTGGAGTGGCCATTCCTTTGTCCATGTTTATGAGTTTTATGTTACTGCATGCAGCAGGTGTAAGTCTCAACATTATGGTACTGTTCTCACTCGTGTTGGCTTTAGGAATGTTGGTAGATAACGGGATTGTGGTGGTGGAAAACATCTATCGTTTGATGGAGGAAGAAGGATTTAGTGCTATTGAAGCTGCCAAAAAAGGGGTAGGTGAAGTAGCTTGGCCGGTTATTGCTTCTACTGCTACTACCCTAGCGGCCTTTATTCCATTAGCTTTATGGCCAGGAATTATGGGTGAGTTTATGCAATATTTACCCATTACGTTGATGATTGTATTGGGATCTTCATTATTTGTGGCATTAGTAATTAATCCAGTATTGGCAGCTGTATTAATGAAAGTTAATCCAGAAAACTTAAGTCGAAATGCTACTTTTTCAATTTTTGGTGTTACTACCATTTTAGGTTTATTATCTTATGGTTCGGGTTCTATTGGATGGGGTAACATTTTTGTTACGATTGGTATATTCACTGTATTGAATACGTATGTTCTTTACCCAGCTGCCAAAAAATTCCAAGCCAATTTTTTACCCAAATTAGAACGTTTTTATGAGCGTTGGTTAACCAGAATGTTTAAAGGATATCGTCCTATTTATATTTTCTTTGGGACAATAGGTATGCTGATCTTATCTTTCGTTTTAGTGGGTGTTTTCCCAACTAAAGTGTTGTTTTTTCCAGATAATGAGCCGAACTATATCAATGTATTTATTGAGCATCCCATGGGAACCGATATTGCTGTGACCAATAAAACTACAAAAGAAGTTAAGGCAATTATTGACAATGTTTTACAACAAAAAACAACAAATAGTAAAGGTGATGAAGTTAGTTATATTGACGCATACAAAGTAATACCTCATAAATCCTTAAAAGGTGATGATATTAAAAATGATACGATAAAATTTGTAGCTTCAGTAATCGAACAAGTGGGTAAAGGAACCTCTGACCCCATGGCAGGTCCTGCATTTGGAGAAACTCCCCATAAGTCTAGAATTACCGTTTCTTTTTGTGAATCTTCACTTAGAAACGGATTAAATACCAGTGAAGTAAAACAGACCATCGAAAAAGCAATAAACGAATGGGATGGTGCACTAGCTGATTTGAAAATAACTGTGGATAAAGAAGCTAATGGTCCACCACAAAAAGCACCTGTGTTCATTGAGGTTTCTGGTAATGATGATTACAATTTATTAGTAGAAGCTGCTACCACCATAAAAATGCACTTGAACAGTAAAAATGTTGAAGGTGCACAAGAATTGGCTACCGATGTTTCGATGAGTAAGGCAGAATTTAGCATTAAATTGAATCGTTCTTACTTGCGTACATTAGGTATGAGTTATGGTCAAGTGGCTTCAAGTGTTCGTACTGCATTATTCGGTAAAGACATTTCAACGTTTGAAAAAGACGAAGAGATTTACGATATAAACTTGCGCTTTGGTAGTGCGTTTAGAGGTGATATTGACGCCCTACTCAACCAAAAAATCATGTTTATGAATAATCGTGGCCAAAAATTAAGTATCCCAATTATGTCAGTCGTTGAAAGTTATGACATCATTTATAAAAACACTGCTATCAAACGTAAGAACCAAGAAAACATGGTGGTGACTATGGGAGGTGTTAAAGAAGGTGCTAATGGAAACGAAATAGTTGAGGTGATGAAATCTGAGATGGAATCATTTGAAGATTCACCAAAATGGAAAAAATTTAAAGATCAAGGGGTTAAATATCGTTTCTCGGGTCAAATGGAAGAACAAGAAAAAGAGATGGGCTTTTTAACGACTGCTTTAGGTATTGCTGTTTTCTTGATTTTATTGATCATTGTGATGCAATTTAACTCTTTTGCAACGCCAGCAATCATCTTAATGGCGGTTATTTTGAGTATGTCGGGTGTATTCTTCGGAATGGTAATCTTCAGAGATCCATTTGTGATTATTATGACGATGATTGGTATTATATCATTAGCAGGTGTTGTGGTAAACAACGCCATTGTATTGGTTGATTATACCAATGAATTGAGAGGTAGAAAAAGAAAAGAAACCAATTTACCTAACGATGTAATGTTATCCAACCCTGAAATTATTCAATTAATAATTAAAGCCGGTAAAACACGATTACGTCCGGTATTGTTAACTGCTATAACTACCGTTTTGGGATTAATACCCATGGCAGTAGCCTTTAATATTGACTTTATTTCGTTGTACACAGAGTTTGATCCAAAAATATTTATTGGTGGTGACAACGCTATTTTCTTTGGTCCAATGAGTAAAACCATTATTTACGGATTAACATTTGCCACTTTCTTAACGCTCGTTGTGGTTCCTATTATGTATTATTTATTGTGGCGTTTTAAATTGTGGTTTTACCGAGTGTTTAAAATGAAACTCACAACAGACTATTAGTATTTTCACTAATCGAAAACAAAAAAATCCAGGCATCAATTGTCTGGTTTTTTTTTTACTCAAATTTAGTTAAATCAAATTCTTTCAAAGATATAAAACCTTACTGTTTAGGCGATAATGAATTAAACGGGACAGTGAATAATTAATAATTAACACTAACGATTAGCAATTGAATCACCTAAAAAAGATTGTTGAAGATAGTTTGGAAAGATGGAGGTAATAAAATAATAAAAATGGGCAACTAATCCAATTGCGAAAAAACCGAATTATTACTTAAAAACTCCGGTACAATTTGTTTCATTTTGCTCACAATGGTTAAATTATTTTGTGTTTCAAAACTGGCAATTAGGTCTTCAATTTTAGGGGTAATTTCTTCCAAGGTATATTCTCTCGTGAGCCCTATCATAATTTTTTCGTGATGGGTGGCCACTGTTTTTTCTTGATCCGTAAGCAACTCTTCATACAACTTTTCTCCAGGGCGTAATCCTGAAATTTTAATTTCAATATCCTTCCCTATTTCTAATCCAGATAATTGAATCATTTTTTTGGCTAAATCAATGATTCGAATACTTTCACCCATATCAAAAACAAAAATCTCACCTCCTTTACCCATTGCTCCGGCTTCCAATACCAATTGACAAGCCTCTGGTATAGTCATGAAAAAACGAGTTATTCGCTCGTCAGTAACCGTGATTGGCCCACCTTTTTCAATTTGTTTTTTAAACAAAGGAATCACTGAACCATTACTTCCCAATACATTCCCAAAGCGTGTTGTAATGAATTGCGTATTGGAAACGGCATTCAAAGCTTGCACATATATTTCTGCTATACGCTTGCTTGCTCCCATAACATTTGTCGGGTTTACCGCCTTATCGGTAGAAACCATGACAAAACGTTCAACAGCAAATCTATTTGCTAAATCGGCCAACACTTTGGTACCTTTCACATTGGTATGTATAGCCTCAGATGGATTATCCTCCATGAGTGGAACGTGTTTATACGCTGCGGCATGAAAAACTACTTGTGGCTTGTAATGATCAAAAACGCGTACCATACGGTTTTCATTAGATACATCGGCAATAACTACCTCCCAATTATGTTTTTTGTCCGAAAATGCAGCTCCCAATTCTACATTCAAGTCATAAAGCGGACTTTCAGCTTGATCCAATAAAATGACTTTTTCGGGATTGTAATGCAGCAATTGACGGGATATTTCACTTCCTATAGAACCTGCTGCACCGGTAATAAGTACTACTTTACCCGAAGCATAAGAATTAATGTTTTCACTGTTCAATTCAATTTCTTTTCTCCCCAACAAATCTTCAATTTTAATCTTTTGAATTTGTTTAGATGTAAATCCACCATTCAACCATTGATCAAGAGGAGGCACAGTTAAAATGGCCACATTTAAATTTAAACATAGGTCAACTACTCTACTTTTATTTTCCTTTTTAGGATTTTTTATGGCAATAATTACGGTATCAATTTCTTTGTTTTTAACCCAATTTTCAATGGCTTCCATTCCTCTAACAGGTGTTCCTTCTATAAACTTTCCCTGCAAGCGTTTTGAATCATCCACAAAACCAATGATATTATACAATGTATTAGTGTCGTGTTCTAATGTTCGCTTGGTTACTATACCCATTTCACCTGCACCATAGATAATCACATTTTGAGTAGCTCCTCTTGATTTTTGCTGCTCCAAATAAATTAATTTAATGGCTACACGAATAGCCATTAAAAATCCAAAGGATAACAAAAATTCAACTACCATAATGGAAATCGGCAAAAAGAAATATCCATCTAAGAAAAAATATCTTACCCCACTCAACACTCCAAAAGTAAGCGTTCCCAAAGTAATGGTAAGGAAAATTCTTTTAGCATCTTGCGTAGAAGTATAGCGAATGATACCTGCATACGTTTTACCAAAAAAGAAAAATAATGAACGCACCAAAATATAAAAACCGAGAGCTGGTTTCAGTACTTTCCATTCTTCTTGAAGGATGGATTGTTGAGGATTGGCAAAGTCAAATCGTATTAAGTAAGCTACCGCAAGTGCTAATAAACACAATACAATATCAATAAAAAAAATTAACCATCTTGGGGTTTTACCTTGAGCGATAAGATTCATACAACAAAAGTAGTATTTTACAACAAAAAACCCATATTCTCAAAAGAAAATATGGGTTTTAAAAAACAATATATCTTATCGTTTATTTGTCTAACGAACCAAAAACTTTTTGAAGAATAGAAGATACACGAGCAACTGGATCTTTTCTGATTTTTTTCTCTTCACTTTCAACCAAACTAAACAAGCCCGTAATAGCTCTATCTGTAATGTATTTACCCAAATCGGTATCAACTTTTGCATTTCCAGAAATCATAGTAGTTGCATTGTATGCTTTTGTTAAAGGCTCCCAATATTTAGTCAAATTTACGGTTTGTATAGCCGTTGTTACTTTAGGAGAAAATGCGGTGATTAATTGCGAAGTAGTTTTTTCTCTTAAATAGTTAGTAGCTGCATTATCAGCACCTTTTAAAATAGCAAAACCATCAGCAATTGACATATCTGTAATTGCTTTTACAAATATAGGAGCAGCTTCTTTCGTTGCTTCTTCAGCCGTTCTATTTAAAGTGGTTTCAAAATCGGTTACTTGTTTATCCATTCCTTTACTCATACACCATTCTCTCATTTTAATGGCATCTTGTGGAAATGGAAGGCGAATAAGTGGATTACCTAAAAAACCATCTAATTTTGATGCATTTCCTGCTCCATTTTTGATTCCAACAGTAAGCGCTTCTTTCAAACCCGAAATAACTTCGTCATTAGTCAAAGCTGGAACTCCTGTACCTCCTGCAGGTGTTGATAATGCAGTATCTGCAACAGCAGTCAATATTTCGCAGCTACTTAAGGTCATTGTTCCAAAAAATGCTGCACTCAGCCATATTTTTTTCATGTTGATTTTGAATTAGTTTAATACTATTTTTGATTAATTTTTGGTAAAAATATCAAAAATTTTGCCAATACTATTTTTTTAATTTGAGAATTTCTCAACACTTCATTTAGTCGTGCTGTAAAGCGGTATTATCGAAAAATACGAAATCACTTTATTATAATTTGTACATTTGATGCAGTAAGATAAATAAAAATTGACGCTCAAAAAAAATATACAGTTTCATCGTAACTTATTAATCGGGATTTTTCTATTTTCTTGGACAACCTATTTTTGTCAAGAGATAAAGATTACCCCATTAAAAATAGGCTCTTCTAAAGAAAGTGTATTTGCCAGTTGCTATTCAGATGGTTTCCTTTATTTTTGTTCAGATAAAATAGTAAAAACTAAAAATGCGATTCAGGTAAATGGTGATATCAATACAAATTACCTCAATCTTTTTCAAATAAAAGTTGCTGTAGGAAGTAACCCTTCTCAAAAACCTATATTACTTTCAGATTCTATCAACTCATCCCTAAATGAAGGTCCAATGATTTTCTCTTCTGATAAAAAAAAGGTGTATTTCAGTACCAACATTTTTAATAATAAATACGACAGTACTTTGAGATTAGGTATGTTCTCTGCTAGCTATGATCAATCTAATTTTTCGAATAAAACCGCCATTCCTGAATTAAAAATAGAAAAAGCCAATGTTGCGCATCCCGCGCTTTATCAAAATGATAATATGCTCATTTTTGTAAGTGATCAAGATGGGGGAATTGGAAAATCTGATTTGTATTATTCTTTCAATCAAAATGGACAATGGTCTGCTCCCATTAATCTTTCGGAGTTGAATTCTGAATCCAATGAAACCTTTCCTACGGTTTTTAATGATAAACTCTATTTTTCTTCTGATCGATCTGGCGGAAAAGGTGGTTTAGACCTTTATGTAACTACTTTTATAAATGGTAATTGGCTAAAACCCGAACTTCTCCCCTCTCCAATAAACAGTGAATTTGATGATTTTTTGTTCATTCCTGTTGACGGTAAAAGAGGGTATCTATCCTCCAATAGGTTGAATGATATGGATAAAATTTTCTATTTTCAATATGAAATCCCTTCTATTGAAAATTATTTACCTCAGGATTTAGACACCTGCTTCACCTTTCAAGATGAAGACCGTGAATACAGAAAAGAACTCGAATATACATGGCAAATAAGTGATGGCGCAACGTATGAAGGGGATGTAGTGAGTCATTGTTTTAGTAAATTGGGTACATTTAAAATTAATTGTACTATTTTAGAAACAAAAATGGATTCTTTACATAAAATTGTGGATGAAATAGAATTGACCCTAACCTATTCAAAACCATTAATTAGAATGAGTGAATTAAGTGATTGTATAAAATTAACGTGTGATCAACAGTACAGTCCCATTCAATATAAAAACTATTACTGGAAAGTAAATGGTATTAATTATTTTGAACGCCAACCTCAAATTCAAAAAACAAAAGAAATGGATGTTAAACTTATATTGTGGAATGATAAGGAAGGAATTGGCATTCAAAAAAATTATATTTTCAATTAACCAGTACTATTATTAATTAGTCAACTTACAAGATGATCATAAATCAACATAATTTTTTAAGCTCGCTTCTTTTAACCGCTTTTTTATTCATCAGCGGAATTTCAATAAATGCTCAAGCTGTGCCATCTCCTGAAGAAAACATACCTTTTTTAGTTACTTTTGGTACAGAAGCCAGTACCGCTTATGGTGATGATGATAATGGACAAATTTTCTTTTTTTCCATTCCTAAATCCTTCAACAAACCTTTTTACATTCGCATTTTTGACCCGGAAATAGGTGGACAAAATGATGAAATATCGGGGACGGAGGATACAGAATGTTCCTATAATTTATATGGTGGTTTAGGCTGTATTTCTGAAAAAGATGCACGAGGAGTTAACCTTACCGGAAAATACAACAGTGGTAATTTACTTCACACAAAAATCTTTGGAATGGAAGCAACTTATGATAATAAATGGTACACAATAGGTCCTTTAAATCCCAGTCAAGGGGAATATGTTGAAGAATACTTTGGGTTTATTTTCAAATTAATTTGTCAGGGTACAAAAGGCAATGACGGTAATTTGTATCGTTATTTTTTGAGTTCTTCTGCTACTCAAAATATAGCCGTTGAAGGTGGCAATGCTTTTACTTTTGAATATTCTTTTAGATTGAGTGATAAACCAGGTCAAATAGCTCATATTTATCCATTTGTAGATAATAAAGTAGTTTCCATTAAACAAATGAATTTTGATTTTGATTCGGATGGTAACATAAAACTGTACAGTATTGCAACCATAGGAACTGAAATGAAAATATCAGCTGATAATGTTTGGAGTGAAAGCAGCTACACCATAAAAACTAAGGAAAAAGGGACTTCTCTTGATATCCAAATTACCAAAGCGGTTAAACCCAAAAAAAATAATAACGTTGTTTTTTATGTCACCAATCAATATGGTGAAGCCTTACCATTTTTTGCCATTCCCATAGGTGGAATACCTAAATATAAAGGAAAAATCACATTCACACCTACCAAATAACCCACTCTAAGCATGCGTTTTTCAATTAATATTAGTCTGATTTTATTTTGGGTTTTTGTTGGTGTGCCATTTGACAACAAAGCTCAAGAATTCAAATTTGATTATGTAACCGTAAACGAAGGGTTGTCGAACAGTTTTGTATACGATATAGAACAAGATGCTAGAGGTTATTTATATTTAAGCACAGCAGAAGGTATTGGTATTTTTAACGGCAAATCGATTCAAATGATTACCAAAGCCAATGGCTTAACCGATAATTTTGTATCGTGTAGTTATATGGATAAAAACGGTAACATTTGGTTTGGTCATAACCAAGGTGGGTCCAGTGTATTTTTTGAAGGAAAATTTGCTAAAGTTCATCCAGGTGCTGGAATATCCAGCAATATAACAGACATTACGGAAGATAAAATTGGTAGAAAATGGTTTGTTGCCCAAAACTATGGGTTGTATTGTACCAATGATGATGGAGAATTCGATTTTTTTGATCAATTATCAGCCAATTCGCTGTTCTTTTCCTTATATATTGACGATAATAATCTGTTCTTTTTAGGAACCGACAAAGGTCTTGAAGTATATAAATATTATGAGGATGAGGAAGGTAAAGTATTGAGTAAAACTCAAACGATTAACGAACTACCAAAAGATCAAGTAGTTAAAATAACCCCTTTCACAAAAAATCAGTTATTAATTGCCACTCTCAATTCGGGTTTTTACTTATTGACTTATGATGCTGCATCCAATTTTAAATGCGAACCCATCAAAAACATAAATTTCAAAGAATCCTATACTGTTACGAACGTATTACTCAAAAAAAATACGGTTTGGATCAGCACTTTACAAAACGGATTAATTAAAGCTGAAATCAAAGAGAAAAAGCTCTATTTGATAGATAAATTTAATGAACAAACGGGTCTTAAGACCAACGCTGTGAATGCTTGTTTTATTGACCGCGAAAATGTGATTAGAATAGCCACATTTGGTGAAGGATTGGCTTCTAAAGAAGATGATTTATTTACCTATTATTTTAAAGATAAGAAAGAACTAAATCCCTACACTCAAGTTAAGGTTAATTCTACTTTATTATGGGTTGCCAAAAAAGGTGCTCTGCTTTGTTATGACAAACAAAACAGTCGATTGATGAATACTATAGACCAAAAACAAGGGATGCCTTTTGATGACATAACCAATTTCATCTTTGACATCGATTCAAACATTTATTTTGGTACTACTCTTAAAGGCTTATTTTTGTATAACAAAAAGGCCAACAAAGTGACTCCTATCTCTTTGAACAGTGACGAGTTAACCCTTACTATTTCCGATTTAAAACTTCATCAAAATCAATTATATGTAGGTACCTTGAATGGTGTTTATCAATATGACATCACCAATAAGGGCATACGTTTTTATAACGTAACAACAGGTTTACCACATAATTCCATTGGTTATTTATACACTTCCAAAAAAGGTGAGATATACATTGGTACCAATAGTGCATTCTTGTCAAAAATTGAAAGTGGCTCAATAGTCAATTATCAAATTAACAACGAACTGCATGTAGTGAATGTGAATATGATTACCGAAGATAAAAATGGTGACATTTGGTTCTCAACTTCGGGCAATGGTGTTTATCGATTAAAAAATGATTCATGTACCAATTTTAATACTCAATTAGGATTGGCGAGCAACTATTGCAATGGATTGAGCTTTGATAATAAAGAACTGCTTTGGATTTCTCATTTTTCTGGATTAAGTCAATTAAATCCTGCCACCAATGTTATCAAACAATATGATGATTCTTATGGTTTAGATCATCGTTTTATGCGTGCCGCCATTGCCAACTTTCAAGATGAAATTTGGTTTGGAACCGAAAATGGATTGGTGAAATATTCTTCCAAAAAATTGCAGAATAACATTGTACCCCCTATCACCTCAATTCTAAAATTTGGAATAAATGGACGTGATACTTCAAACATAGAAACTATAGAATTGGAGTATGGTGAATACGAATTAACATTTGAATTTATTGGACTTTCCTTAAAAAAATCAAGTGCGATTACCTATCAAACCTTTTTGGAGGGATACGATAATGATTGGTCAAAATTAACAACAGACAATTTAATTAAGTTCCCTAAAGTTTTGGATGGTAGTTATACTTTTTATGTGCGTTCATTTAATGCTGATGGAACAGAAGGTAACACCGCAAAAATTAACATTACCATTGCCTCACCTTATTGGAAAAAATGGTGGTTTTATGCCATTTGTTTCCTTGTTTTAGTCATTTTGTTTATTATCATCTTGAAAAGACGTGAGCGCAGTCTGTTAAACTATCAAGAAAAATTGGAAAATGAGTTGGATTTAAGAACCAAAGAGGTGGTGTTACAAAAAAACAAAATTGAAGAAATCAATAAAGACATAACCGATAGTATAAATTACGCCCAACGAATTCAAAATTCAATTTTGCCCACATTGGAAGATGTGAAAGAATTGTTTCCCGAGTCTTTCGTATTTTTTAGACCCAAAGATGTGGTAAGTGGAGATTTTTATTGGTCGGCAAAATTAGGAACCAAAAAAATTATGGTATGTGCCGATTGCACGGGCCACGGTGTACCCGGTGGATTTATGAGCATGATTTCACATATTTTGATTCGTGAAGCCATAAATGAAGAGTCTTTAAATAACCCCGCATTAATTCTCTATCACATCAACAGCAGCATTAATGAAGTGTTGCATCAATCTGATGAGTTAACTTCTAACAAAGATGGATTGGATGTGGCCGTAGTAGTATATGATGAGACCAACAATAATCTAAAATATGCCGGTGCTATTCGCCCGTTGTATTTATATAGAAAAGGTATTCGAAATGTTTTTCCGGGGGATCGTTTTTCGATTGGGGGAATAAATGCAACCAAAAATTTTACTACCAAAGATATTGACCTAGAAAAAGGAGATACACTGTATCTATTTAGTGATGGGTTCCCGGATCAATTTGGAGGTAGTAATTATAAAAAAATGAAGATTGTTGTTTTTAATGAATTATTAGACCAAATAAGTCATTTGCCCATGGAAGTTCAGTTGGAAGAAATAAATTCGTTTTTTATAAACTGGAAAGGTGAACACGCTCAAATGGATGATGTTTTAGTAATTGGATTTAGAGTCTAATCAATTGCTGTTATCCTAATTATTGAATGTATGTTATCATTCAATTTAATTATAGCTTATTGAGTGATGTTCTATAGGATTGCAACAAATTCTCAAGACTAAATTTTGATAATTACATGGTTGATAAATTATTGCTTGTACTGAATGTTATGTAAAAACATTTTTATAAGTTCGTGGCTTGAAATAAATTTTAAAAAAACTATTATGAGCGTACCAGCAAATTTAAAGTACACAAAAGACCACGAATGGGTTAAAATTGAAGGAGATATTGCCATTATTGGTATTACTGCTTTTGCACAAAGTGAATTAGGAGACATCGTTTTTGTTGAAGTAGAAACAGAAGGTGAAACCTTAGCCCAAGAAGAAGTTTTTGGAACAATTGAAGCGGTAAAAACAGTTTCTGATTTATTTATGCCAGTGGGTGGTGAAATTATTGAATTCAACACTTCATTGGAAGCTACTCCTGAAGTGGTAAACAGTGACCCTTATGGTGCAGGTTGGATGATTAAAGTAAAAATGACTAATCCTTCTGATGCTGATCATTTGTTAGATGCTGCCGCTTATCAAGATTTGATTCATTAATTTTAATATGAATCCATTCAAGGTCAAATGGACGCTTATTTGGTCTTCTTGCATTTTATTGTTATGTTTCATGCCAGGAAAAAGTTTTCCAACTTCAGACTGGTTTGCCATCTTTCAATTTGATAAATGGGTTCATGCTTTCTTATTTATGATGCTTTTTTTTATTGCATCGTATGAATGGAAGAAATTAACTATTAAATTTTCAGAAAAACGTTCTTTTTATTCTTGGATCATTTTTGCATACTGCTTGTTTTTGGGTGCCCTAACTGAGCTTATTCAACATTATTTTATCCCTGACCGTTTTGGTGATTGGTTAGATTTTATTGCAAATTCAGTTGGTTCAGTTTTTGGCTTATTTTTGGTACAAAAACTTCAAAATCGAATATTTTCTTCAACTAAATGAGGGAACGGTTTGAACCAATTAAGGAATGGAGTGTAATAGCTATTGTGATTCAAAAATAATTATTAATTTTACAAAAAAAAATCGAATATGGACTTAAAGAAAAGCCTTTCAGTAGATTTAGACAAAGGAAGTAACCGTTTAGGTTATTTTACAATGGGTGGAGCTTTTGCTCTAGCTATTACGCTTTGTTACATGGAATACCGTGCTTTTGAAACTGAATTAAAAGATCTTTCCTCTAATGTAAAAGAGGTAGCCGAAATGGAAACGTTCGTGGAAATAAACCTTGAAACCCCACCGCCACCACCACCGCCACCACCACCACCACCACCTGTTGCAACAGAAGTTGTTGTGGATGACAAAAAAGAAGAAACAGCCATCGTTTTCACCGACTTAGATAAAAAAGAAATTGAAATCGTTGAAACTTTCGTTGAGGAAGAAAAAAAGGTTGAAATCGAAGAAATCTTTGAATTCGTTGAAGAAAACGCTGAATTCGTTGGTGGTCAAGCTAAATTATACGAATACTTAAATTCGAATATTAAATACCCACAACAGTGTATTGACAACGGTATTCAAGGAAAAGTATATGTAAAGTTTGCCGTGATGAAAGATGGAACAATCAAAGATGTTACCGTACTTAAAAAAGTGCACCCAATGTTGGATAAAGAAGCCGTGAGAGTGGTAGAAAGTATGCCAAAATGGAATGCGGGTAAACAAAGAGGAAAAGCAGTTAACGTGTACTTCACTTTACCAATTAATTTCCAAATTAACTAAGTACAATTTTTTAAATTGAATATAAAAGCTCAGACTCTAGTTGTCTGAGCTTTTTTTTTTATAGAAAAGTATCTTATGAAAAATAATATAGCAACTTTATTTTTTTTAAATTCCATATTATTAATAAGTTGTGGAGAGAAAAAAAGTGACAAGGAAACAGTATCCCAGCATTCAAGTGAACTAGAAACTGTGGACAATTCAAACTCTGGTCAGCCAAAAAAGCCAAAAAAAGTTGAAAAAGTAAAAATTCACGAATTTGTTGAAGAAAACGCTGAATTCGTTGGTGGTCAAGCTAAATTATATGAATACTTAAATTCGAATATCAAATACCCACAACAGTGTATTGACAATGGTATTCAAGGAAAAGTATATGTAAAATTTGCCGTGATGAAAGATGGGAGTATCGATGATATTCAAGTATTGAAAAAAGTACATCCAAAATTAGATGCCGAAGCGGTTCGGGTAATCGAAAATATGCCCAATTGGACCCCCGGTAAACAAAAAGGGAAAGCTGTAAATGTATATTTTACCTTGCCCATTAATTTTCAAATTAATTAAATTCGAACCAAATGAAATATATGTATCTACTCATAATTCTGTTGCTGAGTTTTGAAACAACAGCCCAACGGGATACAACAGAAACCATTCAAATCATAACTGAAATCAGTCCTGAGTTTCCGGGTGGAATGGAGAAATATAAAGAGTATATTCAAACCAACTTAAAATATCCTCAAGAGTCCTTGGAATTGGGTATTGAAGGCAAGGTATATGTGAAATTTGTAGTAACTAAAGACGGTAGCATTACCAACGTAGAAGTAGTAAAAGGAATAGTTCCCTTATTGGATAAAGAAGCTAAAAGACTGATACAAAATATGCCTAAATGGGCACCGGGTATATTGGATGGAAAGCCCGTTTCATGCTATTTTCACTTACCCGTTCATTTTAAAATAGATTAACTTAGATACGTTTGTTTTATGAAATTTGTTTTGAATTTTATATTGTGCAGTTTATTTTCAAGTATTGGAGCTCAAAACTTGTCTCTTGATACTTCTAAAAAAGAGTTGTTTATATCTGTTGAACTCATACATATAGAAGAGTTCCCTTACGGCAATGATTCTTTAGACTCTGTGCAAAGAAGTAATCAAATTTATGAATATGGAACTAAAAACTTAGAATTTCCGGGTGGTCAAGCTAAACTTTATGAGTTTTTGAGGGAGAATATCCAGTACCCAAAAGAATGTATTGAAAAGGGTATAGAAGGAAAAGTATATGTGAAATTTGTGGTAATGAAAGACGGTAGCATTTCCAACATCACCATTTTAAAGCCAGCTCACAAATTGTTAAATGAAGAGGCAATTAGAGTAGTTGGTTTAATGCCAAAATGGAATCCAGGTCAAATTAATGACGATGTTGTTAACTCGTTTTATACCTTACCCATAACCTTTTTAGTTGATGATGGTCCTGTAAAAAAGAAAAAAAAGAAGAAACTTTATAAAGTTAAAAGCCATCCAATTTTATGAGTAAAAATGTAGGTATCATTTTGATAATTTTAGGGATTTTGAGCAATAATGGATATCAAGCTCAAAAAAATACGATCAACGATACATTAAAGATTGAATGTTATCTCTTTCCTGAAATACCGGATTCATTAAGAATTTTCGATTTGCCTGAAGTTCAAGCTGAATTCCCAGGTGGTATTGAAAAATTAAAAGAATATTTGAACCAAAACGTTAAATACACATCATTAGGATGTGCAGAAGGGAAGGTTTTTGTCCAATTTACTATAAATAAAGATGGAAGTATAGAAAATATTGTGGTTTTAAAAGGAATAGATAAAAACTTAAATAATGAAGCACTAAGAGTAGTCAACTCTATGCCCAATTGGACACCCGCGAGCAACAATGGCATACCAGTACGAAGCAATTTTGTCTTACCTATAAAATTTCAACTAGAATAAAACAGTGATTATGAAATTAATATATCTTATAGCATTTTTATTTTTTAACTCTACTCTTTTCTCTCAAAAAGATTCTGCAACTACTGTTTATGAATTTACTGAGGTATTGCCCGAATTTCCGGGTGGTCAAACTAAACTTTTTGAGTTTTTAAATCAAAACCTTGTTTTACCTCAGTTAAATACTGATAGCCAAATTCAAGGAAAAATCTACGTGAAATTTGTTATTAAAAAAGATGGGAGCATTGATGACATTCAAGTGATAGAGGGTATACATGAGAATTTCAATTTGGAAGTCATTAGAGTAATAAAATTAATGCCCAAATGGGTACCCGGAATGCAAAATGGTCGAGCTGTTGATTGTTATTTTACCTTGCCCATTCAAATTCATTGGAACTAATCAAAAAAAAAACAATACTAACTGTAATTTAATTCCAACAATACCTCAAAATTAGGAATCCAAAATTCATTATAAAATAATACCTTTGTCAAGCAACTAATTGATACCAATAGGTGTCTATAACCCTACTTAATACATTGAATCATGAATGCATCCAAATACATTTTAATTTCATTACTTTTTACCTTGTTTTTTTCGAGCTCTTTAAGTGCTCAAACCTTGATTACCATTGGCACAGGAACGCAAACTAACAGCACCACCACCTACCCTGCTCCCTACGGAAATTGGTATTTTGGTGCCAAACATCAACTCATTGTCAGAGCCCAAGAATTGACCAACGCAGGAATGTCAGCGGGTAATATTCAGAGTTTAGCCTTTCAAGTGGCTACCATTGGTGGAGTAGCATTAGATGGTTTCACTATTAAAATAGGTACTACTACTAAAAATTCTTGGAACAACAACGATAACTTTGTGGGTGGTTTAACTACGGTTTTTACTTCCAGTTCGTACACCGACATCAGCGGATGGAACACACACACTTTTAGTTCGCCTTTTTATTGGGATGGTACTTCAAACCTGATGATTGAAACGTGTTTCAACAATACTAATTTCACTCAAAATGCCGCAATGTTTTTTACTACCACAACAGGCAACACGGTAGCGTTCAATTTTCAAGATCAATCGGGTGTTTGTGGAATTACTCAAACTTCGGGCATTAGTGATGGCCGACCCAATATGCGTTTTGGATGGCAATCACCCAACTTACCTCCAGTAGCTAATTTCAACGCAAGTGCTACTTCTACTTGTTCAGGAATTGTAGCCTTTACCGATGCTTCTACTTTTGTTCCTACGTCTTGGTTATGGGATTTTGGTGATGGAAATCAAAGCACGGCTCAAAACCCAACACATACTTACACCACTTCTGGAACCTACACGGTGACATTGACCTCTACCAACGCTTTTGGTACTGATACCGAAGTAAAAACCAATTATATCGTAGTTAATTTATCAGGTGGTTTCCCTGTTACTGCGTGTATTCCTAATACCCAAAACACAAGTTTAAATTTTGGACCAACCAACGTAACATTCAATACCATTAATAAAACATCTACTGGTGGTTCAACTGGATATGCTGATTATACTTGCGACCAAACTACTGTTTTTGCAGGTTACACATACACTTTCACAGCAGCACACAGTTCTCCAACCTTCCACAATTGTAGAGCGTGGATTGATTGGAATAATGATGGAGTATTTCACCCAACCAACGAATTAATTGCTGCAAGCAACAGTGCCAACAGTACTACAGCTTCGGTAATTGTGCCTTCTAATGCCACACTAAATGCCCCATTGCGTATGCGTGTAATTGCCGACTACGATTTGAGTCCCGACCCTACTCCTTGTGGAAATCCTGAATACGGTCAGGCCGAAGATTATACCGTTTATGTGGAGCAAAATGCCGCTCCTCCAGTGACTGATTTCACATCCAACGTGATTAAAACGTGTGATGGTGTGGTACATTTCTCTGATTTATCTACCAACATTCCCAATGCTTGGGCTTGGCAATTTGGAGACGGTAGTATTTCTGTTTTAAAAAATCCAACTCATACCTACACAGCCAGTGGAACCTATACCGTTCAACTCATTTCTATCAACGGTTTTGGGCAAGATACGTTGATTCAAACCAACTTTATTTCTGTTGATTTAAGCAGTGATTTGGTAGATGCCACATGTGAACCTCAAACGCTGGGTGAATGTTGTGGTTACGGAATTTACAAAGTGGTTTTTAATACCATCAATCACTCTACAGGAGGTTCTATTGATGGATATCAAGATTACTCGTGTGAAAAAAATACTACCGTAAACAACGGTCAAAATTATTCCATTGAAGTGCGAACAGGAACGTTGAATCAACAAGATACTAAAGTGTACATCGACTTTAACAATAATGGAACTTTTGAATCCAGTGAATTGGTCTTTACTAAGTTAAATGCCTTCAATCCAACGGGAACTGTTAACATTCCCAGCACCGGAGTTACATTTGACACCTATTTGAGAATGCGTGTTCAAAGTGATGAAGTTGGAGGAATGATAGATGGTTGCGGTAATCATTTGAGAGGTCAAACTGAAGATTACGGTGTGAAAATTAATGGACCAATTTCGGTTGAAGAAAGTTCATCTGTTGCTTTTGACGTATTCCCTAATCCTACTGAAGGTCAATTTTCAGTGCGCACTCCTGCCGAAGTTAAAACCTTGAAGATATACAACTTAGTTGGTGAATTGGTTTACATAACTAATCCAATTGCTACTAATCAATTGATTCAATTGGATGTTGCTTACTTAGCTAAAGGTATTTATATTATAGAATTGCTTTCTAACGAAGGTATTTCTTCATCACAAAAATTGATTATAAAATAATCGACCACACATTATGAAACACATATTATATTCAAGTTTAGTCTTTTTATCCTTTCTTTTTGTATCTACTCAATCCTTTGCTTCCCACTTAATTGGAGGTAATTTAGGGTATGAATACGTTGGTCAATTTGGGAATTTATACCGTTATAAAATTATTTTAACAACGTATACCGATTGTACACCTGCCTCGCAAATCCCTGATCCAGAAACCAATATTCAACCCATTGGAATCTACCAACACAATGTTCAAAACAACCCTATGGGAGGAACGGATAAAACATTTATTACCAGTGTCAATTTAACGTTGACCAATCCGGGAGGAACGTTAATTACTCCCAACTTACCAGGTGGTTGTTCCATTGGTGCAGGTTCTTGTATCAAAAAAGGAGTTTATGAAGGTTTTGTTGATTTGGCAGTAAGTTTCAACGGTTATCACATGTTTTATGAAAGATGTTGTAGAAATGCAGCCATTACTAACTTGGTTCCTAACGAATCTATGTCGTTTCACGCATACATACCACCGCCCTTGATTCCTAATAACTCACCAAAATTCACCAATGATCCTATTCCCTTTTTGTGTGCTGGTGAAACCACTTCCATTCTTAACTCAGCATACGATATTGATGGTGATTTGTTGACCTTTAGTTTTGTAACACCTTATGATGGTTTCTCAAATGCCACTAACCCTGCTCCAGGCCCACCTAACCCACAATTAGGTTGGACATTGCCAACAGTAACCTATGCTACTGGATTTTCAACAGCCCTTCCTTTTGGTGCAGCTGGTTCTTCTACCATAAACGCTTCAACAGGTTTAACTACCTACACTCCAACTGCCGCAGGAAATTACGTTGTGGCAGTTGAAATCAGAGAATTTAGAAACGGAAATTTAATCGGTGTTACCCGAAGCGATTTACAATTATTGGTATTGAATTGCCCTGTAAACCCAGCTCCTGTTTTAAGTTCTACTCAAGGAACTACCGTTACGCAACATTCCATTGAAGAGGGACAAACGTTGTGTTTTGATTTCGGTTATGATGATCCAAATAACAACAGTAACATAACGTTGGTTTCAACAGGTGCTATTTTTAATGCACTCTTTGTAAACCCACCTGCTACTATTAACACTCCAGTGACGGGTAATGGAGATGTAAGTACCGAATTTTGTTGGACTACAGCCTGTGGTCAGGCTCAAAGCATTCCGTATCAATTTCAAACATCGGCCACCGATAATGGTTGTCCGCCAAAAACGGCTAATAACGTTTTTCAAATTACCGTCAATCCGGTTGCTCCACCAACCATAATTACGGGTACTCAAGTAAGTTGTCAAAATACTCCTCAAACCTATACAACCAACCTAATTGCTGGTGCAACCTACAATTGGTCAGTAACGGGTGGAACAATTATTTCGCAAAACAACAACAGTGTAGTGGTTCAATGGAACACCATAGGGTCAAATAATATTTCTGTATCTGCTACTAATCAATTTGGTTGTAACTCAGAACCCATTGATTTGGAGGTAGTAGCCACGGCTGCACCAACAGTAAATGCGGGTGTTGATACGGAATTGTGTATTGGCAATTCTGTTGTTTTGGCAGGTACCACTACCGCCAATCCTGGTTTTACCGTTTCTTGGACACCTGTTGGAATAGTTAGTGGTGGAACCACTTTATCTCCAACTGTTGCGCCTACCACAACCACCAATTATGTGCTTACTGTCAACATTGGTAACGGATGTTTTGGAACAGATACTGTTCAAGTAACCGTAAACGACCCACAAGTAAATGCGGGTAATGATGTAAATATTTGTACCAGCACTACTACTCAATTAAACGGTACAGCTACAGCTGGAACCATTACATGGTCGCCAAGCGCAACATTGAGTGATCCATCTATTTTGAATCCAATAGCTTCACCAAGCAACACCACAACCTACACTATTCTTTTAGAAGATGCTTTTGGTTGTACGGATACCGATGATGTTACTGTAAATGTGGAACCCATTGTTATTTTAACCACTTCCAACGACACCACCATTTGTGAAGGTGATTGTGCTTCTTTGTCGGTGAGTGGCGCTACTACCTACGTTTGGTCACCCAGTGCAGGATTAAATTCTACCACCAGTGCCTCGCCAACGGCTTGCCCCACCACCACCACTACCTATCAAGTGATTGGATTTAATAATTTCTGTACCGATACAGCTTTTGTAACGGTAACCGTTTCACCTACTTTAGTAGCTAATGCTGGAAATGATGTAGCCATTTGTATTGGAGAAAATACGCAATTAAATGGATCGGGTGGTATAAACTATTCGTGGACGCCTACTGCAACATTAAATAACGCATCTATTGCCAATCCTATTGCTACACCAACCGTTACAACTACTTATGTGTTATCTTTAACAGATGCCTTAGGTTGTTCAGCCACGGATTCTGTTATTGTAACCGTTAATCCTTTGCCAACAGTGAGTGCCGGTGAAGATAAAGGAATTTGTATCAGTGCTACAAACGGTACTACAACACCAACAGAAACGTTAGATGGAACAGGTCTAGGAACTCCCCTTTGGACACCAGCAACAGGTCTTTCTGCTGACAATATTTTAAATCCTATTTTCAGTCCGTTGGTAGATACAGAATATGTATTAACCATTACAGACGTTAATGGCTGTGTAAATTCTGATACAACTTTTGTAACGGTTTTTGGAGCAGTTCCAACGGATGCAGGAACAGATACCACTATTTGCCCAGGTGAATCGGTAACCATTGGAGGAAATCCTTCATCAATTGGTGCCAACACCATTTATTTATGGTCTCCTGCGGCATTTTTAAATGACCCAACGTTAGCTAATCCCATTGCTACTCCCACCGTTACTACTATGTTTTATTTAGTAACCAACAACGATACATGTAATGGTTTAGATTCTGTTTTAGTAACCGTTAATCCAGTTCCTGTTATCAATGCCGGTTCGGATGTCAGCATCTGTGTGGGCGATGATACTCTATTGCAAGCTTCGGGTGGTGTTTCGTATGTATGGCAAGCCAGCCCTACTCTTTCTAGTTTAACTATTAGTAATCCAATTGCTACGCCTACCGCTACCACCACTTACATTGTGGAAGGAACAGATGCCTTAGGTTGTACGAATACCGATACGGTAGAAGTCACCGTAAATGCCTTACCACTTATAGATGCGGGCAATCCGCAAAGTATTTGTATCAATAACTCGGCTAACTTATTAGCTACAGGTGGATTATTGTATACGTGGACTCCTAGTGCTACGTTGAATAACAATACTATTGCTAATCCAACCGCTACTCCAACAGTTACAACTACCTATGTTGTAGTAGGAATTGATGCTAATACGTGTCAAAATTCTGATAGCGTAGTGATTACTGTTAATCCACTACCGACTATCACTATTACGGGTGCTAATGCTATTTGTATTGGAGATAATACCACCTTAACTGCTGCTGGAGGCGTTTCTTATAGTTGGAATGCAGATGCTACGTTGTCGAGTGAAGTAATTGCTAATCCAATTGCTACACCAACGGTGAACACTACATATACAGTAACGGGAACAGATGCCAACGGTTGTGAAAACACCTCCACATTTACGGTAACTGTAAATAACTTACCTATCATTTCAGCAGGAACGGATTCAACCATTTGTGTGGGCGAATCAACCGGATTGTTAGCTTCGGGTGGAGTAAGTTATGTGTGGAATGCAAACCCTAGTTTGTCTTCAACAACGGTAACTAATCCTACTGCTACACCCACCACAACAACCGTATATACCGTTACAGGAACAGATGCCAATGGTTGTGAAAACACAGATGACGTGACTGTTTTTGTAAATACCTTACCTACTGTTGATGCCGGTACTCCAACTGCCATTTGTGTGGGAGCTTCTACTCAATTGCAAGCTTCGGGAGCAACTTCTTATACTTGGTTACCTGCATCTACCTTGGATGATGCTACTATTGACAATCCTGTTGCTACACCTACGGTTACGACTACTTACACGGTGACTGGAACGGATGGTAATGGCTGTACCAACACCGATAATGTGCTTATTACGGTAAATAATTTACCAAACGTTTCAGCTGGAAATGACGTAGCTATTTGTATTGGAAATACCACTCCTTTATTGGCTACAGGTGCGGTGAGTTACACTTGGTCGCCCGCAACTGATTTATCGAATACGGCAATAGCAAATCCCGTTTCCTCAACTACTTCTACCATTACCTACTCGGTGTTAGGTGTAGATGCTAACGGTTGCGAAAACACCGATGATGTAGTGGTTACTGTAAATCCATTACCAACTATTGATGCTGGAACGTCAACCGCCATTTGTATTGGTGCTTCTACTACCCTAACGGCAACAGGTGGAGTAAGTTATGTGTGGTCACCTGCTACTAACTTGTCTTCAACAACTATAGCTAACCCAGTAGCTAATCCAACTACTACACAAGTGTATACGGTAAGTGGAACGGATGCCAACGGTTGTGTCAATACCGACAACGTAACCGTAACAGTAAATAACTTACCTACGGTGAGTGCAGGAAATGATGTAAACATCTGTTTGGGAGATGTAACGGGATTAACTGCTACAGGTGCTACGAATTATGTTTGGTCTCCTGCTACGTTCTTAGACAATGTTAACATTGCTAACCCGAACAGTACACCTGATACTACCATACAATATACTGTAGTTGGGACAGATGGAAATGGTTGTATCAGTTCAGATTCAGTAATTGTAAATGTGTTTAGAATTACAACTGTACCTGATCAAACCATTTGTGTGGACGATTCAGTGCAATTGAACGTATTTGGATCACCCGGAAATGCATTTGTTTGGACGCCTGCTACAGGTTTATCAACCCCTAACATCAGCAATCCAATTGCAACGCCTTTGGTTACTACAACCTATACCATCAGTGCTACCGATTTGGCAGGTTGCCAAGATCAAGATGAAGTAACGATAACCGTAAACCCTAAACCACAAGCCTTACTCAATTATGATATCATAGTGGCATGTGACGGTGGTTACGTGAATTTTGAAAACCAATCGGTTGATGCAGTGAGCTACCTATGGAACTTTGGAAATGGTGATACTTCTACCCTTGAAAACCCTACGTATACGTATGGATTCAGTGGTACGTATGGAGGTACTTTGACTGTTACCAACCAATTTGGTTGCGTAGACCAAACGACTTACAGTTTGACCACATTGGGATTCAATGATTATTTTGACATTTATATCCCTAACGTATTTACACCGAATGGTGATGGCGAAAACGACATTTACCGTGTGGAAGTACCCGGTAGAATTGCCGAATGTGTAACGTTGAGCATTTACAACCGTTGGGGACAATTGATGTTCATCTCTACTTGGAATAACCTGACATGGGATGGCTTCACATCAGTAGGGCAACCGGTACCGAATGGCACCTATTTCTACACGATCGAAGTAAGCGACAAATCATTTAACGGAACCATCAGTTTGTTCAGATAACCAGTTATAAATCGTTGATTTAAAAAACCTTCATAATGAATATTGTGAAGGTTTTTTATTTTGATAATGGGTAAATAAAGACTTTTTTTTATGATTTTTAATTAATTTTAGTAAATTTGAAAAAAAATGCTTTTGTATGGTGGCTGAACATTAAATTACATTGTGTTGGCTCGCAAATAGGTGCAATTATATTATTTAAAACCAATTAAAGTCATATATCAAGAAGAAAAAATGGGAATAACTGGCATAAAGGAACTCTTTGAAAGATCTGACGCAAGTGGATCAAAATCTACCATACTTAAGCCATTATCATGGTTTCTATCACTAATTATTGGAGGACTAATTCTTTTAGTTAAAATAAACGCTCCCAACTGGATAATAATTTTATTTTCTATTATTACTTGTATCGCAATTCTCTTGTTCTTTTTTGCTTTTGTTTATTGTCTATTCAAAGACAGAGATGCATTGCGAAGTGAAAAATACTCTATACAAAAAATGGCAATTGAAAAAGGAATTGTAGGTGACAACATTGTAGGTATAATTAACAATGAATCTCCTACAATAATTGGTAACAATGATTTATCTAACCAATCTGAAGGAGGGAACTAATTATGAAGAAACGTTTTATTATCTGTATCAATAAATCAACAAAAGAACAAGAAAATAATTTTGTTAAGTTTATTAATAATGAAAAAGTTGGATGGTGGCACTGGTTAAGCAATACTTGGCTCATCTCAGATAGCAATGGAAAAACATCAGCTTCATATTGGCGTGACAATGTAACTGCTATTTTCGATCAAGAACATGTTTTAGTTTTTGAACTTGGAAATGACAGAGATACTTGGTCTGGGTTTGGACCAACTTCTGGTGATAACAACATGTTTAAATGGATAAAAGACCATTGGAGAAAATATTAAATCTAATGTTTTTGTCTACCTAAAATAAAAAACCTTCACAAAGCATTTTGTGAAGTTTTTTTTTGTTTTCAGCACTAGTTTGTTGTCATTTTAGGATTTGTGATTTATTTTAGTATATTTGGGGAGTAATTTACCCGTTTATCATAATTAAATAATGTTGGTGCAAATTTTACAAAAATACAAAATAGGGATATATATTTAAAGAGAAATAATAATTTGATGAAATTTAACAATGTATTAGCTATAGCTATTAATAATTATGACAATTCAGAATTGAATAAAATTCAAAATTGCAATAAAGATGTTTCTTCAATAATTAAAGTCCTTACTGAAAAATACTCTATCGATGATGTTGAATTCATTTCTGAGAAAACTGATACGACTAGAAAATCATTATATAACAAGTTAAACGAATACTTTATTAATCGGCTAGAAGATGAAAATGTACTTCTAATTTATGCAGGTCACGGAGAATATAATGAAAAGCTAAAAACAGCTTATTGGCAGCCTTCTGATGCTGATCCTAATGATTCATCAACTTGGCTTAATATTATCGAAATTATGTCTTTTATAAGAGCTTCACAAGCTTTTCATATAGGGGTGATATCAGACTCTTGTTTCTCGGGTGCAATGTTTGAGTCAAATACAAGAGGTGGAGGTATTGAAGCTTTTAATTCAAAAAAATCACGATTAGGACTTACATCAGGTAGTTTAGAAAAAGTTAGTGATGGACATCAAGGAGAATTAAGCCCTTTTGCCGATTCATTAATTAAAATATTAAATGAAAATATTCAGGAAGAATTACCATTTAGTGTTCTTGGTGCTAATTTAATAATGGGATTTAATACCGAAAAAAAGCAAACACCAATGTGCGGTCCACTGCATAATGTTGGACACGAAGGTGGCTCTTTTTCATTTAAACTTAAAAGTAAAATAAAAAAGTCAATAAATATACATGATAAAAATCAGTTTTTATTAGAAAGAATGGCAAATTTATTTATCCCAATTTCTAAATCAGATTTGAAAATAATTGATAAAATTGAACCAATTAAAGAGTTAAAGACAATTTCTGTAATAAATCAAAATTATACAGAAGCTGCAAGACATAGAGATAAAATAAGAACGTTAGAAAAAAAAATTAAATCAAATTCCTCGAAATATTTAGATTCATTTTTTGGAACAATGGATTATTCCCCTTTGGAAGTTAAAAAATCAAAAGAACTTGACTTAAAAATTGCGGTGTACAAAAAAGAAATCGAAAAAGTTAAGTCTACAGACGAAGAAAAATTAAAAGAAATACAAATAAAGCATAGTATTGAAGATGAAAGTACTTTTGAACTTCAAGAATATTATACAGAATTTAAGAATATTTTTCTAAATTTTTCTATAACGTCAAATCCAGCAGAAAGATTGTTTCTTAATGAAAAAGAAAACTTTGTAATTGCATATAAGAGGAATATATTTGATGTTTATAATCATATGATGAGAATTAAATGTCTATCCAAATCTGAATTTTTAAATCAGAAAATATTTGAACTAAAAGAAATACTGATTAAAATTTATGATTATGAAATTGGTTTGATTCTAAAAGGGTATAGAGATGAATTAGACGAAATAATGACAATTAAAGAACTAGATGTAAAAGTTCTAAATTGGATTAAACATAATTAAAAAATTAATATAAACTATGACAATAATTAATTTTTTGTTTTTACCATTTCTGAAATTTTCATATTTATGTCTATTAACAATATAAAGTAATAATTTATTCAACTAGTGATAGACGAAATGTTGTTCACTGCTATTAAATAAAAAAATGATAGATAAAATTGTCAAAATAGCACCGTTAACAGGTGCTTTGTTAATATTCTGTGGAGTTTTAAAATTAATATTCTATTACTCATATTTTAATATTTCTATTATTAATTACCTAGAGTTTCAGGAGATAATCACGTCTTTTTTTGAAGACATTAATATCATTATTCTTTTTGGAATGACTATGCTATTGATTACTTTTTTTACACTTAATACATTGAGTAATAAAGCCAACGTGCAATTAGATGACTTTGCAAAAAAAATGATGGATTTTTTATATCCGCACCGAATCAAATATTTTATTTTCTTTATGGCGGTATTTTTAATACTTAATGGTTTGATTTATTTTGATCTCATTGGATACAATTATTTTGTGATATACATTTTGATATTTGTTACGGTTCAGATGTTAACATATTTATTTTTATCCAAAGACGAAGATGGAGAAGCGGACATACCAAACTTATATGGAATGTTGATTATAACAATTAGTCTTTCATTCTCTATTTTTCTTTTAGCACAAAAAGACATCCAAGAGACAATATCTAAACCAACAGAATCAAGAATAGAAACAGCTGATGGAACCATTATTTGTAACAAGGAAACAGGAAACCTATATATTGGAAAAACGAGCAAATATGGATTTTTTAGAATTAAAAATTCAAATTCCATAGTTATAATTCCAATTGAACAAATAACAAAGTTTGAATTTAAATAAAAACAGCTATTAACTAATCTTAATAAAATATAATTGTACAATCCGTTAGTGAAACAATTTGTATTTTGTTTTTTTTCTTAAATAAGTTACACAAACCTACGTTTAAAAATGAAAAAGTCCGCTCAACAGAAACGAAACAATCCAGCTATTTTTTTTATTACGAATATTGCTTTAGAGCATTAAGATATTGATTAAACAATCATATAGAATTCTTGACTATAAACATCAAAACTTGTTTATAACAAAGCTAATCAAGTCAAAAAAAATTGTACTTTTGGGAGGGTTAAGGATAGATTTAGAATTCAAAAAAGATAAATCTAAATAACTGAAAAATAATAAACACCAAATGAAAAAAAACACAAGACTATTTCCGCCAATTATACATTTAACGGTACTCATTAGCCTTTTTATATTTGTAAATTGTGCTAAAAAAGAAACCTGTAATGATGGGATTAAAAATCAAGAAGAAGTTGAAGTGGATTGTGGTGGAAGTTGCCAACCATGTTCCATAAAATATCCAACAACAGGTGCTTATGGAGTCAATCTTTTATATGGTAGTGACACCTTATGGTTAGCAGGTACAGGCAATTCTTTTAAGGCTATTGTTCCAGAAGGTAGTTCATTAAAAATAGAAATGAATTTGATTAGTGGAGAAGAATGGGTTTATAATATTGCTAATAATGTTGGTTGGAATATTTCAAGTTATGCTAACCAACAACAAACATTTGAGATATTAAATCCAGGCACATCAGATGTTGAGATTTTAAAAGGTATAAATACTGGTAGTGATGTAATTTTAATTAAATTTTTTGAAAATAGCACAACTGAAACAAGAAGAAAGGTTGTTATTTTTAATTAACAAAGTACACAAAACAGTACTTTTAATAATTAAACTGAGGTTTTTAAACAAACTGATGTTAAGGTTAATAAAAGAATGAAATTAAAACAGATACTACAACTTATTCTACTTACTATCTCTTTTCCTATATTTACCTATGGTCAAGGTGATCAAGTAAAATATAGAGGTGAAGTCGAATGTGAATATGTTTCAATAAACGATACATTAAGATTGGTATGTAATCTAATATCTCATAAAGACAACATTGATTATTTAATCGAAAAGGAAGAATATCAGGGAATTTCAGAAGGTACTTTTATTTTAATGGACAACAAATACGTGCTATGGAAAGGATCTTATTCAACGTTCAACAGCTCGGGATTGAAAACTGAAACAATGAAATTTGAAAATGGTGTTTTAATTAATGAATAAAAATCATTTAATTATTCATTATTAAAGCAATTACTTATGTTGTAAAGGATTTTGTTAGTGATTGTACAACCTTAGCAATTCTTAATTACGATTATCAAATCTTCCCTAAATCAAAGCTAATGAAGTCAAAAAATAGTACTTTTGGGATGCTAATAGAGCATTTGGGAAGCTTTTATCGAAACTGTAGTGTAGATGAATCAACAGAGGTTGGCAGTAATGGTATAAAACTGCATCCAATAGACAATCTATTGGTTAAAAAACATACATTTGTAGCATATTGAAATAAATAATGGACAATCGCTTTACAGACATAATTCAACTAATAAAACATTCTCGGACTAATGCTATACGAGCTGTAAACGCTGAACTAATAAATCTCTATTGGAATATCGGAGAATATATCAGCAAGAAAATTGAACAATCTGAATGGGGCGACTCTGTTGTGACAGAATTAGCCAATTTCATTCAGACTCAGGAACCAGAAATAAAAGGCTTCTCCGACAAAAATATTTGGAGAATGAAGCAGTTTTACGATACTTACAAAGACAATCCAAAACTCTCAACAGTGTTGAGAGAAATTAGTTGGTCTCATAATTTGGCAATATTTTCAAGGTGCAAGACAACAGAAGAAAGGGAATTTTATTTAAAGCTATCCAAACAAGAAAGTTATAGTTTCAGAGACCTCGAAAGGCAAATTTCAACCAGTCTTTTCGAGCGAACAATGATTGGAAACACAAAACTCTCAACAGTGGTGAGAGAAATTAATAAAGACATTTCAAATGCGTTCAAAGACAGTTATGTATTTGAGTTTTTAAACTTATCTGAACCGCACAGCGAGAGTGAATTACAACGTGGACTTGTAAGACAAATGAAAAACTTCATTCTCGAACTTGGAAAAGATTTCTTGTTCATAGGAGAAGAATACAAGTTGCAAGTTGGTAACAACGACTTTTACATTGATTTGCTTTTCTATCACCGTGGACTTCAATGCCTAGTGGCTTTTGAACTTAAAGCTGACAAGTTTAAACCCGACCACTTAGGACAGCTTAACTTTTACTTAGAAGCATTAGACAGAGATGTTAAAAAGCCAAATGAAAATCCGAGCATTGGAGTTTTGCTCTGCAAAGACAAAGACAGTCAAGTTGTAGAATATGCATTAAGCAGAAGCCTATCACCAACAATGGTTTCGGAGTATAAAACACAACTACCCGACAAAAAACTTTTACAACAAAAACTGCACGAACTGTTTGACAATGAATCAGACGAAAAATAGAAACACTATTGCCAACACCTCATTTGAAATAGGAGGCGTTACGTCCTTCTCAGTTACATTAATGCAAGTGATTCCTCCTGAAATGGACATGCATTAAAACAAGATATTCAGATAAATTTAATTATAAAAAAAACAATAATCTTGAATCACTTCCTTAAATCAAAGCTAAAGAAGTCAAAAAAATAGTACTTTTGGAATGCTAAAGGATGTTTTGCAAAGCTTTTATAGAAAGTTGGTATAGGTACTTCATTTTTTTTTTGTGAAAACACTAAACAGATTGCAAATTGAACAATAAAAGTGACATTATATCGATTTCTATTATTAATGGTCTAGCCATAATTCTAAACTTGATACTTATTTTTGGTGTTCCTTTTCTGTTTGATTTTGTATGTAACTCATTTGACAGTCCAGTCGTTTACATATTCTATTTAATTATTCTTACACTTAGCAATACGTTATTTATCAGTGAAAAAAAGAATTTAAAATGGATAAAAACTGGATTTTCATTGACTATAGTTATTCTTGGCTTTATTGTCTCTTCAAGATTACTTATTGGGATATGGGGAGCTGCCTATTCGGGTATAACTAAGAATGAATTATTTTTCATTTTACCCTTTTTAATTTTAATTCTAAACTTGTTCAACCTTTTATTCATTTCACATTCATCACCTTTTAAAGCTAAGGACAATTGAAAGTTTTCTCTATATTCCATATTATTAATTCTAAGAAAGTTAAGCGTTACCTATTATCCCGACAAATTTTAAATTTGGCTTAGAACATCCCAATAGTTAAAAGAATTATTCATAATTACCTTGCTATGAAGGTTAAAGCTTTTTTCAAAATTCAAATAAAAACACTTCTGTAAACCACCAATAATCAATAAAAATAGTTATATTTGTAGATAGATTTTAACCATAAGAAAATGTATAAAGCAATAGAAATAGATCGCAAAAATCTAACTTTAATGGGAGTAAAATTTCCTGACTTAAAAACGTTGGAAAATACGGCTAATGCTATTGGGACAAACATGTTTGAAGGGTTTGAACCGACAAAAGAATTAATTCAACTTTACGTTGATTTGAAAAACAACATAATCTCTGAATCTGATTTATTGACAAAGTTATATGCCATTTATGGAAAATAACTATCACTATTTAGACGCTGAATTAAAATACACAAATAAAAGTGGTTTGCTTCATAATTTAGCGAACATTGAAAATGAAAAAATACTTTTAGTATTTGAAAGTTTAAAAGTCTCTAAAAGAATTGAGGAATTATTAGAAAACCCTTTAAAGATAAAGGACTCAAACTCGTTGCTCAAGATTCATCATCATTTATTTCAAGATGTCTATGAATGGGCAGGTGAAGTCAGGACTGTAAATATAAGCAAAGACGGAAAACCTTTTTATAACGGAGAACGATTTCATATCGCATTTCAATATATAGACACGTTAATTTCGGAGTTTCGTAAATTAAAAAAAACGAATAAAAAAGAAATTGCAAAGAAATTAGCAGAGATTTTAGACAACGTAAACTATTTACACCCTTTTAGAGAAGGTAACGGAAGAACACAAAGGGAATTTTTACGATTGTTAGCTTTAGAAAAAGGATTGAAATTAAACCTTAACCCGCCCGACAATAAAAGTGTATATGACCGATATATGAAAGGAACAATAGAAAGCGATGTAATAACCTTAACTGAATTGATTTTTGAACTTATTGAGACTTAAAATAAAAGTAGAGATTAAATCAATCAAAAAAAGCAAAAAAAATGCTTACGATTAACCATTAATTGAACCAATCCCTACTTAAGTTGTACCTTGTCTTATGATTAGAATTATACACTACATTTTATTCGGTAGTTTACTACTATTTTCAAAATTTATCGCAACTATCCCTTTAAATACAGAATGGCAAAATTAACGCCTAGTATTTGAAGGACAATTATACAAATTATAAATTAAATACTAGGCATTAAAAAATGGAAACAAATATATATACAAGAGAACAACTAGAAAACTTAAATTACGACAACTGCATTGATTTTTTTAGCGAAGGAAAAGAGATACTCTTTAAGGATAGAAATAATTTTCTTACTTATGTTGCGTGTCGAGTTGCCTCATTGTCTTCTTCAAATCCACGAAAAGAAAGAGGAACAAAAGTTCTAGAAACGTTTGATTTTATAAACAAACAGATTGATGAAGGTGATTTTAAAGGGGTCGATAAAATCACTTTAAAAGAGTATTACAACATCATTCAATGCCTTGACTTATCCTCTATGGTTTTAATTAATAAAGGCGTAATCACAGCTCAATGCCATTCTAGCGCAAAAGTAGAATGGCAAGGAGATTAGCTATTCTACTTCAATCGTAATTTTATTAAAACAAGGATGGTTTTCGTTTCCGCTAATCAACACTTGAATGTCCTTATTTAGAACATCTTTAATTGGTATTTCAATTGTAGCAAAACTTTTTTGTTTAGAGTCATGAACATGAATTTTGGAATAATTTGAATAATTGACAATGTCATTTATTAGAACAACTATTTTAAAGTTATCTTTTGAGAAATCTATTTGACAATCATCAATGCCGTAAATGCTAAGTTTATGATTTAATTTAATTCCTTTAAATTTTTCACTAGGTTTTTTATAATTCATTTTTCAGTTTTAGACCTCAAAAATAAACAAAATAACTAATGCCTTAAAAATAAAAGAGGTGTTTTAAAAATCAACTAAAGTTTTCAAATCAATTTCAAGTGCTGCCGCAATCGAAATCATTGTATCTATAGTAGTAGAGGTTTTGGCTAACTCAATCCTTTGAATAGTTATTTTAGGAACATTAGCGGAATCTGCTAACTGTTGTTGACTCCAACCTTTATTATTTCTAAGCTTCCTTAAATGGACACCAAATTTATTCAGTTGAGCAGGATTTTTCACATAGCAAATTACGGGGTTGTGTTAAAAAATCGCGGATACATTTGTGTATCCAAATTGTTTTTATAAATTTGCCTAAACTTTAAAAACTAAAACACAATGAAGAAAACACTAATTTTTATCTCTTTAACTATTTTAATAGCCTTGTCAATTAACTCTTGTAAAAAGAAAATTTACGGATGTACTAATTGGGATGCCTTGAATTATTCTTTATCAGCAAATACCGATGATGGTAGTTGCTTTTTTGCAAGTGATATTAATACAGACAAACAAAGAATATTTATAGAAAATTTCAACCTAACTTTTACTAATCAATCTTTCTATTCTTATAGCCCAAGTTTTAATTATGAAAATGGAGATTTTTTATTAGTTGAAGGGTTGACAGATTACGCTGGAGGGGAAAGTTATTGGTCTAGTTTGCCTTTAACTTCAATTGGGGCTAACGTAACTATTTGGTATGAATACTCACAATCCTTTGGAACGATTTATGTTTACACAACCACTGTAAATAATGGGAATACTTACAATTGGTCACCATCTGCATCTCAAACTTTTAGAGCCGTTTTAATTAAAAAAGATGCTTTGATTGAAAATCCCGATTTAAGAAATATGAGTTATGATGAAATTATAGAAGTGATGTAAAAGCAAAAATGAGGTTAATAGCCTCATTTTTTATATCTTTACACAATTGATTTAATTAAGTAAATAACGCCTTAATTATGGAAGAAAAAGAAAACATAATTGGATGCTGAAAAACGAACATTTGTACATGTAGTTACTAACTTTCTACATTATGCCAAACTAAATGTATTTTCTTAGACCTTAAAAAATCTTCTAAATCACTTATTGCTGTATTTCTAAACTCTGATTGACTACCAGCAAGGCATATAATTAGATTTTGCTCTTTGTATTGTCTATCTTGATATTTTATTGATTGACCTATTAGCCTATCACTTCCGCCCTCTTTAATTACTTCTCTAGCAGGCTTTAATTCTAACCCTACTTTACCTCTGCCAATATCTAAATCAATTGCTTTTGCATTTGTTCCCTCAATTCCTTTTTGTGTAGTAACGTGCTGATAAATGCCTTTTAAATATAGTTCTAGTTGCTTTTCATAATCTTTTTCTGTAAAGCCGTTTTTTCTATTTTCAACGATTTTCATTTCAAATAACTTAAGGTGTTCAATAACCTTAGATGTTGAAACGTCAGCATCTTGAATCAAGTTTTTATCCTTAGTTAGTTTATCTTTTTGAGAGAAAATAATTACACCTATAACGATAATTGCAATTATCCAAATAAAAGTATCATCCATATTAATAAGATTGTTTTATTTGGCTAAAATAGTAATTATTTAATTACACAGTCTTTTAATTTTTGTTTTAAGGACTCAATTTCTTTGTTTTTCTTGTTGGCTTGATAAATGCCGAGCGCAATAGTGAAAATAGTTAATCCTACAATTGTAAAATATTGACCTTCGCTATATGAATATCTTGTTACGGTTGTTGTTGACATAATTTTTGTTTTATTTAGTTTTTTATTTTTATTTTCCTCTTAGGATTAACAGTTCTAATAACATTCTTTTTCGGCTTATACTTGACGACACATTTATCATCACTAACGGCACTTTCAATAGTTTGATTAAAAGTTGATTTTAAACTTCTATTGTTGTATTTATAAGCAAACTCAACCATATAAAATGGCAAGTATTTTCTACTCAAAACTTGATACTCTCCACGAATACCATTTTTTACAATTGACCAAAAACCCTCTATTGTATTGGTGTGAATAATACCTTTTGAATACTCTTTTTTACTGTGGTTAACGGTTAAGTGCTGCAAATACTCTTCAAACTTTTTGTAGCCTCTATATTCGTCAGTCATCATTATGGACTTGTCTAGTGCTACATACTTTTTAAGCATTGCTAACATATCCCTAGAGGTCAAAGAATCCATTACCTTAGTAACTACTCTTTTCTTTCCGCCACGCTCAACAATTCCAACAACGGGAACTTTACTTGTGCCTCGACCCCTTTTTGGTTTTTCAGTTGTTACAGATGATAAATTAGCAACGTTTGAGGCTACTTGTACACCGTTTCTTTTTCTAGGCTTTCCACCGATATAGGTTTCATCCATTTCAACAATGCCTTCAAGCAATCCTTCATCATCAACCATTGCACACCTAACACGCATTGCAGAATACCAAGCGGTTTTGTAAGTTATTCCTAGTTGCCTAGATAGTTCAGCAGATGAAACACCTTTTTTAGCGTTCAGCATTATTGCAATAAGCATAAACCATTTAGGTAATGGTAATTTACTTGCCTCGAATATAGTATCTTTTAAAACGGTGAAATCTTTATTCGTATCGTTACAATGCCAATAAATAGAGTTTTTTCTTTTGCTTACATTAGGCTTACCCGTAAACGGAGAAATAGGCGTATTGCCCCATTTTTTCTTTTCAAGAAATTCAATACACTTATCTCTAGTGTTATATTTTGAAGAAATATCTATTAAATTCATAACGCCTTTTATTAGTGGAGATAGTCGGAATCGAACCGACTTACAATTTTTGTCAAGAAAATTGATTTGCCTTAATTACCCCCTCGGGAATCAAACCCGATACAAAGGTATTTGGACGTGAAATAGATTTTAAAAATCAACCTACCTTAAAAGTTTGAAAGATTTTAGGTACATTAAATTGCTTATAAAAAATATGTATGTTGATTTTTTTTGTAAATTTGTGTTGTCAAGAAAATTGAGATAGCCGAATTTTAAGCATTGCTTAGTTCGGCTATCGCCTTTTTATACGAAGGGGAAATTATATTACTATACTTCGCAACTGTAAGTTCTTTCTTTTGTGATTTATTCAGAACCTCAACTCCTATTGATTCTAAAACAATGCCGACAATAGCTTCTCTTTTGTATCTGCTAAAATCTTTCAACTTAATTTTATGAACGTTACAGTAATTTATTACAAATAAACAAAGTTGCACCCTTAATCTTGAGGCATCTGTTTTGTCCACGTTGATAAACTCTATAATCATATCCTTAATTAAAGATTGCTCATTAATGACAGTATTATAAGTAGATTTTACCCCGTCAAATTCAAAAATTTCTTTATAAATAAAAGAAAATCCAAAAGAGGCATTCTTTTTACTCTTTAATTCCTTAACTATTTTTAATGCTTTAACTACACATTTATTAATAGCCTTATTGCCTTTCCAAGCAGCAACCTTAAATAGCCTTGAATTGTATCTTTGAATAATATCTATAATCGCCTTAATCGTTTCGGGGTATGTAGGCAAATTATTTTCTACATTATCATACACCTCATTAATTAGTTCAATTATTTTCGGTTCATCTTTTAAAGCGTAATTGATTTTTAATTCGCCTCGATGTTTGTAAGACACTTTTCTAGACATAAATTCAAGGCACTTAATCTGTATTTATATGCCTTTACAAATATAATAAATTCTTGGCATTAAATTATTTGAGTTGAAATAAAGATTAACTTTGTGACAGCTTCAATGCCTAGAAAAAGTTAGCAAAAATTAGCTTTCTGTATCAAAAGGGATAGTTGCGAAATTTATTTATAGTCAGGATACTAATGCTGTTCAATTACATCTGCAAGTGTATGACCAAGGTATTTGCTTACCTATGTTGCTTTCCGATTATTACAGTACTTCCAAGTTTCAAAAAACCAAATCGGTTTTTAAAGTGGGGACCTATTACAGCACTGTCTATGTTTATGTTGATTCGCCCGATAGCGCTCTTCTACATCCTCAATCCAATCATCAAATACAGGCGGGTTCACTTAATTTAAATCCCAAAAAGGAGTATCAATTGGTGATCACAAGAACTGAAGGGTTTTTCAGAAATACTATTGACTCCATGGTCATTAAAATAGCTAACTTAGAAAAAGATGCTCAACTCATCATACATTTCCAAAAAGGAACGTTCACATTACACAAAATGAAGTATTATAAAGAGTTGAAAGAGGGTGAATCACCCAATTTTATGAATGAGGAATCATTGCCATTTAAAAACACGCTAAAATTAGTCACATCAACCTTTTATAGCAACGGTAACAAAAAAGCTCATTATTACCAATATTATCCCAACTTTCCATTGTATTTTGTTCAAGAGTTTGATTCTATCAATCCTAACCGCTATGCTCAAGGGTTTCGTTTTATAAATACAATTTCGGCTCCAAATTTTGACCAATATACGACCAATTCCATTTGGAATAATCCCCATACGAACAAGCATGGTTATTGGGAATATTTTGAGAATGATAAACGTTTAAGATTGGAATTTTATGCATCCATTCTAAAGGAAAAATATGAATGGTATCCTTCGGGTAGCCTAAAATTCACTTCTCATTATGGGCAGTCCAATAACCTATCTAAACATACCATCTACTTAGAAAATGGAGCTATTAATGAAGAGTTTTTGGCTCAAACGCCTACACAAAATTCAGTCATAAAAAGTTATTGTTATTCACCAGAAGGCATTTTACTCCTAATAAATACCTATAACAGTAACAATGGAATTACGAAACAAGGATTGATTAAAAGAGAACTTTTCTACCCTTCTAAAAAATTGAAAATGGTTGAAATACTTGGAACTAATTACAGCATTAAATACTACAATGAAGATGGTACAGAGCGAAATAATTAAATGGCATTTGGTTTTTATGGTATGTTGGGTAGTTCTTCCACTATTTGCAACAGCAAACTCTGTAGAAGAAACCTATTCAAAATTAATGAGCGTTAACAAAAACTGGGAGGGACTTTCTAAAGAAATTACCTGTAAACAAAATCCAACTTCAGAAGTAGGATTGATTCAACTACACTTATTGAATGTTATTGGCTATTTAGAAGCTCAACCGTTGTCTCAACTAGATAGCATTCAGCAACAAAATCGGTTAACCAATATTGCTATCTTGAGATCCTATTGCTTAGCAGGTCGTTATCCGATCAACAACATCACTTCCTATCGCACCCCAATTTTTATTGATTCTAAAGGAGTGCATTGCGCGGTGGGATATCTACTTAAAGAAAATGGTTTGGGAAATGTAGCCAAAGAAATTGCAAAGAATCAATTATTGGCTTATGTCTATGACATAAAACACGTTCAGCTCAATACATGGCAAAAAACCTGTGGATTATCCATGTTTGAATTGGCACTTATTCAACCAACCTATGGACCTCCAATACCAGTTTGTGCTGCAGAAAGCCCCATTGAATGGCAAACCGTTACCGTCAATTCAAAAATCAAACACTTATTTAATGGAATAAACGCTACTATCTACGGAATTTCACAGCCCGATGAAAGTGGTTTACAACAAGAAATAGTATCTTTCAATGAAAGTACGCAAGAATGGAAATCCTATGGACCTCAACTTTCAGGACAGTTTTTAGATCTTGTTTTTTGCAAGAATGTTTTGTATGTGAGTGTGTTTTTACCCTTTGAGAAGTATCCACATCAACTATTGCGATTAATTGATGGTAAGTGGGATAAAGTAGCACACTTCAATGGAAACATTAGTGCAATGGAGGTTCTACATAACAAACTTTATGTAAAAGGCAATTTCAACAAGGTAGATGACCGTATCCAATCCAACTTTGTTGTTATTGATGGCTCCTCAATAAAAACATTCGCTGCGATTGGACTCACGCACATGTCTTTTGATCACATAAAAGCTAGTGAAACGGCTTTATTTTTGACCTCTGGTGGTGCAGTTTACAAGTTTAAAAATGATACCCTTAAGTTCCTTACAAGTATTCAATACTACAGCTACATGCCTTCCTTTAGTTTGGATGCCTTAGCAGATACGCTTTTTGTTTCTTCAATGAGTATTCAAGGATACAACAAATATTATGATAAAGTAGAACACCCTGTTTATATGAATATCATGCTTTATGGACACGATTACCCATACAGTTCTGTATTTTTTACTCAATGTAAAAAGGTAAATGGAAACATGCTCGTAGCAGGAGATTTTAAGACTTCAACACTGTTGCCACAAATTAATGATGAACGCGTTTTAGTACCTTGCCCAGTTGCGAAAAGTGCCCACTGGTATGGAGAAGGATTATTTTATGAATATGAGAAAAAGTACTACCCCATTTTAGACAAAGGAATTGTTTTGGATTTTGTGCAACTAAATGACCGAATCTACATTCTTAAAAACGATGGAAGTGTTTATTTCAGTGAATTAAAAGATATTGATAAAGAGATTGCTAGCCTAAAAAAGAAAGCAGGAATGTAGTTATTTATAATACATTCGTAAGAAATTTAATGAGAGCGTTAGCAAGAAAAACATATTTTTAAAATGAGAAACAACACAAATTATACTCCTTCAAATTATCGAAACTTGCAAAAATTACAAGTTTCGATAATTTATACCCCTGGCCATAACAGCCAAATTTTACTCAAAATCATTAACACCTAGTCAAAAAATGAAATTTTCAATCGCCCTTCTACTTTTGATTTCCTCACTGAGCTACGCACAAACGCACCTTGAAGGAACTTACGATACTAAACAGAACGTATTTACTCTCGCAAATGGTAATACTGTTAGAGATTTCCGACATGGTGTAGCAGCCTACAGTGATCACCAAACTGATTTAATGGGCTTGATCGATACAACAGGTCGCATCATAATGGAACCCCGATATTATGAGATTGAAGGTTTTGGAAGCGGTCTTTCAAAAGTTACTAAAAAAGCCGAACCTTGGGAGCTTACCTACGGGTATATTGACACCCTAGGCAACGAAATTCTTCCTGCTATCTATACAGATGCCGATACTTGGTTTTACCGATCTATGCGCTTTGCTGAAGTGTTGGTAGTAGCCAAAGATGGGAAATACGGTTTCTTTGATTACAAAGGCAAGCAACTAGCTCCCATAAAATATCAAAGCATTTGGGATTTTCATGATGGATTAGTACGCGTGTACTTTGATGGTAAAGCGGGCTATGTAAATAAAGAAGGAAAAGAAATTATACCTACTATTTATGAAGAAGCTCACGATTTTAGTTTGGGTATGGCATTAGTCAAAAAAGAAGGAAAATATGGTTGGATAGATACCAAAGGAATGACCGTGATACCCTTTAAATATGAATGGGCCATGAATTTTAGTGGTGAATGGGCAAAGGTGAAGCAAGAGGGTAAAATGATCTTCATCGATAGAAAAGGAAATCCGAAACTTCCTACCACTTATGAGGGTGTGGGTTATTATCGTTATGGATTGGCTTGGGCTCACAAAGAGGGTAAATGGGGCTTCATTGATTCATTGGGTACTATTGTTATTCCATTTATCTATACCAAAACAGGCAACTTTGAGAAAGGTCGTGCTTGGGTTTGGAAAGATACTAAATGGGGACACATCGATACCAAAGGAACGATTACCACACCCATTATTTACGAAAGTGCAAGTGATATTAGTAGTGGATATAATGGTGATTCTCTTTTTGCAGGTGTAAAACTCAATGGAAAATATGGAAAAGTAGGCATTAATGGTAACTTAGCCATTCCGTGTGAATACATTGGTATCGATCACTTCTCTATGGGAATGGCTAAAGTCAAAAAACAAGTGGGTGAAACACAAAAATTCGGATTTGTAAACTATAAAGGAGAGGAAATAGTTCCTTGTATTTATGAAAAAGCGGAACGCTTCAAAGACGGACGTAAAGTGGCACTGGTAAGCAAAGATGGACTTTGGGGCTTGGTCAACTTAAAAGGCGAAGCGGTAACTCCTGTAAAATTTATTTCGATACACGATAATGAGAATGGTACCTATGGAGTTCGAGAGGGTGCTGATAATTATATCATTGATGAAGATGGGAAACGAGTGGATAAGTAATAAAGACTGTATCCCTGTTATCTGTTCCTGAACAATATTTTTTTTGCAACCAAAATAAAAAGTTTACCTTTGATACTATCAAATGATACTATCAATGAGACCACCTTATGACATTACTCCCTTAATTCTGAAAAGAATCAGCTCCATTTCAGAAAAAATTGGTGAAGTTAATGCCAACTATTTGAACAAACAATCCCCTCAACTTCGTAAGCAAAATCGAATAAAAACCATTCATTCATCCCTACAAATTGAAGGAAACACCTTGACAGAAGATCAAATCACTGCATTAATTGAAAATAAGAGAGTAATTGGGCCAAAGAAAGATGTTTTAGAAGTACTCAATGCCATTAAAGTGTATGAAAATTTAGAACAGTATAAATTCTCTTCTGAAAAAAGCTTTTTGAAAGCTCATCTCGACTTGATGAATGGGTTGATCGATAAAGCGGGTGCCTACAGAAAACAAGGAGTTGGCATTGTAAAAGGTACCCATGTGGAACACGTGGCGTCACCATATGAAAATGTTCCCTATTTAATGAAAGATTTATTTGAATACCTCAACGATCCGAATGAATTAACCTTAATAAAAAGTTGTGTTTTTCACTACGAAATGGAGTTTATCCATCCTTTTATCGATGGAAATGGCAGAATGGGAAGATTGTGGCAAACGCTCATTCTGATGAATGACTACCCTATTTTTGATTTTTTACCTTTCGAAACCTTAATCAGTGAAACTCAAGATGAATATTACCAATCGTTAGCCCAGAGCGATAAATCGGGTAAATCAACTGTATTTATTGAATATATGTTGGGAGTTATCGAAAAATCTCTTACTAATTTGCTTAATTATAATAATCGCGTTTTAAAGGATACTGATCGTTTAGAATATTTTTTTACCTTTCATAATAAAGAGTTTAGCCGAAAGGATTATATGAATGTTTTTAAAGATATTTCATCCGCAACAGCTAGCAGAGATTTGAAAAAAGGAATCGAGCTCGGTTTAATTGAAGCCATCGGAAATTTGAATAAAACAAGGTATAAAGTGAATTAATTAAAAAAGTGGAAATAGCGTCCTTCAAATTAATAGTGATTTTTCAAAAATTCAAGTTAACAATTCCAAATCAACTGATAAATAAATACAAATAGATTGATGACTATTATTGGGTTAGATGGATGCAAGGGAGGTTGGATGCTTTCAACAATTGTGTTTGATGGAGTACAACTGACTCTAAAAGTTGAATGGATTAATAGCTTAGAACGGTTAAATGACTTTTCTTTTTTGTGGTGTTTTGCAGATATCCCTATTGGGTTGACAGGAGTTGGAATAGAACGAACGTTGGACCAACAAATGAGGGAATTACTTTCAAAAAATAGAAAATCTTCCCTATTCACGGTACCTTGCCGCAGAGCTGTTTATGCCAACGATTACAACACGGCCAAAAAAATAAACCTTGAAGAAACAGGAAAATCTATCAGCATACAAGCGTGGAATATTTGTCCTAAAATAAAGGAAATGGACCAATTTATCCAACAGCACCCATCCCTAAACATTATGGAATCACATCCGGAGTTGTGTTTTGAGAAACTCAATAAAAATATCCCATTGGTTCATTCAAAAAAAACAGTTGAGGGCAAAAAAGAACGAGAGCAACTCCTATTAAGCCTTTTTCCTGAGTTCAAAGAATCCATAGAAAAGGCTGTTCGTGACTACAAAACGTTAACAGACGATGTTTTGGATACCACTTGTTTGGCTACAATGGGGCTTTTGGGTGCCACCCATCAATTTAACACCGTAAAAGAATCACAAGAACGGGATTCAAAAAAAATACGGATGAATGCCTATTATTTTGAAAGGGCATAGCTTGGATGAATGGGCTTATAGGCTCTTACATAATCCACTTCTAAATAATTAGGTAAACTCAATTCTTCTAAAAATAGTGGATTTCTTGAATCAACTCCTGTACTCACCGTAATGTGCATGGGATGTGGAAACCATTCCTTTTTGATTTTTTGTCTTCTAAAGGCCAATCCATCAAAATAAAAAGTCAATAATTCGGGTTCCCAATTCAACCCATACGTTTGAAAAGCTGCACGCGCATCGGGAATTTTTGTTTTTTTCATATTACTGGTGTGCCGCTCATTTTTAAAAAAATGAAGGTTGGATTCAATAGTCGTAGCACTTACCGATGTATAAATTTCAAAAATATCTATTTCGGGAGGCCATGAGTGACGTGAAACCAACCAAAATGCTGGCCACATACCTTTTCCTTGTGGCAGTTTGCAACGCATTTCAAAAAAACCGTATTGTTGATCCATTACATAAAAATTATCTAACCATCCTATGGTGTATTGATAATGCATCGTATCATTTACCGTTGTAATTTCTTTTTTTGCCATTAATCGTATGGTTGAATCGGTAAATTCAAAGTTTTTATCACTACAGTAATATACCCTAGAGCCAGGATGGTAACGTGATCCATGATAAGGCATGGACGACCATTTTTGAATGTTTAATTTACCCTCGTTAAATTCATCTTGAAAGGTCAACACCCAACCCGGTTTTAAGGTATCGTTCCAATCAATAGCACCAAAAGTTTTTGGTGTCATGTTTTTAGTTGTTTTACTCGTGCAGCTACAAAAAATAAGGCTTGAAACCCAAACAAAAACTATAACCTTTATCATATTTCAAAATTTTATACAAAGTAATTTCTTTTTATCCTTTTTTAAAACCTTTTATAGCATTTATTGTTTGGAGTCTTTAGTTAATGGTACTTTTGCCGAATAGTTAATTTAAATCATATATTTTAAGATGCAAGCCAGAAAAGTTATTATCGTATCTGTTATTGTTTTTATCATCATCACCATAGGTTTAATGGGAAAATGCTCTATGGATCGTAAAAAAACCGTTGAAGTAAATAAAGAGATCAAAAAGGATAGTACAAAAATGTTGAAAGTAAAGGTTGACACCTTCTCGAATAGCACAAAACCTTTAACTGTTAAGGGTTTCGGTCAAGTTTCTTCCACGGCATTAATCAACATTTCGGCAGAAGTTCAAGGAATTATTTCTACTCAAGTAAACTTAAAAAAGGGAACTACTTTTTCAAAAGGTCAAACCTTGGTCACCATTCGAAATGAAGATGTTAAATTAGGACTTCAAGCACGAAAAAGTAATTACTTAACCTTGATTTCAAGTATTTTACCCGATTTAAAATTGGATTTCCCTTCCAGTTTTAATCAATGGCAAGACTTTTACAATGCTATTGAAGTAGACAAACCCTTACCTCAAATACCCACCACAAAAGATTTTAAAGAAAAGAACTTCATCTCGTCAAAAGGTATTATAACTGAATATTACACCATTAAAAGTGATGAAGAGCGCTTAAAAAAATACGTTATTTCTGCTCCATTTAACGGAAGTATTCTCAATGCTATGACAGACGAAGGTGCAGTGGTAAATCCAGGAACACCCATAATCTCTATCTTAAGAGATGGGAATTTAGAAATTGAAATACCGGTCAACAAAAATGAAATTGAAAAAGTTAAACAAGGTGCTTTAGTTTCTCTATACGATGAGTCATCCATTACCGCAAAAGGTAAAGTGATTAGAAAAGGAAATTACATCAACGCTCAAACACAAACCATCCCTGTATTTATTGAAATTTCTGAAACAAGTGCTCCCTTGTATAATGGGGTATATCTGAATGCTGAAATTGCTGCTGAAGGTTTTGAAACCGTTATGGAAATTCCGAGAAAAGCGCTTACCTCCAATGACATTATTTTTACTATTGAAACAGACTCCAAACCTATTATAATGTTTGGTTTTCATTTATTTACACGACACAAGCATAAAATAAAAATGATGCCTGTAAATATTGTATCTTACCAAAAAAATACCGTTTATGTTAAAGGTGTTCCAGATGGAACCGTTATCGTAGTGGAACCTGTAATCAATGGTAAGGACGGTGCTAAGGTTGAAATTATTAAAACTTCTAAATAATAAACGTTAAAAATTCGATTCAAAAATGAGAAGTTTTATATCCTTTTTTATTAAGTATCCCATTTGGGCCAATGCCATCATTATTGTAACAGCGTTGGGTGGTTTATTGAATTTATTCACCATGAATCACTCTTTTTTTCCAGAATTAGAGCCTAATAAAATCACCATCACTGTTGCTTATCCTGGAGCTTCACCAAAAGAAATTGCCGATGGTATCACCACCATCATTGAAGAAGCCATTGTAGGTATTGAAGGTATCAAAGAGGTGACTTCAAAATCTCAAGAGAATTTCGCTAAAATTGAGGTAGAAAGCCACGAAAAAGTGAATATTGATGTACTTTCTCAAGAAATTAAGAATGCCATCGATGGTATCAACTCCTTCCCTACAGGTGCCGAACGTCCAATTGTTGTAGCTCAAAAAAGCCGAGGTATGGGCGGAATGGGTGGTACGGTTGGATTTATATCTCTTCAAAGTGATAAAAGTCTTTTTGAATTAAAAGACATGGCCGACCAAATTGAGAAAGAATTATTACAAGATCCCAATATTTCTCAACTCGAAATCTTGGGTTATCCGCCTCAAATTATTGCGGTAGATATACGTGAGAATGATTTATTGAAATATGAAATCACCTTTGATCAAGTAGCTCAAAAAATAAAAATGCAGAACATAGATATTTCTGCAGGTAGTTTAAAAACAAACGAAGAAGAACTTTACATCCGTTTGATGAACAAAACTACCGATGCAGAAATGTTGAAATCGGTGGTTATCAAAACCAACATGGACGGTCAGGTCATCACGTTAGGCGACATAGCCGATGTAAATTTCGAATTTTCGGATGTTCCGATTAAAAGTTATGTTAACGGGACTCAAAACATAACCATTCTTGTTCAAAAACTGAATTCAGAACACTTAGGTAAAATTTCAACCGCCATAAACGAATACGTTGAAAAGTTTAACAAAGAACATGATGACTACAAAATGCAGGTTTTGTTTATGTTTTCTGAATTGTTGGACCAACGTATTAATATGTTATCATCCAATTTAATATTCGGATTAATCCTAGTTTTAATCGTTCTTGGATTATTCTTGAGTTTGCGTTTGTCCGTTTGGGTTGCATTTGGTATACCCTTTTCCATGTTAGGTATGTTTTGGATTGGTGGTTTTTATGGCATGACCATCAATATGATATCTTTATTTGGAATGATACTCGTAGTGGGTATTTTAGTGGATGATGGTATTGTGATTGCGGAAAGCATTTATACTCATTATGAAAAAGGTAAAACGCCTGTTCAAGCTGCCATTGATGGAACTATGGAAGTCCTTACTTCGGTTTTCACTTCTGTTGCTACAACTGTTGTTGCCTTTGGTTTCTTGATGTTTGTGGGCGGTGATATGGCTATGATGGAAGAAATGGCTTTTAGTGTAGTGGCCTGTTTGCTCTTTTCATTAATTGAAGCATTTTTAATTTTACCTTCTCACTTAGCCAGTAAAAAAATATTGGCTCCTGTTGAAATTGGTTGGTATCAAAAAGTTCGTAAATCTATAGAAGGAGGAATCAACAAATCACGTGATGCTTATACCCGACTTTCTATGAAATTGGTTCAATCTTACCGTATAGTAGTTTGGATTCCTTTTATCTTTTTGTTTTTTATTGGAGGTTTAATTGGTGTAGGATTTATTAAAACGGCTTTTTTTCCAGGCATACCTTTCAACGACATTCAGGTAGATATTGCTTATCAACCCGGTGATCGAGAAATGAAGACAGAGGCGACCTTATCCTACATCGAAAAAATAATCAATGATTACAATGAAGATTTAAAGAAAGAGCACGGTGCTGATATCATTAAATATGTTTCAAAAACCATTGGAAGTGCACAACGGGTGAGTGAACAAGGCAGTCATGCGGGGTCTTTACGAATTTCAGTGCTGGAACAAAACTTTGTTTCAACCGAAGATATTTCCAATGAATTGAAAAAACGCATACACCCTGATACGCTTAAAAAATTAGATAAGTTTGCCATTGGTGGCGACTCTCCTTTCGGACAAGATTTATCCATTTCGTTGCAAAGTAAAGACTCAGAGGAAATTAAATTAGCTGCAAAATGGCTCAAAGAAAAAATCCTTGAGATGGAAGAAATCAAAGATATTTCAGATAATTCGGGAGTTGGAAATAGAGAAATTTGGCTTGATTTATATCCAAAAGCTTATGCATTGGGATTGGATGAAGCTCAGATTTTGAACCAAATCAGACAGGGATTTTTTGGACAAGAAGTGCAGCGCCTAATTGTGGGTAATGATGAAGTAAAAGTTTGGTCTCGCTACCCTTCAGATGGCAGAGATGATTTTGATGATCTTGAAAAACTAAAAATCAAAACAGCGATGGGTCAAGAGTTTCCTTTAAACACATTGGCCAGTTATGAAATAAAAAGAGGTGAAGTTTCCATTAATCACATTGATGGAAAACAAGAAGTACGGGTTTATGGAAGTTTGTATGACAGTGAAAAATCATCCGATGTCACCAATTTAATAATGACCACTTTGGTTCCTCAATTACAAGAACTTTATCCTGGAGTTGAGGTGAAATTAAAAGGACAAGCTGAACGTGCTGCTAATTCAGGTAAAGCTTTGGGAATAGCTTTTGGTCTTGGAGTATTGTTGATTTTAATCATCTTGTCGCTGAACTTCGCTTCTTTTTACCAAGCAAGAATCATTATGATGGTTATTCCAGTAGGTATTACAAGTGCCTTACTCGGACATGGTATACAAGGCATTCCCTTTTCATTATTTAGTTTTTGGGGAATCATTGCCTTGGTCGGAATTTTAGTAAATGATGCCGTTGTTATGCTGGATCAATTCAATAAAAACCTAACGGAAGGAATGCCTATGAATGAAGCGATTGTGGAGGCTGGAAAAAGTAGATTTAGACCTATTATTTTAACATCTTTAACTACTGTTGTAGGTTTAGGCCCACTTGTTTTTGAAACCAGTTTTCAAGCGCAGTTTTTAATACCCATGGCTGTTTCAGTGGCCTACGGTGTATTTTTTGGAACACTCTTTTTGTTGCTTTTCTTTCCATCATTAATATTATATTTTAATGACATCAGACGTTCTCGTTTTTGGTTGTGGAACGGAGGGAAAACACCACCTACAAAAATTGAAGTGGAACCCGTTTATAAAATACATAAACGTGTATTGGAAATGGGAGAAGATTCGCCTGCCGTTTTTTTTGATGAAGCCAAATGGCGCATTCCAAAAAACAACAGTAAAGAAGAGCATTTAATCGATTAATTGAAGCGAAAGTTATCATGAAAAATACAGTCACATTTCTATTTATAGCCGTTCTATTAAGCGCTCAATCCGTTTTTTCGCAAGAAAATTTGAGTTTGAGTAATGCTATACAAGTGGCACTTAAACAAAATTTTGATATTTTATTGACTCAAAAAAATATTGAAATCAATACTATACAAAACACTTGGGGTCAAGCTGGTCGTTATCCAACCGTCACTATGAATGTGAAACAAGGTAATGCCATTTCTGATCAATCCAACAACCCTACTTCGTTTATTCAAGCCTTATTGATGTCCAATTCTATAGAAGGAGGAGCCAATGTAAACTGGACCCTATTCAATGGATTTAGAGTGCAAGCCAATAAAGAGAAATTAGAGCAATTGCAACTAAAAAGTGAAGGATTGGCAGCATTGGTTGTAGAAAACACCATACAAGGCATCATTCTCAATTATTACTCGTCTAAATTGCAACAGGAGAAACTCAACCTTCTCAAAAATGTATTGAATTTATCCCGTGATAAATGGAAGTATCAAAAATCGAAACAAGAATTTGGGTTAGCATTGAATTTTGACATTCTTCAATATGAAAGCGCTTATTATGCGGATAGCACCAACTTATTGTTGCAAGATTTAGCGTACCGAAATTCTATCAGAAACTTAAATTTATTAATGGCCGTTCCCGAAACTACACAATGGAACTTGTCTGATGAATTGCAAGTACCTAATGAAACCTATGATTTTATGGATTTGAGAAACAAAATGCTCAGTAATAATCAAAATTTAAAGAATGAAATGGTAAACATTGAAATCTTAGATCGAGATATTACGATGGCAAAAAGTACCATGTATCCTGTAGTAGGTTTTAATATGGGGGCAACAGGTAATACGAGTTCATTCAAATTAGGAGAAAATAGACTTACGGGAACAAACCTAAATTACTATGCTAATTTTACGCTAAACTTTACCCTTTATGATGGAGGGAAAGTAAAAAGAGGGATACAAGCTTTAGAAATTCAAAATCAAGTAAATACCATTACCATTGATCAAATGAAATCTCGTTTGGCTCAAGAATTAATGGCCCATTATGATTTATACACCACTCGTCTGACCATTTTGGATTTAGCGAAAGAGTCTTTTAAACTAACCGAAAAAAACTTAAACACCACTCAACTAAAAGAAAACAGCGGTTTTATCAACTCTTTCGTTTTCAGAGAAATTGAAATGGCTTATTTAAGAGCTGGACTTTCGATGTATGAAATAACCTTTCAAATCATAGAGTCTAAAACCAATATCACACGATTAATTGGAGGATTATTGGAAGAGCAAACCAATTAATTGTTCTTTCAAACGAAACTCTATTTCTCCATTTCATTAAGGAAATCCACCAATAGCTATCTGTAAGAAGTGAATCCTACGCACCTTCTCGATACAATTTCTTACTCGATTTGCGAGGTTCAACAAAACTATCGAACCACTTTCGTTAGTTCTTGTTTTGTTTGACATTTCATTGCGAAAATCTACCGATAGCTATCGGTACGATGTGAATCCTGCGCACGTTCTCGATACAATTTTCTCCATTTCATTACGAAAATCACTCGAACTGACTAACGCACCAAAGAACAATTACAATCTGGTCGTTCCGATAGCTATCGGAAGGCTTTCGTATATTTTACATTGATTTTGAAAAAATCAGTAGTAAAATAGAAAGTTGTATCGAGAACACCTTTCATTCCACTTGACTTTTTAGATTAAACCAGTTAAAGGTCGGGTGAGACTTCCAAATGAAATTTCAGATGTATTTATTTGACTAAATCACTTAGTCGTTATGAGGAACATATCAAACTTTTATTAAATTGTTATTCAGGTATAGTTGATTTGTATTAAAAAAAACACTTATGATATATAAAGGTTCCACAATTTCAAAATATAAAAGGATAATGAAATTTAAAATCCATTGATAGTTTACCTTTAAAATATGTGCGATGAAAAAAGATTAATTGATCCCTTTCTGAAAATCTTTTTTTACAATATCCAATGCACGCTCAGTTGGAATACGATCCAGTTTTGACATAATTTCAAAAATCACGGTACTCAAATCAATAGCTGTAGCATTTTCTGACATGGAATTCATAGCCATATTGATAATCTTAATAGACTCTTCTTTAGCTTGTTTTAAGGCTTTCCAACCTCCATGCGAAATGTATAATTGCTGCACCATATTGTGAGAGTATTCATCTCGGATAGAGCGCATTAATTCTGCGTGTAACATACGAGCCGACATGCCGGGTGTATGTACACGCATAATTAAATTATTAGGATCAATTCGTTCGAGATACAACACGGTGCGCTCATAGGCTTGAATCCTCAAAGGAGCATATTCTTTGCGCGCCATTGCCTTGGCCTCTTCCAATCGTGTTGAAATTTCACGATCAAAAAAATGCTTTAGCATAAAATAAATAATTCCGAATACGATTAATGCCGGTATGGCAAATTTTAAAATTTCAATTAGTTCGCTCATCTTGTTCCTTTTTTAAAAGTTAGTAAAGATATAACTCAGAATTATTAAATCAGTACAGTATTTTATTTTCTTCTCTTGCGTTCTCTTCCTCCTTCAGCATTGAAAGATGGTTTTGGACGATCTTTAAAGCTTCCTGGCTTCTTGTCACCAAACCCTCCTCTACTGCGTTCTGAAGAACCTCCACCACCTCTTGGTCCACGGTCTCTGTCACCGCCACCATTTCCGCCACCGCTTCCAGGTTGACCAGCTTTGTTGCTCAATTCTACTTTCATAGCTTTACCGTTATAGTCAGCATTACGCATACCGTCCAACACTTTGTCAGCTAATTCTTTAGTTACGTCAAAGAATGAAAATTCTTTAAATATATCAATTCTACCTACCTCAGCAGATGGAATATTACTGTTGTTGCAAATAATTCTTACAATGGCTCCTTTATTGATACCTGCAGCATCACCAATATTTAAGAAAAAACGTTGTTTGTCGGCATCAGATGCTCTTCCTCCTCCACTTCTTTCTCTATCTCTTCCACCATCACGGTCTCTACCGCCATCTCTACCTCTGCTTGAGAATTCACGTTCACCACTTCTTTCTCCTCTATCCTCTCTTCTTGAAGAACGATCATCACGGTCGCCTTTTGGATTGGCATTTAAATCTCCTGCACGTTGGTAATATTCTAAGAAACGGTTGAACTCCGCACTTACGAAGCTTTTAATCAAATCTTCTTTTGAATAATCTTCAAAAAGACCCATTATAGCTGGAATGTATTCAGCAATTTGTTCTTCTCTAACTTCGGTTGACTTGATAGCATCAATCATAGAGAACAATTGAACTCTACAAATATCTTCACCAGAAGGAACCAATTCTAAACTGAATTCTGTTTTTAACTGACGTTCAATTTGTTTGATTTTGTACAATTCTTTAGCCGAAACAAAACTACAAGAAACACCACGGTTACCCGCTCTTCCTGTTCTACCACTTCGGTGAGTATAGTTTTCTATTTCGTCTGGTAAGTTGTAGTTGATTACATGCGTAATTTGGTCTACATCAATACCTCTTGCAGCCACATCGGTAGCTACCAATATTTGTAAGGTCTTGTCTCTAAATTTAGCCATTACCTTGTCGCGTTGCACTTGAGATAAGTCTCCGTGAAGAGGCTCAGCATTGTAACCATCGCGCATTAACATATCCGCAACATCTTGTGTAGCGTGTTTTGTTTTACAAAAAATAAGACCGTAAATATTTGGGTTGTAATCCAACACTCTTTTAAGAGCATGGTAACGATCTCTATCACGCACTACGTAATATTCGTGTTTGATGTTTACGTTACCTTCGTTTTTGTTACCTACGGTAATTTCAAACGGATTTTCCATATAATTAGAAGCAATTTTAGCTACTTCTTTTGGCATAGTAGCCGAAAATAACCAAACTGATTTTGAATCCGGTGTGCTGTCTAATATTTCATCGATAGCATCTTTGAAACCCATGTTCAACATTTCATCTGCTTCATCTAACACAACGATGCCTACTTCGTTAATTTTTAAAAATTTACGAGAAAGCATATCGATCAAACGACCAGGCGTAGCGACAACGATTTGCGCCCCTGATTTAATTTCTTTGGCTTGTTTCTCAATGCTTGCACCACCATAAATAGTAGCAATTTGAGCTCCTTTAATGTATTTGGTATACTTTTTAAAATCTTCGGAAATTTGAACACATAACTCACGTGTTGGAGCTACGACTAAAGCTTGCACAAATTTCTGATTAAAATCAGTGTGTTGAATAAGCGGTAAGCCGAATGCGGCAGTTTTTCCGGTTCCTGTTTGAGCTAAACCGACCAAGTCACTTTTGTTTTCGATAAGTTGGGGAATTGCTTGGATTTGAATAGGTGTAGGATTTTCGAATCCTAAATCTTGTAAGGCACTAAGGATTTCATCTCTTAAGCCAAGTTCTTTGAATGTCATTCTATTGTTAATATCTTTTAATAAAGTGCAAAGGTAAGTCTTTTTTTTTGATTCTAGCTATTTTTCGATTAATGTGGATGAATTGACCACGAAGAAAACTCACAATTTATGCTAAATTTTAGCCCATCACAACAATTTGTTAACAGGTTTTGGTGTTAGATTGGTTTGGTTTGATGTTATTTTTGAGGAGATATTTTTAATGATAAACTAGTGAGCAAGGTGATTGTAAATAAATTTTATACATTTGTTAATCTGCCGTTCAGTTAATCTATAAAAATTCAGATAAATGCAATACCCAACTATACAATATGAGATTGAAAAACACTAGTATTTTGAAACCCTTTATTTATGCGTTGGTATTTTGTTGCTTTATTTCTTGCAACAATTATAGCGAACAATATAATAAAACTGAGAAGTTTTTATCGGATTTCAAAATGCTTAATGAGTTAGTATATCCTATTCATAAGGATAAAAAAGTTAGTGAGAATTTTATAGAAGGAAATTTTATAATTGGATTATATAAAGAAGATTCACTAAAAAACAACAAACAACTATATGAAAAATCAAAAATTCTAATTGATAACAATCAATTAGATATGATATTGGTGCATAGACCAACGGTAAAACAATATCAAATTACTACCGAGCATAAAGAACCGCCCTTTGGATTAGGCCTAAATTATATAGTTTATTCACTTTTTTACACAAAACTAGAAGATATTGACGAAGAAGAATTCATAACCCTTATTATAAAAAGGGATGAAGAAAAAGTAAATTGGATTAAAAAAATAGATACTAATTGGTATTATGTGGTATCCGAACATTATTCAGATTAAAGTGAACTCAAATAAACTATTTTCTATATTTGTTGAGCCAGAAGAAATAATTGATTTCATCGAACTATGTTTCTTCCAGCAACGGGGAGAAATAAGATTATCGATTAATTTTATACATTTGAAGATTATGCAACAAGGATGAACCGTGAAAACGTGAAAGAAAAAGTTAAATGAATCAAAAAATAAATGGCGCCATTAAGATAGTTTCAATTGTATTATTCATATTAATTGTTTATACTTGGATGTATCATACCACATCCGAAATTAAATATGCCGAAACCAAAGTGGAGGAATTAGTTGATTTTATAAAAAAGGACACCACTATAACGACCTTTGGCATAATTTGGAATGATAGAGAAAAAAAACCATTAGAATACATCCATTATAATCTTAACTCAAAAGAAAAAGGAAGCATAAGTTATTGTGATATCATGTCAATGACTTCAGCAGATTTTCAAATAATCAAAAATTCGTTAAGTTTAGGAATAGTAAGAAAGACCGATATTTCAGACGATGAATCTAAATTACCCCTAATGAAATATGTTGTTTTGGGCGGACAAGTCGCCAACACAAAATTATTCCCATATATGGAACAATTACAAAAACATATAGAAGAGGACAACAGTGGTTGTAAGATTATTGTAGAGTATTATTTTTACAAGTCAGAAAACAAAAAAGCTCTAAAAGAATACTCTGAAATTGTACCAGTCAGTAATGTAGTGTTTATTGATTCAACGATGTTTTATTATGAATATCCAACCATAATTCCATTAATTTATACTTGTCATTAGGTTCAAGTCTTCTACTCGATTGTTTGTGAAATTTTTCTATATTTGTTGAGCCAGAAAAATGGACTGTTTTAACAAAGTGACATGAAAATAATAACGAAAAAACAAAAATACATGTCAAATTTTATATGGGTACTTGTCTCTTTTTTATTAGTAACTATTTCCTGTAAAAATAAGGAAAAGGAACATGTTGAAATAAAGAAGAATGAGCATCAATATCTATCAAATTCATTAAATGATCCCTCCCAAATAATAGCCCATTATGATTCATTAGTTAAAATAGAAACTATTCTTAATAAATATATCGGGGTTGAGTTGATTGATACTTCTGATCTTTTTTATTACGAATATTCTAGTGATAAATTCATTCCCATTAAGTTTGTAGGTGAAATCCCTGATAATATTTTAGGTGTTATACCCTTTGATGAACATTATTTGGAGTTTATAAATAATGAAACTTTCATGTATCTTAATGAAATTTTAACAAAAGAAGAATTAGATTACTATTTTTCAGATTATCCTAAAGAAATGAGAAAATCAAGGATAGTAATGGTAATTGACTTTGAAAAGCAATTTAACATTAACGATTTGATGAAAACATTGATGGAACATTATGAGAAACAAATTCTATTGAAAAAAGAACTTTTCAATTTCGAAATAATCTTTATATCTTCGAATAGAGGAAATAATAACAAACCTTTTTTTTCTGAGGATAAAATGGAATAAAAAAGTATGCTCCAAGTGATATAATAGAAAAGTTCCTTTACGTCATATAATTAATTTTATATTTGTAGAATCAAGCGGAAGATTGATTTCATCGAACCTGGTTTAGTGCAGGAACGTGGAGATGATTTCGTGAATATCGTTTCGCACAGGAACGAGAGTGTTGAACTTAAAGATGCTACATCCTCCCTTTCTCGTAATAATCAGATATTTGGTAAAAATTAATTAATACTTAACCTAAACATAGCTAAAACGACAATACGAAATGAAAAGCACAAAATTATGGATTCCCATCATTGCTATGTTATACTCTTGTGATAATAGCAAGAAAAATCTTGAAACACAATCTAACACGATAATAAATCATACAAACGAACAAATTATAGATACTTCAATGCAAAACAAAATTGATAGTAACTATCTTGAGAATGTAAAGGAAATTGAAGCATACCCATATGCTACAGTTTTCAGTACAAAGTTAAAAGGTGGATTTTCCATTTCTTATTATTATGACAAAGAACTTCAATATTTGCTTTATAAAAAAGACGAAAAAGTAATAGATACATTAAACTCGTGTTCATTAGGACTACCATATAAAAATTTAGGTTATATAGGTGCAGATTTTGACAATACATTTGTATTCGTTAACTCTTTTGGTATAGGAAATCCAAACTATATCTTTCTTTATGACAAAGAAACATTAAAAAGTTTAATTCCAAACGGCAGTGTTTGGATTGATGTGGATACTTTGAAAGGAGTTCTATTGTATTCGAAGGCAGGTGTACCGTATGAAAAAGATAAAATGACTTTATTTGACACTAAAAAAATGACGGAAGAAGACTATGTTTTCCCAATAGAAATTTTTGATGAAGAGGAAATATTGGACCGAATTAGTTTATTAAATATAACTGATGAAACATTTTTTATAGAATATAAGGTTAAAAACAGGACAAAAACCAAAAAGAAAAAATACAGTCGTTAAAATCCCCTGCTCATATGAAGAAAAAACAAAACAAAAAGGGCCTCTCCAAGTGATAAAAAAGAAAAGTTCTTTTCCCTAATATAATTAATTTTATATTTGTAGAATCACAAGAAAGATTAACGCGGGAAGTGATTGAAAGGTAAATAAATTAAGAAAACAGAACAGATGTAATATATGATTCTAATCATTCCCATTATTGCCTACATTGTAATCGTAATTATTTTAATATTTATAACCAACAAAATATTTAAAAATAGGGAAACCATTAAAAGAAAACAAATTCGAAAACGTATTCTTGTTTTATCATCAATCATTTTTCCGATTTTGGGATTTCTTTACTTTTTAGTTTTATTTGGAATTGCACTAGACGATCATTTTGATGTTAAAAAGGGTACTTTTTTGTGGTATGCTACTATGGATAATGAAACTATAACGGAATTTCCAATATTGGAACCAGTAGGCAAAGTCACTTACAATAAAATTGGAGGTGATGGACCAAGTATAGCAGCAGGTTGGGAAGTTGAATATAATAGTTATAAAGATGTTAAATTTATAAGTTCGACAATTTTTTTATATTTAAAATTGGAAGGATATGAAATTGTAGAAACAAAAGAACCATATTCTAATTGCACCGGAATATATAAAAAAAACAACAATACTCAATTGTATTCTGGTGCAAACGATGTTGAAGAATGTTTAGATTTATTAATTCAAAGAAATGATAACGGAACAACAAGAATAGAGTGCATTATTGTTTATTAAGAAATATATTTAAAATCATTTAAAACTGTTTGCAAGAGTATTAGAAACCAAGTACAATTTTGCTCTAAATTATCTAAGTTATTTATGAATTCTAAAATAAGTATCATTTTCGTACTTTCAATACTTTTATTTTCAGCTTTTTTGAGTAAAACTGATGATATGAAAGTATATTGTTCTTTAGCTCCTTGGAAGTATAAAATCCATTTTGACATTCAAAAAAAGAAATTAATATTTTATGGAAGGATTAGACATTTAGAAAATGAGCTTCTGTTTGAATCTGATTGTAAAAATCTGGTAATTACATATGAGCAAATTTATTTCGAATTGAAAAACTATAAATTTCAAAATATGGATTTATCTTATGTGAATGATTCTATTGCAAATACCATTTTTACATGCAATTTACCAAATCAAGTATCTGGATTTTTTTTGGACAATGGCAATCTATTTAAAGTAACAATAGATAACAATTGTTCACTTTCTAATTTTGAAGAAGTTACCTTTAAATTAATGCCTTGATAAAAAGTATAAAAAACTCATTGAATTTCTTAAGTGATAAACAAGAAGAGTTCTTTAACCTAAAATAATTAATTTTAACCCGTTGGGTGAAATAGATTTTTTTAAAAAAAACTTCTTGGATATTGTTCAA
>CAYQNU010000008.1:0-183831 GCA_964419055.1 uncultured Flavobacteriales bacterium | reverse complement strand
TAATAAAAAAACTAAAAATAATTTGGAAATCAACACAGAATCTATGTGGTTTTTATTTTTGAATTAAATGATTGCAATTCAAATGATTAAATTTGTTCTAATTAGTATTGAAGTGACTTTTTACATTTTTCCTATAGCAAACTGAATATCTAGCTATGGTTACATGAGACATTGTTATCCTACAAAATAATGTTGAAGGGTAATTTTTCAATATTTCTAAGTACATTTGTCATTCATTCACCAAAAAAATAGACACATAACTATGTTTGTTACTACACGTTTCTCTAAAATATTTTCATTAGCATTGGTTTTGCTAACCATTCATACCTCTACATTTTCACAACAAGCACCCGCTGTAGCACAAAAAAAGAAAATTTTATTGTTGAATGGAACTGCCCACTTGGGAACCGGTGAAGTCATCAATCAATCGGCCATAGGTTTCGAAAACGGAAAATTGAGCTTAGTAAAAAATGCCTTAACTACCACCATCAATAGTAAAGATTTTGACACGGTTATCGATATCAAAGGAAAACACGTTTATCCAGCATTTATAGCGCCCAATACTACATTGGGATTGGTAGAAATCGAATCAGTAAGAGCTTCAGATGATCAACGAGAAGTAGGTAAATTCAACCCAAATGTACGTTCATTGATTGCATACAATACCGATTCTAGAGTTACACCTACCGTGCGCACCAATGGCGTTTTAGTTGGTCAAATCACGCCAAGAGGCGGTATCATTTCAGGTACATCATCCATCGTTCATTTTGATGCTTGGAATTGGGAAGATGCCGTTTATAGAAAAGACGATGGTATTCATTTAAATTGGCCAAATTTAATTAGCCAAACGGGTTGGTGGGCCGAGCCAGGACCTTCCAAACAAAACAAAGATTACGTATCTCGAATCGAAGAAATTGAACAATTTTTTAAAGAAGCGGTAGCGTATTCAACACAAAAAGCTCCTGAAATTGTAGATTTGAGAATGGAAGCTATGAAAAATGTGTTGAATGGTACTCAAACCTTGTATGTTAATGCGCATCAATACCGTGAAATCAGTGATGTGATCAATTTCAAGAAACAATTCAAAATTGCTAAAGTGGTCATCATTGGAGGTTATGATGCTTGGATGATAGCAGACCGATTGAAAGAACAAAACATCAGTATCATTGTGCAACGTGTTCACAGTTTGCCTCACCGCACCGAAGATGATTACGATATGCCCTACAAATTGCCCAAATTATTAGCCGATAAAGGCTTACTTTTTTGTTTGGAAAACAGTGGAGATATGGAGCAAATGGGCGTGCGTAATTTACCTTTTTATGCAGGTACCGCTGTGGCTCACGGTCTGACCTATGAACAAGCAGTAGCTTCCATCACATTGAACGCTGCCAAAATTTTGGGGTTGGACAAACAATTAGGTTCGTTAGAAGTCGGAAAAGATGCCACCTTTTTTGTAAGTACGGGTGATGCGCTGGATATGAAAACCAACAATGTGGTAATGGCCTTTATTCAAGGACGCACAATAGGTTTAGAAAATCATCAACAAGAAAACTACGAGAAGTACAAAGAAAAATACGGATTGAAGTAAGATGACAACCCAAGACTTCTTGAAGATATGGTTTAAAATCATCGGAATTTCGGGTATTTTTGTATTTTTCACTATTATTTTCCAACCTCCTTTTGTTGATGGAAATAACTCTGAAATTGAGTTTCGAATTTCCACCAAGTTAGTTTTTACATTTATTGGAACAGCCATAAATTTTGCTTTTCTTCTACCGATGTTGGTAATTGTAGTTTTTTCAATTTATTATTTTGAAAAAGGCACCTTTTCTAAAGAAACAAATTTTAAAAAAGTAAAACTTGTTTTTATAATTACAATGATATTTTCAGCTCTATTTCCTCTTTTTTATGTTGAGGATGTACTCACAACAATGTTGTTGATGGGAATGAATGCCATTATTGGTATAATCTTATTAAATCGATTTTGGAGTAAATATGAATGGGGAAGAAATTAAATGGTTTTTCATATAGTACCGTAGGGACGAAATCACGGTTGCTAATATATAGTAAGAAGCTCTTCAAATCCCTTTAGGGATGAAATATTATTTATTTAAATGCTCTTGTTTTTCAGTGAGTTACAAATTTATTGTTAAAAAAAAACTATTTTTTTTCATTTTTATTTGAACCTACTCAAAAGTGGTATGTATTAACCCTCGAATTACAGAAAATCAAGTTTACAATTACATTCAAATAAAACAATAAAATTTATGAAAACTTTAATCATTACTGCATCATTCCTGATGCTTACCGGGACATTTTTTGCTCAAAAAGAAAAGAAAATCGAATCTAAAATCGAACAAGTAACCGTGTTCCTTCAAGGAGCTCAAATCAAAGAACGTGGTAAAATCACCGTTGAAAAAGGGATGACCAAAGTAATTTTTGAAGGAATGTCGCCTTATTTCGACAGAAATAGCATTCAGGTTAAAGGTAAAGGCGAATTCATCATTTTAGATGTGGCACCACGAATTCATTATCCAACTCCAGAGCCAGTAAAAACAACGACTATTCCCGCTACAGTGCAAAAAGAAATCAACACCTTAAGGGATTCTATTGAAAATTTGACTTGGCAAATCAAAGAGATTGATAATGAATTAGCATCATATACATTGGAGAAAAACCTATTATTAAACAGTGGTGTGGTAAAAGGTCAAAGTGTAAAAGATTCAATGGCTGCTCTGAAGGTAGCTATGGATTATATGCGCATCAAGTTACCTGAAATCAATAAACTCATTTTAAAAACGGAGCGTAAAAAATACGATGCTCAAATTTCGTTAAACAGAATGAATGATAGAAAATCAGAATTGGAGAATTATAATAATAATGCGGGTTTTGCTGTAAAATCAACAGCTCCGGTTAATCAAATTGTGGTATCCATTTCTTCAGATATACCTACAACGGGTTATTTAGACTTGAGTTATATGGTTTCTCAAGCCGGTTGGACACCTTCTTATGATCTTAGAGCAGATGACGTTTCAGCACCCGTAAAATTAACGTACAAAGCCAGTGTTTTCCAAAATACAGGTGTTGAATGGACCGATGTGAAAATTAAATTATCTACTATAAACCCTAATCGTTCTAATGTGAAACCAACTTTAGCTCCGTGGTATTTGAGTTATTACCAACCTATTGTAAGAACTGATGCTTCCAAATTTAAAGACAAAGCCAATGCCCCAGCCAGTTATGGAAATGCCTATAATGGTCCATCTCCTACTTCTAAAGCTGAGTCATTATCTTATGAAGACATGGATGATGCAGAACATATTTCTAATTATGCTACTATGTCAGATAATTTAACAATGGTAGAATTTGATTTAAAAATACCCTATACAATTGCAAGCGATGGACAGCCTAATTTAATGGCCATCAAAAGCGAAGAAATCAAAACAACGTATGAGTATTTCGTGGTTCCTAAATTAGATTTGGAAGCTTATTTAGTAGCTTATTTGACAGGTTGGGAAGATATGAACCTTTTGCCAGCCGTTGCCAACATCTATTATGATGGTACCTATGTTGGTCAAACACGCATCAATCCAGCCATAATGAGCGATAAATTAGAATTGCCTTTGGGAAGAGATAATGGAATTTTTGTAGCTCGTAAGAAAACCAAAGACGAAGACAAAGACAAAGCTCTTTCAAATGAGCGCACTAAGCTTTTAACCTACGAAATTTCTGTTAGAAATATGAAATCAGTTCCGATCAAAATTGTGGTTGAAGATCAAGTTCCTCTTTCAAATATGGAAGAAGTTAAGGTTGAAGTGTTGGATCACGGTAAATCTGAATTAATTGCTGAAACCGGCAAATTACGTTGGGTATTAGAATTACCTGCTAAGGAATCTCGAAAACAATCGTTCTCCTACCAATTAAAATACAATAAAGATAAAACATTGGCAGCTTACTAGTGGTTGGTAAAATGTCAAATCATAAATCTCAAAATGACTTCGGTTGTTTTGAGATTTTTTTTTGATATAAACTCAATTTCATTTTAATTCAAACTTTAATTCCTGCTTATCAATTAATAAAAAAGGTCCAGTGTAATAATCATGAGGGGGTGGAATTACCTTCTTCATAATCAATAGGGTGAGTGATTCATTGGGTTGAAGGATAATTTCTTCTAATAGCGGGTGTTCTTTTGAAAGATAAAAATCCCATTTAGTGGTGGTTGAGTTGTAATGGGCACTTTGAATCGTTCGGGGTTCACTACTTTTATTGGTCAATGTAAAGCTGTAAATTGAGGAATCTGATGGAGATTTGATGATCCTGATACTGTTCATTTCATTGGGTTGTAAAATAGTTGAATCTACTCGAATAACTAAATCTGGAATAGGTTTTTCGATAACCTTACCCTTAATTTTTATCATAATATTTGGTTTTAAACTATCATTAGATTGCACGGTCATGGACTTGTTGATAGGGCCAATTCGGTAGGTGTCATATTTGCCATAAATGGTGTCCCATTGTCCAGGTAAGATAGGGTTTTTATTCCAATTAGGGACCAAACAACCACAACTTGATTTTACGGAAGTTATAATTAAAGGTGCATTCCCTGTATTTTGAAACGGAAATTTAAAAATGCCATTACTACCTTTAAATATTGTGCCTTTATCAACAGTCAAACTAGGAAAATACAGGGTGGGTTGTTGACCCATATAGGATAAAGAAAAAAATAGTAGAAAACTAAAGATAATTGATTTCATAGCTTGATTTTTTGGTGAAGGTAGGTCATTATGTAAAAGCCTATTCGATTTTAACTTTGCATTAACTATTATTCCTATTCTCGTCCTTGTTTGAGCAAAGCGTTAACGAGGATGCTTGAAAGGTGCGTTTGTAACGCACAAAAAGATTTTTCACTATTTCAAGATAATTTAAAATCATTGTTTTGAATTCATTAGCTCGCGAGAACTAATTCTTTATTTTCATCATTTGAACCTTTCTAAAAAAGAGTTGTACCTTAGCCCAATATTTAACCGCAAAATCAATTATCATGAATTTGACTATCAAAAAGCACTACTCAACAGCAGTTCTAATTATAAGCGCTTTTGTTTTTACGTTGTTTACTTCACAAAAATGCAACGATAAATCGGTTGAACCCAGTGTTCCCATTTCTGAACCTGCTGTGGAAGCCGTCACTGAACCTGTTTTTAAATTTGATTACAACGAAACGTATGAAAATAATTGGCGTGTTGTAGATTCTTTACAAAATTTAGGATTATACAAATCATCATTAGAAGCAGTAACACAAATTTTTGATAAAGCCAAAAAAGAAGAAAATCATCCGCAAGTGATTAAGGCGATGATGCACAAACTCAAATACAATTCGTATATTACTGATGATGATTTTGTAAAAGCAATTGCTGAATTAGATAGTATTTCAGAAACAGCCAAATTTCCATTAAAACAATTAGCACATGCCGTAACTGCCGATGTATATTGGGGATATTATCAAGCCAATCAATGGGAAGTGGGCCAACGAACCTATTCTGAAGGATTAGACAAAAGAGATGTGCGCACATGGGACTTAAGAACGTTGGCTCATCGAATCGTATTTCATAGAATGCAAAGTACTTCTGAGGCTTCAAAATTACAGCAGCTTCCTTTATCGGCTTATAAAGATATTTTAACCTATGCCGGGTATCAATTAGACAGAAATGTTCAGAAAGATTTTGATAAATTCCGCCCCACCTTGTATGACTTTTTGGCCTTCGAAGCCATTCAATTTTTTCAAACAGCTAGCTATAATGTAAGTCAGAATGAAGATAAATATGTACTTGACAATCCAGCTATATTGGGAAGTAATACTGAATTTGTGAACTTGAAACACCAATCAAAAGATTCCTTGTCCAATCATTATTATGCAGTTGAATTGTTTAAGGAGTTGACTCGGTTTCATTTAAATGACAAAAATCCAGAGGTATTAGTTGATGTGACTATTCAACGTTTGGCTTTTGCCAAAAATTATGGAGTTTTAGATAACAAAAACGAGGTGTATTTATCAGCTATTAAGTCTTTTGAAGATTTTTATATAAAAGATGAGGTAGGTACTCAATTCAGTTATTTAAAGGCATTGTATTTCACAGAAATGAATAATCCCAACAACAAGGATAATGAGGACATTAAAAATGGAAATAAAATAGCACATTCTATTTGTTCAAATGCCATTACCAGATTCAAAGCTTCTTATGGTGCTCAGCAATGCGAATCGTTAATTTCTCAATTAGAAGCTAAGCAAATGGGCTTACAAATGGACAAAGTTTTAGCTGCTAACACAAACCAAAAGGTTCGAATATCCTACACTAATTTGGATAAAGTGTATTTTACATTGTTATCTGTTCCGAATGATTACAAAAATCCAGAATATGATTCGGATTTGAGGGTAAAACATTATTTAGATAATGGAAAAAAAGTAAAAACTTGGGAACAACCACTCAAAGATTTAAAGGATTTTAACGATCATACAGCCGAGTTACCTATTGATCCAATGGCTTTTGGTCATTATGTATTACTGGTTTCGTCAAGTCCAGATTTATCTATTTCAAATAACACTGTTCACTATTCTCAATTTAGAGTTTCTAATTTTACCTATCAAGAATCAAGAGTGGATAAAGGAACCGTTGAAATTACCGTTTTTGATCGTGTTACGGGATTGCCACAACCCAAAGTAAAAGTTACCCTCTATAAACAAGAATGGAATAGTCTATTGAGAAGAAATGAAAACAAAAAAGTGGCTGGTTACACTACCGATGCTACGGGCAAAGTTAAACATCAAGCTACTTCAAATTATAGTTATTTGTATGCCGAGTTAGAAAAAGACAAGGACTATTTATACAGCGATAATGCTATTTATTTATACAATGACAATTACAAACCAAAAAATACGCCTGTTACTCATTTTTTCTTAGACAGAAAAATCTATCGTCCAGGTCAAACAATCTATTTTAAAGGAATTGTAACCTTAAAAAATGATAAAGATGTTGCGGTAGTACCCAATAAAGACATAACCATCGAATTACGCGATGTAAATTATCAAAAGGTTTCAGAATTGCGTCTCAAAACAAATGACTATGGTAGTTACAGCGGACAATTTACAGCACCTAGTGGAGTACTTACCGGCTCCATGTCTTTAAAAGACGATTATGGCTCTACTTCTTTTAGAGTGGAGGAATATAAACGACCCAAATTTGATGTTAATTTTAAACCTGTTGAAGGGGTGTTTAAATTAAATGAAGAGGTAACTGTAGTGGGCACAGCTCAAGCTTTTGCAGGTAATTTTGTAGATGGTGCTGAAGTTAAATACCGTGTAACAAGAACGGTTCGTTTTCCTTATTGGTGCTGGTATTATTACGGATATATGCCGTCTTCGCCACAAATTCAAGTAGCTGATGGAACAGTAACTACAGATGAAAAAGGCGATTTTAAAGTTGTTTTTAAAGCTAAAGGTGATGCCAGTATCAATCAAAAATATGCACCCATTTATTCGTATTCGGTAAGTGCCGATGTGACCGATATTAATGGCGAAACACGCAGTGGTGCATCGTATGTAAACGTAGGTAAAAATGCCATGGAGCTGACTATTTTAGCAAATCCAGAAAATGAAAGCAAGTCGTTCACCTATTTTAGAGTTCAAACTAATAATTTGAATTATCAACCTGTTAAAGCCAAAGGTGAAGTCATTATTTCATCGTTGGTGACACCCACCAAAGTATTCAAAAAAAGAACGTGGGCAATTCCCGATGTGCAACACTTGACTAAGGAAGAATTTACCAAATTGTTTCCCAATGATGTGTACGATAACGAAAACCAAATAGAGCAATTTCCTATTGATAAACAAGTGTTGAAAGCCAGTTTTGATACTGAAAAAAGCGATACGATTAAAATCAAAAGTTTGAATTTAAAACCGGGACTTTACAAAATTGAAGCAAAAAGTATCGATGCTTTTGGCGAAGAAGTGTTGGATGTTAAATACATTACCATTTTTGATACCGAAAGTAAAAAAAATAGTGCCAATGATATGTTTACAGTACGACAGTTGAAATCAACGTTGGAACCTGGTGAACAAGCTGATTTTGTATTGGCTTCGGCAACAGATGTCTATGTAAAATATACCATTGCTCATCAAGGAGATATTATCAAAGAAGGGGTTTTGAATGTAAACAATGAGCAAAAATCCTTTTCATTTCCCATTACCGAAACACACAGAGGTTCATTGAATTTTTATTTCACCACCTTCAGAATGGAAGAGGTGCACGCAATCACTAAATCTGTTTATGTGCCGTTTAGCAATAAAGAATTGAAAATTGAATTTGAAACCTTTAGAAATAAATTATTGCCCGGTCAAGAAGAAACTTGGAAAATCAAGTTATCAGGACCGAAAAGTGAAATGGTGGCTGCTGAAATGGTAGCAGCCATGTATGATGCATCATTGGATGAATTTGCTTCAAACTACTTTAGTATGTATGTCAATTATGCTAAAAACAGTTACTCAAGTTATCCTTATAATACCTATCCATGTTACGGAAATGCTCCCGGTGGATTGTTAGGGTATTGGAATCCCTATTATGGAAATCCTTACCGATATTATCCTGAATTGAATTGGTTTGGATACAATACCTATCGATACAATAACAATTATGGATATGCTTCCGGTGGTGGGCGATACGAATTAAATGCAGTTATGTACGAGTCAGAATCAGGTGCTATGGATGAATTGTCTGACGTTACGGTAGCAACAGGTTCTTCTGTTAAACGAATTTCGAAAAGTGCTGAAGAATCACCTGCATCTGCGCCAATTGCGGAAGCTGAGAAAAAAAATGATGGCAAATTAAAAGATGATCGTAATGACAGTGATGGGTTCAAGGAGGGTTTAGATGGCGATAAGGGAGGATTATTGGAGCAAAAAACACAAGAAGATTTATCGGGGGTACAAGCACGAAGTAATTTTAATGAAACAGCTTTTTTCTTTCCCCATTTGGAAACCAATGCCAAAGGTGAAATTATTTTTAGTTTCACCATACCTGAATCATTAACCAAATGGAAGTTTTTGAGTTTCGCACACACCAAAGATTTGAAAAAAGGAACGTTGAGTGAAAACGTAGTTACCCAAAAAGACTTGATGGTAGTGCCCAATGCTCCTCGTTTTTTCAGAGAGAAAGATCACATTTATTTGTCAACTAAAATTTCCAACATGACCGACACCGTTATGGAGGGTAATGTGCAATTATTTTTGATTGATCCATTGACAAACAAAGCTATTGATGTGGAACTTAAAAATGTTCAACCTCAAAAACGTTTTACAGCTTCTGCCAAACAAAGCACCTCGGTTACTTGGAAGTTAGAAATTCCACTAGGTTTGCAAGCGCTGACCTATAAAATTGTAGCCAAATCAGGCAACTTTACCGATGGTGAAGAAATGACCCTACCTGTATTGACAAATAGAATGTTAGTTACAGAATCGTTGCCGGTTTACAATAACAAAAAAGGTTCTAAACAATTCGAACTATCAAAATTGGTTAACAATACTTCAACTACATTAACACATCATAATTTGACACTAGAATACACCTCCAATCCAGCTTGGTATGCCATTCAAGCATTGCCTTATATGATGGAATATCCGTATGAATGTGCCGAGCAAACCTTTACCCGATATTATGCCAATGCAATAGCAGCAAATGTGGCAAATTCAAGCCCAAAAATAAAAGCCGTTTTTGATGCTTGGGTAAAAGAAGGCAAGGAGGCGTTTATGTCGAACTTAGAAAAAAATCAAGAGCTTAAAGCCTTGTTTTTAGAAGAAACACCTTGGGTTTTTAATGCACACTCAGAAGCAGAAAGTAAAAAGAGAATTGGTCTGTTGTTCGATTTGCACAAAATGCAAAAAGAATTGGATAAGGCGCTTACAAAATTAGAAAAAGAACAAAGTGCTAACGGAGGTTGGGCTTGGTTCAAAGGATTTAAAGAAAACCGATACATTACCCAACACATTATTAGTGGAATGGGTCATTTGAATAAATTGGGAGTAATTAATTCTACTAAAAGTTTCCGCGAATGGAAAATGATTAGAAAAGGAGTAGAATTCCTTGATTATGAGATAATCCAAGATTACAAATGGATGGTTAAACATTCTCCTAATTATAAAAATGAACGTCATATCAGCAGTTTACAAATTCAGTATTTGTATGCTCGTAGTTTCTTTGATTTCCCAGTTTCTAAAAACTTGGAGGAGGCCTATAACTATTACCTGGGTCAAGCTAAAAAATATTGGTTGGACAACAGTTTACAAACTCGAGCTATGATTGCATTGACCTTACACCGATTAAAAGATGTGGATGGTGTGCAAACCAAGGTAATGAGACACCTTAAAGAATTGGCCATTTTGAACGAAGAAATGGGAGCTTATTATAAAGAAAACGAAGGCGGTTATTATTGGGACAGTGCACCTATTGAAACACACGCACTCATCATAGAAGCTTTTGATGAGGTAGCAAATGATGCGGTAATGGTAGAAGATTTGAAAATTTGGTTGCTCAAACAAAAACAAACTACTCATTGGAAAACGACCAAGTCAACTGCTAATGCTTGTTATGCTTTATTATTGAGAGGTACTAATTTGTTGGCCAACGAAGAATTAGTAGACATTAAATTGGGTGATATGAAAATTGTACCTGAAAAAGTAGAAGCAGGAACAGGTTATTTCAAAAAATCGTGGACAGCCAAAGAGATTAAACCAGAAATGGGAAGAGTTACCATCACTAAACAACAAGATGGGGCATCTTGGGGAGCACTGTACTGGCAATATTTTGAAGATTTAGATAAAATAACACCACACACCACACCGTTGAAAATCACTAAAAAATTGTTCAAAGTGCAGATTGGAACCAATGGCGAATATATGACGCCCATTGAAAACAATGGCACGTTGAAAGTGGGCGATAAAGTGCGTGTAAGAGTAGAAATCTATACCGATAGAAATCTAGAATACGTGCACCTCAAAGATATGCGAGCCTCAGGTTTTGAACCCATTAATGTGTTGAGCCAATACAAATACCGACACGGGTTGGGTTATTATGAAGCTACCAAAGATGCTTCTACCAACTTTTTTATCGATTATTTAGCCAAAGGAACCTATGTTTTTGAATACGATTTACGCGTCTTTCATCAAGGAGATTTTTCCAACGGAATCACCACTATTCAGTGTATGTATGCACCAGAATTTACCTCACACAGCGAAGGTATTAGAGTGGTGGTGAAGGAGTAAAGATTGTCGTCTTAAGGTCTGTTCTCGATACAATTTTCTATTTTACAATCGATTTTTTCAAAATCACTGTAAAATATACGAAAATCACTCGAACTGACTAATTGAATTTATTGGAACGAATGGAATATTGTTTGTTTATCACTACGTGAGTCAGTTCGAGTGAAAATCGTATATTTTTAGCAACAAGCAAAGCGGTTGCATAAAAATAGATTTTTGTATCGAGAACGACATGGAGGAAAGAACTCAATTACAAAGTGAACGAACTCTTTATCCCTCGCACCTTCTCGATACAAATTGTAAATTTTGTAACATCTTTACGCTAGTAAAGCTGACAAAATAAACAATTCACTCGAAGTGACTTTACACTTAAGATGGAATCATTGTATCGAGAACGACATAAGACTTGGTACAATTATTATAATTTGATTCAAATAATCACAGCGTTTCAAAGAATTTTGTAATTTTAGGAACTCTACATTGTATTAACATTAATAATCCATTTTCAACATTGCCATGACCTTAAAGGAAGTACTAACTAAAATAGATACACTGCAAGAGCAAATAAACTCCTTTGGAGAAATTGATAAAGAGGTGTTAAAAAAAGTACACTACAAATTTAGACTCGATTGGAACTATCACTCCAATAGCATGGAAGGAGGTACTTTGACACGTGAAGAAACACGAAGTGTAATGACCTCAGTTCTTAATATCTCTAACAAATCGATTAAAGATTTGAACGAAATGGTTGGGCATAACAACATCGTTGAGGAAGTTTTTTCTATTGGTAAGGGAGAAAAAAGGTTGTCTGAAAAGAGAATTAAAGAGATACACAGAGCTATAATTTTCGAAGAAGACCTAGACAAGAAACTAATGGTTGGGGAATGGAAATCGTATAATAATGAAATAATAAACTATAAGGGAGAAAAAATAAAATTCGAACCCTTTGATGAAGTACCTGAAAAGATTCATACGTTATTGAATAATTTAAATGCCTTTTTTGATGCATATTTTATGGATAAAACAACAGAACATCCATTAAAAATGGCCGCTCAGTTTCACATTGATTTTCTATTTATTCATCCTTTTCATGATGGAAATGGTAGAGTTTCACGAATTTTATCCAATTTGATATTAATAAGTTGCGGCTATCCTCCATTCATTATTAAAACTTCTCAAAAAGATACCTACAACAGACTTTTGTCAGATATTCAAATGTATGGTGGCAGTGAAGTTTTGTTTTACAACTTCATTGGTGAACGTATTATTGAATCGCAAGAAATCATCCTTAAAGCCATAAAAGGTGAAGATATAGAGGATGAAGATGACTTGGATAAAGAAATAGAGTTGCTGAAAAGGAAACAAAATGCCAGTTTAAAGAATAATGAATCTATAAATAGGGCTGATATTATTGAAAAACTATTTATACCTTTTATTCAAGAATTAGACAATGTAGGTTTCAAATATTCAGAACTATTTTATGAAATACAATGGAATGCTATTTCAATTAACAATGCACGTTGGAGTAAACCAATTAATTTTCATTCATTTACTGATTTAAAGAGTTATATTTTGAATGATATTTCAGACTTTAATAATAAAAGAAAGGACTTAACAGTTTTATATATTCTCAATAATTATAAAAGTGATCCAACTTTTTCTGTTTTTGTAAAAATAGATATTCAATTTAATTTAAATTACTTTGAAATTAAACTACAAATTGAAGATGAAATATCAAGTGAATTAGTCGTTAATAGGGTTTTCAATTTTTTATCAGAATTAGGAAATTCAATACATCCTTATCCTAATAAAGATAACAAGAAAAAGGTAAGAAAGTCAATTAATAGAACCATACTGAAACAGAATTACTTATTAGTTTCTAATCAATATGATGTTAAATTATTTGCAAAGGGTATTGGAAAAGATATTATGGATTTTATAAAAGCTGAGGTATAAAAATATTATGAAAAATATTATGAAAAATATCGTCATCACAGGAGCATCGCGGGGAATTGGATTGGCTACCGTCAAGGAGTTGATCAACACCAACAACAGAGTGTATGCTATTTCTAGAAATACCGAGTCATTAGTTGCGTTGAAGGAATCGTTGGGTAATTCGGAGCAATTGATTTGTTTGGATTTTGATATCGTAAAAGGCGATTTAAGCCAATTGGATTCTTATTTTAAAGATACACTTATACATGGCTTAATCAATAATGCAGGAGTGTTGCTGAACAAACCCTTTGCAGAAATTTCGCAAGAAGAATTGCAACGCGTGTATGAAGTAAATGTGTTTGGATTGATTCGTATTACACAATATCTATTGCCTAATTTAATGCTTGCAAAAGGCAATGTACTCAATGTATCGAGTATGGGTGGGATAAACGGAAGTGCTAAATTTGCAGGATTATCGGCATACAGTTCATCTAAAGGTGCTGTTTCTATTCTTACTGAGTGTTTAGCTGAGGAGTTGAAAGAATCGGGCGTACATGTAAATGCGGTGGCATTAGGCGCGGTACAAACAGAAATGTTGAATGAAGCTTTTCCTGGTTATCAAGCATCTGTTCAACCACAAGAAATGGGGAAATACCTAAGCCAATTTGTACAATACGATTATCAATTTTACAATGGAAAAATACTGCAAGTATCCAATTCTACACCATAATTGTAGAAAATTACTGAGATGGTAGTGTTTCTAATTTATACGCTCACTACCTATTTTAAGATAAATAAGAAAAAAACCACATAGACACATATAATGTGTTGATATTCAAAAGTTTATACATAGTCAAAAATTTTATTTTTCCATAGCTAACTATGTAAAAGCAAAGCTTCTATCTTAAGCTTTATAGAATCAAATCTATGTGACTATGATTTCTCCTATGTGGTTAAATATTTTTTTACTAAACATTATAAAAATACACTATTAGTGGGGGTTGATAATTATCAGTAGATTTCATTTACATAATTCATTTTATGTAAAATTCTAAATTAAAAATCCTATTCTAGTTTAATCAGTTACTTTTAAAAATTGTATCTTCGTAACACATACTTAATCAATTTATCTATGCCCATCAAAAACATACAATCTTTTGAAGAATATCACGAGCAATATGCAGAAAGTGTCAACAATCCAGAAAAATTTTGGGCAACCATTGCCGAATCGTTTACTTGGCAAAAAAAATGGGATTCAGTACTCAATTGGAATTTCGAACAACCTTCCGTAAAATGGTTTGAAGGCGCACATCTCAACATCACCGAAAATTGTTTGGATAGACATCTAGCTACTCAGCCTAACAAAACGGCTATCATTTGGGAGCCCAATCATCCAACAGAAAGTGTGCTTAAATTAACCTATGCCGAATTACATGCTGAAGTATGTAAAGCCGCCAATATGCTCAAAAATCTAGGTATTCAAAAAGGAGATAGAGTGTGTATTTATATGCCTATGGTGGTTGAATTGTCTGTTGCCGTATTGGCTTGTGCCCGCATTGGAGCCATACATTCAGTAGTTTTTGCTGGTTTTTCTGCTAAAGCCTTAGCTGAGCGAATCAACGATTCTGATTGTAAAATTGTACTTACCGCTGATTTTGGATTGAGAGGCGATAAACAAATTGCATTAAAAGAAATTGTAGATGAAGCATTATTAAACTGTACGTCTGTGACCAATGTAGTTATATACAAACGAACCGATTCACTCATTTCACTTGTTGAAGGAAGAGATCGTTGGTGGCACGAAGAAATGGCTACACAATCTCCTAATTGTCCTCCTACACCTGTGAATGCTGAAGATGAATTATTCATTTTATATACATCGGGCTCTACAGGCAAACCAAAAGGTGTAGTGCATACTACAGCAGGTTATATGGTTTTTGCGGAATATTCATTTAGAAATGTTTTTCAATATCAAGATTCAGATATTTACTGGTGCACTGCGGATATTGGTTGGATAACGGGTCACAGTTACATTGTTTATGGGCCTTTACTAAGCGGAGCTACCGTTGTGTTGTTTGAAGGTGTACCAACCTATCCTGATGCTGGTCGTTTTTGGGAGGTAGTTGCGAAACACAAAGTAACCTTATTTTATACTGCCCCCACTGCTATTAGAGCGTTGCAGGCATTCTCATTGGAATTGGTTACCAAACATGATTTGTCATCACTGCGCGTATTGGGAAGTGTTGGCGAACCCATTAATGATGAAGCGTGGGAATGGTATCATAAAAACATTGGAAAAGGAAATTGCCCGTTGGTAGATACTTGGTGGCAAACTGAAACAGGCGGAATGATGATAGCTCCGTTGGCAGGTGTTACGCCACTGAAACCCACTTTTGCAACGTTACCATTACCGGGTATTCAACCATGTTTAGTTGATACAGAAGGTAATGAAATTGTAGGAAATGGAGTAGAAGGTAATTTATGCATTAAATTTCCGTGGCCATCTATGTTGCGCACTACTTGGGGCGATCACGAGCGTTGCAGCACAACGTATTTTTCTACCTACAAAAACAAATACTTTACTGGAGATGGATGCAAACGTGATGAAGATGGCTATTACCGCATTACGGGTAGGGTAGATGATGTTATTAATGTTTCGGGCCATAGAATTGGTACTGCTGAAGTAGAAGATGCTATCAACACCCATCCACATGTAATCGAATCAGCTGTAGTTGGGTATCCGCACGATATAAAAGGACAAGGAATATACGCTTATTTGATTTGTGATGCCTCGGTAGATTTGGTCAACTTGAAAAAAGAAGTGTTGGCTCAAGTAACGTTGGAAATAGGGGCCATTGCCAAACCGGATAAAATTCAGGTTGTTGAAGGGTTACCCAAAACTCGTTCAGGGAAAATTATGCGTAGAATTTTACGAAAAATAGCCGAAGGAGATTTCTCTAATTTTGGCGATACGAGTACGTTACTTGACCCAAGTATAGTTGATAAGATTAAAGATGGGGCTCAGAAATAAGTAAAAACGTACCTTTTAATTGCGTTTTTGAATTAATTTTTTCCGTATCCGATGGTTATTGGATTAGGTTGTTAATTGCTAGTTACTTCCGAATTACTTTATTCGTTGGTGTCCGGTCAAAATAATCTACAAAATAGACCTTTTTGGGTACTTCAAATTTAGATAATAGGGTCTTAAAATTGGGTAATTCAAATGGTTTTGATTCTATGTATAAAATGGGCACTTCGCCTAAAGTAGGATGCGTTTCCTTGGAGAAGTAAAAATGTAGCGCTCCAAGTAGAGGTGCAATTTTTTCTTCCATTTGTTCTGGAAATAATTTAATTCCACCCGAATTGATTACAAAATCTAACCTACCTTTCCAAATAAACGAATGTTCATCCATAAGGTCTATGGTGTCATTTGTTTCTATAAGTTCTGATTGTATGTAAGGTGCTGAAATTAAAAGCGTATCTCTTGTTGATTTACTCACTTTTACAGAAGGCAGTGTTCTGAAAAAAGATTCTTTATCAGAGCCGTTAACCTTTCTTAAGGCAATGTGTGTTATGGTTTCGGTCATCCCAAATGTGCTGTAACAAGCGGTAGTTACCCAATTTTCATTTATTTTATTCATCAATAAGCCATCTATTGCTCCTCCACCAATAATTAAAGTTGTAATTAAATTAATTTTTTTAGGATGTTCAATCAATATATTGCTTACTTGAAAAGGGGTGCATGCAGCAAAATCAATGTTGAAATTTATTTTTTCGAGTGGATTTCCCGATGGTGAAACACAGCATAAAGTTAACTGTCCAACTATAGCTCTAACAACCATCATTTTTCCAGCAATGAATTGTGTGGGTAAGCATAATAAGGCCGTTTGATCAGGTTTTAGATTGAAGAAAGCCAACGTTTGTTGAGCACTTGAAATCATCGATTCTTTTGAAAGCTCAATAATTTTAGGTGATCCCGTTGAACCCGAAGTGGAAACTTTTAGCGATTTAGAATCACTGAACCAATCTAATAAAAAGGGAACTAAACCGGGGTCAATGGAATTTAACACAGACGAAAAGGAATAAATATCATCCGATTTCTCAATGTTAAATAATAATCCTTCTATCGTTTTTACCGTAAGTTTCATAATAGATAAAAGGGATCCTCCCAATTTAAGTTTGAATTATAAAACAATCGTTGTCCTTTTATTTCTAATGGACTTTTGATATTATTGGTGTATAATTGACCCGTTCCTAAACCTTGTGGCAATGGATTGTAAAACTGTGCTGTAAATTGTGCAACTGCGTTCAATCCAATATTGGATTCAAGTGCTGAAGTGGCCCACCAAGGAATGGATAACTCACCACATAATTTTATCCATTGATAAGTAGCATCAAATCCACCTAATAAACTGGGTTTAAAAATGCAATAGTGAGGATTTATCGTTTCCAATACTTTAATCTGATCTTCTTGAGAATAAACACCAATTAACTCTTCATCCAACGCTATGTCCAAGGGGCTTTTCTCACACAATTCAGCCATCTCTTGCCACTGACCTGCTTTTATGGGTTGTTCAATACTGTGAATGTCTAATTCATCCAGTTGATTTAATTTATGTAAGGCCTCCGATGGAGTAAAGGCACCGTTGGCGTCTACCCGAATTTCTAAATCATGCTCATCAAATTCTTTGCGTAAGGAACGAAGGATATCCACTTCATCACTAAAGTTAATTGCACCAATTTTAAGTTTGAGACAAGAAAATCCTGCGGCAAGTTTAGTTTTTACTTGTTGAAGCATATGTTCTTTAGTGTTCATCCAAATCAAGCCATTTATTTTTTGTCCTTCTAAACCCTGTGAGAAAGGTGACCTGAAAAATTGTTTTTGGCCTCCATTTTTAAAATCTAACAAGGCCATTTCAATTCCAAAACGGAGTGAAGGTAAAGGAGCTAATGAAACCAAATATTGTTCAGATATAATTTCGGGTTGACTCACTATTTTTTTCAATTGTAATTCAAGTTCCTGTTCGTTATCAGGACTTAAACCTTCAATTAAACTGCATTCACCTAATCCGAATATTTCGGGAGTTTCGCTGTTCCAAATTTTTAATAAATAAGAGGTTTTGGAATTTAAAATCCCACGAGAAGTGCCGCTGGCTTCTTTAAAATTTAAACTATATTTTTTGTAATCTGCTTTTAGCATAAATAAGAATCAGTTCTTAGTGTAAATAAAAAAGGTTGCACCCAACGGCACAACCTTTATTTTATAAAATGATAAGATAATTATCTTTTTGAAATGTCAACAAAATCTCTTTTTGTTGCACCAGTATACACTTGACGTGGTCTACCAATTGGTTCTTTATTTTCAATCATTTCTTTCCATTGAGCAATCCATCCTGGAAGTCTTCCTAATGCAAACATTACGGTAAACATTTCTGTAGGAATTCCAATTGCTCGATAGATAATACCAGAGTAGAAATCTACATTTGGATATAATCCTCTTGATTTGAAATAATCATCTTCAAGTGCTACTTTTTCTAATTTTTTAGCAATTTCCAATACTGGATCGTTAACACCTAATTGTGTTAATACATCATCAGCAGCCTTTTTAATGATAGTTGCTCTAGGGTCAAAGTTTTTGTAAACTCGGTGACCAAATCCCATCAAACGGAAATTATCGTTTTTATCTTTTGCTTTATTGATCCATTTGTCTACGTCACCACCATCATTTTTGATTTTCTCCAACATTTCGATCACTTCCTGATTAGCACCTCCGTGAAGTGGCCCCCAAAGAGCAGCAACACCAGCAGCTATAGAAGCGTATAAGTTTGCTTGTGAAGAACCTACCATACGAACGGTAGAAGCTGAACAATTTTGTTCGTGGTCAGCGTGAAGAATTAACAATTTGTTTAAAGCAGAAGCAACTACTGGGTTAGGTTTGTATTCTTCCACAGGTAAAGAAAACATCATGTGTAAGAAATTCTCACAATAGTTGTATTTATTCAAAGGATAAACAACTGGGTGTCTTCTTGAAATTTTGTATGACCAAGCAGATAAAGTAGGCAATTTAGCTAATAAACGGTGAATGGTTAAATCTACAGCTTCTTTTGGTCTATTTACTTGTTGTGACTCTGGATAGAATGTTGAAAAAGAGCAAACTAAAGAGGCGATAATTCCCATTGGATGAGCACCGCTTGGATAAGCTTCTAAGAATTGTTTCATATCTTCATGAACCAACGTGTGCATCATAATGCTGTGTTTGAATTTATCATACTCAGCTTTTGTTGGTAATTCGCCATAAATCAACAAATAAGCTACTTCTAAAAATTCTGCTTTATCAGCTAATTGCTCAATTGGATACCCTCTATAGTGCAAAATTCCTTCTTCACCATCTAAAAATGTAATAGCACTACTTGTAGCACCGGTATTTTTATAACCAGGATCTAAAGTAATGTAACCCGTGTGGGCTCTTAAGTTAGAAATGTCAATTGCATTTTCATTTTCTGATCCAACAACCGTTGGAAACTCGAACTCTTTCCCGTCTAGAATGATTTTAGCTGTGCCCATTGTTTTTATTAATTTATTGTTTTAAATTCAATTTTGTCTTCAAAGGGTAAAAATAATAATCATGTTGAATCTAGACTAACTTTTTTCAACTTTTTTTTAAAATTCAGTAGGTCATATAAAATCTAGGATAAAGATTTAGAAAGGGAGTCAAATTTCAAGATAAAGTCTATGATGAGAATTAAAATTTTATCCAAATGGTATGATTTTTTTCTGCATTTAAATAAAAGCTCATAAGACACTATTTCTTAATAGTATATTCCAGCATGTTAGGAGTTCGTAAAATTCTTAATTCGAACTTATGTTAATTTATAAATGAACTATGTGTTTCAATTTATTTTTATTCTTTAACTTAGCCATCTAAAATTTTTAAATTCTATGAAATTAACAAAAACACTTACTATTTTATCCTTCATAATAGGTATGGGTACTCAAATAGTTATTGCTCAGTCCACAGTGACGGGTAGTTTTGTACATGGTGGTTTAACAAGAGACTACCGAATATATATTCCAGCTGCTTATACTGCTGGAAATCCAGTTCCTGTAGTTTTTAATTTACATGGCTACGGTTCTAATATGTTGGAACAAGAACAGTATGGTGATTTTAGAGCGATAGCTGATACGGCAAATTTTATTATTATTCATCCTAACGGTACTCCTGATGGAAGTGCAGAATTAAACTGGAACTCATTTGGTTTAACCACCGTTGATGATGTAGGTTTTTTGTCTCGATTATTAGATACGGTAATGGCTAATTATTCTGTAAATCCCAATAGAGTGTATTCAACAGGAATGAGTAATGGAGGATTTATGTCTTATCATTTAGCATGTAACTTGAGTAATAGAATTACAGCAGTTGCTTCTGTAACGGGATCTATGACCACAGGTAATATGAATGCTTGCAGTCCTTCTCATCCCACTCCTATAATGCAAATTCATGGAACTGCTGATGGTACTGTTCCTTATTTGGGTAATGCTTATTTTGTTGCTATTGAAACATTGGTTTCTAATTGGGTTTCCGAAAATAATTGTTCTACAACACCCGTAACGGTGAATGTCCCTAATATCAATACTACGGATGGTTGCACAGCTACTCAATATATTTATTCAGGAGGTACAAATGGAGCAACCGTTGAATTTTTCAAAGTAACGGGTGGTGCCCACACTTGGCCAGGAGCGCCTATTGCCATCGGAGTTACCAATATGGATTTTAGTGCTTCTAAAGAGATTTGGCGATTTTTTAGCCAATTTACTTTAAGTCAACTATTGAGTAGCGATGAATTGGACAAAGAAGAATCATTTTCTGTTTTTCCAAATCCCTCAAACGGAATAGTTAATCTTACTTTTAATGATTTTACTTCTAAAGAGGTGTTTGTTTACAATAATTTAGGGCAACAGTTGGTGTCTATTAGTAGTTCAGATGTAAACGTTTCGTTAAATTTAGGTCAAAATAAAGGCGTTTTTTTAGTGGTGGTGAAAACCAAAAATAGTCATGTCACTCAAAAATTGGTTGTAGAATAAGGTTGTAAAAGAAATGGTTAAAAAATCGTATAACGAATTTTCATCTTGGAAGGCTTTTCAAAATTATTTTCCGAATGAATTTCGGTTAAATGAAAGTAATTTACCTTTAGAAGAATACTGGGATTGGACTGATTATTCGGTACATTTAGATCGTTATTTATCTAAAGGGAATACACGAAATATAAAAATACTTTTGATTCATGGCGGTGGGGGAAATGGCCGATTATTGTCACCAATTGGCGCAGCAATGAGTGCCCGAGGGTATGAATGTGTAGCACCAGATTTACCCGGTTTTGGATTAACCGAAATCAATAAACCCAATAGTTATGATACTTGGGTTGATTTGGTGGTAGCTTTGATTGAAAAGGAGTTTGAAAAAGATCAAAAACCGGTGTTATTATGTGGCATAAGTTTAGGAGGAATGCTTTCCTATCATGCTGCATGTAAAAGTGAAAGGGTAGCGGGATTGATGGTGTCATCCTTGGCAGATACTACCAAAAAGGAGGTTCAAATACAATTGTCTAGAAATAATTTTATGGGTAAAACGAGTTATAAGTTACTCAAAAATTTGAGTAAAGTAACCGATACCATAAAAGTACCCATAAAGTTGACCACCAAAATGTGGGCAATGGCCAATAATCAGGAGTTTGTGAAGTTGCTCAAGAAAGATAAAGTGGGTTCTGGAAGTTGGGTATATCTAAAGTTTTTTAGAACACTTTTTGAAGCCAATCCAACAATAGAACCTGAAAATTTTGACAAGTGTCCCTTATTGTTTTTTCAACCCGAAAAAGATTTTATCATTCCTTGGAATATTTCTGAGCCGTTTTACAACCGATTGAAATGTAAAAAATCGGTTATTTTTCTTGAAAATTGTGGACATATTCCATTAGAAGAACCCGGTATTGAACAGTTAAGAGCAAGCGCAATCGAATTCATAGATGAAGTAGAAGCGTCACGAAACCGATAATTAGTTCAGGTTACTTATTATTTTTAATTAACAATATGAGTGTTTTATCAAAAATAGTATAAAAGTATCAATTGAATTTCCTAATTTGCCGCACCCAAATTAACTAAATAGATAAATGGCTCATTATGGAAACTATGGAAAAAGTAAAAATTGAACTGGAATATATTCTTCACACTACCCCTTCTGTTTTATATAAATGTATTGGTTCGGCAAGTGGATTGTCGGAATGGTTTGCAGATAATGTAAATTTTAAGGAAGATACCTATACCTTTTATTGGGATGGTAGCGAGGAAGTCGCTCAATTGTTAAGAAATAAACGAGGGGAAAGTGTTCGTTTTCAGTGGGAAAAGGACGAAGACACAGAGTATTATTTTGAAATGAATATTGTTGTGCAGCCTTTAACCTCTCAAGTGGCGTTAATTGTAACTGATTTTGCCGAAGCTGATGAAGTAGATGATGTGAAATTGCTATGGGAAAATTCGATCGGAAAACTTCGTCAAATCATTGGAGGATAAGAAAATATATTAAACCTGTTCGGTTTACTTGACCCCAATTACCATTAAATTTAATTAAACCTTTACACAAGTTTCGTTTTAAAGTTGAAGAAAAATAATTCCTACTGTTTAGTAGAGGGTATTGTTCACCATCTAACCTAAATCAGGATTTAAAATTCACTTTACTTGAAACAAAACGAACGGTTTGTTTAATATTCCTAAAATCTTTTATAATTTTACCCACTTATGACAAAATTAGGTTGGGTAGTCATTAAATCATTTTCAGGACCATTTATCCTTAACTTCATTATTTGGATTTTGCTCTTGGACATGCAATTTTTATGGTTGTATGTAGATGATCTTATGGGCAAAGGTTTAGAATGGTATATTGTTTTGGAATTGTTGTTTTATGCTTCAGCCAATTGGGTTCCATTAGCACTGCCATTGTCATTGTTATTAGCTTCTATTATGGCGTTTGGTAAATTAGGTGAAAACAACGAATTAACCGCTATGAAGGCTTCAGGATTATCGTTATATACCATTATGCGTCCTCTTTTGTATGTGGTTTTAGGATTATCTGTTTTTGCTTTTTATTTTTCTAATTATTTATTGCCAAGTGCTAATTTTAATTTACGTGTTTTAATTACCGATATTCAGGAGACCAAGGCTGCTATTGTTTTTAAAGAAGGTGTTTTTTATGATGAATTGGAAGGATATACCATTCGTATTGGTAAAAAACACTCCGATGGAAAAACTTTTGACGACATTTTAATTTATGATTACACCGCTCAAGCATTGCATCAACAAGCCAATGACCCAAGAGATTATAAAAGGGTTATTAGTGCCAAAAGTGGACAGATAGTTCAGTCAAAGGAAACCAGCATGCTCAAACTAGAATTAAATGATGGTTTTATTTTTCAAGAAATGAACCCTTCAGAAGTAGACAAATCCACAATGCCCTATTCGCGTTTCTATTTTCAAAAAACTTCTTTGCAAATAAAGTTAGAATCATTTGATTTTGAGAGAAGTGATGCTGAAAAATATGATGCAGACTTGGAGTTGATGAGTTTTAATCAACTTAACAGTCATTTAGATACGTTAGCAAAAAGGGTAAAGGCTCACGAACGAGTGTCCTTCGATCAAGTGAAATTGAGTTATCCCCCCATTCGTTTCTTAAATGATTCTTTGGTTAAATCCGATACAATGACGTTTGAAGCACGTTACTTTATTGAAGATTTGGATTCGTTGGAATATAAAAAATTAGTAGTAGATGCTATAACAAAGGTTGAAGGGTTAAAAGGGAGTCTGTTATTTGCAACAGAAGAAAGGCTTTCAATAGATCGATACATTGCAAAGGCTACTCTTAAAATGCACGAGAAATTCACACTTTCCTATGCAGTAATAATGTTGTTTTTTTTAGGAGCTTCGTTAGGGGCAATTGTCAAAAAAGGTGGTTTAGGAGTTCCTGTTTTAATTGCTATTTTGTTGTTTTTAGTTTATTTTATTTTGACCAGAGCAGGTGCTGAAATGGCCGATTCTATGGTACTGTCACCTTTTTGGGGAATGTGGCTCAGTGCCATTTTATTGACTCCTGTTTCTATTTTTGTGTTTTTTAAGGCAAAAAATGATTCAAACATATTTGATGCGAATTATTACGTTATATTATTTTCAATTTTTAAACGGAAGAAAAGAACTAAAAAATGAGAATATTACAGTTATGTCACAAACCACCTAAGCCATCAATAGATGGGGGTTGTATTGCCATTAATACCATTTCAGAGGGATTATTGGCTGAAAATATTGAATTGACTATTTTAACTTTAAGCACTCATAAACATCCATTTGTAAAAGAAAATTATACCGAAGATTTTTTTAACGCAACCCATATAAAGGCAGTATTTGTCGATACCAAATTGAGTGTTGTTGACGCTTTCTCTAATTTGGTAACTTCCGATTCATATAATGTTAGCCGATTTTTTAGTACAGACTTTGATATTTTATTGAGAAAAACCTTTCAAGAGAAAGAATTTGATGTAGTGCATTTGGAAAGTCTATTTATGACCACTTATTGCCATACTATTAGAAAATACAGTAAAGCAAAAATAGTGTTGAGATCTCATAATCTTGAATATATGATTTGGGAGCGATTGGCTCATAAATCAACTAATAGAGCGAAAAGAACCTATCTTAAAATTTTAGCTAAGCAATTGAAGAAATATGAAATCAATGTTTTAGAATCGTTGAATGGAATTGCCGCAATTACAGATGAAGATGCCAAAAAGTATATCGATTTGGGGTTTGAAAAACCCATAATAACCGTACCTTTTGGAATAGACTTAGCTAATTATAAAATGGAATATTCTCAAAATCTAAGTTCCGGGGATTCTTTTTCAGGATTAAATTTGTTTCATCTTGGGGCTATGGATTGGCAACCTAACGTTGAAGGGGTTCATTGGTTTTTAGAAAGTATTTGGCCGTCATTATTAATTGAATTCCCTTCCATAAAATTACATTTAGCCGGTAGAAAAATGCCGGAATCAAGTATTCAAAAATTTGTAAACGTAAATGGATTAGAAAATCATGGTGAAGTAATTTCCTCTTTAGATTTTATACGTAAGTATGATATTATGATTGTACCTATTTTATCGGCAGGAGGGATGCGTGTGAAGATTATTGAAGGAATGGCACTGGGCAAAGTTATTATTTCAACAGAAATTGGAGCTGAAGGAATTCATTATACCAACAGAAAAAATATATTAATTGCCAATAACCAACAGGAATTTATAGAGCAAATAAGATGGCTAAAAGAACAGCCCGGTCGTATGAAAACCTTATCTGAGGAAGCCCGTAAATTGGTGGAATCAACTTATGATAACAAACAGATCATCAAAAGTTTGGTGAACTTTTATAAGCAGTTGCCTTAGTGAATAAAATATTTGTCATAGCTTCTCGTGTACCTTACCCTTTAGATAAAGGTGATAAATTACGTATTTATCATCAAGTAAAGGAGCTGTCGAGACATTTTGATGTTTGTTTATGCGTTTTGGCAGAAGAAGAGGTTTCAGGTAATGTCAAGCAAGAGCTGGCAAAAATTGCCAATAGGGTAGAAATACTTCCATTGCCAAAATGGAAAATTTATGTTAATCTGTTTGGAGCTTTGTTTACATCTAAACCGTTCCAAGTGCATTATTTTTATCAAAAAAGCGCTCATAGAAAGGTCGAAGAACTGATAGCTGAATGGCAACCTGATCATATTTACTGTCAGTTAATAAGATGTGCAGAATATGTGAAGAACATACATCACATTCCCAAAACCATTGATTATATGGATGCTTTGTCAAAGGGTATTGAGAGAAGGATTGATGATGCAGGCATAAAGCGGATTCTTTTTAAATCTGAATTTAAACGATTGATGAAGTACGAAAATTTAATTTTTGATTACTTTGATTTTCATACCATCATTTCAGAACAAGATCGTCAGTTTATCATGCACAGTCAAAAGAGAATCATTGAAATTGTTCCAAACGGAATAGATACTGATTTTTTTAAACCTCAAGCAATCAAAGTAAATTATGATGTTGTGTTTGTGGGTAATATGAGTTATCCGCCAAATGTGGATGCTGTTCAGTTTTTTGTAAAGGAAATAGTGCCAAAATTAATGGAGAAGTTTCCCAACCTTAAGGTTTTAATTGCTGGAGCCAATCCTGCCAAAGAAATTTCGAATCTTTCTAATAATCATATTACCGTTTCGGGTTGGGTAGATGATATTAGGTTGAGTTATGCGCAGTCTTTGATTTTTGTGGCGCCTTTGAGAATAGGCACAGGGTTACAAAATAAATTGTTAGAAGCTATGGCTATGGGAATTCCTTGTGTGACCTCTGTTTTGGCAAATAAAGCTTTAAATGCTCGTGTTCCAGAAGAAATTTTGGTTTGTGCTGAGCCATATGAATACATTCAATCTATTGAAATGCTTTTAAATGATTCGGTTAGAAGATCTGCTATGTCAATTTCGGCTAGGAATTTTGTAGAAAAAGAATTTTGTTGGAAAACGAGTATGAAACCAATGGTAGATAGGATAAACAACCAATCTAAGTATTAGAAACGGGTTTACTTGAACTTTATAGAATAGTTAATTTGTTTTTTTTGCTTTTATTGTTGGAAAGAAGTAGCGAAGGTCAACTGTGAAATAATTACCCTTGATATTGGTTTGATAGGCTCGAAAGACATTATTTTGATAATAGTAATTAATTTTACTGTCGGTAATTACATCGAATGGGCTCACTAAAGAAGCGCCTAAATAAAAACTTCCTTTTTCTTTAGTTCGATATTCAAATCCTAAATTGGTAAGAAAAGAAGGAAACGCCCAATATCTTTTTAGAGACAAATGTTGTATTAATAAATTGTCACCTCTACTTTGGACATTTGAGGCATAAAAATTAAGTCCAAACCCAGAAGATACATTCATAAACAACTTGCTGGATAAGCGAATATAAACCAGAAATTGGATGGGTATTTCATAATTTACAAAACCAAATTTAGAGGCGTCACTGGTATCTCGAGCTGCTTCATAGGAAGTGATTAAAAAATTTCGTCTTACATAGTTAATACCTGTTTCCAAGGATAATTGGTCTGTAAAGTTTTTCCGCATCACCATACCCATTGAATAACTAGCTTTTGAAGAAATGGATAGACTGGCTATACTGTCTTCCAAAAGAATGGGTTTCATTCCAAAATAGTTAATAGGTATTATGGGCTTAACTTGAAGTCCAAAAAAACGATCGTCAATGGTTTTAGATTTCTTGGTCTTCTGAGCCGAGGCGCTCAAAAACAATGAAATGAAAAGCAATGTCGCTGTAATTTTGTTTAACATAGATGTCCAATAAATGAATAAGATAGTTCGAAGGTACTACTTTTTGATTTAATTTCAACACCCTATTTGGCTTCTATTAGTGAAAGGTCTCAAATCCATTGTAAATGGTGATTTGTATGTCAAGAGATTGGAAGGGACTGTTTTTATGTTGAAAAGCTTGTTTAACTATAACTTTAACTGTATTTCCTTTATTCAAGTGGCGAACAATCATAGACGAAGTCTTTGAGTTTAAATATCCCAATTTGAATTGGTTAAAATGAATCATAACCGCATTATCATCCCAAAATCGTTGATAATCTCTTGATAAAGTTAACGCATCGCCTTCTTTTAGTTGATGAAAACAATAAATTAAATCGTGTTTAGTCAGTTCATCAATATGAGTCAAAACACCTAATTGAGGTAATTTTGATGGGATAAATGGGGAAGGGGTTGTTGAATTATTGAATTTAAGTTGTCTCATTGGATATGGATTTTGAAGTATTATAAGATTAAAAGTTGTAGAAAATAAATCAGAACACTTATGCAGCCGATTGTAAAGTGTTTAGAGTGGCATTGTCGCCTAAATAGCGTTGAAAATCAAATTCTCTAAAACGTTCATTGCTTTCTAAAAGCCTTTGGGTTAATATTTCATAGATGTCGAACCCTTTTTTTGCAAAAAAGGAGATTAATTGATTCAATCCTGAAAAGTCTATTGTGAAGTGTGTAAAATAGGATTTACCTAAATTCGTAATTTTACAACTTAATAATAAATCATTGTCATTAGCTTCATAAACAATGTGTTGTAGGGTTACGGATTCGTACTTTTCTAAATCTGTAAGGTTTACTTTTTGTTTCATTTCAACGTTTTTTTGATTGTTTGATGATGCAAATATGTACCCAGCTAAACGTAAATTGATTACGTTTTAATAATTTTAAAAAAAAATTTAAAAAAGACTTGTGTTATAATGAATAAAGGATGTTAATCTTATTCATCAACAATCCGATTCGCGATGAAATTCAATTCAAAATGTATATAAATGTGAATAAGAATATCTCTATTATGTTAAAATTATTAATAATTTCGTAACATTAAATTAAGGAAAAAATGAAAAGTGTAAGATTTGTAGCTCTTTCTCTATTAGGATTAACATTGTTTTCGTGTGTAAAAACGGAAGGTGTTGGCGGTGGAGGTCACGTTCAAGGTAAAGTTATAGTAAAAGATTATAATGCTTTAGGAACCTTATTGTCTACCGATAATGCTCAAGATAAAGATGTTTACATCATTTATGGAGATGACGAATTTCAAGCTTTTGATGACCGCACACGTACCAGTTATGATGGATCATTTGAATTTAAATATTTGAAAAAAGGTACGTATAAAATTTTTACCTATTCTAAATGTGTTACTTGCTCGGGTACCGCTGATAGTGCGGTGTTTGCGACCATTACAGTGAATGAGAAAAATGAAGTGGTTGAAATAGGTGAAATGATTGTTAGAGATTAATTTTATATGAGAATAACACTAGTAACTACCCTTGTTTTTTTAGTATCAATAGTCTGTACAGCTCAAAAAAAAGCAGAGGATTTTGGTATTTGGTATGGTAGTGAATTTTCATACAAACTATCAAAGGGAACTTATTTGGTGGGCGCTATTAGTTTACGTACAGCAGACAATGCTTCCAATGTTAGACGATTCCATTATGAGATTGGTGCTGAAAAGAAATTCTTTAAGGAACTGGTAGTGGGCCTTAAATACAGAAATCGATTTCTTTTTGATTATGATGGTAACGAAGTGAATAATCGTTTTATTTTGGATTTATCTAATAAACAGAAGTTAGGAGATTTTGGTATTCAATTGCGTTCTCGTTTACAATATACTTTTGGGGCCAATAGAAGTACTTTTGACGAACGGTTGCGCTTAAAAGTAGATTACCAATTAGAAGAAAACATCAAAGTTTATTTTTACGATGAGTTTTTCTTTAGACTAAATAACAACCAAGGCACCCCTTATTCTGGTTTTCGTTTTGGGTTTGGTGCCAAATATGAATTTAATGATAAATTAGCCTTAGATATTGGCTATTTGCGTTCTTCTGAATTCAATACCAAATCGCCCGAAATACTCAATGTATTTCAGGCCGAATTGAATGTTAATTTTTAGATTTACTCAGAAATTTCAAAGTAATCTATTCGTTCTTCCATTACTTCTCCATATTCATCCATCAACATGGTTGTACCTTTAATTTTGCCATTTTCAAATTCATACCAATTGAATGCATCACTTATTACTTTACCGGAAGGTGTGAAGCAAACCACTTTTCTTTCGCTGTCATTTTCATTTTTGAAAACAATAAAATAATAGCCTTTTTCAAGAGAATAATAGGAATCAGGATTGGTATATTTTTCAAAAAGAATAGGTTTTAATTGGTTGTCTACTAGTTGTGAAGTTTCTTTCGTGTCTGAATTAAAGTACGTTTGTGAAAGTAGTGGTTTTATTAATAAATAACCTTTGTCACATTTGGAAATCGCACCTTCATTTAAGACGCATTTCCACTGCCCATTTATCTTTTTCCATACTTCATCATTGGATGTTTTTCCGTGATAACTTGTAGTAATGTACTCATAATAATCATTGTAAACGTACATATCGCCTTCGGTCACTTCTTCAATGGGTCCGTTTAAATGATTAATTATTATCTCGTTTTCATAAATAGAAATTGAAGCAATAGGGGGAATATATATCCCGTCAGTGATGCCAAATGAGGATTCAATAGGCGTTACTTTTTTTACCCATTTTTTGTTTTCTTCGTCAAAAGTGTATTCAAAAACACCATTAGGAAGGGTTTCACGGATGTTGAAATGATAATTTCTGCCTCCATTATTGAAAATTTCAATGGTGGATTGAGGGATTAATTTAAGGCTAAAATCGTTAATGAACAAACTATCCGAACGAACACCAATGGCACAATCAAAATAAGGATTATAATTGATTGCTTCGAAATAGTTTTTACTTTTAGTAAACCAATTATTTTCAGTCCAGTGAGACAGTGCACCATATCCTTTTTCTTTATTATAATAGATGAAATGCTTTGAATTAACTATTTGACGAGCATAAATGGTTTGAGGACCTAAATGTTCATAAACCTGCTCGTATATGGTATCATAATCTACATTACTCGTCAAATATTTAAAATTATTTGGATTTGAATAAGGATTGTTTTCAGAATCAAATTGAAGTATAAGTTTAAAATTGTGATCAAAGACGTCATAAGCATAATTTTTAACAATTACGGGAGGAGTTGAATTAGAAACATCACCATCACCTCTGCTAATTCGATCTTCTCTTATCACTCCTGTATAACCAAAATCTGTAGGAATAATTTTTTCATATTTAGGTAAAAGATCCCATTTATTGTTTTTGTCGTTGTAAATTCCAGAGGCAAAAGTACCTAATTGGGATTGATAGTAAAATAGATCTGTCGGCTCTCCATTTTCATCATAAGTTTCAATAATATCTATTTGTGTTTCGGAAAAATTTACAATTAAAGTGTGAATGCTATCTAATTTGATTTTTCCAAGCTTAGAACGATAAGCTCCTTCTTCGTATAAATAATTAATTAGTTCAACAGTTGATTTCTCCTTAAAGTGGTATTTCAAAGTGTCTCCTAAGTTAATGTAATCATAGTTTCCATCTCTGGCTGAAGTCATTATGTAGTGATCAAAGTTAATTCGGATAATTGAATCCATCCCTTCTTGATGATTTTTCCAATTGTAGAAATACCCTTTCTCGTTTTTGCATAGAAATAGGTTTTCCATATTGAAATTGTTATTCAAATGATACATCAAATAATCATTTTTATAAAGTTGATTTATTTCAATAGTACCCTTACGAAGCTCAGCATCAATTACTAAGTAGTTATTTTTTGTGAAAACTGAAAATAGAGTACTGCTTAAATCGGCAACTGAATCTGCTGAGTATAATGTTTTAATATGTTCAGATATATTATTGTCAGAATTGAAAAGTTGAGTTACATAGTTTCCGTTTTGATCATAAAGACCGTAAGTCATAGAATCTTTGTTTGAATATTCACTCGTTAAATAATTACCGTTAAATTCTCCAACCCAATTTTTTGTAGGATTAATGATCCATTTTTTTTGTTGAGGAGAATAAACTCCAGTTAAACTAATGTTTTCAATCACATATTCTTGATAATCTAAATATCCATCGCCATCTAAATCGGTTGGCTCCCCCCATTCTGATATTTGTTCCATTTGATGAACTTCTTTCATCTTTACATTATGGATAATAAGATTTCCATTTTCCATTTTTTCATAACCAAAATTATGTTTTCCTTCAGAAAATTGTATTTCAGATTGGTCTGTTTTAGAAGCACTCTTTTGTAATATTAATTGTAAATCATATGTGTTAAAATCACCCCCCATATAATCTTGAGGATAAATTGAAAAGCCTACCTTTTTTGTGTTTACATCATATTTTATTAGATAATTCAATAAATCGGAACCCAAATAATAATTATGATTTTTAGCAAAAGTAATCTGACCATCTTTAATCATCATTAATAAATTACTGTGTGATGCAATCATTATTTCATCATATTCTTCAAATAAAATGCGTGTTGGAAATAGGCTTCCAAATAGAGTGCTAACTAATCCTTTTTTTCCATTTTTATAGGTAATAACTGTGTTTTCATGTATTGATACGGAGTCAACTTTTATTAATGTTTTAATCAGTTTTTCAATGGTAAGAGTGGTGTCTAATTGATGGATTATTTTACCATTAAAATCATAAATATCATATCCTGTAAGTGTAGGTTCATCATGGTTATTATAAATTTCAGAAATCAAGTGATCAGCAAATTCGTGCAACACTTTTTTTGAAGGTTCTATAACCCATTTTTTAGAGGTATAATTCCAAAGTCCAGATTGTTGTCCCGTTTCATATCCATACCATCTAATTAGTAAAAGATCTTTATTAATGTAATTAACCGTAACATCTAAACTGTTTTCTATATTTTTGGTTTGAGATTTACGTGTAGAGTCAATTTCTATAAAGGTTTTGTTTCCGTTTGAAGCCTCTATTACAATGATTTCTGAATTCAAATCGTAAATAGAAAGAGTATTTGGTATTTCGTAAATCAGGGTTGATGAAGCTTTATTTTTATCAAAGTTTGAAACAAGCTCAGAATGCCTAGAAATAGTAAAAAAAATGGAAATATTTTCATATTCACTATTTTTAAAATAAGAAGAAAGAGAATCAATATGTTGAATGTTGAGTTCTTTATCAGTATTAAAAGCTACTTTTTTTAAATCTTTTAAATTGAAGTCATATTTCATATATGTTCTGGTCAATGATTCTTCATTTTCATTGCTATAATTTTCTGTAATGGAATTGCTATCTAGTTGATAGTTAGCAATAAAGATGTTAGATGAATCCACATAAAATTCATTGTATTGTTGAGTGAAAATTTGGATATTTTTTTTAACTTTTCTAAAAATGTTAATGTCGGTAATATACGCTTTATTACATTTATCCTTAGCATTCCATTTTTGATTATTGGTCAAAATAACGAGGTCATTAGAAACATAATAGATACCAGCAAATCCTTTTTGAGGTAGAGAACCCAATTTTTCATTACACGCTGAATATCCTAATCCACCATCAACTAAAAGGAATTTTTCCATTTGTAAAGTAGGGACAGTATTAGTTTTGAGTAAAACTGAATTACCCAACCAAAGAGATTTGTCTAATATAATTTGTTTAGTTTGCCAACTGGTCTTAAAGGTGTAGAATTCATTGTGAAAAATAATTTGTACTAATCGAGTTTTGGGGTCAGCAATGCCATAAAACCCATTGGCCAATTCATATATTTCAACGTTTGAAATAGGTACAATGTATTTTTTGTTTTTTTCATCAAACAAACCCTGCGTTTTTTTCTTAAAATGTATAGAAGCCGATTCATAGGTTTTGATGGAATCAAAAACGGGTTTTTTTGCTACAATTGAGAGCATTAAAATGGTGAAAACGAAAGTTACTAGTGGTTTCATGATTTCTTTAGTTTAATAGGGTAATAATGTATGTGATTGTAAGAAGATACAATAGTTAGCTTAAAAATTACAAACCAGTGTTTTAATTCTAAGAATCGCATCAAAAGTAAGATGAATTTCCCTAATAAAAATACGTAAAATTACTTACCATAATTTAGTGGCCACAAAATTTTCGACTTTGGCCTCATAGTGTTTGGTAAATGCTGGAAAAAAGTTTATTCCAGTTTTGGCTTCAATGGTATTAATGGAAACACAAAATTCGGCACTTAATTTTTGAGCTTGTGTGAGTGATTGTGGGAAAATAAAAGAGATGAATTCAGCATTGGCAGGGCTGTCATAATCATATTTAAAAGGCCTAACAATGATGCAAAAGAACGATTCAGCTACAGCCACTTTTGTTCCGTTTTTACGGGTTATGTAGTTAGGGTTTTGCCCAAAAACTGGCCCTACCATTACCCAAATATGATCTCGGTTAAATTTTTGTTTACTGATGGTGGTATCTCCTTTGTAACAATATTTCTCTAAAATTTGTGACTCTAATTTGGCCCAAACCCCACGGTTCAATCCTGCAGTCTGAGGAGCAACATTACTCATTAGGAACGTTTCCATTTGAGCTAACTTTCCATATTGTTTGTTGATAGCTGCATTCGGTACCATATGTCCCAAATCATATCCGTCACCATACGTTTCCGAACCAATTCTACTTTTTTCAGGCAATCGAGTATCATCCACAAAAAAAGGTGTGCGTTCATAATCGGTTTGTTCTTTTGATTTGGATACTTGATAAGCAGCCCATAGTGGTTGATTATATTTTTTTGAATATCCCAAACAATAACCATGGTTTACTAAAATTTCTAAAGAATCGCCTGTGTTTTGGTTTTTAGGAACACCGTGAATAGTAAACAATTCTGTTAAATGACGAAGACCTATACTAAAATAGTTGGTTTTACTAAAATCTTGCTGACTGTCTTGAGCATTCAAGTTTTGTGTAATAAACGCGAAACTCAATAAAAAAATCGCTAAAATACATTTCATAAAATATACGTCTTTAATTACTTAAGTTTGGGAATTCGAATTCGTAAAGAGTCATATTTTCGGTAATGGTTAGATTTACCGTGCCATCCAATTGTTCGGTTAATAAGTCAATCAATTCTAATCCAAATCCATTCTTATTTTTCAGGTCTCCTTTCCAAACGCCATTATCTGAATAAGTGATTTGAATTATGCTGTTTTCCAGTTCATTAATCGAAATTGAAATGACGCCATCTTCTTTTTCTAAAAAGGCATATTTTAAAGAATTTGAAATTAATTCATTAAATATAAGTCCTATAGGTACAATCGATTTGAGACCTATGGTATTTAAATTGGATTGAATGTCAAATGTAATTGGATACTGATGTGAGTAGATTCGTTCCAAATCATGCGCTAATTCTTTTAGATATTGAACCAATTGAATTTTAGACAATTCCTTTCCATCATACAATCGCTGATGAATCATCGACATCACAACAATACGGTTGGTAGCTTCATTAAAATGTTTTTTAAGCTCCTCATTTTCAATGTCATTACCTTGTAATCTTAATAAACTAGAAATAATTTGAAGGTTGTTTTTTACTCTATGATGTATTTCCTTTACAAGGGTAGTTTTTTCTTCATCTTGCGCTTTTATAGTGTCATTTTGACGTTCTAAATTAGTGTTAGCCATTAGTATTTTTTGGTTACTAAATGCGTGAAAATTTACAAAAAGATTTAGAATATAGGCGATACATAAAAAAGCAATTGTCAACTCAGTTGAAACCGCAATTTTTTGAAATGTATTTCGGGATTGAAGCAGTTCAATATTTTGATTTAAAGCAAACCAAATAAATAAAATGGATAAGAAAATGGCGGAATAGATCAAAAACCATCCATACTTTTTACCAACTCCAAAATATCCCAACATTGCGCCTGCAGTCATCCATAAAAACTCACCAAAGTGGGTGGCATTATGTATGAATAGTAAAGAAAATCCAGACGTGTATACGCCTAAAAAGCCATAAATGGATAAAGTTGATGTATATTTTTTTGTTTTGTAGGTATAAAAAAGTCCTGTCAACGTAACAACTACACCAAACAACATGGTAAGCCAACTTAATGTTGGTTCAGATAAAAAAGAAATGGTAAGAACGATGAAAGCTAAACAAACTATGATAGACAAATTAATAACCAATTGGTAGCGTTGAATTTCAAGATAGTTTTCAATTTCTTGAGATAAGGTATGTCTAATTTCTTTTGCCATTTCCTGTAAGAGTTGGCAAAGCTAAGAATTTATGGTGTTAATTCTAATAAAATTTATAAATTCGTGCGCCTTTTAAAAACAAGTATGTTTAATAATAATCTAAAATATTCTTCGCGACCAAGACCGGAGGTTGAATACTTCATAAAAGGCAGTTTAAAGAATTATGCATTTGAAGCGAAATGCTTTATAAATAACGTTTTTGTTAAGATTGACATTGGCCATTGGGGAGGGAATTACGGAGGCGAAACCATACCCATTACCAATGTTTCTCGTCTTTCAGAGTACTTGACTCAAGAAGCTTTGCAGGAAGTTGAAGAGTATAAGATTAAATTAGATGAGCTTGAATATGAATGGAAATGGGATATTCCTTATTTAGATGATGAAAAGCTCAAATTAGTTCACATAGTGTACACTAAAACAAAGTCTGAATCTTACTTTGAGTTTATGTATTATGAAATCGGATCTAAAAACCTATTGTTAGGAACGGATAAGATTAAATATACTGATCTTTTAGCGTATTTAAGTACCAAAAAAGATTGTCGTTCTTGGATTTTAGTTGAATTTATTGACAGCTTAAATGCAACCTTTGATGATCTTTCTTTGAGTTACGATGCTTTTAAAGATAGTCAAAATCAGGTATTTATTTTTACTAAGGAAACTAATTTTATTGCTTGGATTTTTTACGGAGATAAGTCGCATTTAAAAGAAATTCGATGGCAACAAGGAAATCTTGACTCCTTGGAATGCTTTGATTTTCAATTACCCATAATATGGGCAAATCGTTTTGAGCTATTAGATTTTTTGTATCCAGTAGATTTGGAGGTTATTAAGAACAAGTTAGGGTATGATTTTATGGATTTTTATAGTCCTAATAATACTATTATTGAGCTGGATGAAACAACAAAACAACAATTACAGATTCAATTTAAGGAGGAAAAAGTCGCACGTGTAGATTTGTTGATGCAACATTTAAGAAAATTGCCCCAGGAATCAGCTTTACAAGTTTTTAAAGAGATTGGTCAAAAAATAGAATTAAAAGCTTCGTTTATCGAATTGAATTTTGACAAGGTAACATGGGAAATAGGCAATACTGTTCTTTTTTTTAATCGAAACAAGATAGAGTACTTGTCAGATAGTGTTAATCAAAAAGATGCTATCATAAATGAAGCCTATACAATGAAAACGTCCTTATTATTGGAAATAGAAATTAATGGAAAGATTGTTTTGGCTCAATTAGATAAATTGACCGGTGAAATTCTTAAGGTAAAACTGACATAAAAAAAGCCAACCGAAAGTATATTTCCGATTGGCTTTATATTTTTGAATAATTCTAAGATTAATTAGATGTGTGCTACTAATTTAGCTTCTAAGTCACCTTTACTTACTGCACCTACTACTTTTTCAACGATTTCACCGTTTTTCAAAACGATTAATGTAGGAATGTTTCTTACACCAAATTTAGCTGCTAAAGCACCGTGATCGTCTACGTTTACTTTTCCAACCACTGCTTTTCCTTCGTATTCATTTGACAAGGCATCTACATGAGGTCCAACCATTTTACAAGGTCCGCACCAAGGAGCCCAAAAATCTACTAATACGGGTTTGTCTGTTTTTGTAATTTCTTCGAAATTCGCTTCTGTTAATTCTAAAGCCATCTTTTATTGTTTTTATTTATTATTATTAATTTCTATAAATCAAAATTACTTATTTCTCGTAATTTAGAATGCATTTTTCAAATAAAGTACCATTCTTTTTTTTCTGCCACACTGTCATAAAAATTTCATCTTTTTAAAATGTAACAGTTATGTAATTATTTAATGTAATAGTTAAGTAATGTAACTAGGTACCAATTAATGTAACAATTTGACATTTAGTTAAAGTTACAATTACAAATTGGTAAATTGTAGTATTGGTACATTGAATAATTTACTCATTGCTACATTGATTTTTTCATTCCATCTCCTCCACAATTTCTTCAAAAGCTACTTCATCTTCTGAAACTTCAGTTGCCGCTTCTTCTTTGATGTTGAATTTCATTTTATATAAAAACTCCTGCATATCTGAAGAATTTACCGTGTAACCCTGAAAGCATGATAATTGTTCAATTTCTTGCAAGAACTCGTTACTTACATCAGCTTTTTTAGAACGCATCATCATCGTTACTCCAGTGTATTCAGTAAAATCAATGATATCAAAATAAATGGTTTTATCTCCCGGATATTTTTCCATCAAGGTTTCAATCTCATTAATAGTTATTTCATCAATAAATTGTGCATCTAATTTAACGTGGATTTTGCGCAACATCTTTGATCGCACTTCTTTTAAGAAATCAAATGTTTGAATGTCAAAGTCTTTTTGAAGGCCATCAGGATTGAATTTCTTATTTTTTAATTTAACAATTCCTTTAATGTGGATAAACATTCCAGGAACAATTTTATGTGCTTGTTTCAGGTAATTTTCACCAAACATTGCAAATTCACGCATTCCTGATTTGTCGTGTAATTCAAATTTACAATATTTATTTCCTTGTTTACTTTCTAAATGTGCCACATTGGCAATTAATCCGGCACACGTAAATTCTTTGTTAGGCAAATCATTCAAATGCTCTGATAATTGCTTCATATTGATGTCGCAGAAATACTTTAATTCCAAGTTGTAGTCATCCATTGGATGACCAGAAATATAAATTCCTACAACCTCTTTCTCAAAATTCAATTTTTGAAATACACTCCATTCCTCGCATTTAGGTATAGTTGGTTCAGGCATATCTACATCAGCACCTGACATATCAAACATGCTAATTTGATTTGAATCTTGACCAGTTTGAAATGCCGAACCGTATTTCAATGCGTTTTCAATCAATGAACGATCTTTGTCATCTTTTGCAAAATATTGGGCTCGATGCAAATCACCAAAACCATCAAAACCACCTCCATAAGCCAAGCTTTCCATCACCCGTTTATTACAATCTTTGAGACTTACTCGTCTAACCATATCAAATATGGATTGGAAATTACCACTTTCCTTTCGCGTTTCTACCATCGATTTTACAGCTCCTTCTCCAACACCTTTCATTCCACCCATACCAAAACGAACTTCACCTTTTGGATTGACCGCAAATTTGTAATAACTCTCGTTAACGTCTGGGCCAAGTACTTTCAATCCCATACGTTTACATTCTTCCATAAAGAAGGAGACTTGTTTGATATCGTTCATGTTATTACTCAACAAAGCAGCCATAAATTCCGCAGCATAATGCGTTTTTAAATAGGCCGTTTGATAAGCAATCCAAGCATAACAAGTGGAGTGTGATTTATTGAAAGCATAAGATGCAAAAGCTTCCCAATCTTTCCACACTTTTTCCAAAATAGTTTTATCGTGACCCCGCTCATTCCCTTGTTCTAAAAACTTAGGCTTCATTTTGTCCAACGTAGCAATTTGTTTTTTCCCCATTGCTTTTCGAAGAGTATCTGCCTCACCTTTTGTAAATCCAGCCAACTTTTGTGACAAAAGCATTACCTGCTCTTGATAAACGGTAATACCATAGGTTTCCTTAAGGTATTCTTCCATGGCATCTAAATCATACTTGATTTCTTCGGTACCATGTTTTCTTCTAATAAAGTTTGGAATATATTCAAGAGGCCCTGGTCTGTACAAAGCGTTCATCGCAATTAAATCCGCAAAAACAGTCGGTTTTAAATCCTTCAAGTGTTTTTGCATTCCGGGTGACTCGTATTGGAATATACCCACGGTTTCACCTCGTTGAAATAACTCATAAGTAGCCTCATCGTCAATAGGTATGGCTTCAATATCAATATCTATTTTGTGGCGGGCTTTAATGATTTTAAGTGCATCTTTGATAATGGTCAAGGTTTTGAGCCCCAAGAAATCCATTTTAAGTAAACCTGCAGATTCCACAACAGAGTTGTCGAATTGTGTACTCCACATAGAAGATTCTTTGGCATTGGCAACTGGAACGTGTTCTCTAATATCGCTTGGAGTAATAATCACACCACATGCATGAATACCTGTAGTTCGCATGGAGCCTTCAATAATTTGTGCTTGACGCAATACTTCACCTTCAATACCTCTTTCTGTAAGGATTTGTTTCAACTCATTTGCCATTTTGAGTTGCTCTGCATTCAGATTTTCAGCTAATTTTTCTTCTGGAAGTGAAAATAATTTATTCAATTTCATATCGGGAACCAACTTAGCAATGCGATCTGTCTCAGGTAAAGACAAATCCAATACACGCCCTGCATCTCTAATGGACGATTTTGCAGCCATTGTACCATAGGTTATTATTTGAGCTACTTGATTAGTACCATATTTGTCAATCACATATTGAATAACACTTGCTCGACCTTCATCATCAAAGTCAATATCAATATCGGGCATCGAAACCCTTTCTGGATTAAGGAAACGCTCAAAAAGTAAATCGTATTTTATGGGGTCAACATTGGTTATGCCGGTGCAATATGCTGCCACACTTCCTGCAGCCGAACCTCTTCCTGGACCTACAGAAACACCCATTCTGCGTGCAGCAGCTATAAAGTCTTGAACAATTAAAAAATAACCAGGATATCCAGTATTGGCAATTACTTCCAATTCAAAATCAATACGTTCTCTTATTTCGTCCGTAATTTCTGGATACCGTTTTTTTGCTCCTTCATAGGTGAGGTATCTAAGGTAATTATTTTCTCCAAATTTGGAATCAGGATTTCCTTTATCTCGTTCATCTTGAAATTCTTCTGGAATATCAAAAGCCGGCAATAAAACGTCTCTTCCTAATGTGTAATATTCACATTTTTCTACTATTTCTTCAACTGTTTCAATAGCCTCAGGCAGGTCTAAAAAAGCTTTTTTCATTTCCTCTTGGCTTTTGAAGTAAAAATCATCATTGGCAAAACCAAAACGAAAACCTCTTCCTCGACCTATAGGAGTACTTTTCTTTTCTCCATCCTTGATACACAAAAGAATATCATGAGCATGAGAATCCTTCTTTTGAATGTAATAATTATCGTTCCCTGCAAAATACTTTACTCCATATTTTTCAGCAAACTTAAGAAGGGTAGTGTTAACAGTTACTTCTTCAGGTAAACCGTGTCTATTTAACTCTATATAAAAGTCATCCCCAAATACTTCTTTATACCAAACAAAGGCTTCTTCAGCTTGTTTTTCTCCAACGTTTAAGATCAATTGTGGAATTTCACCATTTAATCCTCCTGTCAAACAAATTAATTCATTAGCTAATTCTTTGAGTATAGTTTTATCAATTCGAGGTACATAGTAAAAACCATATGTATTAGCTTCCGAAGCTAATTTTGATAGGTTATGGTACCCTTTTTTGTTCTTGGCCAACAATGGAACGGGATAACCGTTGTCTTTGTTTTTATTGTCCAAACGATCTTTACAGATATATAATTCACAACCGATAATAGGTTTTACAATTTTCTGTTTGAGCTCTTCAATTTCTTTTTCTAAAGAATTAATTTCGTCTTTATTTAATGGAATTTGTTTGGTTTGTTTTTGATCATCATCATCTGTATATTCGATGGTCTTTTCCCCCAATTCGAGCAAAGCTTCCTTTGCTTTTAGTTGTCCCTTTATAGTATCATTGTGTTTTTGACCAGCATTAATAAAATGGAAAGCGCCCATCATATTTCCCAAATCTGTAATAGCCACAGCTGGACAATTATTGGCACTAGCGGCTTTAAATAAATCTTCAATTTTTATGGTAGATTGTAATACCGAAAATTGGGTGTGATTATGTAAATGTGAAAAACGAACTTTTTCCAGCCGTTCAACATGAGCATTGGTGTCAATCTTTGTTGATTGAGATGAACTGGTCTTTAATTTTGAACTGGCTTCTTTTAAGTTCAAATGGGTTAAACCAATTGGTTCGAAGGGTGCTTTATTAAAATCTAAGAATCGATCAAAATATTGTTCGTCAGTATTTAAATCTTTTTTCGTAAAGTTTTTTAATCGTATAAGTTCGAGAAAGCAACGAGTGGTAGCTTCAACATCCGCTGTGGCATTATGCGCTTCTGAAAAGGGTTCACCAAAAAGAAATTCATGAAGTTCGGTTAGGGTAGGGTACTTAAAATTTCCACCCCTTCCACCAGGAATTTGGCACAGTTTGGCAGTAACTTCCGAACATGTATCTAAAACAGGTAAAGTCAATAGAAGGCTTTCGGTCGATTTTCTATAGAATTCACAACCCATCACATTTAAATCAAATGTGATATTTTGCCCAACTACAAATTGAGCCTTTGAAAGTACTTCATTGAAAAGGGATAATACCTCCTGTAAAGGTTTACCCATAGAATGAGCTAATTCCGTTGAAATCCCATGAATTTTTTCAGCATTATAAGGAATATCGTAGCCTTCGGGAATAATTAAATAATCCTGACTCTCAATTAATTGTCCCATATCGTCATGCAATTGCCACGCTATTTGGACACATCTTGGCCAATTGTCGGTATCCGTTATTGGCGCTTTAAAATCCTTAGGTAATCCAGTAGTTTCGGTATCAAATATTAAATACATGAAAGGTAAAATTAATGAACCATAAAGTTAAGTCAATTCATCGACTTAAAAAAGGGGTATTTTTTATTTGTTTTCAACAATAATAAAGAAACGAATATGGAGTTGGAATGTAGTTGATTGACGATTTGACAATGCAGTAATAGATGATTTTTATAGTTTTTTTTTAAATAGATTCCTTTTAATTCGTACATTTGAATACTTAATCACCTGAACTTAGGTTAATAATAAATATGACCCCATGAAATTAGCAATTGTTTCCATGTCGCTCCTATTAGTGACCAGTTTTACGATTTCTTGCAAAAAAGAAGGATGCACCAATCATTTGGCAACCAATTACGATGTTAAAGCTAAAAAAGATGATGGTTCTTGTATTTTACCCGAACCAGAAGCACCTAAATTAATTATTAAATTTAAATTTGATTCGACACAAGTGCGATTAGGAAACTTGGGGCAACCCGTGTCGGTGCCTTCAGGGAATGCTGCTCAATCACCTTTATTTCATGGAATCAGTGCTCATTATGTTGAGTTAGCTCCCAATATGAACACTCAATTAGGTCAAGGTGAAATTGTTTATCACGGACCTGAAACTACTCTTGGTGGTCCTTCAGCAGTAGATTTTGATCAGGCAATCATTGTGGAAGAAGGAGAAACTTTTTTATCCATTCCGTTGAGTGATATCAATCCTGGAACGTATGAGTGGTTGAGAGTTTCATTGACGTATCAAAATTATGACATAAAGTTTAAAGCAAGTGGATTGAACCTTACGGGAAGATTGGCTTCTTTTGTAGGTTTTATAACGTATATTACTGATTATGTATTGCAATCCCAAACGGTTACTGTTAATGCCAACAAAAGTCAAGGATATTGGGGGTTTGAAACATTAGGAACGGTATCAGAAGGGCAGTCAGCTGGCACTACAGTGCCCAACCCCATTAGCAATACATCACCCATTCCAATAGGTTCTTGTGTGGTTACCGGTGCTTTTGCTCCTTCATTTACAATAACTGGTAATGAAACAGAGGATATTGTTTTAACCATTAGCTTGTCTACCAATGATAGCTTTGAATGGGTTGATGTCATTCCTAATGGAATTTTTGAACCAGCCGATGGAGAAACGGTAGTTGATATGGGATTGAGAGGATTAGTACCAATTATTGAATAATGATAACAGAAAATCAAATTATAAAGTACAGCAGTTACGGTGCTCTTTTTATTGCCACTGCAATAGGGTTGGGAGCCATCGGTGCTCATGCGTTAGAGGGCGTTACTCGAATTACACCAAAAAATATTGAAAGTTGGAAAACAGGTGTTCAATATCAGTTGATTCAAGGAATTGGGTTATTTATAATAGTGTTTTTAGCGTCTCATCTAAAATTAACCTCAATTATATCCGTCTTGTATATTCACATTACAGGTACCTTATTATTTTCATTATCTATTTATTTGTTGGTTCTAAATGCTATATGGCAACAACTTTGGATTAAATATTCCATGATTGCTTTAACCCCAATTGGCGGTGTTTTAATGATTATTGGATGGTTGATGTTGGTTGTTAAATTGGTAAGATTGAAAAAGTAAATGAATTAACAGTAACATTCATTTACTTTTCAATAATATCATTGTTTTCAGGATTGTTTTTTGAATACCTTACCCAAACAGTATCTCCAATATTCAAACTATTATCTTTGTCTACTTGTGAAAAAGTAGAATATTCGATATTGTCAACCTTAAATTTAGCTATAAATAACCACTCACTTCTTTTTCCTTTACGAGGAGACGAATACCATTTTTCTTTAACAATTGCATATTTTATAACACCGGTTTTTTCTAAATCTAAATTTGATTTAAGGTTTGTCCAAAGACCAAACAATGGTCCAAAAACTAAAATGGACCCCATTGCAAATCCAATAGAAATTTCATTTTTTAATTTAAATTCTTTTAAAGCTTTATAAAGTAAAAACGGAACTAAAATAAACAATAAAACTAATGGAATATACCTCATTAAACCTGTTTTGGAATAAATAACAACATCAGGTAACCCAAAAAATGTCAATACAATTATTCCTATCATTAAAAGTAAATAGCGCATTTTAATTATTACTTAATTTAAAAAAATAAAAGCCGCATTTTCTTCAAAATGCAGCTTTTTTTATAATTTTTATAGTAGGTTATTAGTTATTCAACATAACAGGCATAACCAACATTAATATATCTTCATTTTCTTGTTCGGGAACATCTGGAACTAAAATACCTGCTCTGTTAGGAGCACTTAATTCTAAAGCAATGGTCTCGGCTGAAATGTTATTAATCATCTCTAATAGGAAGCGAGAATTGAACCCAATTTCCATATCTTCACCTTTGTAAGAACAAGTCAATTCTTCTTTTGCAGCATTTGAAAAATCTAAATCTTCAGCACTAATAATTAATTGACTTCCAGTTATTTTTAGGCGAACCTGATGGGTAGTTTTATTAGCAAAAATAGAAACCCTTTTAATAGAATTAGCAAATTGTGTTCTAGCAATGGTCATTCTATTTGGATTTTCTTGAGGTATTACCGCTTGATAATTTGGATACTTACCGTCAATCAAACGACAGATTAAAGTGGTGCTTCCAAATTTAAATTGAGCATTTGCTTCATTGTATTCCAATATTACCTCTTCATCAATGCTTCCTAATAATCCTTTTAATAGATTCATTGGTTTCTTAGGAATAATAAACTCAGATGATTTTTCACTGGTTGCATCTGAACGTTTAAAACGTACTAATTTGTGCGCATCTGTGGCAACAAAAGTAATTCCTTGACTGTCCATTTGGCAAAACAATCCGCTCATCACAGGACGTAAATCATCATTACCCGTTGCAAAAACAGTTTTTTCAATGGCTCTTTGTAATACTTTACTTGTTAAGGTTACTTTAGAAGGAGACTCTAATTTAGGTACTCTCGGAAACTCATCTGCATTTTGACCTGATAATGAATACTTACCATAGTCAGATGAAATTTCAATTCCATTATTAGCATTAACACTAAAATTAAGCGGGTGATCTGGAAAAGTCTTTAAAATATCTAAAACCAATTTTGCAGGAACAGCAATATTTCCACTTTCTTTAGATTGAACTGAAATCATAGTCGACATCGTTGATTCTAAGTCAGATGCTGAAATTTTAAGTTCGTTTTTGGCAATTTCAAATAAGAAATTGTCAAGAATGGGTAACGTATTGGTGCTGTTAAGTACACCTCCAACTGCTTGAAGAGCCTTAAGTAATGTAGTGCTTGAAACTATAAAGTTCATCTCGTTCTATGCGATTAAAGTTAGGTTACAAAGATAAATCTTTGCTTATAATTGATACGACTATTCCATTAAAGTTAAAAGAATTTTATTAACAATTATTTTGTCCGAGTGAATTGATGGCAATGGTTACTAATTCAGGATTTTAGGAATTCCAAAATAAAAAAATGCCTCATTATAATTAACAAGGCATTTTTATTTAAGTTGAAGCTGGTATTCGCAATTCTTATCTAATTAACGTTACATGACCGTGATAGGTATGTTTTTCATTTGTATATAAATCTTTTGTAACTACTTTCCAAACATATTGTCCAACTGGAGCACCTTCTGAGAGATGGGTTCCATCCCATTCTTTATTGAATTCTGTACTTTCAAAAATGAGTTCACCCCATCTGTTGAAAATATAAAATTCAAATTTTGATTCTACCAAACCTTCCCCTTGTGGATAAAAAGTATCATTATTACCATCTCCATTTGGAGTAAAAGCATTGGGCAAATACAAGCTGTACACACCGTTCATTAATATATAATTCATCACAGTATCCGTACATCCAAATTGGTTCGTAACCACTAACTCAACCAAAAAATTATCGGGTTGCGTATCTGGAAAAACAAATACAGGATTGGCAATAAAATCAGAACCTAATGTGTCTTGAAAGGTCCATTCAAAACTCACTACATCACTTGAAGAGGTATTTTCAAATTGCACCTCTGGACTGAAAACAGTTATCACTTCAGGGCTCCAAGTAAAATCAGCTGTAGGGTAGCCGTGAACCGTAATCATATTAGGGGTTGTAGTGCTTCCAATACACCCTTCAGGACTGGTAACAGTTAAGGTAACCGTATACGTACCAGGTGTTGCATAAACCGTGTTAGATGTTCCGCATATTGTAGATGTTAGTCCATTTCCAAAATCCCAAAAACAAGTGCCTATGAAAGAGGGGTCTGTTGTGTTTGTAAAAGTAATGGGAACTGGAAAACAGCCACTATTTGTATCCGAAGTAAAGGCGGGTACGGGCAATGGATGCCAATCAACCGTTAAAGTGTTTATAGTTGCTGGTGTTTCACAATTATCAGTAATGGAAACCGTGTACACCATAGGTGCCGATGCGGGTGTTACGATTACGGGGTTAGTGGTGCCTACAACATTCCCATTGGCATCCGTCCAAGAATAAAAATAGGTACCTCCAAAACCACCATTAGGTGTTACGTTTAATGCGGTACTACCACCTGGACATACAATTTGATTCGCTCCGGGAGTTGAAAGAATAGGGGGATACATATTCAAATCAACCGTCATTTGAGGTGATAAACACCCAAGAGGATCTGTTGCTTGAACTGTTACTGAAGTCACAGAAGTAGGTGAAATTACCTGACTACTTGTAGTAATGGGAGCATTTGACCAAGCATAAGAATAAGGTCCACCATTACCACCTGCTGCATTCGCGCTTACAACTGCCGAACCACCAATACAAACAATAGTATCATTGGAGGTTGTAAGGGTTACGATAGGTGGTTGAGTCACGGTAATAGTAACATCTGCTTGGCATCCAGTAGTGTCAATTGATCGGATGATATAATTGCCTGCGGCTAAATTGTCAAAAGTAGTTGTTGTACTCACGTTATTATCAAAATCTAAGATTGCTTGATTTGTAGGATTTAAGAGTTGAATAATAAATGGTGGTCCATCCACACCAACAGGTGTTACTAAAACAGATCCATCATTGTCTCCATTACAAGTAATGTTTGTAACAGCGGTTAAGGCAGGTTGGCAAGTACCACACGTAACAAAAACATTTACTACATCTGTTGAACCACATAATGGATGTCCAGCTTCGTGGACGGTTAATGTATACGCACCACTATTGGCTAATGTAAATGTAGGATTGGCAATATTAGGGTTAGACAATCCGGTTGAAGGAGACCAAGAATAAACATAGATGGGCGAATTACTGTATACCGTATTAAATATATTGTTTCCTACGGGAGGATTGGGTCCTGCAGCAAAAATCACATTCCCATTACAATCTACTATCTCATAGGATACTTCACTTTCCCATGAGCCGCCAATATAATTGAGTTGAAGGGTGCTGCCTTGATTCATCATAAAGCTGTATGTACCTGTGCTGCCCGTATTAATTGTTTGGGTTGAAGGTATTCCATTGACGACCAAAGTTAATGCTGCACCATTCCAACCATCACCAAAACTATCATCCATATTCAACGTGAATAAACATGGTGGAGTAGGTATAGTATTGTTTACACTGCCATTTAAAGTAACTAAGTCACCAAAACAAGCTGAAATATCTGTTCCTGCATTGGCTTCTGGTCCTGGAGTAACGGTTAAGGTTACAGTTGTATCATTAGTGCATCCATGATTGTCTACAACTGTATAGGTATAGATAAAAGTGCCTACTGAAGAGGGAACTACTTGCATTGAATTACAATCGGAAGATATACCTGACATATTCGGACCTGACCAATAGGAAGAATCACAATTGGCGCCAATGTCAGGAGTAAAAACGGTCACGTTTGGAATGATTGCAGGATTAAAATCAAGGCTCCATCCAAAAACAAATCCATCATCAGCTCCCCAAAGATCACAAAACTCAATTGACCATGTTCCATTCAAATCACATCCAACAAGCGAGGTCATTGGATTTAAGCTTTCATAGGTTCCTGGATTCAAAGATTCTGATCCAGAATTATTCGTATAAGTATTAGGTGTTGGACCAAAACTAGCATTGTCAACCCATGTTCCATTCGTTGCAGTAGGGCTCCAACAATAAGTAGCTCCCGTTCCTGCTAAGTTTGGGTCGTCTAATTGATCGGGATCACCTAAATTAGTTCCACCTCCACCTTGTTGATGTAATATTACACTTTGACCAGAAGGACAATATAAAGAAATAACTAAATCTCCCATAAAAGAGTGTTCAAAGTCTACGCAAACACTTAAAAGATCATTGATATTGGTTAATTGTTGTCCTGGATCAAATTGTTGGAAAACCAAGTTTGTACTGAAACATTGACCCACTTGATCGGGAACATATTGAGGGCCACCTAAATTTCCATCAGGCATTCCACTCCAAGTTTGTTCATAAGCATTTGGAGTAGCTACAAAATTGCCCGTTTCACCTAAGCAAATAGTTTCCGTAGCCACTAAAGGTGTAAAAATAGGATCAGGTGCTACCAATAATTGAATATCTACCAAATTATTATTTATACAACCGTTATTATCAATAACATATAATTGAACAATATACTCTCCTTCAGTATTAAAGGTATGTGTAGTGGTGGGAGTTGTCAACGTGTCGGTAGTTCCATCATCGTAATTCCAAATATAGGTACTAATATTAAATCCTGCTTGTGCGGTTGAGGCACTTCCATCAAAGGTTACCACGTCACCTTTACAAATTCGAGCAGGCGAACCAGGATTAGAAGTAGCTACAGCTGTTGGTCGTTGACATGGAGTTGTGCAGGTTATTGTTGCAGCAAAAGCACCAGTTCCTGCACTATTAGAATTAAAAGTAAGTGTTATACATCCAGAAGTATTTAATGAAGTACATGTAACAATGGTTCCTTGAAGTTGGTTAGTAGTATACGATCCTAATGAAGTAGCAGCTGTGCTATTACCATCGTAGATGGTCATGTTGTCCATATTATTTCCACCACCTCCTGCTGTATTTACATTACTCAAATTAAAGGTAACAAAAACAAGTGTTATTACATCTGTAGGATTATCTGGGCAAATAGTAATGGTATGATTTTCATTATTGGAATATCCTGGTCCACCTTGACCACCGGTATCAAATAAAGTTCCATTACAAGTTTGGACCATACCGTCTGCAATACTTACAAAAGTTTGAGAAAAAACAGTCTGATTGATAATGGTGAATAATAGACAAGAAAGAAGAATTTTGAGTAAATTCATGTTAAAGTTGAATTGTATTTAAAGTCATGACTGTAAAAGTAGAAAAGGGTTGCTTACAAAACAAAAAAAGCAACCTAAATGGTTGCTTTTTTTTTTATTCGTTTTTGTAATCCTAACGTATTAAAGTTACATGACCTGTATAGGTATATTTTTTATTAGTATATTGATCTTTTGTGATTACTTTCCAAACATATACATCGCCTTTTAGGGGAGTATTCATATGTGTTCCATCCCATTGTTTTATGAAATCTGTAGTTTCAAAAATTCGCTCACCCCAACGGTCGAAAATATACATATCGTAATTGTTAACATCAACTCCTTCTCCTTTCGGGAAGAAAAAGTCATTGTTTCCATCTCCATTAGGCGTGAATGCATTTGGCATATAGAAGTTAAAGACACCGTTCATTAATATGCTATTATAAGCAGTATCTGTACAGCCATTTGCGTTGGTAACGATTAACTGAACATAAAATGTATTTGGAATGCTATCAGGAAATACATAAATTGGATTTTCCAAATTGCTTGTTCCTAAAAGTGCCGTATCACTAAAATTCCATTCAAATGAAGTAACATCGGTTGACGAAGAGTCAAGGAAAGTCACTGTTGGATCCAAAACTGTAATAACAGAAGGTGAAAAACCAAAATTAGCTGTTGGATAATTAAAGGCTTCAATCATACTGTTTATAGTTGTAGAACCAACACATCCTTCATTACTGGTTACTTGAAGAGTTACATCATACACACCAGGTAATGGATAAATTGTTGAAGAAGTTCCACAAACAGTTGATGTAGTGTTGTTTCCAAATGTCCATAAACATGTACCTACTAATGATGGATCTGTTGTATTAGTAAAGGTTACTTCAACGGGGTAACAACCACTGGTAACATCAGCAATAAAAGTAGGTTGAGGCACTGGATGCCAATTTACGGTAACAGTATTTACTGTAGCTGGTGTTTCGCAATTGTCTGTGATAGAAACGGTATATACCATTGGAGCAGTAGCGGGAGTTACAGTCAAAGGGTTAGTTGTTCCAACCACATTTCCATTAGCATCGGTCCAATTATAGAAATAGGTTCCGCCAAAACCTCCGTTAGGAGTTACGCTGATTGTAGCACTTTCTCCTGGACAAACTGTTTGATTAGCACCAGGTGTGGAGAGTATGGGTGGATACATGTTGACAATAACTGATAAAGTTGGTGAAGTACAGCCTTGAAGATCGGTTGCTTGCACTGTATAAGTAGTTGGAGTTGTTGGACTCACCACTTGAGTGCTTGTAGTTGAAGGAATAGAAGACCAAGTATACGAATAGGGTCCACCGTTTCCACCACCGGCAGTAGCACTTATTACCGCTGTTCCACCTATACATATCAATGTGTCGGGAGAATCAACCAACGTCATTATGGGCGGTTGTGTAATAGTAACTATTGAATCTGCCCAACAACCTGTTGTGTCAACAGAACGAACTAAATAAGAACCAGCGCCAAAGCCTGTGAAATTGGCATTCGTAATTACGTTGGTGTTAGATTGTAATATTGCCAATGTTGTAGGGTTTCTAATTTCAACGATAAAAGGAGGTCCATCATTACCTTGAGGAGTTACAAATATTTCTCCATCTGTTCCACCAAAACATGTAACATTTGTTACTACTGGATGAGGTTGCTGACACGTATCACACAACACATTTACAAAAACCGATGCTGTATCTGTACATCCACCATTCAAATCAGTTACTACAACTTGAAAAGTAGTTGGTACTTGTGGTAAAGCAAAAGGATTCTGAGCAGTAGCATCACTCATTGGAGGAACTGGAGTCCAAGCAAAGGTAAAGTTAGCAGGATTAGGAATCGTAGGACAAGTAGTGAATCGAGTAACAGGTCTGTTTGTTGAAGGGCTACCAAAAGATTGTGTAGTTGACGGACAAGCAGGAGTTCCATCACTGTAGAAATAGGTGCTTGAAGGAAATGTAGTAGTAGTCCAAGGAGTGATACAGTTTTGCGTATAACTTGTACTCAAGTTGTCATAACAAATTTCTACAACTAAATTGGAAATACCATCCCACTCATAAGCAGTTGTCAAAGTAAAATTGTTCCAACCAGTTGTTACGGTAATATTTTGAGGTGAAAAAACTGTTGTTAAACCTGTTTCCCAAGTGGTTGTTAAAGCAGCCGCACTGGTACATTTCATTTTAATAGAATATTGATTGTAAGCAGTTGTTCCATTTATGGTATTTACCTGCCAAGCTATTTGTGTAATCTTTCCACCTACAAATCCCATTGCTTGTAATTCTGCAGCAGTGTACAAAAATTGGTGTTTAGCATTTCTATACCAGTTACCAAATGGTGCAGGCCAAGATGTAGAAGTATTTGCACCAGTTGGGTTACCAATAGTTTGTTGTGAAGGAGGAGCTTGACAAGAAGTATTAGCACTAGGACCACATTGTGCTGGAACACCTCCACCTAAACTTGTAGTGAAGTTCACAGGGTCTCCACAAGCAACCAAAGTCTGATCGGCAGTCATCGTAATGTTGGGTGCGTATGCAGAAGCCACAGTTACTGAAATATTATCGGTTTTAACACATCCAAGTGGGCTAGTAACGGTAACAGTGTAATTATATGTACCTGGAGTAGTAGGTAACATAGTAGGGTTAGCAACAGTTGTACTACTTAAAAAAGTAGCCGGAGTCCAAGAATACGTGTAGGCACCAGCTGGAGTTGGGATAACACTTAATTGAACTTCACTATTTAAACAAGTACTAGATGAAGATTGCGTCAACGAATAGTTGAAATCAGGTACCACCGTAACAGTGATTTCATCTGTATTTGTACATCCACCTGCTAAATTGCTGGTGACTAAATAAGTAGAAGTAATAGTTGGGTTAGCTATTGGATTTGGACAATTTGTGCAACTTAGAGTAGCTGGAGTAATCGGAGAACCTGAAACTAAAGACCAAGTAAAATTAGATCCTCCATTTGCTTGAAGTTGCGCTCCTGTGCCTAAACACATGGTTTGATTTGCTCCTGCATAAGTACTGCTAATTACGGTCACGCCAATGGCCATAGAGCTGATACCCACAACAGGACAAGCATTATCTTCAGCATTTATAGTAATGGTAGAAAAAGGGTTGCTACCCGGTAAAACGGTAAAACAAATAGTGGCTGATATATTTCCACCTGTTGTAGTGTTTTGAGTAAAAGTAGCACCAGGAAATACACTGGCTACGTTTGAAGTTAAGGTTACTATATCAGCAGCAGCATCTGTAAAAACAACGTTGAAACAAACGTTATCGCCTTCACAAGCTTGTATTGCTGTAGGTCCAGATTGAACACCTGTTCCGGTAAAACCTGTCATACCAGCAGTAGGAGGAACAGGGTTATTGTTACCCGGACAGTTAATGACTTCAAATTGAAAATCTTGCATAATGCTTCCAACCAACACTCCGTTAGCATCATATTCTTCTATTAATACTACAACAACATAGTTACCTAAAGTTGTAGGTGTAAAATTTATTTGACCTGTAGCTGGATTAATGGTAATTCCCGTAAGCGGAACAGCACCCGAAGCACCACCTGCATAGGGAGTAGTACCCGTTGCACTGGTCATTGCAGGAACAAGAGAATACACTAATGTGTTTCCATCTGGTTCTAAAACACCAAAATTGTAAATTACAGCTTGATTGATACACGTATAAGGGATGGGTTGTGCAGTAATTACAGGTGAATTATTACAAGGAGCAGCAGCATTATTTAATGTTGATTCCCAATAATAATTTTGTGAAGATCCAGATGATAAGTTATTGCTGGTATTTCTACAACAAGAACTGTATGAAAATGTCCATTCAGTACAAGTTGCCGGAAGTGTTACAATTCCTTGCCATTGATGCATGTAAACACCTGGTAGTGTGCCTCCATTACACTCACTTTGAGGTAATTGGCTGGAACATAATTGTGAAACCTCTTGTTGGTAAATGGTATTGTTAAGAGTAACAGATGTTAATCCACCTATTCCACAAGCATTGGCAATGGTAACGGTTTGAGTTCCGTTTGCTTCAAATGCTGATCCACAATCTTCAAAAAGAGTCAGAGTAATTAAAAATTGGTTAGGTCCAACACATTCATAGGTAATGTTTCCACCTGGAACGTGAGAAGCTTGCACTGGCTTAATTCCCAAAATTGCAACTAAAGCAATGATGATTAGAATTGGTAATTTAGTCATGTTATTTTTATTTTAATGTACAAATATAGTCTACAAAGAATTAAGTTTGACAGCAATTTATGAAAGAATTGTAATCCTAACTATTCGTAAAGTTGACTTTATATTAATTTTTTGTTGTATTTCCTTGACGATAATAGTAAAAAAGGGTTGCCATTTAGTATAATAATATTTTTGAAAAGATACCTTTGTAACATAATTTTTGCGATTTAATTTACATAAAGGGATATTTTAGAGGATTATGAAATGCATTTTAAGTATTGATCAAGGGACAACAAGTTCTCGAGCGATATTGTTTGACCAAAAGGCTCAAATTTTATCAATAAAACAGCAAGAATTTTCGCAAATTTATCCTCAACCGGGATGGGTTGAACATGATGCTAATGAAATTTTGTCGTCTCAATTAAAAGTAATCCATGATTTAATGAAAGACGTTGATTTTCAAAAAATTTCAATTGATGCCATTGGAATAACTAATCAACGTGAGACGATAGTTGCTTGGAGTAAAAAAACAGGAAAACCTTTTCATAACGCAATTGTTTGGCAAGATACCCGAACCACAAAGCAATGTAATACACTTATCGAAAATGGGTATTCTGAGTTATTTAGATCAAAAACAGGATTGGTAATTGACAGTTATTTTTCGGCAACCAAAATGAGATGGTTGATGGATAATTGTGATGAGGTAAAAAAAGGATTAGTTCAAAATGATTTACTTTTCGGAACCGTTGATTCTTGGTTAATTTGGAATTTGACTAAAGGAAAAAGTCACGTAACCGATGTTTCCAATGCTTCACGTACATTATTATTTAATATTGAATCGAACACTTGGGATACTGAATTGCTCAATATCATTGGAATACCTTTAGAGACATTACCGAAGGTTTTGGACAGTTCAGCCGATTTTGGGAATGCCGAATTTGAAGAATTTAATCTTAAAATCCCTATTAAAGCAGTTTTGGGTGATCAACAATCTGCCTTGTTTGGTCAATGTTGTTTTGAAAAAGGTGAAGCAAAAAATACCTACGGAACAGGTTGTTTTATGTTGATGAATGTGGGAAAGGAATTGGTGCAAAGTAAAAATGGTTTAATAACTACTATTGGATGGAGAATCCGAGGCCAAACAACCTACGCTTTGGAAGGAAGTGTATTTGTTGCGGGTGCTGCGGTTCAATGGTTGCGGGATGGAATGAAATTTATAGAAATGGCAGCTGATTCGGAAGATTTGGCAAAATTGTCAAATCCCAATAATGAGGTGGTTTTTGTTCCTGCTTTTGCAGGATTGGGAGCTCCTTACTGGGATATGAATGCAAGAGGTGCTATTTTTGGTTTAACTAGAGATACTTCGATAGCAGATATTGTTAGAGCTACCCTTGAATCACTTGCTTTTCAAACAAAAGATGTGCTGCAAGCGATGCAACTCGATTCTCAAACCCCGTTGGTTAAGTTGAAAGTTGATGGCGGAGCTTCAAACAATAATTTTTTAATGCAATTTCAATCCAATATTTTGAATTGCTCATTGGAACGTCCCGCTATGACTGAATCTACGGCTCTTGGGGTGTGTTTTATGGCAGGATTGGGTATTGAGCTTTGGAAATGGGACGATTTGCCTAAATTGAGAAATGTGGCAGCTACTTTTGAGCCCCAATTTGATGACATCCAAATAAAGGTGCGTTACGATAAATGGTTGAAAGCAATTGAAAAATCAAAAAATTGGTTGGACTAATGAGTGAATTGTTTGGGAAAAAATACAGAAATGATGGGTTGGGTCAACTAAAAAAGGATTCCACATCTTTTGACATGGTTATAATCGGAGGTGGCATAACAGGGGCTGGTATTTTGTTAGATGCCGTTTCGAGAGGAATGAAAGTGCTTTTAGTCGAAAAAAATGATTTTGCATCTGGTACCAGCAGTCGCTCTACGAAGTTGATTCACGGAGGATTACGATATCTCAAACAATTTGAATTTAAAATAGTTAGGGATACGGGACGCGAAAGAGCTATTGCGTTTAAAAATGCGCCCCATTTAGTTGTACCCGAAAAAATGATTTTACCTATTGTAGAAGGGGGAACTTATGGAAAATTAGCCACTTCATTTGGACTTTATGTCTATGATAGAATGGCCGGTGTTCCCAAATCTGAGCGAAGAATCATGAAATCAAAAGAGGAAACGGTTAAACTTCTTCCTCAAATTGATAGCAATAAATTATTAGGATCGGGTTTTTATTCTGAATACCGAACAGATGACGCAAGATTAACCATAAGTGTTATAAAGTCAGCTGTGGAAAGAGGTGCAAAGGCATTTAACTATGTTTCTTGCTTGGATTTCAGCTATGAAGCTAATGGAAAAGTAAATGGTGTATATTTAAAGGATAATTTAACGCAAGAAGCCTTTTTGGTTAATGCAAAATTTGTAGTGAATGCAGCCGGTCCTTGGTCTGATGAATTGAGAGTAATCAATAAGTCAGAAATGTCAAAAAAATTGCATCTCACAAAAGGAGTGCATATTGTGGTGGCTAAAAATAAATTTCCACTTGAGCACAGCGTATACTTTGATGTATCTGATAAACGCATGATTTTTGCCATTCCTCGTGGGCAAATAGTGTACATCGGCACTACGGATACCAATTATCAAGGAGAAAAAGAAGAACCGGAAATAACGACTGATGATGTAAATTATTTATTGAATGCTGTGAACGATATGTTTCCAACTCTACGATTATCGAAACAAGATATTCAATCTTCATGGTCGGGTTTACGTCCTCTAATTCACCAAGAAGGAAAAGCACCTAGTAATTTGTCGCGAAAAGATGAGGTATTTATTTCTTCTTCTGGTTTAATTACCATTACCGGAGGTAAACTCACGGGTTATCGTTTGATGGCCAAAAAGATAGTGGATTTGGTAGGTAAACAAATGGGTAACAATCAATCGTGTAGCACGGATAAAATTAAAATTTCGGGCTATTCAGGAGCATTCACTACAATAGCTTTGTTGGAAAAAGAACTTACAAAACGATTAAATTCATTGAACCTCGATCACATTTCAGTTGACTATTTAGTGAACAATTACGGTGAAGAAGGTCTTAAAGTACTGGATTTATTTAAATCAAATGCAAACAAATTATTTGAAGAAGCTGAAGCGGACTATGCTCTTCAATTTGAATCTTCCCTGAGGTTGTTGGATTTTTATGTAAGACGAACAGGCAAGATGTTTTTTTGGATTCAAACCATTGAACCCAGTTTGACTGTAGTAGCAGATAAATTTGCTCATTATTGGAATTGGTCAGCAGAGAAAAAACAACTTGAAATTCAATCTGTGCTTGATGAAATAAAAGCACGAACAAATTTTGTAACGGTTTCTTGAAATATATGGAAAACAAACTCATTCAACATAACATCATCACCCAAAAAACTGCCCGTTATTTTCAATTAGGAGAAATAACCGACAAAACCAAATACGTTTGGATTGCTTGTCACGGGTATGCACAATTGGCCAATTATTTTATAAAATCATTCGAAAGTATTATTGATGAAGAAACGGTGGTGATTGCTCCTGAAGGGTTACATCGTTTTTATTGGGAAGGTTTTTCGGGAAGGGTAGTAGCGTCTTGGATGACCAAAGTAGATCGCGAATCGGATATTGCTGATTATATTCATTTTTTGGATGGGGTAACTACAGAAGTATTATCAAAAATAACACATCCAGATGCAAAATTAATTGCTTTTGGATTTTCGCAAGGAGTAGCATCCGTTTCTCGTTGGGTATTTAACTCAACAAAGCATCAACCAGATGAATTAATTTTATGGGCAGGTATTTTTCCCGATGATTTTGCATTGCATAACGAAGGAACTTATAAACCAACTAAACCTATTGTGGTGCTTTTTGGTGATGAAGATGAGTTTTATAAAATACACGATTTGGAGGCGTTAAAAGTCAAATTGAAATCGTTTCCTTTTGCGTTTAATTTTAAAGAATACAAAGGTGGACATAAAATTGAAGCGCTTCCATTGAGTGAGATTAATAGAGAAATTAAATAGTTTAATTTATATAATTTGCGTAGCTTTGTTTCACAACCATGAGTCAGGAAAACGTAAATAAAAATTATAAACGTCCCCAAAAGGAAGCATTCACCCTTGCTGAATACGTTGATGCCATTAAATTGGGTAACGTTATGATGTTGAGTAAGGCTATCACCATGATTGAAAGTGAACAGCCCAATCATCAGCAATTGGCCAATGAACTCATAGAAAAATTAACGATTCCAAATGACCAAACACCTCGGTCTATTCGAATTGGAATAACAGGTGTGCCTGGAGTAGGAAAAAGTACTTTTATTGAATCTTTTGGAAATTATTTGGCAGAACAAGGTAAAAAAGTAGCGGTGTTAGCAGTTGACCCCAGTTCTCAAAAAAGTGGGGGTTCTATTTTGGGAGATAAGACCCGAATGGAAACGTTGGTGTTGCACGAAGCTGTTTTTATACGACCATCGCCTTCTAAAGGGTCTTTGGGAGGTGTAGCTAAAGCTACTCGTGAATCCATAATTCTTTGTGAAGCCGCTGGGTATGATGTAATATTGATAGAAACAGTAGGTGTGGGACAATCAGAAATAGCAGTGAGAGGAATGGTTGATTTTTTTCTTCTGTTAATGTTGGCCGGAGCAGGTGATGAGTTGCAAGGCATTAAAAGGGGAATTATGGAAATGGCAGACGCATTGGTCATCACCAAAGCCGATGGCGAAAATGTTAGTGCCGCTAAACGAGCAAAAGGAGAGTATAAAAACGCTTTACATTTATTCCCAATGGCAGATTCTCATTGGACTCCTCAAGTGGAAATTTGCAGCGCTTTGACTAACTTTAATATTGAAAAAGTTTGGGAAATTGTTACCAGTTATCAAAATGCGACTTTATTGAATGGTTTTTATATTAAAAACCGACAACAACAAGCTTCCTATTGGCTTCACGAGCGTATTTTAGAATTAATGAAAAAAGATTTTTATTCGAATCCATTTATTGCTGCAAAATTGAAGGAATTGGAACAATCCGTTATTATAGGAGTGAAAAGCCCCTTCAATGCTGCTCAGGAGTTGATCGATTTGCACCATCAATAAATTATTATGAGTGTGTCTTTAATTGAAAAATATCAAGAATTTTCACTGGAACAATTGATTCAAATTATTGAAAGTGATGAAGACGACTACACACCCATAGCTAAAGAAGCAGCTCAAAACGTTCTCGGTTCTAGAATGGTATTACCTGAGACGCTTCATTTTTTGGCAAAAGCTTATTGGGAAACAAAAATACAAAAAGAGTTTAAGATATTATTACGTGAAAATGTATTGCCCATCAGTCAGTTTTTGGATGATGTTACGCTTAGAGGTTTGTTTCAAAAAGAATTTGAAAAGTGGCAGGACAAAAAAGAACTGTTTGCAATAGATACGACTAAATATTGGTTTGTATAGTTGAAAAAGGATTTGATTTAAAGCACATCCCTTTTCAGAAAAAGGACAAACGATTATTCGACAATCGACTTTTTTCGATAGTCGATTGTCTTTCTATCGATTGTCGTTAAACAAAAAATCCCCACCATCTTTCGATAGCAGGGAAGATTTTTTTTCAGAAAAAAGACAAACGATTATTCGACTATCGACTTTTTTCGATTGTCGATTGTCCATAAATCGATTGTTGTCCTTAAAAACAGTACTCTCCTTTCTCAATAGCTTTCAAAGCAATACGTTGACGTGCTTCTTTAGCATTGAATGGTTCGTGTTTAGTGAATCGTTTTAATCCCATCATCATCATTCTTAATTCATCTCCTTCAACAAATGAATTCAACGCATCTTTACCTGCTTTGTTGATGTTGTCAGCTAAATCATAAATTAATGTACGCAACATATCCAATTGATCTGAACATGCGGCTTCACCTTTTACGCTAACCATTTTCTCAACACGCAATAAAGTAGATTCTGCAACGTACGTCCAAATTCCTATATCGGCAACGTTCATTAATATCTCTTGTTCTTTATTCATTTTTTCGCCCACTTTTTGAACAGCACTTCCCGCAATCATCAACATGGCTTTTTTGAAGTTCTTAACGTATTTTTTCTCAGCTGCAAATAGAGTAGTGTCAGCATCACCAAAATCTGGAATACTCATCAATTCATTACCCACTGCCATTGCAGGAGTTAATAAATCCAATTCTCCTTTCATAGCTTTACGCAATATCATACTCACGGTCAACATACGGTTGATTTCGTTGGTACCTTCAAAAATACGGTTGATACGAGCATCACGGTATCCTCTTTCAATGTTGGTTTCAGCACTATAGCCCATTCCACCGTGAATTTGAACACCTTCATCTACTACGTAATCCAATGTTTCAGAACCGTAAACTTTAAGAATAGCACACTCAGGAGCAAATTGCTCAATTCCTTTTAATGTAGCGTTTCCTTTGTCCATCCCACCTGCCACTAAAGCGTTGATAGCATCTTCTATGTTTTGTGCTGCACGGTATGTAGCAGATTCCGTTGCGAATGAGCGAATACATTGTTCAGCAATTTTATGACGAATAGCTCCGTATTTAGAAATCGATCTTCCAAATTGCTCTCTTTCGTTTGCATATTTGATGGTTTCACCAATAGCTGCTTTTGCTCCACCTAATACTCCTGCCGCTAATTTAATACGACCAATATTTAAGATGTTAACGGCAATTTTAAATCCTTGCCCTCTTTCATACAATTGATTTTCTACTGGAATGGTTACGTTATTGAAGAATACTTGACGTGTAGAAGAACCTTTAATACCCATTTTTTTCTCTTCAGCATTCAAAGTAATTCCTGGTGTATCGCCATCAACGATAAAAGCAGTTAGATTTTCATCATTATCTATTTTAGCAAAAACGGTAAATACGTTGGCAAAACCGCCATTAGTAATCCACATTTTTTGTCCGTTGATAATCCAACTTTTACCGTCAGCAGAAAGTACTGCTTTTGTTTTTCCTGAGTTAGCATCCGAACCGGCACTTGGTTCAGTCAAACAATACGAAGCTTTCCATTCGCCAGAGGCTAATTTTGGTATGTATTTAGCTTTTTGAGCCTCATTTCCATAATATAAAATAGGTAAGGTTCCAATTCCTGTATGCGCACCATACGCCACTGAAAAAGAGTGTCCAGCACCCAACGCTTCTGTAGCCAACATAGTTGTTTTGAAATCAACACCCATTCCTCCTAAATTTTCAGGAACGGATAGACCTAATAATCCTAATTCACCAGCTTTGTCAACCAAACTTGGCATAAGGTTAGGATCTTTCATAGAATCGATTTCATCCAAACGCGGATGAATTTCGGTTTTTAAGAAATCTTTACACATTTGAGCAATCATTAACTGCTCTTCTGTCCATTCTTCGGGAATAAAAATTTCGTGTGCTTGTGTATCTCTGATGATGAACTCACCACCTGTGATTGCTTTTTGTGTTTTTTCTGTAGTACTCATTTTTTTGTTTTTTGTGACCAAAGATTATAGCTTTACGACAAATGATTATCGATTATTGATTCTCGACAATCGATAATCGACAAACGACTTTTGAGGAAGTTATAATTTTTAATCAAGGTTAATTTATTCGTTAATTTTTGTTTCTATATTTGTTATTAATTTGTGCAAGGAGCGTTGAAGTTTATTGTTTTCATCTAAGATATTTTTATCGTCAATAAAATATTCTAATTCGAGAGAAATGAGAAGCTGTGTTTCTAACTCATAACTAGAACCCAAAGCTATTCTGAGAAATCTAACAAAATCTTTATCTGTATTTCTTGAACATCCTTCAGCAATATTGGATGGAATGGAAACAGCAGATCTTCTTATTTGTGAGGTTATTCCAAATTTTTCATAATCAGGAAATGTGTTACATAAACGAGCAATTAAAACTGCTTGCTTAAGGCTATCTTTCCAAATATTTAATTCTCTGAAATTATGCATAAGTATTACTTTTCACTTTTAGTTATTATCTTTTGTTTATTGTCCTTCTTGCTTTACCTCTCAACTGTCGATAGTCGAATATCGATAGTCGATTCTTCCCTTCCCCTCGATTGTCGATAGTCGAATAATCGATTGTCCTTCCTCTTTTCTCCTCGATTGTCGATTGTCGATTGTCGAAAAATCGATTGTCGTTCTTAAAGAAGCTCAAAAATCCCTGCTGCTCCTTGTCCTGTTCCCACACACATCGTTACGATACCATGTTTTTGGTTGCGTCTGCGCATTTCGTTAAACAACTGAACAGAAAGTTTAGCACCTGTACATCCTAGCGGGTGACCCATCGCAATAGCCCCTCCGTTTACATTTACAATATCAGGATTTACATTCAACCCTCTCATACACGCAATGGCTTGTGAAGCAAAAGCCTCGTTCATTTCTATTTGGTCAATTTGATTTAAGGTCATTCCTGTTTGTTTCAATACCGCTGGTACTGCATGCAAGGGTCCCATTCCCATAATTCTAGGTTCAAGACCCACTACAGAATAGCCCACCATACGAGCAATAGGTTTAATGTTTAGTTCTTTAACTAGTTCTTCAGACATTACCATTACAAAAGCAGCTCCATCAGATGTTTGAGAAGAGTTGCCTGCGGTTACCGAACCTGTTGCTGAGAAAACGGGTTTTAAACGTGCCATAGCTTCCATGTTTGAGGCTCTTGGACCTTCGTCTGTGTCTACGATGAAACTTCTTTCTTGACGTTTTTCGTTTTTATCTAAGTAGATTTCATCCACTGTAATGGGTACGATTTCATCTTTAAATTTACCTTCCGCAATGGCTTTCAACGCTTTTTCGTGTGAACCTAATGAAAAAGCATCTTGATCTTCTCTCGAAACTTTAAATTCATTCGCCACCGCTTCAGCAGTTAATCCCATTCCCCAATACCAATCTGGATTGGATTTGGCCACATCGGCATTCGGTACAATTCTCCATCCACCAAAGGGAATCGGAGACATCGTTTCAACTCCGCCTGCAATGATGCAATGAGCTGCACCTGATTGAATTTGATACGTTGCCAATGCTATGGTTTGTAAACCTGAAGAACAATAGCGATTGACCGTCATTCCAGGTACTTTATCCGAATTTAATCCCATTAAGGAAATCATTCTTCCAATATTTAATCCTTGCTCTGCCTCGGGTGTAGCGTTACCCACAATTACGTCATCCACTCTTTCGGGATCCAATTGTGGAAAATCTGCCATTAATTTTCGTATTACGTCAGCTCCCAATTCATCTGCTCTAGTGAATCGAAAACCTCCTTTTCCTGATTTGCCTACAGCTGTTCTGTATCCGGCTACTATATATGCTGTTTTCATTTTTTGTTTTTTTAGAAGTACAAAGTCTTAAGTCTTAAGTACAAAGTATTTAAGAACCAGATTTTGGGCTTCGGATTATTTGTTTATGTTTAAACTTGATTGAAGACTTATAATCATTCTTTGAATTCCATCTATTCGTTCATTAGTAGGTTGTACTTCCTCTAAATTTAATAGTTCTAATCGACTTGAAAGATGAAACAAAGATTCTACTTCACACAAAGAACCTTGTGCTATTCCAAGAAATTGATTAAATTCTCCTTTGTTATTTCTTCCTGCACCCTCAGCTATGTTTGAACTAACTGAAACCGATGCACGTTGAATTTGAGAGATTAAACCAAATTTTTCTTCTTTTGGAAAAGTAGCTGTAATTTTATAAGCATCAACTGCTAATTCAATTGCTTCTTGCCATACTTTCAAATTTTTAAATCTATTCATTTTATTTTTTTTAGAAGTCTTAAGTCTTTAGTACAAAGTACAAAGTAGTTGGACTTCGGTTTGTTTATTTATGTTTTTTTAGAAGTACAAAGTCTTGAGTCTTGGTTCAAAGTATAAAGAAGTTAGAATTGAATTTATTTGTTTATGTTTGATTGAAAGCATATTTATCAATTTTATTCGAAATCTTACTTTGGACTCAAGACTTTGTACTCCATTCCAACTTCCTCACTTTGGACTTTGTACTCTAGACTTTGTACTCTCCATACTCATCTAATTTCTAAGAATTTTCCCACTCGTCAAAATACTCTGAATTCTTTCCAAGGTTTTTTTCTCCGTACAAAGTTCAAGAAATGCTTTACGTTCCAAATCCAATAGGTATTGCTCAGAAACGGCTGTTGGGCTTGATAAATCACCACCGCACAATACAAATCCTAATTTCTCAGAGATTAATTTATCATGTGATGAAATGTATTTGCCGCTCCACATTGAATGCGCTCCAACATATACAATTCCCAAACCTTCTTTACCGTAAACAATAATGTCTTTTCGTTTGGCAGGTTGTTGATAGCCTTTAAGTGCCATATCCAAACATACTTCTTTAGCATACGCCAATTGATGTGCTCTAGATACAATTACTTCATCAATTCCTTGACGGTAATAACCTAATTCAAAAGCTTCATAGGCAGATGTTCCCACTTTGGCTTGCCCCACTGTAAGGAAACGATTTCTCAAGTTGTTGATACGCATATCGCCTTCTTTCAAATCATCGTGATTTCTCAACGCAAATTCTTTAGTTCCGCCACCACCGGGTATTAATCCTACACCAAACTCCACTAAACCAGTATACGTTTCAGCGTGTGCAATTACTTTATCAGCGTGTAAACACATTTCGCAACCACCACCCAAAGCTAGTCCGTGTGGGGCAACGATAACAGGAATGGATGAATAACGCAAACGCATCATCGTGTTTTGGAATGCGCGAATAGCAAAATCCAATTCATCGTATTCTTGCTCCACAGCCATCATAAAAATCATTCCCACATTGGCACCAGCAGAGAAGTTTTCTCCTTCATTGGAAATTACTACTCCTTTATATTCTTCACCTTGTTCAGCTAAATCAATAGCTTTGTTGATGCCTTGCAATACACCTCCACCAATGGTATTCATTTTGGTATGGAATTCTACATTCAAAATACCATCTCCCAAGTGGATGATGTGTACATCTGAATTGCTCCATACGGTGTTGGTTTCTCTTAAGTTAGCCAATGACAACAGTTCTTCCGTTCCTGGAATAACTTTGTATTCGCCTGTGTTGATATCGTAATATTTACGTAACCCATTTTCTAATTTGTAAAACGATTTTACTCCTTTAGCTTGCATGTCGTAGATGAATGGTGCAGGTTTTTTACCCAATTCTTCCATTTTTGCAATTACAGTGTCAAATCCAATGGCATCCCACGTTTCGTAAGGACCCATTTCCCAACCAAAACCAGCTTTGAGGGCTTCGTCAATTTTGTATAATTCGTCCGAAATTTCAGGGATACGGTTGGTTACATATTGAAATACACCACAGAATACGCTTCTATAAAAATCGCCTGCTTTGTCTTTTCCTGCAAACAATACTTTAGTTCGAGCACCTAAGTCATTTACGGCTTTAGCTGCTTCCAACGTAGCGTATTTAACTTTGTTTTGAGGTCGGTATTCTAACGTATTTAAATCCAATACCAAAATTTCTGGTTTACCGTTTTCTCCCGTTACTTTTTTGTAAAATCCTTGTTTTGATTTACTTCCTAACCAACCATTCTCTACCATTTTGGCAACAAATGAAGGTGTTTCAAACACTTCTTTGCGTTCATCATTTGGGCAATTGGCTTTTACACCATTGGCTACGTGAACCAAGGTATCTAATCCTACCACGTCACACGTACGGAAAGTAGCTGATTTTGGACGACCCATAGCAGGACCGGTCAATTTATCGACTTCTTCAACCGTTAAACCCATTTTGGTAACGGTGTGAAACAAATCTTGGATGGCATATACACCCACTCGGTTGGCAATAAACGCAGGCGTATCTTTACACAATACCATTGTTTTTCCTAATACACGAGCACCGTAATCCATCAAAAATTCAATTAAAGAAGCATCCGTTTTTGGTGTAGGAATGATTTCCAATAATTTTAAATAACGTGGTGGGTTAAAGAAGTGAGTTCCACAGAAATTTGCTTGAAAATCTTCACTTCTTCCTTCCAACATTTGGTGGATAGGAATACCTGAGGTGTTAGACGAAATAATCGTTCCCGGTTTGCGGTATTTCTCCACATTTTCAAAAACTATTTTTTTGATGTCTAATCGTTCTACGACCACTTCAATAATCCAATCGGCATCGGAAATTTTAGCCATATCATCGGTCATGTTGCCCGTTGAAATGCGACTGATAAATTTTTTGCTGTAAATGGGAGAGGGGTTTGATTTAAGGGCAAAATCTAGGGCGTCATTCACCAATTTGTTGCGAGCTGCTTTGTCTTTTGATTCTTCTGCGTCTTTTGGCACAATGTCCAGCAGAAGCACTTCGCAACCCACGTTGGCAAAATGGCAAGCAATTCGGGAACCCATAACCCCCGAACCTAGAATAGCCACTTTTTTGATACTTCTTTTCATATTTGTTTTTTTTAGAAGTACAAAGTCTAAAGTCTTAAGTACAAAGTATTAAAAGTTTAGATTTTGAACTTCGGTTTATTTGTTATTGTTTAATTTTTTTTTTTGGAGTCCAAAGTCTTGAGTACAAAGTACAAAGTAATTGGACTTGAATTTAATTGCTTACTTATTATTTTAAGGTTGGTTTTTACTATATAATTTATTTTTGTCGATCATATCGTTTACTTGTGTCAGCACCTTAAAGGTTGTTTTAAGGTCGTCTTCATTGATTTCTTCACGGATGCGTTTGTTGAAATTGACAACGATGGATTTCGCCAAATCTCTTCGTTTTTTACCTTCTTTGGTTAAGAACAATTTTACCAACCGTTTGTCGGTGGGGTCAAATTCTTTGGTGATGAGACCGTTTTCTTCCAATGTTTTGATCATTCGGGTGAGACTACGGGGTTCCATTCCCATTTTGGGTGCCAACTTGGTAGAAGGTGTACCTTGTTCTTCTATATTCAACAGCGCGTAACCCAGTGACATCGAACCTTCAAAGTCGGCAGCTTGTGTATTGTACATACGGGAAATGTTGTACCAAGCCCAACGAATGTGGAAATCAATGGATTCTTCAGGTTTTATTCTCTTACTCTCTTTCATTACGATGCGAATGTATAAAAAAAATGTATGCAAGCATAACAAATTAACAAAAAAGTTATGCACGCATACGGAAATTTAAAATAATTTAATATAGAATAGAGTTGTAGAATAAAAAGTATTACATTTGAAAATGAATTGTTTATAGTATTTTAAGCTTTATGAAGAAAAACGACACAACATTAAATCTTAGCATAGATGAATTATGTGATTTAACAACCAAAGAACTTTTTTCCATTTATAAATCGAATAGTCCGTTTTTATCTATCGCCACATTTTTAGAAAATATGAATTATGATGAAAATGATATTGAAGAGACATCAATAGAAATAAGTAATCGTTTTGATAGATTAGGGTTAATAGAATGTCAAAAAGTACAGGGAAAATTCGATAAAAATTGTATTAAATTTAATCGAGGAGGTTTTGATTTCATAAAAGAGTTTGATTCGTTTTCAGAATTTATTAAGTACAAGGATATAAAAAATCATAAAGGATTAAAACCAACTCCAAAAAAAGTAAAACAACTGAATGATTTGTTTTTGTTTAAATATCATAATAGCAATGAATACTTTTTAAAGGTTAAAGATATAAGCAATGCGACAAAGGTTGAGCTTGAAAATTTTATTTGTGAAGAATTGGAATGGATTACTTCACAATACATAGATGATTCATTAATAATTGTGAATATGAACAAAATAAAAGCAATTGAATTTATAGATAATGGTATGTTCAACTATTTATTGGACAATTCAAAAAATGAAGAAAAATCAAATAATATTGTCATAAATGTTTCTCAATCTCAAAGCCAAACTCAATCAATCCATATTTCAATAATAAATGAATTGGAAAGCACTTTAACTAAGAATGAGTTTGAAGAAATAAGAAAAATATTAAGTTTAAAAAGTAGCGAAAAAACAAAAGCTGAAAAAATAAAAGAGTTTTTAGCAACGCTCAGCGTCAACTCACTGGCTGGAGCGCTGGGCAATATTATTTCCAAAGGAGTTGAACTTATTTAATTAAATATTGATTCGGAAAATAGTTTTTATTGAAAATATAATATTAGCTTACTTTTGTTCTATTACATTAAAGATTTAATTACATTTTTTAATTACTTTTGAAATGAAAAGGTTAACTGATTTTATGTTAAGTTTTTAAAAATTTTAATGATATGATGCAAAAATTCCTATTACTTTCATTTACTTTTTTAATTCAACTAGTTTCTTTTGGTCAACAAGAAGCAGTCGTAGCAGGTGGTAAAAAAGTGTTGCTTTGGGAGGATGGTACTTGGGCATATAAAGATAGCCTTCCGTTATACAACATTAAGCCTTATCCTGTTTACAAATTAGAAATACCAAAGAAGATTTCAACTGAGGTGGTAATTTCACATACTGGATACTCATTTTCATATAATGAAACACACGAACAATCAAATTGGGTAGCTTATGAACTAACGAAAGAAAAGACCGTTAAATTATATGAAAGAACAGATAAATTCTTGGTCGACCCTTTAGTTAAAACAAGTACTGCTAACGATAAAGATTACGAAGGTACAGGATATGACAGAGGTCATTTAGCACCCGCTGCTGATATGGCTTGGTCTGAGAAATCTATGATAGAGAGTTTTTATTATAGTAATATAAGTCCGCAAGAGCCTGGGTTTAACCGTGGCATTTGGAAAAAGTTAGAGGAATTAGTTAGATTTTGGGCTGTCGAATGTAATTCTGTTTACGTTGTTACCGGACCAGTTTTAAAAGAAGGTCTTGTTACAGTTGGGAAAAATGGGGTTTCTTTACCTGATTACTTTTATAAAGTAATACTTGATTATCGAGAACCTGGTATTAAAGGAATTGGTTTTATTATTCCGAATTCAAGTTCAACCGCACCGCTAAGTACTTATGCTGTTACAATAGATAGTGTTGAAAAGTTTACAAACATTGATTTCTTCTATCTATTGCCTGATGAGCATGAAATTATCATTGAAAGTGAATTATGTATTAAATGTTGGAATTGGAAAAACTTTTCAAACAATCCTGCTAAATCAACTGTTAATTCTGAATCAAATTCAATACAATGTAATGGAAACACCCAAGAAGGTGCTCGTTGTAAAAATAAAACTTTAAATCAAAGTGGTTATTGTTACTTACACGAAAGTCAAGATCCAAATCACATTGATTCAAATACAAATTCTGAACCTTCGAAGAATTCTAATTCCTCATCAGTGCAATGTTCAGGTACAACCAAAGCAGGAAGTAGATGTAAAAATAAAACGCTTAGTCCTAATGGGAAATGCCATTTGCATGGAGGAAATTAATTCTGATAAAATCCCCACTAAACTAGTCAATCTCATTCAATTTTCACTTTTTTGATTTTTTTTTCAAATAAAACACAATTAAAATCCAACTAAAAATTCAACAATCGTTCTTGGAACACCTTTTGACAAGCTCGATTAAAAACAAAGTATTCAGGTATAAAAATTGGATTATCTTTGTTTACTAAGCATAAAAACATCGATATTATGAAATCAGCCCTTTTAACCATTCTTATTGCTTTGCTGGCAGGAACTGCAACACAAACTCGTGCTCAAGACACTATAACCTTAACAGGTGAATATTACAGCAAAAAAGGTGTGATGCATTCGGTGAGTTGCTATGGTTACAACATTGGTCAACTAGACATCACACCCCATTCAAAAATGGCTTCCATGAAAACCATCTGCTTTGATCGTTTAAAAAATGCCGCTGATTTAGAAGTCAGTTGCTCAAATAAGATAGTAGTGGAAGGCTATTACGAAAAAGTAAACCTTGAGGGAGATGGCGCTAATGGTAAAGGTAATTGCCCAGCAGGAACTAAAGAGGTGTTTTTTGTTACCAAATGGCATTGTGTGGAATAGATTTGAAGTTTAAGGTTTGAAGTATTGAAACCTCAAACCCGAAACCTCAAACGTTCTTACTTTTTCGTCTCTAATTTAGCGGCTCCTTTCTTCGATTTCTTTTGTTTGGCAAGCAGTTCTTTTTTGAATCTCAACCGTTTTTCCAATTTTTCGAAGTGGGTAATCTCATTAGTCATATCCAAAAGTTTAATTTCCTCAATGGTTTTTAAAGCCTGTTTGAATAAGTGTTGCTTTTCCAAGAGAGTTGTTTTTTGTTGCAACAGCATTACCTTGTTCATACCTTTTACAGTCATGGCAAACTCAATGAGTTTAGCAGCTTCGTCTAAATCTTCGTTCAAAATTAATGTTTCGATGTAGTGTGGATATACCGAAACAGCGTGAATATTGATCGCTAAGGCATCTTGAAAGTAGCTTTTGGCAGTATCAAATTCTTGCAATTGTTCGGCATATAAACGGCCATACAAACAAAGTGCGGTGGTGTTTTCACGGTCATAAGATAACGCATAATCGAGTGCTTCAACGGTTTCTTCAAGCGAGTAAGGATAATAATCTAACGCTTTAAATAGGTATTTATCAATTGTTTTCATATGTCTTTGATTGTTTTTTTAGTTGTCATATGGAATCGCCATTTATAGTCATCCGTTTTTATTTGGATTTGTCTTAATGGCTTATTTCATATACATTTTTTTTATGGTCGATTTTTAATTGTAATCGTTCCTTTTTATAATTTTTAAGTTCTTTCTGTTTTTTAAAATCGGTTCCTTCAAAGGTTCTTTTTGGATTGCCTCTTTCAATGTTGAGTTGGTTATTCCATTCTTTTTGGTATTGGTTTTTTAAGCCTTCCAATGATTTTTCATTGAGTTTGGATAACAAGCGTTCGGTAGCCAACTTTTTGTTTTGAAGTTGTGAACGCGAGTCCATACTCACCACGCAAGTGCCCGTGGGTAGATGCGTAGCTCTAACTGCCGAACTCACTTTATTAACGTTTTGACCACCTGCACCCGAACTTCGCATAGTTTGGTAATGGATGTCTTTTTCAGAATAGATGATTTCTTTGGGTTTTTCCAATTCAAAAATTCCGATAAACCAATTATTACGCTTGTGAAATTTTCGGAAGGTACTTTTACCAATCCACTGAATGGTTCCTAACCAAGAGTCGATGAAGGGAGTTAATTCGGTTCCTTCAATCAACACTATGGCCGATTCAACTGTTCCGTTTTGTGATCCTGCAATGTGCTGAACAACTGAAGGGTTCAATTGTAAATCGTTGGCTTCTTGCAGTAGTTTTTTCAATACTTGAGCCACTACCCAGGTACATTCTTCAGGACCTCTACCAGAGGTGATTTGAAGGATTCTCTGCCTCACACTATTTGGAGAGGCAGAGAAATGGCGTTGTTTATTTTTCATTTTAACGATCCATTCTTACTATTTTTGGTGTGAATGTCCCCAAGACATCTACCAATTCGGTTTGTAATTTCATAACGGTTTTTATGTCTTTGTAGGCCATTGGCGCTTCATCTACATTTCCACCTATTAAGTGCACATCATTGTCGGCCAACACTTTGTTTATTTCACTTTGCGTAAAACTGGCTTTTGCTTTGGAGCGTGAAAACAAGCGTCCTGCTCCGTGTGAAGCCGATTGCAAACTGTCTTCGTTTCCTTTGCCCATAACAATAAAGCCGGGTGCTGTCATTGACCCAGGGATAATTCCCAAGGTGCCTTTTGCTGCAGGTGTTGCGCCTTTTCGGTGAACAACGCACTCCTTTCCATCTACTATTTCTTTCCAAGCAAAATTGTGATGATTTTCGATGGTTATCGCTATTCTGTTGCCCAAAGCTTTAGCTATTCTTCTATGAATATCTTCGTGACAGGCTTTTGCATAGTCGCCAGCTAAATTCATAGCCAACCAATATTCTTGTCCGTCATGCGTATTCAAGTCAAGCCAAGCAAGTTGTTGCACATGTTTAGGCAACGGACACTGTTTAGTAGCCAAATGGGTGTAATGTTGCGCTATGTTGGCACCTAAGCCTCTCGATCCACTGTGAGACAAAATAGCTACGTATTCCTTGGCACCAAGTTTCCATTCAGGTAAAGGGTGTTCTAATTTCACAACCCCAAATTCCACAAAGTGGTTGCCTCCACCCGAACTACCTAATTGTTTGTAGGCTTTGCTCAACAGTTTTTTTACCATTGGAATTTCTTTAAATTCGTTTCGGTAAAAAATTTCGTGATCAACAGTATTGCCGTGTGTTTCATTCATCCCAAATTTGGTATTGTCTTTCAAAATGGCTTGAAGTTGATGTTCCTTGCCTTTATAAAAAGAGGCTGGTAAATCAAAAATGGATAAACTCATTCGGCAACCTATGTCCACGCCCACACCATAAGGTATCACAGCATTTTCAGTAGCCAACACACCTCCAATAGGTAATCCATAACCCGAATGAGCATCGGGCATGAGTGCACCTTTTACAGCTATTGGCAATTTCAACGCATCGTACAATTGAAATTTAGCTTTTTGATCAATTTCGTTTTCTCCAAAGATGGAAAAGGGTGCGCGTGTGGTATTGAGTTGATTAAATCTCACCTGTACTGGTTCAATTAAACCCTCAGCCAATTTACCCCAAACTCCATCTCCTTTATAGTTTTCTGGATGAAGCAACACATCAGTAGCTTCTTGGAGTATGCGTTCTTTTTTCTCTCTTTTTCGATAGCGATTTATTTGCCCTAGGGCAATATTTATTGCATTATTTTTTGGAAAGCCTATTTTTATAAGGTCTTTTCCGGATAATTTCTTTCCCATGATTTTTTTATAAGTTGATTTGATTTTTTGATTTCGCTTAAAAATAGATCAAGCAAAATTCGAACTGGAGCCAAAAGGTTGACTCAGTTTAACATTGGTCATAAGCAAATAGCTATTTGACCGATACAATGCATTCAATGAGAATAATTGTATGTTGATGTTTCGGAAAGAAATTTTTGAAATGTCTAGAATAAACAAAAAAAAAGCCCGAAACTAATTGTCTTCGGGCTTTTTCATATCTAGATTATAGAACTATGATTGCGTTAAGCCACAAAGAAAAGCTGCACCAGTTCCCAATGATGGTTTGCTTAAAGGTGTTGATGTGTGTACAAACATTTTTCTTCGTTTTTAAAAGGGTTATTAAATTCTGCTGCAAATGTAAAGTAATGCAGTTGACATTTCCAAACTAAAAATAGCGTTTTTGTATTTTTTAACAATAATAGTGAATGATTTGAATCAAATTAACTTGAAGTTTTAGAGTTTCTCGAGTTTCATAATAATCAGATTAATAATTAGTTACGGGTTTCGATAAGTTGCTTGTGAAGCATTTTAATTAAAATGATTATTTTTTCACGAATTCCCTTTTTTGCTGTGAATGGTAAACTTAATTTCTTCCATTTCACTCAATTCTTTAGAAATAGAAGGTCCGTTAATTTTTAAAAATTGAGAAGTTATGTATTTTCTAAATTCGGTTTTGTTTTTAAGTAAATGATTCAATTCAAAGTTGGTATCTTCTTGATTTACGATAATTAAATTGACGAAATCCTCAGCTACGGCAATGGACATGGAATGCAATAAAATAGCATTGTACTTTTCCAGCAAACGATCAATTTGTGCTTTTTCTGCTTTATTCACAACATCAATTTAACTTATGGTAGTAATTAGATTCTTGATTTTGATCCGTTTTGTGAAGCAATAATGTATTTCAAGAACAATTCCATACCACCTAAACTATTGGTAGCAACGGTTAATCCCGAAACATTTATATCATAACTAAACCCAGCCGAAAAACCTGTCCAATTAAATTGGACATTGGCAAAAATAGCATCGCCTGTACGGTAGTATAATCCACCACTGATAGAATTTCTATTGTAGTAACCCGTATATTTACTTTTTTCTTGAAGTTCGTATTCTACATCCATACCTATGGTAATTTCTCTATTGGGTCCTTGAAAAAACAGGAATGCACTTGGTTTCCATATTAATTTACTGGATTGATTACCTAATTCGCATCCACCATGAACTAAAAACCGTGAGTATAATCGGTCGTTGTTGGTAAGTGACAATTGAGGTTTGTTGAGGTGTAATCCAGAAATTCCAGCATAAACTCTTGAATAATCATTGGGTTTGAAATTCCAAAATACCCCAGAAGATATATCAAAGGAAGATTTTTTATAGGTTCCAAAAAGTTCATTGTTATTCAAAACGGTATTGAATTCACTTCCGGTCCATTGAGAATCCCAAGTTAAATTGCTCGTCAAAATTTGGTTAGTACGCATACTTGGAGAAATACCAAAAGAAAGATAATTATCTCTATCTAATTGAATGGCATAACTAATGTTGGCGCCAATAGCTGTTCTTCTAAAATTATTTTCGTTGGCATCGTCTTTTATAAAATAACCACCAACACCCAAAAAACCATTTCCTACTTGTCCATCCAAAACTTTTCCTTCAATATTGGCTGAAATGGTGTTGTATAATTTGGGGGTAATGCTGCTCCATTGATTTCGATAATTGGTAAAAAACATGGCATCTCCACCAAAATTACCTGTTGCAGCAGGATTCAATAGACTTTGGGTCACTGTAAACATACTAAAATGTTCGTCTTGTTGAGCTTTTACGGTAGTAAGATGAACGAACATCATCAAACTTAGACCTATTATGGTAATTTTTTTCATACGCTTAATTCTTTATTTTACTAAGGTTACACTTCCCTTTAATACACTTTCTTCTTCGCCTACTAATTTGTAGGTCAAAATATAAGCAAATACTCCGGCATTTAATGCTTTTCCATCTAATGTGCCATCCCAGCCAATGGTTTGATCGGTGGACTCAAATACTTTTTGGCCATATTTATTGTAGATGAGTAATTGCATTTTTTCTATACCGCTACCTCTAACCATAAAAACCTCATTAAATCCATCACCGTTAGGCGAAAACGCAGAAGGTAATCCAATCACGTTATCCGTTTGTGAAGAGTCTGTTACTATAATGTTGATGGCATCTGAGTTAACACAACCGTTTGCATCTTCAAATGTTGCTGTATACGTAATGTCCGAAGTGGGGCTTGCAAATGGACTGGTACAAGTGGTACAACTCAATTGAGTGGCAGGTGTCCAAGTATAAGTACCAGCTATACCTCCAACATTCAATTGCACTGAATCGCCCAATAGGATGTTTATATCGTTTCCAATGTTTAAATTAGGAAGTGCATTGACAATAATACTGGAAGAAAAATTATCACTTCCATTGGCATTGGTTACCACTAAATCAATAGCGTAAGTTCCTGCTGCATTAAAACAAATGGTACCTGGATTTTGGGCTGCTGATGAACTTGGTGTTCCACCATTAAAGGTCCAAGCATAGGAAGTTCCACCAATTGAAGTATTGTTTAACGTTATGCAATCTCCAGCACAAATTTCAGCATCTGAAAGAGTGAAAGAAGCAGTAGGAGTAGCACAAGATGTTACCGTAATATAACCAGCAGTGGTTTCTGTATCATTTCCGTTGGCATCTGTAACCGTAAGGCTCACCGCATAAGTACCTGCTGCTGCATAACAAATATTCGTTGGGTTTTGAATAGTTGATGTTGAAGGAGTGGCACCCGTAAACGACCAAGCATAGTTGGTAATACCGCCCGAAGCGGTTGAGGTGGATGTGCTGGTGAAATTGATACAATCGGAAGAACAAATAGTTGTTAATGGAGTAGAGAAGGAGGCTACGGGTGGATTGCATGTGGTTACCGTAATATAACCTGCAGTGGTTTCTGTATCGTTACCGTTGGCATCTGTAACCGTAAGGCTTACGGCATAAGTACCTGGAGTATTGTAACAAATATTAGTTGGATTTTGAACACTTGATGTTGTAGGAGTAGCACCCGTAAATGACCAAGCATACGTGGTAATTCCACCCGAAGCGGTTGAGGTGGATGTGCTGGTGAAATTGATACAATTGGTTGAACATATCGAAGTTTGACTTGCTGTAAAAGAGGCTACCGGTGGAGTAGTAGTGACAGGGGTAGATAGGGTAATATTATCAACTGCAAAAGAAGGGTCAGTTCCTACACCATCATCATTATTGGTCCAATTAAATCCAATTCTAACATTTGGGTTGTTATTAGCTGAAGCTGGTAAAGCAATCGTTCGGGAAGTCCACAGTCCTTGACCACCGCAGCCGGTCAACGTTTTGGGCATATTATCTAAAAGAGCCCAAACGGTTCCATTAAAATACCAAACAGAAGCGTCATCAATTGTTCCTGCCCCACCTTCAATGTAATTGAATGTTAGTGTAATAGTAGATTGTCCGGTGCAATTAATCACGGGTGATTCTGCTCTTACATTGGTTTCTGGACAAAACAACAAGCCACATAAACCACCTGCGTCATAGGCTGCACCACCTGTTGGAAAAAATACGCTGGTAACATGAAGGGTATTATTAGAATTCACAGCGCCACAACTGCTAGGTGCACCTAAATCGGGAGTTATACCTCCACCTTCATTACCTGAAATGGTGAAGAAATTGGGATCAGCACCATTTGTACCTGTTGGATTAACCAAAGACCAACCTGTGCCAGAAGTAAAATCCTCTGTGTAGAAAACTTGTCCTACGAAAGATAATCGAATGGAAAATAAAGCAAGAATTAAACAGGAATTTAGGAGTAATTTATTCATAACTATTGATTTGAATTTCAAACCAAATGTAAACAAATTTTTAAACTTTAGTAAAAAATGAATAAAAAAAATCCCTTCAAACAGAGTTTAAAGGGATTTAAAAATAAGTAGTACAATTTATAATTTATTTTACAGCATCTACAACTGCCTTAAAAGCTTCAGGATGGTTTAAAGCTAAATCGGCTAAAGCTTTACGATTTAATCCAATATTGCTTTTGTTAACTTTTCCAATGAATTCAGAATAACTCATTCCGTACTGTCTAGCTCCAGCGTTAATTCTTGTAATCCATAATGAACGAAAATTTCTTTTCTTTTGTCTTCTGTCACGGTAAGCATAAACTAAACCTTTTTCTACAGCGTTTTTAGCTACTGTATAGACATTTTTTCTTCTCCCAAAATAACCTTTGGCTAATTTTAAGATTTTTTTTCTGCGTGCTCTACTGGCTACGCTGTTGGTTGCTCTTGGCATAATTTTTAAGTTTTTTGATTGGCAGTGGAATCGTTTTAAAGGATTCTCTTAGGTACTGATAATCGGGTTAAACAATTGATAAACCTACTGACAAATACAGTCAGTAATTAAGCGCATAACTGCATTTTAACGCTCTTAACATCTACTGCACTTACTAATCCAGCTCTAGTAAGATCTCTCTTACGTTTAGTGGCTTTTTTAGTAAGAATGTGTCTTTTAAAAGCGTGTTTTCTTTTGATTTTTCCTGACCCAGTGAATTTGAATCTTTTCTTTGCACTGGATTTGGTTTTCATTTTTGGCATTGTGTTCTTATTTTATTTGGTACTACTTATTTTTTCTTTTTTGGAGCAAATGACATAATCATTTTCTTTCCAGTTAATTCGGGCATTTGCTCAACAATAGCAACATCTTCCAACGCTTGAGCAAATTTCAACAATAGGATTTCACCTCTATCTTTATAAACGATTGAACGACCTTTGAAGAATACAAACACTTTTAATTTAGAGCCTTCTTCAATAAATTTAAAAGCGTGTTTCAACTTAAAGTCAAAATCGTGATCATCTGTATTAGGACCAAAACGAATTTCTTTCACCACAACGTTTTGTTGTTTTGATTTTAATTCTTTTTGTTTCTTTTTTTGTTCGTACAAAAATTTACGGTAGTCAATAACTTTACAAACTGGAGGATCAGCATTTGGAGAGATCTCTACTAAATCTAAATCCTGAGCTTCGGCTATTTTTCTAGCTTCGTCAATAGAATAAACACCAACGGTGACATTATCTCCAACTAACCTAACTTGTGGAACTCTAATACGCTCATTAATATTGTGCGCATCTTGAACTTCCTTTTTGGCTCCAAATTGACGTTTTTGTCCACCTTGGTAACCGCCAGTAGAAGGTGTTGTGTTACCTCCTCCAGTGTTAGCAGCGATAATTTTTGGGCGAGATGCATTAGGAAGACTTCCTGCTCCACTTTTAGCACTTTCGCTATTGTCTGTTATTTTATTGTTTTTGTTCAATTTAAAAAGTTTCGTTAAACCTAAAAAGTTATTAATTTTTCATTTATTTCTGTTTGGATGATTTGAACAAACTCTTCTGGAGTAAAAACTCCTAAATCGCCTTGCCCTTGTTTTCTTACTGCAACTTTACCTTCTTGCATCTCAGAATCCCCTATAATCAACATAAAAGGTATTTTATCCATTTCTGCATCACGGATTTTTTTACCTATTTTTTCATTACGTTCATCAACCAGACCGCGAATATCGGAATTTTTTAGCAAATTCAAAACTTCTTTTGAATAATCATTATATTTTTCGCTAATTGGCAGAATTTTAAATTGTTCTGGACTTAACCAAAGTGGAAATTTCCCCGAGGTATGTTCAATTAAAACGGCAATGAAACGTTCCAACGAACCAAAAGGTGCACGATGAATCATTACAGGTCTATGTTTCTGATTATCAGAGCCCGTATATTCTAATTCAAAACGTTCGGGTAAATTGTAATCTACTTGAATGGTACCCAATTGCCAACTTCTTCCTAAGGCGTCTTTCACCATAAAGTCTAATTTGGGACCATAAAAGGCTGCTTCCCCATATTCCACCACAGTATTCAATCCTTTTTCAGAGGCGGCTTTCACGATAGATGCTTCAGCTTTTTCCCAATTTTCCTCACTTCCGATATATTTCGAACGGTTGACTTTATCTCTTAATGAAACTTGTGCTGTATACTCCTTAAAGTCTAATGCTTTGAAGACATACAATACTAAGTCGATTACTTTTTTAAACTCTTCTTCCACTTGGTCTGGGCGACAGAAAATATGGGCATCATCTTGAGTAAATCCTCTAACACGTGTCAAACCATGTAATTCACCACTTTGTTCGTAACGATAAACGGTACCAAACTCAGCCAAACGATAAGGCAGATCCTTATAGGATTTTGGTTCAGCTTTATATATTTCACAATGGTGAGGACAGTTCATTGGTTTGAGTAAAAACTCTTCACCTTCGTGAGGTGTTTTGATAGGCTGAAAACTATCGGCACCGTATTTTTCGTAATGACCTGAACATACATATAAATCTTTAAGGGCAATGTGAGGTGTAGCTACCGGTAAATAACCTGACTTAACTTGAGCAATCTTCATAAAGTCGATTAAACGGTCTCTAAGAGCTGTCCCTTTTGGAAGCCACAAAGGCAATCCCATACCTACTTTGGCCGAAAAGGTAAACAAACCTAATTCTTTACCCAGTTTTCTGTGGTCTCTTTTTTTTGCTTCTTCTAATAATTCTAAATATTCAGTAAGGTCTTTTGCTTTCATAAAAGTGACCGCATAAACCCTAGTTAATTGTTGTCTTTTTTCATCACCTCTCCAATAAGCTCCAGCAATACTCATGATTTTAGCAGCTTTGATGTAGGATGTATTTGGGATGTGAGGCCCTCGGCACAAATCAGTGAAATTACCTTGAGTGTAAAAGGTGATGGATCCATCAGCTAATTCTTCTAACAATTCTAATTTGTAAGGATCATTTTTTTCTTTAAAATAAGCTATTGCGTCTGATTTTGAAATTTCTTTTCGAATGAAATCATTTTTTTCACGCGCTAAATCAAGCATTTTATCCTCAACTTTTTTGAAATCTTTTTCTGTGAATTCTTGTCCACAAAAATCCACATCATAATAAAAACCTTGTTCGATTGGAGGTCCAATAGCCAATTTAACACCTGGATAGAAAAATTCTAAGGCTTCAGCTAATAAGTGTGCGGAGCTGTGCCATAAGGTAGATTTTCCGCCTTTATCGTTCCATGTCAAAAGCTTAACGGTACTATCTGTTGTTATAGGACGGGTTAAATCGATTATTTCACCATTTACTTCTGCGGCTAGCACATTACGTGCTAATCCTTCACTTATACTTGTAGCCACATCCATAGAGGAAACACCTGATTGCATTTCTCTAATACTTCCATCGGGCAAAGCTATTTTTATCATATTCTTCTAATATTAAGGTTACAAAATTAATCTCATTTTGGAGATAAACAAGTACAACTTTTGAATGTTAATTATAAATCAAAAAAAAAGGCGGCCAATTGGCCGCCTTTATATTAAAATGGGTAATTATTTACCTTCCATTTTAGCTTTCAAGTCGGCTAATGCACCAATATCGCCTAACGTAGATTTCTCTTGCGTATCGTTATTAGCTTTTACTGCACTTTTCGTTTTAGCAGCCGTCTCTTTTTTCTCTGTTTCTTCAACTTCACCCCACACTGCAGAATGTGAAACAATGATCTTTTTAGATTCTTTGTTAAACTCGATTACTTTAAAATCAGCTTTGTCTTCTGTTTTTAAGTTTTCTCCGTCTGCTTTTTTCATGTGTTTTACTGGGCAAAATCCTTCAATACCGTATGGTAAAGAAACAATTCCAGATTTATCTTTAACTTTAATCACAGTTCCTTCGTGGATAGAATCAACTGTAAATAAGGTCTCATAAACATCCCATGGATTTTCTTCCAATTGTTTGTGACCAAGACTTAATCTTCTGTTTTCTAAATCTAATTCAAGAACAACAACATCTAATACATCACCTACATTACAGAATTCAGATGGATGTTTGATTTTTTTGTCCCAAGATAAATCAGAAATATGAATTAAACCATCAATACCTTCTTCTAACTCAACGAATACACCGAAGTTAGTAAAGTTTTTAACGGTAGCTTTGTGTTTAGAACGAATGTCATATTTAGCTTGAATTCCGTTCCATGGATCTGGCATTAACTGTTTAATACCAAGAGACATTTTACGTTCTTCTCTATCTAAAGTTAACACTTGAGCTTCTACTTCATCACCAATTTTTAAGAAATCATTAGCTGTTCTTAAGTGTTGGCTCCAGCTCATTTCTGATACGTGGATTAATCCCTCTACACCTGCAGCGATTTCAATGAAAGCACCGTAATCAGCTAAAACAACTACTTTACCTTTTACAGTATCACCTACATTTAAGTTAGCATCTAAAGCATCCCAAGGATGATCTTGTAATTGTTTTAAACCTAAAGCGATACGTTTTTTATCATCGTCAAAATCTAAAATTACTACATTGATTTTCTCATCTAATGTAACAATTTCTTCTGGATGATTTACGCGACCCCAAGATAAATCGGTAATATGGATAAGACCATCAACACCACCTAAATCGATGAATACACCGTAAGAAGTAATGTTTTTAACGATACCTTCAAGTACTTGTCCTTTTTCAAGGCCACCCATGATTTGTTTTTTCTGTTCTTCTAATTCTGCTTCAATCAACGCTTTGTGAGAAACTACTACGTTTTTAAATTCAGCATTGATTTTAACAACCTTGAACTCCATGTTTTTTCCAACAAATTGATCGTAATCTCTAATTGGTTTAACATCGATTTGAGATCCTGGTAAGAATGCTTCGATACCGAATACATCCACAATAAGACCACCTTTTGTTCTACATTTTACGAAACCAGTAACAATTTCTCCTGATTCCAATACGTTATTAACACGATCCCAAGCACCGTAAGTTCTTGCTAATTTATGAGAAACAACCATTTGACCGGTTTTGTCTTCCATAGTTTCAATAAAAACTTCAGCTTGATCTCCTACTTTTAAATCTGGATTGTAACGGAATTCTCCTCTTGGAACAACTGCTTCACTTTTGTAACCGATATTGATTACAACTTCTTTTTTATTCAAACCGATAACAATTCCTTGAATAACTTGTTTTTCAAGAATTTGGCTCAATGTTTCATCATACAATGATGACATTCTAGCTCTTTCAGTTTCTGAATACCCACCTTTTACTACTACATTCCAATCAAAATCATTAAGATTGTTTGTTGTTGAGACAGCGGCTTTCTCAACTACTTCATTTTGTGCATTTTCTGCCATTATATAAAGGCTTATTAATTGTATCTCTAACGCGACAATTTAGAGAGGATTATTATTGATCAGTGTCGCCTGACTTTTATTCGGGCTGCAAAATTAAGAATAAAAATTGATAATTACTTAATTTTCAAACTTTTTTTAGGTTATTTTTTTGATACAAAACTTAATGGCAAAAAAAAATCCTTGCTTTTGGCAAGGATTTAATTATAGTAAGGTTATAAGGATTTTTGGTTAGTTTTTAAAAAGTCGCATAATTTGTTCTAACTTTTCTTTTAGCTCTCTACGGTCAACAATGAAATCTAAAAATCCGTGTTCTAATAAAAATTCACTTGTTTGAAATCCTTTTGGTAAATCTTTTCCAACAGTATCTTTAACGATACGAGGACCCGCAAACCCAATCAATGCTCCTGGTTCAGCAATATTAATGTCGCCCAACATGGCAAAAGATGCGGTAATTCCTCCTGTTGTAGGGTCAGTAATATATGAAATATAAGGCAACTTTGCTTCAGCCAATTGGGTTAATCGAGCAGAGGTTTTGGCCATTTGCATTAGGGAATATCCCGCTTCCATCATACGTGCTCCACCTGATTTTGAAATCATCATAAATGGACATTTTTTTTCGATGGCAACCAAAATGGCTCTTGAAATTTTTTCTCCAACTACCGATCCCATTGATCCACCGATAAAAGCGAAGTCCATACAAGCTACTACAATTTCTTGACCGGATGTTTTACCATAGGCTGTTGAAACGGCATCATTCAAACCCGTTTTTTTTATGGTTTCTTTTATACGGTCAGCATATTTTTTAGTATCTTCAAATTCTAATGGATCTCCCGATTTTAAATCGGCATCCAATTCTTTGTATTTGTTGTCATCAAATATAATGGCAAAATAATCTTTTGAACTGATACGAACGTGATAACCTTCTGTAGGTGTTACAAAGTTATTTTCTTCTAATACTTTTGTTTCAATTATTTCACCATCGGGTGTTTTGTACCATAACCCGTCAGGTGTTTCCTTTTTTTCTGTAGTAGGGGTAACAATACCCTTATTTTTCCTTGTAAACCAACTCATAATATTAATGTGTTTTATTAGGCAATTGAGATAGATTTATCCAAATAGACGTCTTGAATAGCGTTTAATAATTCAACTCCATCAGCCATAGGTTTTTGAAATGCTTTTCTTCCTGAAATTAGTCCGTGACCACCAGCTCTTTTATTGATTACGGCAGTTTTTACTGCTTCCACAAAATCAGATTCTCCACTTCCAGTAGAGGCGCCACCAGAATTGATTAAACCGTTTCTGCCCATGTAACAGTTTGCCACTTGATAACGACATAAATCGATAGGATGATCGGTAGTTAAATCAGAATATACTTTTTTATGTGTTTTACCAAATTTAATAGCGTTGTATCCTCCGTTTAATTCAGGTAATTTTTGTTTAATAATATCTGCCTGAATGGTTACACCTAAATGATTAGCTTGTGCCGTAATATCGGTAGCCAAGTGATAATCTATTCCGTCTTTTTTGAAACCATCGCTTCTTAAATAGCACCATAAAATAGTGGCCATTCCTAATTCGTGTGCGCGTTCAAAAGCCGCAGCTACTTCAATTATTTGACGATTGCTTTCAGGTGATCCGAAATAAATGGTTGCTCCCACAGCGGTAGCGCCTAAATTCCAAGCTTCATCTACGCTTCCAAACATAATTTGATCGTATTTATCTGGATAGGTTAAGAATTCATTGTGATTTAATTTAACAATGAATGGAATTTTGTGTGCATATTTTCGGCTTACTGAAGCTAATACGCCATAGGTTGAAGCAACGGCATTACATCCACCTTCAATAGCTAATTTCACAATATTTTCTGGGTCGAAATAGATTGGGTTTGGAGCAAAAGATGCACCGGCCGAATGCTCAATTCCTTGATCTACTGGTAAAATTGAAACATAACCTGTGTCAGCTAATCTTCCGTGGCTATAGATGGCTTGTAAGCTTTTTAATACTTGAATGGATCTATTGGTATTTACAAAAATTCTATCAACAAAATCAGCACCTGGCAAGTGAAGCATTTCTTTTGAAATGGTTTTGCATTGGTGATTCAATAAGTGGTCAGCACTACTTCCTAAAGCATCTATTATTTTTGACATATCTAATTTCTTTAATTTATTGAACGACAAAGTTAATTCATAAATCTAAATCATAAAAGTTTTTAATAAAAAAGTGCAAACAAAAAAGGCTTTACATTTCTGCAAAGCCTTTTTTATTTATTTTATTGAGTGGTCTATTTTTTATTGAACACTTAATTTTTTGTCTAATTCTTCCAAATACAATCTGAAATTTTTGTCGGTTTCAGCAAGATTGTTAACCGTACGACAAGCGTGTAATACGGTTGCGTGATCTTTACCTCCACAATGCATTCCGATGTTTGCTAATGATGATTTAGTCATTTTTTTAGAGAAATACATGGCTATTTGACGAGCTTGTACTACTTCTCTTTTTCTTGTTTTAGACTTCATCAATTCAATAGGTAAGTCGAAATAATCACAAACTACTTTTTGAATGTATTCAATAGAAACCTCACGAGCTGTGTTTTTAACAAATTTGTCAATCATTTGACGTGCTAAATCTAAAGTAATAGATTTACCATTTAACGTTGATTGAGCAATTAAAGAGGTTAACGCCCCTTTCATTTCACGTATATTTGTAGAGATGCTGTATGCCAAATACTCGACCACCTCTTTTGGAAGTTCTATTCCGTCAGAATACATCCATTTTTGTAAAATAGCGATTCTTGTTTCTAAATCTGGAACTTGTAAATCGGCTGACAATCCCCATTTGAAACGAGAAAGTAGGCGTTGTTCCATTCCTTGCATTTCTACAGGGGCTTTATCAGATGTTAAAACAATCTGTTTGCCTGATTGGTGCAAGTGGTTGAAAATGTGAAAAAATACATCTTGTGTTTTTTCTTTACCTGCGAAGAACTGAACATCATCAATTAATAACACGTCTATCATTTGATAGAAGTGAATGAAATCATTGGTGTCGTTATTTTTAACCGCTTCGATAAATTGTTGTGTAAATTTCTCAGAAGAAACATACAATACAGTTTTGTTTGGAAATTTGTTTTTAATGGCAATTCCTATAGCGTGCGCTAAGTGGGTTTTACCTAAACCAACTGTTCCGTACAATAATAAAGGGTTGAAGGCTGTTCCTCCCGGTTTTTCTGCTACGGCATATCCAGCCGAACGTGCAAGACGATTACAGTCTCCTTCTACAAAATTCTCGAAAGAATAATTTGGATTCAAATTAGAATCCACGTTAACTTTTCTCAATCCAGGTATAATGAATGGATTTTTAATTGGGTTAGAATTAATATCCAAAGGCATTGTAACTGGAGCGTTTTTTACAGCTCTTTTATCAGAAGTTGGGATTTTTACGGTGTAAGGACTAGCGTTGCCTTGTTTGTTTTCCATAACAATGCTGTACTCTAATTTGGCATCAAGGCCAATTTCCTTGCGAATTGTTTTTTTCAACAATTCTACGTAGTGTTCTTCCAACCACTCATAAAAAAACTGCGAAGGGACCTGAATCACGAGCAAGTTTCCTTTCAGCTTTACAGCTTGAATGGGCTCGAACCAAGTTTTATAAGCTTGCAAAGGCACATTGTCTTTTATGACAGCCATGCAATTACTCCAAACTTTTTCCAGGTTTTTACTCATAGTTTTTTAAGTTTTTTGGGTTTAAAATATTTTTATTCGCTCTAAAAGTACTAAAGTTTTAGCTACTTTTCAAAAGCGAGTACAAATATTTACAAAAGAAAGTTAAAAAAAAAGTAATTTTCCTCTTGTTTTTTAAAAAAGTTTTACTAGTAAACTAAAGCGTGTTTATACGCTGTTTTTGGGGCTTAAATTATGCCCTTGAAAATCAACCCTTTTTTTATTATTTTTTGAAAACTTTAAATCAACCCTACCTAATAATAAACCTGACCATCCGGCTTGATTTATTAGAACTTGCTGACCTGATTTATTAGTAACCGACTGCGCTTTTTCCAAAAAAGTATGGGTGTGACCCCCTATGATTAGGTCTATATGATCGGTTTGAGCGGCTAACTTAAGGTCGCTTATTTTATCGGATTTGTATTCGTAACCTAAATGAGAAAGGCAGATTACTGCATCACATTTTTTTTCTTCCCTTAACATTTTAGCAATGCGATTGGCGGTTTCGATTGGATCGTTATAAACAGTCTCTCCAATCATTTCTTTATTAACTAAACCTTCAAACGCCAAACCAATCCCAAAAATCCCTATTCTAAGGCCTCCTTTTTCAATAAGGTGATATTCTTTAGTTTTTCCTTTTAAAAGTGTTTTGTTGAAATCATAATTAGAGGTTACAAAAGGGAAGTTGGCAAAAGGAAGCATTTTATCAAAGCCAATTAATCCATTGTCGAAATCATGGTTGCCCATTGTAGCGCAATCGTAGCCAATTTCTGACATCAGTCTAAATTCTACTTCACCTCCAAATACATTGAAATAAGGCGTTCCTTGAAAAATATCTCCTGCATCTAACACTAAAACGTTTTCTTCTTCTTGACGTATTTTTTTAACCAGTTTGCCAATTTTTAATAGACCACCTTGATTTCCAAATGTTTTGTGATCGGCTGGAAATGCATCAATACGGCTGTGTAAATCATTGGTGTGCAAAATAGTTAATGAGATGAATCCTTGGCTATCTTCCAATAAACGAGAATTTATGAACTGTCCTGCAAGCGCGCTGCTCCCCAGAAAGCTCACGCCAAGTCCAGCTAACCCCACTTTTTTGATGAAGTCTCGTCTATTTTTGAATTCTGATTCTTCCATCTAGTTGAGCGTTTATTTGAATATTGTTTTTACCCAAATCTATGATTGCATTCATCATGGCATCTCTCAATTTGAGATGTAAAGATTTGAAAGAAATTGGGTTGATAAAAAAGGACATCTGATCACCACCACCAGCTAAATAATCGGAGGTTAGAACATGATACGTTTTCTTTTTGTCTAAAGTCAAAAGGCCAACTCTCACTTCTTGCACGCCCTTTTGATCTAAAGTAATTCGGATTCCACTCACTGGAACACCTGCTTTTCGAGCATCTTCAAGCATTGATTTTTTGTAGACAAATTCAGCGAATTCAGCTACTTTTTCACCGCTTAATTCCAAAATGATTAATTCATTTTCAAATGGCATTACTTCAAAAACATCCCCTTTGGTAATTGGGCCTTTAAGTAAAGGTTTTCTTAAGCCACCGTTATTCAAAACGCAAAAATCAATGGTTTCTTGACTTCTTAATCGACCCTCTTGTAAAACGATATCGGCAACAAAGTTTCCTAAAAGCCCCTCAGGGTTACCAATTTCTAAGTCTACAGATGTGGTGCAGATTACTTGATTCATCGTTTCATCTAATTTTATTTTGTAGTTTTCAACAAATGGAAACAAAGAATCTCTTGTTGAAAAGTCTACGTTGACCGTCTCATTCGTAGATTTATATTCTATTACTTTGTAAGTGCGAACACACCCTAAACTCATAAAAATGAGTAAAATAGATGTTGAAAAACAGATATTCAGTGTTCTTTTAGTCATAACAAAACGATAGGCAAAGATAAGTAATATGTTCACTTCTAGTGTTAAATTAAGAATAAGATATGCAGAAACCGATAAAATGGGGTTTTGCTATTATGGCAATTATGCCCAGTTCTTTGAAGTAGCACGAGTTGAAATGTTACGGGAGTTGGGGGTGAGTTACAAAGAAATGGAAGATGATGGAATACTGTTACCTGTTATTCATTTTAGTGTAAATTACCATAAACCAGCTTTTTATGATGAAGAGATAAAAGTTACTTGTAAAGTAAACAAAATGCCAGGAGTGCGTATCACCTTTCATTACGAAACATATAACGCAAGTAATGAGCGTCTAAATGACGCACAAACGGATCTTATTTTTTTAGATCAAAAATTAAACAAACCGGTTCGTCCGCCACAATATATAATTGATTCTTTTAAACCTCATTTTTCATGAAGCTGCGATATATTGTAATAGTATTTGTTGTTTTTGCATGTTTATTGACCCGCTCTGTTGTTGGTCAAAAAGTTGATTTCAAGGTTTACCATGCTGAGGCAATGGCTTTTTTAAAAGTGGAAAATTATGATGCAGCTTTACCCATATTATTGGAAATGGAGAAAGTGGATGATAAAAATTACAGCACATTATTCAATATTGGTTATTGTTTTTTGATGACATCGTATGATAAAAATAAAGCCATTCCTTATTTTGAAAAAATATTGTCTAATTATAAAAACCTAACTGTTGAGTACATAGCAGACAATCCCAAGGAGAAAAAAGCCCCACTTGAAACCATCAAATTACTTGGTGAAGCCTATCATTTCAATTATCAATTTGATGAGGCTATTGAAAAGTTTAATGAATTTAAAAGTATATTAGATCCTGACAATAAAGAGGCCATGGTTGAAATCGAAAAGAACATTCGTATGTCAAATAGTGGTAAACGATTGGTAGAAAAACCAATCGAATTAATTATTAAACCTATTGGTAAACTAAATTCTTCATTTAGCGAATATCGTCCTAAATTGAATGGAGATGAAAACGTTGTGTTTTTTACTTCGAGAAGAACTAATGAAGGTGAACCTGTAAATTATCAATTACCTTTTGAAGATATATTTCAATCGACTCAAGATAGTAAAGGAAATTGGAAAGATCCCGTAAAGTTAGGGGCACCTATAAATTCACCTAGTCATGATGCTTGCTTATATATTAGCCCCGATAATTTGTATATGATTGTGTATCGTGCTGATGAAGCTACATCAAGTGACGGGTCTATTTATGAATCTTTTTTTGATGGAGAAAATTGGTCAGAATTAAAATTAATAACCGCAGATGTTAATTCAAAATATTGGGAAACAGATGTTAACATAAGCAGTGATGGACAAACAATGTTATTTACAAGTAATAGAAGTGGTGGTAAAGGCGCTCGTGATATTTGGATGATGAAAAAGTTACCTACAGGCGAATGGGCGCAAGTTCAAAATCTTGATACCCCTGTAAATACTATTTATGATGAGGAATCTCCCTTTTTACATCCAGATGGAAAAACATTGTATTTTAGTTCTAAAGGGCATAATACAATGGGAGGGTTCGATATTTTTAAATCAGAATTACAAGCGGATGGAACTTGGGGATATCCCGAAAACATGGGGTATCCATTGAATACAACAGGTGATGACGTTTTTTTTATTCCAAATTTGGACGGTACAAAAGGGTATTTTTCTTCTTACCGGAAGGAGGGGTTGGGCCAACAAGATTTGTATGAACTCACATTCCCTAAAAATGAAAAAAGAACGTTGGCTATTTATAAAGGCAAAGCAAAATATAATACGGGCGAAGTAATAAAGAATCTTCAAATTAATATATTTCAAGCTAACGAAAAGGAAGAAATGGGCACCTATCGTCCCAACAATAAAACAGGTAGATTTTTATTTATTTTACCACCAGCCGATACGTTCAGAGTTCAATACACCATTGACAATTTAACGCTTACCGATACCATAGTGGTACCAAGTAAAGGAGGAGTTTTTGAAATTGAAAAAATTGTTACCATCATAAATGGTCAGTTAGTTTTCGTAAACGAAGACAAATTGGCCCAAGAAACTACCAATAATAAAGTGAAAGTTGAAGTGGATAAGAACAGCATTTCGAATCTAACGGAAATGGAACTTGAAAAGAAATTGAATTCTGGAGAAGCCATTATTCTTAATAATTTACTTTTTGCGTATGATAAAGCAACGTTAATTCCAAATTCAAAAAACGATTTAACGAAACTTATAAAATATATGAAAAATAATCCGACTTCAAAAATACTAATTGAAGGACATACGGATAATAAGGGAAATGATGAATATAATCTTAAATTATCGCAACAACGAAGTGAGCAAGTAAAGAAGAAATTAATTGCAGCGGGGATAAACAAAGATCGTATAGCTACTATTGGATATGGAGAAACCCGACCTATGGTAGAAAATGAACTACCTGATGGTAGTGATAATCCTGATGGTAGGCAATTGAATAGGCGAGTAGAAATTAAAATCAACAACTAGTTTCAAGCTTTCAACAACAAATCGAACAACAAACAACAACGCTACAACAACAAACAACAATGAGAATAATTAAATTAACAACCTTACTGCTTACCTTTTTAATCATTGGGAGTAGTTACAGTCAATCCAAAAAGTTTAAAGAATTATTTGATGAATCGTTTAAATTATTGAGCGATGATAATTATATCAAAGCACTTCCTATTTTGCAGGAAATGGAACGCATGGATCCAAAAAATAACAATACGTTATTTTCAATTGGTTATTGTTATTTAAACAGTAGATATGACAAAGCTTTGTCAATTCCTTATTTTGAAAAGGTTTTGTCTCATAAAAAACCCGTTTCGAATACATATAGAACCGGTAATTATAAGGAGAAAAAAGCACCCATTGAAGTGATTAAATATTTGGGTGAAGCTTATCATTTTGATTATCAATTTGAAAAGGCTATGGAAAATTATTTGATGTACAAAGATGTATTAAGTGAGAACAATACTAAATTTTTAAAAGACATCAATCGTAAAATAGAAATCACTAAAAATGCACAATCCCTTATTGCAGCACCAGTAGCTGTGAATGTATCACCTTTAGATGCCATTAATACAATTTATCCCGAATACCGACCAAAAGTGACGGGTAATGAAATGAAAATGTATTTCACTTCTAGACGTTTATCAGGAGATAAAGCAGTACAAGATGACCAAGGTTTGTATTTTGAGGATATTTTCTTTTCTGAAAAAATCAATGGGCAATGGACAGATGCCAAAATGATGGATGATGGAATAAATTCTGTTGGTCACGATGCATGTTTGTACATTTCTCCAGATGAGAATTATATGATCATTTACAAAGCTAATAGTGGAGCTGTAACGTACGGAAGTATTTTTGAAACCTATTTGAAAAATGGAAAATGGTCTGAACCAACATTAATGATTGGTGATGTGAACTCCAGCAATTGGCAAACAGACGTGAATTTGAGTTCTGACGGAAAAACGATGTTTTACACAAGTGATCGACCAGGAGGACAAGGAGGTAGAGATTTGTGGATGATTAAAAAATTGCCTACTGGTGAGTGGGGTAAATCTCAAAATATGGGTAAAAATTTAAATACTCAATATGACGAAGAAGCTCCCTATTTACACCCAGATGGAAAAACCTTTTATTTCAGTAGTCAAGGCCACAATACCATGGGAGGTTATGATATTTTCAAGAGCGAACTTCAAGAAGATGGAAGTTGGGGTGCTCCAATCAACCTGGGTTATCCAGCAAACACCACTGGAGATGATGTGTTTTTCTTTCCTACTAATGATGGTAAAAGAGTATATTTTTCTTCCTTTAGAAAGGATGGAAAAGGTGATCAAGATATCTATATTGTAGAATTTCCAAATAATGAAGAAAAAACATTGGCTGTTTATCAAGGTGTGGCCAAGGATACAAAAGGTGAAGTGTTGAAAGACTTAGTCATCACAGTTTACAATCCCGATGGTGATATAGCCGGGGAATATCGTCCAAACGACCAAACAGGACGTTACTTATTTATTCTTCAACCTGGACAAACCTATGATATTGAATACAATGACAAAGGAGCTCTGGGAAAAGATCAAGTTATTGTAGCTGCAACAGGAGGAGTAAAGGATATTATTAAAGTTGCCACAAAAGAGAATGATAAAATTACCATAGCTTCGGGTGAAATTGTAGACGGAGAAATTTTGGCTCTCATCAATACCGAAAACCCAGATAATGTTGAGATTACTAATATTGATATTACAGTAAACACCAAAGATCCTAAGGAACCTGTTGATGGCGGTGACAATAAAGACCCTTTCAAACCCGTTGTGACCGAATACGCTAGTCAAAATGATATGATGAAAGACTTGTATTTTATCTATGATAGAACTAAAATCATTGAAAAATCGGTAGCTGATTATAACCGGACGTTACAATACTTGAAAGACAATCCAAAGGTGAAAGTTGTTATTGAAGGCCATACAGATGCTAATGGTAGTGATGAATACAATATGTGGCTTGCCAGTGCGCGAAGCAATAAAATCAAAAACATGCTTAATCAAGATGGCATTTCTTGGAGTAGAATGACTACAAAAAATTATGGAGAATCAAAACCTATTGCTCCTAATATGAATCCAGATGGAACCGACAATCCAGAAGGTAGACAATTGAATAGAAGGGTAAGTTTTGCAGAAACAGCTCAGCAAATGGCTTCTGAAACTGAAATTAAAGTTGAGGAAGAAGAAGTAATTACCATTTCGGTTGGAGGTCAAAATATAGCTAATGTTTCGTCCAATTCTTCCCAAAATTATACCGTGTTTGAGTTTGGTGAAGATGACATAGTATTTAAAGTTCAATTAGGTGCTTTTAGAAAGAAAATAGATGAAACCAAATTTGATAATGCTGAGGAAGTAGGTTTCTATAAAGGTAACGATAATTTGTATAAATACTTTTCAGGTACCTTCTTAAGTAAATCAATGGCTGATGAGCATAGAAAAAGAATGGCAGCTGAGGGTTATCCAGATGCATTTATCGTGTATTTTAAAGAAGGCAAACGTTTGTCAACTGAAGAAATTGCTCGATTATTTCCTGATAATGATTGCAATACGTTAATTGAAACGGCTACTGAAAAATAGACATTCGGTTATGTATAAATAGTTGTAACTTTACACCTGTGTTAAAACATCTCTATATAAATAATTATGCGCTAATTGATGAACTATCCATTAGTTTTCAATCTGGTTTTTCCGTTATAACTGGAGAAACAGGGTCAGGTAAATCTATTATTTTGGGAGCACTAAGCATGCTCACTGGCGATAGGGCAGATGTGAAGTCATTACGAAACCAAGAAAATAAATGTGTTATTGAAGGCACTTTTAGTATTCCCAATCATGTTGAATTCAATACATTTTTTACAGAAAATGATTTAGATTACTCCGAAGTTACGATTATCAGAAGAGAAATCAATCCCCAAGGGAAATCACGGTCATTTATTAATGATACTCCTGTTACCCTTCAAGCTATTAAGTTATTGGGTGAAAAATTAATTGATATTCACAGTCAGCATGAAAACGCTGTTTTGAATGATCGTGTATTTTTATATAAGATTATTGACGAACATGCCCAATCTTTTTCCGAACTTAAATCTTACCAAGTGGTCTTTGAGCAATTAAAGAAACAACAAGATGAATTAAAGAAGTTGCTAGAAAAAGAAGTAAAAGCGCAACACGAAAAAGATTATACTCAATTCCTTTTGTCGGAATTTGAAGGTATTTCAATCGAAAAATGCATTAACGATGATGTTGAAGCAGAATATGCCACTTTAGCCAATGCCGAAGAAATAAAAAACCTATCATCAGAGGTTATTTCAGTATTGGATGACAACGCTTTTTCAGCTTCAAGTCAATTAAACACTGCCTTATTAGCTTTACAAAAATTGGCTAAATTAAGTCCAGCTTTTGATGAATTACAGCACCGAATTTCCATTTGTGTCATTGAAGTAAAAGAAGCCACTTCTGATTTATCAAGAAAAGTTTCTTCTATTGAAATAGATAACCGAAAATTGCTCCAATTGGAAGAACTCATAGGAAGTTTAAACAAGCTGATCAAAAAGCATAACGTTAGAAATGCTGAGGAATTATTGACCAAAAAATCTAATTTAGAAGCATCACTTCAAAACATAAATTCACTTTCTGAAAGTATAGACAACATAAAAAAGGAAATAGTTACCTTATCTAAAGAAGTCCTTGAAAAAGGAACGGTATTGAGAAATAAGAGAAAAGCCATGTTTGGTTCTATCGAAACCAATATCAATGCAATGTTGGCAAAAATGAATATGAAGAATGCACACATTCAATTTTCGCAAACACCCTTTGAAAATCCCAATTTATTGGGTCTTGACGATATCACCATATTGGTGCGAACCAATTTGGGAAGTGCTTTTGAGCCATTAAAGAAAATAGCTTCGGGAGGTGAATTGTCACGCGTAATGTTGGCTATCAAATCATTGCAATCTCAAAACAATGCCATTCCGACCTTAATTTTTGATGAAATAGATACCGGTGTTAGTGGCGAAGTGGCCAATGCTATGGGGCAAATTATGCAACAATTAAGTGCCGAAATGCAAGTGGTTTCGATTACTCATTTACCGCAAATAGCCAGTAAAGGCAGCCAGCACTTTAAAGTATATAAAGAGGAAAAAAACAACATTACCCACACTCATTTAATTGCCTTGAATAACGACCAACGAGTGTTAGAAATTGCAGAAATGATCAGTGGGAAAAACCCTTCTGAAACAGCTATCGCCAATGCCAAAGAGTTGTTGAGTGAAATGGTTTAATTTCGGATTAAAAAAGCGGTTCCAATTGACAATATTGACCTTTAATCTACGTTAATTTCTAAATTTTAGCCATTTTGAATCTATTTAAATCCATAGCGCAACGATTCAAAAAAATAGGTTCATGGATTAAGCGTAAGAAGTACTATTTCATTACTTCTTTTTCAGTAATTTTTTTAATTTGGCTTTTTTGTTTACCCTCTCAATTATTTAATGATCCAACTTGCACCGTTATTGTAGATAGAGATGGAAACATCCTTAATGCACGGATAGCTGATGATGGACAGTGGCGTTTTCCGCCTAGGACGGATGTGCCCTACAAGTTTAAACAGGCTATTATTCAATTTGAAGATCGTGACTTCAACTCCCATTGGGGGTTTAGTTTCAAAGCTTTTGCCCGAGCTATGAAACAAAATATATCGGCTGGTAGAGTAGTGAGTGGAGGAAGCACAATATCCATGCAAATTATTAGAATTTCTCGAAAAGGACAAGATCGCACTGTATGGGAAAAAGTTGTTGAAATTTTTCAAGGTACCCGAATGGAATGGTCTTATTCTAAGGATGAAATTTTGGCAATGTATGCATCAAATGCTCCCATGGGTGGAAATGTAGTGGGATTAGATGCGGCAGCTTGGCGTTATTTTGGAAGAAAAGCAGAACAACTGAGTTGGGCTGAATCGTGCATGTTGGCCGTACTACCCAATGCTCCAGGATTATTGCACCTTTCTAAAAATAGAGAAAAATTGTTAGCCAAACGCAATCGTTTATTGGATCGATTGTTAGAGGTGAACATCATAACCTCTGAGGAACATCGATTGGCTTTGATTGAAGAACTTCCCACCGCACCTCCTGATTTACCTAATTTAGCACCTCACCTAACAGATAAAGCCATTAAAGAGGGTAAAAAAGGAGAATGGGTAGTGACTCACGTTAGCAAAAATCTGCAAGAAGAACTGAATAAAATAATTGCCTATCATCACAGTAAATTAAAAGAAAACGAAATTCACAATGCAGCGGCTTTAGTCATTAGTGTTGAAACGGGAAAGGTTGTAGCTTATATTGGAAACACAACTGAAACTAATAATAATCATGGTAATCAAGTAGATTGCATTACGGCTCCGAGAAGCACAGGAAGTATCTTGAAACCCTTTTTATATGCCTCCATGATTGAAGATGGTGTGATTATGCCCAAGCAATTAGTGGAGGATGTGCCGATGATTTTGAGCGGATATGCACCCAAAAATTACAATCAAAAATACGATGGTGTGGTTCCTGCATCAAGAGCCCTAGCTCGCTCATTAAATGTTCCCATAGTTAAAATGCTAAAGAATTATGGTGTTCAAAAATTTTATGATCGTTTAACTAAAATTGGCTTGACTACCATCAATCGACCTGCTGGTGATTATGGATTATCACTTGTGTTGGGAGGAGCTGAAGCAAATTTATGGGATTTATGTTCCATTTATGCCAACATGGCTCAAACCCTTAACTTATATAAAAAAGGAATTAAACACATCTATAAATCCCCAACAGTATACGCCCATATTTCCAACACTGCGAATTCAGGAACCAAGCAATTATTTAATCCAGCTGCGGTTTGGAGTACCTTTGAAGCATTGCTTGAAGTAGCCCGGCCTAGTGATGAAAATAATTGGCAACAATTTCAGTCCTCTTCAAAAATTGCTTGGAAAACGGGAACTTCATATGGTTTCAGGGACGCTTGGGCTATTGGTGTAACTCCAAAATATGTAGTAGGTGTTTGGGTGGGGAATGGCAGTGGAGAAGGAAGACCAGGTTTGATTGGTATCGAAGCGGCCGCACCTATTTTATTTGACATTTTTAGTAGATTACCCGCAGGAGAATGGTTTAAACAACCCTATGACGAAATGATGCCCATGGTTGTTTGCCAACATTCGGGACACAAAGCATCACCCATTTGCACCCATGTTGATACGGTTTTTGTTCCCATTTCTTGCAACAAAACGATGATATGCCCTTACCATAAAATAATTCACACAGATGTTACAGGTCAATTTAGGGTGAACAGTTCGTGTGAAATGATCACCAATATGATACAACAACCTTGGTTTGTTTTGCCTCCTATTGCAGAAAAATTTTACCGCAACAAAAACCCCAACTATAAACCCTTACCTCCCTTCAGAAATGATTGTACTGACGATAATAAATATGCTCCAATGGACATCATTTATCCTAAACAGGAGAGTAATATTTACATCCCCATACAATTGGGTGGTTTTCTCAGCAAATCTATTTTTGAGGCTTCACATGTTCAATCCAATATGCGTGTTTTTTGGCATTTAGATGAACAATACATTGGAGAAACCGTTGGTATTCATCAAATGGAAGTGGCACCGGCAGAAGGTATACATGTACTTACCTTGATTGATGAAAACGGTGCTAAAGTTACCCGAACCTTTACGGTTTTGAGTGAGAAAAAGTAATGGATTTTAGACGTTTGATATTAGATGCTAGACGCTAGACAAAAGATAATTTACTTAGTACTCCTATTGTCTTCTTCTTTAAATTCTTCCAGACTAAAAACTAAATCGTTTTTAAAACACCGTTAATTATCCCTACAGCTTCTACAATTTGGTCATCGGTGCAAATGAGTGGTGGAGCAATTCTAAAACTTTCGGGACAAGATAAAAACCAAAAACTCAACAATCCAGCATCTTTACATCCATTCACTACTCGCTGTACCTTATCGGCATCCGACATTTCAATGGCAAAAAACAAACCTTTGCGTCTGATTTCAATAATGTGGGTTTTATCAATCATTGATTCTATTAACGCTCCTTTGCGCTCTACTTCCAAAAGTAGATTTCCCTCGGTCAATACTTCAATATTGGCCAAAGCAGAAGCACAATTCACAGGATGGCCACCAAATGTGGTAATGTGACCCAAAGGCGGATTGTGCGTAAGTATGTGCATAATTTCTTGTGATGAAACAAAGGCTCCAATGGGCATTCCGCCACCTAATCCTTTAGCTAGGGTGAGAATATCGGGCACTATGTCAAAATGTTCAAAAGCAAACAACTTCCCGGTGCGACCAAATCCTGTTTGAATTTCATCAAAAATTAACAACGTGCCAGTTTCTGTACATTTTTTTCGCAGGGCTTTCATATAGTCCAAAGAAGGGATACGCACCCCTGCATCCCCTTGAATGGGTTCAATAATCACACAAGCTGTGGTTTCATCAATCCACTTCAAATCGTCTAAATTGTTAAATTGAATGAAATAAACCTCAGGTAACAACGGTCTAAATTTTTCTTTTTTTGTTTCATTTCCCGAAACGCTCAAAGAACCATGTGTGCTGCCATGATAAGCCCCACGGCAGGAAATAATTTTTCGTCTACCCGTATATCTCTTGGCTAATTTCAACGCAGCTTCGTTGGCTTCTGTACCCGAATTTACAAAATAAGTACAGTCTAAATTTGCGGGTAAAAGTGATGCCAATTTTTTAGCTAAATCTACCTGTGGATCTTGATAAAACTCCCCAAAAACCATTACGTGCATGTACTTATCCAATTGATTTTTTATTGCTGAAACCACATGCGGGTGGCGGTGACCAATGTTACTTACCGAAATACCAGAAATAAAATCCACGTACTTTTTTCCCATTTTGTCAAAGACATAAATTCCTTCAGCATGCGATACATCAATGCGATAGGGATGTTGGTTGGTATTGGCTAAATTTGGGTGAATCATTAGATGTTAGATTGACGATTGTAGATGTTAGATTGTTTTAATTCCCATTATAGGAATGACCTTTTGAATATATATTTTAGTGTGACAAAATTACATTTTTTTGAAATTGTATGTCCGGTTATTATCATTCAATTATATTTCTTTACTTTGATGAATAATACCAACAACAATTATGAGCGAAGATATACTTGACAATGCTACCACACATGCTTCGGATTTGAAAGCATTAAATTTCCCATTAAATTTCACTTTCAAAATAGGAACACTAGCCAATGACTTTAATGTGACCGATGCTTCAGGTGCAACTATAGCCTACATCCGACAAAAACTTTTTAAGTTTAAAGAAGCGGTGATGATTTATAATAATGACACCAAATCACAATTATTGTATCAAATTAATGCAGATAGAATCATCGATTTTAATGCTGTTTATTCATTTACCAATGATGTGGGTGAACCGCTAGGGAAAATAGGTAGAAGAGGTATGAAATCTCTTTGGAAAGCCAGTTATGATATTTTTGATCACAACGGCAATCAAGAATATTCGGTAAAAGAGGAAAATCCTTGGGCAAAAGTGTTCGATACTTTATTAATCGAAATTCCTTTATTGGGAATGTTTACAGGCTATTTCTTTAATCCTCGCTATATTGTTCTAAATAAAAGTGGCGAAATTGTAGCTCGATTGAGCAAAGTGCCTTCATTTTTGGGAAGAACGTTTAAATTAGAAAAAATAGGTGAAATCAACGATCACGATAGTGTAAGTATTATGCTGGGTTTGATGATGATGAGCTTGCTAGAAAGAAGAAGGGGGTAATAGTTTGTTTTTTAGTTATATAGTTAATCAGTTGTTCGGTTAGTAGTCACTTCGAGTGAATTGTATATTTTGTTAGCTTTACGACAGTAAAGATTTTACAAAATTCACAATTTGTATCGAGAAGGACGATGAAGTAGTTTTTCTTTATTTCACTTTCAAATTTAATATCTTTAGTTATTAGTTAAAATAGTACCATAAAAAACTTTTTAAATCAAAACATGGAATACATAATCACTTATCAAACACCTGAAAAACATTTTATAGATATCGAGGTGCGACTTTGTCCAACTCAGGCAGTAACCAAAGTGCAATTACCTGCTTGGCGACCAGGAAGGTATGAGTTAGGGAATTTTGCAAAAAATGTACGCGAATTTAACGTTGTAGATGGAAAAAACAACGCCATATCGTTTTACAAAACAAGTAAAGATTGTTGGACTATTGAAACGGATTCTATTAAAGAAATTCGCATTCGTTACCGCTATTATGCCAATACCTTAAATGCGGGTTCATCGTATTTGGATGAAAATCAACTGTACATAAATCCAGTAAATTGTTGTATTTATGAGGTTGGAAAGGAAGAACAATCGTGTACGCTGAATCTTTCTAATGTTATGGAAAATGCTAAACAAATAGCAGGTTTAGATAGCAAAATTGCCAATGGAATATACACTTTTGATTCCTTCCACAATTTGGCGGATAGTCCTTTTATTGTTTCGTCAGATTTGCAACATCAAAGCTACCAATCAAATGGCATTCATTTTCACATTTGGTTTCAAGGAATTGTAAAACCCGATTGGAAAAAAGTAATCTCCGATTTTCAGAAATTCACCGATTTTCAAATTAATGCATTTGGAAAATTCCCTTCTGAGGAATATCATTTTTTATTTCAAATTACCCCTTACAAAGCCTATCATGGAGTGGAACACATAACCAGTACCGTTTTATTACTCGGCCCTAGTTATGATTTGTTTGATACCTTGTACACTGAATTATTGGGCTTGTGTTCGCACGAATTGTATCACGCTTGGAATGTAAAAGCCATTCGACCATCTGAAATGCGTCCTTATAATTATTCCAACGAAAATTATTTTCAAACAGGGTTTGTAGCCGAAGGGGTCACTACCTATTTGGGAGATCGAATACTTTTTGAATGCGGTGTTTTTGATAGAGAACAATACACCAAAGAACTGAATGCGTATGTACACAAACACTTTCACAACGATGGACGAAAGTATTATTCAGTTGCGGCATCATCTTTTGACACTTGGTTAGATGGATATGAGCAGGGAATTCCAGGGCGAAAAACATCTATTTACACCGAAGGTTGTTTAATCGCCTATATCTGTGATATGCGCGTAAGAAAAGCGACCGAAAATAGATCCAATTTACATTCGGTGATGCGATTATTGTATGAACAAACCACCGTAAAGGATGGCTATACAGCCGAACAGTATCAACAACTTTTAGAAAAAGTTGCAGGGGTTTCTTTTGATGATATTTTCCAACAATTGGTATATTGCACTAATGATTATGAACCATTTTTGATTGAAGCACTTCAGTTTGACGGGTACACTTTTGGCAAAAAAACAATGAAAGGACTGGATCAATACGGTATCAAAGTTCAAAATTCGATAGAAGGAGTTGAAATAACCAATGTATTAGAAGGCTCAGCGGCCTACCTTTCTGGATTGGTTGAAGGAGATAAGATTATGGCTGTGAATGATGTAGTTGTAACTAATAATGTGACTTCGTGGGTGAACTTTTTTACAGATGAAGAAAATGATCTTTTTGTAACCATAAATCGTAAAGGCATTTTAGATCAATGGGCTGTATTAGCACCCAATGATATTCAGTATTACAGTTATGAATTGAAGGTGAAATAATAATTTTCTATCAATTAGTAAAACTCAAAAAAGAACTACCAATAATTATTTTATGGGAGTGGCAGGAGGCGCTAAAGAATCCTTTGGAATGGGTAAATAATACCAAATGGGTTTACATAATAAATCCCAAGTGTGAAATTGAACTTTAACCAATTCTTTAGATCCATCAATACTACACCAAGCTCTTTCTGTATCGTAACCTTTTTCCTCAAAAGGGGTACCTTGGATAGCCATTTCTTCTCCTGCCATTGGGAAAAGTTTAGCCGTTTTGGTTACTCCTTTGACATCTGTTACTTTAAATAAATAGATAGGTTTTGAGGCCAATACAGAATCTACTTGTTTAGCATTTAAAACTCTGTTTACACTTTCGTAAAATATATCGCGATAATGTGTCACGTAATGCTTAACTTGAGTAGAATCAAAGTAGGGTATAGTGGTTTTTTGATAATCTTTTAAAATTACTTTTCCTTTGTCGGTTACTTCAACGCTATATGATTGCTGAGGCTCTTCAAAAAAAGTAACTTCAATTTTTTTAATTTCACCAACGTTATAATTAAAAACTCCTGAATAGCGCCATTCCAATGGATCTGAAAAAAAGCGCACGTCCAATGTTCCGTATACCCCTGGTTTGTGCATTATATAGGGAAGTGACGATTTTAAACCATCTTTTTCAAGTAACATATAGGTTCCCATGTGGTCGTTGGTGCCGTTTCCAACATACCATACTTTAAAAGGAGAACTGGCGCCTTTTTCAAAAAACTGAACTTTCTTGTGTCTAACAGCAATTTGGGTAATAATGTTCTCAACATTTTTGGGAGGTACATCTTGTTTTACTTTAATTCGGTAGGCCGTTTCCAATATCAAATTGATATTATACGGTTGAGCTCGTAGTCCTGATTCTTCTATATACCATTTATGATCTTCACCTCTAACAATGGTAATCAAACCACCATCTTTTTCAGAAATCACTACCTTTTCAATATTAGCAGTATCTTTTATGGCAAAATCGGCATAAGGTTCATCACTTACACCCGAACCATTTTGAGTTAAAGTATAAGCATACCAACCACCTAAGCCCAAAAGTGCAATTAGTAAAAGTAGTTTTGTTTTATTGCTCATAGTAAATTGAATTATAGAAAAATAATGAGATGAAATTATTAGAAAACCCTAAAGGGCATATCTTCTTTTTCTTATAAAGAGTTGAATAACTCCAAATAATACCACAATTATAAGTGGAAAAATTAGATTAACAGTCTGCCAATGCTTTCTATTTAGGTCTACTTCATCATAATTTAGGAAACGGGGTGTTTTCATACGTGAACGGAGCGGTATCAAATACTCGTTACCTAACATTTTATCAACCAAATTGTGCATAAAAATGGTGTTTCCATACATTTTTTCACCATTAAAAATGGGCTCAATTGAAATGTCAGATGCAATGAGTGGATCGCTTTCTCTAATAGGAACCATCAGCGGGGCAAAAGGTTGATGATTTTGTCCATCAAAATAAAATACTTCATCTCTAAAGATATCTCCATCACCTATCACTGCCATAGTATTTGGTACGCTACTCTTTTTGAAGAAATAGCCACTTTTGTCGAGAAAAGATTTAAGCGAAGGGCTTAGAGTAGAACTGGCAACATAAGAGGGGAATTCACCCTCTAAGTAATAGGCTAAAGGCACTTTTTCACCTGTAAAAACATTATTGGTAATTACCTCTGGATTGTATAATTTATCGGCATCTGTATAGGTAATGCGCAAGGTTGGAGGCATTATTTTATGTTTTACATCCGATTCCAAGATTACCTCTTTGGTTACCGTTGTAACGCCCGTATTTTCTTTTAAGCTGCTCGGAAATTTAAGTTTTACTCGAGGTACATTTTTTAATAATTCACTTCCTTCTTTTGTTACCCAAGGATAAAGATACCATTCCGGAATAACCCCTTGTCCCTTGGCTATGGTTTTGTTCCAACGTACATCATTTCTGTATTTTGGAGCACACATTTGATTGGCAACCATATCCATTTTGATACCAACCCCATATTTATAAATCATTTTTTCGATAGAAGTGAGTTCTGTATTATAAGCAGCTTGGGTAAAGGGTGTGTTGGCTACATATAAACTATCTTCATAATCTTTAATCATATCAATTGCCCAAATCACCTTTCCACCTTTCATAATGTATTGATCAATTACAAATTGCTCTTTTTCCGTAAATCCTGTTTGAGGTTTGGCAATGATGATCATATCTTTTTCATCGAGTGCATCTAACTTTTCATAAGCAATGCCTTTATCCTTGTCATATTGAATAATGGAAACCGTATCAATATTGTAAAAATCGAATAACTGTTTGGCTAATGAAAAACGTTCTACACTGGTTAATTCACCATGACCTTTTAGAAAGGATATGTTTTGACGTTCTTTTCCTGCCAATTTCCAAAAAGCACTCATAAAACGATATTCTACATTATTTGTGGCATTTTCAACTAAGGAAGCTGATACCCTTTGTTGTCCATCCAAAAAATTAATATATTCTACTTTAGATCCATATCTAATGATGGCAACAGGCCAAATGATTTTATCAATTTTACTTCCTTGTTCCATAATAGTAATGGCACTTGGATACATTTGTTGGTCAATCATTTCTTTAATACGTTCCTCTTGCAAAGCAGGGTCTTCATCAATATTGGTATAGGTGAATTTAACTTTGTTTCCAGCATACGCTTTAAATTCTGTTAATCGTTCTTCAATATTTCGTTTAAGTTTTTCTAAAATAGGTGGTAAATCACCTGTTAAGTACAATTCAATATTGATAACGTCCTCAACCTCTTTTTCTAAAAATTCGATGGTTTTTTCATTTAAAGTATGCAATTTATCTTCAGTAAGATCCCATCTAAAGAACTTGAAACTTCCAATAAAATTGACTAATATGATGATAGCAATGATTATTATCAGTTCTAGGATATTGCTGTATTTTGGTGATTTTCTTTTCATTTTATCAAGGATTTTGTATTACCAGTTTCTGCTTTGAAGGGAAACCTTAGTTAATAAAATAAATAATGAAATCACGGAGAGATAATAAATCACGTCACGTGAATCGATAACACCTTTTTGTAAACTTAAATAATGTTCTTGTACACTTAATTGTATGAATATCAAATCCCAAGGTGCTGATAAATTATCAGAAATAAATTGAAATCCAATGAAAACAATAAAACAAATAATCAGCGCATAGAGAAAGGCTATTACTTGATTGGTGGTGACGCTTGAAGCAAAAATCCCAATGGATACGAAAACTGCACCTAATAAAAATAAACCCAAATAGGCACCCCACGTTCCTGCATGGTCAATGTTACCAACAGGATTACCTAATTGTATGATGGAGTAATAATAGACCAAAGTTGGTATTAATGCAACAAAAACAAGGGTAGTTCCGGCTAAATATTTGGCAAAAATGATTTGAAAATCGGAGATGGGTTTTGTAAGTAATAATTCAATGGTACCCGTACGTTTTTCTTCCGAAAACATTCGCATCGTAATGGCGGGTATTAAAAATAGGAATATCAACGGTGCAATTTCAAAAAACGCTTCTAAAGTGGCTTCACCAAAATCAAAAACGTTGTAGGCTGATTGAAAAAACCATAAAAATAATCCCGTTGCAATTAAAAACACTGCAATAGAAATATATCCCACTAATGAATTTAAAAAACCTCTTATCTCTCTAATGTATAATGCTTTCATAGTATACGCTAACGCACCTTTTATTTTTTAAAAGGCAAATGTAATACGAATTTAAAAAATAGACTAGTGTTATAACGAGTTAATTACAAAAGGGTATCATTTCTTAGGTAAAGGTTTGTCAAAGTTAACTCATTAATTTATTAGAATTTAAAGAACCATGAACACATTGGAAGTGGAAATGATCTATTTTCTTTTACGGTAGCACTTTTTTGAAATACAGATACACCAGCTAAAGAGAACTGAAATGCTCTCTTTTCATCTTTTTGAAAACGCATTCCGGGCATAATGAAAAAAGCAACAGTTTGCCTTACTTCGGTAATAGTTGTTACTGTGTGTTGATATTTACCAGGAATACCATTAGGAAAATCAGGTTCTTGAAGAGTTGTTGTTTGGATGTTGTCTCTTGAGTTTGTAATGTTAAAATAGCCCAACATGGAATCAAAAACAAAACTAGCTTTAGGTCCAACTTTAGTTATTCCTGCAATTGAAAACATTGGACCATGAATGGTTGGTACTTTGATTGTTTGATAAGTACTGTTGGTGCTAAATGAAGGATAATACTGATCATTCGTTGTGTATTGCCCAGGCACTAGCAGTGTAGTTTGATTGCCTGAAAGAAAATGAGCATATCCCATTGCAAAGGTCAAATTTGATTTTCGATTACCAAGGGTCATATTAGCAAAGTGCAACCCTCCAAATCCCTGAAAATTATTTAAATATCCACTTGAACCAGATACGGTTCCTACCGAAAAATTTAATTTTTCTTTTTTAGTTGGCAAAGTATATTTCAATGCTAATGCCAACGGACTACCAATCCAAGTGGACATAACACCCACATTTAAATGATTTGTAACAGCAAAATGAACCTCGGGACCATATAAGTTGACCAGTGCATAATTTTCACCTTTTGATATAGGTAATGCATTTGTTGTGAAAGCATAACGTGTAGTAAATGGTCCTGTATCAGAATACTCTCCATTCGAAATGTCCTTTTCGTTTTCTAATAACTTTATTTCTTTCACCTCTGATTTCGGGATGTAAATTTTACCCAATTTTTCAGTAATAATTAAGAGTTCCCTACCATCATCGCTAATAATTTTACCAATGTATTGAATGCCATCGTTTTTGGTGATTACATACAATTTTTCGTTTTCAACTTTTGTTGTGTCCGTTTGAGCATAAGAATGATCGACACTTACAACCCATGTAAAAATCAGAAGGGATAATAAAATGATGTATTTCATTTTGCGTATAAATTAATGTATGTGTCAAATATATTGACAACATTTAGAATGAATTATGATAAAAATCAGTTAAGCCTTAATAATGAGAAGATACTTCATCCAACACACCCAGTAATTCTTCGAAACTATCAATGGTTACTAATTGAGTTCGGTAGGGTTTGAAATTTTCAATTCCTTTAAAATAATTAGCATAATGCCTTCTCATTTCACATACACCTTGTCGTTCGCCCTTCCAATTAACAGAAAATTCCAAATGTGATTTGGTTACTTGAATGCGTTCTTCCATGGAAGGTGGAGGTAATAATTCTCCCGTTTTAATGTAGTGTTTTACTTCGGCAAAAAACCAAGGACTACCAATGGCGGCTCTACCTATCATTACACCATCAACACCGTATTTGTTTTTATATTCCACCGCTTTTTGAGGCGAGTCTATATCACCGTTTCCAAATACAGGTATGTGCATTCTGGGGTTGTTTTTAACATCCGCAATTAGTGACCAATCGGCTTCGCCTTTATACATTTGTTTTCTTGTGCGACCGTGAATAGAAATAGCTTTTATACCCACGTCTTGTAATCGTTCAGCTACTTCTACAATAAATTTAGTATCTTCATCCCAACCCAATCTCGTTTTTACGGTGACGGGCAATGAAGTACTTTTCACAATTTCTCGTGTCATTGAAATCATTTTGGGAATGTCTTGCAAAATACCTGCTCCAGCTCCCTTACATGCTACATTTTTTACGGGACAACCGTAATTGATGTCAATAATGTCGGGGCGTGCTTGTTCACAAATTTCAGCTGAACGTTTCATCGATTCTATTTCGGCACCAAAAATTTGAATGCCCAAAGGACGCTCATATTCGAAAAAATCTAATTTTTGAACACTTTTAGCGGCATCTCGAATCAAACCTTCCGAAGAAATAAACTCGGTGTACATTAAATCTGCACCATATTTTTTGCATAAAGCACGAAAAGGCGGATCGCTTACATCCTCCATCGGAGCTAATAATAATGGAAATTCTCCTAATTCTATGTTGTCTATCTTAACCAATGATGTATATTTGAAACGGTAAAATTACAACAAATTGAGAAGAGGAGCCTATAAAAATATAAAACCAGCTGAAAAGTTTGCATTATTTCTAGGAATAGCAATGATTTCATTCCTGGTTACAGCATTTTTAAGTGCAATTTTGGCTCAACTACTTTTTGGAAATGAAATTTCTCAACCGGGCATAATGGATGATTGGTCTCGGGCAGACGTACTTAGATTACACAAAATTTTACAAGTGGTAAGTCATATCGGAATTTTTATTATTCCAGCACTCACCTTTACTTGGTTGGTAAGTAATAATAGTAAAAAATATTTGAGTTTCAACAATGCTAAAGGAAAAATATGGGCTCTTTTACCTGTAATTATTGTAGGATTATTAGTGCTCAATAATTTACTTTATATGGTCAATCGAAGTATTGATTTTTCATTTATTTCTGCCGATTTTCAATACAGTCTTGAGTACAATCAAGCGTTAAGTGATAAGAAAATTGATGCTTTTGTTGGAAATACAGGTTTAAGTTTTTTGGTAAATCTAATTGTGATCTGTATACTACCAGCTATTGGAGAAGAGCTTACTTTTAGAGGTGTTTTGCAACGAATTGGAATCGATTTGACGCAATCGGTTTATTGGGGAATAACGTTTTCGGCACTTATTTTCGCCATCATTCACTGGCAGCCATTTAACTTTTTGCCCATATTTGTGTTGGGATGGATCTTTGGATACATTGTTTATTTGAGTGGAAGTATATGGATTACGATGATACTACATTTCTTAAATAATTTAATGGGTTTGATTGCACTTCATGTATCAAAATCTCATGAAGTAGATTTAACCGTTTTTAATCCAATTTGGAGTGCCTTATTACTATTGGTTTCGGGTATTATTGTACTCAAATTTTTTCCTAAAAAGGAAATTGACAAGGATGAATTAGCACCAATTTCTTCTGATGAAGAAAATGGTTAACAGAGTTTTTTAGTTGGTACAATGATGGTAACCCTTTTTATGGTTTTTAGCTTGAATCGGATGGTTATTGAAACCTATTAATTTGTAATTCTTCTAAATTTTTTCCGTTCATTTGTATTCACAAGTATGACACAACGAAATAATAAAGCAATAAATACCATTGGTTGGAGTATTCTGACCAATTTTTTATTGGTATTAGTCAAAGGGGCAACCGGGATTTTTGGGAACAGTTATGCACTTATTGCCGATGCTATTGAATCCTTTAACGATGTGTTGGCGTCAATAATTGTATTTTTAGGCTTAAAATATGCTAGCCGTCCAGCCGACAAAAATCATCCTTATGGTCACGGTAAAGTGGAGCCATTGGTGACATTTATTGTGGTAAGTATTTTAGTTATTTCGGCTGGGATTATAGCTTACCAAAGCGTTTTGCATATATTAACTCCCCATGAAGCACCAGAAATTTTTACCATCTATATTATTTTGGGAATTATTGCCGTTAAAGAAATTTCTTTTCGTTTTGTTTATAAAAGGGGTAAGGAACTTCAAAGTACATCCTTAATGGCCGATGCTTGGCACCATAGGAGTGATGCGCTTACATCTATTGTTGCGTTAATTGGAATTAGTATAGCGTTAATATTTGGAGAAGGGTACGAGTCAGCTGATGATTGGGCGGCTTTAGTGGCTACTTTGTTTATTTTGTATAATGCTTATATGATTTTTAGACCTGCGTTGAGTGAAATTATGGATGAGCACATTCATGATGAATTAATTGAAAAAATTAGGGTGGTTTCTCTCAAGGTTGAAGGAATATTGGAAACCGAGAAATGTATGATTCGAAAATCGGGAATGACTCATTTAGTTGATTTACATGCTGTTGTGGATGGATCTATAACTGTTTTTGAAGGACATCAATTAGCGCACAAATTAAAAGATAAGTTGATGGAAGAATTGCCTGAAATCAGCGATGTTTTGATTCATATTGAACCGAAAGAGTAAAAGGTCAAAGCTTATAAAAAGAGGTGATTCAATAATCATCCCTTTTAAATAAAAAAACACCTTGCCAAAACTATCAGCAAAGTGTTTTTTATGAGTCTTTTAGTTAGAGATTAACTGTTTTCGTTAGGTATGAACGTAGCAGGTAGTGGTCCATGTGATAACTTAGAGGCCCTTCTTCCTCTAAAAAACAAATACAAGTTAAAGAAAAGCATTAATCCTAAATAAATAGAGAATCCACCAATTTTTGTAGACAATAATTCAATAAGAATTTGAGAATTATTGACTTCGTCATAGGAATCTATTTTTAGAATTAAAAACGCAAAACCAATATTGAGAAGATAAAATCCTATTTCAAATAGTCTATTGGTGCTATAAGCAATTTCTTCTTTTCCTCTAAAAATATCAAGCATAAATACTTTGGAATTTTTAAATAAATTGTGAGCCACATAATAAGTAAGAATGAGCGCAATGGGTAAGTAAACGGCATACCCAATTGTAATGAAAGTTGTTTCCATAATTGTTTGTTTTTATTTATTTATAATTAAAGTTGTTATTTTTTTTAAATTTGAAAAAGAGGTATATCCAAAACATATTGAAGTAATGTAATCCTCCTAAAAGTAGGATGATGGCTCCACAATGATGTCCAATACTGTTAATCATTTCTGGTATATTATTGAGGTTCTCCCAATAAGAAATGATGAGTATTCCGGATCCAATATTTAAGCAGTAATAGAGTACCAATAACAGATTATTTATAGCGATACCTATGCTGCTGTCTGTTGTTAATTCAAGGATGAATACCTCTCCATTCTTATGAAATCGATACCCTACATAAACGGTTATGTAAATGATGATTAAGCCATACACTAAGTAGGCAAATGTATTGTAAGTCATATTGTTAGTGTTTTTTAATGATTAAATATAAATCCAGCTTTTATGAGTTTATCGGGCTCAACAAACCGACTTTTGAGGATTAACTCTTTTTCCGTTCCTATAATTTTTCCACCAAGGGTTAAAAGCCATTGGGGAACATTCATATAAAATTTGATATTCAAGTCTTTTCTCAGTTTTGTCATAAATTCTTCATTAGTAAGGTTTTTAGTGTTTGTACAATTAATCGGTCCTTCCAATGTTTTTGTAACTTCAATAAAATCGATAATCCTTATCAATTCTTCTAGTTCAATATGTGCAAATTTTTGTTGTCCGTCTCCCATTTTTCCTCCAAATCCAAATTTTGCCAATTGAGAAAGAACGGTCAAAACTCCTCCAGAATTGGAAAGTACCAGTGAAATTCTTAGTGCGACTTTTCGCACACCTTCATTATGGGTCTTAAAAAATGTTTCTTCCCATTTTTTAGCCACCGTCATCGAAAAGTCATTTCCAATTTCGTTGGATAGTTCGGTGTTTGCTCGCTCTCTATTGTCTTTATAGATGGTAGCTGTACTGGCATTCATCCAAACTTTTGGTGGGTTATTACACTGATTCACTGCTTGTTGTAAAGCCTCCGTGGACTGAACACGTGAATCCAATATTTTCTTTTTATTTTGTTCGGTATACCTACAATCCACACTTTTGCCACTGAGATTAATGAGCACATCGGCATTTTCTAAAGCTGTCTTCCAATCACCAACATTTTTTCCATCCCATTTCAAAAATCCATTCAATTCTTTTGATGATCTCCCTAAAATAATTACTTGATGACCCTGGCTTTGATAGTGCTGTTGGAGTGCTTTTCCAATGAATCCGCTACCTCCTGGGATGATTATTTTTTTCATATTTTTGTTTTTTAATTTCAGAACTTTCAATAAAAAATGAAACATTAAGTTAAAAAAAATATTATTTGACAAAGAGTTTAATCAAAGACTTCCAAAACCAGTTTTCATTGGCTTGTTGCACACGCGATAACATTTTGTCGGCCTGTTTAGCAAATTTGTCAATGTTAGCAATACTCTCTTTAAAGGCTAATTCTTCTTTTTGAGAGTCGCTTTCTAATTTTGTATTGTTCAATTCTTCCAGTAAACGTAGCATAGGAACCAACTCTTTTTCTTGACGAATTTTTGTCACTCTTTTAGCTACCGTCCAAATGTCTTTTTCTGCTCTAAAAAATTCTTTTCGCTCACCCAAAACATTTTCTTTGTACACCAGTCCCCAATCCATAAGACTTCGAATATTCATATTCGCATTTCCTCTGGAAATTTGCAAAATCTCCATAATTTCTTCTGTTGAATGAAACTCTTCAGAGACCAATAATAAACCATGAATTTGTGCCATAGTTTTGTTAATTCCCCATTGTGAGCCAAAATTGCCCCATGAATTAATAAATTTATATTTTGCTTCTGATAATTTCATAGGGCAAATGTAAAACAAAGTTTTTGAACTTTCAAAAATAAATGAAAGTTTTTTTTGAAAATAATTCAAATCCTTAATAAACTGTTGATAACCCAATTATGAAATCTCAAAATTAGGGTTCTATTTTCTTACTTTTGCAATGGATGTTAACTCAATATAATTATTAATATGAAAAAACTAGTACTTATTATAGCCTCTTTACCAACAGTATTATGGGCACAAACACAATTTGAAAATCCAGGTTTTGAAACTTGGGAGGGAACTGGAGCATACGCAGAACCAGTCCAATGGAGCTCAATAAAGACCTCAGATGTAAGTTCTTTAAATCCTTTTGCACCACAAGTACTGTTTCAAAGTTCGGATGCTCATTCTGGGTCTTATTCCATAAAATTAGAAAATAAATCTACCTTAGGAATTGTTGCAAATGGCATTATTACTAATGGTCAGGTACATGCGGATACAGATCCTTCTAATGGATATGTATATACCAATACGAGTGATGCTAAATGGAACACTACATTTACCGACAAACCGGATAGCGTTGTAGGATGGTATAAATATGCTCCTTCTGGAATTGATAAAGGAAAAGTTGAAGTGATTTTACATACAGGTGCTGGTCAAAACCCAGAAAACGGAACCTTAGCTAATAGAGTAGGGGGTGCACGATTCAATTTTCCTAATGCAACAATTAGTTCTTGGACGCGTTTTTCAGCTCCATTTTATTATTCAAGTGCTAATACACCTCAATATATGTTGGCAGTGTTGACAACCGGTGATAGTACTAACAACGCGCAAGCAGGTAGCATAGGCTATTTTGATGACCTCGAACTCATTTATAATCCATCATCGGTAGAAGAAAATATTATTTCAGCAGCTCAAATATTTCAACAAAATGGTGAATTAACCATTGTAATGAAAGGAGATTATTCAGCAGGAGCTTCTGTAACAGTATCCGATATGCAAGGAAGAAATTTAGTGTCCAATCAAGTATTATTGGTGGGTCAAAATGGATTTTCACTTCCATTTTCAACCGGTATTTATTTGATTACATTTACCTACAACAATCAACTGATGACCCGAAAAATATTTATTGATTAGTTAATTAACTTTTTAAATTGAAGGTAGTTTTTTCTATAGTTTTAGCCGTTTTTTACAGCAATTTATTCTTAGCTCAAGATAAAGGAATCTTTATGGGAGTGGTTAAGGATAAAACGAATAATGAACCCATTATTGGTGCACATGTAATTATGGTAGGTAACACTAGCTTGGGTGCTGTTTCAAATTTTGAAGGAGAATTTGCTATAGAATGTCCTATTGGAGAACACAAATTTTTTGTTTCGTTTATTGGTTTTATTCAAGATACCATCACGGTAGTAATTGAAAAAGACATCATTTCCAATCGCGTTATTTTAATGTCCACCGAAGAAGGTATGTTGCAGGAAGTGCAAGTTAAAGTGGGTAAATTTGATACCGACTTGGAAAATTTGACTATTTCCATGGTGGTTATTCGACCCGAATCCATAGAAAATAAAAATACCCGTTCTGTTGAAACCGTATTGGATCAAACACCTGGTTTGAATATTTTAGATGGTGAACCTCAAATTAGAGGAGGAAGTGGATTTACTTTTGGAGTAGGGAGTAAAGTAGGTATTTTGGTTGATGATATGCCGTTGCTTTCAGGTGATGCAGGAAGACCTGAATGGGGTTTTGTGCCGGTTGAAAACATAGAACAAATAGAGGTTGTAAAGGGCGCTGCATCTGTTTTGTCAGGGTCTTCCGCATTGAGTGGGGCCATTCATATTCGAACTTCTGAACCGGGTTTAAAACCAAAGACTAAGGTAAATGTATATTCAGGATTTTATTCAGCGCCTGAAGATGAAACGATGCAATGGTGGTCAGATTATCCATACATAATGGGAGGTAATTTTTTACATGCTCGAAAAATCAAAAACCTAGATTTAACCTTGGGAGGGTTGTTTAACTTTGATCACGGTTACATCGGAGCTCCACGAACCTCTTTAACAGCCGTAGATACGATTACCAATTTTGGTGATGATGCCATGAAATCTGAAAAAGCACGGTTAAATGTAAGTTTGCGATACCATCCTAAAAAACTGACTAATTTAACTTACGGGTTGAATGTAAATGCTATGTACCATAATACCAATTTGCCCCTAGCTTGGTTGGATGATTCAACAGGAATTTATAGAGCTTATCCGGGTGGAATAATTTTGCAAAAACAAACCATTTATAACGTTGATCCTTATGTAAATTATTTTACTAAAAAAGGAATGAAGCATTCTTTAAAGATGCGTTCGCTTGTTACCGACAATGAAATGAGTAATAATCAATCCAATGCTAGTAAAGTATGGTACGGGGATTATCAATTAAAGCATACCTTTAAAAAGTTCAAAGAGCTTCAATTTATTGGCGGCACAAGTTCACAATTTACCCAATCACAAGCTCAAATTTACGCTTCAAGCGGAGATCCCTTAAACGAATTGTTTAATTGGTCTAATTATGTGCAGATTGATAAAAAAATAAAAGAATCTGTTAACGTTTCATTTGGATTTCGAACAGAATATTTTGAGTTAAATCAATCACAATCGGATTGGGCAACTATTTTGCGAGGCGGATTGAATTATAAATTAGGGCAAGCAACACATATTCGAATGTCCTACGGACAAGGATATCGATATCCCACTATTGCTGAACGATTTATAAAAACTACCGTAGGTACATTTGGAGTTTTCGATAATCCCGATTTGAAACCCGAAACCAGTTGGAATATTGAGTTAGGGCTCTATCAAGGATATAAAATGGGTAATTTGATGGGGTTTGTAGATGTTGCGGTTTTTCAGCAACGCTATGACAATACAATAGAATATTTGTTTGGATTTTGGGATTCTACTTACACATTTGCTATTGCGGGATTTAAGTTTTTGAATACAGGTAGTTCGCTCGTAAGAGGCATTGATGCATCTACCACTGGAATGTACAAATTTAATAAGACCACCAAGTTGGCTTATGTAGTTGGGTATAATTATATATTGCCAACAACCATTGAACCAGATAAAGTATTCGCAAGAGATTTTAAGCCAGGAGGAAGTGGTGAGTTCAGTTACAATTCAACAAGTGTTGACAGTGTTGGGGGAATCTTGAAGTATCGATTTCTTCACACCTTTAAGGCAGATTTCGACTTTGTGTTAAGAGACCATTTTTCGGTGGGATTGAGTGCGCGCTATTTTAGTAAAATCGAAAATTTAGATAAAGCCATCATTGACTTTGAAGAAGCAACCGTTAATACAGGCGGTTCATTACAAGCCATATTATATCAAGATTATTACCAAACCAAAAATAACGGTAATACCATTATTGATGTTAGAGTGGGTTATCAATTGAATGAACATCACAAATGGTCGCTAGTAGTAGCCAATGCATTCAATAAAACCTATTCTTTGAGGCCGCTTAAAATTGAACCTATGCGAACGGTAATGTTGCAATATTCGTTGAAATTTTAACTGGTAATGTCTTTTGATTCAAACTTTCTTTTGGCAAAATAAAGTAATGCGATGCTGGTTGTAACGATGACAGTACCTGCCAAATAATTTATACCTAAATCAGGACTGTTTGCATTTAAGTCGAAGTAATTAAAAGGTGTAAAATAGCCTAACCAACTTGTTGTAGGTGTAGATTTTGCAATGGCATTAATGAAATAACTACCAAATGTAATACCCACAACAATACCCATAAAATTTTTCTTGGGTTGAACAAACATAGAAAGTAAAACACCAATACTTGTAAAAAAAAGTATGAGAAACAGACCGTTTATATGTATCATCCAGAAAGCATTCCAGTTAAGTTCATTGGTTTTGAATAGCTGTATCCCTATAACTGCAATTATATGTTGTGCTAAATAGGTAATGGCAACTAAAGTAAATAATGAACCCATTTTAGTAATAAACAGTTCCTTTCTTGTAATGGGTTTAGTAAATAGGAATTCTGATGTACGGTCTTTTTCCTCTTTTGAAACGATTCCAGTGCCTGTTGAGGTTGTGTAAATACTTATTAAAACAACAATATAGATACCGTAATAAGTGCTGTAAAATCCGAGAATACTTTTCCAAGAATTTTCATCCATTCCCATTGCGTTTTTAAGTTCAGCTGGCATTTTATCCATAAGTTGGGTCATACTGGCACCCATTTCTTGCATATACGGAAAAATTGAGAGTACCATTAATGTAAATCCAATTATGATAGCGGTCCAAGTTATCAGGTTTTTTCGATTCCTTTTAAGCTCTTTTTGATATAAATTTTTGTTCATTTTCCTTTAGTTTTATTAACGTTGGTAGTAATTCATAAAAATGGATTCTAAGTCGGGCTCTTCTAAAGTGGCATCTTTAAGATTAAATCCATTCATCCAATTCAATAATATTGAAATAGGGCCAATGAAATCAAATGTTAATTTTTGATTCATCCATTTTGGGTTATTAATTCCTTCAATAAATGAAATATTCTCAGGTATTCTTTCAAAAAGTAGCGTTACTTTTTTCATTTGTTTTTCTAATAGAGAATGGATGTGTTCGATGGCTACGATTTCACCATTTTTTATGATAGCAGCACGGTCACACATTCGTTGAATTTCAGTAAGAATGTGAGAACTGAAAAATACAGTTGTTCCTTTTTTATTTTCAAGTTCTAGCAATTCAAAAAATCTGTTTTGCATTAGAGGGTCAAGTCCAGAAGTAGGTTCATCCAAAATCAAAACCTCTGGTTGATGGATTAAAGATTGTATTATGGCACATTTCTTTTTATTGCCAAAAGATAAATCGGTAATTTTTTTGTTTAAATCTAATTCGAATAGTTCCGCTAAACGATCAATTTCATTCAAATTTACTTGGTCGTAAAACCGCGAATGATACTCAAGTAATTCTCGCGATGACATTTCATCATAATAGTTAACCTCTGAAGGTAGGTAACCTATTTTTTTTCGAATGTTGGCTCCTTCTTTTTGAATGTCATGATTTAATATTAAAGCTTTTCCGGAGGTGGGAATTAAAAGACCTAAAAGTGTTCGTATTGTGGTGGATTTTCCTGCTCCGTTTGGTCCTATGAATCCAAATATTTCTCCTTTTTCAACAGAAAAAGATACATTTGAAATGCCCTTTTCTTTGCCATAAAATTTAGTCAGATTGGTAATTTCTATTGCTTTCATTAGTGAGGTTGTTTTTGCATCCTTAAGGCCGACTGCATGAGTTGTATATAAATATGGGCTATTTTTTCAATTTCTTGTTGATGGTTTTTACCAAATAGAGGTTGTCCTAATTGTATGTTATTATTAATAGAGTCATTAAATGTGGATTTAATAAATTCCATCATTTGCAAATTGGTGTTTTTTAAGAAATAAGCTAAAATGTTCACAGGAAGGTCACTTCTGATTTCACCCGAATTAATTTCAGGTTGTATCAATTTTTCAAGCGCAAATTGAGATTGAGTGTTATAAATTTCTTTAAATTCTTTAAGGGATGGAGAATCTAAATGATTGGAAAGATTGTATAAAAAATTGGTTTCAATGGGATGCTCTTCATCAAATCGAAAACCTGCTTGAATAAGTGCAAACCAATAATCCCAAAAGGTCGAGAATTCTGTTCGATGGATGTTATTGATATAAGTCATTTTAACCACCGAACAATGGTGGATTAAATAGTTGAATAAATCCAATTTGTCATCGAAGTATTGGTAGAAACTACCTTTTGCAATACCAAGATTTTTTAGAACCTTTGAAATGCTTGCATTATCATAATCATGTAAGGCAAATTCCTTCAAAAAGGCTTGGGTAAAGCTTTCTTTACGATTTTTAGATAATTTAATAAATGTTTTTTTTGGCATAATGTGACTATACAGTCACAAATATATTGTTTTTTTTAATATGTGACTGATAAGTCATATTTTTTTTAAAACTTTGGAAATGCAAAATGAAAGGATATAAAACAAAAAAGGTGTGGAAAAAACTTCCACACCTTTTTTTAAGAGTTATATTTTAAACAGAAATTAATGTCCGTCACCACATTTGTGATCTTCTCCACATTTACCTTCTCCACATTTATGTGCACCTTCTTCACCACCTTTGCTGCAACAAGATTTGTTACATTTTGTAGTATCACATTTGCTTGGGTCACATTTACCAGTGCTGTCTTTTACACATTTAGAATGATCGCAAGTAGTAGCTGAATCTTTCACCACTTCTGTTTTTTCTTCTGTAGTTTCTGTTTTTGTTTCAGCACCACCGCAAGAAACAAGGGTAAAAGTAAATATCGTTACTAATCCCAAAATTGAAAGTAATTTTTTCATTGTTTGATTTAATATTTGATGCAAAGTAAAGACATTTTTTGTGTCTGTTAAAATATTATTAAAATAAGATAATTAATTAATGTTAAAATTGCTCTATGGAAAGCACTTTCATTCTACTCAAAATCAAAATACTATCTTAACGATTATTTCTTTATTTCAATAAAGTGTTCGGTTTGTTTAACACGTTCTTTAAATCCAATTTTAAATACACCATCACGGTCCAATTCTACTAATTCGATCTCAGCTGTTTGGTTGATCATTAATGGGTTGTAATGCGTTTTTACTTTAACATAATTACTTGTAAAACCATACATCAATCCATTGTCTTCGGTAGCTTCAAATAAAGCAATTTCTTCTGCGGCTGTCTGCTCTACATAAAAAGCTCGTTTCTTTTTTTCGCTCAATATGGTCAACATTTTATTGCGCTCTTTTCTAATGTGTTGAGGCACAACACCTTCGTCCGATCGCACTGCTGTTGTATTGTCACGTTCAGAATAGGTGAAAACGTGTAAATAGGAAATAGGTAATTCGGTTAAAAAAGCATAGGTTTTTTGGAATTCTTCTTCCGTTTCGCCTGGATATCCAACAATAACATCCACACCAATACAACAGTGTGGCATTAACTTTTTGATTTTTTCAATACGAGAGGCATACAAGGCCGTGTCGTACCTTCTTCTCATTTTTTCGAGAATTACATCGCTACCACTTTGTAAAGGAATATGAAAATGAGGAGCTATACGTTTACTTCTTGCTACAAATTCAATAATCTCATCTGTCAAAAGATTGGGTTCGATGGAACTGATTCTAAAACGTTCTATTCCTTCTATTTTATCTAATTCTTGCAGTAACTGAAAGAAATTTTCTTCCGTACCGTATCCAAAGTCACCAATGTTGACCCCCGTAAGCACTACTTCTTTAACACCGGTTTGAGCTAGTTCGTTGGCTTTTACTAATGTGTCGGCAATAGAAGCATTTCGAGCTCTACCTCTTGCTAATGGAATGGTACAAAATGAACAAAAATAATTGCACCCATCTTGCACTTTAAAAAACGAACGCGTTCGGTCACCCATACTAAATCCAGGCACGAATTCTTTGGTATGTTTTATTTCTTGATTCGCAATTTGAGTGGCATCCTTTTTTTGTAAATCCGTTAAATAATCCAATATATTGAATTTTTCATTGGCTCCCAATACGATGTCCACTCCATCAATAGAAGCAATTTCATCGGGTTTGAGTTGGGCATAACAACCAATCACAGCTATGAAGGCATTTGGGTTATAGCTCAGCGCTTTGCGCACAATGTTGCGGCATTTTTTATCCGCTTGATCGGTTACTGAACAGGTATTTATAACATAAACATCTGCGCCTGCTTCAAAAGGCACCTTTGCAAAACCTTCTTTGCTCAGCGATTGAGCAATGGTGCTGGTTTCTGAAAAATTCAGTTTACAACCTAAGGTATAATATGCAGCAGTGCCGTAATTCATAGAGTGCAAAATTAGTTAAAATTTGTGAGGCAGCTTCAGTTTAATGTCAATTCGAAATAATTTCGTAAATTTGAATTGAAGTCGAAAAATCAAAATGATTTAATAGTTAAAATTAAACATATTTAAAGTTGAAAAAAATTACCCATTTAATAGTATTTGCAACAGTTTTTTTGTTGTTCTCAAATTTCAATAATTCAAAATTAATCCGTTTAAATCAGAATTCGGTATCTATACAAAATGATGGAATTTTAAACGATGAATGTAATTTTCCTTTAAAATATTTAGATGGATCTATTTCTCTCTCCACTGTTTATGATGATAAAAATAAAGTTTATGGTTTTGACTATGGAACAAAGACCAAAAATTTAGCTGCCAGAACCAGTTATAAGAATTTACGATTTAAAATAGACTTTGTGAACAACAAACTAGACACTATCTACAGACTAGATTTTGTTGTAGATAGGATTATTGCACCAGGTGAAACAATTGAGTTTAAAAGTAAAGAAACTTTCAAAGTTACGAAAGCACAATACAAGGCAAAGTATCACCAGTATATAAAATTCGTAAGTGCTGAATGCGTAAAATAATAAAAAGAACTAATCTATCTTCTTAACAGCACTCACTTTTCTCACAGCAAAATCTTTTGCTTTTTCGTGTGCTTTTTCATTGCGTTCAATAGTATGTCCAGGTCTTGACCATTTTGGTTTATCAGTACTGGTTGAACGAATTTTATATTTTTCGTTTACAGCAGGTTTTTCACCTTTAGCATACGCTTCCATAGGTTTAATGCCTAGGGTTTCAAAAAGTTGTTTATCCGAGTTAAACTCTGGATTGGGAGTTGTCAATAATTTCTCACCAGCAAAAATGGAATTAGCACCTGCCATAAAACACAACGCTTGACCCTCATCACTCATTTGTGTTCTACCAGCCGAAAGACGCACCGCTGATTGTGGAATGACGATTCTTGTTGTTGCAATCATTCTTACCATTTCCCAAATAGACACTTCGTGTTGATCTTCCAATGGGGTACCTTCTACAGCTACTAAAGCATTAATCGGAACTGAAGCTGGACGAGGATTCATCAAATTCAACGTATACAACATTCCAATTCGATCTTCATCTTTTTCACCCATACCCAAAATACCACCCGAGCAAACGGTTAAACCAGCATTTGAAGCGTTTTCAATGGTTTTCAAACGATCTTCATAACCTCTGGTGGAGATGATTTCTTTGTAATATTCTTCAGAGGTATCTAAATTGTGATTATAAGCATACAAACCAGCATCAGCTAATCTTTTAGCTTGATTTTCGGTTAACATTCCAAGGGTGCAACATACTTCTAAATCCATTTCATTCAATCCACGCACCATTTCCAACACTTGGTCAAAATCATCATCCTCTTTCACATTTCTCCATGCCGCTCCCATACACACGCGTGATGAACCATTATCCTTGGCATATTTTCCTGCCGCTAATACTTCGTCCAAAGGCATCATATCATTTTTGTTGATATCCGTTGCATATCGAGCTGATTGTGGACAATAACCACAATCTTCGCTGCAATTACCTGTTTTTATGGAAACCAACGTACTTACTTGAACTTCTAACGGATTATGAAATTGACGATGCACAGTAGCGGCTTCATATACTAATTCCATTAACGGTTTGTGATAAAGAGCTGTTATTTCTTCTTTTGTCCAAGTTTTCATGCGTTTGATTTAAGTGTTGTTTAAAAAAACAGATTACAAAAATAATTCAATAATTGAAAGATGCAACGGGTTGTTAATAATAAACCAAAAAAAGGCTAAAGAAGTTGTCTTTATTGACAGCCAATTTTAATTACTTTTGAAGTATGAAATTTGGCGTTTTAGAGCATACCACCGATGTAGATTTTACATTTCCACCAGTGAATGTAGTTAATTCTATTTCTTGTGAACCCAAAACGACATTAATACAATTTTACTTTGGTGGACCGGTTTGGGGAGACAAAAATTATTTAGGAAATGTTTTTCCACTGAAAACCAAACAAAAAGATTTTTTAAAAGCCTACAGCGCTCAATTCAACAGTATTGAAGTCAATGCCACACGCTATGGCACACCCAAAATAGAAACTATAGCTCATTGGAGAGATGAGGTCCCTGAAGGTTTTAAATTTTCAATGAAAATCCCTCAAGTAGTTACGCATCGCAAAGATATCAATGATGACATGGCTCGGTATAAATTGGATGAATTTTTAGTAGCACTGGATTCATTGGGTAATAAAAATGGAGTTGCTTTTTGTACGATGGCCAATTATCTCAGACCCGATAATTTTAGTGGGCTGCAACAATTTGTAAAATCCTTGCCTCAAGATATGCTCTTTGCTTTGGAATTAAGGGCTCCCGAATGGTTTTCTGATGCAGTTATTCTTCAAGAATGGCAACACTTGTTCGCTGAAAATAACATCATCCCAGTGCTTACCGATACCCCTGGAAGAAGAGATGTATTGCATTTTTGTGTGGTTAATAATCATTTTTTTACCCGTTACGTTGGTCGCTATGATGATAAAAGTGAGGCGTTTAGAATAACTCAATGGGTCAATCGAATTGAAGAACTCATTTCAAAAGGCGTCAATACGTTTTGGTTTTATGTACATGAAGGAGATAATCGAGCCTTTACGCTATACTTTTTCAATGATTTGATTGCACAAATAAATCAGCGGTTGAAATCTGAAATTCCTTTGTTGAAGGATTACAGCACTAGTTCACTTTTTGTTTAAAAGATTCCCAAAATTCAGGTAATGACGCTTTCAAAACAATACGTTCTTGGGTAAAGGGATGAATAAACGAAAGTCGGTGAGCGTGTAAGAACAGATTTGGTAATTGCAGTTGTTCTTCAAACATATGATTATGGTGACGATTGCCGTGTTTGGGGTCACCAATAATGGGATGCGCCAACTTATTGGCATGAATCCTTAATTGATGCGTACGACCCGTTTTTGGGGTAAACTCAATTAATGTATAACGTGAAGTAGGATAGGGCTCCACCGCTATTTCAAGGGTATAGTGTTCGAAAGATTTATAGTGTGTTTCAGCTGATTTATAATTTCCTCGTTCGTTTTTAACAGGAGAGTTTATGATTCCTTCACCAAAAATATGTCCTCGAACCAACGCTAAATAGTTTTTTTCTATTTGTTGTGTGTCAAATAAGTTTTGAAATGCTGAAACATGCTGTGTATCCTTGCAAAAAAGCACAATTCCTGAAGTTTTATGGTCGAGTCGATGCACAGGAAAAGCAACTTGCTGAAGGGTATCTCTCAACCATTCAACCAGTGAAACTGTTTCGGTTAAATTTCTGGCTTGATGCGAATGGTGTACCAACATATTGTTGGGTTTATTCACCGCCAAACAATACGCATCTTCATATAAAACAGTTGGATTCACTATTTGGAAGGTATATGTTTTCTAACCGCACCACTTATGGCTTTTGCTTCAAATGGATTTTCGGGCCAGGAATGTTTTGGGTATCTTCTTTTCAATTCTTTTTTCACCTCTTGATAGGTAGTGCTCCAAAAGCTTTGTAAATCAGAGGTAACTTGCACAGGTTTGTAACCAGGTGATAACAAATGCAAAACGACCGAATTTTTACCGTTATTTATTGTAGGAGTGGTCAACATACCAAATAATTCTTGCAAACGAACCGAAAGAATGGGCGTTTGACCATTTGCATGATAAAAAAGAGGGATTTTAGATCCACTGGGAACTTCGATTTTTTCTGGAGCTAGCTCCGACAACAATTGTTGTTGTTCCCAACTCAACGTATTCAATAGGATGATAAACAAATCTAATTTCTTTAAATCTTCATTTTTTTTGATGGAATCAAGGTAGGTAGAAAGCCAATTTTCGGTTGTCAGCAATAACGTTTGAGTGGAGAAATCAGGCCATTTTTCGTCTGGATTCCAAAGGGTAAGAGAAGCTATTCTGTTTTGTAATTGAATGGTTTTTTCATTAAAATCGAGTAAGTTTTCACCTTCTTTTTTTAAGGCTTGGCAAATGGCTTTTATCTTTTGATTTTTATCAAATTGTTGCAGGGGTCTGCTGCTCAGTACAATACTTCCAATCCGCATTTCGGTGGCAGCTATAAGTCCGCCTTTTTTAGTGTCCCAACTCACGTTGTCAATTGTTTTTACTAACGTGGCTAAATCTTTTGGATTGAGTGGTGCAGCTAAATGAATTTTTCCCATTCCATCTCTTGCATCAGCGTGAGCCACGGCCAACCAAGGTTCATGAGCTAAGTTATCTTTATGTCCAATCATGGCCAATCGCCCATTTGCCAATTGAAATTGGGCGTTATTTCCAGGACGTGCACCCGCAATCCGTTCGGGATAGGCAAATGAAATCAGCAATCCAGCTTCTGTGGCATCAAGATGATCGTTTTCGGTTTCTAAATTTAATAAACTTCGGTAGTACCCCGCATTTTTTTCAATTTTTGTAAATCCTTTACCCAATCGATTTTCTGCTCTATATTTTCGCAATAATTCAATACGTTCGGTAATATCGGCACCTGCTTCTCTCAATGGGTCACGTTCTTCCAAAAGAGCAGCTATATCGGTGGCTAAATGTGCCAGACCAAATTCATCGGCTTTGATGAGCATGTGTGCAATACGCGGATGACACGGTAAATTATGAATGGCTTTTCCATGTTCGGTGACTTTTTTGTCCACGATGGCTTCTAAGTTTTCCAAGGTTTCTTCTGCAGCCTGTAAGGCTCCTATTGGAGGTGGATTGAGCCAAATTAAATCATTGGGGTTTTTAGTTCCCCATAGGTATAAATCCAAAACCAACGAACTCAAATCGGCTTCTAAGATTTCAGGTGTTCGATGTTCTTTTATTCGTGCTTGCGTGGCTTTTGACCACATTCTGTAACAATGTCCATTTGTCAATCTTCCAGCTCTTCCGGTGCGTTGGTCGGCTACATCATTCGAAATTTGAATGGTTTCTAATCGAGATAATCCTGATTTTGGATCAAAACGTTGTGTTTTTCCAAATCCGCTATCTACTACTACGGTTATTCCTTCAATGGTCAAACTTGTTTCGGCAATGGAAGTCGCCAAAACAATTTTTCGATTGCCTTCTCTATCCGGCATCAAAGCGGCCATTTGTTTATTCATCGGCAACATACCAAATAAGGGATGCAATTTACAACCCTTGAGTTTTGATGACTGACTCAATAAGGCTGTGCATTTGTGAATATCTCCTTCGCCTGGAAGAAAAACCAATACATCCCCTTCATGTTTTTCGTACACTTCGATTACTTGCTTGCACACCATTTCAGCTAAAGAGGACAATTCCGTATCTCCACCATAATTGATGCTCACGGGAAATTGTCGACCTTTGCTTTCCACTACGGGAGCTTGAAGTAGTGTACTCAAATCACCAATATTGAGGGTAGCCGACATGATGACCATTTTTAAATCGGGACGCACTATTTTTTGAGCATCACGGCACAATGCTAAGGCTAAATCAGCGTGCAGACTGCGTTCGTGAAATTCATCAAACAAAATCAATCCAATATCAGATAATTCAGGATCGGATTGCAGCATTTTGGTTAATATACCTTCAGTAATGACCTCTAATCGGGTGTTTGTTGAAACCCGTGTTTCCATTTTAATTCGATAACCAATCGTATTGCCGACTTCTTCACCCAGCAATTGCGCCATACGGTAAGCAATGGTTTTAGCGGCCAATCTTCTGGGTTCCAAAACAATTATTTTTTTACCTTGAAGCCACGTTTCATGCAATAAGGTTAGAGGCAGTAAGGTACTTTTTCCGGCACCTGTTGGGGCAGAAAGTACCACCACATCATTTTTAGCCAAAGCAGCTTGAAGTTGTGGAATAATTTCTACAACGGGTAAATCAATGGAAAGATAATTAAACGACACGTACTTTATTCAAAATTTGTTCAATTTCACCTTCAATTTTCAATGATTTGCCTGTTTTTTTATCCAAAATTACGAAAGTAACTTTAGCGTCAACAACGGGTTTACCATCGGCCAATTTGATTTCTTGTGCAAACACCACACTTTTTTCACCAATAGATTCTAATGTTGTGCTAATATATAATTCATTTCCTGCTGTTGCGGGATATCGATAATTAATGTTGATATTGACAATTACAAATGCCCAAGGCAAATCACTGAGGGAATGATTTTGAAGATTATCAAAATACTGCCAACGAGCTTCCTCTAAAAATTCTAAATAACGTGCGTTATTAACGTGATTGTATCCATCTAAATGATACCCTCTCACGGTGAGTTTGATAGTGTTTTCTGCCATAAGGCACAAAATTACTCAATATAATGAGTTTGGAAAGAAATTGTGAATAGGAAAATGGTAATGAAGGTGGTTAAAATTTAATTCCCATTCCAAATTGAGCGGACACATGAGGTTTGACTCCGTAAGGGTCATCTTTTTTCAAAAACCCAATTCCCAATGTGCTGGTTAACGAAAAGTGTTGTCCAAGATTGACTCTAAATCCGTTAAGAATTTCAGGTAAAAAGAATTTTAGATCTTCATAGTAGGATTCTGTATAGGTATAATAACCATTAAAATAGGTTCGTGAATTTTGAGATTTTACAATACCCGCTCTTAATGATAATCCAGCAAAATAACTAAAAAATTTATGTTTTAAAGGGAAAAACAAACCTTGAACTCCAAAACTGTTGTTAATATAAGCATTATTAACCATTAAACTATTAGGGTTAGGTGCAAAGCCAATAATAATGGGTACCTTAATAGTAAAGTAGGAAGACAACATACGTTCATAAGAAATCCCAAATCGATATAAAGCGAATTCTGATGGTTGAATTTCTATTAAATTTTTACAATGATCATACTGAACCGTATCTGTTTGGTTCTTTTTAGCGAGTGCGTCTCCGATCATAAAGTAACCCAATTGACTAAAAGTCGTGGATTGAATTATAGCTGTTAAAATAAGTAAAAAGGTTATTTTTTTCATTTGGTTTATTTTTAAAATTTAAATCCCATACCAAAGTTTCCGGTTGCTTTGAATTGTAATTGGTCGAATCCTTCGATTTTGATAAAACCCATACCAAAAGAAGAACTTAAACAAAAATGTTCTCCCAAATTAATCCGCATGCCATTTAAAAGTTCTGGTAAAAAGAATTTTTTATTCATTTGATAAGGATAAGGGTAAATAAGATCCATTAGATGATATGGATAATAATCTTGAATGATTCCACCTTTTGCTGAAATACCTGCAAAATAAGAAACCACTTTATGTTTTAATGGAAAGAAAAGAAGTTGAGTTCCCAAACCATATCTAATGGTGCTATTGAAATTATCACCAACTGAAATTTGCAAAGGAAATCTCAAACTTATGTACTCGTTTAATACCCTTTCATAGGAAAACCCCAACCTGTTAAAAGCAAATTCTACAGGTAATATCTCCACTATATTCTTTTTCTTAGCATAATTAGTAGTGTCATTTTGATAAGTAGAAGCAAAGGTTGGAAATGCCAATATAAATGCAACAAAAAAAGCGAAAAGGATTTTTAACATATTCATAGTTGGTGATGTTTAGTTTGCAAAATAATAACGCATGATTTTCCATAACGTTGCTTCACGATAAAAAGTATGTTCAGCATATAATATTGAAGGCAACTTTATTTTTTCCAATAAATGAAAGAATTGAAAATTAGAAACGCTATCAAAATATTTTATTAAATATATTAATCTATTTCTAAACGAGTTGTTACATTTGCGCATTATCATAAACCATAAAAAGTATGTCAATCAAAAATACCGCATTATCACACATTCACGAAGCACTAGGAGCTAAGATGGTACCATTTGCAGGATACAATATGCCTGTTCAATATGAAGGCGTAAACGCTGAGCACGAAACAGTTCGCACAGGAGTAGGTGTTTTTGATGTTTCGCATATGGGAGAGTTTTTATTGACAGGACCAAACGCTTTGGCCCTTATTCAAAAAGTAACCTCAAATGATGCTTCTACTTTGACTATTGGAAGAGCTCAATATTCATGTTTACCAAATAAAGACGGTGGAATTGTAGATGATTTATTAGTATATAAAATTAAAGAAGAGCAATATTTATTGGTAGTAAATGCTTCTAATATTGAAAAAGATTGGAATTGGATTTCTTCTTTTAATGATTCAGGCGTTGAAATGCGTAATCTTTCAGACGATTATTCCTTATTGGCCATTCAAGGTCCTAAAGCAGTTGCCGTAATGCAAACCTTAACATCTGTTGATTTGTCAACGATTAAATATTACCATTTTGAAGTAGGTCCTTTTGCAGGAATCGAACACGTAATTATTTCTGCTACTGGTTATACGGGAAGCGGTGGATTTGAGATTTATTGTAAAAACAATGAAGTAGAACAAATTTGGAATAAATTGTTTGAAGCGGGAAAATCAGCTGGAATCAAACCAATCGGTTTAGCTGCTCGTGATACGTTGCGTTTGGAAATGGGATTCTGCTTGTATGGAAACGATATCAACGATACTACTTCACCTATCGAAGCAGGTTTGGGTTGGATTACTAAATTCACCAAAGAATTTACCAATAGCCAAGCATTAAAAGCTCAAAAAGAAGCGGGTGTTTCGCGCAAATTGGTAGGGTTTGAATTAGTAGATAAAGGTATTCCAAGACACGATTACATCATCGTAGATGCTAATGGAAAAAACATTGGTATAGTAACTTCTGGAACGATGGCGCCATCACTTAAAAAAGCAATAGGAATGGGTTATGTGGCAACCGAGCATGCTTCAGTAGGTTCAACCATTTATATTGAAATTAGAGACAAAAAAATTGAAGCAAAAGTAGTTGCTTATCCGTTTTACAAAGCCAATTAATCGTGAGTCCTACTACAAGTATTAATAAGAAACCAAGAGTTGAGGTGTGTTTTACACCTCGCTCTTATGAGTTGTACAACGAGGATATTGATATCGTTGTTGTTATTGATGTTTTAAGAGCTACTTCAGCCATCTGTACAGCCTTTCAATACGGTGTCAAAAAAATGATACCAGTGGCTACGTTAGAAGAAGCATTTGAATACAAAAAAGAAGGCTATATAGTAGCTGCAGAGCGCAAGGGACAAATTGTAGAAGGATTTAAAATTGGAAATTCACCATTGGTTTATCTGAATGGCGAATACAAAGGAAAAACGATTGTAATTACCACTACCAACGGAACACAAGCCATTCATGCGGCACGAAAAGCAAATACTGTTGTAATCGGTTCCTTCTTAAATTTGGATGCGTTGGCCAATTGGCTCATTGAGCAAAAAAGAAATGTACTGTTACTCGGTTCCGGTTGGAAAGAAACCTTTTGTTTGGAAGACACCATATGTGCAGGTGCTTTTGTAGACAAGTTATTAAATTCAGGGGAATACCGTTCCGAACATGATTCGTCTATTGCAGCCAAGTTTTTGTACCTTTCGGCCAGTGAAAATTTCTTTGGGTATCTCAAAGCATCCTCACACAGACGCAGATTAAAAGCATTGAACTTAAACGAAGACATCAAGTTTTGTTTAACACCCAATCAAACCAACGTCATCCCCATCAAACAAGGGAAGTATTTGGTGAAAATGACGGTACCGAAGAAGAAGTAAATCACACCCTTTCACGTTTGATTATTATTTAATCGAAGTGCGTTGTTCCCATTTTTCGGGGTTGAGCGAAGTATGAAAAACAGATCTTACCGATACTATTTTGTCAGTTTCATCCACGGTGTAATGAATCATAAAAGGGAACTTTTTCACTGGAAGACACATTACACTATCGTAACGTATTTCATAATGAGGATTTTTCTTTAATCCTTCAATTTGGTTTAATAAAAGGAGTAGAATTTTTTACCTAAGCCTTTTTATTGCTTGTTGTACCAATTAATGGCTTGTTGAATATCCAACTTTGCATCGGCTTCGATTTTTATTTTAAAACTCATTAATCAAGCTTAAACTCGTTTTTCACATCATCTCAATCCAATAACCTTTCAGGGTGCTTTTTAGATTCCTCAATACGTCTTTTTACTTCGTTTTTATGCTCTTCAGGGATGTGAATACCTTTAATGTCGGCATCAATGCCTAATTGTTTAACCAATTCCATAAAGAATTGGAATTTACTATCGGGAATATGTAATGTTATTTCTTTCCTGATGCTAATGTACTAATTTCTAGATGAGTCATTTTGAAATATTCATCCAGTATAAATTCGTTGTTAACTATGCAAATGTAGAGAATAAACACCTTTTTACAACATAAAACGTGTATTATTATTGATAAAACTATAAGATATTCTTTGCTATTTGTACCATTTTTAGCTCTAATAAGCTTCTATTCTTATGAATCTTGAACATTAAATTGAAAAATACGCTCTAACTTTTCCCCCAGTATAACTGAATTTGAAAACAACTTTTCTAACCACCAAAAGTTAAAACAGCATCTAAAATTGTGTCTTGATTCAAAAAAAGATATATATTAGCTCTATGTTTAGTTAAAATTAAAAGGCTTATTAGTTGAACACAACTTTAAGCAACTATTTACGTTATTGGTATTATTTGAAAATATGAAAATTTCTTTATTTATTTTATATTTTGTTTCTGCCCAAATAGTTATCAGTCAAACAACAAATATTTTTGATACTATTAATATTTTAATAGGGTCAAACAATATGTATAGTAAAGAGGTTTTAAAAAACGAAAAGATAAGAAAAAAGACAAAAGTCACAAAAGAAACCTTTTATTTTATTGATAATAAAGAAGTTAGTAAGATTGTTTATGATAGCGTTTTACTCTTAAAAACGGCTGTGGAAAAATGTACTCCTTGTCATGTTATATATTATGATAAAAATAATACTACACGACATACTTGTGATTGTTACTATGATCAACCTATTGGTAAAGTTCAAATTTTTGATGAATCAGGTAATTTGCTTGTAGTTCGTAATTTTAAATCGAATTTAGTTGATACAAATAATATAGTTTCTTTACCGCACGGTGATTGGTATTATTATAAGGAAAATAAAATAGTTTTTATTGAAAAATATGACAACGGAATTTTAATAAGTGATCCTGTTCCAAATGACTTAAAATTGCCTGTTCAACCAACAAAAAATGTCGAAATAAAAATAGAAGAAGGCGGAAAAATAGAAATTAAACAGGATGGAAAATAAATGAACATATTTGTTCACCCCCTCCACTGATTTTTAATCCTTCGGAACATAACTACAAAGTAAAACAGTAACTAAAATTGTGTCTTGATTCAAAAAAAGCTCTATATTAGCCAATTAAATATAGAATTCTATCTAAAAAACTGTAAATTGTAAAGTGAAATTAAGATTTGAAAATAGCGTTTATTGGCAGCAGGAGTGCAAATTCAATGGAACGATGGCGGTAAATTCAAGAAAATAAACAAAATACCCCGCTCCGCTGGATTTGTAATCCTGCGGAACAAAAGTACAATGTTAAAACAGCATCTAAAATTGCTCCTTGATTCAAAAAAAGCTATATATTAGCCAATTAAACATAGAATTCTATCTGAAAAACTGTAAATTACAAAGTGAAATTAAGATATAAAATAGGATGTGTTGGTTCCATGAGTGCAAATCGACTAATGAGGTTGGAAGTACAAATGGGACTTATCCGAATTATGTTTCTTAAGTAATTATTTATAAATAATATTAACAATTAAATCTTATGAGGTATATTTTAATCGCAATACTTATTTTGTTCTCTTTAATTGTTTTTTCACAAAAAGATTCAGTTATTATTGAAATGAAGAAATTTCCTTCTGGTAAGAATTTCCCAATAAATAATATGAAATATTTAAAAGTTGGGAATTTCATATACAATAGAACAGATCACCCAAATTACCAATCTGAGAATTCTATATACTCGCAAGAAAAAAGTAAATTATTTTATTGCATTTTTGATGACTCAAATAATTTGTTAAGAAAATACGAAATAAAAACAACTGTAGCTGTTCTTAGATATTCGTTTAATCCTGGAGATTCTGTAGTTCTAAACGCTGAGTCAAAACAAATGGTTGGTCCAGACTCTTGCCTGCCAAAATTAATAAATGTTCATAGTTTATCATTTGTAAAAAACGGAAAATTTTTGGAATTTTACACTAATGGCAACATAAAGGTGAAAGGTAAATTCATAATTAACTCAAAAGAGGGTAAATGGAAATATTATTCAGAAAATGGAAAATTAATTGAACGAAAAAAGTTCATTAAAGGGAAAGAGAAAGGTATTGAAGCACCTGTTACACTTGATTATTAAACAATATTGGATACTGCTTTAGGAATAAAACTAATTCTAACTTTTTTTCAACCCTTCGAAACTAAAAAAAATGACCATTTCCAAGAAAAAGTGCTAATCTTACATCCTTATCCCCATTATACACACGTCATCCACTTGGGCTAAATTTTGCTTCCATTCTTTAAAGAACATACGCAAATGGATCAATTGCAATTCCACTTCATAATTACTAATAGAAGCCAACAATTCGTGGAGTATTTTGGATGATAACTTTTTCTTTTTGGCACCTCCAAATTGATCTTGAAATCCATCCGAACCAATGTAAATCATATCACCCGGTTCATAAGTAATGTCTATTTGTTTGAAGTTGCGATTGGATTCCAAAAACAACCCTCCAATAGGGAATTTGTCTCCTTGGTATATGGCAATTTTGGACTCACTCACTTGAACTAATTTTCTTCGAGCACCCGCAAAAGTCAATTGGTGGGTATTTTTATCCAGTCGAATTAAGGCAATGTCAATTTGCTCTGAATCCTCAGAATAACGAAAGGTTTCGTTCATTTTTTTATCCATTTCATTCAAAATGTCTTCGGGTTCTACTAATTCTTTTCCCAAAATAATATAGTTGAGGTAACTGTTGCCCAACATCGTCAACATGGCTCCGGGAATGCCATGACCCGAACAATCGGCCACCACCCAAAATACGTACTGGTCCTTTTGTGCCATCCAATAAAAATCACCACTTACCACATCCTTCGGCTTATAGAAAACGAATGTGTTGGGCCAAATGCGCTCAATGTGTCTTTTTTTGGGTAATATTCCCTCTTGTATGCGCAACGCATAACGAACACTTTCTTGAAAACCGTTATTCTCCAATTCCAATTCATCATACGAAAGAAACGATTTTGATTTCTTTCTTACAGCAATAGGTCTCACTGATGCCTCCATAAGATTACTTAACTAGTGTATTTGAGTGCAAAGTTCTGCCAAATTCGCTGCATGGAAGGAAACATGGTATTATTTCAACATAAACAAATTATTAACTTGATCCGACAGCTATCGGAACAACCGGACTGAACTCCAATGCTAACGTTGCGCGCGCAGTCAGTTCGAGTGGTTTTCGTAATGAAATGTCAAACAAAACAAGAACAAACGAATGTGGTTCGATAGTTTTGTTGAACCTCGCAAATCGGGTGAGAAAATTGTATCGAGAACGTGTGAGGGAAAAAGGGAGATACGTCTTCAGTCTTGTTCTCGATACAAATTCTTGATTTTGTAGTTACTTTTCTATCAAAAAGTAAACAAAATACTAAGAATTCACTCGAACTGACTGTAAGTGCTCTCATGAGCGTTAGTCACTTCGTACCGATAGCTATCAGTAGGTTTTCGTAATGAAATGTCAAACAAAACAAGAACAAACGAATGTGGTTCGATAGTTTTGTTGAACCTCGCAAATCGGGTGAGAAAATTGTATCGAGAACGTGTGAGGGAAAAAGGGAGATACGTCTTCAGTCTTGTTCTCGATACAAATTCTTGATTTTGTAGTTACTTTTCTATCAAAAAGTAAACAAAATACTAAGAATTCACTCGAACTGACTGTAAGTGCTCTCATGAGCGTTAGTCACTTCGTACCGATAGCTATCGGTAGATTTTCGCAATGAAATGAAAGAAATTGTATCAAGAACTGGTGGAATGACTGTAATGTACTTTGATTTTTGATTGAACTCTTTACAGTCTTGTCCCGATAGCTATCGGGATTGTTTCTTTTACGGTCACTGAGCTTCGGTCACTAAGCTTGTCGATTCCGATAGCTATCGGAAGGTCGAAGTGGTCGAAGTTCAAGCCAAAAGAAAATAAAGAAAAATACAATTGCCATTTTGTTATTTTTCTTAAAAATTTATTTTTGTTGTATAAATGCGGATACTCAAATAGAAAATGATAAATTGTTTTTTAGAATAAAAAATTAACCTTACTTTTGTCCGAACAAAAAAGTATGGAACCCACGATTATTTTAGATAGCAAACAATTTGAGCTGACCATTAAGCGCCTTTGTTATCAATTAATCGAAAATCACAATGATTTTTCTAATTCTGTATTAATTGGGTTACAACCACGCGGTATTTATTTAGCCCAACGTTTACAAAAAGTCATCAAAGAATTGACCGGCACTGAAGTAAAAACGGGGGCATTAGATATTACCTTTTTTAGAGATGATTTTAGAAGAAAAGAAAGCCCTTTAATTCCAAGTGTTACCAATCTAGACTTTTCTGTAGAAAATAAACGCGTTATTTTAGTTGACGATGTATTATTTACGGGGCGAACGGTAAGAGCTGGAATGGAAGCATGCCTAACCTATGGAAGACCATCTCACATAGAGTTTATGGCTTTCATCGATCGCAGATTCAAAAGAAATATACCTATCGAAGCCAATTATGTGGGCCAATCGGTAGATTCAATAGACGAGGAGCGCGTACACGTAACTTGGGCAGAAACAGATCAAAAAGATCAAGTAGTTTTATTTAATCAAATTGCCAAATGAGAGACTTGAGTGTAGAACATTTATTGGGTATTAAGCAAATTACAGCAGATGATATTCAAATGATTTTTGAAACAGCTGATAGCTTCAAACAAGTTATTAATAGACCCATTAAAAAAGTTCCTACGCTAAGAGATATAACCATTGCCAATTTATTTTTCGAAAATTCTACCCGCACACGGTTGTCCTTTGAGTTAGCTCAAAAACGTTTATCGGCTGATATTGTCAATTTTTCAGCCGCTTCAAGCAGTGTCAAAAAAGGTGAAACGTTAATCGATACCGTCAATAATATTTTAGCCATGAAAGTGGATATGGTAGTGATGCGTCACCCCAATCCAGGTGCTGCCGTATTCTTATCAAAACACATCAAAGCTAAAATTGTAAATGCAGGTGATGGCACACACGAACATCCTACTCAAGCCTTGTTAGATTGTTATTCCATTAGAGAACGTTTGGGTGATGTAGCCGGAAAAAAAGTGGTGATTGTGGGAGACATCAAACACAGTAGAGTGGCCATTAGTAATATTTATGCCTTACAAAAATTAGGAGCTGAGGTGATGGTTTGTGGCCCTACAACCTTGATACCAAAATACATTGCTGGGTTAGGGGTGAAAGTAGAACACAATCTTATCAAAGCCTTGGAATGGTGTGATGTAGCCAATATGTTGCGCATTCAACTCGAACGTCAAGATATTAAATACTTTCCAAGTATACGAGAATATACGATGCAATATGGTTTAACACAAAATATATTGGATAATCTATCAAAAGAAATTGTGGTGATGCACCCAGGCCCTATCAATAGAGGCGTAGAAATTACTTCTGAAGTGGCCGATTCTAAACAATCCATCATTCTAGATCAAGTTGAAAATGGAGTAGCTGTGCGTATGGCAGTAATCTATTTGTTGGCTTCAAAAATCAATAGAGAATAGGGCAGTTCAAAATCGATTTTGTAACTGAAGGTAGACTTATTTTTTTCCGTTGTTTAAATATTGTTCCATCACCTTTTTAAGTTCCACATCTTCATCATAGATGTCAAAGTGTGTTTTTAAGTTACCTACAGAATCTCCTGTGCTGGTGTAATATCTAATTCTGATGGGATACTCTTGCTTAGGTTTAATGGTTTTTTTGTTCCCAATTTTAACGATACTCTGCACCGAATCTTTTGAAAGTTCAATTCCTTCTTTTTTGAGAATATAATCTACTAAATCAAACGGATTTTGCACACGTACACACCCGTGTGAAAACGCTCGAACATCCTTATTAAAAAATGATTTGGAAGGTGTATCGTGAAAGTAAACAGAATGTTTGTTGTTAAAAATAAATTTTACTCTGCCCAAGGCATTTTGTCCACCTTTGCCTTGTTTGATGGAGTATTTAAAATTAGTAGCCGAAACCGTATTCCAATCTATATCCTTTATGGTGACCCCTTCTTTCGAAACAATAGAATAACCATTTCGCTCTAAATAGGTCGAATCTTTTTTCATTTTAGGCACCAATTCACCCGAGGTGATGCTGAAAGGAACGTACCATTCGGGATTTATGATAAAATATTCCAATTTACTATCTAAGGTTGGGGTAGAAGTTAATGGCGCTCCTGTAACTGTTTTATGCGTTTGTTGGAGTTGATTGTTTTCATAAATTTTTAAATCATAGGAAGGAATATTGGCGAATAAAACAGTTGTTGGCCAATTCTTTTCCCAGCGCCATTTTTGAAGATTTACAGCCGCTTGAAGCCAAATTTCATAGGGACTGCGTTCCAAGGCTCTCGAAGTGTATTTACCAATTTTGCCATCAGGCGTAAGGTTATGATCTTCTTGAAATTTCATCAGAGCTTCCATTACTTTAGCGTCTCCATCGGTAGCTGTGAGGTATTGATGAATCACCAATGCTTTTTTAGCTTGGGCATAAGACTGAATGGAATCACTTTTTGAAAGCGGTACTTCAACTTTTTCTTTTGATAAAATGTGACTTTTACAATAATTCTCTAACCCCATTTGAAGCTGGTTATACTCTGGGTGATGTGCTTTCATTCCTACCAGTTTCCAGAAGTTATCAATGATTACACCATCAAACAACAGTGTATAATTGGGAATAATAGAATCGTTGAAAGTAGGATTGTAGTTAATTTCTTGATAAGAAGTGGGGAGGATTCCTTTGTGGTGATGATGAGCTAAGAGTAAAAATGACTTTGAAATACATACATCTTGTAACGCAAAATCATCTGCAGAAAGATTCGTTTTTTGTAACAATTGTTTGAGTTGTGCATTCAAATATAAGGAAGAGTCTAAACCGTAATAATGCGCTGTTTTGAATAAAGTCAATACTTCTTGAGCTTCTTCAGTGAGTTTGTTTTCTTTAATCCAAATAGTATAATTTTCAACTTTTGAATACACCTGGTTGAGTTGATCACTCAAAAAGTCAGGAAATAAACTGTCTTTTTCGAGCTGTTGAAATACAGTGGTTGAAATTTCAATTCGATTGGCTTTATCTAATTCAGTTTCATTTAAAGCTGTTTCTGAACAACTTAATAGGGTAGCTGATAGAATAAAATAATAAATAAATGAATAAAATCTGCGCATACGGGTAATTACGGTACAATGGTACGTAGTTTTTTTAATTTATATTCTACCTTTGTATAAATATAACATTAAAACGGTTGAATTGGCCTATTACGCGTATGAGATTAAATCCAATAGTTTACCCTAAATCCGTTTGGTTGTTTTTTCTTTTTGTTTTGTTCTTTTTTTCCATTCACAGTCAACATCCCTCTTCAAAAAGGTTTTTAGCCAAAGAACCCATTCAATACATTTGTGATAATGATCGAGTAGACATAACGCAATGGATGACAGGTTCCACCAGAAAATTCGATTCCAAAGGCATCATACTTAATAATAATCAATACCATCCATTAGGTATTATTCATTTCGGACTGCTTTCTTACAATCATTATAAGTTGACTAAAGATTCTGTTTATTATAAACATTTTGTGAATCAAATATACTATTTTAAAGATACGAGCAAAGTCGATTATTTAGATAATGGATTTTCTTTAGGATTACCCTATACCTTTAATTTTAAAGATCTCAAAGCGCCATGGTATTCAGGAATGACACAAGGTTGGGCCATCGTATTTTTATTTCGATATTATTACCATTCAAGAGATGAAGAGGCATTGGACTTAATAAAAAAAATAGCGCATTTAATGCTCAAGCCAGCTGAGTTGAATGGCTCTATAAGTAAAAATCCTGAAGGATACACTTGGATAGAAGAGTACCCAAATTCAAAACAAAAACCACAAGTTTTAAATGGTTATATCAACGGACTTTTAGGACTAAAAGAATACACCGATTTTTTTGTCGAAGACACCATGGCGAAAAGAATCCACGATGAAACCTATTTAGGATTAAAACAAACATTATCAAATTATGATACACCCACTTGGACAGGCTACGATAGGAAAGGTAATCCTGTTTCCAATATGTATATTCAATATGAAGTTTTTGAAATGCAAGACTTGTATAGGGTATATGGTGATGAACAGTTTTTAGATCAAATGAAAATTTGGTGCTTTATGGGTTTCAAAAAGTACTTGACAGAAAAGAATGTGCAATTTAAATTATTGGCATTCGATTTATCCACAAAGATGGAGAAATGGCAGAATGGATGCTTAACAACCCGTTATGTAAAGAACAATGCCCTGCAAAGCAAGGATACTTCATTAGCCAAATTAATCAATCATCAAAAGCCCTTTGAAAGTCTTATATTAGGAAAGAGTTATACGGTTTCATTTGATGTCAATTCAAAACAATCGGTCAATAGCGGCTATATTTTGATGGACTCGAGTTATCAAAATAAGAAATTGGAAATTGAATTGATGGATACCACTCAAAAAAAAATAAGAGTAAAAGCACTGAGAGTGGCATTTGGTGGATTAAATCTATATACTTTTTCGCTTCCAACTGCTATGAGATTAAGGTCTATGTCCGTGACGTTCAAAAAAGGCGATAATCCATTATTGACCATATTGGATGCAGCGCTGGTTATGAATGCCACTTATTCAATTCCTTTTTATACGTTCCACACAACAGAACCCAAGCAATTATTAAAGCCTAACTACAACGTAAAAATTGGGAAAGTAGTAAATGGAGACCAATTGACTATTTTTTATAAACAAGCGGTCAAAAAAGAAGATTTATCAAAAGTAAAATGGCAAACCACCCTTAAATTAGATACTAAAAATGCCGTTTTTAGCGCTGTAGAAGGTAATTATTATCAATTTTTGGTTATGTATAAACCCACCTTCAATCAGTCCATTTTTGAGGGTTTTGAATTGGTAGAATAAAAAGTTGTTTATGTTCTTTTTAAGTGCATTGCTCCTACAAAATAAAGGGATTAAATAATTCTTTAATGCGGATTGAAAAATTAGGCAAAATTTTTGTTACATTTGTGGTAATAGTTCATTCCTTAAAAAATGAATTTTAATCGATTATACAACAACAAAAATTTACTCAAAATGTTACAAAAATTAGTACTACCCACATTATTCATAGCCTCTGCTTTGACAACTGGTGTTTTAATGAGCTACAATACATTGTCTGTAGCAGATAATTTTAAAGTAATTAAAGTAGACGGTAAAATATCTTTTGTTAAAACAGGTAAAGATATGACTTCTGGTGATCAATTTTTAAGTGATGAAAAGCTTAAGTTTTCTACTCAAGATGCCAGAGCAGCTGTAATTAGTAAAATTAATGGAAGATTTGTACTCACGCCAGATGCTAAAGGTGGAACAGCCGCCAATCTAGTTCCGGCTATGAGTAATGTTGATACCCGAAGTGGAGCGTTGATTAATGCCTTAGATTTAAAAAATCATTTTGCTGATCGTTATTTATTGTTGAAAGAATTGGAATTAAAAATCAATAAAGATGTGTATCCAATGAGTGCAACGAACTTTTTTTACTTGCAATATGAATACAATGGAGAAAAAGTAGCTAAAAAATTAGATAAATATAAAGACGATGTGTTGGAAATGACTGCATCCTACATTTTTACTATTGACGGTAAAGCTGTTGCTATTCCAAGAGAAACAAGTGTTTCACTTTATTACCGTGACGATATTAATAAAAAAAGCAGCAAAATAAATGACTTTGTTTTGGTCGTTCCAAATGATAAAGAATTGGCTGATGAGTTAAAAATCATTGTAGGCGAATTGGGTAATAAATCAATAGAAGAGAAAAAAGCTGAAGTATCTGCTTATCTATATGAATTCTACGGTAAACCTCAAAAAGAAAATTTGGATGATTGGTTGAAAAACAATATGAGTATGTAATAACCTACAGCTTTCTTAACTATCCTTGTTTATGTCGATAAGCAAGGATTTTTTTTAACTCAAAATATACAAATGAAACTTATGAAAACACTTTATGTACGAATAGCTTTAGTATCACTTTTTTTGTTGGCAGTGTTTTTTGTTAGCACTTCAATGATTTCAGATTCTGTAGATAATTTTAAAGTAATTAAAATAGAAGGTAAAATTTCATTTGTCAAAACAGGTAAAGATTTATCAGTAGGTGATCAGTTTGCAAGTGATGAAAAGTTAAACTTTACCACCGAAAACTCAAGAGCAGCAGTAATTAGTAAATTAAAAGGCAGATTTGTATTAACAGCTGATAGCAAAGGAGGAAAAGCTTCCAACTTAGTTCCTGCCATGGCCAATGTTGAAACCAGAGGAGGAACATTATTGAACGACTTGGATGTGAAAAATTATTTTTCAAATCGTTTTTTGTTGCTCAACGAACACTTTGTAAAAATCAATTCAAAAAGCTTCTCTTTAAGCGCTTCCAGTTATTTTTATCTACAATATGAATACAACGGAGAAAAAGTGGCTAAAAAATTGGCGCATACAGGAAATGATTCGTTAGAATTATCTGCCGAAAAGATATTTACAATTGATAACAAGGCTGTTTCGATTCCTTTGGAAACAAAGGTTACTATGTATTTTAAAGACGGTAATAAAAACAAAACGTATAAGATAAATACCTTCCAACTTATTGTACCTAACAATAAAGAATTGAAATCGGAAATCACCATTTTAGTTGATGAATTGGGCAATAAAACGGTAACTGAAAAAAAAGCTGAAATTTTAGCTTTTTTGTATGAATTTTACGGAAACCCACAAAAAGAAAATGTAGATATGTGGCTTGAGGAACATATCAGTTTTTAAAAGTTATTGTTCGCTCATTGCTTGATCTTCGGGAACAAAAAGAAAAATAACTTCATTGGGTTTTTTCATTCTATATGTTTCACGAGCAAAAAATTCCAACGTTTTTATATTGGTTGTTAATTCCCCCGTTTTTTTACTAATTTCTTGAATTTCTTTTTCTTTTTTATTGTTTTCTTTTACAATACGGTAGAGGTCTATTTTATAACTGATCAATCTAAAAATATTGGTATCCTCAAAAAAAAGTAACATAACCACCAACAATGATGTGGAAAGTATGTATTTGTTTTTAAGAAATTTGGCGTATTTTTTCAAAATCTTTGAAATTGGTTTTTTAGTATAAAATAAGAAGTATAACAAATGTATATCATAAACGATTACTACATTTGACAAGAAAAAAAGAAAATTCACATTGAATTGTGAGTTCACACCATTGTAGAACGTATTTTATGATCAAAAAAGCGCCCTTTTTTTATTGGTTTATAGAATCATTGCTGTTATTAGCGGGGGTAGGTTTTCATTATGTGTTGCCCATTTGTTTTGTCCAAGTTGATGATAAAGGTGTTTGGTTTTCAGAAAATGTTTACTTTGAATACTTGTTTTATTTTTGGATGGCTTATTTACCCTACAGTTTGTACGGTCATTTCATAAAATCAAAATTAGGAGAAACCTCAAGAATGGAGGTTTTTATAAAAGGCCTCTTTACCCGATCCTTTTCAAAAGAATGGACTCAAATTGGACTTCTTTTTATGGTCAAGGTTTTTTTCATTCCTTTAATGTTTTTTGGCACCCTACATTATGGTGCAGAAAGTTATTTTTATTTGGCTAATTTCAAGGCATCCATACTTGAGGGTAAATCCATACCCGAAATATTTAATTTTGTGATCTATCCGTTCATTGTTCTTTTCGCAATGTTTTTGGCATTGCTTGTTTATTTGGTAGGTTATATTTTTGAGTCAAAGAAATACAAAACTACGGTGCTTTCCGTTGAGAATACTTGGTTTGGATGGGTGGTAACCATTATTTGTTATGTGCCATTTTATTCATTTTTAGCTTACGTTTTTCCCAATGCCTCTCAAGATTTTGCTTTTTACAAGTCGCAAGAAATCACATTTGTAGTTCGATTGCTTCTTTCCTTAATTTTAGTTTTGAAAACAATAACCATTTTTAATTTAGGATTGAGAAGTAGTAATCTAACCTACCGAGGATTGGTAACAACAGGAATTTATGGCTGGATTCGCCATCCTCATTATGCATTTAAATTAATGTTGTGGTGGATAGGTTTAATACCTTCTGCCTATGTATATCCGTGGTTAATTGGCCCAATGATTTTTTGGACGGTAATTTATTATTTGAGAGCAGTTACAGAAGAACAACATCTCATTAGAAATGACCAATCGTATGTGGACTATAAAGACAAAGTGAAATATATGTTTTTGCCAAAGATCTTCTAAAAATTGTTAATAACATCATTTTTTGTTAATAAGTCTCTGTAACCTTATGAATTATCTTCCCGTTAGAGACCCTACCCAGTGAAAGAATTTATTTTTTCACAAATCCATGTAACGAAGTTTTAAAGTTTCGTTATACTCCCAAACTACAAAATGCTGCTACGGTATAACAATCAAAATCATTGTTAAACTGTAAACTATTTTATCATGCAAGGGAAAAGCAAGTTTCATCAGACCTATGAGCAATTGCTCAGTGAAAATCAAATTGTGGAAGCGGCAAAGTTGAATCCCCAACGATTTGAACCGCTCTATACAAAGTATTATGAGCAAATTTTTAGATATGTCTTACAACGAATGGAAGATATAGAAGAAGCATGCGATGTCACTTCACAAATATTCATCAAAGCCATTACAAAATTGCATAAATATGAATTCCGTGGCGTGCCTTTTTCATCTTGGTTGTATAGAATTGCCATGAGTGAAGTTTACCAATATTTGAAAGACAATAGTAATAGTCGAACAGTGAATGTAGATACTGCTGGACTAAAAGATATGGTGGATGAGTTGGATGAGGATGAAAACGAAGAAAATCGACTTAAATTAATAAAAGTTATTGGACAACTTCCTGAAAACGAGTTGAAAATTATTGAAATGCGTTACTTTGAAAAACGCTCTTACCGCGAAATAGGTGAAATTTTGGGTATTGCTGAAAATAACGCTAAAGTAAAGGCATTTCGAATAGTGGAAAAACTCAAAAAGGAGTTTAAGCTTTAGAAAAATGTAAAAAATAAATATGAAAAGAAAAGTAGTACTAGATCGCCCCAAACTAGCTTCTTCCATTATCAACGAGACGAAAGATTTTAGTTTTATTCTTAATCAGATTAAACAAAAACAACTGACTAACATACCCTTTTACAAAAAAGGATGGTTCATTACCACGGTTGCCAGTTTTATTGGAATGATCTCAATAAGTGTACTGTATCTAAATTAATTTAACGTGATTCGAAATTTTTCGGATCACGTTATTTTTTTTCAAGCTCCTTGTAAAACGAAATTAGTTTATCTCTTTCAATATTCCAATTATATTGATTAAGTACTAATTGATGCCCTCTATTCCCCATTTCCTCTGCTTCTTCAGGATGGTTGAATAACCAAGTAATAGCGGTAGCAATATCTTTTGGCTGAAGCGGATCGACACATAATCCGCATTGATTTTTTTCAATAATCTCTATCCACAAGGGAAAATTAGACGCCACAGTAGCCAATCCCGTGTACATATATTCAAACATTTTAATCGGTAAAGCATCCAAATAATTTACAATAGGATGTAAAGTTACCATTCCGATGGCTGTTTTACTATAAAGTTCCGCCACCTCAAGTCGGTTTAATGTACCCAGATAATGAACCTTCTTCCAATTGGTGTGTTGCTCACAAGCTCTCTGCAAGGATTCGGATTCGAATGGCCCAGCAATGTATAAATCAAAATCTGCAAAACTCAGCGCATCCAACAACTCAAAAATACCTCTAACTTTTGTTATTCCACCCACATAACAAACTGATTTTGGATTTTCAACATTTCGAGCTACAGCATCCAATTCATTTAAAATGGGAAAATTATTGATATCAATGGTATTGGGATTTATTTTTATGAAGCGGTCTCTAATAAAGGGCGTTGCGGTAACTATTCCATCAATTCGTTTAGTGATGTAATTTTCATATCGTTCAACCAAATAACTAATCAAACCTTTAAATTTTAAATAAGGTTTACCCAATATTTGTCGAGGTAAATCCTCGTGAGAATCATAAATAACAATTTTACCTTTTCGTTTTAATTTTAATGCAATACGCAACAATTCGGGATCATGTAAATGATAAACATCTGCATTTAATTCAAGTGCTTTTTTATATACGTCATTGACAGTGTTCCACATTCGCTTAAAGCGTTGGTTGGGGTATTTTGTCACAGAATGGATATGAACGCCTAATTCTTTTCGCTCCTCAACACCCGCCAAAATTTGGTGAACTTCAAAATAACTGGCTTGAGAATATTCTGCCAAGGAAGCACATTCTTTCAAAAATATACGCACATCACGATCTCCATGCGCACTGCTCAAATGAACTACTTTAATCATATTAGGTAGGGCTTGAAAATTTTAAAAGTGGTTTGAAAATAAAATACAATCCAATCAACAGAAACCAACCACCCGAGAAAAATGAAGTGGTTAAGGCTGTGGAACTCAACAATAGTATAGGGAAACTATTTAAGGACAGTTTTAACATGAGGTCATTGGCAAAAATGGCTTCTACCACAATAAAAAACATGGCTAATAGTATTCCCGAAATCAAAAGCCCTATTTTTCCAAAATTCACATAATCATACATAAAACTGGCCGTATTAACCGTACCTGTAAGACCTTGAACGGCATATTCTGGTTTCAAAATGGGGTACAATTCAACCGAATATTCTACAAAAGGCTCACCTTTTAATTTGGCTAAAAATTGATACCCATTTCCATTTAAAAAGGGCTTTTTAGAAGGTACTGTTTCAAACCATTGAGAAACTACTTCTCCTGGAACGATAAAAACACGTCTAGAAAGTCCAATTATAATACGTTCGAATTTGTTATATTTCTCGGTAACTTTTACCCCTTCTATTACAGGAGGCTCTGGGTTAGCAATAAAGGTAAGTCCAAAAATTACGGTAATCATAACGGCAATTTGTGTTAAAGAAAACCCATATTTTTTTTGATAAATGGCGTAAATAAATGAAGGTAACAATAGGGTAATGATGTAACTTTTTTGCATTAATGAAAAAGCATAAAAACTGCCAATTAAAAGCAACAATGTATAGAGTTTATATTTTTTGGTAATGAACAAAAATAACAGCATAAAGGGGAGCATTCCTTTTATGATAAAACTTGAATGATAACTCACCAATCGTGAACTTCCTTCTGTGATGCTCAATCTTAAATTGGCAATATCATTTACATTATCAAGCATAAGTGCTTTTATTGCTGGCGATCCTTTAAGAATGATAAAGTGAATGAGAATAAACCCTATGGTATAAAATACCAAAAAATAGGCAATCTTGGTTAAAAAAGCAGGGGTAAATTGATTGTTTATTTTTGAAAATAGTTGCGTAAAAAAGTAGAGCGCTTTAAATTGACTAAGAAGGGCATATGCAGCAATTAGTGAAGCGAAAAAAGTGAAAACCAAACCGAAATATTCCCATTTTGAAGTGGCATATAAACCAATCAACAAAATGGCAAATACAAAGGTATAAAGTGAAATTAAGGTATGTTTTTTCAGTAATTGAATCATTAGTTGAAATTAGGATTGCACAAAATAGAGTTGCTCCCATTTTGCAATGTTAAATAATCTCCATTTGGTTCGAAGATCTAATTTGTTGAAATCCAATTTATTGAAATCAATAATGGATTGCAAAAGTTTTGAATGTTGAATGGCCACTACCATTTCATCTTGAATTTTACCCAACCAAGTATTTTCAGGGGCATTAAAACCTAATTTGTTTTTTCTCCAAATTACCTTATCGGGCAATTTTCCTTCCATACCTTTCCTTAGCAGATACTTCGTCCAACCTTTGTTTATTTTATACTGATTGGGCATTGAAAGAGCCATTTCTACACAGCGATAGTCTACAAAAGGTAAACGGGTTTCAACGGAGTGAAGCATAGAGTTTTTATCTTCATACCTCAAAAGATGAGGTAATTGTGTTTTACCAATTTCAAGTTTTTGCAAAGCATCTATATTTAAATAGTTGCTCGTTAATTCTCTCAAAATTTCAGATTGAAATGATTTTAATACACTTGGTTTAAGGTATTGATGCCTTTTTTTAAGGCGATTCATTCGAATAGAATAATTGGTGAAATACACATAATATTTTACCAAATCTAATTTTGAAAGTTTTGAGTTCTTGCTGGAATTGAAAAACTCCTTCCATTTTTTCAGACCTTTTTTCTCCATCAAAAAAGCAGGGTAATATTTTTCATACCCTAATAAGCTTTCATCACCACCTTGTCCGTCAAGCATCACAATGCAGTTTTGTTCTCGGGCCTTTTCCAATACAAAGTATTGCATCACTACAGAAGGGCTTCCAAAAGGTTCTTCTTGCGAGTAAATGACCGTGTTTAATACTCTGTAAAAATCCTCGAAAGTTGGCGTAACCATTTCCATATTTGCTCCACAGTAGTTTACTACATCCTGTGCAAATTCACTTTCATCTATATTTTTTTCCTCGGCTTTAGCATGGATAGCTTTAATAGGTTTTCCATCCATTTGACGCATTAAGTTGGATGAAATGGCCGTAATGGATGAACTGTCCAATCCGCCACTTAAACATGTACCCACTTCAACATCACTTCTCATGCGCAACATCACAGCATCATTGAGTTGTGATGCATATTTTCTTACTGCTTCGTCTTCCTTCACGTTTTTTAACACAGGGTCTAACGTGAGCTGATAGTATTTTTTTAGTTCAAATTGATGCGTATTTAAATCATAAATCAAATTCGAACCTTGTTCTAATTTTAGAATGTTTTCAAAGAAGGTTTCATTGTTGTATTCTTCAATACCCACAATGAGATAGTCAAGCATAACTTTTTTGTTGCAACTTATGTTGGGTAAAAAAGGTAGAAGTTGTTTTATTTCTGACCCAAATACAAATTGTTTATCGGTTACCGTATAGTAAAATGGTTTTACTCCAAATCGATCTCTACTGCAAAAAAGTATGTTTTTTTTCTTGTCATATAATACAAAACTCCACATTCCATTAAATTGGTGAACACATGCTTCTCCCCAAAAATGATAGGCAGCTAAAATGACCTCGGTATCACTTTTTGATTGAAATGTATAACCTTCCTGTACAAGCACCTCTTTTATTTCGAGATAATTATAGATTTCTCCGTTAAAAGTAATGATGTAATCTTCTTTATAAACCATCGGTTGACGGCCATCTTCGGTCAAATCAAGAATGGCTAATCTTCGGTGGCCAAATGCAAAATGGGAACCAAAATAAAACCCGTCACCATCTGGGCCTCTGTGATAAATAAGTTGATTCATATCACCTATTTCTTTTTCAGAAACAGCCGTATTTGAATGATTGATTATTCCACTTATTCCACACATAGTTTGAAAAATAGAAACTATTTATTGTCTATTAAGATGGCAAAGGTAAGTAAAATGTTGATATTATAATTTACACAACATTTTTGTCATGCGCCTTTAGTGTAAAATAAATAAGCACACCGTATACAACATAAGCCACTACATCAATTATCACAAAGTAAAACAGAAAATCTTGAATGGAAAGATCATTAAAGAAAAGTAAACTCAGCATCGAAATGAAATAGAATAGTTGCCAAAGTGCGCTAATTTTCATTTTTTTCAAGGCAATGAAAACAATAGACAATGGGGAGATTAAAAATCGTATGGCATAGGAAGCTACAAGAATTTGAGACATTTCACCGGCTAGTTGCCATTCTTTTCCAAACACAAATGTATAAATAGGAATACCGAAAGGTAAGAATATAAGTACACCCAAAATACTTAAAATTCCTAAAAAAATAAAATTTTGACGTACAATAGGAAAAACGGATTTTTGCTCATTATTGGTTTCTACTATTTTTTGATACAATACTTGTGATAGAGAAATGGATATAAGCGCTAAGGGAATAGCTAACAGTTGACGGCTTCCATCAAATTGACCTACAATTGATTTAGAATAATAAGATGAAATGATGAAAATGGGCAAGTTCATACTCACCACATCTAAAAGAGCGGGAAACAAACTATGCCTTGGGAATTCACTTTGCTCACCAAGCGTATTTTTAATACTGTTGGAATCTATTCCTTTAAAAGAACCTTCTGCTTTTTTAAATTGAAACAAAAACATCAGCAGGTTTAAAAAATCACCGATTAAACTCCCAATAATAAGTCCTCCTTTTTGAAAACCATTACTCAAAGCTATTTGCATGCCGCCTTCTGAAATACGCCTTACGCCTTTATTCACAGCCATTCCGATGTACTTTTTTTTACGGGTAAGCCAAAAGTTAAATGAAATATTAGTGGCAATGAGGAAAATACTCACGGGAAACATCCAAATGTAATTGACCAATTCTTTAGAAAAACCGATAGCATTAAAAAGAGCGGCACCAAAAAAAATAAAAAGTATAAAAAATACTAGCGAAGTGACAAAGTTTAAGAGTATTGATCCGGCTAAAATACTCAGTGCATCCTTATCCGATTTGGGTATCACAATACTGTTGGAATAGCGCAAATTAGAGACAATAGACAGGACGGAAACGATGCTGTAAAACTGCGCGAAAATTCCAAATTCTTCATCGGTAAATAATCGCCTCAAAACGGGTTGAAGGAGTATTGGTATCAATTGAGCCAATCCAGTTCCAAAAATCAATATGAATGAATTTTTGGCGTATTCTGAATTACTTAATTTTCGAAGCATTTAATACAATTATTTTTTTTCAATTTTTCGGGCAGGTACACCGGCAACTACACTTCCATCCTCAACATTTTTTAATACCACACTTCCCAAACCTACCACTACATCACTTCCAACGGTTGTTTTTTGGATTATGGAAGAAGAAGGGGCTATCCAAGTATTTTCGCCTATTTTTACACTACCTGCAATCATAGCATTGGCAATAATCAATGAATTGGCTCCAATTTCTACACCGTGAGCTATATGAACCAAATTATCTACTTTTACATTCTTGCGCAATAGAGTAGATTCCAAAACGGCTCTGTCAATGCACACATTATTACCAATTTCAACGTGGTCTTCCAACACTACATTACCGATGTGAGGAATGAGGGTATACTGTCCGTCTTCGTTTTTTTCATATCCAAATCCAACTCCTCCAATCGTGCAATTGCACCCAATGGTAACATTGTTGCCAATTACGGTGTGGGCTTTTATAACGGTATTGTGTTGTATGGTAACATTTTTCCCAATAACAACTCCATTTTCGATAACCACATTATTGCCAATATGCACTTCTTTGGGATTATATGTCACGTTTTCATTGATTTGCGCAGAAGAACTGATATAACCAAAGGTTGGTTTTTCAGCAAAGAATTGGGTAATAACCTCGCTAAAATACAATCGAGGTTGGGATACAACAATATAATTGACGGAGGATAGGGGAGTTATGGAAGCGAATAAGTTTTCACTTACTATTACAGTACCTTCTTGTATGGATAGTAACAAAGCAGCGTTTTTATCAGAGCACCAACCGATAGTAGTGTTGTCAAACAAAGGATGGTCAATGCTTCTTACCTTTTGAATAAAGACCTGTTCATTACCCAAAAAATGAAGCGGTTTCAGCTCATTAATTATATGTGAAAGCATTACATGATCCATCTTACTATTTCAAATGTTTCGGCAAAATGAGTGTTGATTTGAACACCTCTCACTCGGGCCAAAGATTTAATAAAATCAGCATTCGAATAGGGGCGATGTGCTTGAGATTTGTATTCTTGCAGAGCCGATATTTTAGTATTTATATAGGTTTCATTTAAGTGAATGAAGCAACTGGTATGAAAACTCAAATTATTCCAAGGCAATTCATAACTCAAAATACTGTTGAATTTAAAAGCGCGAAGAGCTTCCACTGCAATGGTTTTATGATCTTGATGAACATCATCTAAAGAAGGCATAAAAATCAAATCGGGATTAATCTTAGATCGAAGTCGTATGAGTTCATCCAAAATCTCCTGTCTTCTATCGCTAAAAGTTCTTACTTCAAAATCAAACAATAATAAATTTTCGGGTTTGATTCCCAACACTTTGGTAGCAGCTTTCACTTCGGTGATTAAAATATCAGAAGGGAAATTGGGTAAAACCGATTGTTGACAAGCCGAAAAGGCTGCATAATACACTTCGTTGCCATCTGCCACTAGTTTGGCAATGGTTCCACCGCAACCAAATTCACCATCATCGGTATGGGGAGCTAGTACTAAAATTTTCTTATTGGTTAAATTCATGAGTTCAACAGTAATTTAATTTTGCAAATATATCGATATGCATTCACATGATTCAATTAATTTTAATTTGATTCAATCCAACCCTCAATTCATAAAGCAATTAGTCTTAAATCGTGTAAATGAAAGTAGGGTATTTGTAGAAGTGAAAATTATGGAATCAATCCAAAGATTTAATAAAACAAATAATTTTAGTTTTTGCCAAACTTAAATTATGGTTTGTTTTTCAAACAGATCGTTAATGTTTTTTGCATCTAAAAAATCTCTTTCGTCAATAATAAATGTAAATACTTTATTTTCTTTTAAGTTTACAACGAAGTTTAGATTTTGAATATTCATAGAACTTATTTCTTTCCACGTAATCAATTCATTTTTATAATTTGGAATTATAATCCCTGTAACGAATGCACGAATGGAATTATTGAAATTAGTATGAATAATTTCGAAAAGCGTGGGGATTAGAATTAAAGAAAAATATATCGGGATTTTAATCTTATTCAATTCATTATAAAAGACAAATACAATTATGGCAAAAAGGATTATTGGAGCATAATTCTTTATTAGATTCGAAAGGTTATATGTTTTAGGGTTAACAGTTCGAGCATAACAAATGGAACTTTTAAGTTCATTTTTTTCCTTTATAAAAATGAGTACATTAATTGAAACAAAAAGAATTGAAATAATAGAAAAAAGAAAATGATTTGGAATAAAGTAATTACAAAGGAGAATCAAAGTTACGAAAACTGGGATTAAAATTTTTCGATTTAAGATATACTTTGATTTCATCATAAAATGAATAAAAATGATTGACAAATAAACGAAATTTCTATTTAATCAAAACGTTTACTTGAATTATTTTATTATTCATATTGACCGAGCGCCAAACGCAATTTTTTCTTAATCTTACCTCTCAAGTTTCGTGGAGCCAACACTTCAACGGTTTCACCAAAACCAAGGATTAATCGTTCCAACTCATAATTGAGGTGAACATACAATTCTATTGTAATGCTTCCATCGGCAAATTTTTCAACCAATTTTTGCGAGTGATGAAGTGGCTTAGTAAGCACATAAGGTGCGTTTGATTGATCAAATTTTAGAATAATGGAAGCTAATTGTAAATCCGTAAGTACCGTAACACCTATGGTATGTTGGAAGTACGTATCCCCATCAAAGTTGTCCATTTTGTATTCGGTTTTCAAATCAAAATCAATTTCAACAATTCGATCTAAAGCCAATACTTGAATGGTAGGATTGTTAAACATTCTACCAACTAAAAACCATCTATTATTAAATTGCTTTAAAATGTATGGGTGAAACGTTATAACAGAAGCTTCTCGTGCCCTAAAAGACCGATAGGTTATTTGCAAACACAACTTTTTAAGAATAGATTGATACAACGTGTCTAGATGTTGCAAACCTTTTAAGTTGTCATTTTTATCTAAATGGATGATGGAAGGTTGATGCGATTTTTCAGAATATACTTTATCTTCCAAACGTTGAATGATATCCCCCAATTCAGAAAAGAGCGAGAAATCTTTAAACTGTTTCAGCATTTCTACTGTTTCCGTTAATACATTCATATCACTTTCTGTCAAGGGAATATTCATAATGGAATAATCTTCTTCTTCATATTTGTAATACTTTTTATCGTACACAACTATGGGAGCATTATATCCCAATTTGTCGCTTCTCATAAGTTGAATATCTAATTGAATACTTCGCTTACTTACATTTACGTCTCTGCCTTCATATTCATACAATGCATCAGAACATGCTTCAATTAAATCTTCTAATGTCCACTGACGATAATGATTTTGCAAACACTTATCGATTGTTTTATAGCGTATTAACGCATTTTTTGTTTGTGCCATTTTACAAAAATACAATTTAATTTTTTACTACGCAAAATCATTGCGCACTATAGATGAACCTTTGTACTGTCAAAAGAAAATAAACAATCTGATAAAAACAATAAGATTATGAAAAAAGAAATTTCGATTAACGGAGAAACATTAATTCAATTAGGATTTACACCAGAAAAATGGTTCAAATATGCTATTGAATACATCAATACGAATCAATTAGAGGAAGAGCGAATGTTATTATTTTTAGAGCAATTCAGATCAGAGCCTATGATAGGTTTGCATGCTGAAGTAATGCCATTAATCATCAATATAAAAGCTGAAAGTGATGTGGAAATAGAGAATGTAGAAATGGTAATTGCTTCAATGAAAGAAGTGTTGAAAACACCTACAGTAGTAAAAGGTGCTATCATGCCAGATGCTTGCCCAACGGGTTCCATTGGGACTATACCAGTTGGTGGAGTGGTGGTGACCAAAAATGCCATTCATCCGGGTATGCACAGTGCAGATATTTGTTGTTCGGTAATGTTGACCGATTTTGGTAAAATTGACCCAAAAGTGATTTTGGATGCAGCACATTCATCCACTCATTTTGGAGCAGGAGGAAGAGATAGAGATGCACAATTTAGATTTCCAACATCCTTATTAGAAGCTTTTGAATCTAACCAGTTTTTAAAAGATCAACAAATGATTCAAGTAGCACGAGCACATTTAGGAACACAAGGAGATGGAAATCATTTCTTATTTGTGGGAATTTCCAAAAAAACGGGTAACACTATGATGGTGACACATCACGGGTCGCGTGGGGTAGGAGCTCGTTTGTTTGATAAAGCAATGAAAGTTGCCGAAAAATTCAGAAAAAAATTATCAGAAGAAACCTTGAAACAAAATGCTTGGATTCCTTTTGAAACTGAAGAAGGTCAAGAATATTGGAAAGCTTTACAAATTATTAGAGAATGGACCAAACAAAACCATATTTGTATTCATGATGCTACAGCAGAAAAGGCAGGTGCAACAATTGAAAATAGATTTTGGAATGAGCATAACTTTGTTTTTAAAGATGGGGATTTATTTTACCATGCAAAAGGTGCAACACCATTAAGTGAAAAATTTATGCCTGACGTCACAGGACCTCGTTTAATTCCATTGAATATGGCTGAACCTGTTTTGATTGTGGAAGGGCATACTTCTGAAAATAACTTAGGTTTTGCTCCACATGGCGCAGGTAGAAATACCAGTAGAACTAAACATATAAAATCAAAGGGTGAAAAATGTATTCACGAGATATTTGAGGAAGAAACAAAAGGATTAGATATTCGATTTTTCTCCAATGAAATTGATATTTCGGAATTACCATCTGCCTACAAAAATGCTAATTCGGTGAGAAATCAAATGGATGAGTTTGGATTAGGAATGGTAATCGATGAAGTCTTGCCTTATGGTTCAATTATGGCTGGAGATTGGCAAAAAAATGCTCCATGGAAAATTAGAAAAAGACAAAAATTAAATAAAGCTAATGAAGCAGCCAATTAAAATTAGCTACGTCTAAAAGGCAACAAATAATTAAATAATATCCATTTAAAATAAAATGAATCAAATAAAAGTACATAGTGTTAATCGTTTCCAACTCTTACCGTGTCGGTTTCTGTATTCGATATATCAGAAAAAAGAACGCTATTGGCAGTATGCATTACATGATTTAATTTAAGTTAAACCAGTTTTTAGTATAAACAGAAAGCGTTCAAAATATTTTGAACGCTTTTTTTTTAATATTTTTTTTAAAAATGTTTTAGTAAAATTTAGACATACAATTAACAATTGAAACAAAGATGCAAATTGGGAGACAGTCAGTTAGCAGAAAGGTGAACATTCGTCAAAAACGAAGGGGGAGAATATTGCCTTTAATAATCATTTAACTAATTGAAAATCAATAAAATAAATTAAATTTTTCTTGCAGGATTAAAAAATAGTATTTACATTTGCACCGTTGAAACAATAAGAAATATGACAACTCTATATATACATACAAGTGCGCTGGCAAAACTCATTCGGTTAAACTTACAACCGAGTTTATTACGCCTACGATTTTATTGTTTTTTTTACAAAAACAAATTGGGAGAAGATAATCTATTATATAAATAACATTCTGTTGTTGTATAAAACGAATTAAAGCATCTCCCCATATGAGATGCTTTTTTTTGCCCATAAAAATGGATAAGATGGCTGAATGGTTAAGGCAACGGATTGCAAACCCGTTTTGTATGAGTTCGAATCTCATTCTTATCTCAAATTAAGGAAGTGTTGAGCAATTGGTTGGCTCGCCTGACTGTAAATCAGGTCTCTTAACAGAGCATGTAGGTTCGAATCCTACCGCTTCCACTAAGCACTGAGGTGATTACACCCAAACACTCGACTGTCTCTTGAGCAGTTTGACTGTTAGAAGAAACAGTACAGTGCTACTTCTGGGAAGATAACGGTGGTTGTTTACCCGCCTTGGACGCGGGAGGTCGCAGGTTCGAATCCTGCTTCTCAGACAATAAATAAATGAAATTTGGTAAAAGAACCAAATCAAGTTATTTAAGATTTTTATTGCGGAGATGGCGGAATGGTATACGCGCTTGATTTAGGATCAAGATTATGAGAGTTCGAATCTCTCTCTCCGTACTAATATCCTACTAGCCCAATTGGAAGAGGCAAAGGACTTAAAATTCTTATAGTCCGAGTTCGAATCTCGGGTAGGATACAAAAATGGTGTTTTTAATATATGTGGTAAAATACCTCACTGTGAATGAGGAGAACAGGGTTCGAATCCCGAAGACACCCAAATGGAACGGTAGCAAAGATGGTCTATGCAGCGGACTGAAAATCCGAAGATACAGGCTCCGTAAATCCACAAATCTATGATTTGGTAGATTTACGAGAGTTCTCATAAAAACTTAAATTCAAAGAATTTTGTTTTTATGGAACTCGATACCTGTCCTTTCCACTTTTAAAAATAGGAATATAGTTTAATGGATAAAACATTGGGATACGGCCCCGAAGATGCGAGTTCGATTCTTGCTATTCCTACAAAAAGTAAAATAAATTTATCCTACGCAAAATGATTGCGCAGGATGTTTTCAACTTTGTTTAGTCAAACGAAAGTTCTTTAAAATATTGAGAAGGTCAAGAGTGAGTTACTTCAACACCATAGAAAAATCACTTATTCAATTACCTTCACAAAATGAGGCAGTAGCTCAGCTGTTAGAGCAGGTCAATATTTAAATTACCTTAGAATAGAGTCCACCCGATAAGCACAATAAATAAAACAACACACTAAGGTCAAATGTTACCAGAAATGCTAATACAGCTAAGTCGTGGGCTCCGTAAAACTTCAAATCTTTGATTTGTTTGTTTTACGAGAGTCCTCGTAGAGACGAAGAATTAGAAATTCTTGTCTCTACGGGATTCGAATCCCATCTGCCTCACTTTTGGGTCAAAATTAACTTACTACTATTGGCATAACGGTTCGAATCCGTCTTTGAGAGTTAATTTATTACCTAAAAAATGGTCAACAAGGTCTTACTACTAAATGTCAGGTTCGACTCCTGAACTTTCGAAAGAAAGGTGTGGTGTAAAAAAGATCTTGGATTACCATAAAACAAACAAAAGGTCAATTGCCTCTTACTTCATAATCAACTGAAAATTTATAAGAAGCAAAATTACCTTTATTATTAATTATTTAAAAGTATTAAATGATGAAAAAAGAATTATTAAAAGTAGCCATTAGGCAAAATGCATTCGTATTGTTTAACGAATGGACAAAAAATGAAGCGAACACTAAAATTAATGAAACCAGTAGTGTTTTATTAGCTAATTGTGCTAATTTGGGATATACATTTTCTGAAGAATTGTTACACCAAATTAATGGATTGACGCCTCATGCAAAAATAGAATTGTTTACAGTTTTAAAAGAAGTAACAGGCGTCAATAAAAACTGGACTCCTTTGGTAAAACAATGGGATATTCCTACGGGGGAATCCTTGTTTGACCATATCGTTACCTTTTTTGCTAACACTTTTAAATCGAACAAAAGTTCAAAGCTACCTTGTGGACATATCATTCCTGCCAATACATTTCCAATTGAAAGATATAATGGTTGTCCTTATTGTGGCACACCTTTCACTATTGAAAAATTAGAATATGAAGCCAAAACAAATAAGCTAAAAGTATTGGATTTGTGGACTGAAGATACCTTAAAACAATACCTTGTAAATTTATTGGAATCACCTGTTGCATTGGATGCTACACGAGTAGATGACTTAACTATATTGTTGAATCATTACGAATTGCCAACGCAATCTAAGATAACCATGAAGGAAACCCTTATGGTAGTAATTGATGTATTGGTTAAGCAAGAAAATTTTGAAATGGCAGGAAGATTTTTTAGTACACCCAATGATGTATTGCGTTACTTGTGGTATAAACACACTGGGTTTTTACAAATTGTTGAGCCAAAAGTCATCAAAAAACGATTGGCCAAAAATGCTCAGCATGTAATAGCGCCATTAGATGGAAGCAGAAGCGCCAATAGTAAGGCAACTACTGATTTAAAACTAAAATTTAGCCGAGGCGAATGCAAAATGTATGCACAATGGTTGACTAAATTACCAATGGATATTTCTACTCAATGTGAAGTTATGCATCCTAAAAGAGGTATTTGGATTAGAGTAATTAGAGCATTGCGATTGGCTGAATACAGCAAAAATAAAGGTTTTGAAAAGTTAGCTTTGTTATTAGATACTTTTTACAACGAAAAGTATGAAGTGTGGCAAGGTAAAGTGAATACCTTTAAAATGAAGGTAGATGCAGAAAATACTTTTACATTATTGAAACAACGTCCAGGTTTGTTTACCCGTTCCTTGTTTTCAACTATGTTGTGGTTCGGACCTGAAATAACCATTTGTCATTTCCGTGAAATAATGGGTGAAGTTCCACCACGATTAATTTTCACGTTGAATATGTATGCAGAAAATTACTTTGATAAACAATCTTCTCGAACGGTTAAACCGCTTGGAGGTATTCATAAAAATATTCCTGCTAATAAAATGTTGCAGTTATACAGTGATGACGAACTAAAGGCTATGCAAAATAGTGTAAAAGAAATTACACTAGAGGCAATTGCATTGAAATTTAAAGCAACTAAAAATAGCCATAAAACTATTTTTATTGAAGAAGGTCTTTACACTATTCCTTTAGCTATTGGAGATAGAAGTGAAACCATTCAAGATTTACCTGTTGCGCTAATGGGTACACGATTTAAGTTGGAAGGAAGTGGCGTGCGTTTATTTATGCAATGGGGTGAAGGATTACAAGCACAACATTTGGATATGGATTTAAGTTGCCATGTTTCTTATGAAGGTAGAACGGAGTTTTGTTCTTTTTCACAATTAGTTATCCCAGGATGTAAACACAGTGGTGATATTAGATCGATTCCTAATAAAGTAGGTACTGCTGAGTACATTGATTTGGATTTGGATCATTTACAAAGAATGGGTGCTCAAAATGTTAGCTTTACGTGTAATGCATATTCAAATGGCAGCTTGTCACCTAATCTTGTTGTGGGTTGGATGAACAGTGCTTCTCCAATGAAAATCCATTCAAGTGGGGTAGCGTTTGACCCAACAGCTGTGCAACATCAAGTTCGTATTAAACAAAATCTTACAAAAGGGTTAGTTTTTGGTGTCTTGGACGTTCAAAGTCTTGAAATTATTTGGCTTGAAATGAGTTTTGGTGGTCAAGTTGTACAAAATATGTCAAAAGCAACTGTACAATCATTGCTATCAAAATTAGACGCCAAAATAAAAATTGGTGATGTATTAAAATTAAAAGCCGAAGTACAAGGCTTAACCATTACTGAAAATGCCGAAACAGCAGATGAAGTCTATGACTTAAAATGGTCACAAAACACCGCATTAGTGAGTAAAGTATTGTTGGATTGAACTATAATAACCCTTCAAGAGGAGAACTTTTGAGGGGTTTTGTTTTTATTACATCCCGAATTGAAAAGTATCTGTTGCAAAAAGTCATTTTAATGTGTTTCCAGAACATTCCAGTTTCAAAGCGAGAACCATTTAATCGTATAGTACGGATTAATTTTACCGTTAAAAATGGTGCAAACAGTAAATAATTAGAATTTTACATTATGCTAATTAAGGAAGCTGTAATTTTACCGTCAAATTCTTACTAAACGGTAAATATTTATTTTTTTACCGTCATTAGAGAAATGCTTCGTACATTTGTAGAAAATATATTATGGCTGAAATTTTATATCATTTAAATCCTGATAGAAGTTGTCCTTGGAATGATTTACCTCCTTTACCGATAAAAGAGGAACTCTATGAAACAGTTCATATATTAAAAACATTAGGTAATGCAAAAGCTTCTCTCGCTCGTTTACACGGTAGAAGTGCTGTAATTCCAAACCAAGGATTATTAATCAATACAATAAGTTTACAAGAAGCAAAAATCTCAAGTGAAATTGAAAACATATTTACTACAGATGATGAATTGTATAAAGCTTATAGTGATAAAAACGATGAATTGGAAGGGGCATCTAAAGAAGTATTAAGATATAGGGAGGCGCTTTGGTCGGGATACACATTTTTAAAGCAAAAGAAATCATTCAGCCAAGACTACTTTATTAAAATGTTTCAAGAGATTAAACAAACTTCAGACAAAATTAGACCCCCATTTTTAGAAACTACAATAAAGCATGGTGGAACTGGTCCAAATGCAGGTCAAGTGATTTATACACCACCAAGAGGTAAAGGAATTATTGAAAAAAAGTTAGACAATTTAATTCATTTTTTGAATGATGATGAGCAATTTAATATTGATCATTTATTAAAAATGGCTATAGGTCATTTTCAATTTGAAGCCATCCATCCATTTAGGGATGGGAACGGCAGAACAGGTAGAGTGGCTAACATTCACTATCTTACCTCAAAAGGTTTGTTAGATGTTCCCATTCTCTTTTTAAGTAGGTACATTTTAGATAATAAAAACGATTATTATGCTGCACTACAAGGAGTATCACAAAGAGGAAATTGGAACGATTGGATTTTATTTATGTTAAGAGCTGTTGAACATACAGCCAACATAACTTTTCATAAAATTAATGACATAGTTTCGGTTAAAGAATCTATAATTGATTATGTAAAAAAAGAAAGTAAGTTTTTACACGCGGATGATTTAATTGAGTTTATATTTACTCAGCCTTATACAAAAGTTAATCATTTGGTAGATTCAAGAATATATGCTGAGAAAACAGCTCGAAAATACTTGAATGATTTATGTGAAATGCAAGTGTTAGAGAAAAAAGTAATTGAAGGGAAACACTATTATTTAAACATAGAATTACACCGTATTTTATCTCAGTAAATCCCTAAAAATAGCTTCTAGATAATGAAGTCATAAAAAAGAATTGGTAACGCTGTTGAATGCTACATCCGGTATTAACTAAAAAAGAACCAAAAACCCTTCAAGAGTAGAACTTTTGAGGGGTTTTGTTTAATAGGGCTAAGCAAGCATTTCAACCCGCAACAAAAAGTAGTTAGTTGCCACTAAAAAATCTATTCATAGTGTCAAATTTTGGATAGATAATCGAAACTTTTCCGATTAAATGCAAATAATTTGACATCAATTGTGATTTATAAAAGGTTTTTAGTTTAAATGGAAATCACTTAACCAACAAGATTTTGCCTTTCCCCCTCATTTTACTACCATTCCTTTTTTAGTTTCATAATGAGGCAACTAATCAAAAATTGAGTTGTCTTTTTAGGGTATTTAATCGCACCCCTTATGCTAAAAAAACTTACCCTAATCCTTTTGCTGAGTGTTTCATTTACAGTAAACAACGCCCAAAATTGGTTCAAATCTGCTGGTGGCAATAGCAATGATGAATCGTATGATATAGAAGTGGATGGTTCGGGTAATAGTTATACCACCGGATATGTAACGGGAGCTACTGTTTTTAGCGCTACCATCAACGTCACCACTAATGGAAGCAGCGATATTTATGTTGCCAAAACAGACCCTTCAGGGAATTTTGTTTGGGCCAAAACTTTTGGTGGTCAAGCAGCCGATAGAGGGAATGACATTGCATTGGATGCTCAAGGAAATATCTACATCACGGGCTTTTTAAATGGTACGGCTCAATTTGATAACATCACACTCACCAGTTCGGGCAATTCACAAGATATTTTCATAGCAAAATTAGACAACAGTGGGAATGTACTGTGGGCCATTGCTCAAGGGGGAAGTTCGGGAGATATTGGTCACGGAATAGCGGTGGACAATCAAGGAAATGTAATTGTATCAGGTCAATTTAAAGAAACCGCAACTATTGGTACCAATACATTTACTTCGGCTATTGACCCCAATACAGGATTGTATTCGTCTGATTTTTTTGTAGCTAAATATTCAGCTGCTGGAACACCGATTTGGAGTTTGAATGGTTTTGCAGAATATGACGATAGGGGTTTGGCCGTAACCATTGATAATTCCAATAACATTTTAGTAGGAGGGCAGTTTAGTGATACCTTAGTTTTTGCAGGAACAACCATCAACAATGGAATTTACAATGCTGGAATGGTGTTTAAATTAGACTCAAACGGAGGATTAACGTGGTTTAAACGATTGGGAGCAACCCAAACTTTAGCGTATGACCTCAAAACCGATGATTTGGGGAATGTCTTCGTAACAGGAGATTTTAAAGGGCAAATGGTGGTTTTTGATACCCAAAATTTTTATTTAAATGGCAATTACAGTTATCGAATATTTGTGTTGAAAATGGATGCGGGCGGTCACGTGGTTTGGGGTACATCCGAATCATCAGGTAGCGAAGTTTCTAGTAAAGCCATTGCGTTGGATAATGCAGGAAGCATATACATTTCAGGAACATTTAAATGTGTATTTGATGATTATGCGGATACGTTGGGTGACGGATTTTTTAATTCAGTAGGGTATAAAGATGTATTCTTAACTAAATACAATGATGTTGGAGTCAGACAATACATGCATCAGTTTGGAGGGCCTAAAGATGATTACTGTTCGGGTATTGCCCTTTTTCAAGTAGATCAACCGTTGATTAGCGGAAGTTTTGATAATTATTTCAATTTTCCTTACAATGGGAATGTACCTTCGACCAATATTGGAAATGCTTTTCCAAGTATTACAAATGGTTATGCGCAAGGTCAAAACACGAGTTGTTATAATGATTACCGTTATTTGAAAGCACATAAAAGTAAGGACATATTTGTGGGTAATCCTTATAATAGTAGTTTACATCATTACTATTATTACAGAAATGTGGATAGTTTGGTAGCTTGTGGGCAGCAGGAAACACCTTGTTTTAGAATACCAGGCGATACAATTTGCCAAGATACCGTAATTAATTGCGGATCAAAAACCATTTATTATTGGACTCATACACATGGGAATGGCATTGGGCCTAATCTTTGTAAACCCGCTGATTCTTTAGGTTATAATGCTTATACTCATCATTTGGGGCCTTATTTTGATTTTGATTGGAACCACACTACACTCAACAAACCACACATTGTAATAGGAGCCACTGACGACTATTATTTAAATTGGAAGCGCCAAGATGGCTGTTCAGAAGGTTATGACAGCATTCACGTTATCATTAATCCTTTGCCACAATTGCCGACTTTAACAGATAATTTAGGATTCAATTCAAATCAACCCTATGACTACACCGACATTCGTTTTTGCCATACCGATTCGGTTGAATTGACATTTACCTATCAATCACCATTAGACAGTATGAATTTTTATGGAATTAATAATGGTCAAACATTTTTTGGCGATACCAATTTTTACTTTCAACCTAATGGGCAACATGGAATAACTGTATTTAATGAATTTGGATGTACGCGTTCAGGACATTTAGATATTTTTCATGACTGGGATACAAAAGATACTATTTTGCCCGAAATTATTATGATAGGGGCAATAAATGATAGTATAACCATTTGCGCTACTGATGATGTTTTTGTAAGAATTAATGATACGTTGTTAAATGCTAATAACAGTCATTTTCATGTGCAAAGTTTTGATTGGAATTTAGGTGCAGAAACGGATTGTAACCCTCACAATTTACCACAATACCCTTATTATTATGATTGTATAGGTACAATTTTCACACCTCAAACTTCAGGTTGGTATACCTTTGAAGTTGACTTCATTTTGGGTTATAATAATTCGTGTGGATTAGATACAACCCATTATCATGAATTGCATTCATTTTACATAACTGTTAATCCATTGCCAACCAATCCAGGTATATTTCTAAGTGGTGATTCGCCTTTTTGTCCGGGAGACACTATGAATGTTTGGGTTAATATGTTGCATCCTAATTTTGGTTGGGGTGGAAATTATTTATATGCAAATGCAACAGGTGATTCAATTTTTACAATCTACGGAGGTAAATACACCTATTCGGGTACTTTGACAGATTCCATTACTGGGTGTTCTAAGTCATTCGTTAGTTCATATCAATTATTGGTTAAAGATGCCCCTAATTTAAGCTCTAATGTGCCCGACAACATAATTTGTCCGTATGATTCAATTTTACTTACTGCACCCAATGCCTTGGGGTATTTATGGTATGGGCCACAAGGAACATTGATTGATACAAATCAAGCGGTTTATGTGCACGAAGCAGGTTTTTATCATTGTGTGATTACTGATTTTGATTTTTGTCAAATGACCAGTGAAAGTATCGAACTCAAAGAGTATTCATCGCCCTACATCGTTGCCGAACCCGATACTGAATTGTGTCATTCAGGAGCTATTGATTTGAATATAGAACACAGTGGTTCACCCTCTTTTACTTGGATCAATCCAGCCGGATTAAGTTCACCTAATATAACGGTCACAGAAGGGGGTGTTTATGTGTGCACCATCAATCAATGTGGTTTCACGGTTACCGATAGTATAACCATAACAGATGCCAACCTTACGGCAACCATTACCGCATTATCTCCCTTACAAATTTGTGAAGGTGAAACCGTTTCATTAGTAGCAGATGCCAATATGATGGCCTATGAATGGAGCAATGGTGCAGGATATGGAATGTATGCCGACATTTCTGAACCCGGTATGTATGCGGTAACAATTACCAATAGCAGTGGTTGTACAGCCACATCTGATTCGGTTCAAATTTCGTTTTTCTCAGGCTCAGCAGCTCCAGTTGCTACTGATGTTTCGGTGTGTATTGGTAATCCAATAGTCTTAACTGCTACTGGTAATGATTCGATTACTTGGTATGATGCCAATTATCAACCGATTGGTTATGGAGCTACATTCACAACCGATACCTTATACGCTGATACCCAATTTTATGTAACCAATAGTGATACCAATTGTACCAGTGAATTTGTAGAAGTAACGGCTTCCATTTATGTTTCTTCGATGCTACCCTTAATAAATATTAGTGATACATTATTATGTGAAGGCGATTCATTTACGCTATCCAATGCGCTCACTTCTGTTACCCATTTATGGACCTTACCTGATGGTTCATCAATTAGCAATACATCAACTTTAGTGTTCAATAATGCTAATTCTTTGCAAAATGGAACGTATATATTGCAAGTCAACGACAACAATTGTATGAGTCCTGTAAATACTATTGATATTACTTTTTTCACTAACCCAACATGGCAATTGATACCAGCAGATACTATTATTTGTCCAAGTGATTCAGTGGTTCTTTCTGCTCAAACGGATGGCATTCTAACTTGGTATGATGGCACTACCTTGTTAGGACAAGGAAATACTGTAATGGTAAACGATTCGGGAACAGTAACAATTATCGCTACCAGTTTGGAAGGTTGCACTTCGCAAGAAAACGTTTTAGTTAATTATTTTGCTATTCCTATTTTGCCAGCTATTCCTGATACTGTAATTTGTTTGGGTGAAGATTTTATGTTTGACCTCAATTTAGGTGGCAATGGTTTTTGGTGGATCGATTCTTCAACAGTTATGCAATCTGATAGCATTGTATTAATCGGTTTGGGTGCTGCTACTATAATTGAATATGCGTCAACAACAGTTGATGGATGTCAAACAGCGAACTATTCTTTTGAAGTAACCATAAATAACGCTCAAATTTTACCTCAAATAACAGCTACTGATACTGTGTTTTGCGTTGGAGATAATGGTTCATTAACAGAAATATCCTCTGCATTCAACGATCATCAATGGTTCTTACCCAATCAAACAGTTAGTTCAGGTACTACCTTAAATCTAAACCCAGTTATTGAAGGTTGGTATGGATTAACAGCCCAAGTTGGAAATTGTATAACCGATACCGCTTTGATTTATTTAACAGTTCATCCCTATCCTGTTGCTCCAATTTTGACAAGCAACACGTTGACCTATTGCGAAGGAGATTCTATTTTGATTACTGCTCAAAATTGGTTAGATTCCAATTCCTATTGGGTAGAACCCAATCAAAGTATTTCAAATAATCAACAAATTGAAATACAAAACAGTACTGTTTCCCATTCAGGAACCTATGCCGCTATCAACTCTTTTTATGGTTGTGAGAGTGTTTCTACTATTGAAATCACCGTTTTTGAAAATCCGAATTTGAATAATTTAAATGATTCCTTTGCTTACTGTGAAGGTCAAAATGTTTCAATTGAAATAACTGCTAACTTAACTTATGACTTAACGATTAGTTTTGAAAACCAAGTAATTTCAACTTCTAATTTTCTTCACTTTACGCCAACCCAACCAAGTCAAAGTGGTGTATATTACATAGAAGTAATAGATCAAAATTCATGCAGTACGTTCGATTCAACTATACTAGAAGTGGATACCTATCCTGTTTTGGATTTGCAAGATACTACCTTATGTATTGGGGTTAATTTTGCTTATATTGTTGCTCCTGGTTATGATTCGTATTATTGGCAAGATGGCTCCACATTAAACAAATATTTAGTTACCGATTCAGGTTATGTCTATGTTTATGTAACTAATGGAGCATGTGAGGCAATTGATTCAGCTTATGTAACAATGGAAGATTGCACCCCCGAAAATGCCAATATATTCACACCGAATGGTGATGGAACCAATGATACCTATCATTTTATTACCGGTAAACTAAAAGAAGGTACCATTGTAATTGTTAACAGATGGGGTAAAGTTGTCTATGAAAAATCAACCGATGATTTATCTTGGGATGGAAAACATTACTTGACGCAACAAGATCTGGAAGTAGGAGTGTACTACTATGTCATTCAAGGAGAGCAAATGAACGGAACTCCTTATGAAAAAACGGGTTTTATTCAGTTGATGAGGTAGTTGAAATAAATTGTTTACATAAAATTTCAAAAACATTTCCCCATCTTCTTTGAAAACCAAAAACTTACCGTATTTTTGGCAGCAACTTTAAATCCAACTGTTATGCGTGCACTACTTTTTTCATTGCTGTTCATTTCATTATTGAGTTCTTGTAAAGAATCAGACGAAACAAAAAATGTGGTGGGTGCCAATTTATTTTCTCTTGATGTTCCTGTATTTTTGGAGGAAGGAAAAGATTTACACGAAGATGCCTCTTTACAATATCAAAATTTAGTTAAAGAATTTTATGTAGTGGTTATTCACGAATCCAAAGAAGAAGTAGATGCAGCCTTGGCAAGTCTGGAAGATGAAAACTATCCTTCAGATTTAAATGGATATACTCAATTTTTATTGGATCAAGTGGAAATGAATGTTGGTATAAAAAACCAATCAGATATGGATAACAAACTCATTAATTCAAACGAATCCAACATTGTTACCCTGGAGTCAACAATAGATGGTTTGGATATTTTTTATACCTTTTGTTTTGTTGAAGGTAAAGAAAATTATTACCAAGTGATGACCTGGACCTTATTAGATCGCAAAGACCAATACCAAGATAAAATGATGAAAATGGTTCAGTCTTTTAAAGAACTTTAAACTTCCAGTTACCATAAGTTGAGTGTTCTATATTATTCCAATATTGAGTTTCTAAAATAAAAATTAACTTTTCTTGATTTACAAATTCATAGAATATTGAAATTACTGATTTAAAATATTTAAGAATAACATTTCCAAAAATTAGGTCCAGCATTACAATTAGTAGGCTCCCCGGACCTTAAAGAGTTTAATCTAAAAAATCAAGTGTAATGAAAGGTGGTCTCGATACTACTTTCTATTTTACAATCGATTTTTTCAAAATCAATGTAAAATATACGAAAGTCACTCGACCGGACTGAACTTCGATGGTAAGTTGTGTGCGCAGTCACTTCGAGTGATTTTCGCAATGAAATGTAGAAAATTGTATCGAGAAGGCGCGTAGGATTCACTTCGTACTGATAGCTATCGGTAGATTTTAATAATAAAATGTAGAAAATTGTATCTAGAACTGGTGGAATGACTTTAATGTACTTTGATTTTTATTGAACTATTTACACACTGACCATTTTTATAAAAAAAATCAAATCTTATTTTTTTTACGGTTTGTCCCATTATCTTTGTTTTCGATAAATGGAATTTGCTGTAGTAGATATTGAAACCACAGGTAGTCATCACAGTAATGATTGCATCACCGAAATTGGTATTGTCATCACCGATGGATATCAAATACTCCATTCCTATGAAACACTTATAAATCCCAAAGAAAAAATTGGTTGGTATGTAAGTAAATTAACGGGTATAACTGATCAAATGGTGGCTACAGCACCCGAATTTCACGAAGTTGCCGAACGAATAGAAAACATGCTCAAAGACCGAATTTTTGTAGCACACAATGTCAACTTTGATTACAACATTGTAAAAGCTTCTTTAGAGAAATGTGGCGCCAAAATTCCAACAAAAAGATTGTGCTCCTTGCGTTTGAGCCGTACCATTTTGCCCGGTTATCAATCTTATGGACTAGGTAACATTACTAAAGCATTGGGTATTTCTTTAGAAAATGCGCATAGAGCAATGGGAGATGCGTTAGCCACAGCCAAACTCTTTCATTTATTGTATAAAGAGGATGAAACTGAAATATTAAAATCGCTCAAAACCAATTCAAAAGAAGCCACTCTACCCGCCAACCTTCCCAAAAAATCATTTGAGATTTTACCAGAAACAGCTGGGGTTTATTATTTTTATGATGCAAAAGGAAAAATAATTTACATCGGAAAAGCCAAAAACATTAAGAAACGAGTTACCTCACATTTTACTGGCAAAAATAATATTGCAAAAAAGGGTCTTTTGGAAAGCATATTTGACGTTTCCCACACCGATACAGGCAATGAAGTCATTGCAGCATTGTTGGAGGAAGCTGAAATTAAGCACTATTGGCCCGAATTTAATTATGCTCAAAAATCGGTTATTTTAAAATATGCTTTATATAAATATTACGATAATTCAGGTAATATTCGTCTGGCCATAAATAAAATTGCCAACCAAAACAAAGGCCTCATTCAATTTCCTTCCATCGCAAGTGCCCGAAATTGGATCATAAAAAAAATAGACGATTTTAAATTAAAACCCGAGTTTTGTGGTTTTCAAAACTACGATACTGGCGCGGTTTCAATAGAAGAACATGATTTCAATGTGCAACGTTTTTTGCGCCAATATTTACTGAATGAAGAAACCATTGTATGGCATGGAGTTGGGCGCAACGAAGAGGAAATTTCATTTGTTTTGATGGAAAACGGCACCTATTTAGGCTACGGTTACATCGAGAAATCAATTGGAATTGAACGGTTAGATACCCTAAAAGATTATTTAATTCAATGCCACGACACGTACCAATGTCGAAAAATTTTGGGATCAACCAAAGTAAATAAATTGAAAAAAGTAATTATTCCAAAAGCTCAGACGGTTTCTTAAAGTTACGTCAATTATCGAAACAATCGATATACTGCTATTTCAGCGGCTAATAAAATCAACGCCAAAATCAATAAGTATTTCCAGTATTTTTTGGCATTTAAAGCATCCGATAGCGAAACAGCAGATTGGGGTGAGTCCGTTTCTAAAACCGAAACAAACGAAGCTAAATTATGGGTGTTTATGGCTTCTACTAATGATTCGGAAGTTAGGAATTTTTGTTCCGATTCAATTCGGTCATAATTAAAACTAAAACCTCCAATTATTGAACCACTGGATAGGGTATTGTAGCCTCCCGACTTTTTAATTTGATCATAAAGTAATAACGAACTTCCATTGTTGGTCTTTTTCACCTCAGGCTTAAATTCCACCGTACTGTCGGTCATGCGAATCACCAAATTTTCGGCATTTTTAAGAATATTATCCACATCTATACTTACGTCTTTGCCAATGGTATGCGCATATTTTTGTTGTGATTGCGAAAATTCTGCAATACGCAATAAGGTAGGTACAAAAAGGGCGTGTTTTGGAAAACTACTGGATTCTTGATTGAGCGGAGAGGCACATAACGTTATGCTGCCCAAAGGTAATTTCAAATAGCTCATAAAAGGACTTCCCGATTGCAACAGCATCAAATTACTAAAGCTGCTTGAGGAAGGATTGCTAATGGGGAAATAGTTGAAAACGGTGGGTAAATCAACGTTTGAGGGTAATTCATCAAAAATACCTTGATAAATAGGGTGTTCTGAATCGAGTTTGGCTACCTTAGTTTGTGAACTAACGTTGTTTTGATATAGGGCATTGCTAAATAAAGAAATAAAGGCGTTGTAAGTGGATATGGAACTCGCTTTACCAGGGAAAATCAAAACATTTCCACCTTGATTAATGTAGGACTCTAAAGAAGTGCTCAATCCACTTGAAAAGTTTTGAATTTCGGAGGTAATCACTAAATCATATTGTGATATACTGCTGAAATCAACACTGGAAAGCGGAGTGCTTTTTAAGGTGAAAAATTCATTTTTCCCAAAAAGTGAGGTCACATATTTATCGCTAGCTGAACCGCCAAAGGTTTCATAAACGTGCAATACGTTGATAGTAGGTTTTACAAAATACGTAAAAAAGTAAGTGTCATCAAAAGTCAAATCCGCATCGGGGTAATCCATTATCTCCAAACGACAATGTTGCACTCCACCTGCTTTTAGAGTAAAAGGAACTTCGCATTTTTTTTGTGAATTTGCACCGATGTCAAAGTTTACAAAGGCTGTGGCTTCTTCATTTACATACAGCACCAATTTGAAGGATAGTTCTTGCTCACTTTGATTAGAAATATAGGCAAAAACGTTGTCTTCTGCGCCCACTCTTCTCACAGGTGTTTCAAAATAAAGGCTATCAATAGATAAATTTTGTGCGGTTTGATGATAATAAGGTAGGCAAACAATTTTGATAGATGAATCCGCTTTAATGGCTGAAAAATCGGCACTGTTTGTTTGAAAATCACTCAACCAAAAAACCGTTTTATTGGTGTTTACATCTCTGAATAATTCGGTTTGTCGCGAAAATACTTCTGACAATTTTTTGGAAGTAAAAGAAGGTTTAATTTCATTAATTAAATTGATGCAATCACTTTTATTGAAAAAACGTTGATGACGTCCTTCAAAGTCATTAGTAATTACTTGAAACTGATCAGTTGGAGCATATCCATTTACCAGTTCTATAGCTTGTTCTTTTGCCAAATCTAATCGATATCCGTTTTCGCCCTTCGAATCCATACTGTGTGAATTATCAATATAAATGGAAATATGATGATCGCCAGGAGGGGTAAAATCATCTGAGGGGAAATAGGGTTGAGCAAAAGCCACTACTAATGACGAAATGGCTAAAATGCGCAAGGCCAAAAGTATAAGGTGTTTTAATTGCGATTTTGATTTAGTTTCTAACTCAACTTCTTTAAGTAAACCAATATTGGAGAAGTAAATTTTTTGAAATTTTCTGAAATTGAATAAGTGAATGATAATTGGAATACTTATCAATATTAAAGCCCACAAAAATTCAGGATATAAAAACTTCATTGTATTCAAACAGATTTAGGGCAAATATCGTGAGTTTAATTCAATTTTACCAATTTATTTGTATTTTCAACTGGATAAACCGTGATTTTTTCTTTTTATTTTGCTCCTTTTCTTCTGGAATTCAACATAAAAGGGTCTTGTGCACCTTTTGAAGCATATTTTAACTATTTTTGAAATGTGTAACCAATCAAATCCTTATGCGATTTATATCCTTTGCATTTTTACTCATCTTTATGGGTTGTTTTTTGTCGGCTGGAGTAGCCCAAAATCAACCCGATACTGCCAGTATTGAAGGTATTAAAAAACTGATAAGACAAAGTACTTACTATGATTCGGTTAAAGTTTTTTATTATGGTGAAAAGGCTATTAATATGGCAAAATCACAAAAGTCTTTGAGTGATGAAGCCACTATTTATCAATATTACGGTAATTTTTGTTACTTCTCAAAAAACTATGCAAAGGCCAAAACGTATTATCAAAAATCAATTGAAATTTCTGAAAAAGCGGGTGATGATAAACTGACCAACAAAACCAAAGTACGTATTAATTTTATTTTGGTAGATGAAAATATGTTGCAGGCCGAAAAGGAATTTAATGAGATTTTGGAAGAAGCTCAAAAAAATGGTTATACCGAAAACCAAATTGAATGTTTGAATGGTTTGGGAATTATTTATGAGCAAAGACAGATGTTTGATAAGGCGTTGGATTATTATCTTAAAGCATTAAAAATAGCAGAAGAAACAAAAGAGACCTATCATGAAGCTATGTTGTTAAACAACATTGGATTGATAAAATTGTATTCAAATCAAAGAGAAAGCGCCAAAGCAGATTTTGAAAGGGCTTTAAAATTGGCCTACCAAGTAGAAGAACTTCGATTAGCACTTAATTTACACAACAATTTGGGTTTGGTTAGTTCTGAGTTAAACGATTTTGAAGGGGCCATAATTCATTATAAAAAAACCTTACAAAATGCGCATCAATTAGGGTTTCCGGTTGCAAAAGGTGTAGCGCACCTCAATTTAAGTAGTCAATATCACAAAACCAAGAATCACTCCGAAGCGCTTATCTACATTGATTCCTCAATCTATATTTTTAAAACCTTTAATGAAAAGAATTTTCTCCCAAAATCGTATTTATTAAAGGCAGCCATTCTCAGGGATTCTAATCAATTGGAATTAGCCCGAATTTTTTTGGACACGGCTTTTATTTTGGCCAAACAAATAGAAAGTTTGCCCGATGAAATTGAAGCGTATAATATTGAAGCGTCTCTATATGCCCGCAACGGAAATTTTGAAAAAGCCTACGAATTGCATATTTTATTTCACCAACTCAAGGATAGCTTATCTGAAGTGAATAACAAGGATAAAGTAGCTCAATTACAAGTGCTTTTTGGAAAAGAGCAATTGGAATCACAATTAGAAAATGAACGAAATGAAAAACAATACCAAGCCATTCGAACCTATTATTTGATTACTATTTTGGTGATTGTTTTTTTGGTTGTGGCGGTATTAATTTATTTGCGTTATGTGATGATAACCAGAAGGCAACAACAAAATTACTCTCAAAAATTAATTGAAAACATTGATGAAGAGCGCAGTCGCATTTCAAGGGATTTACATGATGATATTGGCCAACTGTTGTCAAGCATCAAAATGAAAGTGCGGATGTACAACACCCAGAAAGTTCAAGATATTGTTGGGTTGGAAGAAGAATTGGGTCAAGTTATCGAACAAACAAGAAGTATTTCTCACTTTCTTCATCCGTCTTATTTAGAAAAAATTGGTTTAAAAAGATCAGTGGCTTCCATGATTGAAAATACCCAACAAAATGCGGGTATTGTTTGCAGTTTTGAATGGAATGACGATATTGAAGAGTTGGATATTGAATATAAAACCCAAGTGTTCAGAATTCTTCAAGAATGCATCAATAATACACTCAAACACGCACAAGCTTCAGCACTCAAAATTCAAGCACAAAAACAGAATCAAACGTATACCATTAGTTATCGTGACAATGGTAAAGGAATTGCAGAAAATGAATCTTTGCAAAAGGGAATTGGTCTGAAAACAATGGAAGAAAGAGCCAAAAAAATTGGTGCAAAAATCACGATTGAATCGTCTAAAGGTAAGGGGTTTAAATTGATTCTAAAATTCTGAACCCTTTGAAATTTTAAGCAAAATATGTAAAATACATCCCATGAATTTGAATAAAGACATCCTTATTTATAATGAACAGCTTTCGGAGGAAGATGCCAAAATTGCTAACCTTTTAGCACAAATTATTTGCGAAGAACTGACCATGTCTGAAAATAAAATTTGGCATGCACATCCGGTATGGTTTATAAATGGAAATCCAATTGTGGGGTACAGTAAACAAAAAAAAGGCATTCGTTTGATGTTTTGGAGTGGAGCCGATTTTAACGAAGAGAAATTATCCATTAAAGGTCCAAAATTTAAGGACGCATCTGTGTTTTATAACCATGTATCAGAAATTGAAATAACTGATTTGAAACGTTTTTTAAAAACATCGATTTTAATTCAATGGGACTATAAAAACATTGTAAAAAGAAAAGGTAAACTAGAAAAACTGTAACATATGCAAGTGACCGCTGAACACAACGAACGAATTGCTAAACTGACCTTTGGTTCTGTTTATCCTCACTATGTGACTAAGGTAGTAAAGAAGGGGAGAACCAAAGAGGAGTTGCACCAAGTAATCGAATGGTTAACTGGTTTTAATGAAAAAAAATTGGAAGAGTTCATAGAGAATAAAACAACCTTTGAATCCTTTTTTAATCAAGCCGTATTGAATCCTAATGCCCATTTGATTACGGGTGTTATTTGTGGTTATCGTATTGAAGAAATTGACAATGAATTAACTAAAAAGGTAAGGTATTTAGATAAATTGGTAGACGAATTAGCCAAGGGAAGAGCAATGGCTAAAATACTTCGATGATTTTATTGAAAATAATAAATAAATAGATAATGGCTAAAAACAAAACCCAAACTACAGAAGTACAACCCACTGATTTTATTGAATCCTTTGTAGAGAATGAGCAAAAAAAGAAGGAAAGTTTTGTTCTGATGAACCTATTAAAAGATTGGTCGGGATTTGAACCAAAAATGTGGGGACCTTCCATCATTGGTTTTGGACACTATCATTATAAATACGCCAGTGGACACGAAGGGGATTCACCAATACTAGGATTTTCACCTAGGAAAGCAGCTTTTTCGTTGTACATTTATTCCGAAACGGAAAAAAGTAAAATTCTCATAGAAAAATTGGGCAAGTTCAAAATGAGTAAGGCTTGTATTTATGTCAAAAAGCTATCGGATATTGACTTGGATGTATTAAAGGAATTGTGTGTGGAATCCATTCATTTCATTAGCGAGCATCATGAATGTTCGTGTAGAATAAACAATTAGAGAACTGTTTAAAGTCTCTGTTTTAGTTATTAAAAAGCTAATCCAATCACCAAAACGTCATCTACTTGTTCGATAGCACCTTGCCAACGAAGCAATTCTTCATTCAGCATCATTTTTTTCTCTGATGGCGATTTTCCAGTCAGCTTTTTTAGGAAATTTTTGAAATTTTTGTCCAAGTACTTTTTCTCTTTATCACCGCCAAATTGATCCGGAAAACCATCCGAATACATATAAAATTGGTCGCCTTTTTTGATTTCAATGGTGTGAATCGTAAAGTCAATCTTGTTGTAGTTATTGCCACCTCCAATTGGAAAACGATTTCCTTTAAATTCTATGATTTCATCGCCTTGAATAAGAACTAAATTTTGAAAAGCGCCTGAAAATTCCAAGGTGTTTTTGAGGGTATCTATTTTGCAAATACCAATGTCCATTCCATCTTTACTCTCGGTTTTATATTCCTTATTAACCAAGGACGTGGTGACCGATTTGTCGAGTTCTTGTAATATTTCTGAAGTGTTTTTGTCTTTATTGGTATTGGTGATTCCATTCAAACTCGAATGTCCAATCATGCTCATAAGTGCACCCGGAATACCATGACCCGTGCAATCGGCTGCTGCAACTAAAATCTTTTCGTTCTTCTCCCTAAACCAATAAAAATCGCCACTAACCACATCCCTTGGTTTATAAAACACAAATGAATTTGGAAATAATTCTTCAATTCTACTGGTGTCAGGAAGCATGGCTTCTTGGATTTTACTGGCATAATTTACTGAATCGGTAAGGTCTTTATTTCGAGCATCAATAATGCTTTTTTGGTGCATTAATTCCAATTTCAAATTCTCATCTTCTCTCAAAATCCTTATAATATAGGGAATGAGAAAAAGAGCCAACAAAATGATTACAGCCAACGCAATGAGTGATTCTTTTAGGTAATGGTAAAAAACTTCATCTTGGAAAATTTCAAAATTTACATCGGCTTCAATCAAAGCCACAACTTCACCTTTTGAATTAAAAATGGGTTCGAACGCGCTCAGCCACGTTCCATTTTCATTTCGATATTTTTCAATAACGCCCCCTTCTTTAATTTTTTCGAGTAATTTATCTGGAAAAAACTCATAACTATGGCGGTAGTGCATAGTGCTATCTGAATTTACGACATAATAAAAAATGGCTTCGTCTTCATCAAAAATTAACGTGTAAATAGGGGATTGAAAGTTGTTTTTAAGCTGCGCATTTTCAATGTTGTAATGAATTTTAGCATAGATAGAATCTTGGTCTATCGATTTTATCTCATCACGCCATTGGTATTTTTCTGTAAGTAGTTGGTGTTCATCGCCATCTATATTGTAGGCCAACGAGGTCACTGTAGCTTTTAAAATTTCTAATTGCTTTTCCTCATAAAGTTTTAATGTATTGAAATAACCATAGATGATAAAAAACAGTGATATGCCGATTATGCTCAAATAGATGATAAACATCAATCGAGTTTTAACATTGAGAATTATGTTTTGAATTAAATTTCCCATTAAAAAAAAACAGCCTGCAAATTTTTAACCAAAGGTAGTTTATTTTTTACAATCAATTTTCACTTTTCTATCGAAGAGATGGAAAATTGCCATGATTGCTTAAAGGAAATTTTTCACTTCAAGCTCCGAATGTTTTGGAACAAGTTGTGGAATGACCATTAAAACTTCAACGTCACATTCATCAAAAAATTTCGACCTGCTTGTGGGTAATAAAAATTCTCTGTTGTGGTAGCGCCACCGGCAATGTAACTAAAGGTGTACCCATTGTTCTCATACATCAAATTGGTTACATTATTTACTAATAAACCTACTGATAGTGCTTTTCCAATAAAATGATCTACCGTGTAATTGATGCGAACACTTCCAATAGTATAGGCTTTTAACATACGGTTTTCATTTTGCGTATTGTCTAAATATTGTTTGCTTACGTGTTTGGGAAGCAAACTAATTTCTAACCCTTTGATGGGTAAGTAGTTTAAAGAAGCACCCGCAATGAAGTTAGGCGAGAAGGCAATATCTGTGTTGGAATGAACTATGGTTGCTTGACCTCCGTTATCGTAATCATCTACAAATTCGGTAAATTCAGGAAGCTTATTCCTACTTAAACTGGTGTTGATGCCAACAGTAAATTTTTCATGAAGTTTATAAACACCTTCTAGTTCCAATCCTCTTCTGTAGCTCACGGGTACATTGGTGCGATTATAGGCTCCTACATCATTAATTTGACCAGTTAATACCAATTGGTTTTGGTATTCCATAAAATAAAGCGTGCTGTTCAAAAGCAATTTTTTTAATTTAAGTTGGTGACCTAATTCTACATTATACAGCGTTTCGTGAGTGGGTCGGCTCTCGGGTGAACTTTCTCTCAAGTCGGTTCTTACGGGTTCTCGGTTTCCAATGCTAAACGAACCATACAATTTATTTTTTGAATTCAAATCATACAGTATTCCTGCTTTTGGGTTAAAGAATTGATAGTTTACGGTTTGAGTTATTTCTTCCAAACTTCCATTTACATCATCAAGCCCAAGGAACGTATATTGAATAGCACGATATTGTAAATCAACAAATGCAACGGTTTTTGCCCATTTGTAGGTCATTTTAGTATAAAAAGCAGCTTCTCCCTTGGTTCCGTTATTGTCATAATAGCGATCTCTAATTTCACTTTGAGAAGCGTTTCGTGCCCAAATAATTTCACCAAAATGATCCCCATCATATCGGTTGGCACTACCACCAACGGTAATATTCCATCCATTCTTGGCATAATTGACGGAGAAAACACCCCCATAAAAATGATTATCCAACCATCTTCTTCGTATTAAATCGGTGGTAGTTACACTGTTCAAGGAATCAACCAGTATGGGATTCAATCCATAGTCGTTAAAATCGTCTTCTTCTCTATATTGTTCAAAATAGCCTCTTCCACGAGTATAATGACCGGCCACTAAAAAATTCAAATGAGAGGAATATCGATGATTGAAGTGAAGATGGTAATGATCTTGCTGGTAATGGTCAACTTCATTATCATAGGTGTAAAAATTATAAGTTCTACCACTGTTCAACAAATTGAGGCGTTGTGCATCCGTAAGATAATTTCTATCGGCATAGGCATTCATAGCGGCAGTATCGCCATTTATTCTACTCTCGGGAGTTCCATACCACGCTTGATAGGTAATTTCTTTTCCGCTAAAAAGGGTAGCTCTAATGGTTGATTTGGGTAAATAATAGGCTCCAGAAAGATAATAGGATTTCAAATCACTGGATGCTCGGTCTATATAGCCTTCTGAACTAATTTTAGACAACCTACCATCCAAACTAAATTTATTATTGATGATTCCGGTTCCCATTTTAATGGTGTGTCGTAAGGTTTTGAAAGAACCTACGGTATTGGTCACTTCAGCATAAGCCGAATCAGCCATTTCATTAGATTGAATATTGATGCTGGCACCAAAAGCAGCAGCACCATTGGTTGAGGTTCCTACGCCACGTTGAATTTGAATGGTATTGGAAGAACTGGTGAAATCGGGCATGTTTACCCAAAAAACACCGTGAGATTCGGCATCGTTAATGGGAATACCGTTGATGGTTACATTGGTGCGTGTGGGGTCAACCCCTCTTATTCGCACACCTGTGTAGCCAATGCCGGCACCTGCATCTGAGGTAACTACTGTTGAAGGAGTTTGGTCTAATAAATAGGTAAGGTCTTGACCAAAATTATTTTTTTCGATGGATTGTTTATCCAAGTTGGTATAGGTGGTTGGTGTGTTTTCGCCTGCCTTTATGGCTGTAACGTTGAGCTCTTCGGCTAGAGTGGACGATTGTACCAAGGAAAAGTTAATGGTTGATAAATTACCCTTTAATTCAATGCTTTTGATTTGAGTTTCATAGCCAATATAGCTCACCTTAATGAGGTACGTAGCTTCTTTGAGATTGGTGAGGGCGTATGTACCATCACGTTTTGAAGAAGTACCTAAATAGGTGTTTTCAATACGAACATTGGCTCCTGGAAGAGGTTCTCCCGAAGAAGATTGAATGGTTCCTGATAGTTGAAATTGAGCCCAAAAGGCAGTTGGTAAAAGGCCTAAGGCCAATCCTAGGATTTTTTTTGAAAGTCTTGTTTTCATGTTTTAAAACATTTTAAACAAGAACAAGGGGCTAATTCTTGGTAATTAATAATTAAATTGTAGAATTAACACTGGTTGTTAAAAAAGTCACTTCCCTTCGCAGGCATTATCCTGATCAGGTCAATGGGTATAATCTCAGCCTTATTTTCATAAAGCACCCCTTAGAGACGGCACAAAAGTACAACCTAAATGTCAAATAGAAAGAATGGAAAGGAAAAATATTTTTTTATTTTAGATGAGTGAGCATTCAAAAGGAAATACTTTTTTTTGGTGTTTGGTACTTTTTTTAAGTAAAACATAGTGGATTTGTGGATTAACCCATTACTTAAAAAGTACTTCTTTTGAATCTACCAAATTTCAAAGCCATTGCTAATGCGTACTAATGCACCAATATAAAGGGTGATTGCAGTATTGAGTAACATAATAAAAACAGATAGTGTTACAATGAAAATTTTCCTTCTTTTTGTATTTAAACTTATTCGATTAATAATTTCAACTCCTTTTTTTTTGTAATATAAATAATTCAATATGATAACTAATACTTGAAAAGGTATAAAATATTCCATTGGAATTGATTTATCATCGAAATCTTTATATAAGTAATAAATATTTATTAAGTTATAAATGGGTCCTACTTGTGTTAAGGACATTACTATTATAGATGAATACTCGGGAATAGTTGTACTTACCACTCTTGTAAACCATAAATAGTTTGTATAATATAACCAGTTCATTACTTTTTGGAAAATAGTGTATAAAAGTTACCCCACCACTGCGCTAAGTTTAACGAAGCTCTACAAATTTAGAAAAATTAGTAATCCAAGAGGGTATTATCTAAAAATACTCTGTTTAAGTTTAGATTTAGTGGTGTTAGGTCAGTCTTGTTAGAAAGTTTATTCTTTGTGGGGGAGCAGGAACTATTTTAATATTTTTCTAGCAACCAATCGATAACGTTTAATTTTTGAATACCTTCAATATTTTCATTATCATAATCAAGAGTTAACAAATATTTTGGATGATGATCTCTTATGTTTCTAAATGACGAAATTTCTCGTTCGAATGTTTTTTCGTCATTAAGAGTGTACGCTACTTGATAATAAATACATTCATTATTTGGTTTTTGGACTACAAAGTCAATCTCTTTATCGTTGTTTTTCCCTGCATACACTTTGCCTCCTCTTCTTAACAATTCAAAATAGACTATATTTTCTAATTTATGTCCCAAATCGGTATCGTATTTATTGGTAGTAGTGATATTTTTTAGCCCTAAATCCACTAAATAATACTTTTGATTGGTTGTTAATAGTTCTTTACCCTTAATATCGTACCTTGGTGCGGGATAGATAATATAAGAATTACTCAAAAAATTCAAATACTTTATGATAGTATTATGTGAAATAGATTTTGAACTTTTTTTACTTAGTTCGTTGGCAATATTGGTAGGAGAAATGTATGATCCAACACTGTTAAAAACAAAACTAACCACTCGATGTAAATTATCTAAATTACGAAGATTATAGCGTTGTGCAATATCTTTGATAATGACTGTTTCATAAATTGACAGCAAATAATCGTTCTCTAATTCTTGATTATTTTGTGTTAAAGTTACCGCTTCAGGGAAACTACTTCTATTCAAATATTGGCGAAACATTCTGTCGGTATTCGGTTCGTTAGGATGTGCACTTAAATATTCTTGAAATGAATAAGGCTGTACATTGATTGCGATGTATCTGCCAGTTAGCAAAGTAGCCAATTCACTCGATAATAAATAGGCATTTGAACCAGTAACATATAAGTCAATTTCTTTTTTTGTAAACAAAGCATTAATAAGATGTTCAAATCCTTTTACAAGTTGAACTTCATCGAGAAAAACGTAATTTTTAGAATCAATAGAGATATTATTAATTATTTCATCATATAAGTAAGACCATTCGGTAAGATGCAGGTTTTCACGTTCTTCAAAATTCAAGAAGATTATATTTCTTTTATCTACACCGCTTTCAATCAATTTATTTTTGAAAGCTTCTAGTAAAGTTGATTTTCCAGATCGTCTTATACCGGTAACGACTTTAATCAAATTTAGATCTTTGAGTTGATCCAACTTTTGTAAGTATTTGTTTCGCGTGATCATTTATTTCCTCTCAAATTAAAAGTTTTGTAATAACAAAGATAATTAGATTATTGACGAAAAAACATAAATATGGTAATTTTAGTCAATAAGACTTGGTAAGCGTTTAATTAGATGTTACCCATAGCTCCCGCGTGAAACAACGTTCGGTGAAACCAAATAACATTCGGTGAAACCAAATGAGGCACGAATTCGGCAGAGTCAATCCTTTCACGTGGATCTACAAATATAGAAAAATAACTAAACTACAATAACATTATCTAACAATACTTGGTTTTAATTTAGAGTGGCTGGGTTTAATTTAACACAGCTCAGAAAAGGATTCTTCATCCCTTATATGTCTATAGTTTAAGTCGAATAAATTTTCCACAACTATTTTGAAGTAATTAAAAATTATTTTAAAATATATCAAATTTGTATTTTGAAATATCTTCGATTTCGTTATTTAAATATTTTAACCAAAAATTAACTTCTCTTTTCCAACAACTGTTATACCATTCTTCTGAATTTAATAGCGAAATAAACATTGCATTTTTTTCAGTTTTCATATGTAGCCATAATGAAACTGATCTAGCCAATTGCTTTGTAGTCAGCATTTTTATCCATTGATCATTTGTCACTTCATTCAATACTCTCTGAACGAAGGCAGAATCTTTATTGATAATTATTTTATAATAGCTTCTTTTTAATACTTTATAATCAATAATTTCACCCGGAGTGCATAGAATTTGAATTTCATGTTCATATACATAAATTGAATTGGGCATTGATGTGTTAGGCAATTCTTTGCTGTTTTGCTTACAAGAAATAATTGTTATTCCTATCCAAATAATTATTAGTAGTTTCATAAAAAATAATTAATTTTCCTTGCTTAGGAGGCGATGTAATTTAGAGGTAAACGAAACCTTTAATTTATTATCCTCCGCTTCCAAATGAGGTAACTTTTTGTTAAATCCATCCTTTTCGAAATTATATAAATATGGAAAGATAATTAAACCATAAAAATATTATCAATTTATACCTAAAGAAAATTCAAAAAGAGCTACCTCTTAATTTAACCCACCACAAGCTAGGCTTGATTTGATCTTATTCATGCATCATTTGGCTTTACCTTACTTTGTTAAGTATAGAAGTCATTCTAATAAAATAAATTCTTAGTGAGTGAGCGGTATAATTTGGAACATTAAGTTATCATTTTATTAGTGTTTAATTTTTATCAGCGAGGAGGTTTAATCAATGGAGGTTTTAGTTCATTTTCTTTGATGAATTTTTGTGATTCTATCATAACTCCATTTTTATCATATACTTCCTTTGAATTTATATTTATTGATACATCAAAATAATACCACACTCCTTTCTTTAAGAAAATTACATTCATTGAATAGGAACCATATGTGCTAAATGGTTCATTGTTTCGAATTCCATCAGAATATTTAGATATGATATTTAATGTATCAGGTTTGCGCTTATTATTTATTACAAAAATAAGAGAATCGTTATGTTTAATGTTAAGTAATTTACCAGAATAATAACCAAATGATAAAGTATCACCATTTTCAGATAAAACTATCCATTTATTAATCTTAATCCCATTTTTATAGTATCCTATTTCTCTTATTTTTTGACTTTCGTAATATTTTACATATTCACCATTTAAAACCCCTTTTATAAAATTAAACTTTGAATAAATATTTCCGCTATCATAAAAAACCTTCCAAATACCATCTTTCTTATTATTTTTATAATAGCCATCTACTTTTAAATTGCTGTTTATTGAATAGCTATAATAAAACCCTTGTTTAATAGTATCAAATGATTTTATTTTCACTTGGTAGTGATTCACTTGATTGAAGTTGGTATCAATTATCAATTGTTGTCCTATAGTATTACCATATACAAATAAAAGAGAAAACAAATATAAAAATAAATTACTCATAATTTTCAAAACTTATTTCTATTTCTTTTAATTCAACTTCAGCCAAATGGAACAACTCTTTTTGAATCTAATCATTAAATCCCCGCTACCGAATCCTTTCGACCAGTTACTGTGTCAAATAAAATTCAGTGCAACCAAATAACATTCGGTGCAACCAAATGAGGCACGAATTCGGCAGAGTCAATCCTTTCGCGTGTTCTACAAATTTAGAAAAATTAGTAATCCAAGATTTTATTATCTAAAAATACCTTGTTTAAATTAATTTCAGAGGAGACAGGTGAGCTTTTCTTGTAAAATTTTTTTCTTGGTGGAGGAGATGGGTCCATTTGTAACAATATGCTATATAGTAAAATATACGAAATAAACTGTTGTATAACCTATGCTATCATTAAATACAAAGCATTCATAAAATCGGTCTATATATTCTCCATTCGTTGGTACTGATTTTGACGAGTAATAAGTACCATTATTAAAATCTTTTCTATCAAACCATTTGTCATTAAGTTCACTATCAAAATCAGGCGTATAATCATTTTTTAAATAAACTTTACTTTTTTCTATGTTCAAACATAGCGGTAAATATGATGTTTTTGACGTAAGTTTTAATTTTATAACTGGATCTATTATTCCGTCTGATAATGAATATGAATATTGGTTTTCATTACAACAATCTAAACTAATTTTAAAAATATGTTCAAGCTCTTTTTTATCAAATTGTGTTTTCTCACAACTAATAAAACCTAAAGAAAGTAAAATATAAATTTTGAAATTTTTAATCCTGAATTTCATAAAATACGTTGTATTGTTCATGGTAGATTATTTTTTCTCAGCACCCGCGTGTAACAGCGTTCGGTGAAACCAATTAACATTCGGTGAAACCAAATGAGGCACGAATTCTGCAGAGCTAATCCTTTTGCGTACCTCTACAAATTTAGAAAAATTAGTAATCCAAGAAAGTATTATCAAAAAATACTACGGTTAAATTTAAATTCAGAGGAGAGAGGTCAGCCTTTTTAAAAAGTTTGTTTTTTGTGGGGGAGTAAGTTAATAGTACTCCCCTTTACTCTAACATGATATTTTCAGGAATTATTTGAAAATAAATTTTATCAACTTTTACATCAGGATATTTGTCGTAGGCGTCATACATTTGTTTCTTAATCATTTTTAGATTATCAGTGGTATCAATAGCATTCTGTGAAACTAAATTATTAAGTTTATTGTTAACGTAAGTCTCCTTTATTAATTCATCAAACCCCACTATAATTTTTATTCTTGAAATTGGATCTTCTAAATTTACAATATAAAATTTGTCTAAGATTACTCCTTTTGAATTTTTTATTATAACCTGGTGCCTTCCTTCAGTTTGAACAACAGTAAACAAAGTATCTCTTTTAAGATATACAATTATTTCATCATCTATTGAAATATTTAGTAGACTATCGAATACTTTTTCATAAATTTCAATATCAAATTTTATTGTATCAACATTGACTTTATTACTATTATCTCTAAAAACTTCAGACATTTTAGTATTCTGATTTTTACGAGAATTATTACTTTCACAAGAATATATAAATACGAAAAATAGAAATACTAATAGAATTTTCATTGATTAGATAGTGTTATAATCACCGGAGCCGTTTTTGTTGTTTTAATTTTTAACTCTCGCTTCCCGGCATACTTTCCCGTTGCTCTACAAATTTAGAAAAATTAGTAATTCAAGATGGTATTATCTAAAAATACTCTGTTTAAATTAAATTTCAGAGGAGACAGGTCAGTCTTGATGAAAAGTTTATTCTTTGTGGGGGAGCTCCGTTTTTAAAGGGTTTCCTAAAGAATCATAAATGATTTTTTTTGATAAAATACCTGAACTGTCGTAAAAGAATCTTTCGCCATTTAACAATGGAATTATAAAATAAGGTTGTAAATATTTATATTCACTTTTTTCATATTCATCCATAAATTCTTTGTTATAAAGAATATGTAAATCTTTAATAGTGTCATTTTCGGGGGTTATAAAATAGCCTTCACGAAAATCGAATTTTATATGTTCACCACCATAGTATCCTTTTTCTTTTAATCTTCCATTTTCATAATAAATTTGATAGTTACCTGTTGGGACGTGATTTACATAATTGAAATTAGACATAATTCCACCGTTAGGATAGAAATCGATATATATACCATTTAATATAGTATTACCTTTATAATGAATAATGTTTTTTATTTTATTGGATGAATCAATGCTAAAACTCAATCTTTCATTTGTATTTAAAATTAAAGATGAGATTAATACTTCATTGTCAAAATTTTCGAGATAAATTTGGTTTATTGAATCGTGGTTAAAAACAATTAAATGTTTTGATGTACCCTCTTTACCATAGTTCGATTGGTATTCCGTTATTCCATGAAAATAAAACGTATTTCCCAAAATATAACCATGCCCTTTAATCTTTCCTTTTAAATAATAGGTGTCTAGATGAATTATTGAAAATAATGTATCTCCTCTTTTATATAAAAATTCAATACGTTCTATGTTTGTTTTTTCGTCTTCGTAAACATTGTAAGTTAAATTATCTCTAGTAACCAATTTGTTGATTTTGGTCTTATATAAATAATTACAAGAAACTCCTATTAACATAATAAAAAGGATGCAAGAACTTTTTATAATCACATTTTGGATAGTCATAATTTCTAAATATTCATTTCAGGATAAAATTATGTAACCTCCCCTTTTTTAGGACAGGTTGTAAATATACAAATTTTGAATTTAATT
>CAYQNU010000007.1:0-184118 GCA_964419055.1 uncultured Flavobacteriales bacterium | reverse complement strand
ACTAGGGCTCGAACCTAGACTCTTCTGGACCAAAACCAGACGTGTTGCCAGTTACACCATGAGTCATTGGGAGCGCAAAGATAATACATTTTTATATTATGCAAATAGTTTGATTCAAAAAAAATAACTTTCCCTTTATAAATCATACTAAATGATTAAATTTGATGCTATTACAAAACATTTTTCAAATTTTAATGTTCTTTATATATGAAACAACTTAATCTACTTTTCGTATTTTTTTTATTTGGGTGTTCATTTAATCAAGTACAAAAGAATACCTTTGATTCAAAATCTAATACATCTACTTCTATGTCTACAACAAACGATACAATTGATAAAACTAATTTAGACACTGCCACCTTTGGTGCCGGCTGTTTTTGGTGTGTTGAAGCTTCCTTTTTAATGGTCAATGGTGTAATCTCGGTGCAATCGGGATATGCAGGAGGACACGTAAAAAATCCTACCTACAAAGAAGTTTGCTCAGGTTTGACAGGCCACGCTGAGGTTGCGCAAATTGTTTATGATAATACTATACTAAAGTATGATGAATTGCTTGAAATGTTTTGGAAAGTACACGATCCAACCCAACTTAATGGTCAAGGTAATGATATCGGTACTCAATACCGATCGGTAATATATTACCACAATGATGAACAAAAAACTAAAGCAGAATATTACAAAGCAGAATTGAACAATTCGGGAGCTTATATCAACCCTGTAGTTACTGAAATAACTGCCTTAGATAAATTTTACCCAGCTGAAGATTATCATAATAACTATTATGAATTGCATCCCGAAGAACAGTATTGTAAATTTGTGGTAGGACCAAAAGTTGAGAAATTTAAAAAGGTTTTTGCTGATAAAATGAAATAAAATAAGGGTTGAGGGGTAATGGCTGATGTTTGAGAAATAATGGAGAAATAAAGATTCTCGTCTTTCGTCTTAAATTCTTGAGTCTGCTAGTCTTTTCTTTACTTTATACTTCAACCTAATACGCCTTATTCTGATAGGCAAATTTCACAAAATCTATCAACATATCAATAGGGCCGCGCTTCATCAATTCAAACAAAAATACAGATGTTTTTTCTATTGCTGCATCGGTTACTTGAAAATCTTCCGATTCGTCTTTAATCCAAACCCGCAAAACGTATAAAAATTGCACCCACAACACCTCATTGTATTTTGAAGTAATTACAGGCCTCGTGGCAATCTCTTCTGTTGAAAGCCCAGAATTTATAATTTCTGTAGTAAGAATATTGAACTCTTTTCTAAATGACTCTAGGTGCGCAGGACGAATTTGCTTAATTTCTAAATTTTGACATTTTAACACCACAAAACTTCTATTTTGCTTAAACAGCTCGATGGTAGTGTATAAAAATGACAACCACTTTTCATATGCAGTATAATCGGCATAATTCTCATCATTTTCTAACGTTTCCTTAACATCCGAAAAATACGATTTCCATATATCTTTTTCGATAGCTGCAAAGGATGAGAAATAATTGTAAAATTCTTTTTCCGATTGGCCTAAATCTTCACAAAACTTATAAACGGTAATGGGTGGCTCACCATTTCTAAGAAGAAATAAAAGGTATTCATCTTTGAAATAGGATTTTTTGTCGATATGTTCGTTGGCAGTATTCACAGATGCAAAAGTAATGGATATTCAGATACTAATCACTTTTTCTTTTTACCAAAACTTGGACATGTGTCACATCCGCTATCTTGAGCAAAGTTGAAACCTAGGCCAAAAGAAAAGCGAATTTCACTTAAATCGGTAAAATAGGAATCGGATTGGGCGCCTTGTGCTCTAACAAATCTAACAGAACCAAAAAAATTAAAATACCTACTTACATAATAATTGGCACCCATTGAAACCGTAACAACTGGAACAATTTCATTTTTTACTAACCCAAAGTATTGGATTTGGCCATTTAAATCTGGGTAATACGAAACGAAACTAACCCCAGGCTGGAAACCTATATAAGGATCAAAAGCTCCATTTTTATTGAGATGATATAAGCCTCCAAAAACAATTCCCGTATTTTGCCTTAGTGGATGTCCCTTTTCTGCAGGGGGTCTCAAAAACAAATAAGCTTCACCTTTTAAAGAAACATTTGATTGAGGATAGTATTCTACAAAACCATGCAAATAATTAGATGATCCTCCACCCGACAAAAAAAATGCTGGGCTAAATGTTGCGCTTGCGGAGATTAAATGATGTCGATCTATTTTATTTGATTGAGCAAACGAAGTTCCCAATCCAATTAAAATAACAGCCCATCCTATTACTATTTTTTTGATTTCCATAAGTTACCAATTTTATAGTTAACGCTCATAGTTGTGAGCAAATGTCCCTCTCGTTCAAATCCTTTATGTTCCTCTATTTCATAAATTCCATGATGCTCGTGTGCATGGATATCACACCCTAAATGAAGCATATATTGCATTTTAATGGTAACATCAAAACGTGGAGTTAAGTTTATATGAGTTCCAGTACCCATTTGAACAGCACTGCTCCATCTACTCAAAGATTCTTGAGTTTGAAGTATACGGACTTCAGTATAATCAAAACAATGACCTGCTTCTACAAAAGGCTGAAAACGCGGTAGTTTAAAGTGATCCTTTTGGAGATAATAAAAAAACACTGACCACCCAATATGATAATCCGTTCTACCTACTTTATTATCCAAATCAGAAGTAATATAATCTGCATACCATTCGGTATTTACTCTATTTGAGAGTTGAATTCTAAACTGCCCCCCTGCACCTACACTGTTAGCTCCGTGTGAATTAAAGAACCCAATAGTACTTCGCGCCCCGAGAGAAAATATACCTGAAGGTGGTAATGATTTTTCACTTGGTGTACTTTGACCAAATGCAATTGCGCAATGCAACAGCAAACAATATGTTAAGAATGATGAAACCTTCATATGAGCAAACATACGTGATGATATTTTATATATAAGTTAACGACAAAAATAGGTATTTGGTGTGTAACCTTAAAAGTTACCTTTAAAATCTAAAATTTCAAGTTTTCTAATTCAACATTACCTCCAGAAATTATAACGCCCACTTTTTTGTCTTTAAATACGGAAGGGTTTTTCAAAATGGCTGCTAATGCCACGGCACTAGAAGGTTCCACCACAATTTTCATCCGCTCCATTATTAATTTCAATGCCTCCATTATCTCATCTTCAGTAACGGTAAGTACATCTTTTACTAATTTATAAATGATCGGAAATGTTTGATCTCCTAAATGGGTTCTTAAACCATCCGCAATGGTATTGGTAGTTGCATTGGTCTCAATTTTGCCCGAAATCATTGATCGCTTTGCATCATCTACATTTAGCGGTTCGGCCCCATACACTACTGCATTTGGAGCAAATAAATTACAAGCTAATGCCGTTCCTGATAAAAGACCTCCACCACCAACAGGAGCAATTACCATATCTAAATTAGGCATTTCATTTATAAGTTCCAAACAAGCCGTTCCTTGCCCTAAATATACCTCTTCTTGATTAAACGGGTGTAAAAAAGTAGCACCTCTTTCGTCAACAATTTTTTTTGCAGCGGCTTCTCTTGCTTGCGTAGTGGATTCGCACAAAATAATTTCTCCACCATAATCGCGCACAGCATCTTTTTTAACCTTTGGTGAATTTTCAGGCATTACAATATACGATTTAACCCCTAATGATTGACAGGCTAAAGCCACTGCCTGAGCAAAATTACCGGAAGAATGGGTAACTACTCCAGCCTTTCGTTGCTCTTCTGTTAATTGTAAAACAGCATTAGCAGCTCCACGCATTTTGAAGGCTCCCATTCGTTGAAAATTCTCACATTTAAAATGCAGTTCACATTGAGCTTTAGCATTCATCAACCCTGAGTACAAAACCGGAGTTTTATGAATATAAGGTAATATGCGTTCGTGAACGTCTATCAAGTCTTGCTTTGTATACTTCATTCTACAAAAATAGAAAAAAAACAATGGAAGTTTACTTAAGAAATTTTAAGTCTCAGCTATTAGTTCAAGTAAAACTGATCGACTACTTTTTTCTCTTGCTCCAACAAAATGGTCAAAAACTTAGCTTTTCTGCTTAAAAATGTGTTTTGTTGCTCCTCAGTATATTTCAAAAATCGAAATTTCTCGGCATCATCCAAATTTAACAGTTTAATAATATGTGAAATGGAATAACAGTCATGCAAGGCCTCATCAACGCTTTCTTCCATTAAAGCCTCCAAAAAGAACTTCATACTGTTCATCAATTCTGGTGAAGGAAGAAAGTTTGTGTTTTCAACCTTTTGAATAGCTCCACAAGGGTATAATTTCACCTCATCTTTTGCCTCAAAGTTTTTTATTTTGAAGTTTTGTACACATTCAACCAAGACATCCAGTTCGCCATTAGCATAGGTTTTGATAATCTGTACTACCGTTACCAACGATCCAAATTCACTCAAGGAAGTTTTTGTTTGATAAGGAATTCCAAAAGTCTTGTATTCACTGATGCACTCCGTTACTAATTGAAGGTATCTCGGTTCAAAAATATGCAGCGTAGTTTGATCACCCGGTAATAAAAATAACCTGAGTGGAAATAAACCTATTGCATTGGTATTGTGTCGCATCGAAAAAAAAACTACTTTTGGTACGGTAAAATTCAACTAAAAATAACCTAGTTAAACAATGAGAAATCAATACATATTCACAATGGTTTTTGGATTACTTCTGTTTTCTGCATATGCAAAACCTCCCAAAACCTCCTATTTTGTTGGAAAATATGACGGAAATTTAATACAAATCAACAACCCTCAAGTAGTCAATAAAAAGCAGTTTTGTGTATTAAATATTACTGTAAATGGTAAAAAAATTAAAACTGATTATAAAATTGGGGGTGTTGAATTCAATCCAAGTGAATATGGATTTGCTGAAGGGACCGAATTATTAATTACTATTTCACATAGAAATGATTGTGAACCAACTTTTCACAGTCAGGGTTTTAAAGCACAGAAAGATTAAATAAACGTAAAATCATTATTTCACATCTACGAGTAAATTTGAAAAGTTTCACTAAATATTTAGTTATATATGTACTTATTAATTTGGGCTTTTTGGCTCAAGCTCAAGAGCATAATATACGTCATTTTACAACAAAACAAGGATTACCGAGTAATTTAGTTAAAGCCACATTTGAAGATCATTTAGGAAGAATGTGGTTTGCAACTCAAAATGGGATTTGCTTTTTTGATGGGAAATTATTTGATAAATTTGATAAATTTTCTGAAATACAAGGGATTGACGCCTCGCATATTGTTCAAGATCACAATAAAACCATTTGGATTGGAACAGTTGGTCATGGGATACTTTCATACAACAATCAAAAATTCACATTTTATTCCACTAAAGATGGATTACCTAGTGATGACATTCGGATGCTCTTTGTTGATAAGGATAATAAGTTGTGGGCTTGCACTCAAAAAGGTTTAGCCTACTTTGAAAAGGATAAGTTTGTAGAATTTGTGGATGAAAAAGGTTATTTTAAAACCAAAACTATTGCTTACAGCATAGCTCAAACAAAAGATGGGGCTATATGGTTTGGAACTTGGGGTAATGGCTTAGTGAAATTTCATGAAGGAAAACAAACCTATTTTGATGTTTCAAATGGTATTATGGACAATTACATCGAGTCATTAAATGTAATTGGCGACACCCTTTTAATTGGTACTACTGAGTTTGGCATTGTTTGTCATTATAATGAAAAATTCACCCCTCTTTTGATCCCTGAATTATCAGCAGCTTGGGTGAACGCTATTTTAGTAAATGGCAGTGAATTGGGAATTTTAACTAGAAATGAGTTTGTTAAGTATTCCATTAAAGAAAAGAAATATTCCCTCTTAACTTCTTCACAAGGTTTATTGTCTAATGACATTTATTCTGGAAGTTATGACAAATTTGGAAATCTATGGCTCACCTCCGAATTTGGAATAAATTGTTTGCAAAAAGAACCGATTTATACTTTCAATGAAAATGTTGGTTTATCGAGTAAAGCAATATCCTCCTTATTTCTTACGCCTAATAACCAACTAATTGTTGGGACCAATGGAAAAGGTGTAAACAGCATCAATAAAAATAAACTTTCTGAAATTGGAATATTTAATCATCCTGCCTTGGAAGGCCAATTGATTACAGGATTAAAAATTATAAATAATGAATTATGGATTTCAACACCGTATAATATTACCATTTTTAAAATCATTGGAAAAGAATTTGTTTTTCAAAAGGAAATAACCTCTTTGTTAAACGATAATATAGAAAATTTATTCAATATTCAATTGGATTCAAAAAACAGAATTTGGTTGAGTTGCTTTGGAAATGGGTTATTTTTAATCGATGGTACCGACACTCTTCGTTTCGACAAAAACAATTTTTTACCTTCCAATAATATTATGACCTTGTATAATGATTCTAAAGATAATTTATGGGTCAGTATAAATCAATATGGTTTGCTGAAGTATGATGGGAAAAACTTTATACCCTATACAAAAAAAGATCAATTAAATGATGAAACCGTACTCAGTATTTCAGAAGATAAAAATGGGTTGATTTATTTTGGAAATAAAAATGGAGGTTTAACGATTTATGATGGGCAAAAATTTTATCACTATACAAAAAAAGAGGGCCTTTTATCCAATCTAGTAAATGCTATAGCTTTTGATAACAACAACAATTGTTGGATTGGTACGGATAAAGGAATTAATAAAATTAGCTTTAACCAAAAAAATGAAATCATATCGCTTATTTCCTTAAATTCCAGTAATGGTTTGGTTACCGAAGAGGTCAACCAAAACGCACTAATTTTTGACGGTACTAACATGTGGGCTGGTACGAATGAAGGACTATATATGTTAGAAACGGATGTTGAAGTAGATAAAAATATAAAACCAATTATTATTTCAAAAAGTATCCGGTTGTTTTTTGATGTTGTAGATTGGGCAAAAAAAGGTTATACTCGCTTTGATGAATTAGGAAACCCTAGTGCTTTAAACTTATCCTATCTCGACAATCACCTAACTTTTGAATATACTTGTGTAACGCTCAACGATGTAAAATACAGTTATATTTTAGAAGGGTTTGATTCAGATTGGTCACCTTGGACAGAAAAAAATGAAGTTTTGTATTCTAATATACCACCTGGAAATTATCTTTTTAAAGTAAAAGCCATTGATAGTTATGGTGTAGAAAGTGAAAATATTCTAACGATTGAAGTAATTATAAATCCTCCTTTTTGGCAAACTTGGTGGTTCCGTATAACCGTATTCATTGTCTTAGGTTTATTAATTTATGGGGTATTTAAATGGCGAACAAAAGCACTTTTGGTGCGTCAGCAGGAATTGGAACAACAAGTAGAAGAGCGAACAGCAGAGGTGGTTTTGCAAAAAAATGAAGCGGAAGCACAACGGCATTTAGTTGAAGAAAAAAATAAAGAAATTTCAGATTCAATCAATTATGCAGAGCGTATTCAACGTTCTTTATTGGCTAATGAACGGTTGTTATCGAAGTATTTAAATGAATATTTCATCTTCTTTCAACCAAAAGATGTAGTTAGTGGAGATTTTTATTGGGCATCGCTCTTAAATAATGGAAATTTAGCATTTGTGAATGCAGATAGTACAGGTCATGGTGTGCCCGGTGCTATTATGAGTATGCTCAATATGAATAGCTTGAAAGAATCGGTAGTTGGAAAGGGTTTATGCGAACCTCACGAAATTTTGAACAATACCCGAAAAATAATTAAAGATACCTTAGCCAATGATGGAAGTGAAGAAGGGGGTAAAGACGGTATGGATTGCAGTATTGTTTGTTTTGATTTGGAAAATAATAAAATCGAATTTGCTGCCGCAAACAACCCCGTTTGGATATTCAGAAATGGAGAATTAATTGAATTTAAACCCGACAAAATGCCTGTTGGCAAACATGATAGAGACTCAGAGTCCTTCACCAAACAATCATTTAATTTACAAAAAGGTGATATTATTTATACCTTAACAGACGGTATGCCTGATCAATTTGGAGGTCCAAAAGGAAAAAAATATATGTACAAAGCATTGAAAGAATTATTGATTCAAATTGCTCCTTTATCGATGCATGAACAAAAATCAAAATTAATTACTGAGTTCAACAATTGGAAAGCAGACCAAGAACAAGTCGATGATGTCTGCATTATAGGAGTCCGACTTTAGGAGGACGAACTAGAATGCTTGACGGAATAGAGCCTCGTGTAGTGAAACGAAACGGAATCGATGACGTTTGCATCAAAGGTATTCGCATTTAACTTATATTTTCAATTCTTCGATAACAACAAATAGCTTTTGAAACTTATCCTATCAATTCTATTGAAATAAATCTTTCGTTTGTTTTGACTTTTAAAAACTTACATAGTATTAAGTTTTTATTCAGCTCTTACTATGATAAAAAAAGAGCTACCTTAACACGTAAAGTAGCTCATATTATAAAAATGTGATTTTAGTTCTTCACCATTTTTTTGGTAATAAGCCCTGAATTAGATGCAATTTGCAAATAATAAATTCCGTTTGAAAAATCTTTTAAAGAAATTTCTTCTCGAGACGAAATAATTGTATTTACTAATATTATTTGCCCAACTGTGTTAGTAAGAGTATAGGTATTCCCAATAAGTTGACTTGGAAAATCAACATACAAAATATTCGATGTTGGGTTGGGGAATACTGAAATGTTATCATCAGAAACTTCCAAAATTCCATCAACAGGTGCGGCAATACTTCCTTTGGTATTTGAACGTGAGGTATTGATATTGGCCCTTGAAGATGAACAAGTAAATCCTGGGTCAGCAATTACATAATACTTTAAATTAGTTAATAATGGAGGTGTATCAGATGCAGTGTTTGTTCCTTGGGATGCAGACGTTACCAATTCTACTCCTAGCTGATCCGAATTACGATATACATCGTGAGTGAATACCGAAAACCCTTCATAATCTGTCCAAACTAAGTTATAGGTTCCAGAATTTTCAGTCATCATAAGGTGGATTGGTCGATGTGCATCACTCAATTCTGATTCTATTCCACAAGTATTTACCGCACTTATTTTATATCTCCAGCCTCTATTTTCTGTATCAGCAAAAAGATCTTCAAAAAGTGATTCATCTGAATATGATTGAGTATGTATTAAATGGTAAACCCCCAATTGACAGCTTTCTCGATAAATTTTGTAGCTATTTATATCATTGGTTACCTCTTTTTCCCAAACCAATACATTATTTTGGGAAGTTTCATCCACTGTAATAATACATATTGTTTGATTATCGGTAGCATTAGGATTTATAGAGAAAACTTCATTTGAAATACAGCCATCTGGACTTGTTACTTTTATAGTATATGTTCCTCCAGCAACGTTCAATAAATCTTCTGTTGTACCATTATTACTCCACAAATAAGAGTTATTAGTTCCTGTTGTCTGAATGTAGATACTTCCTGTTGAAGCGATGCAATCATCATTTATTACACTATCCAATTGTATCAAAACTCCCTCAACGTCATTTAGTGCATAACTACTTTCCCATTCACACCCATTTGCATCTTCAACTATAACACCATAAATGGCACTCGATAAAGACGAAATATTTTGAGTTGTTGCTCCATTGCTCCAAGAATACGTATAAGGCGAAATTCCTCCTCCAACAACTAATTGAATAGCTCCATCAGCATTTAAACAAGTTGAAGAATTTATTTGATGATTTACAAAAATAGGAGAAGGTTCATTAATAAAATATACGTCAGCTGTTTGACATCCATTTGCATCTGTAACCAACACTTCATAACAACCATAAGCTAAATTTGTTATATCTTGAATTATGGCATTATTGCTCCATTGATAGGTATAAGGCGCTTGTCCCCCATTAACTGATATTGATATAGAGCCATTTTGATCTCCTGCACATAAATTGTCTATCTTACTATCAAGTATGACTGCTGGACCGCTTGCAGCATTCACTACAAAAGAAGCTAATGCAGCACATCCTAAATTGTCTGTTACATTTATATAATGTATTCCAGCAGAAAGATTAGCTGTAGTGGTGGATTGACTTCCATTATCCCACAAATAATTTAGTGGGGCAGTTCCTCCAGTTGCATTAACACTTGCAATACCCGAATTGTTGGTACAAGTGGCATCGGTTGGTGTAACCGTCAAGATAATGTCATTTCCTTGATTCAAAACTTCTGCTTCAACTGCTAATCTATTTTGACTAATACATCCACTTGATGCTTGAGCTGCAAAATATTGAACTCCATCTTGTAAAGGTGTTTCTGGGGTAAGTATATTTCCACCTACTGCTAAATCATACCATTCTATCGATGTTCCGCTTGCTTGTAAATCAGCTAATGTTGCAGAAAAACAAAATGACTGTAATGCGTCTCCACTAGGAGCAAGAGGGCCATTATCTATAGTGACAATTACTTCCAAACGATCTTCACTTTCGCATCCCTCTATGGTCTGTGAGGCAAAATAAGATGTTCCATTTATTAAAGGTGTGCCAACAGTCAATGGTGTGCCTCCAATTGCATTGGCATACCAAGTAATATCAGACCCTGCAATCATCAAATCACTTATGGTAGATCCATAACACAATGTTTGAGATATATTACCAGTAGGTTCAGGAGTTGCACATTGATAAAGTCTAATAGTTCCTTGATTCCCAACCAACATTCCTGTAATGGATGAAGTCATCACAACATCAAAAATTGAAGCAACAGAATTTGGATTTTGTACGGTCCAGTTTGCGCCACCATCAATGGTTCTTACTAAAGTACCAGCAAATCCACCTGCCCAGCCTTCAGATTGTGAAATGAAATTTACCGTTCTCAAATTGTTTACCGTTCCAGAAGTTTGAGGCACCCAGTTTACACCCCCATCTATTGTATGTAAAATAGAACCTAATCCACCCACTGCCCAACCTTCAAGTGCACTTATAAAATAAATACCTGATAGCGGTTCGGTAGTTCCCGTTGTTTGAGGTGTCCAATTTGCACCACCATCAGTTGTATGCAAAATAATTCCTGCTGATCCTGAAATCCAACCTGTCATGTCATCAACAAAATACGAATCCCATAAAATTTGGGCTGTACCCGAAGTTTGAAGGGTCCAATTTTGACCTCCATCAATTGATTTAAAAATTTCACCTGATGTACTAATAATCCACCCTGTCGTTTGAGAAGTAAAAAAAATCTTGTTAAAATTGGGTCCTAAAGCAATTGAATAATCTGTCCAAGTTGTACCCCCATCAAGCGTACTAAAAATTGCCCCATTTGTACCACAAACCCAACCATTTAAATTATCAATAAAATATATTGAAGTCAAAAATTCTGAAGATGAAGTTGATAAATCTAGCCAATTAAAACCACCATCTGTTGTTTGAATTACTTTTCCGTTCTCACCTGCCACCCATGCTAAAGTAGGCGTTTCAAAATGAATTGAGCTCAAAGTACCCACTGCAATGGAGGATTCTATTTTAACATCCCAATTGAAACCTGCATCAGCTGTAACAGCAACATAATTTGAAGCACCAACCAAACAAGCGTCCAATGCTGAACTAAAATGAATGGCTTTTAAATCTTTCGTAGTGCTTATACCTACTCCATCCCAAGTTATTCCACCGTCTATAGTATACAAAAATGTACCTAACGAACCTACAGCCCAGCCATTTAAATTATCTAACATATATAAACCTAACAAATCTGAACTTGTTAAAGAATTTTGCTCTGACCAAGTAGCTCCCCCATCGGTTGTTACAAGTATTTTTCCAGATTGACCTACTGCCCATGCTTCGGTAGCACTTACATATTGAATATCGTATATTTTTTGAAAAATACCAGAAGATCTTGGCAACCAAGATGAACCTCCATTTATAGTGTATAAAATGGTTCCATCATCACCGACAATTAAACCATGAGTTGCTGATGTAAAATCGATTCCATTCAAACTTGATAGATATCCTGAAGGGATAGTTGACCAATTATCACCACCATCAGTGGTTTTGTATATTTTTCCACTTTGTCCAACGACAATAATATCTAAAGGTGTCAAAATTTGAGCATCAAACAATAAAGTTACATCTTGTATATTTTTACTAACCCAAGTTGCGCCACCATCTGCTGTTGTCAAAACAGTTCCTAAATCGCCTACAATAATTCCATTAGTGGCGGATGAAAAATTTATACCGTATAAATTTGTTTGTACTCCAGATGGAATATCAATCCAAGTTTGACCTGCATCCACTGATTTCAAAATAATTCCCTGATTTCCTACAACCCAAACATCATTAGGAGAAGTATAATAAACGTCATTCATCGTATTTGGAAGATAGTTTGATGCTCCAAATGATGACGGAGGTCCCCAAACGGCTTGAGCAAAAGAAATAGTTGTGAGTAAACAACTTATCATTAATCCAAAAAATCTATTCTTTAACATGTGTGTGCATTTTTAATTGATTACAAAGTTAAAAAATAAATGCAGATGAATTTAAGTGCTCAAATTATTATTTTGAAAAGAAATTACCTATGATTTTAGCCTATGATGGCAGACAAGGCATATATTTCAAATCAATTTGGAAGCGCTATATTCTAATAAATAATTATGTCAAGATAACGCAAATTGATGATGATGATTCAATTGAATAATCTCAATCTTTAATAATTTTCTTCAATATCACTCCAGAATCACAATATATGCGGATTAAATATACTCCTTTAGGATAGTTTGATAGGTCCGTTTCAAAAGTACTTGTTGTTATTTCTTTTGTTTCTATTACCTGCCCCATTGAATTGGATATAGAGACCAATTCACCTAAAAAGGATTCTGGACAAGACAGTCGAACTGCACCATTAGTGGGATTAGGAAAAATAGTCAGTTGATTGTTAATTTCACCGATAGTTAAGGATTCACAACCATCAGCATCCATTTTAGTAGAAAAAAATGTAGCTAAATTTTGTGTGCGCAACCAAAAATTATCAAACTGATGTCCTCCTGTGGCAGGATTCAGCACTTGTCCTAGACAATCAGAAGTATTGGTCGTTACTTCCAATTGTAGGGTTGGTTTATGGTCATTGGGTATTGATAAGATGGTAACTAACTGATTGATTCCTTGGCTACCATACGCATAGGGCCGGTCTTGTATATTAACGCAACCCGTATTTGCAGCACACGTATTAAATCCTTTAAAAAGTGGATCATAACCAATGGGCACAATTAAATCATTGGGTTGATGAAACATATATAATGCAGGTACAGTGAGTGTTTGCTTAAGTGTAAAAAAGTCAATAAATGTAGCGCCATAAAAAGAACCAACACCTTTTATTTGAAATGGACTAGTGGTTGGATTTAAATCTCCATTAACTGAACCCAAGTCGGGACGAGATAAATCCATATTAGCAATGGGTGTACTATAAGAAGCATTTTGAATACATGGAGCATAATAACTGGAATGTGGAGCATTGGCATCGGCAATTGCATAACATGAAATAGGTTTTTCATTTTCATCATCTAAATATCCCACACCTAAAGCAATAAAAGCTCCTGCACTTTCACCCATTACAAAAACATTTGCTGGGTCAATATCATACAATGTTTGATTATTGATTAAAAAACGAAGGGCTCCTTTAGCGTCTTGTACTCCTCTAAACCACGATCGGATCCATTCAGAAGAATCGGCCAGATTTATACAATTCCAATTGGGAACATTACAGTTTTTGGCAACATCCGTTTGAAAATACCCCAATCGATAGTTAATCGAAGCCGTTACATAACCTCTTTTTGCAAAATCTTGACGCATTCTCACAATGTTTGCATCTTCTTTGCTTCCCACCGAAAATGCTCCTCCATGTATAATGAGTGCCAATGGTTTACCACAATCTAATGCTGGAGCATTGGTAGGGATAGATATATCCATAAGTAAAGTAACTGAGTCACCAGCAAAATTTATTGAAGTACCATATTCTATGTCATTTACTGTGGTTATGGTAAATACCGTATCAATATAGTTTTGTGCCTTGAGCGAAAGTTGCCAAATAAAAAAGGTGATAATTAAGATTAAAATTCTCATAGGGGTATTTTTTTAAGGATCAAAAGGACTACCGGAGTTAGAATCAATATGTTTTCTTGTTCCAATTGAATATTGATCGGTTTCTGTTATAAAAATAGAGAATCGCGGAATTATTTTTACGGTTCTTAAATCGTTGGGAAACTCCACTCGAATATTGTATAATTCCAGTTGATCGCCATCTTTCATATATTGAAATTTGTTTTTCAATTCTATCGGAAAACCATCTCCAACAACATAAGTGGTATCACTTCCTACTACTACTCCGAACGATTTCACTCTAATAGCTTTTTTCAATTGTGTAGAATAAGCGGTTACCGTACCCGTTTTTATGAGATGTTTTAAATCAATTGCCGAGTCTGCTTTTACACCACTAACATATATGATAGGCAGTTCAAAATCAATCACTTTTACTGATTTTAAGGCCGCAACAAAAGATTCTCCTTTCACATTCTTAGCAAATACTTTTACATAACTTGGTCCGGGTTTAGTAAACGTAACGTAATACATACCTTCTCCTTGAATAGTGACTTTACCGTTTAATACTTCTACCCGTTGAACTTGTAATTCAGGTGATTTTTTGATGGTGAAGTAATTTTTTTCATAGACTCTAAAAACACTGTCATTGATGATAACTTCTCCTTGATAAGTTGGTTTTACCAATTTGAATGTTAGGGTGTCTTTTTGAGCGAACGAAGTATGCATCAACAATAAGAATAGAGTTGAAAAAGCTAAGAACCGCAAGCAACATTCTTTTTTTAGCATATTTATTTGCTACCTATTATACCGAACAAAACACACCTCAAAGATAGATTAATTATTTCATTTTTAGAAACCTAATGTCTTTTTTAATGTTGGAATATCCTTTGGAATGGAAGCCATTATCTCCATTTGTATGGTTAAAACGGGTTTTTGTCCTTTTATTTTTTCCATTTTTACCGGTTTCAAAATGGCGAGTTCATTCTTTTTGGTTATTCCCCAAAGCACAGTTTTATTTTTGCCATTGAAACCAATTGCTTTGGTTATAAATCCATTTTGGGGTATGAACTGTTCCATGTCGTCATAATAACCAGCAGTGTTTCCTTGAAAATTACCCCAACTTCCATACAGTGTGTATAATGCGTTTTTATTTAACTCGGCCATAAAGAGCGTTGTGAACGTAAGTGTATCCTCTACCTTATTTTCATTAACAAAAAGGGGCTCAAACTCTTCACCTTTAGGTAAACTTTGAGGACAATCCGAGTTCCACATTCCAAAATTTTCTACTTCAAAAACACGCTTCACTATGCTTTGTGATTCAAATGCCTTACTGGCCAAATCATTGGCTGCATTAAGGGCTGCTACTTCTGATTTTACAGCACCTTCTTCAGCAATCAAGAGCTGGTACGCCTCTTGTTTTTCATTAAGCAAATTAGTAAGCTTATCTTGATTTTTTTTATCGTATTCATCGAATAACTTTTCGAATGTTTTTTCGGCAGATTTAACATCTTTACTGGAAAATACAGGTCTCACAAAAAGTGTCATTTTTTCTTGATTCGCACCTGAAAAAATAGTTTTGTAAATTTGAGGTTCATCGGTTTTGTTTAACTGAATATCAAACCAATCTTTCTTTGCTTGATTAGGATTAAAGTCTTTGTTGTTTTCTGTGATTTCGAATAAAACATTTTTATAGGGAGCCAATTCTGGAAAGGCTGTTGCTTCAAAATCTACCTTAAATGAATATAAATTATTATTGGCTACTTGAGGTTCAATAATTTTAGCCTTTTGCAAAGCTACCTTATATTTTTTTGTAGCATCAGCAAGTTTATTAGATGTCTGAGAACCAATTTTTGGGTTTGAACCCAAATTTCCTGCAACAGCACTGTCAGCTTTGTTCAGTGCCATCATTCCCTTGGCAGTGTCTTTCATAATAAAATTCCAAGTGGTATTGTTATCAAGATAATATAGGTTAAAATTATTTCCTTGTTGTAGAGAAGCCAAGGTTACTTTTATGAGGCTTTCGGGATTACTTTTTACCGGCTCACCATTATCATATGCCAATATTTCAAACATACCTGCTGATTCAAAATGGTATTGTGTTCCTGCAGAATCATACGTCATTGGAATACCCGCTGCAAAGATTGATACAACATCATGAAATTCTCTAAACTTCAATTCAATTTCGCTCGTAATGGGTTTCCCGTTTTCATCTAAAAACGCTGTTTCAGGAATTTCGATTATAGTGCCTGAAGAAAGCGTAAATTGATTAGGTTTTGTAGGGTCAAGTTTAAAAGTAGTATAAGGCACATCCAAACCACTAATTGGTTTTGAAAAAACAGAAGTATCTGGCGCATTCTTAATAACTGTTGATTCTGGATTCTCATTTTTGACTGAGTTCGAAGGTTGACCCAACATCAAAACAGCACCTACGGTTAAAAGTGCAACTATACCTGTTCCAACGGCCACTTTTTTGTAAAAAGAAGTTTTTTTTGCAGCCCCAAATTGGTTTAAGACTTCTTCAAAGTTTTTGGCTTCGTTGATTTCATCATCATTGAGTGGCGGTCTATTAATATTAAATTTAGAATTTTCCATTTTTATAGTTTATTTAATTAGCTATTGGCCAAGTGTGGCATCATTATTTTTTTTACTTTTTCTAAAATTCTGTAGGTTTTTACTTTAGCATTATTTTCAGTTATTTCCATTATTTCTGCTATTTCGGCAAAAGGTCGGCCTTCAAAAAAACGCATTTCGATAAATATAAAATCCTCAGCATTTAACTGCTTTATTGCCGATTTTAAAAGTGTTAGTTTTTGCTGATGTGCTTCTATTTCATCATCCCCTTCAGCCTCCTCAAATAGTAAGGTACTGATTTTATCTTCTAAATTAACGGTACGTTTGTTTGCGTTTTTTCGGAAATAATCGTTCAGCTCATTCAAAGCAATGCGGTACAACCAACTTGAAAACGGAAGTCCTTTGAATTGATATTTCGTAAGATTTTGTAATGCTTTTAAAAAAGTAGTTTGAGTAATATCAATAGCCGTTTCCTTACTATCCAATCGTTGATAAACAAATTGTAAAATCGATTTAAAATACGATTCGTAAATTTTTTCGAATGACCGAGGATTCAATTTTGCATCTTCTATAATGGCCTGTTCAGCCAAAACTTCTTGATCTGATTTATGATAATTTGAATTGTAATGCATACGCTTTCTTTTTGCTCTGGTGTGGTTTACAGACCATAATGTTACAAAAAAAAGAAAGATACATCCTAAAGAAAAAATTTAAAATAGTACACAATTCTAATTGGTCACATTAAGTAGAAATAATGCAATCATCACTTACCAGTGATTTGCCTTGGTAGCGCAACATCAATTGAATAGTAGCTACTACATCTTTTTCACAATACGTAATAATGCGATCGATATCACCTTCTTCGTAAAATACACGTGCTACTTGACTTCCATCAATATCGTCTTTGGGTGTGGGAATATCAAAAATATAGGTCAACAATTCTAATGATGTGTAATGTTTGTAATCCCCAAATTTCCATAATTCCATGGTATCTAAATGCGCAATTTCCCAAGGTTTTTTTCCTGCAATATTTAATAAACTGGGTAATTTCATCCCATTTATGAGCAATCTTCTTGACAAAAAAGGAAAATCGAATTCTTTACCATTGTGAGCGCAAAGCACGGTGGTAGCTTCAAATTTTGACAATAAATCACAGAATTCTTGTAACACTTTTTTCTCATCGTCACCACCAAATGACTTCAATCGGATAGAAGGCTCCCCTCCTTTGGTAGCTAACATCCCAACAGAAATACAAGCTACTTTGGCAAATTCTGCGTAAATACCTGCTTTTTCATAGGATTCTTCAGGCACCGGACCCATAAACTTTGATTTCTTTTCCCAAAGCTCCTTTCCTCTTTCATCCAGCTCCGAAAATTTATATATCACAGGAACGGTCTCTATATCCAAAAAAATCACCTTTCCCAAATCTACTGAATTCAGCATACAATATCAATTTTATTCTTTAGTTATTAATTTACCTAAAATGTATTGGTTTTTTGATTCTTGCTCTACCAATACAATTTTAAAGGTGGGTAAATCCAATGAAATTTCACCTAATGCAGCTGCATTTTTTATAGGACAAGTCCAATCCAATTGAGCAGATTTAATAACCCCTGAACCATTTATTTGATGGTATTGAGAAATATACAAAGGGCTATTGGTTTCAGTTGTTTTTAATTTTTTTGCTGCAGGACCAATGGTATTATGGGTAATAACAAGCTCATCTTTTACAACAAAAGAATTAAACGAACTCCAATAACCTCTGTGGGCTGCATCTTGCTGGTCGGTAAGAATTGGAGCACCATACAAATAACCTCCTTCTGCGGTCAACGAAATGGCTACCACTCCTTTTCTATAATCACGATAGCCTTCTTTCGGGTCGGTATAGGCGCTAATGTGTTCAGCAATTAAGCTCAGTTGATTTTCATTAACAAATTGGAATTTGCTCACTCTGAAATTGTCCAAACCATTACCATAGGTTTCAATTTCTTTTTTTGATTTGAATGCTCCAATTACATTTTCTGGCAACATATATTCTTTTAGGTAAACATTTTGAAGATTTGGAGCAAATTTGGCTGCAAAAACGCCTTCAAAATTTATTTTACCAATAGTAGAGAAAAACCCACCGAGAATTAAATTTCCTTCTTGGTCAAAAGTGTAGAGAAAATCAGCAATTTTTTTAACCCGCAATTTTAAATCGGTTTTGCTTTCCACACCATTTTTGTCAACAGCATAAATCATATAGTAGTTGTCCATTTTTATTTTATATTTTTTCAATATAAACACATTTCCTTGGTTATTGACAACCGTTATATTTACTCGTTTTTTGTCAGATAATAGCGTAGTTAAAATGTCCTTTTTTTGAATCTGTTCCAACGATCTATCCAAGAGCTTAATGTGCAAGGTCTCATTTAATTTTTCGTTGAACGCTTCAGAGCATGAGGCTCCAAAAAACTGCCCGTTTGGCGAAACATTTACATCAAATTGATTTCGGTAACCGCCATTACTCGGTTGTGAAAAAATTACTTTTGAGAGTACTTTCTCACCCTTTCTTGTGTAGACATTGACACTTAATTCATCAATTTTTTCATCATCAAAATTATCAACACAAAAAACCACAATTTCATTGTTTACAGCAAACATTTTGTACACCTCCTGTGCATCAACCCTTAGCTCAACTGACTCAATAAATTGCGCTAATGTATCGTACCGGTCAAATCGTAAGTAATTTTTTTCTTTATCATGTTTGATAAAAAGGATAATTTCATCTTGATCAGATTGAATATCCACAATTTTTGTTTCGACAGACTTGATAACAGGTGTACTCCATTTTTGAATGAAATCTTGCGAAAAAAACAAATTTGTTGTGACTAAAAAAATCGAAAATAAGTATAATTTAATCATATTTTGAGGGTGTGTAAGGTCAAAAGTATAAAATAATTTTAATATAGTTCATATACCGTCCAAAAACTATTCCTAACTAATTGAATAAAAATACCTCAATGATGAGTAACTAAAAATTTTAAATGAGTAAGCGGTATCAATGAATGAGTAATCAGTGCCGTTCGGCTATAAAAAACACTGTATCTTTACCATGTTTTATTATTTTTGCCCCTATGAAAACAAAATTAGCAATAATTGCACTCATATTTTCAATGATGAGTTGTAGAACGGATGCTTCAAACGAAGCCAATGAAACCGTATCAAGTGATTCGGCAAAAACGAACACACAAGATACCGGTGTAAATGAAATAAAATTAGAGGTGAGTAATTCCATTCCGAAAGAAAATTTACCCGATGGTGAGTTCAAATCAACCTATCCGAATGGTGATTTGAAAGTTACCGGATTGGTTGAAGCCAGTCAACGAGTTGGTTTATGGACTTCCTATTTTCCAGGAGGAAATAAACAAAGTGAAAACAACTATGCCTTAGGCTATTTAAACGGTAAATCGGTGGTTTATTATCCCAGTGGACAAATAATGTATATTGGTTATTATAACAATGGAAAACCTGACGGTCAATGGCTTTATTTTGATGAGACCGGAAAAATGACCAAAAACTTAAGTTATAAAAACGGGGAAGCCATTGAGCATCCTGTTGACAACCCATAATTTAAGGACTTTCACACTTTTCTTGTTAACAATCTTTAACACCCTATTGTATTCAAATTTATGCAATGTTTCGAAATTTGTAAATCTCAAAATTAAAGACGAATTTCAATAATAAAATAAACTATGGATACTACTGTTCCTTCATCTTTTGGCAACACCGAAAATGTTGTTAATTCTGGACCTCAAGTGGGTTTAGATATTAGAGCCCTTAATGATCGTATTCAGCAAGAAAGTGCGTTTATTGATTTAGTGAAAATAGAAATGAACAAAGTCATTGTTGGACAACCTTTGATGGTTGAAAGACTGTTAGTGGCTTTATTGGCTAATGGCCACATTCTATTGGAGGGTGTTCCGGGGTTAGCAAAAACTTTGGCTATTAATACCTTAGCAAAAACTATTGATGCAACCTTTAGTCGTATTCAATTTACCCCCGATTTATTACCTGCCGATTTATTGGGGACGATGGTTTACAACCACAATAAAGAAGAATTTATTTCTAAAAAAGGGCCTATTTTCGCTAATTTCATATTAGCTGATGAGATAAATCGTGCTCCAGCAAAAGTGCAAAGCGCTTTACTTGAGGCTATGCAAGAACGTCAAGTGACCATCGGAGACACTACGTTCAAATTACCCGAACCATTTTTAGTATTGGCCACCCAAAATCCTGTAGAACAAGAGGGAACCTACCCATTACCTGAAGCACAGGTCGATCGATTTATGTTGAAAGTAGTGTTGGATTATCCGAAAAGAGATGAAGAAAAATTAATCATCCGTAGCAATGTTTCTGCTCAAGGATTTGCAAAACCAAACAAGGTGGTTAGTCCGGAAACTATTTTGAAAGCCAGAGAAATAGTGAAACAAGTGTACATGGATGAAAAAATTGAGCAGTACATTGTAGATATTGTTTTTGCAACTCGCTACCCTAAAGAATATGGTTTGCCTAACCTTGAAGCATTAATTGAATTTGGTGGTTCGCCAAGAGCCAGTATCGCTCTAGCTACATGTGCTAAAGCTTATGCTTTTATCAAACGCAGAGGATATGTCATTCCTGAAGATGTGCGTGCTATATGCCATGATGTATTGAGACACCGTATTGGCTTAAGCTATGAAGCAGAGGCTGAAAATGTTACTGCTGAAATGATTGTAAATACCATTTTAAATAAAGTTGAGGTACCTTAAAGATTCTAGATGCTAGATTTAAGAATTTAAAATGGCAATTGGATTGTTTAGTCTTAATTATCAAAAACGTTAGACTTAGCTCCTTTGAATTTAATAGTATTTGCCAAATAACCTGCTAACCGAACAACCGAACAATTGTATAACTGTTCAACCAGATCAACTTAAATGGAAACCAAAGAGCTTTTAAAAAAAGTGCGAAAAATAGAGATTAAAACTCGAGGACTTTCTTCTCAAGTTTTTTCTGGCGAATACCATTCAGCCTTTAAAGGTAAAGGAATGGCTTTTGCCGAAGTTCGTGCCTATATGCCTGGTGATGAAATTAGAACCATTGATTGGAATGTTACGGCCCGTTTTAATGAGCCGTATGTTAAGGTTTTTGAAGAAGAAAGAGAGCTCACAATGATGTTGTTAGTCGATATCTCAAAATCCTCCAACTTTGGTACGCAAGAGCAAATAAAAAAAGAAATAATTGCTGAATTATGCGCTATCTTGGCTTTTTCTGCAGCACAAAATAACGACAAAATTGGTGTTATGTTATTTACGAGCAAGGTTGAATTGTACATTCCTCCCAAAAAAGGTAGGAAACATATTTTGCGAATTATCCGAGAGTTGATTGAGTTTACTCCTCAAAATACCACAACGGATATCGTAACCGTTCTCAGACATTTCAATAATGCCATAAAAAAGAAGTCCATTGCGTTTTTAATATCCGACTTTTTGGTTCCATTAGACAAACCCCTCGAAGATGCCTTAAAAATAGTTAATAAAAAACATGATTTAATAGCACTCACAGTGGAAGATCCTATGGAAACGGAATTACCAAAAATAGGACTCGTTCAACTAAAAGATAACGAAACGGGTGAAGTAGGATGGTACAATACCAACTCCAAAAAAATGCAACAGCAATGGAAAATTAATGCATTGAGAAGAGATAAAGAATTGAGCGGGATATTGAGAAAATCGGGAATAGATTTTACAAAAATAAACACCAATAAGGCATACATTAAGCCTTTAATGAATTTGTTTAAACAACGATAGAAGGTATTTATGATAAAAAAAATAGGTTCAATAGTTTATTTAGTTGTATTTACCGCTTTGGTTGGGTTTTCTCAAGCTCAATTTGATGTTTCATTGAGCATAGTTGCACAAAAAAATCAAGTTGAGTTAGGTGAGCCCGTATTGGTAAATATGCGTCTTACCTTTCCTGCTTCCATTATTACTGAGAACGTCATCTTCCCTGCATTTAAAGATTCGGTGCGCATTAATGACAGCATAGATATTGTAAACATTTCACCTGCTACCTCAGAAACAACTACCGATAATCAAGGTAATCCAATAGTTACTTGGCAACAAGAATTTACTATTGCCTTGTTTGCAGGCGGAACCATTTCCCTTCCGGCTTTTCAGGCAGTGGTTGGCTCAGATACTGTTGCTACAAACATCTTAACATTTTCGGTTAATGCTCCAACTGTGAATATGGAAGAAGGCATTAAAGGAATGAAAGACATTGCTGAAGATCCTTACACTTTTTGGGAATTGGTTTGGCTCTTTATTAAAAAATATGCCCTTTGGATTGGGCTATTGGTAGCCTTAATATTGGGTTGGGTTATATACAAACGCAAATTTAAAAAATCGGAAACCACTGAAGAAATTATAGCGCCTAAAATTCCATTGGAAGAGCAGCTATTGTTACAATTAGAAGCTATTGAACAACAGGAACTTTGGCAACAAAACAAACACAAAGAGTATTATACTGAGGTCACCAACGTAATTCGTAGATACTTAGAACATAAATACGAAATTTCAACATTTGAAAAAACCAGTTTTGAAATATTGTCAAGTCTTAAATTGAGTGCAATAAATAAAAATGATTATCAACAATTGGAGAGTTTGTTCGAGTTGGCTGATATGATTAAGTTTGCTAAATCATTACCCTCGCCTCAAGAAAACATAACAGCTATACAAATTGCCAAAAAACTCATCAAACGAGCTATTGAAGTACGAAATAAAAAAATAAGTAAATCCAATGCTTGAACTTTTTGACTATACAACTTATCAATTTGCTGATGCTTGGGTGCTGTGGTTATTATTAATAATACCAGCGTTTTGGGTCTATTATTTTTATTTCAAATACAATCGTTCTACACCTGTGTCCGTTTCATCCATGGCATTAACGAATGGATATGAAAAATCCAAAATAAGTATCCAAACACTACAATTCATAAGCCGTACATTGGGATTACTATTTTTAATTATTGCTCTTGCTAGGCCGCAACTAAAGTTAGATTCTACTACTCAAATAGAACAATTTACGGAAGGTATTGATATCATCATTTCGTTAGATGCCAGTGGTAGTATGGAGGCCGAAGATTTTCAACCCAATCGTTTTGATGCCGCAAAATCAGTAGCACAAGAGTTCATAGCCAAACGAACAAATGATCGCATTGGTTTGGTGGTTTTTGAAGGAGAAGCTTATACACAATGTCCCTTGACTTCAGACAAAAAAGTACTTTCGGATATTATTGGTGAAACTAAAAGAGGAATTGTGAATGGAGGAACAGCTATAGGTATGGGATTGGCCACAGCAGTGAACAGACTTCGTGAAAGTGATGCAAAAAGTAAAATCATCATTTTATTGACTGATGGTGTGAATACCCATGGGAAAATTCATCCAATGAATGCCGCTGAAGATGCCAAGGCTTTTGATATACGTGTGTATACAATTGGTGTAGGTACAAATGGAAAAGCCAAAACACCCGTTGCAATCAATCCGATTACAAATGAGTACATATATGATTATGTAGATGTTGAAATTGACGAGCCCTTATTAAAAGAAATTTCTGCTATGACGGGTGGAAGTTATTTTAGAGCTACGGATAATGAATCGTTGAAAGCTATTTATGATGAGATTGATGAACTCGAAAAACACCTCATCAAAACGACCACATTGGATGTCGATTTACCCGAAAAAAGCATGCCTTTTATTGTCATCGGAATTTTGTTTTTATCCATCGAATTTTTGTTACGTTTATTATTCAAAACAGTATCTTGATATGAGTAAACAACAATCCAATATTCGCATATGGCCGCTTTTTTTCACCATAATTATGGTTGAAATCTTGTTTTGGGGTGGTGCCTACTTTTTTTATGATTACATTACCCAAAATGCTTCTAATTTTAGATTTGAGCATGAGTGGGTTCTTTGGTACGGTTTACCCTTAATCGTAATTTTTTCTTTAGGTTATTTTTACATCCAACTTTGGCGCAACAAAACCATACGTCAATTAGGCAAAACAGCGCTATTGCCCTATATTTTTAAGGGTTATTCAACGCTAAGTATTTCACTAAAATATACCTTTTGGCGATTGGGGGTGGCATTTTTAATTATTGCCGCATCAAACCCTCAATTTGGAACTAAGGAGCGGGAAGTAGAAAGTAAAGGTATTGAAATAATGATTGCCATTGATGTAAGTTCGAGCATGTTGGCTGAAGACTTAGCTCCGAATTACAATCGTCTTAAAGTGACCAAGTTGGCTATCGAAAAATTGCTCGATAAATTAAGTGGTGACCATATTGGTTTGGTTGTTTTTGCAGGCGCGGCTTACAAACAATTGCCTATTACACCCGATTACAATGCAGCAAAGCTCTTCCTCCAAAATGTAAACACGGATATGATTACTGCTCAAGGAACGGATATCGGAAATGCCATCAACACATGTATGTCATCATTCAATTTTGATAATGGCGTTTCCAAAACCATAATCATTTTTTCGGATGGCGAAGATCACGAACAATCAGCCTTGGAAGCTGCTGAACTGGCACACGAGCAAGGGGTAACCATTCACACTATAGGTATGGGAGGTGAAATGGGTGCACCCATTCCGCTCATGCAAAACGGTCAAAAAGTAGGTACAAAAAAGGATAAAGAAGGTAATACGGTTTTGACTAAATTAAACGAAAAAATGCTCATTGATGTAGCCAATGCTGGTGGAGGTTCGTACTCTAGAGCCAATGGATTGAGCGTGGGATTGGAAGGTCTTGTGGAGCAAATCAATACCACCGAAAAAAGTGCGTTGGGCAAAGAAAAATATACGACTTATGACGATCATTTTCAACCTTTTTTGTGGTTGGGTTTACTTTTATTATTGATCGACATTTTGATCTTAGAAAACAAAACCAGCTTTCGAGAACATTTTAAAATTAGTTAACTATGAATATTTTTAAATCTATACTGTTGAGCTTGGCTTTGATTGCTACCTCAAGTGTACAGTTGCTTTGGAGTCAAACCAAAGACAAAGTACTTTTTAATGAAGGCGTAGAGAACTATAGAAAAGGTCAATATCAAACTGCTCAACAAAATTTTGAAGCAGTAGCGCAACAAAATCCACAAAACACACGGGCGTTATATAATGCTGGTAATGCTTCATTTTTGAACGGAGATTTTGAAAAAGCAAAAACCTATTTTGGCAGTTATGTACAAGCGGCTGCCGCGCCATCAGATAAAGCCAGAGGATATTATAATATGGGCAATGTGCACTTACAAGAAGCTATGGCTGCTGAAGGTAATCCTCAAACCAGTGGTCAGACACAAAGTCAATACAAGAATGCAATAAATGCATACAAACAAAGCCTAAAATATAACCCCAATGATGCTGATGCTAAGTACAATCTTACGTATGCCATGAACAAGCTTCAACAAAATCAAAAAAACGAAAACAAAGACCAACAAAACAACCAACAAGACAAACAGGAAAATCAAGAGAATAAAGACAATCAACAAAACCAAGATAACAAGCAAGATCAGGAAAACAAAAACAACCAAAATAACCAAGGAAAACAAGACGAGAAAAAAGATGATCAAAAAGGAAATCAGAACAAACCTAATGATCAAAAAGGAGATAATAAAGATAAAGAGCAAAATGGTTCTGAAGGCGACAAAAAGGACCCAAAGCAACAAGACAAAGACGCTCAAGCGGCCAAGGCCCAAGCTATAAAAGATTTAGATGCTATTAACAACGATGAAAAAAAGATACTTCAAAAAGTAAATGGTTCAAAAGCTACCAAATCAACTGAATCCACTCTTGAGAAAGATTGGTAAAGAGAATGTCCTTGTTTGTACAACAGAACAATAAAATTCACGTTAAAGCAGCTTATGAATCTGTATTCAAAAAAACAAAAATGGAAAATACTCTTGGTCATTGCAGCTTTAATCATTGCAGGGGCTTCTATTTGGTATGCCAATGATATTGCCAAAAGTCTTAAAGAAAATGAGTTGACTCGGGTTAACCAGTGGGGAGAAGCCATCAGCAAAAAAGCAGATTTAGTAAAAATAACCAACGAATCTTTTGTGGCCCTTGCCAACGAGGAAAAACAGTATGTAGAAACCTGGGTAAAAGCTACCTTAGAACTACAAAAAGATATTGATGACTACAGCTTTGCCTTAGGAATTATACAAAACAACACACGCATTCCGTTAATTTTAACCGAAAACGGTAATTTCTCTTCCTCATTAAATTTAAGCACAGAACATCCCGATAGCATCAAAAAATACATTGAAGAATGGCCCAAAACGAATGCTCCCATAGAAATAAAATATGCCGACAATAAAAGTCAGTTAATCTACTATCGAAACAGCGATAACTTTTTTAGACTACAATACAAACGCGATTCGTTGATTGAGGCATTTAATAAAGATTTGGTTCAAAACGAAAATTTGGTACCCATAGTTTTTGTGGCCAACAAAACCAAAAAAATAATTGCTACCAATATTGACACTACAACGAAAGAGAATAAAGGCCGCATACACACATTATTGGCTTCAAGCACTCCCTTGGTTTTGGTTTTGGATGAAAATAATGTTGGGTTGTTGTATTATGAAGAATCCTCGGTGTTACAACAATTGAGAGCATACCCTTATATTATGCTGGGCATTATTTCGCTTTTTGCGTTGATTGCTTATGTGTTGTTTAGCACTTTTAGAAGAGCAGAGCAAAATCAAGTTTGGGTGGGTATGGCAAAAGAAACAGCGCATCAATTAGGAACCCCTCTGAGTTCGTTATTAGCTTGGCTCGAATTATTAAAAGATCAAGGTGTAGATGAAATGGCCATTCACGAAATGAAAAAAGATTTGAGTAGATTGACCACTATCACTGAGCGTTTTTCAAAAATAGGTTCTGAAACCAAACTCGTTCCCGAAAACTTATACGATTCCCTCTTCAACAGTGTGCAATATCTTGAAAAACGAGTTTCTGAAAAAGTTAAATTCTCTATACAATGTGAAGACAAAACCATAACATCACCCCTCAATTTACCCTTATTTGAATGGGTGATTGAAAATTTATCAAAAAATGCTGTAGATGCGATGGAAGGTAATGGTCATCTACAGTTTACGATATATCAAGATGCTACGAACAATATGATAGAAATTAGCGATACGGGAAAGGGAATTGCACCAAATGCTTTAAAAACTATTTTTGAGCCAGGGTATACCACCAAAAAAAGAGGTTGGGGTTTAGGCTTATCACTTGCTAAGCGAATTATTGAAGAACATCATCAAGGAAAAATTTCGGTTAAATCATCTGAAGTGGATAAAGGCACCACGTTTTTGATTGTTTTGAAAAAGTAGTTGTTTATCCTTTATACTTTTCTAAAGTAAATGAAAAGGTAGAGCCTTCACCAACGGTACTTCTTACATTTATTAATTGTCCGTGAGATTCCACAATGTGTTTTACTATTGCCAATCCCAAGCCTGTGCCTCCTTCATGACGTGAACGGCTTTTATCAACGCGGTAAAATCGCTCAAAAACACGTGACAAGTTTTCTTTTGCAATGCCAATACCGTTATCCGATACCTCTACAAGAATATTGTCTTCATAATCAAAAAAACGAACTTTTACATTCCCGTTTTTATTGCCATAATTGAGGGCATTATTGATTAGATTGGTAAAAACTTGACCAATTTTATCTTTGTCACAATTTACATATATGGGATCGGAAGGTTTTTTGTCAAAACTGATTTTTATTTTCTTTTCTGCTGCTTTAAATTCAAAACTTTCAATAATCTCATTGGCTAATGCTACCACATCAATTTTTTTCATTTTTAAGTTCAGACGATCCGACTCCAAGCGCGTAATGGTATCTAAATCTTCTATGATTCCGGTCATACGGTCGATGCCATCCGCTGCTCTTTTCAAAAACTTTCGATTTATGTCTTCATCTTCCAATCCCCCTTCCAATAAAGTCAAAATATAACCTTGAACACTAAAAACGGGTGTTCTCAACTCGTGAGCCAAATTGCCGATAAACTCTCTTCTGAATGACTCTTGATCTTTTAATTTGGTAATTTCATCTTTATTTCCTTTTGCCCATGACAACACGTCTCTTTCTGATTGAGCCAATACATCATCGTTCATGTTAATAGGAAAATCACCTTTAGATATTTTAAAGGAGTGAATGGTTCGATAAAGTGCTCTAATTTTTTGAGTAATGAGTTTTTCTAGTAAATAATAAATAACGAAATAACCCAAAATACCTGTGATGAGAATCGTAAAAATAAGAATTCCAATATTCACATCCTCTCGCATAATCAACTCTAGCACCACATCAATAATCCCAGCTAAAAGTGAAAGTATGAATGCTAAAAATAAGGCAAATTGTTTTGGAGTACGTATCATTGATGCAAAATTAGTAAATTCGCACGATAATTAATAAAATCAACCGTATTATATGATTACTTACAATCCAAAATCTTGGATAAAATTAATCTTTCACATTGCCAAAAGCGATACCCTCTATAAGTTGTGGCCACAGCTGATAGCTATGGGAATTATTTCATTTATTATCACCTTCCTTGAATTAAGATATTTATCAGAATATAATTTTTTGACACACACGGCAGAAATTTATTCATTAATAGGTTTCTCCCTTTCTTTGCTTTTAGTATTTAGAACCAATACGGCTTATGACCGGTGGTGGGAAGGAAGAAAAAAATGGGGCGAATTATTGAATAATTCTCGTCAATTATCCATAAAAATAGCTGAGATGGAATTGAACAATGCTGATAAGGCATTTTTTAGACGAATGATCTCCAATTTTGCTGAAGCTCTCAAAGACAACCTGCGAAAAGGCGTTAAATTGGATGATTTAGATTTGACGGAGGACGAATTAACGTATTTATCAAAATGCCAACACATTCCCAATTCCATTGTGCAATTGATGTATAAAAAATTGAACGAGCTTAAACGAAACGGACAACTTACTGAAGTCGATTTACTCTATTTAGACACCAATTTAAACTCTTTTTTAGATATTTCAGGTGCGTGTGAGCGTATAAGAAATACGCCAATACCCTACTCTTACAGCATGTTCTTGAAAAAATTTATTTTTATTTACGTAGCCACTGTTCCCATTGCGTTTGTCTCTTCGTTGGGTTATGGAACCATTTTTATGGCCATTTTTGTGTTTTACGTTTTGGTAAGTATTGAAATATTAGCGGAGGAATTGGAAGACCCCTTTGGTGTAGATGATAATGATTTGCCATTGGATGATATTTGCATTAAAATCACAGCCAATACTAAAGATATTTTCAACTCTTAATGCAAAACTACTAAGATGCATATATTGATTGTAAACAACTCCAAAATTCCTGTTTTTGATTATGGAGGTACAGAAAGGGTAATCTGGTATTTGGGGAAAGAACTCGTTCAATTAGGACATCAAGTTAGTTATTTGGTTGAGGCTGGTTCCTTTTGCGATTTTGCTAAGGTACATTTTATTGATTCCACAAAATCGTTGAATGAACAAATTCCCCCAACGGTAGATTTGGTGCATTTTAACTTTGCCCCAGAAGAACAAATTGACAAACCCTACCTCATTACTATGCATGGAAACTGTAATAATGACCGAAAATTGGATCAAAATACGGTATTTGTTTCAGAAAATCATGCCCAACGATTTGGTTCTATGTCATTTGTTCATAATGGGTTAGACTGGAATGACTATGGAAAAGTTGATACGAAGAGCAAAAGAACGTATTTCCATTTTTTAGGAAATGCTGCTTGGCGCGTTAAGAATGTGCAAGGGGCTATTGACGTTATTAAGTCCACACCAAAAGAACGTTTAGTAGTAATGGGGGGTAAACGATTTAATGTAAGTATGGGTGTTCGGTTTACTTTCCATCCTCGTATAAAATTCAAAGGAATGGTAGGGGGAGAAGAAAAAAACGCCCTTCTCAGCCAATCAAAAGGACTGGTATTTCCGGTTAAATGGCATGAACCATTTGGCTTAGCGCTCATTGAAAGTCTTTATTTTGGTTGTCCCGTTTTTGGTTCACCTTACGGTTCATTACCCGAATTAATCATTCCTTCGGTAGGTTTGTTGTCAGATAAAGCCCATGATTTGACTCGTGCGGTGCTTTCAGTAGACCAATATAACAAAACAACTTGTCATGAATATGCAGCAGACTGTTTTAACTCCTTAGTAATGGCTAAACGATATATTGAAAAATATGAGTTGGTATTAAATGGAGAAAAATTAAACGTAAAAAAGCCTCAACTCATTGAAATACAAAAGGTAAAATTTTTGCATTGGGAAAAATAAGGATTCATTAAGTTTATGATTTAATTTTTGGCACGCTATTTGAAATGACCTTTTCATCTTAAAATTAGATATTATGAAAGAGTTAGAATTTCAATACAGAGCTTTAAAAGATTTCGCCAAATTGTTAATGTCAATTGGAGATTTACAAGCCTATTTCAAAACAATTACAGAAGCTAACAATTTGCAAGTTCAATTGTTAGAATTAAAATATAAAAGTCGTTCGGCAGAATAACGTTTCACGATTCAGCCAACTTTTTTCAAGGTTACAAATAGGTTAGTTAAGGTTAGAAAATGGGGTTACAAAGTTAGATTTGTAACCCTATTTTTTTTACCCCATTTTAAAGGGATGAAGTAAAATAAAAATCCCCACCCGCTACTACTCGGATGAGGATTCTTTTGTTTAAATATGAAAAAAAACTTCTTTGTAGAAGAAAGTTTCACGTAATACGTATTACGTAACACGTGAGGCAAGTTATATTACTTACTCACCACCAATTTCTACTGAACCACCGCTCCATTATTTTCAATTTCTATAAAATAAATTCCGTTTGAAAGGGTTTCTACTGAAAGGTCAACAGTGGTATTAACTGCATTTGTAGCATACTCTCTTTTGCCCATTACATCAATAATTGTTACCGTAGAACCAATGGTTACATTACTCACTAAGACAGTTGAATTAGCTGGGTTTGGGTAGATTTTGAAAGTAACAATGTCACTTTCGTTAATGGACAAAAATTTATCCTGAGTACATGCACCTAATCCAACATCAATTGTTAGTTCATTAATCCAAATACAATATTAGTTATCTTAAAGAGTCTAGAACTGCAGATTTAATAAACATTTATATTAAAAAAAGTTAAGAATTATTGTTGGGTTATTAAGGTAGATATACAAGTTAATATTTTTGAATATGTATTACTATTTAAAATATCATTTAATCCCAACCGCTATTTTATTCTGGTTTTTAATTGCATTCTATTAATTGGACTTAAAAATAAGGTTAGTAAATTCATTTGTACGTTTCATAAAACCAAACACCATTTTTATAAAGTCATTTAATGGCGTTGATGTCGAAAACCTACTTTTGGTGAAAAAATACAAAATGAAAAGAAAGTTATTTATCATGGCAACTGTTATCAGTGTTGCAACAACGACAAACGCTCAAAATTTTGGAGGTAAATTTGGAGAGAAAATGAATGCTAAAATTCAAGGAACAGATGGTCCAAACAAAAAACAACTTGAAGAGGCTGCTAAGGATAGCGCAAGTACTTTTTTAGAAAGTAAAGAAGTATTAAAAGATTCACGCGGATTGAGCGGAATTTATTATTCCACAACTGCAATTACTGCGCAGACAATGGGGGATAACCCCATGACCAATCAACCTTTTGAAAAACAAATTAAAAAGTTTTTGGTTAATTACGATGAAACAAAATACTCGATTACCCTAAACACTCAATATTCTTATGAAACCAGCAATAACACTAAATGGGTAAAAGGTGCTTGGTGGTCGTCCACTACAACTCCTCCAAAAATAGGAGTAGATATTTCTACTAAAGCTGGAGGTCTCTATTTATCTAGCAAAGATTATGACAATAGAAAATATCAATATTTTAAAGGATATTCAATAAATAAAGATTTACAAGGAAATTATATAAAAGGAGAAGCATATAATAGTAATTTTAACAATGCTGATATTCTTGAAATTGAACCTGGCATTATTTTAATAGGTGACTTTAGCATTGGAAAAGAGGGATTGGAAAGTTCTTTAGAAAATAATAAAAAGTATGTCGAAATTATTGTCCTCTATAAAGCAGAAAAAGCAGCTATAGCGGCCAAATACACACGTGAATATGCTTGGGATCAAATTGATGCATATTGGAAAAAATACAAATCTACCTCTAAAGAAATTGAGGCTAATAGTACTGAATTAGCTAAGCCATTTACCGGAAAAATAAAAGACGAGCCAAGCAATGCTGATATAAGAAAAGCAGTGGAATCTCGAATGACGCAATATAAATGGGGCGAAACATTAGAATATGTATATATCATTTCTGATTGGAAATATGAATACAAATTATTAGGAGCTCTTGGATTAAACACTTTAATGAGCAGAAATCTAAAAGTACAAGTGATAACCAAAAAAGGTGATAGATGTCGTGCTACCATAATGCAGATTACACAGGATAACATTTATACAACAGGTTCTGTTGAAGAAAATTTTGGTGGTCAACCAATAAAAGATTTAAGTAATTCTCAAACGAATGACATTGATTGTAAACGTGCTTACGAGTTTAAAAAATAACTAGATTTCTGAGAAACTAAGAACATATTCCCTTTAATTCAAAGACCATTCAATATTAAATTGAATGGTCTTTTCTGTTTTATTAAAACACACCTATTTATTGACTTAAAACTTTGTTGTCCTAACAACTTTGTCGTTGTCTACAATACGTATAAAATAGATTCCATTTTCAAATTCCGACAAATGATTTTAGTGCAAAAACTAAAATCCAAAATCATCTTGAATGTATAACATAGGAATTTCATTGGTTGTTTTATAACCTTAACCCATAAACCCCAATTAGATAACATCTTTTCCCTGTGTAAATGTATACTTTAGATTATTGGATACACTTAGCGATGTAACTGATGCAAAACTGGGCTCACCATTTGTAGTCCAATAATTCTCGTCCAAAAAAATGTGAAAAATAATATGTTTCGACATTCAAATTACTCGAAAATGAAGACTATGTGACCTCCTCAAATAATTTGTATTATTTAAAAACAAATGGTTTTTAATACGTTTATCCTCACTTTATAAATGGTTGCTTGAGGTTAAAGTCGATCAAAAAGAAAATCCCCACCCGCTACTACTCGGATGAGGACTCTTTTGTTTATCTATGAAAAAAACTACTTTTTATTGTTAGACTGAAAGATTCAAGACTAAAAGACAAAAGACAGACAAGTACAAAGTATGGTTTCGTTGTTAGAATTAGGCTTTAAGATTTAAAATTACATCGATTGTCGATTGTCGAAAAATCGTTTGTCTAGTATCTAGCGTCTTAACAACTACTTGCTTACAACAAGCTTCTTCAGAGCTACTACTCCATTATTTTCAATTTCTACAAAATAAATTCCGTTTGAAAGGGTTTCTACTGAAAGGTCAACTGTGGTGTTAACTGCTTTTGTTGAAGATACTCTTTTGCCCATTACATCAATAATTGTTACAGTAGAACCAAAGGTTACATTACTCACCGAGATAGTTGAATTAGCTGGGTTTGGGTAGATGTTGAAGTTCATTGCTTCGTTTTCTATGATGGATGATGGATTACCACTAATCGTTACTGGAGTGCAATTTAATATACCTGTACATCCATTAAAAGTAATTTCTACAGCATAAACTCCTGTTGTTGTTGGGTTGTAGTTTTGATTTGTGGCACCAGAAATTATGGCATTTCCATTTCCACAATCTAACCATTGATATGAAGCCCCTGTTTGATTGACTGCTAGCGTTGTTCCATTTAATGACAAACTGGTGTTCAGACCTACACAAAACTGTACACATGTTGCTGTGTCAGCAGGGCAACTTCCTATTGCTGGTGTAACAAAGGTGTAACTTCCACTTGAACTGGGAGAATAAACTTGATTAGTAGCTCCTGCAATTTCAGCAAAATTTGCATTACAATCTAACCATTGATAGGTAAAAGAATTGTTGGTTATGGCTATAAGTTGATTTCCATTAACTGTTACCGAAGGAGAAGTTGAGAGTGTAATGGTTAGATTCAACGTGATGATACTGTCGCAACTATTAACACTGGTCAATTCTTGTGTAAAAGTTCCACTAAAAGTATAGGTTTCTCCATTTAATGAATAGCTATCACAAGCAGCAGCAGTTATGGTTGATGCTCCTAATGGTAAAACAGTTAAATTTAATGTAACTGTACTATCACAACCATATTGATTAGAGAAAGTAGATACATATTGTCCTGATGTCGGACGATTTTGTCCACCCCAAAAATAAGCTCCACAATGGGTGTATGAAACAGTGTTTGTTTCTGTACAATTGCCTTGATAACGTATAACTTTACAATTTGCTCCTACTGCTAATCCAACAAATGGATTTAAGAAGTCAACTTCATAAATATGCTCTGTAGTTCCTGACGCTTCAGCAGTCCATGTAAGTCCTCCATCAATGGTTTTGAGAACCGTTCCATTATTGCCTACAATCCAACCTTCTGTTGTTGTGGTAAAGTGAACATCATTTAGCGATTCTGTAGTGTTGAAAGTTATAGTACTCCAAGTAGATCCACCATCTATTGTTCTCAAAATTACACCGTTATTCCCTACTGCAACGCCTGTTGTAAGACTGGAAAAATGAATCCCATTCAAATGAGACGTAACACCTGAAGTCTGAACAAACCAATTGTTGCCACCATCCGTAGTTGCATTGATCAGGCCTTGCTCACCCACTATCCAAGCATTGTTAGAAGAAAAACACGCTACATCAATTAGCGCTACCCCAAAAGATGCTGGAATTTGTGAACTCCATGAAGTTCCACCATTGGAAGTATAATAAATGTAACTCGAACCCGAATTACTAGTTCCAATGTGCCAACCAGTGGTGGCGTTAGCAAAGGCCAATCTCCCTCTAATGGAATTTCCTGGGAAAGTTACTTGAGTAAAATTAACACCACCATCAGTAGATCTAAAAACTCCTGCAGAAGCCGCAGCTAAAATTTCAGTGGATGAAAAAATATGAAAATCAAAGGTTTCATAATTCAACGTGCTGCTAAATGACGACCAATTCTGACCTCCATCAAATGATTTAAACCTAACTGGATTAAATCCTAAATAGCCTCCTGATAGGGAGAATGTTGAACTGTAAAAATCAACCGTATTAATTCGGGCAGTTGTAGTTGGGAAAACACCCGCATCTGACCATGTTTGAGCAACAGTAATCTTACTTGAGATTAAGAAACCTAAACAAAGTAATATTATAATTTGACACTTTTTCATAAGGCAAGTTCTTTTTATTTATTTACCACCAATTTCTTTTGAGCAATCGCTCCTTCTTGTTCAATTTGTATGAAGTAAATTCCATTTGAGAGAAAGTCAATTGGTACTTCCATATTGGTAGAAGTTACAGTAATGGCTGAGATTACTTTTCCAGTAATATCTACTATTTTCAAATCTGAATCAATTGGCAAGTTAGAAAGTGTAACGCTTGTGGAAGCTGGGTTGGGATAAATATGGAACGTCTCTAAATTATTTTCTGATAAAGAAGCTGTTGATGGAACAATATTTAAACTTAGAATAAACGCATCACTACCTAAAGTAGGAGTTAAAATGGAGTTGTTGGAACTCATATCAAAATCAATAGCTATTGAAAAATTACCTCCTAAATAAACTTTATCGGCAGCAATTTCAAGAGCATAAGCATAGGAAACATTACTTAATTGATAATGGCTTTGGTATACATAGTTTTGGTTCATTATGTAAACAAATGCTCCAGGTGTTGTTATTTCACCTGCACAAATTATACAAAATCCACCCAAGTATAGTTTACCTTCTGAATCAACTTCTATTTCTTGTGTATATTGATAAGGTAAAGGAATGGCTGAAATATAGTTTAAGTCTTCGCTGTATTTTGCCAAAAATCGTTCGTTGGGTATCACAATATCCGTTGTATCAGAAGATGGGTCAACATCCAATGTATAGTTTGACTTTCCTAATAAATACAGATCATTATTACTATCCATTTTTAAATCTATCACACTCTCATCATCATACCCTCCTATTCCTATTACCTTTGATACTACACCATTTGTATTGTTTAATTTGGCTACAAAAATCTGTGCGCTGTGATTGGCAGGTGCGGGAACTTTAAAACTTGGCGTACCCACAGTTATTACAGTCGAATCAACGGCTAAATAATGGTAATAATCTCCTGCAATATAGGTAAAGTCTTCATTAGTGGCCATTTTTGCCAATTTAAAAATATTATTTGACAATGAATTAAAGCCAGTTGCCCATAAAAAGTCACCGTTTTCATCTAATTTAAGCACAATAGCTCTTGGGTTAGGATTGAAATTTGGAAATGGAACCATACTTACGTTGGCACTCAAATCCATATCAACAGCAGAACCTGTATAACGCATCAAACAATATATTTCATCATTTTGAATAGACACATCATCAGATAAAAATGTGTTACTATTATAATTTTTTACCCAAAGTGCTTGACCTGATGGAGATAGTTTTACTATAAATGCTGAAGTTCCACTAGTTGACCCAGATAAAACACCACTGCCATCGCCAAAATCTATCCCGCCACTGTGTGTACCTACTGCAATGATATTGTTTTGAGAGTCGGTTTTTATACCACTGAAACCACAGAAGCTACAATTAGAAACGGGCGTGTAATGATTGAGCCATTGCAGCGTTCCTGTTGCATTGTATTTGGCTATAAATGGACTTCTTACATTTGGAGTACCAACGTGAGTGTTGGAGCCATAAATTAATGAATCCGTAAAATATCCCCCAACAATTACATTTCCATCAGCGTCATTGGTGATTTGAAATATGATGGCTTGATTAGAACCCGATTCGAGCCTTTCAACCCAATCATAAGCTAGGTTTTGAGCAGCAACAAAAGCATAATTTGAAATAAGAGCCAAGGCAAGTATCCATTTTTTCATGTGTATAATTTTAAAGTTTTGGCAAAGGTGTTTTTTTTCTCGCATTCGAATTAAGTGACTTTCTGAAACAGGGTTGTGGGGTTATGAAAGTGGGTTTTGGGTTTACGTGGGTTGTGGGAAATGTACTAAGTAATACGTTATGTTTACGATGTTAAGCGCTAGATTTATCGATATCAACTAGAAGTTTGTTTGTTTATTCTCTAACTGTTCGAAGTCGAAACGGCCCCCGAGCGTAGTCGAGGTGGGCGTACAAAAAATCCCCATCCGCTACTACTCGGATGAGGACTCTTTTATTTATCTATGAAAAAAACTTCTTTTGAATGTTAGACTTGAAGACGAAAGATTTTAAGAGTAAAGACTGAAAGTCTTGAGCACAAAGTAAAGTTTTGTTGTTAGAGTTAGACTTTAAGATTTAAAGTTACATCAATTATCGAAAAATCGTTTTGTCTAATATCTAAAATCTAGCGTCTAGCATCTTAACCACTACTTGCTTACAACAAGCTTCTTCTGAGCTACCGCACCATTATTTTCAATTTCTACAAAATAAATTCCGTTTGAAAGGGTTTCTACTGAAAGGTCAACTGTGGTGCTAACTGATTTTGTAGTATACACTCTTTTGCCCATTACGTCAATAATTGTTACCGTTGAACCAGCGGTTACATTACTCACTGAAACAATTGAATTGGCTGGGTTTGGGTAGATATTGAAGTTAAAAGCTTCGTTTTCATTAACCGATGATGGGTTGCCGCCTCCAACGGTAAATTCCATACAGTCAATATAAACTGAACACGTTTGAGTACTATTAATAATGACAACAGCATATTGCCCGCTTACGGTTGGTGTATAGATCATATTTGTTTCACCAGGTATGTCTTCATCTGCAATACAATCAATCCAAATGAAAGATGAGCCCGCATTTGCGGTGGCTGTAATGTTGTTTCCAGTTATTGTAGCGCTAGCCGGACAAGTTGGATAACAAATAGAGGTATCAATGCATACTCCGTTCGAAATAATAAATGCATAGTCTCCACTAGTTGTAGAAGTATAGGAATCTGAATTTGCTCCACTTATTAATGCATTACCATTATTACAATCTATCCATTGATAAGACCCATTTGCAACTACTGGGGCAGATATAGTATTTCCATCGGTAGTACCTTGAACATTTAATGGAGGGACGATGGTTAGGTTCAATACAATTGTGCTGTCAAATCCAAATACACTACCACCAGGTAAAACAATTGATGTATAATCAGATGTTGTGTAGGTATTTCCGTTAAAAATGAATGGATTTTCACATGTAGTTATTGAGATTAATGTGTCTGTATCTCTAACAATGAAGTTGGCCGTTACATTGCTATCACACTGAGTAATTGAAGCAAAATCATAAAAATATTGACCTGATTGATATATGTTGTGGTTACCCCACTGGTAACCATTAGGGTCATATTGAATTTCATAATTAACTGTTAAATTGTAATCAGGACATAACTTTAAAGTACCCCCAAAAGAATTTAAAATGATACCCGTTGTTCCATAAAACTCAATATCAATATTATCATCTGTTGCACCAATTGCAAGAGTTATCCATGTTGCACCACCATCTGTTGTTTCTAATACTTTATTAAAACCTACTGCCCATCCTTTGGAATTGTCTGCAAAATAAACTGACTTTAGTACATTTGTAGTTCCTGACGCTTGAGCTGTCCAGGTTGTTCCACCATTTGATGTGTTGTAAATTAAACCTCCTGACCCTACTACCCAACCATTATTCACATCTAACATAAAAATTCTATTAAAGTTCTGATTAGCAACTGTTGGCCCCTGTAATGTCCAGTTTAGTCCACCATCAATTGTTTTATATATTACCGTGTTTATACTTCCTGTAGTTGCTCCAACTGCCCATCCAGTATTCACATCTAAGAATTCAAATTTTGTTAATTTTAATCCTGATGCAACTGTATGATTTTGCCAATTAATACCTCCGTCTGTTGTTTTTAAAACTGCATTTTCCAACAAAATGTAACCATTTAAATTATCTAAGAATTTAATATCTGATGCCCATCCACTGCTCGTTGATTGTATAACCCAGTTTTCACCAGCATTTATACTAGAAACTATGTTTACTGTATTTGTTGGCTGATCATTCCAAACAGCCCAACCATTGGTTAAATTTGGAAAACTTATAGCTTGGATTCCTGCATCTAAACCTACACCGTTTACATTATATCCAGCATATTTAGATACCCCTAAAAACAATTGCATAGTATACCCCCCCAAATTAGCAAACTTTCTAATTTCTGCCACAGCTGTATTCGAATTACCATCATTCAAACCCATTAGAATATTGGTGTTTGAGACTATTTCTAAGTCTTTGATCACTCTTGGTCCTGATTGTATTGGTGGTGTGTGAAATTCCCATGTCTGTGCATTGTAATTCCAAATTGAAACTAAAGCAACAATTGATAGTAAGATTTTTTTCATAGTATATAAATTTAAAATTTGATGCAAAAGTGCTTTATTAGACTTAATAATTTTAAGCGACTTTATGAAACTGGGTTGTGGGTTTATGAAAGTGGGGGTTGGGTTTACGTGGGGGTTAGACTAAAAGATTCAAGACTATAAGACAAAAGACAGAAAAGTACAAAGTCTTTAGTCTTGAGTATAAAGTGGAATGTTATTGTTAAGGAATGTACTATGTTACAAGTACTAAGTACAACGTTTTTTTAGTGTTGTTAAGTTTCACATTTTTAGATCAGTTTGAAATAGTAAATTTTTAGTAAAAATCAGTCGATTATCGAAAATCGTTTGTCAAAAATTGAAGATCCTTTTTTTGTCTAGTATCTAGCGTCTAACATCTACACAATCTAAATAAAAAATCCCCACCCGCTTTGACACAGATGAGGATTCTATTGTTTTCTATGAAAAAACTACTACTTGCTTACAACAAGCTTCTTTTGAGCTATCGCTCCATTATTTTCAATTTCTATAAAATAAATTCCATTTGAAAAGGCTTCTACTGAAAGTTCAACAGTAGTGTTAACTGCTTTTGTTGAAGATACTCTTTTGCCCATTACATCAATAATTGTTACAGTAGAACCTACCGTTACATTACTCACTGAAACAGTTGAATTAGCTGGGTTTGGGTAGATGTTGAAGTTTGTAACTTCGTTTTCATTAACCGATGATGGATTACCGCCTCCAATGGTAACTTGTGTACAATTTGAAGTTTCTGTACATCCATTAACTGTAACTTCAACAGCATAATTGCCGGTAACAGTTGGAGTAAACGATTGAGATGTAGCTCCCGAAATAGGGGCGTTTGAGTTGTTGCAATCTACCCATTGGTAGGATGCCCCTGACGTAGACGCAGTAATGGTATTATCTTCTGAAGAGACCAAACCATCTACTGTAATGGTTGAAACAGTTACATTTCCAGTCATTACAGATGAACAAGCAGAAATAGCTGATACAGTATATGTTCCGTTTGTAGTTTGTAATCCAAAATTAATTGCAGATCCTGTTCCTGCAATCGGTGCTCCTGAATTTGTGCCATCAATAATTAATTGATAGTCAACTCCCGTCTCAGAACCAGCAAGACCAACATTAACACCATTACTTCCAGAACAGAATGTACCCCCACCATTTACAGCAAAACTTGTTGGAGCATTTATTTCAGTAATGTCTAAACTGTTTAGCATATCACTATTACACCATGTTGAGTTTTTTGTAGCTTCAATTGTATATGTTCCTGTTCCTTGTACTAATCCCATACTTAATGGACCTCCAGTACCAGAAACAGGCCCTCCATAAAGTCCACCATTTAATTTTAATTGATATGACACTCCTGTTTCTGAATTATCTAATGTAATTTCAACAGTTGATCCAGCACAATAAGTTGTTGCCCCTTGCATTGTATAAGCTGTTGGTAATGATGTTGCTGTACAATTTAGCAAACGTACAATTCTGTATCTGTTCATAAAATTATATTGGAAGAATCCTCCTACAGCTATAATTTTATCATCTGATTGTATGGCGATTTGATTCACTGGGCCATTACCTCCTCCAGCAGCATACGAATTATCTAATGTCCCGTCAGTATTCAATCTACAAATAGAACCAATTGTAGTTCCATTATATGAGCTGAACTGACCTCCCATATAGATTTTACCATCATTTGTGAAGGAAATGGTATTAGCATAAGGATATAATCCTCCAAGTCCTGTACCTGATGCAAAGGAAGCATCCAATGTTCCATTTGCATTAATTCTAAAAACACCAGAGGTTAAAGCAGCACCATCATAATCCGCTAAGTCGTATGATCCACTGACTACAATTTTGTCATTTGCATCAACTCCAAATGTGTACACATTAGATGCTATCGGACCAGGACCTGTTCCTGATAAAAATGTAGCATCATGAGTTCCATCAGAATTCAATCGGAAAATTTTATTTGTTAGCGTTCCATTGTAGGATACATTCATAAAACCATTTCGAGCTACAATTATTTTACCATCAGATTGTAAGTCTATTTTAATTGGAATTGCAGACTGGTTCAGACCCGTACCAGACGTAAATGTGGCATCCAATGTACCATCAGAATTTAACCGAGTAATGTGATTGGATGATGTGCCATTATACATTGTTTGACTGCCTGACACAAGAATTTTTCCATCCGATTGAAGTTTTAAAGAGTAAACAGTAGCATTAAATCCTGTTCCTACAGTAAAAGTAGCATCATAACTCCCATCAGCATTGATTCTTGCAATTCTCGAACATGCATTTCCATCATAAGATGTGAAGTCACCAATAATAATGATTTTTCCATCCGATTGAAGTTCCATGGCTTTAACTACTCCGTCTGCTCCTGTTCCTGGATTAAATGTAGCATCGTTACTGGCATTAGAATTAACTCTTGCTATATAATTTCTTGAAGTAGATGTGTTGTAATTAGTAAATTCTCCTCCAATAAGAATTTTCCCATCTGGTTGAATTTTAACGCAATTGATTGGATTATTCCAACTGTTGACATTTAAACCTGTATTAAATGATGGATCAACTGTACCAGTTTGAGCATTCACTGTTGCAAATGCTAGCATTAAAGCTGATAGTAAGATTTTTTTCATAGTAAATAATTTTAAAATTTGATGCAAAGGTGTTTTTTTTCGTGCATTCGAATTAAGTGACTTTATGAAACAGGGTTGTGGGTTTATGAAACAGGGTTGTGGGTTTACGTGGGGGTTGGGAAACGTACTACGTAAAACGTAATAAGTAATACGTTTTGTTGATGGTGTTAAGCATTAGATTTATCGATATCAACTAGACTTTCGATTCTCGTTTTTCGAAAATCGATTGTCGTTTTTCCTTTTTGTCTAGTATCTAATATCTAGCGTCTTAATTCTGCTACATTCCACCTTACATAAAGTCAAACCTCCTTTTCATTCGTTCAAAACATCGATTGGTAAAGTCTATATATGAATGGAAAAAATAGTATTACCTTTGTGAAGTGATAAAAATCAGCTTTCAAATTTTTCAAAATTGGACTCAAAAAACAATGGAGATAGTTGTTCTTTGGATGCTTTTTGGTTTTAGTATCTTTCCTGTTTATGCCCAACAACCCTATGCTATTCATTTAAACAAAACAAATGGGTTACCTTCCAATTCGGTATATACCGTTTTTCAAGATAGTAAAGGTTTTATTTGGTTAGCTACTAATGAAGGCCTCACTATGTATAATGGTTTCAGTTACACTACCTTTAAGTCCGATGAGCAAACGTCTACACCTGGAAGTTGTATCAAAGAAGATAAAATGGGTCGAATTTGGTACGAGAACTTTGATGGTAACTTATATTACGTTGATCATCACAGAAAAAAACTTAAATCCATTGCCTTAAATCCTACCGTGGGTTTTGTTCCTTTTGCCATCACCGATTTATATTTATTAGTGTTCCAAAAAGAAGGTGTTGATGCTTATGATATTTCCAATCTTAAATTTATCAAAACGGTTCCTCTTAAAATTACTAATATAGAACATGCTACAAATGATACTCAAAACCTCTATTTCATTCATGGTAATAAAATCTATAAAATTGATCATAACCTTAACTTAACTAGTAATAAAGAACAAAACAACACTGAGGGATTAAACGAACAATTGTATTTTACCGATAATGGATTTATTGTAGTGTCAAAATACAACGAACAAAAAAAGATTCACCTTTTCAATAATCAGTTAAAGGAAATTGGAACTCTTGATGCTACTGAGCCCCAGTTTATTCAAGGTGCAAGTTATATTGATGATGCCTATTGGATTCATACCACCAAAGGGTCTGTTGTGGTAGATAAGAATAGTACATCTAAAACCTACTACCCCGAAAAAAGTATTTCATCTGTGCTCAAAGATCGTCAAAACAACTATTGGTTTACAACGACTAACGAAGGAGTTTTTATAGTCCCCAATTTAAAAAATACTATTCAAAACATCAACGGGTATTTGCCGAGTAAAATCATAAAACTTTCCCATAATGAATATCTTATAGGCACCAAAAAAGGAGAATTACTGAAAACGAATCATTTATTAACTGATTACCAAACAATTTATACAAGTGCCGAAAATGGCGAATTTCTTTATTTGCATTTAGATACGTTGTCCAACATGATCGCTTTTTCATTAAAGGGATTTACGATGATGGATGCCGCTAATTTTAAAGAAATTTATTATATAAATAGTGCCGTAAAAGAAATCTGTTATATCGATAGTAATTATTATGCCTATGCTTCAAGCAGTATTTATGGCTTATTTAAAAACCCAATACTAGAGGTAAAAAACTCCTCAAAATGGCACACTTATTTTTCATCTTTTCCAATATTTGGAACGTATTTCATCAAATCAGTCGAAAATATCCGTGCACGTTCGGTTGTCTATAATAAGAAACAAAACACCCTTTATTATGCTACCAATTTTGGGTTATTTAAAGTAACACCAACCGAAACCGTTGAGATAAAAATGCAAGAAAACTCCTTTTATGCGTCAAGGTTACTGTTATTTGATGATGTGTTGTATGCCCAAACTACCAAGGGAAATTTATATAAAATTGTTGACAACCATGCCTTTGAATTATTGAATGAAAAAATGGGCGTTCCAAATTTTGAAATCAAAATGATAAAAAAATTCAAGGATTATTTACTTTTTGTTAGTCAACAATCTATTCATAGATTGAACACCCTAACGGGCGATCTTTTTATATATGATGTCAACATTGCACCTTATGAAATTAACGATATATTGTTGGATGATTCAGTGCTTTATATCCTTACAAATTCGGGTGTTATCAAAAATATATCAACTCATTCATCAGCGAATCCTCCCATTAGTTCACTTTTTGTAGTAACTGATTTTAAGGTAGGGGAAGATTCCTATAATAATACGTTGAATAACACATTTGAATACTTTCAAAACCAAATATCTATTCAATTTTCAGTGCTTGATTATGGCAAAATAATACAGGAACCCGTTTATTATAATTTAAATAATGAAGGGTGGAAGTTGATATCTGCTGAAACCAGAACATTAGAATTTCCTTCGCTTTCTCCCGGAAGTTACTCACTTCAATTTAAATTAGGAAATACGATTCAAGAACCAATTATCAATTTTACCATTACGCCTCCATTTTGGCTAACCTGGTGGTTTTTTGTATTATGTTTTCTTGTGCTGTTGAGTATTGGTTGGTTGTATTATCGTTACCAGATTTCGTTGCTTTTCAAACAAATAAAATTATTAAGAGAAAACATTCAATTGGAGAAAAATTTAAGCAAATCCATACTTACGTCTATTAAGTCGCAGATGAATCCTCATTTTTTCTACAATGCACTCAATACGATTCAAGCCTACATTTTTACAAATGATGCGGAAAATGCAGGAAAATACTTATCTAAATTCTCCAAACTAACGCGAAAAATATTGGAAATGTCGGAATCAGATACCGTATTATTAAGCGAAGAAATTGATACCTTAACTTTGTACTTGGAATTAGAGCAAGTTCGATTTGATGATAATTTCACCTTTATTTTTGACATTGACCAAAAGTTGGATTTGGAAATGGTTAAAATTCCGCCTATGTTGATACAGCCCTATGTGGAAAACGCAGTTAAACACGGTCTTTTGCATAAACAAGGAGAAAAGAAAATACAATTAAAATTCGAGAAAATAGAAAAACTTTTAGTGATTACTTTAGAGGATAATGGCATTGGAAGAAAACGTTCAGAGGAATTAAATTCAATAAAAAATGCTAAGCATAAGTCGTTTTCAACTGGAGCGAATGCTAAAAGACTAGAAGTATTAAATCAAGGTAATATAAAGCAAGTGGCATTGGAAATAATTGACCAATATGACCAAAGTAATCAATCTATAGGAACTACTGTTATTTTGAAAATTCCTATTTAATTCAGAAATAAAAAAGTAAATAAACCTCTTTTAACAATGAAAATTAAAGCAATACTTATTGACGATGAAAAAATGGCCCGTACTTTACTAAGTGGTTTATTGGAGCGTTATTGTCCCGAAATTGAACTCGTTGAGCAATGTAACGACTTACCTTCTGGTGTTAAGGCAATCATCAAACACAAACCCAATTTAGTGTTTTTAGATATTGAAATGCCCGGTCATAGTGGCCTTGAATTACTAGATTTTTTTGATGAACAAAACACAACCTTTTCTATAATTTTCACTACAGCGTATAATCAATATGCCATAAAGGCGTTCAAACTATCTGCAGTAGATTATTTGCTCAAACCCATTGAACCAAAGGAGTTGCAACAATCAATAGAGTTATACAAAAAACATCAAACCCCGATAGATTACAGCATTTTAAAAAGTAATTTGGCAAACCCAGTGTCCAATCAAAAGTTAGCAGTGCATTCTATACAATCAACTAAATATATTGAGTTAAATAATTTACTTTTCTGTAAAGCGGATGGAGCTTATACGGATATTTATTTAAAAGATGATCAGCAAATTACTTCTAGCAAGGGATTGAAACATTACGAAGATATTTTAAAAGACAACGCTCAATTTATTAGATGTCAAAAGTCTTACATTATTAATTTACATTTTGTGACTGAGCACATCAAATCAGATGGAGGTTTTGTCATGATTAATAACCTCCACAAAATACCTATTGCAGCTGACAAAGCTCAAGAAATAAACAAAAAACTGATTGAAATTGCATCTATTTTATCATAAACGCATCCACGAAATTCCAACCGAAAAAGGATGAATTTGCACTCCTTTTCCTTCAATAAATAAGGGCGTCAAGGAATAAAAAGCATTTAATGATAATTTCTTAAATCCCATTCTCAAGGTAGGCCCATAATGATACAAGAGCTTATTATTATAAGTGAATAATTTTATCTTTAGTCCGTCATCAATATATTTACTGTGCATATTGACCAAATAACCTGCTTTAAAACCTAAATAGACTTTAAAATTAGATCGTTTTCGTTCTTCGGTAGAGGTTTTCATTGATCGAATGCGAAACTCAATAGGAACTTCCAAGTAAGTTAAGTTATGTTTATTCACTCGATATTTAATAGAATCAGATAAAGGAACCAAATTGGTGAAATTTTGATTATTGGGCAACGGATCATATCTAAAAACACCATTGTGATGAATATTAAAAGAACTGAATCCAACACCAACAGCCCAAGCTAAAGTACTTTTTTTATTTATTGGATGGTCATGAAATAAATAAGCTCCAGCACCTATATTTCTATGATATTTTTGATTTATGCTGCTTGGCATATCCATCAAAGTGGTCCAATTTAAATCTACTATAATATGATCCACTTTTTCTGGACCATCACTATAGGCCGTCCAATTAAAATAACTGAACAATCCTTGAGCTTGGGTGTTTTTGCTGTTGATTAACAAAATAACTAAAAGAAGCAAAACGCTGAAAAAAGGTTTTAATTTTAGATTCATACTACTACTTTTTCAATGATTTTTGCCAATTCCAAGCATGTGCCATAGAGTCTTCAAGTGAAAAATTGGGCTTCCATTTGAGTTCCCTTACAATTTTTGTATTATCGGCAAATATTTTCTCTGCATCACCTAATCTTTTTGGACCTATTTCATAATTAACAGCAATATTTGTTGCTTTTTCAAATGCTTTTATTACATCTAATACACTACTTCCTACTCCTGTTCCAACATTATAAATATTGAGGTTGTTTTTTAAAACTCCAAAAGCTTTTAAAGCATCAACATGTGCATCTGCTAAATCAACTACGTGTATGTAATCTCGTATACAAGTTCCGTCTTGAGTTGGATATGAGTCCCCAAAGACAGTTAACTTTTCTCTTAATCCAGCTGCTGTTTGTGTAATAAAGGGCACTAAATTATTAGGTATTCCAATAGGCAATTCACCAATTAAACTAGAAGGGTGTGCACCTATAGGATTGAAGTAACGTAATAAAGTAATATTGAAATCAGGATGTGCTTTTGAAAAATCCTCACAAATACGTTCCCCTACTTGTTTAGTATATCCATAAGGTGAAGTAGCATCTTTGATAGGCGTTTCTTCTGATACGGGTATTTGATCCGGCTCACCATAAACCGTACAAGAAGATGAAAACACAATATTTTTTACTTCATATTTATTGCAAGTTTCCAAAACACTTACAAGCGAATGTATATTATTATTATAATATTTCAACGGTTCTTTTACCGATTCTCCCACAGCTTTGTAGGCTGCAAAATGAATCACTCCATAGGGCTTGTAGGTATTGAAAATTTCACTCAGCATACCTCCATTACTACAATCACAATTGTGTACAATAATTGATTGCCCAGTAATTTTTTCTAATCTTTCTATAATAAATGGCTCAGAATTTCGGAAATCATCTATAATAACGGGAATAAAACCAGCCGAATACAATTGCACTACGGTGTGAGAACCAATGAATCCAGCTCCTCCAGTTACAATAATGTGTTTTTTATTTGACTCCATAAATCTAAAATTCGTTTCTTACGCCCAAATTATCTGCAAATATAAACAATAAGTCTCTTAACCCTAATTAAGGAAATAGAATGAAAACAAATTTAACGTAAAATCCTTTTTAATTTTACATCCATTATCCTATTTATCGGGCATTACTTTTACTAAGCGCATAATGTAATTATTTTTTGCCACCCTACTTGTACCATACATTTTTGTCTTGGTTAGAGAAAACTTATCCAGTTGAAATGAAGTATCAGCCACACCAGGAGTTTCACTTTTTAAACTAATTTTTAAGGTTTTTGTTTCATTAGTGGCATTATCGTTAGTATAATCTGGAACAGATAAAATCTGCCACTTACCTTGATAAGTTATTTGATTCTCGACATTGTAGTAGGTAACGGAATTATTATCTTCAAAAACAAATCTAAATGAATTATAATTCTCCATTTCATTTATCGACCTGAAAGAAAAAGGCTTGAAATATTTTACTTCTTGAAAACACCATTCACCATGCAACTTTTCAGAATCCGATTGAAAAACTATTGTCGCAAACGAACTAAAGTAAATAATGAAGGCACTAAAAAAGATAAGTTTTCTCATAGGATTAAGGTTTTATTATACCAGCTAAAGATGTCAAAAATTATTCCATATAATATAAAAAAAAATAACATTATAGTTTATACATTGGTAAGAATGTAATATCGAAATAACCCCTTTTTAAAAGTATGCGTTTTGCTGGTTTAATCCTAATTATTAATTTTTTATTCATTTCTGCTAACGCTCAGAAAAGTGAAGTGGATAGCCTATTAAGTGTTGATTTTTCAAAATTAACACCCAAAAAGAGAGTTGAAACACTCATCAATACATCAAGAGCATTTTATGTAGAGAACAATTTGAATAAAGGTGTTGAGTATGGCAAAAAAGCCATATCAGAGGCGCAAAAATTAAAAGATGACACGCTAGTTGGGCAAGCAGAATTTTTTACTTCACTTAATTTTCATGAAATTAATGTAGATTCAGCTATTTATTATGCCCAAAACGCTTATAAAAAATTAGGTAAATACAAACATCCTTGGTTTATTTTTGCTTTAGATAATTTAACACTTTACTACATCCAAAAATCCATGTATCCTGAAGCTCTAAAATATGGTTTGGAAGAATTAGCTTATTATAAAGAGTTAAATGATAGTATCAATGTAGTAGATGCTAGTATAGATGTAGGGTATTTATATGATAGAATAGGAGATTACAAAACGGCACTTTCATGGCACCGAAATTCACTAAAAGAAGCAAAAAAAATTAACGATGAATACCTAATAACTAAAGTACATGGATTCATAGGAATCGTTTATGATGAATTACAGAACTATGATTCGGCCCATTTTTATAATCAAATAGCTTTGCAAGGATATAAAAACTTTGAAGAATGGGACAAGTATAAAACATGGTGTTCTAATATTGCTAATACCTATACTAAGCAGAAAAAATGGAATGAAGCACTTAAATATTTGATTTTATCCTTGGAAGATGAGGATTATACTTATGCTTCGAGTGGAATTAAACTAATTAATCTTGGAAAAACCTACACAGAATTAAATGACTTTCCAAACGCTGAAAAATTCTTAGATTTGGGAATAGAAAATTGCATTTTTCATAACCAATATCTTTTCCTTTCAGAGGGTTATTTTCATAAATCTAACTTATTTGCTGCCAAAAAAAACTATGAAAAGGCTCTAGAAAACTTCAAATTATATAAGGCATACCAAGACACCGTTTTTAATGAACAAAAGTCTAATCAAATTGCTTATATGCAAGTGAAATTTGAAACAGAAGAAAAGGAAAAATTATTATTAGAGGAACAACATAAAAAGCAAGTTGCTGAAAATAACAATTTACAATTAGACCTCAAGTTAACAACAAGGAACAATTTACTTTTGCTCTCTGGAGCATTGTTACTTTTAGTATTTTTTGGAGGTTATTTTTGGTTACAAAGAAACCGTAAAAAGTTAACTGCCGAAAAAAACAAAGCCATCATAGAAGAAAAAGATAGGGGTCTAAGAGCTGTCATAACGGCTCAAGAAGAAGAAAGGGCTCGAGTGGCTCGTGAACTTCATGACGGCATCGTGCAAGAGTTGACTATTCTTAAAAATCAATTGCAAACAGCCATACCTAACACAACGGGTGAAACCCAACAATTGTTAGAAAAAATCAGCCAAGATCTCCATTCGTCATCAAAAGAAGTGCGCAATATTTCTCATCAATTAATGCCATTGGCACTCAAAGAATTAGGTATTGTTGCAGCGCTAAAAGATATGTTAGATAAGGTATTGTCTCCAGCTAGTATTTCCTTTGATTTTGAAGAAATCGGTATGGACGAACGTCTTCCTGAGAAAATTGAAGTGAGCCTGTATAGAATAGCCCAAGAATTAACCAATAACATTATCAAACACAGTGGAGCCAACCAAGTTACGCTAACATTGAATAACAGAGGTGGTTTTGTAACAATGATTGTTGAAGATAATGGTCATGGCTTTAAAACTAATTCAAAAAGCGATGGGATAGGCTTACAGAATATTAGCAGCAGAATTAATTTAGTACACGGAGAATTAAAATATGAAAGCAATGCTGAAAGCGGAACGGTTACTATTGTTCGGGTGCCTTTAACTGAATATTGATTTTAAATAGTGTTAATGGTATTTACCCATTTATTTTTTATATCCAATTAAATAATAGATAGGCATAGACCCTTGAGTTTTTCCAATTTCCCAATTATATGTTTCAGTTTTTTCTAATTTAGAAACCATTTCTTGTAATTCTTTTATAGAATACGTTCTTAAAATAGAAGCTATTCCATCCCATAAAATGTAAAATGGAATTAATGGAAAAATATAAATAAATGGTAAAACTTTCCAATTAAAAGGTCTAATAAAAAGGGTTAATATTAAAACATTAATAGGGACTAAAACCATCGAGAACCAACTTACAAAATTTCTTCCAACAGGTTCAAATATGGCAATTGGAGAATTCGAATTTATGGCATTTTGCAATATTTTTTGAGCTTGATTTGGTCTAAAATGATGAAATGCTCCAAAAATTGTTTTGAATGATCCTTCAAGGTTTTTTGGTGGGTATATTGCATCAACTGAAGATTTTTCATATTCAAATACTCCCGGTACTACCTTTTGAATATTTTCAAATGCTTTATGATTAGGGTAATAATCCGTTAGAGTAATTCGCAAATGTGGATTTACATTTTTTAGTTCTTTAGCCAAATTAATTAAACCACTTCCTCCTCCAGATGCTAAATCTACCCAATTTTGATTATTACTTTTATCAATTCCTTTTTGAATCAAAGGTAAAACAGGTTTGTAAATGTCAAATTTTGTTGCAATAAATCTTAAATAGTCTGTACCGAAATCTCTCCAGCTGTTTGGAAACCATTTCAAATCCTCCCATTCTAAAGCGTGAAATCTTTTCATAGTCAATTATTTACATATTCATTTAACAAAAGTAGTTTAATGCAAAACATCTTTATTGTAAAAAAGCGACATTTATTAAATTTGTACAAAATCAGGTTTAACAAGTTGATCTGAAAGAAAAAGTTTTTTCTTTATCATTTCATTTGGAGTGTAATTTCGTAACTGTTTAAATTCTTTTACCAAATGAGATTGATCTGTAAAATTGAAATCTGCGACAATTTGAAACACATTCTCAGATTGTGAAAGTTGTTGCTCAATTTTATTAATCCTAATTATTCTAAGATATTCTTTAAGTGTTAATCCAACTTCATTTTTAAAATTTCTTTGTGCAGTCCTTATATTAATTCCTAATTCTTTAACAATCGATTTAATTGTATTTTTGTCTGTTTTATTTATTTCCTTAATAAGTGATAAGGTTGAATTAGAAATATAATTAAGTGGAAATTGTTCAATAAAAAAAGTTATTTTTTTAACTAATTCGATATCTACTTTATCACAATTTTGAATTAATTTTTCTAAATATTCAAAAATAGGATAACTATTTAAATCAATTACTGAATTATTAAATTCTGATGAATTTAAGTTAAAAAGTTGTTTTAAACCAAAAGGATAAAGTCTTATAGAAATAAAATGATAGGACGGTTTAAAATCAATTTTTTGTGGAGTTATATACTGTCCTTTAATAAAACCATTAATACAATTGGTATTCTTAATTTGCTGTTTTTTTCTAATATATAATATAATTTCGGGACTGCCAATCGGTGGAACAAAATGTGTTTGTACATCGTTTTTATTATCAGATTTTAATTCAATAATTTCTTGAATACAAATACTTGGTTTTTCAAATTTATAAATCTGAATTTTCATTTGATTCTAACGATTTATACATATAGTTTTTAAGCTATTTCTAATAAGCCCTTACATTCACCCCTTCCATATAGTTGATAAAAGCCTTGTTTACCACTTTGTTACCTCCTGGTGTTGGGTAATCTCCCGAAAAATACCAATCTCCTGTATGGTTTGGACAAGCTTGATGTAAACTATCAATACTTTGGAAAATGATTTTTACTTCGGCTTTTACCGTTTCATGTTTAAGCAATTCACCAACTTTATCTGATATTTCTTGCTCCGTAAACGGTGCATACACTTCTTTTACGTAGTTTTTAATTTGTTCTTTGGGTAATTTTTCTTGCGCTTTACACTTGGCATACACTTCATCCAATAAGCCCAACATGTCTCTATCTTCCAATAATTTAATGGCCGCTTGAAAGGCAATAAAATCGCCCAGTTTTGCCATATCTATTCCATAACAATCAGGATAACGAATTTGAGGAGCTGAAGAAACTACCACAATTAACTTTGGGTCTAAACGATCCAATATTCTCAATACACTTTGTTTAAGCGTGGTACCTCTTACGATAGAATCATCCAGAATAACGATATTATCTTGGTTTCTTCTTATGGAGCCATAAGTGATGTCATAAACATGCGCTACCATTTCATCGCGAGAGTCATCTTGAGTAATGAAGGTACGTAACTTTGCGTCTTTAACCATTATTTTCTCAATACGTGTACGAATGGTTAAAATTTCTTTGATTCGCTCTGGTGTACTATCGGTTCCTAAACCTTGAATTTTTCTGATTTTCACATCATTCAAGTAATCTTCGGTAGCTTTTAACATACCATAATAGGCTGTTTCAGCCGTATTAGGAATGAATGAAAAAACGGTATTTTTTAAATCATAATCAATAGCCTCCATCACTTTGGGTGTAACCAAACGTCCCAATTCCAAACGCTCTTGATAAATATCTTTGTCTGTCCCTCGAGAAAAATAAATACGTTCAAATGAACAATGTTTAGGCACTAATGGTTTGCGCACCATAACCTCACTAACTGAACAATCTTTTTTAATAACCAAGGCGTGACCCGGTTTAATCTCTTTGATTTGTTCCCATTTCAATTTAAAGGCTGTTTGTATCACTGGTCGCTCCGAAGCTACCACTAAAATCTCATCATCTTCATACCAAAATGCTGGACGTATTCCACTAGGATCTCTCAATACAAAAGCATCGCCATGACCAATCAACCCTGCCATAGCATACCCTCCATCCCAATCCATAGCTGCTTGAGTAAGGATATTTTGAATATCCAAATTTTTCGCAATCAAATCTGTTATTTCCTGATATCCGTATCCTAATGTTTTATATTTGTCAAACAATCGTTGATTTTCTTCATCCAAATAATGACCAATTTTTTCCATTATGGTGACGGTATCAGACATTTCCTTAGGATGCTGACCAATATTGACCAATAAGTCAAATAACTCATCTACGTTGGTCATATTAAAATTACCTGCAACGACCAAATTTCGGGTCATCCAGTTGTTTTGACGCAAGAAAGGATGACAATTTTCAATGCTATTTTTACCAAAAGTACCATAACGAAGGTGGCCTAAAAACAACTCACCTGTGAAGGCTTCATTTTGTTTGAGCCATTCGGTATCTTTTAATTTACTCGGATTTTCGTGTTGTAAAACTTTGAAACGGTGATTAACGTATTCAAACAAATCTTGTATCGCTTTGCTTTCGATACTTCTATGACGGCTTATGTATCGTGAGCCGGGCTTCATATCCAACTTAATATTTACCAATCCAGCACCATCTTGTCCTCGGTTATGCTGTTTCTCCATCAACAAATACATTTTATTTAATCCATAAAATGCCGTACCATATTTTTGAAGGTAAAAATCAAGCGGTTTCTTCAATCTAAGAAGAGCTATCCCGCATTCGTGTTTTATTGCGTCACTCATAATTTGTGACTACAAAATTAAACATATAAGTTGGTTAATAGGGGTCTTAGAATAAAAAAAATGTGTCGTGTTTATAAAAATTTACTTTTTCAGTTTTTCTATATTATTTTCACCAAGTAATAGCAATCTTGCCCATTGAATTTCTACTTTCTAAGAAAGCATGTGCTTTTCCAATTTCATCCGCTTTGAATGTGCCGCCAACATGAGGTTTGAGAACACCTTGCTCGGTTAATTTCACGACTTCTTGTAAGCAATGCTGCAACACTAAGGGTTTGTAATCAGCAATTCTTAACATATTGATTCCAATTACGCCCTGTGAATTCATTAACAATTGGATGGGTGTCATCAAACCAAAATTCCACGCCAGATTTAATGTAGAAAAAATACCTCCCTTTTTTCCTGAGCGTTCAGCAGCGCCATATATTACAGACTTTCCTCCTTTATCTAATAATGAAACATCCTTTTTAAAAGTTGTCCCACCAACTGAATTGAAAGCTACATCCAATCGTTTCCCGCCTGATAAATTAAAAAAGTCTTTTTGATAATCCACTTTTCTATAATTTATTGGACAATCAACCCCTTGATTTAAAAGGTACTCTTTTTTATCATCACTTCCGTAAGTCCCATAAACAGTACATCCTTTATGTTTAGCTAGCTGAATAAGTGCTGTGCCCACGCCACCTGCAGCTGCATGTATCAATACTTGAAAGTCGTTATGTAATTGTACACATTCATATGCTGCATAATAAGCTGTGCAATATTGTGTAGCCAATGCACAAGCCATTGTTGCATTCCATCCTGATGGAATCACTGCACAAGCTCTATAGTCTGTTTTTGCCATTTCGGCATAGCCCCCAAAACGAGTCATTGCCACCACACGTTTACCTAAAAGATGTTGTGCTATGTCACTTCCAACTTCAATAACTTCCCCGACCACATCATATCCCAAAACTGAAGGCATTGGCGGGGCATCTTTGTACAATCCATTTCTTGCCATTACATCAGCAAAGTTAAGGCCCGAAGCTTCTACTTTAATTTTAACTTCTAAAGGCTCTAAAGCAACATCACTAAGGGTTCTTATCTCAAATGCAGAAGCAGCATTCCCTTGTTTTACTAATACAGCAGCTTTCATATTGATCTTGTTATACAGTTTGATAAAACAACTTTCAAAAGTACAATTATGTTGCTTATAATCGGGTATTTTTCAACAATTATTAAATTTAGTTTAAACTTCGTTCTTTTTTTATTATTATTATATAATTTTAGCCCAAACAAACTTTTAATACAACAAAACATGAGCAATTATTTTGATCCAAATGAATTCCAAAAATATGCAACTAAACATATGGGAATATCAAGCACTACCATGCACAAATATATGTCGGCTATCAGCCAAGTGCCTGTAGGTCTTACTCCTAACATTATAGAAGAACGTAATATGAACGTGGCAATTATGGACGTTTTCTCTCGTTTGATGATGGACAGAATTATCTTTTTAGGAACAGGTATTGATGATTACGTAGGAAACATCATCACAGCTCAATTATTATTTTTGGAATCAATTGATGCACAAAAAGATATTCAAATATACGTGAATTCTCCTGGAGGATCTGTTTATGCTGGTTTAGGTATTTACGACACCATGCAATATATTAGACCAGATGTAGCTACCATTTGTGTAGGTATGGCGGCATCAATGGGGGCTGTTTTATTGTGTGCTGGAGCAGACGGAAAACGCACGGCTTTAAAGCACAGTAGAGTAATGATTCACCAACCATTAGGAGGTGCTTCTGGACAAGCTTCAGATATTGAAATTACAGCAAAAGAGATTCAAAAATTGAAAAAAGAATTGTACGACATTATTGCGCATCATTCAGGAAAACCATACGAAACCGTTTGGGCTGATAGTGATCGTGATTATTGGATGACAGCTCAAGAAGCTAAAGATTATGGTATGATTGACGAAGTTTTATTGCGTCCAAATTCATAATAAACATTCTTAATCAACTCATCTTAAACCCTCTTATTAGTTATATTCTAAGAGGGTTTTTTTATGCCTAACGTTAAAAATTAATCTAATTAAACAGGTAAGGACATTTTTTCTTATATTTGTGTCTATTAATTTAATTAAATTATGAGTCTCGAAGCCATTAAAATCGATTTAGCTCAGCAGTTGTTTAAGGTAAACAAAAAAACAGTGCTTGACCAAATTAGAAAGATATTAGAAAACGAAAAAACGGATTCTTTTACAATTGATGGCGTACCTCTATCGATAGCTGAATACAACCAAGAATTAGATAAGTCAGAAAAAGAAATAAAAGAAGGAAAAACACTTTCAACAAAAGAACTAGCTAAAGAAATTAAAAGTTGGAGAAAGTAACGAAAGTAATATGGACTGAAAATGCAAAACTTCATTTGAAAAAAGTGTATGACCACCATTCAAAAGTAAATGAAGAACTTGCTTTTCGTTTGATTGAAAGAATAATTGAGAAATCTGAATCCATAGTTTTTCCAAAACAATATCAAGTTGATCCGTATCATTCCAATTACAGAAGAATGATTGAAGGAGATTATAAAATCCTCTTCCGAGGTGAAAATTCAATTATCTATATAATGGCCATATTCCCATCCAAAAACAATCCAAAAATCATTAAACGCTTATAAACAAGCAATGATTCACCCAAAGATTTAAAAATCATTTTTAAGATGTACTAAACATATCGAATTATGAAAAATTACCAATATACAGTTGAACAACGTTTCGTAAAATATGCTCAAATAGATACTACTGCTGATCCCAATTCTACTACTTTTCCAAGTAGTATGAAACAAAAAAATTTGGGAAAGGTATTGGTTGACGAGCTCAAAGAAATGGGTATTAATAATGCTGAAATGGACGAATGGGGATATGTTTATGCAACCATCTCCTCAAATTCACCAAAAAGTAAAATCCCAAAAATATGCTTCTGTGCTCATATGGATACAGCTCCAGATTGCAGTGGTACGAATGTAAAACCAATTGTGCACAGAAATTGGGACGGCAGTGATATTGTGTTACCAGACGATACAACCCAAATCATAAGTAAAGAAAAACATTCGTATCTCAAAAGTAAAGTCGGAGATGATTTAATTACAGCAAGTGGTTTGACTTTATTGGGTGCCGATGATAAAGCAGGAGTGGCATGTATAATGGATTTTGCTCATTTTGTGATGACACATCCTGAATACATTCATGGAGAAATTCGTATTCTTTTTACCCCTGATGAAGAAATTGGAAGGGGAGTAGATCATATTGACATGAATCGATTAGATGCTGATTATGGGTATACATTGGACGGTGGTCCTTTGGGATCTATTGAAGATGAAAGTTTTTCGGCAGATGGTGTAACTGTTGTCATACATGGCATTAGTGCGCATCCAGGTTATGCAAAAAACAAATTGGTAAACTCGATGAAAATTGCTGCTGAGTTTATTGATGCATTGCCAAAAGAATCGTGGTCTCCAGAAACAACTGAAGGTAAAGAAGGATTTGTACACCCGACTTCAATTGTGGGAGACTTAGAGAAAACAACTATTAATTTTATTATTAGAGATCATAATACCAGCAAATTAACAGAGTACGAATCGCGTTTAAAAACAATATTGGACGAAACTATTTTGAAACACAAATGCGTAACAGCTGAATTTTACGTGAAGGAACAGTATCGTAACATGAAAGAAATTATTCAAACAGTTCCTTTTGTAACCGATTATGCAATAGAAGCAATGACATTGGCAGGCATACAACCTAAACCCGTTATCATAAGAGGAGGCACGGATGGGTCGCGACTTTCATTTATGGGGTTGCCTTGCCCTAACTTGTTTACAGGTGAAATGGCTATACATTCGAAACATGAGTATGTAAGTGTTCAAGATATGCAAAAAGCTGTTCACACGATGGTAGAACTCATTTCTATTTGGGAAAGTAAAAGCTAGTTGTAGGTTTAATTTGGTTGAAAGATTCCTACTAAACCCACCATGTTATTGCCTTTATAATAAACCTTTTAAAAGGGGTATAGGGAGGATAAATCAATTTGGCCGAAGTAAATCCAATTCGTTGTTTTACAATTGGTTTACAATTGGTAAATTCATCAAACCCATATTTCCCATGAGCTTTACCAATTCCACTATTATTTACTCCACCAAAGGGTAAATTAGGGTGGATAAATTGAAGCGTTGTATCATTGTATACTACTGCCCCCGATGAAGTTGAAGCTGTAATGAAATTCTTATTCTTGGATGATTTACTAAAAATATAAAGGGCTAGAGGTTTCTCATCGGCATTTATAAATTGAATTACTTCTTCTAATGTTTTATAACTCACAATTGGTAAAACTGGACCAAAAATTTCCTCTTTAAAGATTCTACTTTCTTTATTCACTCGAGTTAATATAGTTGGTGCAATGAAATTATCTGAAGCATTATTAGAGCTTCCTGCCACTTTTAGAGCTCCTTTATTTTGAGCATCTTCCAATAATTCATTGATTCTGTTAAAATGATGACTATTGACAATTCTATTAAAACTATCATCCGTACCGCCATCGTTTCCAAATCTTTTTTTGTGCTCTATCAACAAAAAAGATACAAAACTATCGTGTATTTTTTCATCCACAAAAACATAATTGGGAGAAACACACGATTGACCGCAATTGAAATATTTACCCCAAATTAATTTTTGAGCAGCATCTTGTAAATGCGCTGTGGAATCAACAATAACTGGGTTTTTACCTCCCAATTCTAATGTAACCGAAGTGAGATGTTCAGCGGCCGCTTTCATTACTACTTTTCCAATTTGCGGACTACCAGTAAAAAATATATGATTCCATTTTAACTTCAATAAAGCGGTGGTTTCTTCAACCCCTCCAGTTATACAAGCCACTTCTTTTGGGTCAAAAACTTCCTTGATAAATTTTGTTATCAGTTTTTCACAATTCGGTGTCATTTCACTTGGCTTAACAACAACACAATTTCCTGCAGCAATGGCCGAAACCAAAGGACCTATTGCCAATTGAAAAGGAAAATTCCAGGGCGCAATGATCAAACAATTTCCTTTAGGTTCTTTAATAACTTTAGCTTTGGTGCCAAATAACGCAAAAGGTGTGGCTTTTTTTTCAGCCTCAGCCCAAAAACGTAAAAAACGAGAAGCGTGTTTAATCTCATCAACAATCGGTTTTATCTCCGATATCATAATATCCTCAGGTGATTTTTTAAAATCTTTTTGAAGCTCTAGGATGATTTCTTGTTGGTGATTTTTTATCCACGATTTCATTTTCTTTAAGGTAAGTTTTCGCTCCCAAAGTGACTTTTTGCTCACTGAGGTATAAAAATGATTACGTTGATTATTAAAAATTGTTTCTAGAGCTGTCATAAAGTGGTTGCCATTGGTTACAAAAAAAGGACTACAAAAGTGCAGTCCTTACTATTGATTTAAATTGTGTTAAATTATTGAACAGTATAGTATAAAACCAATTGAGTTTCTTCATTACAAGAATTTTTACCTATTACGGTTACCTTGCCATCTGCGGCAACATCCATGGGGTTAAATTCACCTGTTGCTACTACATCATTACCACTTGTTGAATCATAATCAATTAACTCCCAAGAATAAAGGGTATTTAGCAATTTAATATTTACAGGAGCCGTCCAAACCGCAGGTACATTATGTGCCTGATTGCTCAGCTCAGGACTTTCAAAAAACCAAGTCGTTTCTGTTTTTACTTTTATTCTTAATATCAAATCAGCATCTGTATTTACTAATAAGTCCCAATCTGAACCACAATCTTTAGATGGATGATAGGTAATTTCATATTGATTTACGTAGGCATATTGGCACGATTCATCATCAAAATCAGAGGAAGCGTTATAATTCAATGAATTTGGGTCTAAACAACCCCCTATTTTAGTTGATCGCAATTCGGCTTCTTTCTTTTTACAAGAATCTGTCCCTAATATTAGCAATGTTAAACTGGTTAAAAAAAGTATTTTTTTCATATTTATATTTTCTATTTTCTTAAAAACTATATCCAACACCAAAATTAAAAGAAGTGGCATAATTTGCTTTCTTTTGATAGGCAAAATTTTCCATTTTTGCAAAAAAGAGGGGCACATAGCCCGCTTTCAACATTAGCCCTCCTTCTGGTTTTTGAAAACGATATTCTATTAGCCCGTGAGCAAACCATTCCGTTACCTTTTTTAATTCAGGACGCAAAGGTTGTTGATCCAAATTGGTATTAGTTATGGCAATATCTGGTAAAAAATACCGCCAATAAGTAGTTCCAAATCCAGCAACTATATGATGATTTCCCATCCCATAATTAACATTAATTTCTAAAGGCAATGTAAAATCTCTGGATTTTTCGATATCCGTTTGACCATTTACCAAACAAAAACCAACACTTGTTGCCAATCCAATTTTATCATCGATATGAATCCAAGTTCGTTCATAGTTTAATGAGTAGTAAAACCCTTTACCAGCAAGCTCTCCATAAACGGTGTTTTTAGCAAGATCTGATTGAGCAGATGTTGATAACCAACAGAATAGTGTTAATAAGGAAACCAATAATACGACTTTTTTCATGCGTTTCGTACAATAATTTATATTAATTTTGCGTTAAGGTTTTTTTAAATGAGTTCATAACGCGGTGCTAAATATATAAAAAAATATAACAAGTGACGCAAAAATAGTTAAAAATGGGAAGAAAATCAATCGAAAAAGAAAGAAAATCGTTAAGTAAGAAACAACAAAAATGGTTAGCTAAGACATTACCTTTTTTCTACAAAAATGGTATTTTAGGTCCAACAATGAATGAAATTGCTGAATACTTGGATTTAAGTAAGGCGACTATATACAATTATTATGAATCAAAAGACGATTTAGTATATGATTCTTTATGGTTGAAATTAAAGGAAATGGATAAATTTAGAGATTTATTATTCGATGAAAATTTAGATTATATAGAGCGTTATTTTGAAGGTCTTAAATTTTGCACTAAAAGTTTCGCAGGAATGACTGAAGAATACTTGAACGATTTAAAAAATCATTATCCAAAGTGTTGGGAAAGTGTAGAATTTTATAAGCAAAAATCGGTTGAGAATCTAAAAGCTTATTACCAATTGGGAATTGACAAAGGTATTTTCAGACCTTTCAATTTAGATGTTATGGCGGCTTATGATTTAGCGTTTTTTGATATGATGATAAACCCTGAATTTTTAGTTAAAAACAAAATTAGAATTCAAACAGCTTTCTTTGAATACTTTAACATGAAATTCAATGGAATTTTAGTAAATAGAGATTTATCTTTTGTGACAAATCACCAAAGAAATTAACAAAACAGCGCCATTTCATTTATTATTACTACCTTCGATTTTCGAAATACGTAGATGAGTTTGGAAGAGTTATTGGATAAGTATACTAATCAATATTCACAGTTTGTTGATATTGATGGTCATAAAGTGCATTATAGAGATGAAGGAAAAGGTCCCGTGTTGTTATTAATACATGGTACCTTTTCGTCTTTACATACTTTTGATGACTGGACGAGTATACTAAAAGATTCATTCAGAATTATTCGATTGGACATTCCAGGTTTTGGTCTTACTGGACCAGCTCCAAACAATAAATATACTATTGATATTTTCTGTGATTTCTTTAAACGTTTTTTGGATGTAATTAATATTACCAAATGTAATATTGCCGGAAATTCGTTAGGTGGTTGGCTTACATGGGAATTCGCCTTAAAGTATCCGGAATACATTTCAAAAATGATATTAATTGATGCTGCGGGTTACATTAATGATAAAAACTTTCCGCTTCCGTTCATTATTGCTCAAACACCGGTGCTTAGAAACGTGTTCAATTTTGTGCCAAAACCCGTAATTAGACGTTTTATGCGTCAAGTTTTTTATGATCAATCAAAGGTGACGGATGAATTGGTAGATCGATATCATGACCTTTTTCATAGAGAAGGCAATAAAGAAGCATTTGTGCGAATAGCAAATTGTTATTTTGTTCAAAACACGCATAATTTGCACAACATTAACGTTCCCGTTTTGGTTATGTGGGGCAATAAAGACAACTGGCTTTCAGTAGAACATGCTTCAAAATTTGAAAAAGATTTACCTTACTGCCAAAAAATAATTTATGAAAACGTTGGGCACATTCCTATGGAAGAAATTCCTGAAAGATCAGCAGCGGATGTCCGTTCGTTTTTATTAAATTAACAACTAACTATGTTCCGATTGGTTCTAGTTAATTTATAACACCTTTATCCAACATCTTTTTCTCTTGTGTTGAATGTGCTCGTAATTCTTCCAGTTTTGAATAGCTTTTGTATTGTTTTCAAAAATACCCGTAGTTTCTACATCAGTAACACCGTATTGCAACATTACTTTTTGCAATTCATTTATCAATATAGCCGCTACACCCTTACCTTGAAATTCGGGCAAAACACCTGTTAGCATCAAATCAACTACTTTTGGATGTTTTAACGCTTTTCTTATGTGCCACCAACCAAATGGAAGTAATTTTCCCTTTGCTTTTTGAAGTCCCTCTGATAAAGAAGGTAATCCGATTATAAAGGCTACTAACTCATCATTTTCATCAAATACCAACTTTACAAAATCAGGATTCAGCAACATCAAATATCTTTTGATATAGTATTCAATTAAGTCGTCATTCAACGCCACAACACTAAACAACTCCTCGAAAGCTACATTTAGAAGTTTAAACAATTTGTTAGCGTACGGCTTTAACTCTGCTGATGATTTAAAACTTTTAACCGTAAGACGATTACGTTGTATTATCATATCCGATACACGTTGGGCTTTTTCCGGTATTTCCTTTAAAAATAACCTAAACTCTACCCAATCAATTTCCTTTGAAAATCCAATTCGCTCCATTTGTGCAGCATAATAGGGCAAATGATACTCTGAGGCTGCGCTTGGCAAATAGTCATGACCTTCTATCATCATTCCTTGATGATCTAAATTGGTAAATCCCAAAGGTCCTTGGACAGACGTCATCCCGCGTTCTTTAAGCCAATTTTGTGCTGTGTAAAACAACGTATCTACCACTTGGTTGTCATTTATAAATTCTGTACGTGTAAAACGACCTATGGATTCCCCCGTTTTCTCAATAGCTAATTTATTGATTATGGCCCCAATCCTACCTGCTATTTTACCGTCCTTATATACTAACCAAAAGGCTGCTTCACAAAAAGCAAAAGCAGGATTAAATTCTTTTTGAATAGCTTTTACCTCATCCGCAATAATAGGTGGAACCCAATATTTATTGCCTTTATACAAGTCAAATTGAAATTGCACAAAAGCTTTGTAATCAGCTGGAGTGCTAACTTGTTTAATTGAAATAGACATACCCACTATTTTAGAAAGCAGAACTACGCTGCTTTTAATTTACTAATTTTTGAATTTTCGAATTTCGTACGTGCGTATTCAATATCAACAGTTAACTCGCTTATATCTGATGAGGGAGCATCAAACATGGCATCCGTTAAAATGGCCTCACAAATAGAACGCAGACCTCTTGCGCCTAATTTTAATTCCATCGCTTTCTCAACAATATATTCCATTACTTCTTTTTGGATAGACAGTTTGATTCCATCCATTTCAAAAAGTTTAACAAACTGCTTAATTACCGAATTTCTTGGTTCGGTTAAAATCAATAACAACGTTTCTTTATCTAATGGATTTAGGTAAGTAAGTACCGGAAAACGGCCAATCAACTCAGGAATTAATCCGTATTTTTTAATATCCAATTGATTGATGTACTGCAACATATTTTCGCGATCAAATTCTTTCTCATCCGCCCCTTTAAATCCAATTGCATTCGTTTTTATTCTTCGCTCAATAATTTTTTGAATACCATCAAATGCACCACCGCAAACAAATAAAATATTTTTGGTATCCACTTGAATCATTTTTTGATCAGGATGTTTTCTTCCACCTTGAGGCGGAACACTAACAATAGATCCTTCCAATAACTTTAGCATTGCTTGCTGCACACCTTCTCCCGAGACATCTCTCGTGATGGATGGATTATCACTTTTTCGAGCAATTTTATCGATTTCATCAATAAATACAATACCTCTTTCGGCAGCCTTAACATCAAAATCAGCGGCTTGTAATAAACGTGATAAAATACTTTCAACATCTTCACCCACATAACCTGCTTCTGTCAAAACGGTAGCATCAGCAATGCAAAAAGGAACGTTTAATAGTTTCGCAATGGTTTTTGCCAACAATGTTTTACCCGTGCCGGTCTCCCCCACCATGATTACATTCGATTTCTCAATTTCAATCTCCTCTTTCTTATCTACATGCTGCATCAATCTTTTGTAATGATTATAAACCGCCACAGCCAATACTTTTTTTGCATCATCTTGTCCAATCACGTAATGATTTAGATGGTCTAAAATTTCTTTAGGCTTCAATAAAGTCAATCCTTTTTCCATGTCTTTTTTATTCAAGACACCAAACTCTTCCTTTACTATTTCACTTGCTTGGGTAATACAACTGTCACAAATATGACCCGTAATTCCCGCAATTAAAATATTAACCTCTCGTTTTGCTCTACCACAAAACGAACATCTCATTTCAGTTTTACTCATAGTGGCACAAAGATACAGTAATTGACAAAAGAAACAAAACACCTGTATCTTTTATCCTAAAAAAACAACCTTACAATAATTTTATCGTCTTAAGCTTACTAACAATCAAAGATTTAGTAGATTTGTAACTTAGCAATAGTACCCCTTGACAGTGAATCGTTACACTTTTTCATATAAAACACACTTTAAAAATGAGCTTTCAAGCTATTTGTTTGCCTTGTTTTTACTGACGTTTACAGGTGTTTTTAGCCAGGGAAAAACGGGTATTCAATTCATTGAAAACAAAGGTCAGCTGCCAGCAAATGTTTCTTTTAGTTTGGGAATTAACAGTGGAGACCTTTATTTGGAAGGAAATAAAAATACGTTTTGTTTGTATAACAAGTCTCAATATGCTGATTTGCGCCATGGCAAAACAAAAGACACACTAATCAAAGGGCATACTTACACTATCGAATTTATCAATGCTAACCAAAATGCTTTTCCCATAAAAGAATCTAAGTCAAGCAATTATTACAATTATTTTATTGGAAACGACCCCAGTTTTTGGGCATCAAATGTATATGCTTATGAAAAAGTTGGTTTTAAAGATTTATATCCTCAAATCGACATTTTGTACTATTCGGCTTATGGTCAGGTGAAGTATGATTTTATTGTGAACCCAAACGGAAATACCGAAAATATTGCATTTAAAATTGATGGAGCTTTTGCTACTCGACTTGAAAAAGGTCATTTGGTTATTGAAACCGCCATTGGAAAAGTGATTGAACAAAGTCCGTATGCTTTTCAACTCATTAATGGAAAAGAAATTCAAGTGGCTTGTCACTATGTATTAAAAGAAAATACTGTTTCTTTTGAATTTCCAAGTGGATACGACACTTCCAAACAACTAATTATTGACCCTGTTCTAACTTTTTCGACCTTTACAGGTTCCAGCGCTAGCAATTTTGGGTGCACCGCTACCTATGATGATGCAGGTAATATGTATGTAGGTGGTACCGTATTTGGCGTTGGTTACCCTACTACCACAGGTACTTTTCAAACCGTATTTTCTGGTGGTAATATTGATATGGGAATTTCTAAATTCTCAAGTGATGGAACCAATTTGATTTATTCCACTTACATAGGCGGTTCAAATAATGAAATCCCTCATAGTTTGGTGGTTAATTCACTTAATGAATTATTGATTTTAGGTACTTCGGGTTCTTCAAATTATCCTGTAATTGCTGGAAATTTTCAAACAACTTTTGGAGCAGGTCCATTTTTGAATTTGGGTGGAGGTTATGGTTTCAATTACAACTTTGGATGTGATATAGTGGTTACTAAATTATCTGCAGCAGGAAATTCACTGCTGGCTTCTACTTATTTGGGTGGTACGGAAAACGATGGGATAAACATTGGTTCGTTACTCCATTATAATTATGGAGACGCATTTAGAGGAGAGATTATTGTTGATGCATCCGACAATATATTGGTAAGTTCCACTACCAAATCAACAAATTTTCCAGTATCGGGCGGAGCGCCTCAACCTTCTTATGGTGGAGGTGGATCAGATGCTGTAGTGTTTAAGTTGAATAGTGCCCTTACTAATTTACTTTTTAGCACCTATATTGGTGGTAGCGACTTTGATGCCGGATATTCCGTTCAATTGAATCAATCAAACGAAGTGTATGTGGCGGGTGGCACCATAAGCTCCAATTTTCCCGTTGTTGCAGGTGCATTAAATGGGACTTTTCAAGGTGGAACATCCGATGGATTTGTAACGCGGTTAAACACAGGAGGCACGGCTTTCCTTAGTTCAACCTATATCGGAACAGCGGGATTAAACCAATGTTTTTTTGTACAAACAGATTTGAGCAACAATGTTTTTGTAGTAGGGCAAACAGTAGGTGGATTTCCAATCAGTCCGGGGGTGTATGCCAACCCAAATAGCGGTCAATTTATACAAAAGTTGAGTCAAGATCTTACCACATCCTTACTTTCTACAACCATAGGTAGAGGAACAGGGCAAATAGATATTTCGTTGACGGCTTTTTTAGTGTCTGATTGTAATTTTATTTACTTATGTGGTTGGGGTGGTCCATTAAATGGTAACACAGCCATTAATGCACACGCTACTCAAAGTTCTACAACTGGTTTACCCACTTTTGGAGGGCCTTTTCAAACCTCTTCAGATGGTGCCGATTTTTATTTAATGGTATTAGCACCCGATATGGCAAACGTACTATATGCTACCTTTTTTGGAGGTGGAATTAGTGCTGAGCACGCAGATGGCGGAACCAGTAGATTTGATAAAAACGGAAAAGTGTATCAGGCTGTTTGTGCGGGCTGTGGAGGTAATTCAGATTTTCCAACTACATCAGGTGCATGGTCAAATTTCAATAACAGTTCGAATTGTAATTTGGGTGCATTTAAATTTGATTTGGGCAGCATCACACCCTCCATAAGTTTACCTCAGCCTTTTGTTTGCATTCCCAATTCATATCAATTTAACAATAACTCAACAGGGGCCAATTCTTTTCTTTGGAATTTTGGTGATGGCAATACTTCAACACAATTTGCACCCTCGCACGTGTATGCTGATACAGGAACCTTTCAGGTTACGTTAATTGCTTCTGACACCCTTAATTGCTTGCTGTCCGATACTGCTTTTATTTCTATTGACGTATTTGCAATAAACAATGCCAGTGTGGTGTCAATCGATACCATTTGTCCAAATGAAAGCGTTCAACTTACTGCTGGCGGTGGAACAACCTACCAATGGATTCCAGCTCTTTATTTATCTGATCCAACCATCTCAAATCCAATTTGTACGCCTCCCTCTACAACCAATTATATGGTTATTGCCACCGATTTGTGTGGAGTAGACACGGCCTATGCTTCAGTCTTTGTTTACAATGAAGTAGTCAATGCCATGCCTGATAGTACCATTTGTATAAGTAATTCGGTGCAACTTACAGCAGATGGCGGGGTCAATTACAATTGGTATCCGAATACATTTATGAATAATCCGGGGGCACAAGCACCCACCATTACACCCAACTCTTCTCAATTGTATTATGTAGATATAACCTCACCTTTTGGTTGTTTATATACTGATTCTGTTCTCATTACCGTTGAGACAAATATTCCCGCACCGAATTTAAGTAATGATACAACCATTTGTTTAGGCGATTTTGCCGTACTTACTGCCTCTGGTGGCAATTCTGTGACTTGGTCCCCTTCGGCAACCCTTCAAAATCCAACCTCTTTTGTTACTCTTGCTCAACCCTCACAAAGCACTATGTATTACGCCCTTTTAAGTAATTCATGTGGAGGTGTAACCGACTCTACTTTTGTTGAAGTTATTCAAATCACCCCTTCAATTGTGGCCGATACTATAATTTGCCCCGGTGATTCAGCAACCCTATGGGCAATGGGTGGCGACTTATATAATTGGACTCCATCAGAGAGTCTTTCGCTTGCAACAAACGACACCGTAAGCGCTTTTCCATCCACTAACACAACATACAGTGTTGTAATTTCAAACATCATAGGTTGCGAAGCTACTTTATCGGTTCAAGTAAATTTATATCCACTTCCTTTTGTAGATGCCGGAGTTGATGTATTACAAAATTTTGGCGTACCGGTAGTGTTAAATGGTTCAACCACTGAAAGCATATTTTATTGGGAAAGTGAAGATAGTTTGTCTTGTGTTGAATGCCTCAATCCAACTGTAAAGCCAGAAGAATCAGAAAATTACATTCTATACGTAGTGGATGAAAATGGTTGTGAAAACAGTGATACAGTGCGTGTTATATTAGACGGTGTTTTATATGTCCCCAACACTTTTACACCTAATGGAGATGGAATTAACGATACCTTTGTGACCTTAGGAAAAGACGTTAAAGATTTTAAAATCTATATTTTTGATCGTTGGGGCATTTTGATTTTTGAATCTACCGATTTAAATATACATTGGGATGGTTTCCATAAAGGCGCTCCTGTTCCAATAGACACTTATGTCTGGAAAATAGAATATGCAGATTTTCAGAAAAATTTCTATAAGTTAATTGGTCACGTAAACGTGGTAAGATAAGCAAATGAGGTTTGTTTTTTTGTTATTTATTTCATTCTAAAAATATAGATTCTCTTTTGCGGAACTTAATCAAAATTATTGCGTTAATAACTCCTCGATAACCTAAAAATAGCCATTTGATTAGATTGTACTTTTACATGTTAATTTTTGATATTCAAAATTGACTCTAATTGTCTGGTAATGTGGCTTAAATGGACCAAACGTATTTTATTAGGATTGCTCATTACAATAGTGGTATTGTTTTTAGCTTTGGTTTCTGTTGTGGCCATATATGAAGAAGAAATCAAACAATATGCTGTTTCACAACTCAATGCTCATCTTAAAGTTAAGGTAAAAGCTCCTAAAATTGAACTTACCATTTGGGATCAGTTTCCGAGTACTTCTCTTCATTTTTCGAATGTTTTAGTGCCCGATTACACCAGCGAAAATCATCAAGATACCATGCTTTTTGCAAAAGACATCTATCTCAATTTTAACTTTTGGGATATTTTAGCCGGAAATTATGAAGTAAAAGATATAGCTATTTCAAATGCTTTAATCAATATAAAAACAAACGAAAAAGGCGAAGATAATTTTGATATTTGGAAAACCGATACCACTGCGGTTAGTGATGGTAAATTTTCTTTCAATATCAATCAAATGAAAGGATCTAATTTAACCCTAAACTATCTTCATGAACCATCCAATCAAGACTACAATTTTGAATTAAATACAATCGAATTTACGGGTAATTTTAACGAAGTAAATTATGATTTAGCTGTCAAAAGCGATATGAAAATTAAACGTTTTCAAACTGATGGTTTGACGCTACTCAAAAATAAAAACTCAACCATTGATGCCCAAATTAACATAAACAATACCAGCAATAAATATGATATCATAACCGCCTTTTTAACGGTTGAAAAAATCAAATTTGACATAAAAGGACACTACCTGAACGAACCCGAAAATCCATCAATTGATCTCAGCGTTAAAGGCAGTAACATCGAATTAGCTTCTGTTTTTAGTGTATTTCCTATAAATTATTTAGATTTTATTCAGCAATATAAAGCTACCGGAAAAGTGCTTTTTGATGCAAAAATAGCCGGACAAATTAATGACCTAGATGAGTTGCACGTTTCATCCACATTTGGAATGAACAAAGGCAGTATCAAAGAAAAAAGTTCTGGAATTACCCTTAAAAACATCTCATTGGACGGATGGTTTGATTCGAAAAACAAAAACGGTAAAAGTGAACTCAAATTAGACCAATTTGCAGCTAACTTGGATATGGGTTCGTTAAAAGGAGATTTTTCAATTGAAGATTTTAGTTCACCAAAAATAGTTTGTAACAGCAAAGGAAATCTCAGCTTAAAAAAACTGCATCAATTCATCAATTCTGCTTCCATTACCAATCTTTCGGGAGATTTAAACTATGATATCTTTTTTAATGGTGCCATCAATGGTGAAGAATTTGTGTTGACCGATGCAGGAGGCACAATAGACTTCAAGGAGGGTTTAATCGCTCTTCCTACTACGTCCGTTCAATATACCAATTTATCGGGTAGTATGACACTTTTCAAAAATGATGCACTCGTTAAAAATGTAGTGGGTAACGCACAAGAAAGCGACTTTCAATTGGATGGTGTAGTCAGAAATTTATTGCCCTATATATTCAAGCAAGGCGAACAATTGACCATTGAAGCCGATTTGCGATCGAATCACATTGCCTTGGATAACTTATTAGGAGCTGAAACCAGTTCAAATACGACTGCACTCACCACAGAGGAAAGCGTTCCGTTTGAATTACCTTTATTCTTAAATTTAAACCTGAAAACGCAAATAAAAAAATTGACCTATGGCAAATTCATAGCTGAAAACATAGTGGGTTATGTGACGATAGAAAAGCAACATCTTACGGCAAAAAACTTTAGTTTTAATGCCAACAAAGGAAGCTATTTGTGTACAGCCGAATTGGAACAATTAAAAGACTTTCAGTCGCTCTTTACGATCAATCTTAAATCAAGCGCCATCGACATTCAAAATGTATTTACCCAATTTGATAATTTTGGTCAAACCTATCTTACCGACAAGCACATCAAAGGTAAAGGAGATATGGGCATCAGTTTTTTAGCTATTTTAGATAAAAATTTGGCCATCATTCCGTCAAGTATTGTTGCTCAAGCCGACATTGCTATAGCCAATGGCTCACTTACCAATCAATCAACATTAATGGAAGTAGCGGTGTATCTTGATGAAACCCCTTTGGTGAAAAAGGTAGTGGATACTAAAATGCTAAAGGACAAAATGAACTATGTAAGTTTTGCTTCATTGAGCAATACAATTATCATAAAAGAGGGTGTTATAACCATTCCAAAAATGCAAATCAACACCAATGTTATGGATTTATCCATTGGTGGAACGCATACTTTTGAGGATCAAATTGATTATCATTTTAGTTTTGTATTGAGAGATATATTGGTGAAAAAATCGGAAGAAGAGTTTGGACCAGTAGTGGATGATGGATTGGGTAAAAAAATATTTTTACGAATGTATGGAGATTTAGATGATCCAAAATATGAATTGGACAAAGAGGAACGAAAAACCGAAATGAAAGAAAACATATTAGAAGAGAAACAAAATCTAAAATCCATTCTCAAACAAGAATTCGGTTTGTTCAAAAAAGATACTACTGTTAAGGATTATAATCCAAAAGATAAACTTAAACCCACTTTTGAGGTAGAATGGGAAGATGGTGAAACACCTACTCCACCTTCACCAAAAGAAGGTCCAACAGACTTGCCAAAAGATAAAACAAAAGAAAAAGATGGAGGTTTGAATAAATTCATGAAAAAAATTGGTGCCGAAGAAGCTCCAAAAAAATCAAACGTTGAGGTTGAAATAGATAATTAATTTAGAAACTAGATATTTCTAAAACAAACTTTTAATTTTTTTAGCCACGAATGCACGAATGATTTTTGGAATAAAAAATTCATCTTCATATATTAAAATTATTACACAAATAAATTCACTTTGTGAATTTGTTTAATTCGTGAAATTTTCAATTTGATTTCTTGTGAATCATTTATTCGTGCATTCGTGGCAATACTATTTTTTGTCTTTAAATTAGTATGTTAAATACGTGTTGAATTCAATTAATGTATAAGCGGTAGAGTATTAATTAGATTTTGGCTTAATTTTGAATAGAGCATATTCTTTAAATATAGTTACTTTTACTCTTTAAAATCCAATATCAATGAATACACACTTCAATTTTAAATCACTTTTTACAGGATTAATCTTAGTTTCGAGTCTTACAACTTTTGCGCAAGAAGAGCGCATTACCAATAAAAAAGACAGCGAATATCAATTCAAACGTATTGTACAGCATGATGCTACCGAGGTACAAAATCAAAATATGACCGGTACATGTTGGAGCTTCTCTTCCCTTTCCTTTTTTGAATCGGAAATCATCCGAATGAAAAAAGTAAAAATTCAACTTTCACCGATGTATGTGGTGCGTCATGCTTATTTGGGAAAAGCCGAAAATTATTTGAGAATGTATGGTACATTTAACTTTGCTCAAGGAGGAGCATTTCACGATATACCTTGGGCTATTGAGCGATTTGGTATTGTGCCCATGGAAGCCTATAAAGGGTTGAATTATGGAACGGATGAGCACGATCATGAAGAAATGGAGCAAGTATTGCGCGCAATGGTTCAAACCTTAGCAAAAAAACCACAAGATGGTGTATTGACTCCCTCTTGGAAAGGAGCTATCAGAGGGGTGTTGGATTCCTATTTGGGATTTGTACCTGAAAAAGTAGAAGATTTTAAATTCAACTATGAAGGAAAAGAGTATAACCCTAGAACATTTGCACAATTTATAGGCTTAAATATGGATGATTACATTTCCATCACCTCTTTTACTCACCACCCATTTTACCGTCCGTTTGTATTGGAAGTTCAAGACAACTGGGCTTTACGCACAAGTTATAATGTTCCTTTAGACGAAATGATGCAAATCATGGAAGAGGGTCTTAAATCGGGTTATACCTTTGCGTGGGGAGCAGACGTTTCCGAAAAAGGATTTTCATTTAGAGATGGATTAGCCATTCTTCCTGAGGATGAATCTTCTATAAAAACAAAAGGTAGCGACAACAAATATTTCAACACAGCAGGAGCCGAAAAAATCAGCAATGCTTTTTTAGTGCCGGGCAAAGAGCGCATCGTTACACAAGCCGAAAGACAAGTGGCTTTTGACATTCAAGAAACTACAGACGATCACGGAATGCACATTACAGGTTTGTTAGAAGATCAAAATGGAAGTAAATACTTTGTAGTAAAAAACTCTTGGGGTAAAGCCAACGAATGTGATGGATATTTTTATTGTTCCACCGCTTATGCGCGTTACAAAACCATCAATATTTTGATTCATAAAGATGCCCTATCAAAAACCATGAAAGGTAAATTAGGGATTAAATAATCTTTCACCTATTAATTTAAAAAAAGCCAACTTATAAAAAAATAGGTTGGCTTTTTTATGAATGCCTCAATAATATTCCTACATTAGACATTCATTTTAAATGTTATTGATAATATCCAAACTTTTGAGATGTAGAATTATATTCTGATGCCTAATGAAAACATCTTGTTGGGGAATATATTCTATTTGATAGTTAAATTAAATAATTAAATACAGCTATGGCATCAACGCAATATGATATCTGTAAAAAATATGGAGCAGAATATATACCTTGTTTAAATAATTCAATTCTGGGTATTTCGAAAAATGTGAAAGATAATATTTATCCGATACATGGGCTAAGACATAAAGAAGAAAAAGGTACTTCAGGTTGGTACATTTGGGTAGGAGATTATAAAGAGGATGATGATTTTTTTGTGCCTCTTCACATTAGCCATATTGAAGATTGGAATCCAATAATTGAGAAATATTTAGCATTAGCTCCTGGTTGGAGATTCCTTGTTACCCCAACTTATGAAGATGTTTGGTATGATGAGTCATTAATTAAACTTTAAAGAATTTGATAATAAAATAGAAATTGGAATAACTGTTATTATGACTAGGTTGCGGAATACCATTTATTTTTTTATCATTTTTACATTGGTTGTTTCGTGTTCAAATGCGGAAGTTATCAAAGTTGATAAGGGTACTTTGAAAAATAAAGAAAACAGTGTTGATCTTTACAGCGATAGTGTTTTTACAATTACTAAAACTATCCATAAAAAGTGTGACTCTACTATAATTAAGATAAAATATAAAAATATTTTAATTGATGAAATTCTTGATTGGAATTGCGATTGTGATTATACTTATTTTTTATTATATAATAATGATAGTCTTAATTTTATAAAAAAGCCATATTATTTAGTGGATAATATGTTGGTTGTTTCATTATATATGGAGTCAAATGGATTACTTTCAATATATGATTTTGATGGTAAGGACTCAAAGCATCTAAATATGTTAAGTTTCTTCGAACTACCCATTATTGATTCTGTAAATAACAATCTTTATATTTTGAATGAAAGTATTCGTTCGGTTATTTATGAAAAAAACGTGATTACAAAAATACCAATGGTTGAAGGTTCAACAATATTAATGCACTCAAAAGACTTTGATGAAGAAGCTGTAACATATTTTGAGGGTAATAACCACGAAGCATTTAGATCTAATGTAGTAGATAACATAAGTTGGTAGCACCCTGCACCAACACTTTCATCATTCTTCGCTAAAGCTTCGAATGATAAAAGCGTAAGAGTGAAGAATTTCGGTCAAGTTGTGTTGCAGAGCATTATTGAGCCCCTCTTCTTCTTTAGAAGCCGAATTCCATCTTGAATCTGCTTCAAAATACCACCGGAACAACCATCGGAATGAAAACTCTATTTATCATCATAAACTTCTGTAATATAAAATAATAACCATCGGAATAACCATCGGAATATAAAATCATGTATCTTTGTTGTATGAACGACCATTTTGCTTTTTATACAACCATTGATTCGATGGAACCCATGTTCCCTGACGACAGTAATGGAGCATTAGAAAAATTAGCTATTGAACTAATCAATAAGTCTTCACGATTATCGGCATCTATTCACCCTATAACACGAAAAGTTATTGGTGACTTTCTTCGCCCAATGAATAGTTATTACTCTAATTTGATTGAAGGTCACGATACGCACCCAATAGATATAAATAAAGCACTCAACAGTGATTATTCTTTAGATAAAAATAAACGAAATCTGCAATTAGAAGCACAAGCACACATTAAAGTCAATGAATCTTTATCTAAATTACTAGAAAAAAACGGAGAAAAATCAACTCCCTCATCAAAAGTATTTTTGAAATCTTTGCACAGCGAATTTTATACTTTTCTACCAGAAGAATTTAAAATTTCGGTATCTAAAGAAGGTAAGGTGAAAAAAGTAATCCCAGGTGAATTTCGAATAGATGAAGTAGAAGTTGGTAGGCATATTGCGCCTCATTCATCTTGTATAGATAGCTTTATGACTCGATTTGAAAAGGTCTATGACCCCTTTGAAAAACACAATTCATCTACCATTAAAAGAATCATTTCGATTGCAGCATCACACCATAGATTGGTTTGGATTCACCCTTTCTTAGACGGTAATGGTAGAGTAGTTAGATTGTATTCTGACGCTTGTTTTATGTATGAAAAATTAGATGCAAACGGTTTATGGTCCATCTCAAGAGGTCTAGCACGCTCAAATAATGAATATAAAACACATTTAGCAAATGCTGATATTCAACGATTAAATGATTATGATGGAAGAGGTAATCTTTCTAATAAAATGCTTATTGAGTTTTGTGCTTATTTTTTGAAAACAGCTATCGATCAACTAGACTTTATGCTCTCCATTATGGATATTGATACCATGATAAATAGACTTCATTCATTCACAGATTTAATGGTTGCCAGAGGAAAAATGTCAAAAGAAGCGAAATACCTACTAGTTGATGTTTTTTTAAAAGGTAAAATATCAAAAGTGGATGCGATGCGGATTACCAATTTATCCGACAAAACACTTAAAAACATAACAGACGCATTGATTAAAATGGGATTATTAACTTCTAAAAAAGAGGGCATATTAATGATGTACTATGTCAATTACCCCCTTGCATTCTCACCCATTTTATTTCCAGGCTTATATCCAAGCGATAAGGAAATTGACATTTTAGCTCATTTGTAAACACAAACAGGTTTCTAAAATCAGTTGGATGTAATGGAACTCAAAAAAAAAACTTTACATCGTAATGAACTTTCATTATAACTTTGAGTACTACTGCCAACTTTCTAAATGAAGCGCTGCATTTAGACCAAAAATTATAAAAACATGAAAATCATTAAAATTCTTTTTATTATGTGCTTATTTACTACCATAGCACATGCGCAAAAACCTGAAAAAGTATACAGTATTATCAAAGACCTCCATGAAAAAAGTTGGTATGAGGAGCAGTTACGTCTATGGAAAATAGAAACCGAAAAAAATCCGAAAAACGCAGAAGCTTGGTATTATTATTTTAGTGCATCAAGAGCCTTAAGAAATTTGGCTTATGGAGACAATGATGCCGTTCAAAAACATCAAGCTTTATGTGATGAAATAGCCAAAAAAATGTTAGAAGTGGTTCCCAACACATTTGAAGCCAATCACATTCAATGGTGGAATGGGCAACGAACAGAAGCTGATATTGCTTATTTAAAAAAGGCTTATGAAATTAATCCTAATGATTCCAGAACGTACACGGATTTAATGGTTCATTATGAAATTATTCAAGATCAAGAGCAGTTCGCACAATTTGCACGTAAAACATTTACGGCTAACGAAATGGCTTCGGCTGTATTAAACTGGGCCTATAATATTTTAGCTGAAGTGGATGATCATTCTATAGTTTTTACAGCAGGTGATAATGACACCTTCTCGGCTTGGACCGTTCAGGGAGCTAAAAATTTTAGAAAAGATGTACAAATCATCAACACCAGTTTAATTCTATTAGATGACTACAGAAACAAGTTATTTGAAAAATTGGGTATCCCTGCATTGCCGCTTAAAATGCTGGACCAAACCTCTGAAGAAAATTATACTAAAGCCTATAAATCTCTTTTTGACCACATCTTTAAAAACTACAAAAAGGGATCAGTTTACATTTCGGCAACGGCTATTCAGCAATTTGACAACTGGTCGGATAGTTTGTATTTAACAGGGTTGGCCTACAAATATGCTGCTGAAAGTTTTGATAACGTTTCCATCATTAAACGCAATTATGAAAAACGCTATTTATTGGATCATCTTAAAGAGGTTTTTTCATTCAACATTGCCAATGATGTAGCTAACCGTTTGGATGCCGTTTATTTAGCATCTATGATTAAATTATACAACCATTACGTTGAAAGTGAAAGCACAGAAAAACAAGTAGCATTGTTGCAATTAATTGTATCGATAAGTGAGCGCACAGGCCAACAAACTGAAGTAGCTGAATTATTAGAATCTAATAACAAAGTAAGTAGAATGTTCCAAACAACGTTGCTCAACACTAAAGAAATTGAAAAAAACTTGGCAAAGTTGGATAGTAAAACTTTCATAGGGAAGTATGAGGTTAGTAATGCTGACTACGCACTTTTTTTATCTAATTTGCTGAGAAGTAGACAAAATGATTTTTATAAAATGAATTTATACGATAGTACACAATGGCAAAAAAGATTTCCGAATTCGAGCAATGAGCCTATGGTATCCAATTACCATTGGCATCCCGCCTATAATAACTATCCCATTGTAAATATAAGTTATGAAGCAGCAGTTAATTACTGTGCTTGGCTTACCACTCAATACAATTCCCAACGTAAAAGAACCTATACGCAAGTTGTTTTTAGATTACCCACAGAAGAAGAATGGAAATCTGCTGCTACTTCGGGTAACAATAAAAATAACAGTTGCTTTGAAAACGGTTCAGTAACCAATGAAAAAAAATGTTATTTGGCTAACTTGAAAGTTAGTGAAGGAGATTATAAAAGTGATGGTGCTTTCCATACAGCTTCCGTTAGCAGTTATTTACCCAATAAATTTGGCCTTTTCAACACAATTGGTAACGCAGCAGAAATGACCTCAAAAAAAGGCGTTGCATTGGGCGGAAGTTGGTATCACACCTTCGAAGAAAGCACTTTTAATAAAACACAAAGCTATTCAGGTGCCGACCCTGGAATTGGATTTAGAATTATAATGGAAATCATTCAAGAATAACTTATCTGCAGTGAGTTTGTTTAAAAAAAGCATAAAATCGTATTCTGACGAAGAGTTGATGCGCAGTTTCATTGAGGAACATCGCAACGAAGCTATCGAAGAAATATATCATAGATATGCAGACAAGCTGATCGGTTATTTCTTCAAAATGTTTGATGGAGATGAAGCTAAAGCCAAAGATTTTTTACACGATTTATTTGTGAAAGTGATGGAACGAAAATCCCAGTATGACCCTAGTAGAAGGTTTTATACTTGGGTTTTCACCATTGCCAGCAATATGTGCAAAACAGATTTTAGAAAACCCTTACTCACCAAAGTTTCGGATTCAGAAAGTGCCTTGTTGAAAATTGGATTTTCTTCTGAAAAAGAATGGGATCAACAACAATTTAGAAAATCATTGCATTCGGCTGTGCATCAATTGGATCACCATCATAAAGTTACGTTTATTCTCAAACATCAACAAGGATGCACATTGCAAGAAATAGCCGACATTACAGAAACCTCTTTAGGAACCGTAAAATCACGCCTGTTTTATGCTACCAAAATAATGAGCGAAAAACTCAAAAGTTACGAGCCTAACACTACTGAAAACTCCTTTAAAATAAGTTAATTATGGAACACTCACTCAACGAAAATGATATTAAATGGCACGATTTGGTGCAGCGAAAAGATTTTGAAGACTTGGATGAACGAGAGTTGCATTTTGTATTATCCTATAGCGATGAGGAAGATTACCGAATGATGCGAGCCATTGAGGTGGAAGCAACGGTTATGTATGCAGAAGAAACATCAACTTTAAAAGCTCCACCATTGATGTTGCCAAATATAAAGGGTGCTCCTGCAGTACTTCCCATTTGGAAACGAGGTATTCCGATGTATCAAACGTTGTTGGCAGTGGCAGCCAGTATTTTACTTATGTGGTTCATCAACAAACCATCATGGATGTTTTTGCCTATTGAAAATGAAAATACTATTGAATACATTACTCACACAGATACGGTTGTGGAAACGCAGCTCATTACAGATACCATTGTTCAATACAAATACATTAACAAACCCGTAGTAGTTGAAAAAATAACGTATATAAACCTTCATTCAGATAATCAAACTACCAACACAACGGTTTCTGAAGAACCACGTATGCTTAATCCTGGTAGTCAATACGCTTTGCCGTTGGAAGACAAAAAACCATTTCCTACTTCGAACTCCTATAAAAACGACCCCACTAAAGAATTGGTGTATGATGTGAATTGGGGGAAATAATAAACCATTGAATGATGCTTTGAGTATTCCAAGATTAACATAAAAGACAAAAAGGAAGAAAATTAATATTCAATACAGCAAGAGCCTAAGTAATAAACAAAACCTTTATACCAACCTGCTAAAGAGAGCTTCGTCACAATAGACTCAAGACAAGTATCCTTTGACCTATAAGAAACTACAGAAGATCACTCCGTGCACAATTCCGGTTTATTAGAAGATCGAAACATAAGTGAATACATTGTTGTAAAAATCTTTTAGGATAAAATCTACGGTAGTGATGGACATTTTTTTGTTAAAATGTTTGTTTTCAACTTAAATTGTACATTCAGCAACATTTGTTGTTTTACTTGAAAACTATTAACCTTAAAACACTAATTTTGATTACTTTTTATTTTTTTACTAAATCTGATGAAAAAAATCATCTTAAGTCTAATTCCGTTGTTCATTCTTCAAACAATTTTTGCCATTGATTGCAATAATTTATTGAATAGTAGCAAAAATAATAATGAAAAAATCCAATCGACAATTGATTCACTAAAAAAAACAATTTCCTCATCTAATTCAAAATTTGACTGGGAAGAAAAGAATTGCTTATATCGACAACTTGCCTTTCATTATTCTCTACTCAATTATTATGATTTGTCTATTGACATTTTATCAGAATTTATTTCAAATGGTCAAACAAACAAGTTAAGTACAAGTTATGCTTTGAGTTTAGTGGAACTTGGTAATTATTATAAACTAAATAATCAATACGATTATGCTCTTGAAAACTATTTAAAAGCGAATGAAATTTTACAGAAAAATGGTGCTTTAGAATTGTTTTGTGTAACTCAAACAATTTTAGCAGAATTTTATAGAAAAATTGGAGATTATACACAAGCACAAATTTATCTAAACAAAGTTATTAAACTTTACGAATTGAATAAATTTACGAACGAATATACACTTTACAAAGCACTAACAAGAAAGGCGGCAGTATATAATGAAACAAACAAATTAGACTCTTCCATACTTACTTCTAGGAAAGTGATTGAATATAGTAAAAAACATAAGGTCACAGATTTATTGGCAATTGCTCACAATGAAATAGGATATAGTTATTTAAACAAGAATATGCCCGATTCATCCTTATATTACTATAAGATTTCTGAAAACCAATGGCTTTCTATAAACGACCTGGAAAATGTGGCCCATACAAAATATAATATTGCTTCATGTGTTGCGAGAAATTTTAAAGATGATACCACCGCAATTAATCTCTTAAACGAGGTAAAAAAGTTTGTAAATGATAACGCATTAGATTACTCACTCCATGAAGTTTATTTGTATTTATCAACTGAATACAAAAGAATTCAAAACTACGACAGTGCTTTAAAATACACAGATTTATTTTATGGGCAGTTGAGATTAAATGACGCACGTATTTCAAATGAAAAAGTGTTTCAAGTGCAAGTATTATATGAAAATAATAAACTAAATTCTGAAAAATTAAAAATAGCCAATGAATTGGATCAAACTAAGTTTGAAAATAAAAAGAAAGATTTTCAATTAAGAAGTATTTTAATTTTTTCAATATTTGCGATTATTTCTATTGTAATTATATCATTTTTGTTTATTAAATTGAAAAAAAATCAAACTATTTTGAAAATAAAAAATGATGAAAAAGATGTCCTTTTAAAAGAAATTCAACACCGAGTTAAAAATAACATGCAAATGGTTTCGAGCATACTTGCTCTTCAATCTGGTAAATCTGAGGATGAAATATCCAAAGAAACCTTAAAGAAGGCAATTGAAAGGATAAACGCGCTAACTCTAGCTCATCAAAAAATATACATCAACGGAAATTATTCGAATATTTTTATGTTGGATTATATAAACCAAATTTGTGAAAACTTATTGAAAAATTTAAACATTAACTATTCGCTAAACATTTCATCTGAATTAGAATTGGACATTGAAAAAGCGCAAGCAATAGGCTTTATTATTAATGAATTAATTACAAATTCGATAAAATATGCTTGGATTAATTTGAATAAAGATAAACAAATTATAATTGAATTTAATGGAAATGCTCTTAAGGGGCAAATTATCTATAAAGATAATGGAAAAGGATTTGATGTAAATCAAGACGTTCAAGAAACAAATACACTTGGCTTTAATTTGATTAAATCCTTCGTTGTTCGGCAACTTAAAGGTGATATTTCATTCGGCTCAGATGAAGGATTAACAATATTTATTAATTACAATTTATGATCCAGAATATACTAATTGTAGAAGATGATGTTCTAATTTCTGAACACTTAAAAATGATAATTGAAAATTTTGGGTATCGAATTTCTTCGGTATGTCCCAGTTTGAAAAGTGCGGAGAATTTTATTCAAAGAAATAAACCGGATTTTGCATTTGTGGATATACGATTAAATGGAAAGGATGAAGGAATTGAAGTGGGTAAAATATTTAATAAACTTGAAATACCTTTTTCATTTGTTAGTTCATTTTCAGACAAAAACATGATATTGGAAGCTACTTTACAAAAACCAATAGCCTATTTAGTAAAACCATTTACTGCCGATGAAATTAATCTTATTATAAAAAAAGCAGAAGAAATAATAAAATCAGAGTATTTATTAATAGGTAATTCTCAGAAAATTGAACGAATTAAAATTAAAAATATAAATTGGTTGCGCTCGGAAAATGTTTATGTCGAAATTATAACCGCTGATAAGAAATATGTAACAAGAGACAAGCTAAGCAACTTAAATGAAAAATTACCCCAGCAACATTTTGTTAGAATAAATCAATCCTATATTGTAAATCTTGAAAAGATTTCAAAAATTCAAAACAACTCAATATTTATTAACGGTAGTGAACTTCCTTTGTCGAGGAAATACAGAAAAAATGTATTGTAACCCAATTATCATTTAAACTTGGTACAATTCCAAAAAGTAATGCGCCAAAAAAAATCAACAGTATATAACTTTTGGAATGTTTCGGATTTTTCAATCAATTAAATTTCTATTCAAATAATTTTCAAAAAGAAATTAAAGTTTATAAATCCAAGGTTTCCCAACATAAATATCTTTTGTGTTCAATTTTTTTACTCTCGATAATTCCTTAAGTGATTCCTTATAATCATCAGTGGCAAGCGTATATATCAAAAACCAAGAATCTTTTGAATTTCTAACCACCTGAGTGGGTTGATTATATTCTCGGCTTACAACCCCTTGATATTTTTTTGCATTTTCAATACTTCGCGTTGCTCCTATAATTACATAATAGTTTCCTTCAGTTGGTTTGTTAGTACCGTCCTCGTTTTTGGTTTCTTTGGTGTTGTTAGAATCGGTACCTTTTGACGAATTTTCGTTATATCGAGTGTTTTTAATCATTTCTTCCATGGCTTCACGTTCCTTTTCCCATTCCTTTTTTAATTGCTCAATACCATAAACACCGTTTTTTAAATCTTCTTTTTGTTTTTGAAGATCTTCTTTAATTTTTTGATTTTCAGTACTAAGAAAATCGATTCGCTCGTTCAATTTGGCATTTTCTTCTTCGATTCGTTTGAGATCTTTCTCACTTAATTTTGATCCTGCTCCATTCGTTTTACCGAATTTATAACCAACTAAAATTTCATGCGAACCGTTATTTTGTGTCATTATTCTTTTAGAAGATAATCCATAGGCGTATGCCAATGTCAAATTATCAGATATTTTACCTCCCAATGCGGCTGTATATCCAACTTCGTGTGTGTAGCGAGCTGTTAACCAAACAATTTTCTTAAAAGTGGTAGTTAATCCTCCCTCAATTAAAAAAGGTAAACCTTGAACCCCTTTTGCAAGTACACTAGGTTGTAACTCCCATTTATCGCCCTTGAATTTGAAAGTGTATTGACCATTAATTATGAAATGTCTTATGTCCGTATAAGTTAGTTGATTTTGAGTAAAATTATTTTCATAGTAATAGCTTGACGGCATAATATGATTAACAGATACTCCAAATGTTAGGCCATGAAAAGTGTAATGTACACCTGCATTAAAATCAAAATTGGTAGCGCTTTGGTTTTGAGAGAATAATTGCGCTTCATTAGCGTCTTCGGCAATAATGTTTTCAAAAAGTATTCTGTTTTGATTAAGCCCTGCTGAAACACCAAAACGTAAACGTTGAGCAGCTGATAATTTAATATTATAGGCATAGGTTAAATATAAGTTGGTTGAAGCTAAAACGTTAACTTTATCATTTCTTAAAGTTAGCCCCAATCCCATTTTATCTCCTTTTAAATTTCCGTCTAAAGTGAGAATTTGAGTTTGAGGAGCACCCACAAAACCTTGCCATTGATTTCTGATATTAATAAAACCATTATTGCCATTTAAACCTGAAGTAGCAGGATTTATCAAATAAGGATTTACAAGATAATGTTCAAGCACAGTTGTTTGCTGAGCAAAATTTGAGCTTACAATATATATAAGCAGTGAAAGTAAGGTAATTTTTTTCATTTTATTTGTTTCTTAAAATCGTTATTGCTCCTTTATAAACTTTATCTGAATCACTGAACTCTATTAAATAATAATAAGTGCCATCAGGCAGTTGGTCAACGCCAGATACCCCTTCCCAGTCATTATTATAACCTTTTACATTTAATACTTCTTTTCCCCATCTATCATAAACGATTACATCAGCAGATTCAAACGTTTCTATATTAGTAATTTTCCAAGTATCATTTTGTCCATTACCATCAGGTGTAATGATATTGTGAATGAACAAACGGTAATCTTTAATTACTTCAACTACAACATTATCATTACCGGTACATCCATTTTGATCCGTAATTGATAAAGTATATTCAGTTGTTTCGAGTGGTTTAGCAGTAGGATTAAATAAGAAACCATTATCAAGCGTATTGTCAGGAGTCCAGGTGTAGCTACTTGCATTAGGGTCATAACCGTTTAGTTGAATGGTATAGCCTTGACTAACATTTGTATCAATACCGGCATTTACTATAGGTAGCGCAAATACTTCAGCGTATTTAATTATAGAGTCCATACATCCCGCATTAGAAGTAGCAACCAATTTAACTGGATAAAGTCCAGCTAAACTATAATTGTTGGTTGGGCTGGTTAACGCAGATATACCCCCATCACCAAAATCCCAATTGTAAGTCAACGTTCCGAATGAAATGGACGAGGTATTAGTGAAATTAACATTTACCCCCAAACATGCATCTGTAATAGTAAAGTTGGCAACTGGCAAAGGATTTACAATCACCAATTGAGTGGCACTACTTGTGCATCCGAAGTTTGAGGTAGTCATTAAGGTAACATTATAGTTTCCAACGTTCAAAAATAAATGTGTTGGATTTTGGGATGAGGAGCTTGAACCATCGCTAAAATCCCAATTATAGCTTACTATATTTCCTGAATTGATTGTTGTGCTATCGTGAAACTGAGAGGTAATCCCATCACATACTGGATCAACTCCAAATAGAACTTGGGGTCTTGGATGCACTGTCACATTATTTGTAACGGTATCTCTACAGTTGAAATTGGAAGTTACAATCAAGGTTGTAGGATAGGTTTGATCTGCAGCGTATAAATGTATAGGATTTTGAACTGAGCTCACATTACCATCACCAAATGCCCAATTATAAGTCAACGTGCCCGCTGCTATTGTTGAGGTAGAGGTAAAATTCATGAGGTTATTTAAACACACATCAGATTGCGTAAAATTTGCGGTTGGCATATTGTAAGTACTTACCACTTGATTTGTAGAGTGTGTACAACCTTCAGTTGTTGTGGCCATTAATGTAACGTTGAAATTAGATGCTGTACCGTATTTATGTTTTGGATTAATTAACGCGCTTGTTGTGGCATCACCAAAATTCCAAACGTAGTTTAATGCGGATGTACCTCCACTGTAATTGGTTAAATTACTAAATAACATAGAGTCTGCCTGACATACATTTGTAAAGGTAAAATTAGCAACAGGATTTTCATAAATTACAACGGTTCTTTGTGTTGAGGCAACACAACTAGAGGTTCCCCCAGACACGGAGGCCGATAGCGTCACAATATATGTACCAACGGCAGGGTAAGTGTATGAAGGAGAAAATAATACCGATGTTGCACCATTTCCAAAATTCCAAGTGTAATTTACAGTTGGTGACCCTGAGCTGGTAGTGTTAATAAAACTTATCGCTTGTCCCAAACATACGCTATCTGCAATAAAACTAACATTGGCAGGAGCCCCTACTTCAACTTCTACTTGAGCTGAATCAATACAATTATTGTTACTTGTAATAGATAAATTTACATCATATGTTCCGGCAGCTGCGTAGGTATGTGAAAGTGTAGGAGTAGTTCCAACGTTCCCATCACCTAAGGTCCAATTATATGCACTTATTGATCCTCCAGGTACGCTTGCTAATGCTTGTAAATTCATAGGTGACCCTTGACATACGTTTACATGATTGATGTTTACTATAGGTAAAGGATGTACTTGAACTAAGTTGTTTATTGAAGAAGAACACCCATTTGGTGAGGTCACCGAAAGTTGAACGGAATAGTTTCCATCTGTAGGATATTGATAAATTGGATTTTGAGATATACTTCCACTTCCATTTCCAAAATTCCAACTGTATGTACTAATTGAACCTGATGACGTATTCGTAAATGATGTGTTTAATCCTTTACAAACATTTGTAGCCGTAAAAGAAGCTACAGGATTAGGAAATATGGTAATTTGTGCTACATCAGAATATTGAGCCGGACAAACACCACTTTGAACTTGAGCTCTATAAAGAGTGGTAGTATCTAAATTTAAATAGCTTTGCATATTTGTTCCATTAGTAATATCGAACCAGTTTGAACCGTTATCTTCAGAGTATTCCCACTTTAATATGGTACCATTTTGATAGGCTAGTGTTAAATTGCCTGCATTATTGCCATCACAGCCAGAAGCGGCTCCCAACACAAATCCACCTTCAGTCGCTTCAGTCGCGTTAATTTGTGCAACTGTACTAATGGCCTCAGGACAGCCACCGTTTTTTATTATGGCTCTATAATAGGTTGTGTCCATTATGTTTTCATAACTAGTTGTGGTTGTGGTGTTTGCCAAATTAATCCACGGTCCACCTAGACTGGAGGACATTTCCCATCTCAAAATACTCCCATTTTGTCCAGTTAAATTAACTACACCAGCATTAGCTCCCTGGCAAACAGTGGTATTTCCTGAAAGATTACCTCCATTAGAAGCTGATGTTATAGTTACAATTGTATTTAAGCTTACTGAGTTACAACCATTAGGCATACTTACAGTAAGGTTATATACACCATCATTTGCACCAGCCACAGAAAGCGGAATTGTTGGATTTTGTAAACTGCTATTAAAACCACTTGGTCCAGTCCATGAGTACACAGCGCCTGCATATGCGTTTGAAAAAAGCTGAACGGTTTCACCACCACAGTAGGGTCCAGTATTGGTAGGATTTGGATTTACGGGTGATTCAAATTCTGCTCCAATAGTAAATGTAGGTTCGGAGGCTGCAAATTTTCTTAATCTAACCCAATCTGTGGTAAAAGTACCAGTTGAAGTAGCTTGATTCAATACCGAGCCTATAATCATACGTTTTGGGTTAGCATGAAATACTGCATTTCCTATTTCTGTATAATTAGTAGTGCCGCTAGGCCAAGTAATGGTTTGGTTGGTAGAAGTAGGCCAGCTAAATCCCCAAATTCCTGAGGTTGTTCCAGCAGCAGTTGTGTTTGGTGCAGCTAATTGTGTAACATTTTGACAAGGTCCACCATTATTAATGGCCATCATTTTCATTATTCCTGATGGGTTAGATTCAAATACAGTTGCGTAACCATTATTGTTGGCATCAATTAAGCCAACCATACCTCGTCCGTTCGAAACATTAGTCACTTTAGATTCGGCAATTACATTTGAATAGGTGTTTATAGTTTTTGCTACACCGCTTTGATTGGTATTGGTAGATTGCAAAGTTGCCAATGCCCCTACAACAGAAAAGTTCGAGTTGTCACCGCACTTTTGCCATTTGAGAGGTGAAAAATCACCTGTTTCAAAATTGTCGAAAAATTCGAAAGTAGCATCTCCACTTGATATATTTGGAGAGGTACTGTTACCATAAAAAAGATAAAAAGCGTTATTCCCAAAATTTACTTGATCAGCTTTTATCCAGAAATCTGTTGAAATGGTATTATATGTCAATGGATCATACCAAAATGCTAAAATTGAACCCGCGCTGTTGGTGAAACGAATATCACCACCATCAATTCTAGCTTTACCAGCACCAACAAGTGCAGCTGTATTTACAGTAATTTTAATTTGATGATTAAAAAGTGTAGCTACATTAGTGGAATTAACTGTTAAATCTGTTCGGTATAACCAGCCAGTGAGGCATGGTTGGGCTAAAACAAAGGAATTAATAACAATTAAAGATAGGATAAGTAGGTGTTTTTTAAGCATAGGAGTTTACAATTATATTTTAATAAATTTCACGGTTTTAAATTCTTTTCCAACTTGAACTCTTATTAGATACATACCGGGTCGAATGCCATCAAGTTGATAATTTCTTTCTGTTTTTTCGGTAATAAATTTATCGGTGAAGATTTGTTGACCTAATATGTTGAAAATATGCAATTCAACTACTGCCTCATTTTCTAGACCTAATTTTAAGGTAAACTGTCCATTATTTGGGTTAGGATAAACAATCATCTCTAAAATAGAACTGAGAATTCCAATTGGTTGAGTTGGGTCGGGTTCAACAGTTTTGACAGGGTCAACTGTAATGATTTTTGTCAATTCGGAAACACAATTTCCATTATCGACTGTTAATTTTACATTGTAATCTCCGGGAATGAAATAGGTATAAGTAGGTATACTATCTGTTGAAGTTACACCGTTTCCAAAGTTCCAAAGTGAAGTGTATGGTTTTGGAAAGCTTAAGTTTACAAACAAAATGGTATCACCAATTAAAACTTTACTATCAGCCAAATAAAGTGCTGTTAAAGAAAGGTTTGAAGGAATAATAACTATTGAATCTGTGGCTTGACATCCGTAAATATCCATAATATCTACAAAATAGGTCCCCGTATCCGGAACATTAAAAGTGGGTTGAGTTGAAAGATTTCCACCATTAGAATACCAATTGAAAGTTGAAGCTGATAATCCTGCTTGGGGATCTAACAAAATAAAGGAACCATTACAAAAAGGTCTATCTGGACCTAAATCAAACGTAAACGGATCATTTACTGTAATGTTGATTTGATCGTCATTTTCACATCCATTTGCATCAGTTACATCAACAGAATAGAGCCCAGTAGCAAAAGCCATTGTTGTTTGTGAAAGTGCTCCATTATTCCATAAAAATGATGCGCCTGCATTTCCTGCATCCAACAAAAGTGTTTGACCGCTGCATAAAATCGTATCATTACCAAGATTCACAATTGGTAAGGAATTTATGGTTACATTCACAGTGTCACGTGTAGTACAGGTTGTAGTTAAATCAGTAACATCAACCCAATAAACACCAGAAGAGGTTACTGTAATATTTGGTGTGGTATTGCCCGTACTCCATATAAATGTAGCATTTGATGTAAACGCATTATAATTATTTGACACACAATAGGCTCCGTCCGGGCCTAAGTTAACTGTAGGTGCGTTAAAAAATTGAGTTTGTACAGTATCATAAGAGATACATCCTGCACCATTAGTTACCGATACGTAGTAGTAGCCTGGAGATGTAACATTGATTGATTGTGAAGTAGCACCGGTTGACCATAGAAAGGTGTTGCCAGTGTTATTGGCATCTAAAACTATTGTTTCACCTTGACAAGCCGATTGAAGATTAGCTCCTAAATTTAATGGGTTACTTGTAGTAACCGTTATGTTTACACTCCCTATGCCATTACATCCATTTTGGTCGGTTACACTTACCGAATAATTCCCACTTGCAGTTACTACTATTGATTGGGTGGTAGCTCCGGTATTCCAAGAATAGGTAGCATTAGAATATCCCGAATTTAACGTTTCCGAATCACAAACTGTTCTGTCAAGACCAAGGTTGGGTGTAACATTTGTATTTAAAGTTAACACTGCAGAAGCATTTGATTGACAACCATTTCCTGAAGTCACAGTTACACCAAATGTTCCATTATATGTAGCGTTCAATGTAGGTGTAGTTGCACCGGTATTCCAAAAGTAACTATTACCGATGGTATTGGTCACCGTCCCGTCTAGTAGGTATGAAGTACCGCAAGTTGCGATGGTTGGACCTCCTAAATTTATGGCTGGAAGTTGGAAAATTAGCACACTATCTACATAAGTAAAGGTACATCCATTACTTGATGTTGCAGTTAACTCAGCAACATGATACCCAGGAGAAGTAAAAGTTCTATTTTCATGGGTTGAGGTAGAAGTTTGTGAAAGTGAGGGGAAATTCCAGGTGTAGCTCACTGCATTAGTTGTAGTATTGTTAAAAACGATAGCGGTATTTTGGCATCCGTCAAGTGCAGCAAAACCAACCGTAGGACCAGGATAAATAATTACCGTATTCGAGGCAGTACCTACGCATCCCTGGGCAGTAGTCACGGTCAAAACGGTATTATAAGACCCGTCATTCGTGAAGATATGGGTGACATTCTGACCAGAATCAGAATTGCCATCGCCAAAATTCCAATTCCAGGTGGCTCCAGCCACGCTTGAATTGCCACCAAATGAAGAAAGGGTATTTTCACAAGCATAGGCACTGGTAGCATTATAACTTACAACTGGATTTTCATCAACAGTAACATTCGTGGCAAAGGTTGCTACACATCCGTTAATGCTTGTGGTAGTTAGAGTAACTAAATACGTTCCATCATTTGTATAAGGATATGAAGGATTGGTAAGTGTTGAGGTGGGGCCAATTGAACCATTAAAATTCCAAGAGTAAGTGAGGGCCGTTAAATCACTAATCGATGATGTGTTTGTAAAGGCTACATTTTGTCCTTCACAAGCATTTGTGTAGTTGAAATTGGCCACAGGAACGGGATGTACCACTACGTTTTGAGTAACCGGTAATGAGGTACATCCATTTGAAGTTGCAGTTAGTGTAATTGAAAAGGTACCTGAGTTAGTAAAAGTAAATGTAGTATTTCCTCCACTACCATCACCAACGCCATTTGATGTCATATCAATAATTGAGTTACTGAAAACATCCCAAGATAAATTCACTGGTTGTGTTGGGTTTGCTAAGGAATTGTTCTCTAGTGACATAGGGAAATTCGGACAAGCCGGAGTGTAGGTAAAAGCTGCTGTTGGAATAGGATGAATAATAATGTTTTCTACATGACCATCTATACAACCCAAATCAGTAGTAATGGTTAAATTAACTTGATAGGTTGCATCGGTTGTATAATTATGAATTACATTGTATCCGGTTCCTGTAGAACCATCTCCAAAATCCCAGGAATATGTATATCCGGCCATATTTGGAGCTATGGGAGTTAATGAAACGGCAGAGTTAGCGCAATATCCAGCTGCATTAACATTAAAGTCAGCATCGGCTGCTGGTGCTTGAATCACGTTTATAGTATCGTGATTTACACAACCTCTAATATCTTGTACAGTCAAGATGAATTGACCCAAAATACCGGGCGAAATAGATAAGTTTTGAAGCCCTGGCTGCTGTGTTAAATCTGGAAAGGTCCAAGTGTAAATACCTGGATCACCTGTTGGAAGTAATATAGCATCAGGATTTACAGGATCACATGCCATCGCAGTGGGTTGATTGAATAAGGTATCATTAGGGATGGTATTCGTTATGATTTGGTTTATATGGACAGTTGGTAAAACATCACAAGAATCTTTGGCAACGGTGTACATGGAGAAGTTTGAAATATTGTGAACAAAACTTGAGTTAGAAACAATGCCGGTACCACTTGTCCCTCCTATATCTTCCCATGAATCACCATCGTTATTACTTCTATAAATATGCATTAAAGATCCATTACCATTTGCCCCCAATTCATTGTTATCGTGAAACCTGGCTGAAACATTTCTAATTTCTCCAGTATTTGTTATTTCTAAGAAAGAATACGTTCTTTCTACAGAATTTTGGCTTGGCCCGCATTCTTGGTCAATGTTATCTCGTCTTATGATGGGAGCTGAAGCACCTAAATAATCGAGTACTTCAAAGTTAATCCCTATGTTTTTTAGGTCTTGAGCAGAGTAAATACCATTATTGTTCCAGTTAAAATTATCCAACCGAATAGTGTGAGTTCCATGTATTCGATTGGTGTTATTCTCATCAATTATACCTGAATTAATGTCTGAACCCGCGGAAGAGTGATAAAGCGAAATTGAATCTAATAGTACCAAACGACCATTAAATAAATGTAAACTATCATTAATAATTAAATAAGCTTCAGTAGAAAGTCCATTTGATGCCCCTACATTTACTATTAAGTTATGAAAATGGATTGAATCATTCCCTTGGATAACCCTATCAGAAGTACCATTGAAATATACGCTACCTTGAGATTGATTGATGTTACCAAAAACGTTTTTCGTTCCATTATTAATTAAATTTCCTCCAATATAAACTTCACCCAGATTTGTAACAGGTTGATTTAAAGCCGGAATTGAATGTGCAGTATCCGTAAAGTTTCCAATTATATATAATTGTGTCCCTTGACGAATAACAAAACGTTCACCAGTATGAATAGTATTATGTATTTGCGCATATGTTGACAACCGCATCAAGCCAACTATCCATAAAATAGCAATAATTTTTATCTTTAACTTTGATTTCATAGGTTACTTTTTATAATTTCATTATAAAGGCTAGAACAAAATAAGGTGGTCGGTTTTCGTGCGATTGGCTAGCATTTGCAGCTGTATTCGATCCCGAATTTCCTGTGTGACCATCTACTGTAATTCCTGTGAATGCTTGCTCTACTAAACTATTATTTGGACCAGAAGCACAATCGTCATCATCACCGGCCAATCTATAACACCCGCTACCCGCATCAGGTGATCGAATACCATGATTATGCCCTGGATCACTTATATTGTGTCCGTGATTTATAGAATGATCATGTGAAGGAAGACCAGATTCAGCTGAAGTTAATAAATGAACATTTTCACCACCAGTATTCCCAATAGCTCCATTATTTATTTCCTTTGCTGTAGCATTTGTAGGAGTTGCAACAGCATTTGAGTCATAACCTACAATAAATCTGCCTCTTAAGTTGGGGGTAAATACAGTGTGTATAGCATCAGATGTTGGCTTACCAATTTGACCGTTTGAAGTATCTGCCGGATCATAATATTTACCATCGCATAAAGCCCATCCTCCTGGAATATCATTTCTGTTCCCAGACCACATCATAATCATTCCTCTTGGCATTAAATCTTTCCCGTTTTCTTTAACCTTACCAAAAACGTTTAAATTTGAGGGATTATTAATATCTTGACCGATTTGAACCGACCCAGCACCTTCTTGCAATTTTAATATACCGCCTGTGGTAGAAGTAGATTTTACCATAATTTCATCATTGTCCATTATTAAATGAGTACCAGCGTCTGAATTTCCAATGAAAAGAGCAGCTGAAGTCCCAGTAGCTGCAACTTGTTTACTATTAAGACTGATGTGTAAATTGCCTAATATGGCTGTATCATTTACACCTATTCCAACACCCATGTATGAGGTAGGATTGAAATAAACTGCTTCGTTTGTACTGCCATTATAGCGATATTTCCAGGGCGATATTCCATTAAACCCATTGGCATTGCGCACATAAACCATACTATCAAAGTAAAAAATCATTCCTTCGGGATAGGAACCAGCGGTAGGTTGCGTTGATGAAAAAGGCAATAAAAGACCCTTATTGTTTGTATTGGTTAAATCCAATATAGAATTGGTATTCGGATTGGCTACACCAATTCCTACTTGTGCATTAAAATTATTAAGTTTTATTCCAAAAAATACTAAAATTGTAAGGATTAAATTTGCAGGGGATTTTAATAAAAGTTTCATTTTGATAATATTTTAAAGTTTAACAATAAATATTAAGGCATAATATGGAGGAATTCCATGAGTCACGGGAGTGGCACTTAATCCTACCCCATTTCCTGTATTGCCTGCAAAATTTGCATTTGGATGTGTATGATTTGAACCAGTGTTGGAAATTGTACCTACGTTTCCTTGATTTCCTGCAGGGTCAGAACCGCCTGATTTACCAATACAATGAGCTGTATCATCATTGTCATCATTATCTGTCAGCCAACTTTCTTGACTTGTATGTGAATGAGCCCCTGAAGATGTAATGTTAATTGTAGCACCATTTCCATTTGCTTCGTGTTGATGACTAGGAAGGTTGGCAGCTGCTAATGTATGTGTAATTTGCCCACCTGTTGTTCCTTGTGGAAAAGGACCATTAGGCACTGTTGAGTTGTTACCAACTCCTGCTCCAACAATAAAACGCTCTCTTAAATCAGGGGTTAAATATCCTCCCGTTCCAACTGAATCGGTTACTCCTGTCGTAGTATTAATTAAATATCTTCCACCATCACATTTTGCCCACCCATTAGGTATGGCATTCATTGCACCTGCCCACATAACAACTGTTCCTTGTGGCAATAAATCGTTTCCATTTTCTTTAACCTTACCAAAAACGTTTAAATTTGAGGGATTATTAACATCTTGACCGATTTGAACCGACCCAGCACCTTCTTGCAATTTTAATATACCGCCTGTGGTAGAAGTAGATTTTACCATAATTTCATCATTGTCCATTATTAAATGAGTACCAGCGTCTGAATTTCCAATGAAAAGAGCAGCTGAAGTCCCAGTAGCTGCAACTTGTTTACTATTAAGACTGATGTGTAAATTGCCTAATATGGCTGTATCATTTACACCTATTCCAACACCCATGTATGAGGTAGGATTGAAATAAACTGCTTCGTTTGTACTGCCATTATAGCGATATTTCCAGGGCGATATTCCATTAAACCCATTGGCATTGCGCACATAAACCATACTATCAAAGTAAAAAATCATTCCTTCGGGATAGGAACCAGCGGTAGGTTGCGTTGATGAAAAAGGCAATAAAAGACCCTTATTGTTTGTATTGGTTAAATCCAATATAGAATTGGTATTCGGATTGGCTACACCAATTCCTACTTGTGCATTAATACTAGCTAAAGCAATTCCAACAAATAACCCTAAAAGAATAATTTTTTTACTCATGATTAATTTTTATTTTGTAATTTTTATCGGTTCTGATTTAATTATATTGCCCTCAATGGTATAACCCCTTATTTCGTATTCTGGGAGTATTTCTTGGTCAATTTTACCTATGAATTCTTTAAAAGTTGTAAGCCCAGATACTGGTTTTAGTGCACCTTTTTCATCTTTTTGGTATACAACATAACCTTTCATTTCTGCTTCTTCATTTATATCCCATTGAATAGTCACTTGTTTTTTCTTCGAATTGTACATCACTTTAGATACAACTATATTGGTTTCTTTTGTAGTTGCTTTAGTCTTAAAAATAAAAGGCTCGGAGAATTCTGAATTATTTTTATTATTATCCATGGCTATCATTTGGTAAGAATAATCAAAACCTAATTGAGCTGTTCGATCCAAATACGAATCTACTGTAATTGGTATAATACTAAAATTAATTTTTGTTCGAGTATTCGTATCTTTGTTCATCATTCTATAAATTTCATAACCTAATAAATCTGATTCGGAATTTGCTAACCAATTAATCTTAACGATTTGATTTTCTAAGCTTATGTTTTTTATAACAGGTTTTAAAGGTGCTATTACATCAGGCATTTGGGCCAATGAGTTTATGGATGGTGAAGAACGGTTATAATTAGTATCTACGGCAATAACTCTATAAACAAATTTATTTTTAATGTTCATAGCAAGTTTTTCTGAAAAACTGGTTTCTTTAATCGGGAGTGCATTAACTATGACAAATTTATTCTGGCTAGAGGTGGAGTCATAGAGCGCTTTTTCTATATAATAACCCGCTAAATCACCTTCAGTATTTGCCGACCACGTTAATTTAATTTCACCTGAAATTGATTCAGTTTTAAAGTTTGATGGAGCTGAGGGAGGTGTAACATCCTTTAATTCGGTTGTAAATGGATTGGAAAATGACTCGTTATTAGCAAAATCTACACTGCTCACTACATAAAAATAAGGACCAGGCAGCAAATTTTCATGTATAAAAGTAGTAGTTGATTTACTTAAGGGAGTGGAATTGATTACTTGAAAAGTATCATTAGGAGATTTTGAATAGTAAATTTTAAATCCTGACAAATCATCTTCGTCAATTGAATTCCAATTCAAAACAACTTGACCTTTTGAAGAGCTAGGAAATAATTTTAAGTTGTAAGGAGCAGTAGGAGGAATAAAATCTTGTGCTGGAGCTGAAATTTCTTTTGAAAATTCTGATTCTAATCCAAAATAATCAACGGCTACTAACTTGTAAGTGTAACTTTCTTCATATACAATATTGGTATCTATAAAAAATTTCGAGTTGCTATTGGCAACTTTTGCTTCTTTAGCATTGAGTGCAATTGGACCGGATTTTGTCAATTTTTCAAAATCACCACCACTGTTCTTTTTTTTGTAGATATGTATGCCGTAGTATCGATATATTTCGGGTTTCCAATTAACAGATATTGATTTTCGAGTTCTAAAAACGTTAACTTCTTGAGGAGCTTCAATTTTTGTATAATCTGAACGGGTAATAAGTGACGAAATAGCAATCTCTTCTCCTGAAGCTAATGAAACTTTATATTGGTATGTTTTCCCTTTTTCAGCTGTTTTATCTATGTAATAAATTCCTGCATATTTGGCCAATTCATTATTAGAAATGCAATTAATTAATACAAATGCTCTAACTATGCTTGTTTTAAACTCCTCATAACTTACTGTTGCAAGTGCTTTATGCAAATCTTTTTCATCTTTTGACAAATTGTTTGAAGAAGGTAATGACGTTACCACTTTGATTGGATTTGGTGTTAATTGAGACCAATTCCCATTACCTTCTTTACGATGAATTATAAATCCATCAGGGTGATAAACTGTATTATACAGCCATTTAAGTTGTATTCCTTCATCTAACATTGGGTGATTAGATACAAATACGGCTGCTGCAGGTTTTTGAGCAAAAGTACTTTGAACACTACACAATAAAAGTAAATATATAAATTTAAATAATTTCATTTTGTTTAAAAACTTGTGTTGAATCCCATACTAAAATCCTCTTCAATAACTTCCAGAATGTTAATGTATCCGCTTAGATTTCCTGAAACATTAGTTTTGTCTTCAAATTTTACCGCTAATTCACCACTCAAACCTAAGGCAGCTATAGTAAAATCTCCACTACTTCCAATAAACCAGTAACCGACTCTAAGTTCAGCTCTAAGATCAATCCATACTTTTGCTTCTAAAAGTTTAAAGTCAGGTATAATTTCTGCTTTTGCAGCTACACCTAATTCAGCTGAGGCGGTGCAAGTTAGTGAAGCTCCAACAGCATCCGAACCAATGGATACTGTCCCTCCAGCTCGCCATCCTGCAAAAACTCCCACATCAACAGTAGTGGCAGTTGAATTAGATACTAAACCAAGCCATCCACCGCCTCCAAAACCGCTACACGTTGGAAAAATTTCAATTCTTTCTTCTTCTGTACCGATATTTAAAGAAAATTCATCAGGAGTAACTTTAAGAGCCATAGCTCCTTCAATACACACAGGACTGGTTCCAGCTACCGCTGCATTTGCAATGAATGTTTGTGTAGCACTGTTGTATGATAATTCTGCTTTTCCTTTTATAGTACCACCTGCTTCACTCGAAATACTGTTTGTAATAAGCGTTGGGCCATCCATTGCTTCTGCTGAACCAGAACCTGCTAGGTATTCTGGCTCAGGTTCGGCTGGTTCTGATCCCATAATAGGTATTAAGTTTGATCCTTCTTTAATAAACCCATAAACTGATTCCCCATTTTTAAAACGAGCCTCAATATCTTTTTGAGCATCAACAGTGACACTTACTTCGCCTATATTAGGTCCAGATACTCCCAAAGTTACATCTTTATTACTCTCCCCTTCCACAAATACAGTATATCCCTGAACGCTTACTTCTACACCTCTTGGTCTATCTCCTTGCGGTTTTCTGATTTTGAAACCATAATCAGGCTGTGCATAGGAGAAATATTCGTTTTCGCCAAACAATATTATATCACGTGTTCCATCCGAAAAATTTACTTCAAAATTTTTGTTAAGCGAAGCTGAGTATTCACCCTCAGTATATTCAATTTCTCCTTCTTGTGTTATATGAAAGCTTCTTTCACTGTCCTTAATTTCGATGAAGTTATCATCACCTCCGATTACCAATTCTTTATCGTTATTTACGTATTTCACACCGTTATTCATAATTTCTACAAAACTTTGATCATCTATTTCGATATTCAAGTTTTCAGTTTCAGAAATGGCATATCGTTTACCCTCATATTCAATTGCAAATCCAGTGGTACTAATTTGAAAGAAATCATCATTATTTGCTAATTTTATATATGGATTCTCGTCTTTTTTGCCCATTTCCATACTTTTTTCACCATCACTTATTAAAAAACTTTCTTCAGTAACTTCCAATATTCTGGCGCCATCAGTAAGACTTAAAGACTTATTATCAACAAATTTAGCTTCATAAGAGTTGTACTTAAAATCAGCTGAAGTTTCCGTTAAATAAAGGTGTTTAGTTGCACCTATATCCAAACCTAAACCATCTTCTTGAATATAAATACCATAATCTCCCTTTTTAAGCTTAATTTTCTCTTCAGATAATTCAATTTCATTTTCTCCATCGTTATATTCAAATGAATTGTCAGTAATTTTAAAAGAGTAATTATCTATATTCATTTCAACTTCTGCTTCAGAAATTTTTAAACTTTTAGATTCTCCATGATTGAGTTCAACTACGCCATCTTCATAACTAACTCCATAATCATTATAGGAAACTTCATATTTATTGCCGTCTTTTGAAATCGAATATTCATTACCATTATAGACTAACTTAACCTCTCCATCTTCGAATGAAGTTGTAGTTACTTCTATACTATTACCTTCTTTTTCAAATCCGATGGTGTAGGTACTATTAGATGCCGATAAACTTACAGTCAAATCGCTTATATTTTTTGTAGTGCTAAATTGAGCATTATTTACAATATCAGATGGGGTTTGACCATTTAATAAGACTCCTTCTTCAGAGATTTTTAGTGTTTGATTATTGTATGTCAACTCAATAAAATTTTCGTTATAAACTATTTTTGTACCCATACCCTCATAAGCAATTTGCCCAATTCCTTCAGTTATATCAGCTGTAACAGAATGGTTACTTATAGTTGTACCTATTTCATAATCTTCATTATCTTGTTTAGCATAAATTTCGAAATTATTCGAATTATTGAATTTTATCAATTTTTCATTTTCGGAGTAATTTAATTCAAATGCATTTTCATCTGACTCAAATTTAAGTTCGTGTTCATTAGATTCTAAATTAGTTTTTGCTGTCAATTCATTAGACCCAACAACTATTTCAAGCTCTGCTTCATCTTCAGCTGCATTTCCAGAAACAGAAATTTTGTTGCCATTGTTTTCAAGTGATATAGAACCTGAACCAGAGGATGTTATTGACGTAGCGAATGAAACACCAGCCAAGCCAAAAGCCATTGAACAAGAATCTTCACTAACATATGATTCCAATGAATTTTCATCAAATTTGAACGAAACTCCACCTGTTTTTTCTTCACTATCAGCTTCTATTGAAAAACTATTGCTTCCTGAAGCAAAACTTAAATAACCCTTAGTAGCTTCTGCATTACCTCCTATGCCAAATTCAGTATCATTATGTTTAAAGAATAATTTACCTTCATCACCATTTTCTAAAGATGCTCTAAACTGTTTGTTTCCTCCATCAAAAGAATATTCTATATTTCCACTATTTGTTTCTAAATTGATACCTATACCATATTCGTTACCATTTTCTTTTAGATTGAAATACCCGCTTTTTTCGGCTACTGCACCAACGCCCAATTCTACTCCGCCCACACTAAAACCAAAATCACCAGACTTTTCAGATAAATTTGCTACTACATTTAATGAAACCCCATCTATTGTCAATTCAATTTCACCTGACTGTTCCTCTTTATCTCCCGAAATTTTGAATTCATCATCTCCGATAACCATCCCTAAATAAGCTGAACCGGCTGTGTTAAATCCTGTTTCAAATTTTAAATCACTGGATAATTCCATATTAAGATGTGCTTGGGTTTTACCAATGCCAATTCCTAATGATTTATCTCCATATCCAAAATCAAATGACCCCGTTTTTTGAGATAAGCTAACATCCATACCTAAAGAAATATCATCATAAGTAAAATCAAAATAACCACCGTCTGTTCCTCTTAATCCAAGTCCTAGTGTATTACCATCCAATCCGACTTCAAACCCTACATTTCCTGTAGCATCTGCATCAAAACTAAAATTAGAACTTCCCTGAGCGAAGTTAACGCCTAAACCTGGAGTACTACTAATATCTGCATCAATACCAAAAGATAAATCTCCTTTAGTGTATTGCAAGGAACCACCTGATGTTAAACTTTCTGCTACAACAGTTAGCGTACCACCAGCAATTTCAATATCAAATTCTATAGGACCAACTGCTTCCATTACAGATTCAACAACTTCATCACCTATTGCAGATGTTACGCCACCATTTGGAGTACGTGCATTCATATTAAGAAACGATCCATCTCCACTCATTGCAATGATAAAATCACCGTTTTCCTGTACTTTTATTTCAACACCGGCATCAACTGCAAATAATCTTCCAGTCATTTGATTATCAATTAACTGCATATACAAGCCTGCCCCAAAAGCCAAATTTGGATCAACTACAAAACTATTTTCTTGTTTCGACATGTGATGATAAATTCTTCCTTCCATTGCAACGATATTGAATAAGGGTGGAATGGGTATTCCAGCACCTTCACGATCATTAAAGAAAGCATCAAAATACCAAAACTTAGTACCTTCACGATCTCCAAAAATAAGATTTGCCCCGCATTCAATTTTACCAGGAATTTTTATCTCACCTGCAATTCCTCCTTGAAATGAGGTTCCCCAATTTGGGTCATTATTAGTTAATTTTAAATATCCTTCGATGGATACCAATTCATTATCCATAGAAACAAACATTTCTTTAGTTGTAAGCGTTGATTGTTGAGGGTCAATATCTTCTGGTATGGTAATAGTGGGTTCAGGTTGAGGATTTGTTGGACTAAAAGAGGGTAAATCAGTTGTACTACCTACTGCTTCGGCACTAGACACAGCCAAAAGAGGAGGTCCTGTTTCACCTGTAGTCCCTTCTCCCATATCCACTTCGGCAATATAGGAGAGTACATAATTTCCATTGAATAGTGCTGCACCAATTTCTTTTACAACTGTAGCAAAACCTTTATATTCGCCATTTACTCTAACATCTAAAGGTTTTGAACCACCTTTTTTCCCAAAACCAATAGTGTTGTCACCATAAATTCTAAAATCCGAAACATCTTCCAAAAGGGCATTAATTCCCACTAATTCTGCATCAATTTCTAGATCAATTCTTTCATTGTCAGCAAATACTGCCCTGTTTATGGTTACATTAATTCGGTTTTCACCTCCGAAAGGATTAAATGTTAAATCCCTGAGAGTTAAATCCTCATTTAAGTAACCTGTATTTAATCCTTCATTTGAAATGGGAACTTCGAAAGAAAATAAATCAGTGCGATGAATCACTGGTATTTTAATTTTTCCACTCAATTTGCTGTTGGAAATTAAATTATCTTCTATTTTAAGAGTCCCATTTAAACTGGTTTTAAACCCATTAAAAGTAATACCCGTTTCATCTAATTCAAAATTATAGTCAACAAATAATCCTTGATTTGTAAGCCAAAATTTGGAATTACTTAAATCCTCTTGCTTATCAATATTTGAAGCTATTTTTATTTGATTTGTAGCATCCGTATTATTACTGAGGAATCTAACTTGGTATTCCGAAAAATAAATTCCTTTCCAGTTGACAAGTCCGGATAATTTTTCTGGGGTAACAACCTCAGATAAATCAATTATTGCTTTTTTTGGCATAAATGCTATGCCTAATCCTTGGGCTGGTTGCAGATAATTGGTAGCGCTACTCAAAATGCTATTCGCCTCAATATAATACAAACTTGGCTGATTATTAAAACTTAGTCTATATGGATTCCCGTCATTTGTTTTTACATTTGAATTTGTAGCAATTGACCCTTTAAATCGAAGTTTGTATATATTATTGGTAATAACAAAATCCGATGTATTGGTAAGTGATAAGATAAACTCAAAAGGTTCTAAAAGTTCATAATCGAAGTTTTGTTTTAAAACAGCCTGACCATTTAAATTATAGTTTGCATCAAGCACAAAATCTTTATTGATAGAAGTTACATAAGCTAATTCACCATCAGTAGTTGCATGAGGGAACTGCCATTCTACGGCTCCATTAATTTTTATACCCGAAGAGGTTAATTTGACTGAATGATATTTAAATTTAGCTTTTCCATTTTCTTCCAATTCAGGTGATAATTCTAGGTCAGGTCTTTCACTAATATCAATAGTGGCACTTCCGCTGCTTAATATCATTTCACCATTCATATCTTCAATGTTAAAGTGTTCAAAATCAAACTCCACCCAATCATCACTGTTATTTGATAATTGAATTTTGCCTCTCCCCGAAACATCCGAAAGTTCAGAACCTTGAAGGTTAATAATTTTGACTATATTGTTTCCAGCATAAAACTCGTTCAATAATGAAGGAGCATAAAATATATTAACCGCACTTGATGCAACCTTTTGTTCACCAGTAAAAGCAGAAATTTGCCACACATATGCTTTTCCTTCTTCTAAAGACTCTGTTAAGTTAAAACCATACCCGTTTGCAGAAGAGGTAACTGGAAAAACTTTAGTGAAAAATTCAGGATTTTGGTCCATTGCTACAAGCTTATCTTGATTTGGATTTAACTCTTTTATGGTTAGAATATATTCGTATTGTTGACCCGGAACGCCAAGGTCACTCGCTTGCCATCCGAAAGTTTTTGTTTCATATTTTCCAAAAACGTGTTCATCAATAGGAGAATCAATTGCTATGACTCCATCACTCGGGTAACCATAAAAAAACCAACACCATTCACTGTATCCATCATTTCGATATATGTTTTTTTCATCTGCATCAACCGCTCTTACTCGGTATGCATATTTTTTACCAGGGACTAGAATTGAAGTTGAAGTAGTACCAAAATCTAATGATATTGAAGTTTGAGTTACAAAATCAGACTCAAATACAAGTAATGCATGATTATTTTCTACGGCAAAATAAGGATCATAACTTGAATTGGTAATCTCATATACAAATAATTTGTATTTACTATTGATGGCAATAGTTGGTGATGCTCCACCAGCAATTTGCCATGAGAAATAAATGTTTTGAGGGTCGGATGGTGTTACAATATTTTCACAAGATGGATTTAATGTCACAGGGGGTGGTTCAAAAAAGATAAAAACAGTAGCGCACGAAGGTAAAGAAAGAGGAATACCGGTTTGATAGTCTAAAATTTCAACACAAAATTGATATAAACCTTCAGGAAGTTTACCACTTTGGCTTAAACTTGCTGCTGTAATACCCTGCAGGTCAACGTTATTTACATTTAAATAGGGCTCAAAATCACTACCTTGAAAAGTTAAAGGTATACCTGAAGTTAGGGTGATGGGTTGTAAAGGAGTAAAAGTTGGCTTGGTAGTAATTTTTATACCTTCTCCTTCTATGGTTACTCTTACTTTTACATCCCACGTGGGCTCGTTTAAGTCATTTAGGGTTAATAATGTTTGGAACGCATTTGATCCAATGGCATAATAATCATTTAAGTATACAGGATGTGGTGGATTCATTATCACCGTAGCAGAGGTAGGCATTTGCTGCGTAAAACTCTTATTTACAGAAAATAAGAATAGCAATGGTAATGAAGCGAAAAGTAATTTATTTATCATATTTTTAAAATGAATAATTGTAACCTAAACTTATAATAACTTCCTGGGCAGCAACGGCATTGATGGTTCTGCTGATTAGCGAACCGTTTAATGCCAAGTTGTGATGTCTGTTAATTTTATATGAGCAAGAGCCTTTAAAGTTCAAAATCAATCCACTATCTACATTGTCTATGTAAGTTTTGAGTGCAGAGGTTGCCAATGCGGTATTTATTTTACCTTTAATAAATCTTTTATTTATCGATAATACCGGCCCTAGCGTACTCACTGTATATTGTTCACTTTCATTTGAAGCAGCATTTAAACCAATATTAATATTCAGTCCTGATTTTAATAATCCTAATTGATAAGCCAGTGATCCATTATATAAAACTGAATTATTCAGGCCGTTGATTTTAGCATTTTGAAAATTAGTGCTTAATGTAACACCATTTCTAACTTTTTCAGAGGCTTTACCGTATATAATTTGGGCATTTGCATTTTTTGTTACTTGAGCATAGCGCATAGTATCTAACGTATTCACCAAAGCCATTTGACTTTGAGAATTAAAATTAGAAAAAGAACCGTTTAGCATCCAAGATTGGTTAATTGTATACGTGGCATTTACTGATGATATTAAACGCAACATTTCTGATGCTTTATCATTATTCAAATTATTACGTTGAAGCCCCCCCGATCCACCAAAAGAGACTTTGTTTTTGAATAGTTTGAACATAGCTTTAGCTTGGATGTCTTCAAAATCGTTATTTAGGTATACAGAACCCATAGTTGTATATTCAGGGTCAACTCTTCTGTAATTAATCCCTAATCGATACAGCTTTTCGTTGTAGCTTAATTCTGCATTAATTGCCTTGTTAAATGAACTGGAAGCATTTGCGTAGAACAAAGGGATGTTATTTAAGTAGGTGTAACCTTCTAAAACCGTTTCGGGAATACGGGTATCTTTTGTGTAGGCGCTCCAATCTATTTCACCTTTAAAATTTAGTTTTTTGGATATTTTTTGATTAGTTGTAAACCCAAAAATCATGTTTTCACTTGGACGAATGGTAGCGTCATTAGCAAAATTTGTAATGGAATTCCGGTCGTCTTTAGCTCTAAATACCAGCACACCAACATTATTTTTAGAAGTGCCAATTTCTACCATACCACCCCATCCCCAGCGCTCAAAACTAGGTTCTCCAACTACTCTTCCATCGGTGAAATAGCCATCAACGGCTCTTGCAAAACGCCCATATAAGGCTTTACCTCTAACGATTCCTTTTTCGGGATTTAATTCAACACCAACACCCAAAAATTGATTGCCTCCCAAAGAAAAGTCAGAGAATTTTAATGATCGGTAACCAACATGGGCTGTTATCCATTTGAATTTGGGACTTAATCCGTATTGATTAAATGGTTGAGTAAAACTTCGCTCTTGTTGATTAAGTACGGCAGAAAAGGGGATTGAAACACTTCCAATTTGAATATTGATGTTGGCATTCAGTTGCCAAAAATAAGGATCACGTTGGTTTGCCACTCCAAAACTTGTGTAGTTAGTACCCATTGCCCCTATTCCTCCAGAAATTTTTACATTCTCTGTAATCAAACTAGAAGCTTTAGAACCAAATGAATTAGTATTGGTTGAATCATTTTGAGATATACCGTTAGTATAGTTAAAAATAAAACTAATAATTAATAATGTGCAATACCTTTTATATTTGCCGTTGAAATAGCTCATTTAGGACATTAATATTTAATTTTCTGAAAGTTCAAAGAAAATAAATTTATTTAGTAACTCTTAAATTATGTTGAAATATTGTTGAAAAATGTTGAAACATTGCTCGCAAACTAGAAGGTAACAATAATCTACTTATCTTTTTTTCACTAAATAGCATATTAGAAAAAAATAATGTTAAGTTGTTTTATAAATAAATCTGGAACTTCTAGAAAAACGATCATACAAATGAATTGAAGTATGAGGAGTACTCAAAAATTTGATAAACCATTGAATATTGCCATTAATATTCCATCAAGGACATGAAATATATTTATCAAAAAAGGCGATCTTTCGATCGCCTTTTTTTATCTATAATCAAATAGGGGTAAATGAATTTAAACGGAACTAGTTTTTAATCACTTTCACAAAACTGGTTGTTTCATTAGCTACAATTTGAACTAAATACGTTCCATTAGCTAAGTGATCAGTAGTGATATTCAATACATTTTCGTTGTTAATTTGAATAGTTTCAACTTGTTTACCATCTAATGAAAAGATATTAATCATTCCGTTTACACTTCCTTCAAATTGAATAGTTAATTGGTTTTGAACTGGGTTTGGGAATACAGTATAATTAGTAGCTACTTCTTCTATTCCAGCACAAGCACTTACGATGATACTTTCACTATCTGTGTTTTCACAACCGTTGGCATCGGTGTAAGTATAGGTAATTACTGTTGAACCGACACCTGCAGTTGTAGCATTAAAGTTAGCACCGGTAACAGCTGTACCACTGTAAGTTCCTCCCATTGGTGAACCACCATTCAACGTAACTGATGCATTATTAACACAAACTGGGCTAGTAAAAGCAGCTAAGGTTACGTTTGGTAATGCGTTAACTGTAATAGTAAGCATAGCTGAATTTTCACAACCGTTGGCATCTTCACCCGTTACAGAATAAGTATTGGTCATTGAAGGCACAAAAGAAACACCATCAGTAACACCATTTGTAAAAGTATACGTTGAAGCACCACCTGCTGTTAAGATGATAGCATCTCCGGCACAAACAGCATTGTCTGCATCATTAGAAGTTAAGGTAACCGTTGGTAAAGCATTTACGTTAACTGTAACGGTAGCTGAATTTTCACAACCATTAGCGTCTTCACCAATTACCGTATAATCAGCAGAAGCAGTTGGGTTGAAAGCTTCACCATCTTGAACACTGTTATCCCAAGTGTAAGAAAGCGCACCAGAACCCATTAAGGTAACTGATTCACCAGCACAAATTTCAACATCTGAACCTCCTGAAACAACTGGTAGTGCATTTACAACTATTGTTTGAGTAGCTGAAGTATCCATACAAGCTAATAAACTGTTGTTTACAGCAACTGCATAAACACCTGCTTCATCAGCATTGTAAGTGGAAGTAGTAGCACTCGTAATTTCTTGACCATCTAATAACCATTGGAACGTAGCGTTTGCATTTCCTGTAATGGTTAAATCAGCAGCATCACCTTCACAAAAAGTTGTAGCAGAAGCAGCGATTACAGCTCCTGACAATTCAGAACAAGTATTAATTTGGTAAATTGATAAGGTGCTACTTATCTCATTAGCTAAAATTACTAAAGAGTTTCCATTTGGAGAAATAGCAGCTGGAATGGTTACGATACCTTCTGCACCCAAATCAGGACCACTACCCGCTAATGTTCTATTGTTGTAATAACCTACAAAAATAGGAGCCGCAGGGTTTTGCACGTTAAAAGCCATTACACCTCCAATTCTTTCTAACGAAACAAAAGCATACATTTTACCATTGATTTCTTGAACAGCAACGCCTTCTGGCTCTGGACCTTTATCATCACTTCTGTTTTTTAATGCAGCTGCACCTGTTGAATTGGAAGCATTAAAAAATGCTCCAAAAGTTGGATGACTAGCGGTAATTTGTTCAATTAAATCTTTAGAATCAAAAACCAATGCTCCAGTTGTAGCATTCCAAATACTGAAAGAACGACCACCCATAACATGCAATTCATCCATATCACCATCTGTATCTATATCACCAGAATAGCTCAACGAATTTAAACGACCCAAGAATTTATTATTTTTAAGAATGTATCCATCTGGGAAAGCTACCGGATCTAATACAGTAGAACCAGAACTAATTCTTCTCGCATCAACAACACTTCCAAATTCTCTTGAATCACCTTCATTAGCTGAAAACACATACCCTTGACCTCCAATTGTAGCAAAAGCCATAGCATCTGGCATATAAGCACCTTTGATTGGTAAATCACCAGTAATTAATATCGCACCACTTTGGTCAGAAGCATCCATTCCATTATTCGAACCAGCACTGTAATCACTGTATCCTAATGGCAATAAACTTTCAATTGAATTGGTTGCTAAATCAATTACTAACAACGCATTGTTTTCTTGAAGAGCTACATAAGCTTTTGCGTTATCATCAGAAATGGTAATGTACTCTGGTTCTAAATCTTGTGCAACTGTTGCGCTTGTAGAAAAGATTCGAATTCCTTGAGCTATTAAAGCTGCTGCTTGTCCATTAAATTGAGTTAAACTAACATTAGTAACGTTAGCATTCGTTAAGGAGGCAATACCTGGAGTTAAATCAATAATCGAAACCGAACCTTCAGAGTCTAAACTGTAATCTCCATTTGGCTCACCTTCATTAGCTGTCAATAATTTTGTGAAATCTTTATTATAGGTAATCATATCTGGTAGAGCACCTACAGTAACTTGATTAATAAACGTTCCGTTTGCATCTAAAAAAACTACAAAACCATCTAATTGTGGATTGGAATTTTCAATAGCCAACGCCAAAGTTCCATTATGAGCCACCACTGAATTGATTCCTCCGTAAGTTGAAATATCAATACTTGAAATCAACGATGGGTTAGCTGGGTCAGCAAAATCAACGATATCTAATTTTCCAGCAATACTGTTGGCGATGTAAACACGATCAACTGTTGGGTCAAAAGTCACTATTTCTGCTGAATTAGCGCCAGTAGCTCCGTTAGAGAAACTTGACAACAATGTTAAGTTTAACTCATTTGTAGGAGTTGGAGCAACGTAATCATTGTCTTTAATAAAGATAATTTGATAATTGTTAGTTGGGTGAATTAAACCATTTGGTGAAGGCATTACTTTTACAATGATACGCTCTGCTTTTTCAGCAATTGCGTCATCAATTGTTGTAATAGGCAAGTTAAAAATACCATTTGAATTTGCAGGAACAATAAGTGAATTAGTGTAAACAAAATCTGCATTATTGGTAGCATTTGAATAGGTTGAAAATCCAAAGGTTAATTCAACTGGAGCAAGATTAGCGTTTGCGATTGTTACTGGAACAAATATTAAACCTGCATTTTCTTCAACAACTACAAAGTTTGAAGCTGACGCTATAGAAACGGCTGCTTCTCGTTCAAAAACTCTGAATAAATCAAAACGTGCCGTTCCTCCGGCATAAGTCGAACCTGACTTAGCCGCTACATAAGCACCGGCAATCGGGTCAAAATCTGAAACCACTCTAAATCCCACATTTGGATTATTATTCAAACCTGAAATAGCTGAAAAGTCGAATGATCGAAAATACCAAGAATCTCCGGTTCCTGTTACCTGTGGAACAAAAGAATAGGTTGTTGCATCAACCCAAACAGGTGAACCAGCAGTTATATCTTCGGTATATTGTAAAACCCAAGTGTTAGCTGCGGTGTTGCTTAAACGTTGATAAAATTCTACTTTTAACGCTGTATAACCTGTTGCATTTACCGCAACTTCAATACCTGCTGTTTTTGGATTATTACCTTGAGAAGGATAACCTGTAGTTTGATATCCAGAATTATCGGTGGTGTTTAAGTCGGCTGGGTTACCAGTAGCATACGTTTGTGTAGCGCCACCAATTACATTTATGGATCCTGTACCTAAAGCGGGTAAGTTGCTTCCTGTGGAAGTAGCTGCATCGTTTGGAACGGAGTTGAAATCCCAAAATAGGATGTTTGATTGTGCCATTCCCAATAAGGAGAATGAGCTGAAAAGAAAAGAAAAATAGAGTTTTTTCATGCCTAAATTAATTTGATTAATAGTTGGGCACAAAAGTCGCCTTACAATGTAAGGTCATTATTAGTTGAATGTGAAGATAACTTTATGGAAGGTTAAGATTTTGTAAAATGGGAAAAACGACTGCTTTTTTGTGTGTTAATGTAATGGGCGTTTTTTAATCATTCCACCTTTCGTATCTTTAATGGCGTGTTGCACAACGAATGCTTCAGGATCAATTTTTTCAATTTCGAGCATTAGTTTCGTTACTTCTAAACGGGTTACTACGCAAAACAACACTTTATTTTCGTCATAACTCATACCTGTTTTACCAAAACCACTTTCTGCTTTGTACACCGTTACTCCTCTTCCTAAATTTTGAGTAATCGCCAATTTTACTTCTTTAGCATTTCTAGAAATAATGGTCACACCAATATATTCCTCAATACCGTTGATAATGAAGTCAACCGTTTTGGACGCTGAAAAATAGGTCAACATTGAGTACATTGCTGTTTCTACATTAAAAATTAATGCGGCAATTGAAAAAAGCACTACATTAAAAACCGTAATAAAATCTCCCACCGTTAGACTTGTTTTACGGCTAACATAAAGCGCTAGAACTTCTGTACCGTCAATTACTGCTCCTCCTCTAATCGTAAACCCAATTCCTGCACCTAAGAAAAAACCTCCAAAAACGGCTATTAATAACTTATCTTCAGTAATGGCTGGAAAATGTATTAAATGAACTAGTATTGATAAAGCCACAATAGCTAAAGCACTTTTTAAGGCAAATGACCAAGAAATTTGTCGCGCTCCAATCAATATAAAAGGAACATTTATTAATATGATTAATAATGATAAATCGATGTTTGTTTTTTGATTAATGAGTAGTGACATACCCATTGCACCTCCATCTAAAAAGCCATTTGGCAATAAAAACTCTTTCAAACCAATAGTAGCCATAGCGACTCCAATTGAAATGAGCACAAAGTCTTTAAGGTGTCGCGTTATGATTAAGCGAGAAATCCGAGTGCTGTTATTATATATTTTTCCAAACAGGGCTTTCATGATGAGTTGTTCGTATTTGCTTTATGTTTGTGCAAATATACTCAAAAAACAATGAGAAGTGAAACAAATAAATGTATTATCTCAGTACTTTTCTTACAAAAGAAACTACAAAATAACTGATCATAAAGATTCCGAAATAGGCTTCAACAGGGGCTAATATTTTAAAAAAACCTTGGGGTAAACATTCACCATAGCCAATCGTTAAAAGGTCACCTCACTGAAATAAAAAGATTCATAAAGTTGCTGCAACGCTGCCATACTGGAAGTTGTGCAAGTGAGGCTTGCCCCGCCAAGAAGTGATATAACAAAATACAATAAACTAAAGAAGGCAAACACTAAACAAGTACTTATAAATACTCTGATAGGGCTCGTAGCAAACAGTCCCATTTTGTCGAAAACTAATTTTTTGATGCCGTATTTAATTAATCCTAAAACATCTTTATTTTTTATATAGCGTTCTTTTTGGTCGGTTAATTCACTTCTTTTAAATTGAACATACGCTTTATCTTCATCATCATATAGTCCCAATTTATTAAATGATTCTTTTAAGATACGATATTGATCGGCTTTTTGATGAGCCGTAGTAGATGATTGTTGGCTTTCAATCATTTTTTGAGTACGATTATCCTCCCAATCGATTAATATTTGCCCTAAATTTCGCATTCCGTGGAAGCTCAATTCTTGAATCGTTACTTTACTAACCCCGATATTAAAATCAATAATATCTCTAGAAATAGCATTGTTAAGTTGCACAGATCTGCAGGCTTCTACTCTTAAGTCGATGTAAACCGAAAGCATGCAATTATTCAAAGAAATTTTATCTGCAACCAAAGCTAAAAAAGTTAGATTGCCATTTGAAAATTGACTTTCATCAAAAATAAGTTCGGACTTATTTAGATGGCTGGATTTAAATGAAATTTGATTGTGTAAAAAGATACATTTTCTAAAAATGAATTTTTCACCTTCGCTCAAACACTCTTCAAACAATAGATTGGCACCTCCAAAATTAGTTCGTTTAAAATCAACCCGAATTTTAGAAAAATCAACTTTAGAAAAATCAATTTCTTCTCCATTAAATTGACATTTATCAAAGGATAAGAGTCCTTTTCTGAAGATGGAAAACTTTAAATTCAAATTGGATGTGCCGAATTGGGTGTTTTTGAAATTAATTAACTCGCATTCAAAATGAACACTTACAAATGATATTGTTCCGCTTAAAAAATTAGCGTTTTCAAAAGACAATGAGCCTTTTTGATGTGAAAATATACTGAAATTAAAATTATTGTCTCCTTCGCTGTAGGAGGTATTACTAAAATCAGTTAGCGTGGCATGAAACTGTCAATGTTGGAAAGACAAGTTTCCAATACCAAAATGGGCATTTTTAAAATTTGTTGATTCACCTGTAAATACTGCTCCTGAAAAATCAATGGTCTTATCGGATTCAAAAAAGGCATTTTCAGCATTAAAGTCTTTCAACTCCAATTGAAGAAGATCATCTAAGCCAGCTTGCTGTTTTAATTTTTGAATTGAAAAGTTTTTTACATAACAATAAGACAAGTCAATCGGATTATTTTCGATAATTTCTTTGTAAAGCAAACTTATATCAACGATACCCATTTTTTGCTTTTGAATCATGTTATGATTATAATCACGTAAGATTACAATTGCCGTTTGCTCAAATTTTCGCCCATTCAATTCTATAGGTTCATCTAGAATCTTAATGGTATATGATTTTACATTATTGGCAATTTTCATAACTAAAAAAGAAATTCAATTACACTTATGACTATTTTTTTGGCAAATACTTTAACACATTTTCATCTTTTTCGTTTTGCATGAAAGTCGCTAATTTGGCTTTAATTTCTTCCTCTCGAGCTTTGCAATAATTTTTGCTTTTTTCAAGATTTGCTATTTCAGTTGTTTTGCCCCCTTCTTTCTGATAGCTCATAATTTTAGAGTCTAATTCACTTACTCGTGTTGCAAAATGACTTTGCATACCTGCCAAAGTTTGGTATCCTGCCAAACGCACAAACCACATGGCATCTTCTTGTATCAATCCTTCAAAAACAGGTATACTCTTGGCGGCTTCTTCATCATCTTGGCGCGTAACAAATTTAAAATATTGTTGAACAAACGTAAATTTATTAAACCCATTAAGCTCGTTCATATTTTTTAGGAAATAAGGGTGTTCGTCTTTTCCTCCATATTGAGCATAGATGGTAGCTATTGTAGCATTGATAGAAGCGTTTTCAACGTTTTCATATTTTTTGGCTACTTCCAAACCTTTAGCACCTTGAGTAGCTGCATACCCACTTATTCCAGCTCCTAAAACGGCATAAGATGAATCCTCTAAGGCTTTTTTCAAAACACCATTAAATTCAATGCTGCTTGGAAAATATTTTGTCAGTGTTTTTACTGCTTCGGCTCTGACTTTTGGATGTTTATCTGAATTAGCTAACGATACCAATTTCCCTTTTACATCATCCGGAAACTTATCTTTGGCTTTGGTTAAATTTCTCATAGCCATCAATTTTACATCATAAAATTCGTGATCCAACGCTTTGATTATAGCATATAGAGAAGCATCATCTGAATTTTTTCCAAGCACATCCAACGCTTCTTTTTTGTCTAACCATAACGGAGCCACATTCAATTGATAAATCATTTGCGAAGTGGGTTTCTTCTCTGTTTTTTTCCAAAGGGTGGTTTTTGTTGCGTCTACGTTAACTAAGTCAGGTGCACCCGACAAGTTAAATTCAAATGTATTCAATTCATTTTTTACCCATACTAATTCACGTTTAGTTTCTCCATTTACATAAATATCTATGTGAACGGGTAGTTGATATAAAGGCCATTCTTCTGTATTTTGTTTTTGATTTATAGAAACCGTAAGTTTTTTTGTTGCGGCATCATAATTTTGATCTATAGTAACCACGGGATGACCGCTTGCCAAAAACCACTGATTAAAAAACCAGTTTAAATCTTTACCGCTTGCCTTTTCAAATTGCATTCTCAATTCGTGAATTTCGGTAGCTGTATATTGATTTTTGTGTAGGTAATTTTTTAACGCTTCGAAGAATATTTCATCCCCTATATAAGTACGTAGCATGTGTAAAATTCTTCCACCTTTATTGTAGGAGTGACCGTCAAACATTTCTTCTTTGTCGGCATAATCATAACGAATCATATCTACGTGACCTCCTTGTTCTGATGAGAGAAAATAGCCATCCATTTCGCTGTATGCATTTTTGGCTGCTTCCATATCACCATATTCAAATTCATCCCACAAGTACTGGCTGTAATTGGCAAAAGACTCATTCAACGGTAAGTTTGCCCAGCTCTCGCACGTTACTAAATCACCAAACCAATGGTGAAACAATTCATGAGCAATGATACTTTCATTGTCTTCATCAATTAACTCTCTTTTTGTACGGTATAAAAAGTCACCATGAATGGTGGCAGAAGTATTTTCCATTGCTCCCGAAACGTAATCTCTTACCACGACTTGACTGTATTTAGGCCAAGGATATTCGTACCCCAATAAATCAGAAAAATAGGTTAACATTTTTGGGGTTTTTCCAAAAATAGCTCCTGCATGTTCTTCAAATTGTTTTTCAACGTAGTAATTTACTTCAATTACAGATCCATCTTTTTTCTTCCAAGTATCTTTAACAATAGAAAATTCACCGATGGTCATCATAAACAAATAAGGAGCGTGTGCTAAGTCCATTTTCCAATAATCGGTGCGGGTTCCATTACTGTTTTTAGTTGATGAAATCAGTGCTCCGTTTGACAAGGTTTGGTAATTATCTTCTACAGTAATGTAAATCTCTTGTGTAGTTTTTTCATTGGGTTTATCTATAGTTGGAAACCAAGTTGAACTCGACTCTGTTTCGCCTTGGGTCCAAATTTCGCGATGTTTTTTAGGGTCAGCACCATCGTGGTTGATAAAATACAAACCTTTTGCTTCAGCAATAGCACTGCTGCCTTGTTGCTCCACTCGCTCAGGATTAGCTACATAATCAATCAAAACCGTGTAACGTTCTCTACGATTGTATGTTTTTGGAAGTTTAATTCTCAACGACCAATTATCGTATTTGTAGTTTAGTTTTTCTTGATTAGTGCCGTTCAACAACACTACACTTTTGATGTCCATTGCCTTGGCATCTAGTATCAAACTGTCTGTTCCATAAGCATACGGTTCAAAAGTAAGGGTGGCCTTACCCAACAATTGTCTATTCAACCAATTGAATGAAACCTCTAATTTGGTATGAATTAAATCGTTGGAGACCGTTGCCGAAGGATTATATACGGGTTGAATTTTGGGTTCACGTGTGGTTTCGGTGGTTGTAGAGTTACCGGTGGTTTCGGTAGTTACTGTATTTCTTTTAGTAGTGCAGCTCGCCACCACTAGGGATGAAGTTATCAGTAAAAGTTTAATGGATGTGTTCATTATTTGACTATTTTTGCACAAAGATAATCGTTTGAGTGAATGATTTTCAAGCACAAAGTGATTAAAGGTTTTAAAATGCAATTATATGGAAATAAAATCGGTTGTAAATGTAAATAACACCGTAAACTTTACGGCAAATGACAAAAATCCTTTGATGATTTCAATGGATGGAGTTCATCAAGAATTAAAATTAGTTGATCGCATCAATGACCAACATGTAATTGTACAAAAAGGTCATCGCAAATTTGATGTGCGTTTGTTACACATGAATGCCGAAACTAAAACGATGCAGCTTAAAGTTGATGGGTATAGCTTTGAAGTAAAACAAGAAGACGAATACGACCATTTGCTAAAATCATTAGGAATGGGTGCTGGAGTAGTTAAAAAAGTAAATGATTTGAAAGCCCCAATGCCAGGTGTTGTTTTGGGTATAAAGGTTAATGTGGGTCAAACCATTAAAAAGGACGATCCGATTGTGGTATTGGAAGCTATGAAAATGGAAAACTTACTAAAATCACCGATTGATGGAGTGATAAAAAGTATTGAAATCGCTACTGGTGATACCGTGGAGAAAAGTAGAATTTTGGTGACTTTTGAGTAGCTATCAATAAAACGATTCTGATGATTATCGGGATTCGGCCACTTCGACCACTTCGACAAGCTCAGTGACCGAAGATCAGTGACCGAAATTTAAACAACAAACTGAACAACTAATCAACTGTATAACCTAACAACTGAACAACTGTATAACCGAACAACCTAAAATGGAAAATCTTCTTCATAAAATAAAAGAATATACGGCAAACGGTTCACCATCTGTGGGACAGTTGATTGAGTTGAGTGATTTGGGTAAAAAAGTTGGAATAAAACGAAATGAACTCGACAAATTAATAAGTGATCACGTTGCTGCACAAAAACAAGATGATTTTGCCCGAAAACCCATCATTACTGCCCCTACAGATTACCGTGATACCACCCGAAATCTAGAAACTCAACGTCCCGTTTTTGAAGACAGAAGGGAGTTTTTTGAACGCAAGGAAGAAGTAGATAGGAATTTCGATGCGAATACTTTTGGCACATCAACTTTCGAAAAAAAGGAAGTGAGTTTTGAGGAAACCAATCGCAATTTTGAAAACGCCAATAAAACAGGAGTAAAGAATACAAATTATCCCGACAGTAAAGAACGGGAAGCAGAAATCATTAAGGCTAATAATCAAACAACGCCTCAAATAACCATAGAGGAAAAGATTGCTTTTGTAAGTAAAGAATTGCAATTGGCTGTAAATGCTAGAAGAATTCAAGGATTGGCTGCTTATACAGAAAAAGAATTCTTTGAAATTACCAATCATATTCGACAAAAATATGGATTGCATAAATTGAAAGAACCTCTTGTTGAAGTAGAAAAAGAAACCGTGGAAATAGAAGAAGCTCCTCCTATCAAGGCGGTTGTTTTTGATGAACATCTTGATGATGAATTAAAAGTTGATGCCTTTGAATTTGATGAACCGTTGAAAAAAGAAACTCCTGTTTCTTATGATCAAATTATGGCAATTATAAAAAAGGAGATTCAAAGCATCAATGCCAGCAATTTTTATAACGGATATAAAGCAACAAAAGAAGAATACGTTGCCTTGCACAATTCTTTTTTTGAAAAATACGGTCTCCAAAAAATTTATCGAATTGAAGAGTGCGTTGTTCCTTTTCCGGAGGTAACGCAAGAGGTTCCTAAAACAGAGAAAATAACAGAGCCCACTTCAAATAATAACTACACTCAATCAAAAGAGGAAGTAGCTCGCCAATTGGAAATTCTGAGAAAAAAAGAAGTCGAAAAACAAGCTGAATTAGAAAAAAAAGTGCGCTTGAAAAAGATTTCAGAAGAATTGGAAGTAAAAAGGAAGAGCAAAGAAGCGGTATTAAATGATTTAAAATCTACACGAGTTTTAGCCTTTGTTGCATTAGGTCTTTCGGCCTTTTTTATTGCAATTGCTGGAGTAATATTAGGTGGTATTACCTTGATACGATTGACTGAGCTTCAAAAGAAAATAAAAAACGCTGAATTATCAGGAAATAAAGAAACCGAACAACTATTCAATACCATTAGATGGGTAAGTATTGCCGCTTTTGTAATTGGTATGTTTCAATTGTTGAGATGGATATTTTAAATAATTATGTGTTTCCATACCCAACAATCCAAAACGGCTTTAGAATTAGAAAAACGGTTTAAAGCAACTTTAAAAACTCCTCAACTTTTTAGCGCACAAATATTTAACGGCTTCGATTTTCCTTCAACCCCTATCATTACCAATACGCACTCTGATTGGATTCAACATTTTAGATGGGGCTTATTACCCTCTTGGGCTTCGGATGTTTCATTAAGACAACATACGTTGAATGCCCGATGGGAAACCCTATCCGAAAAACCTTCTTTCAAAAATGTAACACACCAGCGCTGTTTGATATTGGCCGATGCTTTTTTTGAATGGCAATGGTTGGACCCCAAAGGTAAGTCTAAACTAAAATACCAAATTGAATTACCCGACCAAGAAGCATTTGGTTTTGCTGGTTTGTGGAGTGAATGGATTCATCCAACCAATCGGGAATTGTTGCAAACCTACACCATAATAACTACCGAAGCAAATAGCCTGATGAGTACAATACACAACAGCAAAAAGCGAATGCCGCTCATCATTGCACCTTCCTACGAAAAGGAATGGCTGCATAATAATCAATTGAATTTAGCCAATGATAGGCTCATTGCTCATCCCTTGCAAGAAAAACCAACGGTTTGGAGTTTATTTCCGTGATTTAGCATATTAATCTGAATATTCGATTGTTTATTATTCTGAACTTAAAACAACCCATTGTATTCCTTTTAGGTTGAGCAATTCATTTGAAAGTGTTCCATCATTATTAATCAAAATTCTATACCCTTTTTGTTGAAGCTCAACAATGGTATTCATATTCGGTATTTCAGAATAGGCCGTTAAGTCTGTATAAAACATAGCTTCAATGGGCCTTTTATAGTTAAATAATACTGCTTTTTGAAGGTTTTCATCACCTAAAACTCTGAGATCTTTTGCCCATTGCGGATTTCGTGAGGTTACTTCAAATGGTTTTATTCTTTCAATGGAATACCTTATGGGTAAAACCAGCAACAAAATCATTACAACATAATATAAGCCTTTCCATGAAGATGATTTACTTTTTTCGTTCACCCAGAAATAAAATTCAGCGGTTATCATAAATAAAGCAGGGCTGGTAAACAAAATATATGCTTGCATTTTGGTTTGAACCAACGAAAAAAAGACTAGAGGTAGTACTATCCAAACCAATATTGCCCATTTTTTGAATTCTTTAGGGCTTTTATACACCCTCCAACCAAACCAAATTAATGGCAAATAAATGAGTTCACCATAATTAATTCTCAGTTGGTTTATAAAGAAAAACCACGAACCTTCTCGCTCTTCTAATACTTCAGTAATATGTTTAAAATTATAAGACGATTCCCAATGTGCCTCCAAAGGAAACGCATCAAAAATATACAATTGCCAAGGCAGAAATACAATGATGGAAGCCGTGATTATAATAAGAAAGTGCCCAGCTATTTGAGTTAATGAATATTTTTTGGAATCGAGTGCAATAAAAAACCATATTGGAATTACAATCAATGCCGGCAACCATTTAGTGAGAATAGCCATTCCCATACTTAACCCAACCAAAAGGGTATACCAAATGTTATTATGATGCACAAAACGAATACTAAAATAAACCGACAAAGTAATAAAAAACAAAAAGAAAACATCGTAATGATCGGTGGCTACCCTCCCTCCTGTGAGCTCAATTATGAGTCCATTTATTGACACAAAAAAAGCGGCTAAAAAAGCAGTCCGTTTAGAATAAAAAAACGAACCGATTGAAAATACCAGCGAAATGGTAAAAGTTGACAATAAAATAGAGGGTAAACGCAACGCAATTTCATTCATTCCAAAAACATACATACTAATGGCCATAGACCATAAAGGCAAAGGCTGTTTGTGCACCCAAACCGAATTGGATGTCCAACTTTTGTAATCATACGGTAAAACAGGATCATTGTAAAGGGTGGGTTGAAAGGGATGTTGCAGCAGATTTTTAGCCACAACTGCGTGATACCGTTCGTCCCATTCGTGAATAAAAAAATCAGAAGCGGTATACAATCTTAGCAAAAAACCACTTATTACCAATACCATCAAAGCCCCTCTGTAATTTCCTTTTTCTTGATATTTCCAAGAAAAATAAAATCCTATGGTGCACACTAAAATGGTTATAATTCCAAAAATTACATTTTCCATTCAGGCTATACTATTACTTCCTACCATTCCAAATCGAATGCTAAAGTACATAAAATGGCACTGGTTTTTATCTATTTTTAAAGGATATATTAAAAAACCCTATTTGCGATTTACTTTAAAGAGAAAGCTTCCTATACTATTATTTATCTCTAAACAAATTGTATTTAACATCCAAATTGGTTTGATAATATTTAGATATAAATGCAATTCAACATCCACATAAAAGATTTGTATGGTAGAACTCAAAAGAATAAAAATTAAAATCCTTGTGCTATTTATTGATCCAGTGTTATGATTTCTGCAGCGCTACATAATTTTTACATTTCCAAAAAAAACGTATCTTTACGACTTAATTAGAACAGCAATATCGTAACAACACATGAAAAAAGCCTTAATTACAGGAATTACGGGACAAGACGGAGCTTATTTAGCTGAGTTTTTACTCAAAAAAGGTTATGAAGTACACGGCATCAAACGCAGATCTTCGATGTTTAATACCGACCGAATTGACCATCTTTACCAAGATTTACATGAAGAAGGGGTTAAGCTAAAATTACACTACGGTGATTTGACCGATAGCACCAATCTTATTCGAATTATTCAAGAAGTTCAACCCGATGAAATATACAATTTAGCAGCTCAATCGCATGTAATGGTTTCTTTTGAAACTCCTGAATATACTGCCAATTCTGATGCGTTGGGTACCCTAAGAATTTTAGAAGCCATTCGTATTTTGGGATTGACTCAAAAAACCAAATTTTATCAAGCTTCTACTTCTGAGTTGTATGGATTGGTGCAAGAAGTGCCTCAATCAGAAACCACCCCTTTTTATCCTCGCAGCCCTTATGCAGTAGCTAAATTATATGGGTATTGGATTGTTAAAAATTATCGTGAAGCCTATGGCATGTATGCTTGTAATGGCATATTATTTAATCACGAAAGCCCCATTAGAGGGGAGACTTTTGTAACCCGAAAAATAACTCGTGCAGCTGCTAAAATATCATTAGGATTGCAAAAGAAATTATTCCTTGGCAACTTGGATGCACAACGGGATTGGGGACACGCCAAAGATTATATTGAAGGAATGTATTTGATGTTGCAACAAGAAAAAGCAGATGATTATGTTTTAGCTACCGGTGTAACCAATACCGTTAGAAAATTTGTTGATTTGGCATTTGGCGAATTAGGCATTACTATACGTTGGGAAGGAGAAGGCGTAAACGAAAAAGGAATAAATGTAGCCACTAACGAAATTATTGTTGAAGTAGATCCAAAGTATTTTAGACCTACTGAAGTAGAATTATTAATCGGAAATCCAGCTAAGGCCGAACGCGAATTGGGATGGAAACACAAATATGATTTGGCTGCATTGGTAAAAGATATGGTACAAAGTGATTTGAAATTATTCCAACGTGATCAATATTTGAAAGAAGGTGGACATAAAGTTTTTAATTATTTTGAATAAAAAGATGCTAGACGATAGATATTAGATGCTAGACAAAAGAAATCTAACAACTAATCTTTATAGCCTTCTAAAAAATCTAAAAAATAATATCTAGTATATAGCTTCTAATAGCTAGTATCTAACATAAAATGAATCCACAAGATAAAATATACATAGCAGGTCACAACGGGATGGTGGGGTCTGCGATAGTTAGAAAACTTAAGGAAAATGGGTTTACGAACTTAGTTTTTAAGCGGTCTAGTGAATTAGATTTGTGCAATCAAGCAGCGGTGAATGACTTTTTTGCTTCCGAAAAACCAGCTTACGTTTTTTTGGCGGCTGCCAAAGTTGGAGGCATCCATGCCAACAATCAATATAAAGCAGATTTTATCTACCAAAATTTGATGATGGAAAGCAACATCATTCACGCTTCCTATTTACATAAAGTAACCAAATTGTTGTTTTTGGGTTCGTCTTGTATTTATCCAAAAATGGCTCCTCAACCTATCAAAGAAGCGTATTTGCTGACTGGATTATTGGAGCCTACGAATGAACCTTATGCCATTGCCAAAATAGCTGGGGTAAAAATGTGTGATGCCTATAGAGATCAATATGGGTGCAATTTTATTTCGGCAATGCCCACCAATTTATATGGCCCCAATGACAACTATGATTTAAATAATTCTCACGTGCTTCCTGCCCTATTGCGTAAATTTCATACGGCTAAAAAGACTAACGCAAAAAGTGTTGAAATATGGGGGACAGGAACTCCAAAAAGAGAGTTTTTACACGTTAATGATTTAGCAGATGCCTGTTTATTTTTAATGGAAACGCACAATGAGTCGGGTTGGATAAATGTAGGTTGTGGAGAAGATATCGCCATTGGAGAATTGGCTCAACTCATCAAAAAAATAGTTGGTTTTGAAGGCGAACTGAAATTTGATGCATCAAAACCAGATGGAACACCCCGAAAATTGTTAGATATGTCTAAAATGCATCAAATGGGATGGCATCACAAGATTTCTTTAGAAGAAGGTATTCGAGCTGTTTATAATGATGTACTAGCAAACAATACCTTTGGTGAATAAGTTTTATATAGTATTTTTCTTAAGTATTGAAGTGTTTATATTTCATTTCAATACGGCTGCCCAACAAAAAAACTTACCCCTCAATTTTCAACTCAACCAAGAGCTCAATTACTTTCTACAAAAATCCGAAAACACAACTGTACATACTGGTTTTAAGCCTTATAATGAAAACAATTTCCCCATAGAAATTCAAAATTTGGTGTTTGATGATACCTCTAAATTTTATTATGATTTTACGGAGTTACTTTTTAAAAAACATTTATTAGAAATTCATCAAAAAGATGTCAATTTGATGGTCGACCCCCTGTTCGATTTGAGCCTTGGTGTAACGAATAATAAATACGTAAATGGTAGAGACAACTTGCTAATAAATACCCGTGGATTTAGAGTAATGGGAGACGTCACGAAAAAATTTTCGTTTGAAACACGTTTCTATGAAAATCAATTTTTTTATCCCTTATACATCGATAGTATTGCTGATGCCAGAGGCGTAGGGTTTAGTTATGGTAGATCAAAAGTTTTTAAAGATGTTGGTCATGATGTAGGAAACTCGCAAGGTTATATCAGTTATTCACCAACAAAAAACATCAATTTACAATTAGGACACGGAAAGTTTTTTGTTGGCAATGGTTACAGAAGTCTTTTGCTCTCAGACCATGCCAATAGTTTTCCCTATATAAATGCCTCTTTCCATGCCTTTAAGAACAAATTGGTTTATAAAACTATCAACACTTGGATGCAAAGCCTGAACAGAATACCTGCAACAACGACAGCCGAGGCACTATTTAAAAGGAAAGCAGCAACTTTTCATTATTTGTCATTTAAACCCAACAAAAATCTTGAAATTGGTCTTTTTGAAGCCACTGTATTTAAACAATATGAAGAAGGTGTTGGTGTAATTCCTGTTCATTATTCGTTTTATGTGCCTGTGATTGGTTTTTCAACTCTAGTGAATGGCGTCCAAGGAGAAAACAACACGCTTTTAGGGTTAAATGCCCACTATAAAATAGGTAAGTCAATTGAGCTTTATGGTCAGTTTGCTTTTGATGATGTAAACAAAATGGGTCAACAAATTGGAGCAAAATATTTCAATTGTTTTGGATTAAAACGAAGTTGGTTGCTCTTAGAATGGAATAGAGCCGACAATTTTATGTATACCCACACTCAGGCTAACCGTCTTCAAAACTATTCCCATACCAATCAAGAATTAGCACATCCCATTGGATCAGGATTTAATGAATGGGTAAGTCAGTTTTATTTTAGCCCTTATAAACATGTAAACATTACAGCTCATGTGGCGTATTCAAAAAGAAAAAGAATGGGCGGCAGCACTCAAGGTGAAAACATATTATTGGCCAATGATTTGATTTTACCTCTAATTTTACCCAACGATATCAACAGTTTGTTTATGAGATTCGAAGCTTCTTATAAGTTTAATGTAAAAACGAATCTTGAAATTTATACAAGTTTAAACTTAAGAAATATGACCTTCGGAAATTCTGCTATCCCTCAAAAGGAACAGTTTATTTATTTCGGTATTCGCACTAATTTAGCGAATATGTATTTCGATATTTGAGGTTATTTTGTTTTGTAATTTTTTGTCATCTCCTTAAGTGTAGACTTAATTTCCTCACAGAGCGATTGAGGTTCTAGCACCTTCAATGCACTACCATATCCCAACAAAATCATTTTGAGTTCATAAGAAGGCAACAAAAACAGCGAAAATTGATGTTTATTCTTTTTTCCTCCTAAATACTCCTGTGATTCATGGAGCGGTTGGCTGAGCAAATATTTTGACAATAACTCATCTGTTTGGAACACAATTTTTTCAGGATTTCCATTATTGGCTGTTATTCCTATTGAGTGACTAAAAAATAAGTTGGGATCAAACTGATTATCGATGGTAAATTTTTCCTCCAAAAGGTCTAAATTAGCTATTCTATCCAATCCAAATGTCTGAACTTTATCTTTTAATTCATTTTTGCAGATTAAATACCATCTATGACGATATTCTTTTAACAAATAAGGATGAACACGTCTTAATTTTCCTTCCGTATCAGAAAAGCTTTGATATAAAAACTGGATTTTATTTTTTCCTTTAATGGCATCCAAAATAGGTTCTAAAAATTCACTCCCTCTAGTGCTGTGCATAGTTTCAAACTGCACATATTTGTCTGTATGAATACCTCCTTCGGAAGAGACCACATTCACTCGATCTAATATTTTACCAATAGCATAATTAAATTGCTTGAAAATTGCTGCATTTTTGAATTGATCCAAAATGTTGGCTGCCATTTTTATAGCCTCAACATCTTTATCATTAAGTGGAATTTCATCAATACTATAGTTGGGGTCGGTATAATAATAACCTCCTTTGCTTCTGCTAAACTTAATGGGAGCATCGTGCTCCATTCTTAGGGCATACAAATCTTTTTCTATGGTAGAATCACATATGTGTTCTCCTGTATTAGACCCATATAGTTCCTCTTCACACCAAGAGCGCAATTCTTCTTTTGTAGGAAAGGGTTTTACTGTAGACCGAATACAACGATCAATAATTCGGTAACGCAATATGGCTTTGTTCGATGCAATCATTTAGGGGTGATTTTTGATCTACCGAAAGTTTATTCCTTCAATAATTTTTGTACAAATTTATTTGTTGTTTCAACAAATTTCAAATGATAAGGCCCTGTACCTGGACCATTAAAACCTGTATGAATTTTTCTCACTACACCGTTTTTATCTATAAAAATAGTTGTAGGAAAAGCTAAAATTTGACTTATGGCTGGTATGGCTGCTTCTGCGGTTTTTTTGCTGGCATCGCCACCAATACAAAAATCATATTTAGCTCCAAAATAGGCCGTTAATTCTTTTACGCGTTCAATTTTTCCTTCCAAGGTTTTAGGTGTTTCAAAGGCAACGCCAATTACCTCAAGACCTTGTGGACCATACGTATTGTGTAAATCCGTGAGGAATTTTGTTTCATCCATACAGTTTGGACACCATGATCCCAAAATCTGAATTATGGTCACTTTATTGGCATATTTCTTTGATGGATATACCACTTGTTGTCCATCCAATCCAGGGAAACTAAAACTCAATTCCGCACCTATTTTCATTTTTGTCAAGGAATCTGGATCTGAAATCTCAAACGCATTATTTTTATGTGCCTTCCATTTGCCTTGATAATGAGTGCCACTATAAAACATTCCTCGAATAGTATCTCCATCTAATTTGGCTCTAAACAAAAATGCGTGTGACCCATCAAACGCACTTAAATACATGGAGTCACCTACCACATTACCATCCAAAAAACGATAATCGCCCGTTTCGGTTAGGAATGTACCCGTAATTTTTTGGTTGGTTTGAACCAATAAACCTAGCGCCTTGTATGCATCAGGTGTTCCCGGCTCGAAAGTCGTTTCCCAGTTTCCATCAAAAAAATTGTACTTATCCGTTTTCGGCACATCAAAACGTAAACTTACATTTTTGTCGATTGCTCGAGCGGTAAAATCAATTTTATAACTCGAATCTTTGGCATAGTTGTGCCAAAACCCAAATAAAGACCCGTCTTCATTTTTAGAAAATCTAAATTCTGAATCAAAAATAGGCATTTTTATGACTAATTGCTGATTACTTGTGTCGTTAAACACCTCTGAACCAATCCATTCATCAGAATTTATAAAATACACCGAATCCTTAGAAACATACATGTTAAAAGGAAGAACTTCCTCTTCCCCAATTCTCAAACGACCAATCCAATCACCTTGAGTTAAAAGGAAGCTATTGGTATCTGCAACAGCTACTCCCTCATTCTTTTCAGCTTTTTCTTTGTTCTCCTCTGTTCCACAACTTATTAGCCCCAACACAGAGAAAAACAGTATCCCAATTTTTTTCATTTTTACATTTAATGGGTCAAAAGTATATATTTAATTTTTAATCAATTAACCTTCCATCAAAAAAAAGACAGTTTATGCTATATTATCGACAAACCTCCTGAATATTACTTTATCTTTGCCGAATAAAATTTCTAGAATGTTAATTGATACCCACGCACATTTGTATGATGATCAATTTGAAAACGAATGGAACCTTCAAATTGAAAATGGGCTTAATAAAGGAGTAAAAAAAATACTACTCCCGAATATTGACGTTCATTCCATTCAAAAAATGGAACAATTGGTAGCACAATTTCCTTCAATTTGTTACCCTATGATGGGATTGCATCCTTGTTATGTGAAACCCGAAAATTGGAAAGAAGAATTAGACTTGATTAAAAACAAGCTTTACCAAAACCCTCAAAATTACATTGCAGTTGGCGAAATTGGAATTGACTTGTATTGGGATAAATCAACCCTAGACATTCAACAACAAGCCTTTGTAGAACAAATTAAATGGGCAAAAGAATTACAACTACCCATTGCCATTCATGCTCGTGATTCATTTGATGAACTTTTTGAGTTATTAGATATGTACAATGACGACCAACTCAAAGGCGTATTTCATTGTTTTACGGGCACCTTAGAACAAGGAAAAAAAATACTTCAATACGGTGGTTTTAAAATTGGAATAGGAGGAGTAGTTACTTTCAAAAACAGTCCACTTCCCGAAGTTTTATTAGGATTGGGAATTGACACAATTATACTAGAAACAGATGCTCCCTATCTTGCTCCAGCACCGCATAGAGGAAAGCGAAATGAACCATCTTATGTTAGTTTAGTTGCCGAAAAATTAAGCGATATATTTAAACTTTCGGTAAGCGAAATTGCTCATATTACAAGCCAAAATGCCGTTCAATTATTTGGAAATAGAATTGCTTAAATTCACGATTAATCACTCAAAAATCTATGAAATTTCTTATCACTTTTTTGTTTAGTTGTTTAGCCTCCAGCTTTGTTTTGGGACAACTTTCACCTAAGTCGAAGGTGTATTTATTAACTTGTGAACCTGGTACTGAAATCTATACTCAATTTGGACACAGCGCCATAAGAATTGTAGATTATGAAGCCAGCATAGATTTAGTATACAATTGGGGAATGTTTGAATTTGGTGATGATGAAATGGAATTTAACATGAAATTTGCTCAAGGAAAATTACCCTATTACATGGGAATTCAACCTTTTGATGGTTTCATGGCCGAATATCTTTATACCAATAGAACGGTTCGTCAATTAGAGTTAAACTTAAATCAAAATCAAAAAAACGAACTCTTCAACGCACTTAAAATAAATTATTTGCCTGAAAATAGAGTTTATAAATACGATTTCTTTTTCGACAATTGTGCAAGTAGAATTAGTGATTTTTTTATCAAAATACTCGGAAATCAATTGGAAATGGGTACTCATAAAGATGCCAATTTGTTTAGTTATCGGACCATAATAACCCCTCGTTTGGCAAATCATCCTTGGACACATTTTGGTATCAATCTAGTGCTTGGTGCCCCTATTGATGTTGAAGTAACTAACAAAAATTTGATGTTTTTACCAGTTTATATGGAAGAGATTTTCCTTCTTTCCCATGTTAATGTCGATGGTAAAAAAGAACCGTTTGTATTGTCACAAGAAACGCTATTTAAAGCAAATTCATCAGTAATCAATGAGCAATTATGGTTTACCCCAAACGTCATGGCTTGGACCATATTTGCTTTAATCGTATTGTTGGTGTTTTTTAAATGGTTTACTGCGCTTCGAATTTTTGGAATAGTATTCATTCTTTTCACCTCTATTTTGGGTATTGTATTACTACTTATGTGGTTTGGAACCGATCATCAAGCAACTAAAATAAATTATAACTTGGTTTGGGCAAACCCTGTGGTAATTATCTTACCGTTTTTAATGCTAACAAAAAAGATGTTCCTTCGAATACACTATGCTTTTAAAACCTTGGCCTTCATTCATCTTTCCTTTATAGTTCTTTGGATTTTTATACCACAAGAATTTGACCTTCCTACCAAAGGCTTAATTTTGGCACAAGGACTTTTGTTTTATTCTTGGCAAAAAGAAAGTAAACCCAGTTTAAAATCTTAATCTTATAAACTGAATTTTATCCCGAAATCAGGTTTATAATTAGCGCAACATTATTTCTTAATCATTCAAACAAGAAGATAACCATCGCTCTTCCTCGTTTAGCCATAGCGTAACGAGGATACGTGAAACTGGCGTTTGCAACGCCTAATGTAATTTTTATAGTGCGTTCCAAACGCACAACTAAAAAGTCCTCGTTACCGCTGCGCTCAAACAAGGACGCGAAATAATTTTCTTAATCATTCAAACAAGGAGATAACCAGCGCTCCATTCGTTCGTTTGTAATGCCTTTTCGTTTTGCAATATCGTGTACTTGATCCAATTCAATTTTACCTACCCCAAAATACTTGCTTTTTAGTGATAAAATAATTAACATAAATCAATTTTCAGCTTTCTTTTTAAACTCAAATAAGTCATTAATCTCTACATCTAATGCATCTGCTATACACTTAATAGTTGAAAGTGTTGTGTTTATTTTACCTGTTTCAATACCAATAATTTGACTTCTATTTATATTTGCCAAATCTGCTAAAACATATTGAGACAAACCTTTGTTTTTCCTCAACTGCATTACTCTTTTCCCAAAAGCAATTATAAATTCTTCGTTTCTAATTTTAGTCACACGACTAAATAGCAACAAAAAAATTGTCTTAATAGTTGCATATATACAACTATTTGTATTATGTTTGCAAATTAATAATAAATTAAAAAATGAAAAATAACTGGCTATATTATACACTTATTTTAATTGCTTTAAATGGCTGCGCTACTGTCTATTTATTTCAACCGTCTGAAAAAGATGCAGATATATATGTAAATGGAAAAAAAATAAATTCAGATATGCCCGTCTCAATTAATAAAAATCAATGTGTTAATGTAAAGGTAGAAAAAACTGGATTTCAAACAAACCAGAGTTCATATTGTTATGCTGGTGCAAGTCTAAATGTTCCTGAAACTAAGTTTATTACTCTAGTAAGAGATGATGCTTATGATGCCTCTGTCAAAAATGATTATGCCAATAAAGATTTTGAGCAAGAAATTGATCCAAAGTATACAGAGCAAGAAGCTTGGAAAATTATAAGTCAAATAATTACTGGATATTTTGATAATATCGAAATGGCAGATAGGGAGACAGGTTATTTGAAAACAAGTTGGCAAACTAAGTCATTTGCTAAAATAACTGTCCGAACACGAGTTTTAATTAAACAAAGTAGCAGTAAACCACTAAAATATAGAGTTAAAATTATTAGTGAATTTGCTGAAGGCAGCGACCAAAGTGTAAAAGATGATGACAAATTTAAAGAATGGGATAGGATTTTAAAGAAATACGACCCCCTTATTAGTGAATTTCAAGATAGATTGAGTGTGAAGTAGATTACTCTATGTTTCTAACTTACAAACTCATTTGAATACGATTAAAGATTTTTTTGTTTATAAAAATCATCAATATCCTTATTTAAGGATTCGATTTTATTTATTATCTCTTTAGGTAAAAAATCAGATCTCTTTTCATAGATGTAAGATCCTTCTATTTGAAGGAGTTCAATATCTTCTTTAGAAAACCCATTTAATTGTAACACTTTAAATACTTCTAATTCATTTAAACCATCACATCTTTGCATTAATTGAACATATCGTATTTTAGTATTTAGTGCATAGTGTGATTTATTCAAATCAATATAGGTTTTGTTAAATGCGTTTTGTGTATCAGTTCTTAGTTTGTCAATTTGTTTCCAAACATAAAATATAATTAGTGTAGTGAAAAAAAGTAATATTTCTTGAATACCTAAATTTATTTTAATTGAAACAAACCAGTCATATTTTCCATTCAAAACTTCTTTAATTATTGAATAAATAGTATATAAATTCAGAGTAAATATTACCCATTTGTTTTTATTGAATTTCTTAATATTTAAGCTTGTGAATTTTATCATATTTTTGTTTAAAAAGTAAAGATAGGTTTTTTTTGAGTCATTTTAAATTTTAAGAAAGAATAAAATCCAAAAATTTAATTCATAAATTATTACTAAATTTGGAATTAAAAATAACTAAAATATGCAAATAAGTAAATCTAAAGTTTATCTTAATGAAACTCAAATAAAAGAATATCTTAATGAACATTTACCATATAGATTAAACATTTTAAGAGCTTGGGATTTATATCTTTGTAAAAGAAAAGCTGCAAATTATTTGGAGGAAGAGGCAAAATATAAGTGTTATTGGGAAAGTGAATTTCTTGATCCTTCGTATGAAGCATCAATAATTATTGGACGTAGTTTACTAAATTTCCTTGGAATAAAAAGGAATGGAAATAGGTTAACAAATTTTCAATATAACGAAATACAGGGTTCAGAAAAAGAGACCGTTTTTATTTGGCATGTAATTCCAGGGAAATTGGCTTATCCAATTGACTTTATAAATGAAAATGATCAAAAACACCTATTTAATTTAATTAAAATTGCAAATAAGTCAGTTGCACACTTAACTACAAAAACGTCAACATTGGAGGAATTGGATAGTTTGGTTCCAGCCAAGAAAATAATTTATGATATTATGATAAATTTTGTAGATGGTATTAACAAGGTTTCTGATCTTGAAAATAAGAAAATAGGAATTTGGTGGTTTGAGCAGTTTGATAATCGATAATTTAAAACAATTATCAAGATTATATCCTAATGTAATTTTTATAGTGCGTTCCAAACGCACAACTAAAAAGTCCTCGTTACCGCTGCGCTCAAACAAGGACGCGAAATAATTTTCTTAATCATTCAAACAAGGAGATAACCAGCGCTCCATTCGTTCGTTTGTAATGCCTTTTCGTTTTGCAATATCGTGTACTTGATCCAATTCAATTTTACCTACCCCAAAATACTTGCTTTGCGGATGCGCAAAATACCAACCACTCACAGAAGCTGCTGGCATCATAGCTAATGATTCGGTTAATTCTACACCAATTTGATTTTGAGCGTCCAACAAGGTGAATAAGGTTGTTTTTTCGGTATGATCAGGACAAGCAGGATAACCTGGTGCAGGTCGTATGCCTTGGTATTGTTCTTTAATAAGATCTTCGTTTGGTAATTGTTCTGAAGGCGCATAACCCCAGAATTCTTTACGCACTCGTTCGTGCAAATGTTCGGCAAATGCCTCCGCCAGTCGATCGGCTAAAGCTTTTAACATGATGGAAGAATAATCATCATGTTGTGCTTCAAATTTTTTGACTTGCTCGTCAATATTCAACCCCGCAGTAACCACAAACCCTCCAATGTAATCGTTTAAACCTGTTTCTTTTGGTGCAATGAAATCAGCCAAGGAAAGATTGGGTTGACCTTCTGTTTTTTCCAATTGTTGACGTAAATGATGAAAAGCACCTATAACTTCAATTCGTGTGTCGTCTTTATACACTTCCACTGTGTCATCATTTATCGTATTTGCTGGAAATATTCCCAAAATTCCATTCGCAACTACCCATTTATTTTGGATGATCTCCGACAACATTTTTTGAGCATCTGCAAACAGTGATGTGGCTTCTTTTCCAACCACCTCATCTTCTAAAATATTTGGATATCTGCCCGCCAATTCCCACGTTTGAAAAAAGGGAGTCCAATCTATAAAAGGAACCAAACGATTCAAATCATAATCTTTAATTACCTCAATACCCAACAAATTGGGTTTAAAAATATCTTCCGCTTTCCAATCAATTTTATATTTATTTCTGCGAGCTACAGAAATGGGATGCATTCGTTTAACCCCTTTTTTGCGACCATGCATCTCTCTCAGCTCTTCATATTCCTTTTTGATATCATTTACATATTCCTCTTTTCGGTCGCCTAATAAACGCTCCACCACGGTTACCGAGCGAGAAGCATCTAAAACGTGAACCGTTTGGTCGCCTTTTAAGTGTTGCTCAATTTTTACTGCCGTATGTACTCTTGAAGTGGTTGCTCCACCAATCAAAAGTGGAATATGTAAGCCTGCTTTTTCCATTTCTTTAGCTACATCTACCATTTCATCTAAAGAAGGAGTGATCAATCCACTCAACCCAATAATTTGTGCCTTTTCTTCAATGGCTCTTCTAATAATAACATCCGCAGGTACCATCACCCCTAAATCTACCACCTCATAATTATTACACCCTAATACTACTCCAACAATATTTTTACCTATGTCGTGAACATCACCTTTTACAGTGGCCATGATAATTTTACCTGCCGAAGATGAACTACCATCCGTCTTAGCTGCTTCAATATAAGGTAATAAAAAGGCAACCGCTTTTTTCATCACACGAGCCGACTTCACCACTTGAGGCAAAAACATTTTTCCACTTCCAAATAAATCTCCAACAATATTCATCCCTGTCATCAAGGGTCCTTCAATTACTTCTATTGGTCGGGTGTACTGTAAACGAGCTTCTTCAATATCTTCATCTATATACTCGGTTATTCCTTTTACTAACGAATGACTTATCCTTTCTTGCAAAGGAGCCTCTCTCCAAGCTAAATCCTTTTCTTGTTTCTTACCATCACCTTTAACCGTTTCGGCAAATTCCAACAAACGTTCGGTAGCATCCTCTCTTTTATTTAACAAAACATCCTCAACACGTTCCAACAAATCTTTGGGTATGTTGTCATAAATCTCCAGCATTTCTGGGTTTACAATACCCATATCCATACCTTCATTAATGGCATGATATAAAAAGGCAGAGTGCATTGCTTCCCGGACTAAATCATTTCCTCTAAAAGAAAACGATACATTACTTACTCCTCCGCTCACATGCGCACCTGGTAGATTTTCACGAATCCAACGGGTAGCTCTAAAAAAATCAAGCGCATTGTTATTGTGTTCTTCAATACCTGTAGCTACTGGAAAAATATTAGGGTCAAAAATGATATCTTGAGGCGGAAAATGAACGATTTCAGTTAAAATCTTGTATGATTTTGAACAAATTTCTACTCTTCTTTCATAGCTATCCGCTTGGCCAGCCTCGTCAAATGCCATTACAATTACAGCGGCACCGTATTTTTTTATTAATTGTGCTTGTTTAATGAATTTTTCTTCTCCTTCTTTTAAACTGATAGAATTCACTACACATTTTCCTTGAACACATTTTAATCCCGCTTCTATTATTTCCCATTTACTGGAATCAATCATCACAGGCACTTTGGATATGTCTGGTTCGCTCGCTATTAAATTTAGGAATTTAACCATTGCCTCAACCCCATCAAGCATCCCCTCGTCCATGTTGACGTCAACAATTTGAGCCCCACCATCAACTTGATCACGCGCCACTTGCAACGCATCTTCAAACTTTTCCTCTTTGATCAATCTCAAAAACTTCCTGCTACCTGTTACATTGGTACGTTCGCCTACGTTAACAAAATTGCTTTCTGGAGTGAGAACCAAAGGCTCCAAACCACTTAAATTTAAATAGGGCAGATGTGCCCATTTATATTGATATTTTCCTTGATAATCAGGATGAAGACTCATAGTAAAATTAGCTATAATTAAAGATTAATTTCTGGTCACAAAACTACAACATGGAATTGAGAATTTAACCGATTTAGGCTTCTTTTTATCACTTGATATTCTTTTAATTAATAGCAGTTTAACAAAAGCCCTAAAAAACAATAAAACTATAACTACTTGTTTTTGTGAGAATTAAATTAGCTTCTCTTCTTTGTAGAATATTTGAGTTAACAATCTGTTCACATTACAATAAAAATATGGTAATACTAGAGAAATTTTCAGATAATGTTGTGGTTGTTCCTTTGCATCAACAAAAATGTAAATCTAAACAGTTATGAAAATTAAACAAATTACCACACATTCATTAGTAGCTATGATGCTAATTGGTGGTGTTAGTGCAACAGCAACTTCTTGTAAAAAGAAAGGGTGTACAAACCCAGATGCTACAAACTATGATGAAAATGCAAAAAAAGATGATGGTTCTTGTGTTCTTCCAGATCCAATTGAGACTGAAGTAACCGTAACAGGTCAAATTACTACAAACACAACTTGGACCAATGATAAAATTTGGATTTTAAGTGGAAAAGTTTACGTTACTAACGGAGCTACTTTAACTATTCAACCGGGTACAATTATCAAAGGTGCTGAAGGTGCTGAAACCATAGCTTCTGCTTTAGTAATTACAAGAGGTGCTAAAATTAATGCGGTGGGTACAGCAACTCAACCAATTATTTTTACTTCAATTTTAGATAACATTCAAATTGGACAAACTGCTGGTACAAACTTAACCAGAACAGATAATGAGAAATGGGGTGGTGTTGCTATTTTAGGATATGCTCCAATCAGTGCACAAAGTGGTGATACTGAAACTAACTTAGAAGGTATTCCTGCTAGTGAAGGTTTTGGTGTTTATGGTGGCACAAATGCTGCTGATGATTCTGGAGATATGGCTTTTGTTTCTATCCGTCACGGAGGTATTTCAATTGGTGAAGGAAATGAGCTTAATGGTTTAACATTAGGTGGTGTTGGTTCAGCTACTTCTATCAGCAATATTGAAATCTATGCTACATTGGATGATGGTATTGAGTGTTTTGGTGGTTCAGTAAGTATTACTAACGCTTTAGTTTATTTCCAAGGAGATGATGGATTAGATTTAGATATGAACTATTCAGGTACTATTTCAAACTTTATCGTAATGCACGGTGATGGAATTGGAACTGACAAAGGTTTAGAAGTTGATGGACCAGAAGGTTCAACTTATACAACTGGTAAATTCACCTTATCAAATGGTTTAGTAAAATCAGTAGGTACTACAGATGGTAATCCTGGAGATTTTAAAGATAAAGCTCAAGGAAACATAACCAATGTTACTTTTGATTATTCATCAGTTGGTGGTAACAAACAAATCAAAATTAGAGCAAAATATGATGCGGCTAATGCTTGTGCTGCTGCTACAGATGCGTTAACCCGTTTATTAAATAATGATTTAGTATTCACTAATTGTACTGCTCCTGCTACTACAGCTCTTACAGTTTATACAGCTTCTACAGGATGTACAGTTCCTGCTGGTGACCAAACTGCTGCTGAAGGAAAATGGACAACTGGTACAGGTGGAACGGTTGCAACTTCAACTTTCTCTTGGACATTAGCTTCATCAAGAGGTCAATTATAATAGAAATTTAATATAGGTTTTTAATAAGTCCCTGCTCTCCTTAATTGGACGGCAGGGCTTTATGGTTTAAAGAATAAAAAATTGTGAAATGAAAAATATTGTAGGTTTAGGATTTATACTTTTTGTTAATGTTTTTGTTGCCCAGAATGGATTTGTTAGAGGAAATATCATAGGTGGTGATGACGGACAACCCGTTATTGGAGCCACTATTTCAGTTGAAGAAATCTCAGGAAAAGGAACCGTTTCTGATTTTGAAGGTAACTATTCATTGGGTTTACCCGAAGGAATCTACACCGTTAAGGTAGCTTTCATTTCCTATCAAACTCAATTTTTTAAAGCTGTTGAAATAAAATCAGGCGATGTAAAAATGATAGATGTTGTGATGCAAATCACTAAAGATACATTGGCCGAATTTAAAGTAGTTCACACTACCACAAAAAACACGGAAGCAACTATGTTGATTGAGCAAAAAAATGCAACAGTGGTTTCGGATGGTATTACCGCTCAAGCATTCAGAAAAGTGGGCGATGCCGATTTATCTGGAGCAATGAAGCGTGTTACAGGTGTTACCGTTCAAAATGGAAAATATGTATATGTAAGAGGGTTAGGTGACCGATATACACTAACTACACTAAATGGCTTGGTGTTGCCCGGAATTGATCCAGATGTAAACGCTATGCAAATTGATATTTTCCCAACAGGAGTATTAGAAAATGTAGCTGTTTATAAATCATTTTCACCAGAGCATTACGGAGATTTTTCGGGTGGTTTGGTGAACATTGTTACTAAAAAATTCCCAGACACAAAAACTACCCAAATCAGTATTGGAGGATCTTATGTTCAAGGAATGACTTTTAATGATAAATTCATTCTGTACAACGGAGGAAAATTGGATTGGTTAGGATATGATGACGGTTCTAGAAAATTACCTTTTAATCCAACTGTAAAAATTCCTAACGAAGTATTAGTGGATGACAAATTAGAACAAATTACTCGTAGTTTCAATCCTCAATTAGGTGTTGCTAGTAAAAGTGCCCTGCCAAATATGTCTTTTTCTTTTTTACACGGTAATCAAAAAACACGTGAAAATGGAAGTTCAGTAGGTTATTCTGCTGTATTTAATTATTCAAATGAAAATGTTTTTTACGAAGATTTTCAATCAAACGACTATTTGAAAGATACCGAAAAAGACAAAAATAACTTGTTGTTGAACGTTGGTAGAACAGGAATAGTAGGTAAAAACAACGTTATGTGGACCGGATTGTTATCAGGTTCATATAAAAAAGGCAACAATTCGTATTCTCTTTCTCTACTTAACTCACAAAGTGGTGAAACATCTGCTTCAAAAAGATACAACCAAGATTACAACCAAAACCAATCTATATTAGCTGAAGAAGTACTAACCTACACAGCTCGCACCTTGTCAAGCTTAATGGCTACAGGTATGCATAAAAGAGAAAAGGTTGAAATTTCCTGGTCAAATGCTCTTTCCTATTCTCACGTTTACGACCCAGATTTCAGAGAAACGCGTGTTTCTATTACAGGAGGAGATACAACTTTAAGTACGGGTAATGGTTCTGGAATTGATCGTTTTTGGAGAAATTTGAATGAGTATAACGAAACTTTTAAAGGGGACTTAAAATTTGATGCGTCAAAAAATATTACTATCAAAACAGGTCTTTCTGGATTATTAAAATACAGAGACTTCTCTATTTATTCATTCAAACACAGAAGAACGGATTTGAATAATGTGACTACAGACCCTAACTGGTATTTGACAGAAGATAACATTTGGTCGGCAGATGAAACCAATTCAAATTATAGATACGGTACCTATACAATCGGTAACATTCAACCAGCCAATAACTACGAAGCCAAACAAATGATTTTTGGTACATACCTAATGGCTGAGCAAAAAGCTACAGAAAAACTTAAATTAATTTATGGAGTGAGGGTGGAGAAAAACGACATGTTCTACACCGGTCAAAACAATTCGGGTACTGAAATCTACGATAATGAAAGAACTTTAAATAAATTGAATTTGTTACCAGCTTTAAACACTGTATATGCTATTTCAGAACGTACAAATTTGAGATTAAGTGCCACCAGAACAGTAGCTCGTCCTTCATTCAAAGAAAAATCTATTGCTCAAATATATGACCCCATTTCAAAAAGAACGTTTAATGGTAACATAGATTTGCAACAAACCAATGTAAACAATTTCGACTTTAGATATGAGTTTTATATGAAACCAAAAGAGGTATTATCCGTTTCTGTATTTTACAAACAATTTGATGGACACATCGAAATGGTTTCGTTTGCTACGGCACCAAACAATATTATACCAAGAAATTCAGGTAAATCAAGTTTATTGGGTGCTGAATTCGAATTAAGAAAAGGGTTTTCAACAGAGGAAAAAAGTGCTTTTTGGAGTAGATTCTTCTTCACAACAAATATCTCACTTGTAAAATCAGCGGTAGAATTAAATTCTGTATTGGTTGATTTAGAAGGGAATAATGAATATGATTTACGTTTTGATAATTTAAGAGATGGTGAATCATTAAATCCAACTCGAGTAATGGCAGGTCAATCACCTTATTCAGTGAATGCAAGCATATCTTACGAACTACCCGATAACAAAACCAGTGTTACTGCAGCCTTTAACGTGCAAGGTGAACAGTTAACAATAATTGGTTCAGGTCGAGTTGCAGATGTATATACTGCTCCATTTAACAGCCTTAACATTAATGGATTTAGAAGCTTTGGAAAAGATAATTCTTCAAAAATCACTTTAGGGATAACAAACTTGTTAAATGATGACATAAAATTAGTTTACAAATCATTTGGTGCAGACGAAGCTATCTTTACGTCATACAAACCGGGTAGAAGCTTCAACATTAAATATTCTTACAGCTTTTAACTTTTTATAACCCCCCTTAACTTTAAAAACCTGATTGAAAATACAAACTTTTAATCAGGTTTTTTGTTTTAGTGCGGATACTCGGTTTGAATGGAGTATCTTTATACAATTATGAAAATTCAAATGCTGTTACTTTTTTTACTTCTAAATTTTGGTGCATTGGCCATAGGCGGATTATTAATGGGAGGAGAAACCCAAGGAGCTTGGTATGGTTCGCTCAATAAAGCCCCTTGGACACCTCCAGGATGGGTGTTTGGTGCAGCTTGGTTTACCATTATGCTATTGTTTTCTTTGTACGCATGGAATATTTCCTCAAAGTTAGATTCCCGCGAAAAAATCATTTTTTATGTTGTATTCGCCATTCAATGGCTTCTAAATGTGATGTGGAATCCGCTTTTTTTCAAATGGCATTATACCACTTTTTCATTGATAATCATCATTGCTTTGACCATGGTGGTAGGTTGGTTTTTAGTGAAAGGATTTCAGTCGAAAATTATAAACGGAATTTTTGTTTTGCCTTATTTTATCTGGTTGTGTATTGCCACATCACTCAATTGGTATGTGGTGGTGAAGAATTAAACATTCCAAAAACTCAATAAAAAAAGCCATTTGTATGAGTATACAAACGGCTTTTTAGTATTCGTTGAAATGTATTTCTACAAATTTCCAATCATTTTTCTTGGATCCACCAATTCATCATATTCAGCTTCGGTTACATACCCCAAACGTAAAGCTTCATGTTTAAGGGTAGTTCCATTCTGATGCGCTGTATTAGCTATTTCCGCTGCTTTGTAATAACCAATTTTAGTATTCAAAGCGGTTACCAACATCAACGAATTATTTAATAACTCTTGAATGCGAGGATGATTGGCTTCAATACCTGATGCACAATGCTCCTCAAATGAAACACAAGCATCGCCTATTAAACGTGCACTTTGTAAGAAGTTAGCCGCTAACAAAGGCTTAAACACGTTTAATTCATAATGACCTTGAGTACCTCCAATGGTTATGGCTACATCATTTCCCATTACTTGAGCACACACCATCGTCAAAGCTTCTGATTGTGTAGGATTTACTTTTCCTGGCATAATGGAAGAACCTGGCTCGTTAGCAGGAATGATTAATTCACCTATTCCCGAACGCGGACCTGATGCCATCATACGAATATCGTTGGCTATTTTATTTAACGAAACAGCTACTTGTTTTAAGGCTCCGTGAGTTTCAACCATGGCATCATGAGCAGCCAAAGCCTCAAATTTGTTAGGCGCAGTGATAAAAGGAAGTTTGGTAAATTCAGCAATCTTTTTTGCCACCAATACATCGTATCCTTTTGGAGCATTCAAACCTGTTCCAACCGCAGTTCCACCCAATGCTAATTCTGACAAATGTTCCAACGTATTTTTAATAGCTTTGATGCCGTGGTCTAATTGTGAAACGTAACCTGAAAACTCTTGACCAATAGTCAATGGAGTAGCATCCATCAAGTGCGTACGACCAATTTTTACCACATCCTTAAATTCTTCTGATTTCTTTTTTAAGGTATCTCTCAAACGTTCAATACCCGGAATGGTAACATCCATCACCATTTTATAACATGCAATGTGCATACCTGTTGGGAAGGTATCATTAGAAGATTGCGACTTATTTACATCATCATTAGCTTTAATAACAGGGTCTCCTTCACCAATTTTTTTACCGGCTAATTCTTGAGCTCTATTAGAAATCACCTCATTAACGTTCATGTTACTTTGTGTACCTGAACCCGTTTGCCAAATAACCAACGGAAACTGATCATCTAATTTTCCTGCCAATATTTCATCACACACTTGTGATATTAAATCTCTTTTTTCGATGGGCAACACTCCTAATTCATGATTAGTGTGTGCCGCTGCTTTTTTAAGATAAGCAAAAGCATAAATTATTTCCAACGGCATAGATGCAGATGGCCCGATTTTAAAATTATTTCGCGAACGTTCTGTTTGCGCTCCCCAATACTTATCAGCAGGTACATTTACCTCCCCTATGGTATCTTTTTCAATTCTGTAGTTCATGATGTTTTACTATTTTTTCCAAAGGTATAAATACGTTCAAAATGGAGCTAAATTCTCTTTGAATTTTTTTCAATTTTAGTTAACACCCAAACTCAGAAAGTTGCGCAACCATCTTAACCAATTCCCCATTTCCAGCTTTTGAAGAAATAAACAAACTTGGCATGGAATAACTGTATTTATGTGAAAGGTCGATTAAAAAATCAGGCAATCCGTCTTGATCCAAATCTCCTGCCCAATAAAAAGTGACCATTTTATCATCAAAAAAAGGTATATCAGCTATCGTTTGTTGGATGGTTTGATTGGTTTTGGAGCCTTCTAGAACTAATTTGTAATTTTCAACTGTTTCACCGTATTCGGTTTTAATTAACTGACCGGCTGCTGTAAATGTAAACTCAGCAATTTGAATGGATTCACCGGGCATCAATTGATTTTTAAAATTTGGGTAAAAAGGTATGGTAACCCCATCAAGATTTGGTAATCCATATAAAAGCATATAAGGTATTTCTTGATTTGTTTTGCTTTTGATTTGTGTCAAGCTCATTTCACCCTCTAGATCATTCATCTCATCTTTCATAGGAGTTGTAATAAGTTCAGTTGCTTGACACAACAACCCTTTTTCATTTAAAAAAACAGCCAATTGTTTGCCCTCTAGCATAGTTTTATCATTAACTAGAATACCAAATTCATTGGGCATCAAAAATTGAATCCCTGAAGTTGAAAGGGTATCTAGCGGAGCAATGCTATCTGACAAGGTCAATGTATCGGAGCTTTCGGAAGTTTTATTAGCATCATTTGAAGCTGAACTACACGAAAGCAATATAAATGTTGTCAATCCAGAAAAAAGAAATTTATTCATTTTGAAATAGTGTTTTATTTTTGGTGCAAATTATATAAAAAAGTTTGACCTTAAAGTGTTCGCTTTACAAAAAAATATTTACCTTCGTTTTAAATTTAAAATCTCAAAATTATGTTTGTAGGATTTATCTTATTCTTTTGTTTCTTTTTTATGGCATTTTGGCCATTATTATTTGTAATGGGCTTTGTAGGATATTGGGCAACAGCGGGAGGTATCGAAATGGCTAAAGCAAAATTTGCTAAAAAAGGATTTGACGAGAAGATTTAACAAAGTCAGTTCTTATATTTTTTAATTAATTATAAAATCCACTGTTTATTTTATAATAATCAGTGGATTTTTTATTGTTTAAAATATTTTTGAATGAATTACCCAACTGTATCAAAAAACTACCGCCATTTTTAAAGACAAATTAGCCAAATTAATTTTTGACTTCATATTTGGATTAAATGTACTATAATAAACATACGGGGTGTTATTGTCCAAGTTTTGAGAATAAGAATAAGTTTGTTTGTCCTTTAAACCCCCTGAAAACTCCATACCAAAACTAAAATTATCAAACATTCTTAGATTAACGCCAATATGAGGAGTGAAATTTACTTTAACATTATTAGCATAAATTTGCGATGTAAAACTATCATAATCAAAGCTTGGTGCTCCTGCAGAAGCAAATTCGCTTATATAAAACGCTCCACCTCTAATTCTTGAAATGGCAACATTGAAGAATGCATCCAACAATAATGTATTACTAATTTTATAGGTCACTGAAGGTCCAACCTTTATTGATGTAACATTAAAATTTCTTGCTTTATCTTCCTTATCTGTATATCGAGCAGCTTGTTGTATTATGCTATAACCTGATTTTTTGGTGATCATTTCATCCCAATCCATTCTTAGCAATGTAAATGACATTCCATATTTTAAACCCAGTTGAATTTTAGTTGTTTTGGTTGTTGGCTTAATAAGTAGGCCTCCCAACTCAATCGTCCATCCAGATTTTCCAGCTACTTTCCCATCATAATAGGGATGGTTAGATCCGTTATCAAATGCTGTAAAATTGGGGTCTTTTTTAAATGTACTGTTTGTGGGAATAGCTACGCCAAATGAAACCATCACAAAGTGATTTTGTTCAATTACAGTAGGTTTGAAAGTCGGTAATGAATCATTAACTTCAAAAATTGAAGCTTGAGCTCCAAATGTTATGAAATGAAGAGTTAAAATTGTAATTGTTTTTTTCATTTTGAATTATATTTATTTATTCTATTAGTACAAAAGCCGCCCAATAATAAGGATCATATTTGGCGCGCATGGCGTTTCTAGCATTGTTAAAGGCAACTTTTACTTCATTATTATTTGCCAATATATTTTCATAAAAAAGAACCATAAACTCTTGTGTCTCTTTATCTGGCACTTGCCACAAGCTATTTATAATGTAGGGAACTCCGTGCATTTTTAAAGCTCGTTGTAATCCATACACACCCTCATTGCCATCAATTTCTCCTAAGCCCGTTTCGCATGCTGATAGAACAACAATTTTAGTTTTCCTAAAGTCCATTTGAGTAACTTCTAAAGCCGTAAGTACACCATCGTCTTGAGAAACATATTTATTCTTATTCCACAAATCATTTACACCTGCGAAAATTAACCCAGAACGCATTAGTGGATTTTTGTTGTGAGTGAAGCTTGTTAAACCTGATACATTGGCTCCTCCTCTAAAATCAACATCGCCTATATCTTCCACTAGAATTTCTGCAGTAAGTTTTTCTGGGTCTGGAAAGAAAAAACCGTGGGTGGCAACGTGAATCAACTCTGAACTGCTCGAACACTCCTTAAATTTGGTTTCTGTAGCTTGAAGACCCGTAATTACTTCCGTCTGAACTTTTTTATTATTAAACGATTTATTCAGAACAGATACTTCCACCGAAGTTCCATCAAGATATTTCCAATGTTCTTCTTCTGTTTTTTCGCTATTGTAGGCTATTCCACCAAAGAGTGCTACTTTTTTTATATCTTCTTTATAAATTGATTTAGGATGCAATAAATTATTAGAGGAACTCATTGATTGTAAATTATACATATCAATCATTAACTTAGAAGGATCTTCACCTAACGCCCATAAAGAGATGCGATGTAAAACACCTGTTGGTGAAATATAAATGTTCTTTTTATTGATTAATTCCTTTTCAATTGGTTTCCAAATGAGGTTATATAATGAGGCATTATGTTTATTTTTATTTCCGTAAATCTCGGTTATGTATTCAAAATTATTTGCTCCATAATTACCCAAAATTTCCTTAATTTGTGATTCTTTAAATAATTTAACGGCCTTAGGAAATTTGCAAGTATCCGAAACAATGAGAACAGCATAAACCACCTCTTGTTCAGTTTCGCTAAAATAAGAAATGAACTCTAGCACAAGATCTTTTGAGGATATTTTGCTTTGAATTTTTTTCCAATCAGAGGTAATTTCGGTTGTGAAATTTGGATTTAATTGTATGCTTTGAAACAGCAACTTTTCCATTTGATTGGCTTTACTTTCCATTTCTGCAAGTTGACCACTATTGGTAATATATTGTGCGGAATAAATGTCTGCAATTCGTTTTTTTAGGGAAATCCAATCATTATATAAATTTTTTAAGGTATCATTATTCCCATTCAAAATAGTGTTACGCATTACTGAGGTAGATTTAAGCAATAACCCTTTTATATATAAAGATTGATTAAAAAGATCACCGCCAATTTCAGGTGAGGTGATGGAATAATCCATTCCGTATTGAAAAAATAAATCGATTTCTTGGTTCAAGGTTTTTAAATAACGTTCTTTCTCCTGTTCTGATAAAAAGGAAAAATTATCATTTAAATTGGTATTTAAAATTTCTTGACCCTCTTTAAAATGTTTCCAAGCTAAGATTTGCATTTTTGATTCAAATTCAATTCCAGCCAATTTAATAAGTGATTTGGCATAATCCCTATTTTTTGGTCCATAAATAGCAAGAAAAATTGCATTACTTTTTTGAAAATAATCTAAAGATTCCTTTTTAAGCCCTTTTCGTAAGCATAAATTACCCAATATAGAATAGGAAGAAGCAAGAGTTGAAGTACTGGTCCCAAAGTGTTTTAGATGTAAATTAATAGCCTCATTAATAGTAGATTGGCACAAATCATATTTTTTTGAGGTCAAATATTCTGAAGTCAAATTATTTAATGTTTGAATGAAGCTGAGATTTTCATTCCCTAAAATTTTCAATTCTATTGACTTTACTAGACTCAATCGAGATATAGCTTCATCATGATTATCTACTGAACTAAATAACAGTGCAATGTTGTTTTGCAAAGAACAATATTCAACACTCTCTTCACCAAAATTTTCAAGATAAAGAGCATCTGCTTCAATAAAATAATCAACCGCTACCTCGTAGTTTCCCATTTCATAATACATGGTTCCAATATTATTCAGTGCTAAGGCATATTGATTACTTTTGGGACCAAATTTGGATTTGCTCAACTTCAAACATTCTGTTAAAATAATTTCGGTTTGTGCAAAATCCCCTTTTTCCATATATAAAAGAGCCAAATTATTGAGCGCACTTAAATAATTTTGATTTTGTGTTCCAAATTTAGTTTCAATTTTTTCTAGAATAGAAATGTAGGTTGTTTCCGCTAAATCAAATTGCCCTAAATCGGACAACGTATTCGCGTAATTATTCAAACAATTAAAATACAAAGGATTGGTGTACTCTTTTTCCAAATCCAATGCTTTTTTGAACCAAATTTGTGCAGCAGAAATATCCCCTTTTTTATATTCAAAAACTCCTTTCAAATTATATATTTCTTGTGCAGAGTATTTTTTATTGACTTCGTTTAACTTAATTAAATTACCCAAAACAACCTCAGCATCAGAATAGTTGCCGCTATTGATCAAGGTAAGCGATAAACTGAATAAAGCTTTCACATTGAGTTTATCTGACCACTTATATTTTTTATGTAATTCAATAGCCAAGGTTAAATAACTGTGAGCTTCACCTAAGTATTCCAATTTCAAATTGGCATCACCTAAGGCAATTAATATTTTTTGATAGAATGGATCAGAGGTGAGGTAATGAGTTGAATAATATTTTTTACTACTGGACAATAAGGTTTCTGCATATCCTAGATTACTGGTTTCTATGTAACAAAAGGATAATAGTGCCAATGATTTAAAATATAGGACATCTGATAACAATCCATTATTTTCACACAATTCAATTGCTTGATATAAGTAGTTTTCTGCTGATTGGAAATAATTAGTTTCATAATAAATTTCAGCTATTTGATTGTACACGGGAATTAAATCAAGGCTATTTTTTCCATTCTTTAACAATAGGGCTTCTTGAAGTCCCTTATACACTTCCAACGCAGATTCATAGCTACATTGATTAAAATACAATAAGCCAAGTTCTTCTAGTACTAATGGATAATATTCATTGGAAGCACCATCTGATTTTTCAATAATTTCCAAAGATTGTAATAAATAGTTCTCAGCTAATGCAAATTGCTCATCTGCCAAATAAATACTCCCTAGGAGATAGGTACTTATTGCTTGATTCTGTTGTTCTCCTTCTAGTTGGCTAAAGGTAGTAATAGATTCTTTTAATTTTATAATTGCTTCTTCTGAATTGTCTTGATCAAATTTAATTAAGGCAATTTGTTGTAATGATAATCCATACTCTAAGGAACGATTACCGTAATTTATTTTTGCCAAACTCAATGCTTTATTGGCATTAACCAAAGCAAGATCCATTTCATTTTCAGAACTAAGTTTTTCAGCTAATTGATAGGCAGTATTCCAATCAGATTGAGCCTTAATTCCAACACATAAAAAAAGTGCTATTATTATATGAAATACCTGATTTTTCAATTTATTGGTTAAAAAAAAACCGCTTATGAAAGCGGTTTATTTATATTTAGAATAAGCAATTATTTTTTGTTGATTTTTTTCAATTTTGAAACCACTGAACTTCCGCTACCACCTGAATTAGAATTTCCTGATTCCATGAAGGTATTCAATTTCTCAATATCTTCATTTTTAACGGATTCAATCTTGGTATATTTCCCATAATATCCGGTCACTGTAGCCACAACTGTTTTACCAGTAATTTTAATATGATACACAGGATCAACAATAATATCTGCCCCACTTGCCTGAATCGCATTCCATTTAGCAATTTCTTTTGCGGCATCTACTTGTCCTTTTTTGTTAATACCTTCAGCGGTGATTTTTTTATTTACATCAACTTCTACCTCTGCAATAAGTGGTTTAACAATGATGTTAGAATTGTATGTTTCAACCGTTCTAGGTGTTGTCTTGATTATTGAACAAGAAGCTAAAAGAGCTACCGATACCACGCCTGTAATTAATGTAATTTTCATTTTATTGTGTATTCTAGTTTAGTGTTAAATGTTTTTATGCTAAGATTGCTGAAAAAATTATTGAAACCAAAGTTATGATTCCAACTGTTTTCAACACTTTTCGACCAATTTGTTTGCCACCTTTTTCCGTTGTAGTACTTTCTTTCCCTGTTTTTTTCATCGATTTGGCTTGATCATAATATGAATTGTATAAGTTTCTCAATTCATCCTCCGACATTTGTTCCTCAACGGGAATATTATACGCTTCGTTTTTGCTATCGTAAAATGCTTTAAATTGGTTGAACGAAACACTCAAAATTCCAGTACCTGATGAAAGCATCACTTCTAAATACGTCATCATATCTTGCTTAGAAGCAATATTAATCGATTTATATTTTCCATAAAAACCAACAACTTCGGCAACTACTGTAGGACCATTTTTAGTTACACTGAAAATAGGATCAGCTATAGCGTCAGCGCCACTCTCTTGAATAGCATTCCATTTAGCCAATTCTTTTGCATTATTAATGTTGCCATTGGAAACAGTTGCTGTACCTTTAATTTTTTTTGTAACATCAATTGTCAATTCAGCAATCATTGTTTTTTGATAAACAGTAGATTCTGAAACATTAATTTCCCTTACGGTTGTTTGTCTCACTGTGCAAGAAGACACAAATAAGAGTAACATTGATAAACTAAATGTATATTTTATAAGGTTCATTTGTAAATGAATTTTTTCTTTATTTGAATAAAAACCGAACACAAAAGTAGATTTTCTTTTTTAATTGTATAAGTTGGTCTTATAAACTTATTAACAGTTTTTAGCAAACATAAATAAGGATTACTAGTAAATCCGAACTACTCACTTCTTATCGCGCCAATTCGGCAGCAATTTCATCAACACTTCTGTTGGCCCTTAAATTTCGAATGATAAGATTCACATTAACCTCTTCCACTGAACGATAGCCAATTTGTATGGCAAATCGAGAAAGAATATTCAATTCATCTGGAGATAATACACCATCAGATTGCACCATACTCACCATCTCAACCATTCTTTCAGCTCTTTCCAATTTGTTTGAAGGAGGTATTATTTCCAAATCTCTTGGATTATCCAAAATATTCCCAATTTGTGTATTGGTTAACCCTATTTTTCGGCCTATTTTATGAATAAACAACAACTCAACATCACTGATATTTCCATCTGACATGGCTAACAATACAATGTTTTGTAAATGTCCTCTTTGCTGTTTTCTTTCTCCGCCTTCAAATAATCTTGCTATGCTCATAAACGTTGTTTTTTATAAATTTTCACCAAATGTAGAAAGTATTAATTAATTTTGATTTGGTTTTGAACGAATTTTTATTAAATTTGTAATGATAGAAAAAAATATATTATGTCAATTTTAGAACAATTAGATGAATTATTAGTCGTTGAGGAGGTAAAAATAGAAGAGGTTGATCTTATTCTGTATAACGATGATGTGAATACATTTGACCATGTAATCGATGTTTTGGTTAAATATTGCAAACATGAGGTGACTCAAGCAGAACAATGTGCCTATATAGTTCATTATAATGGTAAATGTCAAATAAAAAGAGGAACATTTAAAAATTTAAAGCCCATTTGTGAAGCGATTCTAGAAGCAGGTTTGACTGCCAAAATCGAATAACATAAATTAGTAAATATTTTGTAGGGTGTAGAATTAATCTGATTAATTTTGCACCCTATTTTTATTTAAAAAACACAAATATGAATCCTTTATTTCTGAAATCAAGCCTTATAGCATTTACCTTATTATTGATGGTTAATTGTGCAAAAGTTCCTATTACCAATAGAAAGCAGACCAATTTACTTTCAGAATCTACCTTAATTGAAATGTCCGTTCAACAGTACAATCAATTTCTTTCTGAAGTAAAAGTGTTGCCTGAAAGTGATCAACGTTCTCAAAGGGTATTAACTGTTGGTAGAAAAATACAAAAAGCAACGGTAGATTTTTTAACTTTAAAAGGATATGAAAAACGTGTGGAAGGTTTTGTATGGGAATATAAAACAGTAGACGATAAAACGGTAAATGCTTGGTGTATGCCTGGAGGTAAAGTTTGTGTGTACACGGGTATTTTAGATTTTGTAAGTAATGATGATGAATTAGCTGTAATCATGGGTCATGAAATTGCCCATGCCATTGCCCGACATGGGAATGAAAGAATGAGTCAACAAATGGTGATAAATGGTGTAGGCAACACTCTATTCCCGCAAGATTCTTCACAAATTAATTTATTTCAAGTGGTATATATGGGAACTGCCAAAATGGGGATGTTGAAATATGGTAGAGGTCACGAAACTGAATCAGACAAATTAGGTTTGGTGTTTATGAAATTAGCAGGCTACAACCCAGAGGCAGCTATCACATTTTGGGAAAAAATGGCGGCAGGTGGTGGTGCAAACATGCCAGAAGTTTTCAGCACACACCCCTCAGATGATAGAAGAATTGCAGATATTAAAGAATTTTTGAAAGAAATTGACAATTATACAAAATAATTGACTTAAATTTGCAGCGTCTAATAAGACAAATGGCCTCGTAGCTCAATTGAATAGAGTACTTGATTACGGCTCAAGAGGTTTCAGGTTTGACTCCTGACGAGGTCACTAAGAAAAGAGTGAGTGTGAAAAGCGAGAGCATCACCTCACTCTTTTTTGTTTTAACACATTTAATCGTAGTTCAAAACATAATTTTCGATTAATGGTGATTAAGGGATTTGAGATTAACTTAATTCTTCAATAAAATGATAAGGTTTCAATCATTGGTAACATTTATCACACAATAATCCATCAAAAAAAATGAACTTTGTCCTTCGATAGTTAACTATCGTAACAAATAATGGAAATCATAGGCTATTTTTCGGCAGTTGTAATTGGAATATCACTCGGATTGATTGGTGGAGGTGGTAGTATTTTGACTGTCCCAGTATTAATATATTTATTTAAGGTCGATAAAATTTTAGCCACTTCCTACTCTTTATTTATTGTTGGCATTACCAGTTTATTTGGCACAGTCAATTATCACAAAAAAGGACTAATAAATTTAAAAACGGCCATCATCTTTGGTATTCCATCTATACTTTCTGTATTTATTACCAGACGCTATTTGTTACCTTTAATACCAGATGAAATAATCGACTTAGGTTTTATTTTGATTACAAAAGAGTTATTAATAATGGTTTTATTTGCCGTATTGATGATAGCTGCCTCCTATAGTATGATTAAGAAACCTAAATTCAAAAATGAAGGAAACACACCCGAACCTCAAGTTTTTAATTATCCATTAATCGCTATTGAAGGATTGATTGTTGGTGCATTGACAGGAATGGTTGGAGCTGGTGGTGGGTTTTTAATTATTCCTGCTTTAGTAGTTTTATCTAAATTACCTATGAAGGAAGCAATAGGTACATCATTACTCATTATTGCTGCCAAATCCTTAATTGGATTTGCCGGAGAAATCAGCCAAATTAACATTGATTGGTTGTTTTTAGTCATCATTACGTTACTATCAATTGTTGGTTTATTTATTGGAATGATGCTTTCAAAGAAAATAGATGGTGATAAATTAAAACCTGCTTTTGGTTGGTTTGTTTTAGTAATGGGTGTTTACATACTCATCACAGAATTTGTCTTATCTTAAGAATAGCCAAAAGGAACATTAATACTACAAAAAGAATAACTTTGATTTTGTATATTTGAATGAATTAATTGAAATAGTAATTTTTTAATGTTAAGCAAAATTATGTCAGAGGAAATAAAAAATATAGAAAACGAATCTTGTTGTACGGTGGTTTGTGAAACACCTTTGAATAAAGATTATTGGGATGCTCAATATCAATCCAATACCATTGGTTGGGATTTGGGGCAAGTTTCTCCTCCTCTCAAAAACTATATTGATTCCATTACAGACAAATCTGCAAAAATTTTAATCCCTGGTGCGGGAAACGCTTATGAAGCGAACTATTTAGTAAGTCAAGGTTTTCAAAATATTACCATTATTGATATTGCTCCAACGGTGGTAGAATCATTACAAAAAAAATATTCCGACACACCTCAAGTTTCGATTATTCTAGGTGATTTCTTTGAACATAAGGGCATTTATGATATTATTTTAGAACAAACCTTTTTCTGTGCATTAGCACCTTTTTTGCGTCAACGATATGTTTGGAAAATGCATCAATTATTGTCTCCAAAAGGAAAAATAGCGGGTTTGCTTTTTAACAGAACGTTCGAAAAAAGTCCACCATTTGGAGGAAGTAAAGAAGAATATCAATTACTATTTAAAGAAGCTTTTTCTTTGAATAAAATAGAAGAGTGCTCAACTTCAATCGGCCCCAGAATGGGAAGTGAACTTGAAATTGAATTTGAAAAAAATTCTGATTGTACCGTTGCTCTATATAATTTCACGGGGATGCATTGTTCGTCTTGTCAAAAGAAAATAACCACTCTTTTTAACGAATTACCAAATGTGCTCAATGCATCAATCAGTTCCGATTACAGTCAAGTAGTATTGGTAAGTAAATTACCTATCGAACTTTCTCTTTTAGAAGCTACCATTGCCTATGATGAAGCGTATAAAATAATTCGTGTAATGTGATATAAGTCACAATTATTGTCCTTCACTTTCCCGAAATTTGTATCATAATTAAAAGTTTAATCAAAGATTACAAGTGTATTCTTGAAGTCAGTAAAATAAATAACGTTATGAAACTAGAACAAATTTACACAGGTTGTTTAGCACATGCAGCATACTACCTCGAAAGCAATGGCGAAGTAGCCATTTTTGACCCTTTAAGAGAGGTTTACCCGTATATAAAACGTGCTGAAAAAGACGGTGCTACGATTAAATACGTGTTTGAAACGCATTTTCACGCTGATTTTGTATCGGGACATTTAGATTTGGCCAAAAAAACCAACGCAACCATTGTCTATGGGCCAACTGCTAAACCAGGTTTTGAGGCTTTAGTGGCTGAGGACAATCAAATCTTTAACGTGGGAACAGCTAAAGTAAAAGTAATTCATACACCGGGTCATACGATGGAAAGCACCACTTACCTTATCATTGACGAAAACGGTAAAGAACATGGAATCATCACAGGTGACACCTTATTCATTGGTGATGTAGGTAGACCTGATTTGGCACAACATGTAATTGCCGAACTCACACAAGATAAATTAGCAAGACACCTTTTCCATTCGTTGCGTAATAAAATTATGCCTTTGAGCGATGATTTAATTGTGTACCCTAACCATGGAGCGGGAAGCGCATGTGGTAAAAACATGAGCAAAGAAACCACCGATACGCTGGGTAATCAGAAAAAAACAAACTACGCATTAAACCCAAGTTTGAGTGAAGATGAATTTGTAGAAGCATTATTGACTGGCCTTACCACTCCACCAGCCTATTTTCCTAAAAATGTAATTATGAACATTACGGGATATGATTCGATGGACACCATATTTGAAAGAGGTCTAAAAGCCTTAAATCCCGATACGTTTGAGATGGTGGCTCAAGAAACAAGAGCATTTATGTTAGACACTCGAACAGCTGATGAATTTGCAAAAGGGTTCATCCCTAACAGTATCAATATAGGCTTAGAAAGTAATTTTGCTATGTGGGTGGGTGAAATGATAACCGATATCAAACAAGAAATACTTATTGTTGCAGAAGACGATAAAAAAGTAGAAGAAACCATCACACGCTTGTCTCGAGTAGGATATGATTTTACTATAGGCTACTTAGAAGGCGGATTCAATACATGGAAAAATGCAGGTAAGGAAGTAGATCAGGTAGAGAGAATAACCGCTCAGCAATTGGAGAATTGGGTGAATGAAAAAGAAACCATTATTTTTGATGTTAGAAAAGTGAGCGAATTTCAATCGGAGCATTTGACCGATGCACACAACGTATCGTTGAATGAAATCAACCAGCACTTGGCAGAATTTCCAAAAGACAAAACCTTTGTTCTGCATTGTGCGGGTGGATACAGAAGTATGATTGCTGCATCGATATTAAAACAAAGAGGATTCGATAATTTGGTAGATGTGATAGGAGGTTTTAATGAAATCAAAAAAACATCACTGCCTAAAACAGATTACGTTTGCCCTACAACATTGTTATAAAAAATCACAAATAGTATAAAGGATTAGGGTAGTTTATTGAAAAATCGACTACTTTTATCCTTTATTTTTATCCAACATTATGAACATAGAACAAATTTATACGGGATGTTTAGCTCAAGGAGCTTATTACATAGTATCAGAAGGAGAAGCTGTAATTATCGATCCGTTGAGAGAAATTCAACCTTATTTAGACCGATTAAATAGAGACAACGTAAAACTAAAATACATTTTAGAGACCCATTTTCACGCTGATTTTGTATCCGGTCATCTTGATTTGAGCAAAGCTACGGGAGCACCTATTGTTTATGGTAAAACAGCAGCACCTGGTTTTGAAGCAATAATTGCTGAAGATGGTCAAGTGTTTGAAATAGGCGCTATAAAAATCAAAGCATTGCACACTCCAGGTCACACAATGGAAAGCACTACTTATTTGTTGATTGATGAAAAGGGCAATGATCACGCTATTTTTTCAGGTGACACCTTGTTTATTGGAGATGTAGGTCGACCTGACTTGGCTCAAAAAGCAGCTAGTATGACCCAAGAGCAATTAGCAGGCATGTTATTTCATTCGTTGCGAACTAAAATTATGACCCTTGCCGATGAGGTAATTGTATATCCAGCTCATGGTGCAGGAAGTGCTTGTGGTAAAAACATGAGCAAAGAAACGGTTTCGACAATAGGCGAACAAAAAGAAAAAAATTATGCTTTAAGAGCGAATATGACCGAAGCAGAATTTATAGCAGAAGTAACGGATGGGTTATTGCCTCCTCCAGGATATTTCGGGATGAATGTAGCTATGAATAAACAAGGTTATACCTCTTTTGAAAAGGTAATGCAAAGTGGCAAAAAAGCATTAAACCCAACCGAATTTGAAGTAGCAGCTGAAGAAACGGGAGCTTTATTGTTAGATACCCGCAATCCTGCTGTTTTTTACAAAGGATTTGTTCCACAATCGGTTAATATTGGTTTGAATGGTGATTTTGCACCTTGGGTTGGAGCGTTGATTGTGGATGTTAAACAACCCCTTTTATTAATCACCGATTTAGGTAAAGAAGAAGAAGCGATAACTCGTTTGAGTCGCGTTGGTTTTGACAATATATTAGGTCATTTAGCAGGTGGTTTTGAAGCTTGGCAATCGGCAAATAAAGAAATTGATACCGTAGATAGAATCACTGCTGAAGAATTTAGTCAACGAGCTAAAATTGGTGAAAGTGTGATTGTTGACGTGCGAAAAGAAAGTGAATACGCTGCGGAGCACGTAGAAGAAGCATTTAATAAACCGTTGTCATTCATCAATTCTTGGATAAAAGATGTCAATCCTGAGCAACATTTCTTTTTGCATTGTGCAGGAGGATATAGAAGTATGATGGCAGCAAGTATTTTACAAGCTAGAGGATATCGCAACTTTACAGAAGTTGACGGAGGATTCAACGCTATTGCAAAAACTTCGGTTCCTAAAACGAACTTTGTTTGTCAGTCGAAGGTATTTACTGCTTAATTATAGTCAAAAAATAAAAGATTAAAACCAAATCATCCTTCACTGGGTAGTTTGGTTTTTTTCATGAAATTAAATCGCAATTTAATAATGGTGAGCAAGTTGTCTCCCAATAAATAGCGCCAAGGTTTCAGGGAATCTATATGATAAAAAATAATTATTTCCTATTTTGTTTTTTGTGTCAAATTTATTTCTTCATTTGCTCCCATGAAATAGACAAAACAGAAATGATATTCCCAAAAACTGAGCTCAGATTCATCAGTGATGAAATAGGCTATGGCGTGGTGGCCACCGAATTTATACCAAAGGGAACTATAACATGGGCACTAGATGCCTTGGATAGGGAATTTACCCCAAAACAACTATCGGAAATGGATCCGATGTATCAACAGATTTTAGACTTCTATACCTATCGCAACAACAAAGGCAATTTTGTGTTTTGTTGGGATTTTGGAAGATACGTAAATCATAGTTTTAACGCCAATTGCATCAGCACAGCCTATGATTTTGAAGTAGCCATTCGTGATATTCACCCAGGTGAACAATTGACGGATGATTATGGGTATTTGAACATCCAAGAACCTTTTGAAGCAGTGGATGAAGGTACTGATCGTAAATTAGTCTACCCAGACGATTTAGTCCGACATCATCAAGAATGGGACGAAAAAGTAAAAGCGGTTTTTCATTTGATTCCTACCCTCAATCAACCTCTTAAAAAAGTGTTGTCTAACGAAACCTGGCAAACCATTGAAAATATCGTTAATGGCAAACAAGAAATGAAATCCATTTTGGATTGTTATTTTCAAGAAAAATAATTCATTATTAAATTAATAAATTAACCCCGACAGATTATATGAACTGTCGGGGTTTTACTATTTTTGGATTTTTTTTGTCCTAAATTTACTCAAGGTAACTAAAACATTTAAGGAATGAATTTTGATGTGATTTTTGCAAATTTATCAAATGTTAACCCCAAAAATACTATTACTCCTTTTTGTACTTTTGATAAAGGTTTTGCATTCACAAGAGTGCCCTACATTTTCTAAGAAAAAATCTAAAACTACAAAATCAACTGAAACACATAAATCAACATTCTTTGTTGATCTTTATACAACTCCAACTATTCAACATCTAAGATATATAAAGCCTTTCTTTATACCAAACAATGCAGTAGGTTTTAATTTAGGGATTAAAAACAAACACAATTTCGCATTTGATTTTGGGATAGACGTATACAAACATCAAAGATTCTTTACAGAATATGACCTTACCTATTTTGTAAACGCAGTTTTTTTGGAGGTAAATTCGCAATTAAAATACATTTTAAAAAAAAGAGAAAATAAACAAACAATCTATTATCCTTTTATCTCCTATACAGTCAACTTTTCTCGTTTACTAGAGCCAGTTAGAGGCACCTCAGCAGAGTACCTAAATAAATTTATTCCTCACTTCTCTTACATTGGTTTAGGAATGGGAGCAGAACGAAAAATAAACAATACCTTTTCTATTTATGCCGAACCAAGCCTTCGACTACCTTCTTTGTACGGACAGTGGTCATTTATAACTTATTATCTATCGCTTCGTATGTCGTTAGGTGTTCGATTTAATTTTTAGAAAGTATAATGTGCGAAAAATGCACATTTGCAAAAAATCATAATCTTCCGATACCTAAAAACAAAACCCTGACAGATTATATGAACTGTAGGGGTTATAAACTGTTTTATACAATTAAAAAATTCGAAAATTGAATGTATAAATGAACAATCACAAATAAAATTGAATTCACTTTATTTTGAAATTATGATTTTATAGACATTATTCCAACTTTCACTATCTATTTGTACAAAATAAACTCCATTAGGCAAGTTCAACAATGAGATTTCATTAAATGGATTTTGGTATGAGTTATAATAAACTTTTTGCCCAATAGAATTAAATACACTCAATGTATACTCGTTTAGATTACTTTTAATTTGAAACGCACCATTATTTGGATTGGGATAAAATTCAAATTTAATGTGATTTTCATCTATTGAGGTTGTAGAAAAATTAATACAATTTGATTGACCTGTACAGGAGTTAAATGTAATATTTACAGCATAGTTTCCATCGTTTGTTGGAGTGAACCATTGATTGGTTTCGCCAATTATTGGAGAATTAGAATTATTGCAATCAATCCATTGATAAATAGCATTACCTTGATTGGCAATTAACGTAATGCCTGTTTGGGTAACTTGATAATTGGGATTGGTTATAGTCAAATTAAGTGTAATTAAACTATCACATCCAGTTGCATTAGGTATTGAAAAAGTAGCCGTATTGTTATTAGAAGTATAGGTTTGACCATTTATCCAAGTATAACTTCCACAAGACGTTATAATATCAGTTGCTAATGAATTTGAACATTGACCAATTAATCGCATAAATCTATTGTTTAAACTATTTTCATACGATATAAATGTGCCACCAACTAAAATTTTCTCATCATTTTGAATTGCCAATGTATTTATTGATCCTACTGAATTGGTTGAGTTTGTAAATGAATTGTCAATGGTTCCGTCAATGTTGAGAGACGAAATCATTTTTACTAATGTGCCGTTAAATTCTGTAAATGATCCGCCAACGATAATTTTATTGTTATTATTCAAAAGCAATTTATTTACAGCTCCGTCAAACCCTGTACCTATATTAAAAGAAAGATCTAGACTTCCATTTGCATTTAATCTTACTATACGATTTATAAAAATTCCATTAAAAAAGGTAAATGAACCCCCGATTATTATTTTGCCATTATTTTGGATTACAACAGAATTAAGACTTCCATTAAAACCAGTTCCTGGATTAAAGGACAAATCAATTGTTCCATCGGGGTTTAATCTAGCAATTCTATTTATTGGAGAACCATTATATTCTGTAAATCCTCCTATTATAATTATTTTACCATCACTTTGTAAAGCAAAACTATTAACTATTCCATTAAATCCGGACCCTGTTATGAAAGTTTGATCGATACTTCCATCAGCATTTAGTTTAACTAATCTGTTAGCCAATGTATCGTTATACATAGTGAAGTTACCCATTAGAAGAATTTTACCATCTGATTGAACTAATCCATCTTTAACCGTATTATTAAAACCAACACCCGTATTTAAAGTAGAATCAAATTCTCCTATTGGGTTAAGTCTACATATTCTATTAACGCCAACAATACTATTAAAAGTTGTAAAATCTCCAATTACTATAATGTTTTCATCAGGTTGAAGGATACTTTTATATACAATTTGATTAAACCCAAAACCAGTGTTAAAATTATTATCCCTTGATCCATTAGTATTTAACCTTGTAAGTCTATTTGCTTCTTGACCATTAAAAAATCTAAAATCTCCCGAAATCAATATTTTTCCATCATCTTGAATTTCAAAGGATCTAACATTAGCATCAAACCCAGAACCTCTAAAAAAAGAAAAATCAATAGTATTATTTACAATTTTACAATATCTATTTGCTGAATGCTGGCTAATTTTTAAAAAATCTCCACCAATATATACATTAGCATTAATATCTTGAAACATAGCTCCAATTGTTTGACCATTTTCAATTTCTAAATCGAAATTGGGATCAATTGTACCATTTAAATTCAATTTGATAAATGTGTTAACAGGATTATTATCAAGATTTGAAAATACTCCAGAAACTAAAATTTTATTATTTGATAAAATTAACATTTCTTCAACCATACCATCAAAACCATTACCTATAGCTAAAGTATTGTCTAAAGTTCCATCAGTATTTAATCTAATTATATTGTTAGAAACACTACTATTATAGGATGAAAAAGAACCACCAATTAATAGTTTTCCATCATATTGTTTTTCAATTGTTTTTACTTCTCCATCAAAACCAAGACCTCCAGAAATAGTGACTGAAATACCACCATTTGAATTTATAAAAACAATATTGTTTGCATCAACACCTTTGTAAGTGGAAAATTCACCACCAATAGCAAAATCACCATTATTCAATAATTTTATTGAGTTTGGTTTACCATTTAAACCAGCTCCAGCACTGAAAATAGCATCAATATTTCCATTTTGATTTAATCTTGCTATAGAATATCTTGGTAATCCCTTGTATGTTGTAAAATCTCCTGCTATCATGATTTTGCCATCGGGTAGATACTCTAAATCATAAACGGAATTATTAAATCCATTACCTGAAGTAAAAGTTGGATCTATAGAACCATTTGTGTTTAATCTTACAATTCTATTTACTACTACACCATTATAATGAGTAAAATCACCTGCAACAATAATTTTTTGATCTGGTTGAATTACGATATCGTATACTATACCATTAAATCCATTTCCAATGTTAAATGTAGGGTCAATTTTTCCATCAATATTCAGTCTTACCAACCGATTAATTGGTTTTCCATTATAATATTGAAAATCACCGCCAAATAATATTTTACCATCTTGCTGACTTACAATCGCTCTAACTTTACTATTAAACCCACTACCATCTCCAAGATTTTCAATATCTTGACTTAAAAATGAGTTATCAAGAGTACCAATCTGTGAAAATCCTGAAATTGCACTAAAATATATAAGTGCACAAAATAATTGAATTAGCTTCATTAAATGATTTTTTATCTTACAAATATAGCAAAAATGAGTTTATTATCACTATACGAGGTTTTAATTCAATCTTTTTGTGAGAATAACTATTTTTTTAATATTAAAATTAATCAATCATCAAACTGATCTCTAAGTAATAAATATTAAAATAAACTCGAGAATTTAGAACACTATTCTAAGATAATTTTCTTCGTGATAAAGTTATTGTTTCCTTTTATTTGGAGAAAGTAAACCCCTTAAAATATAAAATTTGCTTTCTGAATTTTTTGTAACAACCGGATTTACAAATTGATCTAATTCAAAACGACCCTTCAGAAGTTCCCAAAATTAAATCTATTGTAGATGAATTTAAAGAATTATAAGAGTAAAATAATCAAAATGAAAAATATACTCAAATATTTCTTTTTGTTAATTTCCACTTTTGCAATAATATTATGGGTTTTAAAACCTGTCGGGTTTTTATGAAAAACTCTTATCAGATTTATATGATTAACCCTTCACTCAGCCAAGCAAAAGAATAAATATGCTATTATGCTCATAAACTAAAGTAGTTATTGTAATTTTGTGCTTTCAATAAAAAAAGTAAGAGTACAACACTAATGGGTCTTAAAGAAGAAATAGCTAAACGCAGAACATTTGGTATCATCAGTCACCCTGATGCTGGGAAAACAACCTTAACAGAAAAATTACTGCTTTTTGGTGGTGCTATCCAGTCGGCTGGGGCTGTAAAAAACAATAAAATTAAAAAAACCGCCACTTCCGATTTTATGGAAATCGAAAAGCAAAGAGGTATCTCGGTAGCTACTTCGGTGATGGCGTTTGAATATAAAGGCAAACAAATCAACATTCTGGATACGCCCGGCCACAAGGATTTTGCGGAAGATACCTACCGAACGCTTACGGCTGTAGATAGTGTAATCTTGGTTATTGATGCCGCTAACGGTGTAGAGTCACAAACCAAAAAACTGATGGAAGTTTGTCGTATGCGCAATACACCCGTGATTGTATTTGTCAACAAAATGGACCGTGAAGGAAGAGATGTTTTTGATTTGTTAGACGAGATAGAATCCAACTTAAATATTAAAGTGCGCCCGTTGAGTTGGCCTATTAGTTCGGGCGATCGATTCAAAGGGGTGTACAACATGCACCGCAAAAACTTAAATTTATTCAATGCCAACAAAACAGCTATTGAGAAAGATATTGTTGCCATAACCGATTTAAACGATCCGCAATTAGATGCTACAATCGGAAAAGAATTTGCCGATTCGTTGCGCGAGGATATTGATTTGGTAGAAGGTGTGTACAGTACTTTTGATGTACAAAAATACTTGGAAGGTGAAGTTGCACCAGTGTTTTTTGGTTCAGCCTTGAACAATTTTGGTGTACAAGAATTGTTAGATACTTTTATCGAGATTTCTCCCACTCCTAGAGGAAGAGACACCGATACTAAAACGATAAACCCAACAGACCCTAAGTTTTCGGGATTTGTGTTTAAAATACACGCCAACATTGACCCCAAACACCGCGATCGTATTGCGTTTGTGCGCATCGTTTCGGGAGAGTTTCATAGAAACACTTTTTACAACCACGTGCGATTGGATAAAAAATTCAAATTTGCCAATCCCACTACTTTTATGGCATCGTCAAAAGAAGTCATTGACGAAGCTTATCCAGGTGATGTGGTAGGTTTGTACGATACAGGTAACTTTAAAATCGGGGACACGCTAACAGAAGGAGACAATTTTATGTTCAAAGGTATTCCGAGCTTTTCACCTGAAATTTTCAAAGAGTTGCAAAATGACGACCCAATGAAAACCAAACAATTGGAAAAAGGAGTTTCACAGTTAACCGATGAAGGTGTAGCGCAATTGTTTATCGTACAACCGGGTAATCGTAAAATCATTGGAACGGTTGGAGAACTGCAATTTGAAGTAATTCAATACCGTTTGAAACACGAGTACGGTGCTTCGGCAAGTTTCGTGCACAAACCCCATCATAAAGCATGTTGGCTAACAACCGATAAACCAGAAAAATTGGACGAATTTATCAAACGAAAACTGAATAACATTGCCTACGATAAAGACGGTAATCCCGTGTTCTTAGCTGATTCACCTTTTTTATTGACCCAAGCAGAAGGCGATTATCCAGACATTACTTTTCACCGCACATCAGAATTTAAATTAGGTTGAAACCTCAATTTGAATATGTTTTAAGAGAATACCTTGGTTTTGCCCCTACCGATGACCAAGAAAAAGCCATTAATGCATTAGCCCGTTTTGTGTATTCACCCAATTCCAAAGTAGGTTTTATCCTCAAAGGATATGCGGGTACAGGTAAAACGAGTTTGATAGGTTCGCTCGTAAAAACCTTGGACAAATTTGGTATGCGAAGCGTATTGTTAGCTCCCACGGGTAGAGCCGCCAAAGTATTATCAAATTTCTCCCAAAAAGATGCATTGACCATTCACAAGAAAATTTATTTTCAGAATAAAAAAGAAGGTCAGATGCAATTTACGTTGGGCAAAAATACTCACAAAAATACCATCTTCATTGTAGATGAAGCCTCTATGATAGCAGCCGAAAGTTTCATTGATAAAGACGGTATGGAATCTAGAGATTTATTAGAAGACTTATTGCGTTACGTATATTTTGGAGATAACTGCCGGTTGATTTTTATCGGTGATGGAGCACAATTGCCTCCTGTGGGCAGTGCTCAAAGTCCAGCGTTAGACAAACAGTATTTGGAACATGGATACGACATTCCTTTTGGGGTTATTGAACTCAAACAAGTGGTACGTCAGCGTGATGAATCGGGTATTTTATACAATGCTACACACATGAGGGTGCAAATGCTCACCGATATGGGTAAAAAACAAGCTACTATTCAGTTGTTCCCAAATGGTAGAGATGTGCAAGCCATTACGGGCGAAACCTTGCAAGATGATTTGGATTATGCCATTAGTAATTTTGGTATTGAAAACACTTTGGTAATTTGCAGAAGTAACAAACGAGCTAACCTCTTTAATCAGCAGATTCGGCACCGCATCTTATATAACGATAGTCAAATAAATGCGGGAGATTTGATTATGGTGGTCAAAAATAATTATCATTGGATTCCGCCCAAAACAGACATCAACGATAAGGGAATGACCTTTATTGCCAATGGAGATATTGCGGAGATTATGCGGATTAATCGTACGGAGGAATTGTATGGTTTTACCTTTGCTGATGTGACCATACGTTTTATAGATTATCCAACCGAACCCGAATTGGAATGTAAAATCATTTTGGATGCTATCATGGCAGAGAGTGCTTCCCTTCCGATGGAACGCATGAATCAATTGTTCAAATCCATTGAGTTGGACTATATGGACGAACCGAACAGAGGCAAACGGGTGCAAAAAATAATGAAATCGCCCCATTATCAGGCATTGCAAGTAAAGTTTGCTTACAGTGTAACGTGCCACAAATCTCAAGGCGGTCAATGGCCTGTGGTGTTTATAGACCAAGGTTATTTGACCGATGAAATGGTCAACTTAGAATATCAACGTTGGTTGTATACTGCATTGACGCGTGCCACAGAGCGGGTTTATTTGGTCAATTTTAATGAGCAGTTTATTGGAAGTGAGTAGTCTCTAATCCTCGTTTAGCCCAAGCGTAACGAGGATACATTAAAAGGGCGTTTGTAACGCCTTCAGGTATTTTCTTTGCGTTATAAACGCAATGCCCACCAGTCCTCGTTCCCACTGCGCTCAAACAAGGACGAGAATAATTTTAATGAGCAATTTAATGGAAGTGAGTAGTCCATCATCCTCGTTTAGCGTTAGCGCAACGAGGATGCATGAAATAGGCGTTTGTAACGCCTTTAGGTATTCTATTGTGCGATACAATCGCACTTATCAAATGTCCTCGTTTCCGCTGCGCTCAAACAAGGACGAGAACAATTTCAACGAGCAGTTTATTGGAAGTGAGTAGCATCCATCCTCGTTTAGCCCAAGCGTAACGAGTATGCTTGAAAAAGGCTTTTGTAACGCCAATATGCTATATTATTTTGCGTTATAAACGCAACTCTCACCCGCCTTCGTTTCCGCTGCACTCAAACAAGGACGAAAGCTATTCAATGAGAGTGAGGTGAAAAATAGTATAATGCTTTTCAAGTCTAATCACCAATAATCCTAACTTTTGGTGAATGTTCTCACACAAAAGACTGCTTTTTGGTGAATAGAAATAAACATATCTACAAATACTCAAAAAATGCAACAATTGATTTGTCCTAGGCTTTCCAAAATTTTATCATAGCTTTCAACGTCTCTCTTTGTTTTTCGACAAAAGCCATATGACCACAATTATCAAATGCAGTTAAGGTAGCATTCATACCAAAAACTTGCTCTTCAATAGTTCCAAATAACACTGTATTATCTTGTTTTCCAGATATGTAATGAATTCTCTTTTGGCTTAATCGTAAATGATTTACGGTTTCAAAACGTTGTTTCATACCTAGTAAACTTGCTTGTGCACCTTTAGCAGGCGTTAGTTGAGCCAAGGTGATTAAATTGGCAACATCTTCTTGGTAAATCTCTAAATTAGGAGCATAAAACAAATTTCTGACAGCTTCCAAAATAAACACACTCGGATTAAGATCAAAAACACGCGCAGCCAATACACGATCTTTCTTCTTTTGCTCAGAATCTTCGTTGGCTGTACTGTTCATTAGCGTAATTGATTTTAAAAAATGAGGATATAAAGTATCTAATGCAAGCGTCACATAACCACCCATTGAGTGACCCACCATATGGCAGGTTTTGACATTTTCTTTTTTACAAATTGCATAAACAATTTCGGCCATTTCCGTCATAGTAGTGGCTTCATTCCAAACATCTGATTGGCCGTGACCCGGTAAATCAATGGCTATAATAGTGAACTCTTTTTTTAATTGTTCTATATACGGTTGCCAAATTTCTTTACAACCCAAAAACCCGTGTAAGAATACAAGAATGGAATCGCTATTTCCAGAAATAGTATAATAAAATGAGCGATTATGGAGGTTAATACTTTTATTCATTTATTTTAAAAATAACAGGATTGCAATACTACAACAAAATTTTATTTGGATTTAGAACTTTTTTAAATATATTTGTTTAATTAAAAATCGAAACCAACTATGAAAGTAGATAAAATTGACCTAAAAATTCTTAAAGAATTACAGGAAAACAGCAAAATTACAAATATTGAGCTGAGTAAAAAAATTGGTTTATCTCCCGCCCCTACTTTAGGAAGGGTTCAACGATTAGAAAAATCAGGTATGATTGAAAGCTATCATGCTAAAGTAAACATGCAAGAACTGGGTTTAGGTTTTACGGCCCTAATTCAAGTTTCTTTGACCCGTCAAATCAATAATGCCATTCAAAATTTTATAAAACAAATCAACGATATCGACAATATTGTCGAGTGTCATCAGTTGACCGGAAATTTTGATTATCAACTTAAAGTTATTGTAGCCGATATTCCCGCTTTTGATAAATTAATAACCGAAAAGTTAAGTAATATTGAAGAAATTAGACAAATGCAAACGATGGTAGTTCTTTCTACTATCAAATCAACGCCTGTATTGCCTGTAAATTATAATTATGGCAAAAAAGCTTCTCCAAAAATATAGATTTAGTGGGTTATGAATATTGAAGAATACCGATCGTATTGTATATCCTTAAAAGCGGTTACAGAAGAATTTCCATTTGATGAAAAAACATTGGTTTTTAAAGTGGCAGGCAAATTATTTGCATTATGTGATGTGGATACTTTTGGTTCCATCAATTTAAAATGTGACCCTGAATTGGCAATACATTTAAGAGAACAATACCCAGCTGTAGTAGCAGGATATCACATGAACAAACAGCATTGGAATACGGTTTATTTAGATGGTTCTGTGAGTGATCAAATGATCTATATGTGGATAAAGAATTCCTATGATTTGGTGGTCGAAAACCTTCCTAAAAAAGTACGTATTGAGTTAGAGTTAATTTAAATCAAACCTCCTTTACCCAAAATACTTTCTTCCAAAATAATTAGTCATAACAGTAGCAAAAGTAACCACACTTATCGAGCTCAACGGCATCAAAATAGCCGCAACAACAGGTGATAGCTGTGCGCTTATAGCAAAAGACAATCCAACTATATTGTATAAGAATGATACTATAAAACTGGCCAAAACCACATTTTTAGAACTTTTAGAATACTGTATTATTTTGTCTAATATAGGTAGTTTTTTTCCGTCCATTATAACATCACAAGCTGGGACAAAATAATTGATGTCATCGGCTACAGCTATTCCCACATCACTTTGCTTTAAGGCGCCCGAATCATTCAACCCATCGCCTACCATAAGTACTTGATGATTTTGACGTTGATATTCTTCAATTCGGGCCAACTTATCATGAGGTGAGCAGTTAAAATGAACTGATTGCACACCTATTTTTTGCATCAAAACTTTTTCTCGCTCATTACTATCACCGCTCAATACCGCAGTATAATATCCATTTGAATTAAATTTTGCGATGAGTTCTGTTATCCCTTCACGCAAGGAGGCTGCAAAAACATAATGACCAACTACAATGCCGTTAAAATTTAAATAGACCAACGTTTGATTTTTCACCTCATCACTATTTTTGGAAACAGCATTTGTAAAGTCCGCATTTCCAATTTTAAGCGTATGTTCATGATAATGTAATTCTGTTCCCAAACCGGGATATTCCATAAAAGTATAATCGTTATTTTCAAGCGGTAAAACTGAATTCAAAGCTAAATTAATTGATGAGCTCAGCGGATGTGAGGACTGTGAAACAGCGGTTTTTAATAATTGCAACTCAAAATCAGTCAATGGGTCGCCTTTATAGTGTATCTCATTAAAATTACGATTGGTAAGCGTACCGGTTTTATCAAAAACAGCGGTATCAACGTGTGCCATTTTTTCGATGATTTGAGCATTTTTAAGAAATACTCCTTGTTTGGATAAAATTCGAATGCCGTTGCCAAACGTAAAAGGAATGCTCAATGCAAACGCACAAGGACATGTAATGATTAATACGGCTGTAATAGCTTGCCACATTTTGGTAGGGTCGGTCATCTGCCAATAAACCCCAGTAATTATCGTAATGATAATAATTACCAGTGTAAAATATTTACTAACGGTATTTGCCAAATGAGATACAGACTTTGCTTCGGCTCCTTTTTTAAAGACATCTTGATTCCATAATTGGGTTAAATAAGAATTATCAGGTCTTTTGGTCAAAATAATTTCAATTTCTTTACCGCATTGTTTTCCTCCTGCAAAAACAGTCTCTTCTTTTACCTTGTTTACTAAAACAGATTCACCCGTTACAAAACTATAATCTAAAGACCCTTCTCCTTTATAAATTACACCATCTGCTGGAATCAATTCTTGATTTTTGACTCTTATAATATCCCCCACCTTCAAATCTTCTAACTTAGTGGGCACAATACCGTCTGCCGTTACTTTTGAAGCGGATAAAGGAAAATAGGATTTATAATCGCGTTCAAAGGAGAGTGTTTTATATGTTTTTTCTTGAAACCATTTACCCGAAAGCATAAAGAAAATGAGTCCAGCTAACGAATCAAAATAGCCTGGACCGACTTCAAAAACAACTTCATAGCTACTCCTCAAAAACAAGGCAATTATACCCAACGCAATGGGTACATCCATATTCATGTAGCGTTGTTTAACACTCAAAAAACCGTTTTTTAGATAATCCCAACCCGAATAAAACAAAACAGGAAAAGAAAGTGCCATGGATAAATAAGCAAAGAAATTTTTAAAAGCATCTGCTTCCAATCCTAAATATTCTGGAAAAGCAAAAAGCATAATATTGCCAAAACAAAACCCAGCAACAGCTATTTTTATGACCAAGGTATTTTTACGTTGATAGCGTTCCTCGTTTGCTTTTTCAGAGGCAGTATTATCTTGTAAAAACGGTTCATAACCAATCGATGCTAGCAATTCGGCCAATTTTCTTACACTCATACCCTCTTTCAAGATCGTTATGGTTGCCTCTTTTTTGGTAAAATGTACCATCGAAGATTGAATAGCAGGATTCAATCGAGATAAATGTTCGAGCAACCAAATGCAAGCACTACAATGTATTTGAGGTAATTTAAATTTTATTTTTGCGATGTTCTGATCTTCGAAAAGTACATAACGAGTTCTAATTACGGAATCATCTAAAATGGCGAATTTCTCAAAGTCGGTATCTATAACCTTACTTCCTGCTAGTCCACTTTTGGCATAAAAATCACCTAAATTATTATCATTAAGAATTTCATATACCGTTTTACATCCAATACAGCAAAAAGTTAATTCTTCCTTTATTACTGTATCCTCAGCACATTCATTTCCACAATGTTTACAATTTGCCATTTTAAAAATTTACGCAAAGTAACTTCTTTTGAAAAACGAACAGTATGACATAAATCAGAAAAAAATGTGATTACTTGTAGGCAGAACTTCTAACTACATATATTAATCTACATAAACCCTCACTACTCTGTGAGAAACCGTAGTCATTATTTCATAGGTAATGGTTTCCAATTCTTTTGCTAAATCTTGTATGGGTCTATTTCTTCCAAATATTTCAACTTCATCACCCTCTTTGGCAACAATTCCATTCAAATTTATCATAGTCATATCCATACAAACATTACCAATAGTTGGAGCTAATTTACCATTTACCCAAACATTACCCAAACCTTTGCTTAATCTACGAGAAAAACCATCAGCATAACCAATAGGTATAACTCCTATCGTAGTATCCTCCAATGCATATTGGTTGCGCGAATATCCTACAGATTCACCTTTTTTTACCGTCTTTATTTGAGAAATAACGCTCGATAATGTTCCTACGGGTTCAAGCGTTTTAATGGTATCTGAACTTCCATATAATCCAAGCCCTAAACGCACCATATCATAATGTGCATTTGGAAAACGTTCTATTCCAGATGTATTTAGAATGTGTTTAAAAAAAGTATACCCTAAACCCGTTTCCAGTTTTTGGGCGCAATAATCAAATATTTGAATCTGTTTTTGGGTAAACACATCTTCATTGGGATTATCTGCAGCGGCTAAATGACTGAATACACTTTTTATTCTGACTTCAGGTTGTGAAGTAATGGCATTTATCAATTCATCCACATCATCGGTTAAGAAACCCAATCTTCGCATACCTGTGTCTATCTTAATATGAACAGGGTAAGACTTAATTTGATGATCTATTAATGCACGGATAAATTTATCTAATTGCCTAAAACTATAGATGGAAGGTTCTAAATTATGCGCAATTATTTCATCAAATGAGCCTTCTTCTGCATTCATGACTATGACGGGAGTTTTTATACCTTCTTTTCTTAATTCAACTCCTTCATCTGCATAGGCAACCCCAAAATAATCAACATTATTTTTAGCTAAAACACTACCTATCTCCTTGCTGCCCGTCCCATAACCAAAAGCTTTTATCATACATAATAATCGAGTGTTAGGTTTTAGCAAACTTTTGTAAACACTTATATTATTTCTTAAAGCACTTAAATCAATAGTTAATCGGGTTTCGTGTGTTTTTTCTTCTAATAATTTTCCTATTTTTTCGAATTGAAAAACACGAGCCCCTTTTAATAAAATTGACGCATTACTAGGGGGATTTCCTTTTAAAAATTCGATACAATCGGAGGTGTTTTCAAAAAAGACACTGTTTTCAAATAAATTTTTAAAGTTAGAAATAACCTGTCCCACAGCTAAGACTTGAGTTAATTTTCGCTCATTTAACATTTGAGCAATTTGAAAATAAAGCTCCGTTGGATGCTGTTTTTCTTGTTGTAAATCAGAAAGAATTACTATTTTTTGGGCATGATGATCTTGTTTTGTCAAATAATCCAGCGCAATTTTTAGAGATGGCACATCGTTACTGTAGCTATCGTCAATTATTGAGGTATTGTTTTTACCTTTTCGAGTTTCTAGACGAAGAGCAATTTGTGGTAACCGCTCCAATTCGGTTTCTATTATTAAAGGGCTTATTCCTAATTTTAAAGCAACGAGAGCACAAGTTGTTGCATTATGTATGGATGCTTCATCTTCAAATGGTATGGTAACAAAAACTTTCGTTTCGTGATAATTAATACTTAATGAAGTTTGACGATTCTTTTTAACTATAGTTGTTGTGTATTTTTTATTATCGTTAAAATTATGAAACCAAATTGTTGAAGAAAAAAGTTTTACTTTTTCATTATAAATTTGCTCTTCCGAATCAAAATTTTCTGAATGTGCCGTTCCAATAGATGTTAAAACACCATAAGTTGGTTCAATTATATCAGCCAATATAGCCATTTCTCCTGGCTCTGAAACTCCTGCTTCAATAATAGCAAGATTATGCTTGTTTGTCATTTGAAGCAGCGAAAGAGGGACACCCAATTGGGAATTAAAGCTTTTTGGACTTCTAATGATACTGTATTTACCTTTTAGCAATTGATACAACCACTCTTTTACTATAGTTTTTCCATTACTCCCTGTGATGGCAATTACCGGATAAGTGAATTGTTTTCTATGATAATGCGCTATTTTTTGTAATGCCGTTAGACTATTATCTACTTTAAAAAATTGAGCATTCGGCATTAAATTAATGTCAATATCATGTTCAATAATAAAACAACATACACCTTTATTATACAACTCCTTGACGTGGCCATGGCCATCATGAAGCAGTCCTTTTATTGCAACGAAAAGCGATTCACTTTCTCCAAAATAATTTCTACTGTCGGTAACTATTTGATGAATAGAATATTCTGCATCAACCCCCAATATTTCGCATTGCAAAATGTTTTTGATAAGAGCGCTAGTGAAATTTAGGGTCATGAATTACTTTGTATTTTGTTGAGACGTTGCTTCAGTATAGCATTTTCTGCAAAGTGGAGCGTATTCATTGGTTTCTCCCAGAAAGACAATGGCATTATTATTCGTTTTACGGAAAGAAAATTGAGCTAAATCACCGCAGCTTAAACAAATGGCGTGAACTTTACTCACATATTCAGCATTGGCCATAAGGGCTGGCATTGGTCCAAAAGGATTTCCCAAAAAATCCATATCTAATCCAGCCACAACCACTCTTATTCCAGAATTAGCCAATTTTTGACAAACGGAGGGCAACTCATTATCAAAGAACTGAGCTTCATCTATTCCAACAACATCAACATCAGAAACCATTAATAATATAGAAGATGCGGATTCAACAGGGGTAGAAGTTATTGTTGTGCCTTGGTGGCTAACCACATCATTTTCATCATACCTTACATCCACCGCAGGTTTAAATATTTCAACTTTTTGTTGCGCAAATTCAGCTCTTTTTAACCTACGTATAAGTTCTTCTGTTTTACCCGAAAACATAGACCCACAGATTACTTCAATCCATCCTTTGTGTTGCTTTTTATTTCCTTTTCTTTCTAAAAACACTATCTTATGAATTGATTAATTTTTAATAAAAGATTTATGTCCAAAATATTCTGTTTCATTGGTTAATTGAAGAATATACATTCCTTTGGGTAAATTTTCCATTTCCAATAGCGTTTTTGTTGAGCTAAGCACTCCAGTCATCAACAATTTTCCGCTCATATCGAAGACTTTATAATTAATATCTGGATGTACATTTTCAATTAAATCAATAGTAATGCTTGTAGCAGAAGGATTGGGATAAACAGTGAATATTTGCGTATTGGATTGAGTAGATTCGTAACTCAACGTTGATTTTTTCCAACCAAAAGTATACTCGCCTTTTTTAAGTGTATCTAATGTAAAATATCCATATCCATCTGTTTTACTTCCCAAACTTTGCATGGTTGCTCCAATTACTATTTGCCAATCATCAGCGCTATTCAATCTGTGAAAAACAAAGAGAGAGTCTTCATGAAAACCAGTTAGCGAAGTAAGCTCGTTGTCTAAATTAGCGCCAACAGTCGTTTTTCCATTAAAAAATATTCGAGCGTCACTTTGAAAATTAGCAGGAAAAAAACCATCTACTTTCCAAAAACGTTCTTTTGAAATGTGGTACATCCATTCTGTTTCAGAATTTTTCGGAGCATCTGGACTCACCCAATAATGTTCTATTCTAACTAATGCTGAGTCAGTTAAAGAAGATGTTGTAAAACGGAACATTGGATAAGACAAATCTTTAGTAATGGGCGAATTTATTTGAACATTTTCTCCTGTAACAGCTTGGCTTATTTTATCAGCACCATTAAAATAGGCAAAAGAAGGGATGAAAGGTAAAGTAATTTGTAAAACTGTATTTGAATTTGAGCAATCAAAAGTATGTGTTTGAGAAGTCCAATCATCTTTCATAAAAGTAATTTCCATTGGCACATTACTAAAATATTGAGTTGTTCCTTTAAGTTTTTGTTTAACATAAATTTTTACATCAAAAATCCCATTACCTGAAGGAGTGGAAGTTATCGAGTCGATATAAAATGCTGGAAAACCAGCATTAAAAACCCAATCATTAAAAAAATCAGTTACATCAACACCTGTATTTGCGTTTAAATGATCTCTAAAATTATATGCATCAACATCTTGAAACTGGTTCGCAGCTAAAAAACTTTGTAATCCATCAAAAAATTCTTGATCACCCATATATCCTCTTAAAGTGTGTGCCACGTCAGCACCTTTGTTATAGCTATGGTCTCCATAGGTTATGGCATGTGGAACGCCATGTATAGCATAATAACCTTGGTCTCTAATATGTGCGTTCAATAAAACGTCTTTGTGATTTGCTTTTATACTGTTTATATAGCTTGTATAACCATATACATGTTCCAAGAAAATACGTTCTGAATAGGACGCCATTCCTTCGTTTATCCACATATCACCCTCTGTTCGACATGTCACAAGATTTCCCCACCAACTATGTGCTAATTCATGGGCCATCAAAGTTTCATAGGTTAATCCGCCTGTAGCTGTTGCTTTAGGATAAGCTATTTGAGTTGCGTGCTCCATTGCCCCACTACTAAATGGTACCAAATGATATCCAACTTTATCCCACATGTAAGGTCCATAATTTTGTTCAAAAGATTCAATTGCTCCAAAAAGGTTTATAAATGAACTTTTTAAATTATTGGTATCATTTGGTTCAGCAACTAACATAACCGGAATCGTATTGCCAAAAAGCGTGCTCACATAAGTTTGATTCACCTGAGTATATGGTGCACTAGCGATACATGCTAAATAGGTTGGTATTTCCTGATTTAAATGCCATTCATTGATAAGATGAGTCCCTGTATTGGTTGAATTTGTCAACAAACCATTGGCATAACCCTTTAAGCCTGAAGGTGTTTTGAGGGTGATGGAATAGGTAGCTCTTTCAACAAAATTATCAAAACAAGGATGCCAAACTCGGCCATAATTATGTGGATCAGCACCAAATCCAACCCCCAAATTATACGAATAGTTCCCTTGAAAATAAAACCCTCCCCAGTTTGAAGGGTCACCTTGAGGACTGCCGTTGTAATAAACAGTTATACTATCTAAATCACCCGTAGTTAAAGATTGATTGAGGGTAACAATAAGCAATGTATCATTATAGCTGTATGAAAGAGATTGGTTCTGTTGAATTATAGAATCAATATTCATTTTCAATAAATCGAGGCTTATTGAGGAAATATTATTTTGTTTGGCAGTAAAAAGAATTTCGCAAGATCCTGCAATTTGTTGATTATTCGCCTGACTAAAATCAATGAAAATTGAATAGTTCTTTATATCAATTGTATCACTTCTAAGGTTATCTATTGTGCTACTTTTGGTTAAGCGATTTTGAAGCACCCCAAGATTTTGGTGAGAACAATGAACATGTCTTTTATACTGACATGTTTGAGAGTGCGCATTAAATAATGAACCAAATATAAATATGGATAACCAAATGAGCGATGTATGCATATGCCATTTAATTACCATTTTTTCAATTATTTAATGTATTTATCTAAATTTAACGATGAGATGTCTATAATAAAAATATCTGCATCACCTTTACTGTCAGTAGTGTAATAGGCACCCACGTATGCCGTTTTTCCATCTGCCGAAACACTAATGGTTTTTTCTTCATTTACTGTATTTATTGGATAGCCCATATTTACAGGTTTACTCCAGTTACCATTATCTTCTTTATAACAATAATACAAATCATAGCTTCCAAGGCTTTCTTTATAACCATTGCTTGAGAAAAATAATAAATTCCCACTTGGGTGAACAAAAACACATTTTTCATCGGAATTAGTATTTATGGTTGAACCCACACTTGTTGGTTCTGTCCAAGATTTACCATTCTTTTTAATGTAATAAATATCTGCTTGTCCCTGTCCTCCAGGTCTTTCACTAACAAAGTAAAAATAATTTCCATCAGCAGTCATACTTGCCGAACTTTCAAAATAAGTGGAATTAACTAATTTGTTTAATTTTTTATTTCCTATTTTATCTTTTTCAAAAACTTCTCTTGGAGCACCCCATTTTCCAGAGCTACTCAATTTTGATATATAAATATCTCCGCTTCGAGTTGCTCCAAAAATATTTCTATAAATAAACAATTCTCCTTCAGGAGAAAAACTTAAACCACCATCATGAAATTCAGTATTTACTTTTCCATCTATTGGCAGAGCTTCACCCCACTCTTTGGTTTCTTCATTAAAGGTAGAAATGTAAATATCTGAATAATATAAGTGATCAAAATTTACATCGACTCCTCCACCTTTAGTATCTCCTCTTCTTGACGTCAACACAATCATTTTACCATCTGGACTAATGCATGGCGCATATTCTGGGAAACTTGTATTTAAATTAGACCCAGCATTTCTAATTATTGCCTTATTAGGAGTTTTGATTTGTTCCTTTGCATAAGATAATTGTGCCAGAAGCATATCAATATCGTAATCTTCGATTTTCTTTGGATTATCTGCATAAGATTTTTTAAATGCCTCATAATGAACCCCTGCTTTATCCAAATCACCTAATTGATGCAAAATGCACCCATAAAGATATTCTACATCTTTATCTACATCTTTATCCGCTCTATAAGCGTCTTCAATATTTTTAAGAGCCGCTTTAAAATTCTTAAGGGCATATTGACATTCCGCCACACCATATTGAGCTTTGGAATAATTTGGATCAATTGTTAATATTTCTCTATAAATGTTAAGCGCTCCTCTATAATTAAAAGCATAGTAGGCCGTTTTACCTTCCGATAATTTATATTGAATTTTAGCTTTATCTACAACACCCTTCGCGGTGTCTGCTTGAGAAAAAATCTGTGAGAATTGAAAAAGAGACACAAAAATTAGGGATAAATAGATTGTGTTTTTCATAAATAATTAATTTTTTATAAATATAGAATACTAATGACAAAAATAAATGTTTTCGGAGAAGTTTTTATGTAAAAATGTCAATTTATTTTTGCCTTAAGATTAAACAACCCTTTTTTGAGTTCATTTATCCTTTAAAGCATGTGGGTTTTTGGTCAAATCAACCAAGTCATGCATACCAATAGTTGCAGCAACCATGGTATAAATTGGTATGGTGGCTGTAATAATTGCAATTAAGGCAACAATCATAAAAAACATTGAACCTGTAACATCATTTCCTATTAAACTAAATAAATAATTGGAATAATGAAACACAACGGTGAAAACCAATCCTAAACCAACTGCAAATCCTTTATTTTTTCTCACAAAAACTACACTTTCTTCGATATTCAACCTACGTCTTTCATTGATATAATCCATAAATCCAAAACCATAATAATAAAATCCAACAAACATGGTAAGAGGGAATGTAACATAATTAAGATAGTCTGTTAGTCCAAGAGAAAGCAGCAATAAATAGGAACTGATGTAGATGATTAAAATAATTCCCAATTCCCAAATAACATTTCGAACAGACAAGTTTATTGACCTTTTAACATCCTTAATAAGCTGGTCTAAATTGAATTTATAAATATTTCCGGTTAAAATTTGTTCAACTTTTTCACTTACTATTGATAACAAAGGGGACATTAAAATGATTATTATGTATCTCATAAAGTTAAAAATAAACAGGGCCATTAAACCAAAAACAACCTTTTTGAAGGTAATCCAAGTTGTTTCAAAAAACCCATCATTTGGGTTTGCTGTAGTTGTATTTTCTAAATTCTGAAATGTAAATCCCAAATAATAAATCCCCACAAATAAAACAATAGGGATAAAGAAATACCACCATAGTTTTTGTTCAATCACAAATTTCCAAGATTTTTTGTAGGCTTTTAAACTTAATTTAAAATTGGATTTAAAATCAGAAAGTAACATATTGATGGGAAATTTATTATTGTCGAACTTCTATTTTTTGGTAATTTTTCATAATAACCAACCATGCTGCTAAAAATGGGATTAATGGTATTTTGAAACGAACCAAAGCACCAAAATTGGGTGTTGTTATGCCAATCATAAAGGCAAATATAATTGAAAAAGTTATGCAAAAGAAAAGAATTTCGTGCTCGTTCATTAATTTCCACATAGTTTTCCATTTAACCTTAAGAATCACTATAATAGTTAGAATTATCAGAACTAAATTTTCTAATCCTGACAACAACATTACTGCACTCCTAGCCTCTACTATTAAAGGTCTATAAAGCCCAGCAAAGGTGGCTACTGGGAATTTAGAAATCATTCCAGAAATAGAACCATCCATTTTACCAATATCAAAATTATTAGACCCATATTGTTCTTCTCTTTTTAAATCTTCTTGTGTAATTTGAGTGGTTTGAATAACATTATCTAAAGAAAACTTATCCATACTACTTCCTAATGATTGTAATACAAAAAAGCTTCCTATTAATGCTCCCCCAAAAGCAATAGGTAAAATTAACATTCGAATGGTAAGATTCTTAATCTTTTTAACAAAAATAACAAATAACCAAATTCCTGAACAAGGTATAAAAACATTCAAAACATAAGGTTTAATAGATATTATTAAATAAAAAGCTATCAATAAAAGAAAAATATTCCAAAATACTTTTTTTCTTTTAATTAAATAATAAAGCGAGCTCACTGCGAGACAAGTTGCAGAAAAAGTATAAGTATCTTTCATCATTCCACCTCCCCAAAAAATTACCGATGGAATGAAGAGGATAGCAAATGATAACGGCTTCTCTAATCCCTTAAACTCTTCACAAAAAACTAAAAATAATCTCCATAGAGGAATAAAGGTCACAGCAGCTATTAGTATAGTAGTTGCAAAATAACTATTCCCTAAAAAGATCATGAATAGGCTTGTTATTTTACATACAGCAAAAGTTTTTGGGTCACCACTCATCATTGCTAATGGATATCCAGTTTTTTCATTAAAATATTGATATTTTATTGCATAAAAATAATCTAATCCTTTTACAGCTTTAATATCGTTTTGATCAAAAATAAGATTAAAATAATCTAATGGGTTTTCATAAAATAGATTTACTAAAGGAATAGTATTACTATAATAACTAGTAGTATCTCCTCCTCCATAATAAAAAACATAAATTAGCCCAAAAAAAACTCCCCCAAAAATCTTGAATAAAAATGCGCTTTTAAAATATGTATAGTTTGGATTTGAAGAAGTTTTATTCCTAACCAACATTAGGGTAATAAAATAAATACATATAACAAGGATGGGCAAAAAAATCCATTCCCACCACTGAAAATCTATAGTGCCAAAATTATAAGTATATATCATTTAATATCGCAGAAATCAAATTATTTATGATGATAGGGTTCTCCCTTAATTATGGTAAAAGCACGGTAAATTTGCTCTTTTAAAATTAACCGTACCATTTGATGGGAAAACGTCATTTTAGACAAAGATAGCTTTTGTTTGGCATTTGCATATACATCTGGTGAAAATCCATAAGCTCCTCCAACAACCAATACAATGTTTTTAGTTGATTTTATTTGATGTGTATTAATCCAATTGGCTAATTCTTCCGAAGTAAATTGAATCCCTTTATCGTCCATCAAAATCAGCGTATCATTGGCATTTATTTTTGCCAGCAATAATTCTCCTTCCTTTTGTTTAATTTCTTCAATGGTTAAATTGGAAACATTTTTTAATTCTGGGATGATGATTTCCTCCATTTTTACATAATGTTTTAATCGATCATCGTATTCTTTTTCCCCTTCTTTAAGAAAAGATTTAACCGTTTTTCCAATAAAAATTAATGTTATTTTCATTAGCCCAAGTTATTCAAATTTTATAGCCTTTATGGGGCTAATTTTGGTCACCAAAACCGTTGGCAATACCAAAGAAATGGCACAAATAATAAAAGCCATTGCGTTTATAGTAATTATTGAAATAATAGGAAAGTACATAGGGACAATACTTACGTAGTAATTTTCTTGGGGCAAAGTAATAATTTGAAAGGTATTTTGTAAAAAAATGATTCCAAATGCTATTAAGTTTCCAAAAAACATACCTCTCAAAATGATAAATCCACCTTGAATAATAAATATTTTTCGAATGGTCCAATTTTTCGCACCTAAAGCTTTTAAAATTCCTATCATTCTAGTTCTTTCCAAAATAATAACCAGCAATGCGGCAATCATGTTAATAATGGCAACAATAATCATTAAAGACAGAATAATATATACATTCATATCCAACATATCTAACCACTTAAAAATCTCTTCATAGCGTTCGGTTATACTTTGAACGTTAAGCGTTGATTCGGTATAGTATTGTATTGTTTTTTTACCATCAGAAAGGTCTTCAAATTGTTTCAATCCTACTTCAAATCCTCCACAATAAGCATAGTGAGACCCTCCTGAAGTTTTTAAAGTAGTAGTAATTTTTGATTCATTAAAAGATACAACACTTACACTATCATTTAAATAATCTATAGGAATATTTTGAGTTGGACTATTGCAGTTACAACTACCATTTCCTTCAACTTTAATGGATAACCAAGCAGTGTCTGGTACCGATGAAATTTCCGGCTTTTCATTATATCCAGTTGCTAATGCATCAGATGCAATTACCATAATGGTGGTGTCTTTTATAGGGCAAAGAGGTATTTTATTTATTCCTTGAAAATCAAAACTGTCCCATTTATATAAATAATTACCATTTCCTCCAAATGCCTTGGCTTCAATCGTTGGAACTCCCATGGTGCAAACCTCATTAATTTCAAGAAACACCGAAATACCCCATTGATTAATTTGTTGAATTAAATTAATATCAATAAACGCAAATTGCTTATCAAAGTCTTCAAGTCCTGTTTCATAAATACCACCAACAGTTAGAAATCTTTGCTGAGGACCATTGGCTGAAACAAAAAAGCAAGAAACTTTGTCAAATAGATTTAGTTTCAATTGCTTTGCGGTGTGATTTGAAATAAGAATACTGTCATTAAACCCATTTCTTGAAGTTTCAAATAAGGGAAATCGACCTTCAATCAGTCCTTCGGCAATGAATTGTTGGTCGTATTCTTTTCCAACACCCTTAAAAATAATTCCTGTCAAATCTCTAATTTCTTTTCCTGATTGTGTTGAATCGGTTATTTCTTTTGATTGGATTATCCCGGGTTTTAGTGCAACTTTTTGGACATATTGAATAAATGGGTCACTTCTTAAGTCCACCAACCAATTTGGGTTGTTAGACATTCTAGCCGATTCAAATGATTGATTTTCGAACACCTCACTAATCTGAAAATGTGAACCAAATCCTAGAACTTTGTTCTTAATTTCTGTTTGAAAACCAATGGCAATAGAACTTGACAAAATCATAACCGTTATACCCAAGGTTATTCCTATTATTGCTAAATTGACAATTGGTTTTGAAAAATGGATTCGTTCGTTAGAAAATCCATCTTTGGTTTTTCTAATTATTTTTTTGGCTATAAAAAATTCTAACTTCAATTATTAATAACAAAAAAAAGTTTGTTTGTCTGCCTACAAAACTACATAAAATTATAGTACAGTAAATTTTATTAAACCCCTTTATGAAGCATTTAACTAATATTGATTTCTATTTAACACTTTAAATAACCGTTGGTAAAGATACGCTTTGAGATTTAAATGAATAATGCTACTTTCGATTTATAATCCTAAATTAAGATTCCAATCGATACAAATTTATAAATCGTTACTATCTTTATTTAGCCCTATTTTTAAACAAAATAAATTTTATGAATAAAAAATTACTCGTTTTTGGAAACTTTTTTATTGGATTGAGTCTAATTGCCCAGACAAATGCATCCAATCCCCAAGAAAAAGAAAAATCAAACCCTGTATTGGTTGAAAAAGCATCTTCTTTTGAAGTTACAAAGGCACTAAAGGACATCGAACCCGAAGTAGAACAACTTATTGATGGAAAGACATACATAGTAAACAATAAACTGAGAAGGTATCGCCATGATAATCCAAATGCACTACCTCTGGGCAATGACCCCATCTGGCAAAAACAGAAGGAATCACACTACAGTAGAGCTCCAATTCAAAATTGGGAAGGCTTAAACAGTACAGCTCAACCTCTTGATCCAAGTGGAGCTGCTGGACCAAACCATTATGTCCAAGCAATTAATACAAAATTAGTTGTATATGATAAGGTTGGTACAGTACTCTATGGCCCCACCAATTTGAGTACGCTATTAGGAGGTTCGAATGATGGAGATCCTATAGTAATGTATGATGCCGCAGCAGATAGATGGTTTTTAAGTCAATTTAAATCCTCAAATAATTCACTTCAAATAGCCGTTTCTCAAACCAGCGATCCAACCGGAGTTTATTACAATTATTCTTTTCCATTAAATAATTTCCCCGATTATCCAAAGTATTCTATTTGGGGGAATGCCTATTTTATATCTGCAAATAAAGGAGCTCCTCAATTTTATGCATTGGAAAGAGATAAAATGTTATTGGGTGATCCAACAGCATCTATTATAAGTTTTACAGTGCCACAACTTTCAACAAATGGGTTTTTTAGTATTTTACCTTCACACGCTACAAGCACATTACCAAATGCAAGCACTCCTGGATACATTTATTATTTTCAAGATGATGGTTGGGCAGGAGTATCTCAAGATCAAATTAAAATTTGGGAGGTGGATTTAAATTGGTCTTCACCCGGCTCATCTACTATTTCAACTCCGCAATCACTGCCTGTAAGTCCGTTTGATAGTGAATTTCAAACCTCTTGGAATGACATTCAACAACCAGGAACTTCCCAACGATTGGATGGTGTACCTACTGCTATGATGTATATGGCACAATACAGAGAATTTCCCGGTTATGCTTCAGTTGTGTTAAATCATACTGTCGATGTGAACGGAGCCGATCAAGCAGGTATCAGATGGTATGAATTGCGCAAAGTAGGAAGTAATCCTTGGACGGTATATCAAGAAGGTACTTTTTCTCCTGACTCAGACAGTCGTTGGATGGCGAGTATTTGTATGGATTATCAAGGAAATATAGGATTAGCTTATAATGTCTCTGGAGCCAGCACTTTTCCTTCTATTAGATACACCGGACGATATGCTTCAGATCCTCTTGGCCAAATGACACTTGCAGAGGAAAACATCATTGTGGGTGGTGCCGTTCAAACAGGAGGAAATAGATGGGGAGATTATGCACATATGACAATAGATCCACTTGATGATGCTACTTTTTGGTACACGGGAATGTATATAGGTAGTTCAAACAATCAAAGAAAAACAAGAATAGCCTCGTTTAAAATTGCATCTGACGAACCAGACGATTTAGGAGTTGTATCAATCGACAATCCTACTAACGGAATTTTAACAGCTAGCGAAACAGTATCCATCACCATCTATAATTTTGGTACGGATGATCAATCCAATTTCCCTGTTGCTTATTCAATTAATGGCGGTGCTCCTGTAATCGAGACTTATACTGGAACAATAACATCTGGTACTACAGCTACCTATAGTTTTACTGCGCCTGCTAATATGTCAACTCCGGGTTATTACGCTATCAAGGCGTATACCTCACTGGTGGGCGATACTTATAATCCAAATGATACAACGTTTAATACCGTACAACATTTGTTCAGTAATGATGTTGGAGTAACATCCATAACAGCACCTAATTCAGGCACAGGTTTGAGTGCAAACTCTACCATTACGGTGACCTTAGAAAATTTTGGGGCATCAACTCAAACAACTATTCCTGTGAATTATTCAATTAACGGTGGAACTGTTGTTACTCAAAATTATGTTGGTTCATTGGGTGCTGGCGCTAACACTTCATTTAGTTTTACAACTACCTCGGATTTATCTTCACTTGGTATGTATTCTATTTTGGCATACACAACGCTTTCTGGAGATTCTGAAAACAACAATGATACTACCTACAAGGATGTTGAACATTTTATTTGTCAACCTCAAGCTGATTGTTCTTTTGGAGATGGCTTAACACAATTTAAATTAGGTACGATAAACAACAACACTTCTTGTTCACCTCAAGGTTTTGGAGATTACACTAGCTTAAACACAAATTTAGAGAGAGGAACAACACACGTGCTTAGTGCAAAATCAGGATATGCCAATCAGGTATTAACGGTTTGGATTGATTACAATGATAATTTTGTTTTTGAGTCATCAGAAATAGTATTGACCAACGCTCCATTTGGTACTACTTTGGTAAATATGAATGTTCCTATAAGCGGAACCGCTGCATTAGGTCAACATTTATTGAGAGCTCGCACCAATTGGACACAATTTGGCTCGGCAACAATTACAGACCCTTGTGTTGACGTAAGTTATGGTGAAACAGAAGATTATAAAGTAACTATTGCTCCTTTTACCTCAGTGAATGAGCAATATAATAACGTTAATTTCTTTGTAACCGATAAGGGAGATGGTACATTTATTTTGAATGTTGAAGGATTAAATGAAGAAGTTAACATTGAAATACACAATACTATTGGCCAAAAAGTAATGGCAACAAATGGTGTTAGAATAAATGGTTCATTTCAACAAGAAATTAATTTATCAGGTAATGCCAAAGGATATTATTTGGTTCGAATTGGAAACGACAACTTCAGTAAAATCCAAAAAATTACACTTAGATAATTAAATAATTATAAAAAAAGAAAACCCGAATATGAAATTCATATTCGGGTTTTTTTATATAAAGGATTTTGAAGATTTTGAATGTTACACTTACAGTATTAACATGGCATCTCCATAAGAATAAAATCTGTATTTCTGTTCAATAGCTTCCTTGTATGCTCTTATCATTAAATCATGCCCTGCAAATGCAGATACCATCATTAACAAAGTAGATTTTGGTGTATGGAAGTTCGTTACCAAAGCATCAGCAATTCCAAAATCATACGGTGGATAAATAAATTTATTAGTCCAACCAACAAAAGGATTTAAACGATTATCAACTGATACCGAAGTTTCAATTCCTCGCATACTTGTTGTACCAATAGCAACAATTTTTTTACGATTATTTTTTGCTTCGTTCACAATGTCACAAGCCTTTTGTTCAATAACGAGTTCCTCGCTATCCATTTTATGTTTTGTTAAATCTTCTACTTCAACCGATCTAAAAGTTCCTAAGCCAACGTGAAGTGTTATTTCAGCAAAGTTAATTCCTTTTATTTCCAATCTTTTCATTAAATGACGACTAAAATGCAATCCAGCTGTAGGAGCGGCAACAGCACCTTCATGTTTTGCAAAAATGGTTTGATAACGCTCTTCATCCGATTCTTCAACTGGACGGGTTATGTATTTAGGAAGAGGCGTTTCACCTAATGAAGTAATTTTTTCTTTAAATTCTTCAAAAGTTCCATCAAATAAGAATCGTAATGTTCTACCTCTCGAAGTAGTATTATCAATAACTTCGGCTACTAGATCATCATTATCACCAAAATAAAGTTTGTTGCCAATTCTTATTTTACGAGCTGGATCAACTAATACATCCCATAATAAACTTTCTCTATTTAATTCTCTTAATAAGAAAACTTCAATTCTTGCACCTGTTTTTTCTTTATTGCCGTACAAACGAGCAGGAAAAACTCGCGTGTTGTTAATTACAAAAACATCACCATCATCAAAATAGTTAATGATATCTTTGAACATTTTATGCTCAATTTCTCCTGTTTTTCTGTGTAATACCATTAAACGTGATTCATCTCTTTCTTCCGTTGGATACTCAGAAACCAATGATTCAGGAACGTCAAATTCAAATTCTGATAATTTCATAATGTAAAAATCTCAATATTAATTTTTAAAGTCAACTTGCCCAACGTATTTAAATTCAAAAAACTTTGGGGCTGCAAATGTAGTGATTTTTTTAACATAATTGAGATTCTAATCTAATATCTGTAATCTTAATTCACGTCTTACTAAAAAAAGTATATTTTTCTTTCATCTTTAAAAATGGGGTTTCAAAATACCGATAACTAAAAAAACTGATAATAATCGTGAAGGTAAGAGCAAGAGTTGTTTCTAATAGAATAACTTGCCAAAGTTCAGTATTTATGTTTAAAGTCTTTGTAAAATTAATAGCAATTAGAATTCCTATAAAATGAAGGCAATATAAACCATAACTAATTCTATCCAGTCGGGTAAATAATTTAATTCTTGAAATTTTAAAAAAGGAGTTTTGCGAAAAATTCTGTTCCAATATAATAAATAAAATTACTAAAGCAATTAATACTCTTTCAAAAACCCGCATTAATTCATTGCTAATCAACACTTCATCTTTACAAAAATAGATAAGGATAAACAAAATATATATTGAAAAAATAGAATGCTCTTGTAACCTCCCCCAAAAATAGGACAACTTTAAAATATAATTATTAATTTTAAAT
>CAYQNU010000006.1:0-196173 GCA_964419055.1 uncultured Flavobacteriales bacterium | reverse complement strand
ATACGCTTTTTATTTACCCTCCAAACTTTTTTACACCTTTTTTGAAAGTATTTTTACAACCGATATCTAAATGCTTATCTTTTAATTATTTGAGCTAAAAACTATTTTTAGAATTTTCACTAAATCTGAGGCTAACTAGTGTATTTGAACTAAACCTTTTTAAACTTATTATCTATTTTGCGTGTTATAATGACATGATTCTTTAGTAATAAGATTGATTTTTACTATAGTCTTATAGCTTTCTATTAGCTAATAATGGTGGTGGTTCGCCATTAAATGGATTGTATCGTCCGATTGTTTTTGCATTCATACCTCCTGCTCTCATAATTGATCGGTCTCCAAACTTTTTTCTTAAAGCATCCATAACGCTATACAATTGTACCATCCTACTTTCATCTTGAAAGATAGCTATTTGGTGTCCTCCGCCAACTAAATGGCTCAATCTTATACCTATCAGCCTGACTTTATTTCTTCTATTATATAAGTTATCGAATAAATTTTGGGTTAACTCAATTATAGTTTTGTCTGAAGATGTGTAAGGTATCTTAATTTGTTGAGTGTAGGTATTAAAGTCTGAGTAACGAATTTTGACCATTACGCAAGATGTTAGTATTCCGCCTCGTCTTAGTTGAAATGCTAAATTTTCGGCCATTGCTAGGAGTATTGATTTAAGTTTATCAACATCCACTGTATCTTTTTCGAATGTGCGTTCTGTTGATATTGACTTCCGTTCATTGTATTGTTTTACTAGTTTTGTATCGATGCCGTTAGCTTTTTTCCAGATGGATCTTCCTGGCTTACCTAACAAATCACTCATAAATTCAATGGTAACGTTTTGTACATCACTTATTCTTTTGAGGCCTAGATTAGATAAGGTACTGTATGTTTTTTGACCTACCATAGGTATCTTTTTAATTGATAGTGGTGATAAGAACTGTTTTTCTTCACCATAATCTACTCTAATTTGATTGTTAGGCTTAGCTATTCCTGTTGCAATTTTTGATACTGTTTTATTCTGGGATAATCCGAACGAGATAGGTAGCCCTGTTTCCTTGACTATTTTTTTTCTCAATTCTGTAGCAAAATTAAAACAGCCGAAAAACTTATCCATTCCGGTGAGGTCTGCATAAAATTCGTCAATAGAAGCTTTTTCGTATACCGGGACGGATTCTGATATAATTTGTGTAACCATTGAAGAGTAATCAGTATATGTGTTAGTGTTTCCTCTAATCACTACCGCTTCGGGACATATTTGTCTAGCTATCTTCATTGGCATTGAAGAATATACACCAAATTTTCTTGCTTCATAACTGCACGATGCTACGACTCCTCTATCACTTGTTCCTCCTATAAGAATAGGTCTACCTATAAGACGACTATCAATTAATCGTTCGCAAGACACGAAAAAAGTATCTAAATCCAAATGTAATATTGCTCGGTTTGTTGCTGACATATTTTAACTGTATCTAATATAGAATGAAAATTAGATTGCGTTAAAGTTATGCTTTTAGTTAGTAAAAAAAATACGTTTTACTTTATTTTAACATCATTCTTATATCGAACTCACGTTAATTTAAGCAAGGTTCAACTAAATAAATTATGTGGGATAAGAATAACTTACTAAGATGACAAAATTGAGTGAACGATAAAAGCGAAAAAATTAAGATTCCAACAACTAAACTATTTGTTAACTAAAATTTCATTTGTAGTTGTGAAATAAATATCTAAATAACTTACATTTGTTGCATTATTGTAAAGAACAACTATATGAAACAACTCTACACACTTCTTGGCATTTTATTTATCTCAACTACAATAGCTCAAAACATCAATTATCGAGTGGAAATTGTCAACCTTAAAATAGTAGGTTGTGATGATGGATTTGGTGATGATGAAGAACCTACATGGAAAGTTTGGGCAAGAGATAATATAAACACTACTTGGCAAGGTGGTGTTTGTCATTCATCGGATGGAAATACACCTTATATTCACACACCCAATGCTACAGATGCATTATTGTTGAACATAACTAACACTACGGCTAGTTCAATTGATATACGATTTGAAGCCTGGGAAGACGATAATTTCTCGAATTCACCGGGATCTACAGATCGTTGTAACTATAACAGTGGTGACGATTGTTTGCAATCACATAATCCCTTGGTTGGCGCAGGAGGATTGTTCGCAGCAATCAATATTTTTTCGGGAAATATGTGTGCTTGGACACAATACGACTATACAGTTGGTGATTTTGAAGTCTCTGTGCGAGTAAAATGGGAATACACCAACTTTAGTGGTGGGCCAACTATTACTGGATGTGGAAATTCGCCCGTAGCTATGAATGCACAAGGTAGTGGAACTTGGTCTATCTTCTCTGGAAACGGAGGTGGTTTCAGTTCAAATGTGGACCCAACTACTCAATTTACAGGAAATGCTGGCGATACTTATCAAGTATTATGGAGTAATTTACCGGGCTGTTTAACTACTTACATTGCCGACACTGTAGATGTTATTCTATATACATTACCCGTTCCAAATTTACAAGCAAATACTTCTACCATTTGTGAAGGACAAGAAATGCAATTTACTGCTCAAAATGCTTCCACCTTTATTTATTCCGTAAACACTATTGGCAACGTAGTAGAAACTAATGCAACGGGGATTTTTAATTACACACCTTCTTTGGGTGATAATTCGGTAATAGTGCAAATCAATGATGGTAATTGTACGGCTACTGAAACCGTAAACTTCACCGTAAACAACAGTCCCAATCCACAAATAATTATTTCTAGTCCAAATTTACAATCGGCCACAAATTTTCCGTTTTATCAATGGTATCTGAATGGGAGTGCTATTTTAGGGGCAACTTCTCAATCCTTTACGCCAACATCAAACGGTTTATACACCTTAGAAGTGGGTTTAACAAATGGATGTACCAATTCAGTAGACTATTTATTGACAAGTTTAACTATTGACGAAAATGTTGTTGAATTTACGTTATATCCCAATCCTGCTCAAAATAGTATTTGCATTAATGGAATAATTGACCAAAATTGTTCGTATGAAATCTATGATAATATAGGTCAAATGGTTGCCAACGGAACTTTAAATAATGAAATTAATATCACTCATTTGAGTAGTGGTTTTTATTTTATTAAAATTTCTAATAGTGATTCAAAATTGGGTGTTTCTGCCTTTGAAATCATTAAGTAATTACCGTTTTATATAACTGAATACAATTTTATTCAAAAACAACTTTACCATGAAAAAACACATTCTTACATGGATTACATTTATAAGCGTGCTTCAAATTTCCGCTCAAGCACCGGTCAATTATGAATTTGAAATTTTAGAATTTTCACAAATTGGATGTGGAGATGGTGTCGGCAATGATAGCGAATCTACATGGAAACTATGGTTTAGAGACAATACAATGGGTGGAACTTGGCAAATGGGACAATGTCATTTTACGGATGGAGGCTTACCGAATATTTTTCAACCTACTATAAATAATTATAGTTTACAATCCAATACTACAGCCACTACTTTAGATATTCGTTTTGATGCTTGGGAAGATGATTGTGATGGTGGCACAGGTGCTGATCGATGTAGTTTTAGCTCTTCTTGTTTATTAGGTACTCAAGAAGATGATAATCGTGAAAACTGGAATCCATATATAGGTGTTGGTGGTGCATTGCCTTCTATCAACTTTAGAGATTCATCGTATTGCGAGTGGCACATACATGAATATACGGTGGGCTGTTATACGTTTAAATTTAGATTCAAATGGGAATTTGCAACTATCTCAGCTGGTCCTGCTACAATAAATGCTTGTGGCAATTCGATACAACTCAATGCCTCAGGAAGTGGAAGTTGGAGCGTATTGGGTGGCGGAGTTGGTGCTTTTGTTGATGAATTTGATCCTAGCACAATTTTCACAGGCACAACTGGACAATTGTATACATTACAATGGGGTTCATTAGCAGGATGCTTAACCAACCAAAACAGTACAACAAATGTAAATTTTCAAACTGCTAGCGATCCTAATTTAATACTTTTGAATACCGCTTGTGAAGGAGGAACACAAAATTTCACTTCAACCAACGGAGGTACTTCCTATTCATGGTCGGAAGGAACAATAGGTAATGTAATTGCAACCAATACATCTAATCAATTTAGTTATGCAGCTGCTACAAGTCCAACAGAACTATTTGTATCTATAACCTATCCAAATGGATGCACGTTATCAGATTCGATAACCTATACCCTACTTTCTTCTCCTGAATTTGACTTGGGAAATGATACTATCATCTGTACAGGAGCTTCACTTCTTTTAAATGCAACTAATCAAGTTAGTGAATTAACCAATTATCTGTGGAATACAGGATCATCTAGTTCTGTATTGACTACATCCAACCCAGGAATGTATATATGTACTTTACAAAACTTAAATTTGTGTCAAGCCATTGATACGATTATCATCACCAATCATCCTGCGGCACCCTTGAATTTGGGAAATGATCAAACATACTGCTATGGAAATGCATCTATACTATTAAATGCTGCTCAATATCCCTATACAAGTTACTTATGGTCCGATGGAAGTACCTTTACAACACTAAGTGTAAGTGATTTTGGGACCTACTACATAGATGCAATAGATACTAATGGATGTACATCAACCGATACAATCGTTGTTTCGCCAACGTATACGGCCCAAGCATTCTTTTCTACTGCAGATACTACAATTACATTAGGAAATTCAATCACGTTGACAGCACCTGCTGGAGTTGCTTACGAATGGGGAACTGGTGAAACTACACAAAGCATTACCCTATCACCTACTGAATATTCTACTTTTCAAGTAACCGTGGAACAAGCTAATGGATGTTTTGATGTATATGCAGGAAACATTATCATAGATCCTAATCCAACCTTATTTGTTCCTAATCTTTTTACGCCAAATGGTGATGGAAGCAATGATGTATTATTAATATATGGTGGAGGAATCGAAAATATGAACTTTAAAATTTATAACCGTTGGGGTGCTGTTGTTTTTGAATCCAATTCTTACACAGAAATGCAAACAATCGGTTGGGATGGAAAATTTAATAATGAAGATCAGCCAGATGGTGTTTATGTTTGGGTACTTTCAGGTAATTTCATTAACCAAACTGTCATTCAAGAAACGACCAAAAACACCGGTTCTATTTTACTAAAACGATAATTATTACCAGAACTAAAAGCTATGAAAAACATATTTTACACCATACTTATTGCTTTTTTAAGCAGCTCTGTTACTGCTCAAGATGCTTTTTTCTCCAATTTCAGCTATTCCAATGCACTTTCCAATCCATCAGGAATAGGAATCAGTGAAGATATCAATTTAACATTATTGCATAGAACTCAATGGTCATCTATTGTAAAACCTTTTGCTACCTCGCAATTTGAAGGAAGTTTTCCTATTCGCGTTGCCAATACCAATAAAAAAGTAGCAGTTATAGGCTTATCATTTGTAAACGACCGTTTGGGAGAAGGTGGTTTGTTATCTACTAATCAATTTGCTCTAACCGGGGCTTACATTTTAGGTGTTGGAAAAAGTAATCTTTCACTTGGAGCCAAATTGGGTTATTTTAATGGGTCAACCAATCTTACGGGCATACAAACTGGCAGTCAGTTTATTGGTGGTGTTTATAATTCTTCGGCTAATATTGGTGAAAATTTAGTAAATCCAGTGGCTAGCGGAATTGAAATCACCCCTTCATTTTCGTTGTTTCAAAACGATTCGATGGGCATCAATCGCTATACTATTGGTGTAAGTGCTTTTAATGTAAATCAACCAACAGCTGGAGCTTTAGTGGCAGGATTCAATCAAACGATGCGAATTGCTGTTACCGGATCTTACACACATCATATCGGTTCAATTGGCATTCGTCCACAAGCATTGTACTTAAAGCAAGCTAATCAAAACCAAGTGGTTGCTGGAGTTGATTTCCACTATTATTTTCAAAAAAGTGCTCAAAATTATCAAGCCATTTCGTTGGGAGGTCATTACCGATTAAATGATGCTGGAATACTTTCGCTTAAATATTTATCCCGCACAATTGATGGTGGTTTATCTTATGACATCAATACTTCTGGATTGGGCGATCCAATGAATAACGTGGCTGGTTCGTTTGAATTGTTCTTGAATTACCGAATTAAACAAGAATCAAAAATCAAACAATATCCTATCACCATAAAAGTAATGGATAAAGAAACAAAAGAACTTGTTAAAGCAACTGTTATCTATTTAAATGACCAAGGACAATCAACTGATAAAATGATTTTTGAAAATGCCTCATCCGGGTCATTTGAGTTGAATCAAAAAGAGGAATATCAATTTGATGTTTTGTCAAACGGATATAATTCTGAAAAAATAACTATAGTGCATAGCTCAAGTAATGCTCTTATAAAAGAGGTTTTCCTTGAAAAAACCATCAAATATTTTGATTTAGAATTGGAAGTTTTAGACAAAAAAACCAATCAGCCTACAAAAGTAAATTTATTTGTAGTTGACCCATCTACAGGAAAAGAAACTGCTTTGGGTAACGACCAATCATTTTCTACTGAACTAGAAAGTGGAAAACCTCATAAAATAATAGCTAGAGCAGAAGGTTATGATGATGCCACATTGGATGTGAATTATGATAAAACGGGTACACTAAGCAAAACGCTATTTATTAATCAAACTATACAAGCATCGTATTTAAAACTAACTGTTTTGGATGAAAACACTAAAAAACCACTTCAAGTTACGGCTATGTGTGTGGGCATTGAGGGACAAGAATTAGGGAAAAGTTCATTGATTGTTTTGAATAATTTTCCACCTGAAAAGCATCCTTTGATTATTGTCAACAAATATGAAATATTGATTTCCAAAGAAGGGTATTTCAATAAAACAGTAAAAGTTGATGCCGTTAAAATTGAAGATTTAGAATTGGTTGTTCAATTAACACCTATTGAAGTGGGGGCAAGCATCATCGTTGATGATTTATTATTCAAAACAGGGAAGACAGAATTGGATGAACGTTCGTTCAGAATTTTGGATCAATTGGTTGATTTTATGAACCAAAATCCATCTATTAAAATTGAATTACAAGGACATACCGATTCGGACGGAGCTGATGCTGCCAATCAAAAATTATCGGAAGGAAGAGCTAAATCTGCTGTTGAATATATGGTGAGTAAAGGCACCAACTCATCTCGAATGACCGCTAAAGGTTACGGTGAATCTAAACCGATTGAATCGAATGCAACCCCTGAAGGAAAAGCTAAGAATAGAAGAGTTGAGTTGAAAATTACGGGGAAATAATTAATGCTATTCTGAAATAATAAAAATTGAAATTATTGAGTTTTTTGTTTTTTCAATATATTGATGTAGTTTTGTCATTATCTAAACTGCATTAAGCAAATAAAAATAACTAGCATTGAATAATGATTTTTAACTCTATTGATTTTGCACTTTTTTTACCAATTGTATTTATTATTTATTGGAGTAGTTATAGAAAAAGTTTAAAAATTCAAAATTTTATACTAGTAGTTTCGAGTTATATATTTTACGGTTGGTGGGATTGGCGATTTTTGATTTTAATTTTTTTTAGTACATTACTTGATTATACAATAGGAATTGCAATACAAAATCAAACCAATGATAGAAAAAGAAAACTACTACTTTGGACAAGCATTATAGTAAATTTAGGGCTTTTAGTATTCTTTAAATATTGTAATTTTTTTATTGATAATTTTGTATCAGCCTTTTCATTTTTTGGACAAGATTTAAATATAAATTCTTTAAATATAATTTTACCTGTTGGTATTAGTTTTTATACTTTTCAGACGTTAAGTTATACTATAGATGTTTACCAACGAAAATTAAATGCTACAAAAGATATCCTTGCATTTACAGCATTTGTTACATTTTTCCCTCAATTGGTAGCTGGTCCAATTGAAAGAGCAACAAACCTATTACCACAATTTTATACAAAACGAGTTTTCGATTATTCAAAGGCAGTAAACGGTTTAAAGCAAATATTGTGGGGATTGTTTAAAAAATTAGTTATTGCGGATAATTGTGCAACTATTGCTAATGAAATATTTAATAACTCTACTGATTATGGTGGTAGTGCGCTTTTTTTAGGTGCCATCTTTTTTGCATTTCAAATTTATGGAGATTTTTCTGGTTATTCAGATATAGCCATTGGTACATCTCGATTATTTGGTTATGATTTGATGCGAAACTTTAATTCCCCCTATTTTTCAAGAGATATTGCTGAATTTTGGAGAAAATGGCACATATCACTTTCTACTTGGTTTAGAGACTATGTGTATATTCCATTAGGTGGAAGTTCAGGTAACAAATGGAATAAAATTAGAAATACTTTCATAATTTTTATTGTAAGTGGATTTTGGCATGGAGCAAATTGGACTTTTATTATTTGGGGGTTACTTAATGCTCTATTTTTTCTACCGCTTTTACTTACAAATAAAAATAGAAACAATATGGAAACTGTTGCTTTAGGCAAGATAATTCCTTCAATTTCTGAAATATTAAAAATTCTTTTCACGTTTGGTTTAACTGTTTTAGCTTGGATATTTTTCAGAGCAGACAATTTAAATCACGCATTTCAATTTATCAAAGATATTTTCACAGATTTTGATTCTTACCTTTCCATTTCAGTCTATATGAAATACAAAACAACTCTAATATTAATAGGAATTTTCATAGGTTTAGAATGGTTAGGACGAGAAGGACAATTCGCTATTGAAAACATTGGAATGAATTGGAAAAGACCTATTAGATTTATTTTTTACTACATCTTAATTTTATTCATTTTTATGCTTGGTGGCAATAATCAAGATTTTATATATTTTCAATTTTAATAAATGAAAAAATTTATAACAACATTAATTGTATTTGGAATCCCTATTCTACTTTACTGTATAATAGCCGTTTATACAATGCCATTGTTGTTGTCTAAGCAAAACGGACCAAGTACAAAAGATCAAATTACTTTCTCATTTAACAATGCAATTAAAAGAGATTATGAAATGTTAATATTAGGTAATAGTAGAATATATAGAGGACTCAATCCTGATAAATTTCAAATAAAAACCTACAATTTTTCTCATGATAATGATTCTTATAATCAATTGTTTTATAAACTAAAATTTATAAAAGAAAAAGGTAAAAAAATAAAATATTTGATTTTAGGTATTGATTACTTTCAATTTAGTTTTATTTCAGATAAAAGAAATTATGTTTATTCGGACTTGTTAGGAGATGAATACAATAAAGATTATTCTTCAACAGCATTTTTTGATAAATTAAATTATCATATCGGCAATATGAATCCCAAGAAAATTATGGACTTAAGACCAAAAAATGATATTCCATTTATTCGTGAAAATGGTCAATATATAAAACATGGAATTGCAAAAGAAAACGATACAATAAAAAGAAACATATTCAGATTGCCTTTTCAAGAAAAATATTTCACAAAAATACTAGATCTCTGTAAAACGGGCAAAATCAAAACATTTATTGTAATGCCTCCAGTGAGAAACAAAGAGTTGATGTCTTATTCATTAACTGAAATACAAAAATTCAATACTTATATTACTTCATTTACTGACAATAAAAGTGTATTTTATCTCAATTTTAGTGAAAGTAAAGATTATGAGATTACCGATTATACAGATATAACTCATTTAAATGAAAAAGCTGCAAATAGATTCTCTGAAAAGTTAAATGATACTATTCAATACTTATTGAAAATCAACTAAATTAATTTAATTTGACTTCTAAACTCTTCATTTTTCAACATCATTTGAATTCCATCTCTAACATTGATTAATGGTCTATCCAGAATTTTTATCATCTTTGAGTTATCGGGCATTCTACGGGTCATATCACCTTCTTCTAAGGGTGGTAAATTGATAATTTTAGAAGATGAGCCAGTAATTTCAATGACTAACTTAGCCAAATCAATAATTTTTACCTCATCGGCACCGCCAATATTGATGACATCATTCATTTCGAGTTGTTGCTCAAAAATTTTGATACAAGTATCTACATTGTCATTCACGTAACAAAAAGTACGTGTTTGGCTGCCATCACCATAAATAGTAATGTCTTGATTATTTAATGCCGAAGACAAAAATTTAGCCACCACAAAATCTTTACTCTGCCCTGGACCATAGGTATTAAAAAAACGAAAAATGGTAAAATCAAGGTCATAGGCTTTTTTGAATGAACGGAAAAAAGATTCCCCTACATTTTTTACAACGGCATACGGAACACGAGAGTTAAGGGGGGTTGTATGTTCATGTTGCGGTAACTCAACCGGCTCACCATATACTTCTGATGACGAAGAATAAAAAACTCTTTTTACAGAAGTATTTTTAGATAAATTCAATACGTTTTTAATCCCATCAATATCATCCAATACTTGAATGGGATTATCTTGAGTACGTTTTACCCCTACCAGTGCTGCATAATGAAAAACATAGTCGAATTTGTAGGAAAGCATTACTTCGGCAATGTCTCTATAGTCATTAACATCACAGTTTACAAAAGACCAATTCGTATAGTTAGCTGATGGTAATTTGTCCATCGAACCTGTAATTAAATTATCTGCAATAACCACAAAATAATTAGGGTTTTCAACTAATTTTCTTACTAAGGCCCCACCAACGTTTCCGGCTCCACCAGTAACTAATATTTTTATTGAATTCATGTAAATTTAAATAAGTGTACAAATGTACGTATCTAATTATTATTTTGATTAAAGTTAACTTAAAAACAACTTTCTATTGGATTCTATTACCTCTGGATTTAGTAAAATAGATTTGGAATATTCAATAGCTTTTGATGAATATAAGGCATATTCTTCTTCACTCATTTCAACAAAAGTATCGATGACTTTTGTAAAAGCAGCCACTTCCAACGGCAAATCAAATCCTACTCCTTTTTCTTGTAAATTGCGCCAAGGGGTGTATTGTGAAATGATAATGGGCAAACCGAATGAGAGTGCTTCAACAATAGCATGACCGTAGTTTTCATTGTTTGTGGGCGAACAAAATAAATTTGATTGTTGTAAATAAGGCTTAATTTGTTCATTAGGTATGGCTCCAACAAATTTAACATTTAAACTATTTTCTTCTATCAATTTAGTACACTCATTGTAATATGCTTTATCTTCAATATTTCCAATAATTTGAATGTTTATGTTATTTTTAAAAATTGAAGTTGCTACTGCATTTAACAAAATATGAATATTCTTTATGGGTGATATTCTGGATACCATAATTATTGATAATTCTCCTTTTTGCTTTGATTTAATAGCAACATCTTTTTGAAATAGGGAAACATTTGGAGCTATATGAATACTTTTCTCCTTTTTGAAAACTGATTTGATTTCATTTTTTTCAATCTCTGAAGATGCATGCCAAACTACCCCTTTAAAAACTCCCATTAGTTTGGCATAAATAAAAAACAGCTTTTTCTTTAGTGGTTTTATTGCTAGAGCACCTTTGCTAAACATTCCTCTAGGTGCAATTATTAGTTTTGTATTTAAACCCAATTGACGATACGCGTGAATAGGCAGCAATGTGAAGTTTTTGGAAAACAAACTGTTTAAATAAAAAGTTGAAGGGCTAATTTCTTTTATTATTTTTTTATAAAAATCAACATTTTGTTTTGCTGTTTCAAGATATATTATTTTAACTCCATCTTGTGTTGTCCATTTATTCTTTACTATGCCTTCTAATTCAATTTCCTCCCCTAAATCTTTTGTGGACGTAACAATATAAATGTCCATTTCATCTTTAAAGGTTTGAACTAGATTGTATACCGAACGAATGGGACCACCAGCTTTATGAGCTGGAACAAACCAATCAATGAAAATAAGAAGTTTACTGTTTTTCATATTGGTATTTAATATATTAAGAGATAAATCTCATTAAAGTTCTTGCCCAAGTATTGGGAGTAATTGTTTGTGCTAGCTCAACACTTTTTTGTTGCATCTTTTGAAAATCCGCTGCGTTGAGTTGCATGATGTTTACCATCGCTTTTTTTAGTTGAGCAACATCTTGCGAAGGAAACGAAAATCCATTTTCGTTATTTTTCAAAAATTGTTCGGCACTACCTACCTGTTCAGTGCAAATAACGGGATAGCCGACCGATACAAATTCGTGCAATGAAACCCCCCAAGGTTCAAAATGACTGGGTAGTATATAAACACTGGTATTCGTAATGACCTTATCAAACTCATTGGGCTGTAAAAATCCCATATGTTTAATTTTTGGATGCTGAACTCTATTCTCCCATTGGTCTCCTGTGCCTACACACCACAACTCCCAATCATTGGGTTGTTCAGCTTGTAATTCTGTAAAAGCCTTCCAAAGATCAAAAATTCCTTTGTGTTCTACATATCTTCCTACATATAACAATCGTTTTGGGAATTGACTATTCGTTTCTGTTTTTAAACGATTACGATAAGTGGTAAATAATTCAACATCGGCTGAATAAAACCCTTTGTTTATTTTATCTTCTTTAAACCCCAATTTTTTAGCATAGGTATATTGTTTTTCCCCAGGCACCCAAGCGTGAGAAAATCGATTTTTGATAAAAAACGGACTCAATACTTGCGCTACATGTTGTTTTATATCTCCTCGCCAATGATTGTCTAAGGTCAACACAGTAGGGATTTTACCTTTATTGATTTGACAAATTTTTACATAGATTTTATCCATCCAGCCGGAGCAAATGATTAAAGTTGGGTTGATTTTTTTGACGAATATAATGAGTTGTTCCGCTGAAAATGTATTTTTCTCGTGTACTTCAATGGCACCAAAATCAAACTGAAATGGGGCTTCTTTATTGATGGGCCAACGAATAACGGTTATTTTCACTTGAGGATACAATTCCATCACTTTTTTCATACACGCAATGGAATAACCTGCTAACTCACTATATAAAAAAAGTATATTCATAACTAATTTGTTGCAGAAATTACGGGTGTTGCCTCTTCATTTTCTTGAGCTTCTTGATGTTCAAGTAACGCTTTCTTTTCAAGTTGAAAGGCTTTAAATTGACTCCAATTAAAATAATACATCATAACAAACAATGGCAGTGCATTTAAAAAGTAGTTACCTTGCCTTAGCAAATACAATAAAATCATTATCAATATACCTTGACTTACTAATCTGAAGTATCGTTCTTCTCCAACGGCACTTCGACCAATAAATGCTCTAAAAATAATGATTAAGAAAAAACCAGTCCCTAAAATTCCTGTCTCAACAACGATTCTTAAAAACAAGGAGTTTCCATCACTTACATTAAACTCAAAATCATATTCTAAAACTGATTTGGTTAGTGAAAATTTTTCATATGATTTATTATAAGAACCTAATCCTGTTCCAAAAAAAGGATGCTCTACAAACGCCAATGAAGTAACTTGTGCATTGTTGTACAATACAAATCCAGATGTGTTCGTATTTTCAATACTATAATTTTGATTAACCCACAATTCAAAGGAGGTGTCTACTCTACTTTTAAATTCAGGTACATTGTTATATAACAAAGTAGCCAAAAATGTTACAAATACAGCCCCAAAAACAAAGTACCGAACCCTTAAACTATCGGTAACTAACAGTAAAATAAACAATAATCCGATATAGGCTGTTGAAGATCCAGAACCAACATAAACGATTAATAATAGCAGTGATTTTAATTTGTTTAATACATACTTTTCTTTGTGAATGACATTATAAAAGGCAACATAAACAGCTGGCGCTAAAACAACTGCCAATGTAGATGGTTCTGAAAACAACCCGTTTAAACGTAGTCCAATAATTCCCCCAGGAACAGCAGCCCATTTATTTAAAATCCAAGAATAATCATAACCCGGTTTAAATTTAACAATAAAAGATGCTGCTTGTAAAACACATATTAAAGACATCCAGTAACTCCATTTAAGGTATTTTTCAAAAATGTATTTTATATTAAAATCATAATATTGTAACACGTAACTGTAAAAAGTAAGCGATAAAGCTAAACCTCCCCAAGTTTTGATAAACATAAACGTATCACAATTGCCAATAAAAACATCAAAACCTCCTAAAATTAAAGTTATCAAAAGAATTTGACCAGCATATTTTGGATACCCATATCGATTAGCAAAAAACGGAAGTAAGCCAAGAAAAATAATGTAGTGAATATAAAATTCAAAAGGTTGTTTGAACAAAACCATTGAACTAATAAAGATAGATATCATAATTAGAAAATCAATCACAACTGACTTTCTCTTTTGATTATATGATTCTATTTTATATGTTTCCACTTAATTTATTCCCTTAATTTCAATGATTAATTCATGAATTAACACAGACCATTCAAATTGATTTTGAGTTCGTTGAATAGCTGCCGTTTTTAATTTAATTAGCTGCTCAGAACTTGATTTTATCATTACATTTAGTGCAGTAATTAATTCTTCTTTTTTGAAAGGCTGAATTAACATTCCGACTGAATTGTCAACTAATTGATTGACTGACCCTACATCGGTTGCTATAATTGCTAACCCCCTAGCCATACCCTCTAAAATTACATTTGGCATTCCTTCAGAATGACTTGGACAAACCAAAACATCCATTTGATCAAGTATCTTGATTATTTGAGATTTGTCATTTAACTCTCCATAATAAATAATGGATTTGTGTTGAATCTGATTAATTTTCGGAATTGGACCAATAAAATGAAATTCAAAGTCCAATAATTTATGTTTAAGTAAAAATTGAATAGCTTCATTCAATTCTTCAATTCCTTTTCTTTTTTCATTTCTTCCAATAAAAACAAATTTTGTTACCTCATTTTTTGATTCAAAGCGATCTTTTCTAATCCACTCTTTATCAATTCCTGAAGTCATTTCGATGATTTTGGAGGAAGGAACATTTAAATTTTGCTTAATTAAATCTGTAATTCTACCACCATATGAAAAAACGAAATCAGCGTGTTCATTGTTCCAAATGGTAGCTTTTTTGAGTAATTGTGCTTTTAGCTTTTGGGTTATTGAATTATTTTGTTGAAACATTTCATACCCATGGAATTTAACTCCAATGGGCGGTAAATTAACCCCTTTTTTCTTTTGCTTCATGTAATACCAACCACAAAAACCTTTAGCATAAACAAAATCATATTCAGACCAATTTACGAAATTGAATATATCTTTTGAGTATTTGTATGAATTACGAATATAATGGCCAGGTATTTTACCAGGTTTTGGAAATCTCAACGTAATTATTTTTGAAAGTTTGATAGTAGAATTTATGCCAAAAAGTGATTCATTAACTTCATCATCAGTTGGTAAATTTTGTAACTGACTTACGCAGTGTACTAAGTCTACTTCTAGTCCTGCTAACGTAAAGTATTTAACCAAATTAGCCGAATGACGTTGCATACCTCCAGTAACGAATGGCGTAATTCCGTCTGATAGTAATATAATTTTCAATTTACACTAATTCTTTACGATTTTAAAAAATTTAGCAAATTTAACGATAAAAAGTAAATGAATTCTCATAAATATATCATCCAAAAAAGTTTATTTCTATATTTACAAAGTTTTAAATTCTTATTTAACTTTTATGAAATTAGACGACCTTATTCAAATTTGCTCAATAAAACCAAATTCATTTATAGGTAACAAAAAATTAACTTTAGATTTTACTATTGAAACTCCTTCATCTAAATTCTATAATGAGCAATTCAAAGGTTTTGAATCTGGAAATATTGAAGTTCAAAAGAAAAATATAGAAGTTAATTTATCTAATTCACCAATTGAAATTCAAGGTTTAATAAAATTTCTTCAATCAAATATAAACAGCGATGCTATTTTGATGGAAATAGGAGGAAGTAAATTTCAAAGAAGATCGGGGTATCCTTTTTATTTTTTTGAAAACTATTTCCCTTTAGACATCTCTCAAACAAGTATGATTGAATATAGTAATCAGTTTGATATGGTCTCAGTGGCTTGTAATGCCGAAAAATTACCTTTTGAAAACAATTCTATTGATGCTATTTTTACACACACATTTTTAGAACATCCACATAATCCAGATGCCGTATTAAAAGAAATAGATAGAGTATTGAAGCCAAATGGTTTTGTAATACATTGTGATGCTTGGAATTGTAGGTGGTGGAATAAATACGGCATTTATAAAGTAAAAAATGGGAGGAATTTTAAGGCACTTTCAACCAAAGAAAAAATCATTTATTATGTTATTGTTGTTTCAGAATTAAAAATAATCAGAATGCCTTATATCGTAATAAAAAGGGCATTAAAACTAATTTTTGGTATAACTAAATCTAAAAAAAATCTAAAATTTGGAAAACTAACTCCCAATTATGATTTATACTTATATACTGATGAAGATGCTGCTGCCAGTATCGACCCTATTGATATTATTACATTTTATGAGTATCGAGGGTATAAACTAATCCCCAATAAATCTCTTTTGAAAAAGTTATTCTTTAGAGATCGTACTATTTATTTTCAAAAATCAATTTAAAAAATATCAAAGGATGATTTCAATTATTTTTTTTAATCCTTTTGGGTGAAAAGGCATCATTCTTTCAATAAAAAAATAAATACTTAACCATCTTTTTTGACTTTTTATTAAACAAGTATTAATAATTCTATTTGCCAAAATTGTAGCTTCATTCGGTGTTATTTTTCTCATTCTTAGTTGATAACAAACAACACTTAAGGGTTCTAATAAACTACCCACTAGATTTTTTTTATGTTTTTGACTTAATGAATTATAAAAGGTAATGTAATAATGAATGGCGCCATTAATAAAATTAACCATGAAATCATTCGTATTCAATTCATTTCGCTGTTCATCTATTCTATAATAACAATCTACTTTTTGATTTGGAAAGGTACTTATTTTTAAACCCTTAATTAAGGCTCTAGTATGTAATTCTACATCCTGTAAACGAATAAATGTTTCATTAAATCCTTTTAAATCTTCTAGCTTTTCTCTTTTCCAAATAGGTTGACAAATTGCCCAAGGAAGCTTGTGTTTTATAAAAAGACCTAAAAAATCAGAATTATTTGATGGCGGAATCCAATTTGATGCTGAATGATCTCCAATGGATTTAATAAATGTTCCCATTGGAAAAACCCAGATATCAAATGATGGATTGTTTTCTATTGCTTGGATTCGTTGTTCTATACAAAAAGGAACCAAAAGATCGTCTCCATCTAAAAAAACAATATAAGTACCAGTTGCCAATTTTAAGCCTTGATTTCGGCAATAATTTCCTCCTTTGTTTTCAGAATTAAAATGTATTTGGATTCTAGCATCAAATTTTATATACTTTTCAAGCAATGCCTGAGTACCATCTGTAGAATTATCATCAATTAGGATTAATTCCCAATTAGGATTTGTTTGACTTATAACAGATTGGATTGTTTGCTCAATAAATGAAACTTTATTATAAGAAGGAACTATAATGCTACAAGTTGTATTCAACTTTTTAAAGTGATTTATTTGTTCAAACTATGAAGAATAATTAGGAAAAAGCTTTCTTTATTAATGAATAATTCCGATAATTAATGTCCATTAATTGTTTTTTTTTAACCGAAGAATGATTTGTTACAAATAATTCTCTTAGCACTTCAATTGGTCATTTGTGGTTGAGATTATTTTTAGTACTAGCTTTTGGTTAACACCTCAAATATTCTCTCGGTGGTATGCCCATCCCAAAATTGAGGGACGGTACCTTTTTTGTAGGTTCCGTTAATAATTTGATGTACATATTGAATAATTTCAGTAACGTTAAAATGCATCAAAGTATTGGTACCTTCTACTATTGTAACCGGACGTTCGGTATTTTCTCTAAGGGTAAGACAAGGAATTTGTCTAAATGTAGTTTCTTCTTGTATCCCACCACTGTCAGTAAGAACAAGTGTTGCTTCTTTTATGAGTTTTTGAAACTCGAAATAACCCAATGGTTCGGTAATTATAATATTTTGATTGCTTTCTAGGGTTTCATGTAACCCAAATTCTTTAATCATTTTTAAGGTTCTGGGGTGAAGCGGTATTACCACCTTTTGCACCTTGGATAAAGAATCCAATAAATAAATTAATTTTTGAAGTTGTACTTTATCATCTACATTTGAGGGTCTATGAAAAGTACATAAAATGTAATTGTGTGGTTTTATTCCTAAATTCTTTAAAATAGTAGAAGCTTCTATTTGTGGTTCAAATTTCACCAAGGTATCAATCATCGTATTACCCACATGAAACACTTTTGCTTGCACTCCTTCATTTTTAAGATTTTCGATTCCTGATGGTTCTGTTACTAAACAAATATCACTCAGATTATCTGCGACAATTCGATTGTGTTCTTCGGGCATTTTTTTATCAAATGAACGCAAACCACTTTCTAAATGAATTAAGGGAATGTTCATTTTATTGGCCGCTACTGCTCCCGCCAAAGTAGAGTTGACATCCCCAGGCACCATCAAAAAGTCAGGCTTACCGATTGTTGTAAATAACTCCTCCAACTTAAGCATTATTTGAGCTACTTGGGCATTGGGAGACAACCCACCCACATTGAGGAAATAGTCTGGCGTTAAACCAAATTGTTCAAAAAACACATCTGCCATATTCGCATCAAAATGTTGCCCAGTATGAATGATTTTCACCTCACAATTATAATTTGCGCTCAATTCTTTAAATCGAGTTACTTTAATGAAATTGGGTCTTGTACCTATTAGTATGAAGATTTTTTTCAATTTTGAATTATTTAGTTGAAATTATAATGACAAATAATTATTAGTTAATTTCTTGCTTTTAAAAAAGTTTTTTTATCTGAATTAAAAAGACTAATTTCAATCTCATTTAACGGATTGTTAAAAAAATTTTCAATCCTAAAGTTTTAATTAAAATTATTGATTTTGAAGTGAGTCCATATTTTGGAATTAATGCTTTTTTATACATTTTTATACCTTGTGCGAAATGGACAGCTTGTTTTTTATCAAATTTCCCTAAAATGATTATTGCAGATACTATATAGCTTATCACGTCACTTTTAGAGTATTCGATGTCCTTTGAAAATGTAGTTTCTATCTCCTTTAAATACTTGAACCTATGCTGCACCATATTAAACCATCGTTTGGATGGATTAGACTGAGATATTTGACCAGCATCTCGCTCACGGATAATGGTTAAAGGTGTATTATCACTAATAACTTGGCCACCTCCTAAAACTAAACGTAACATTAAATCGGTTTCTTGAGAACTGGTTAATTCCTCATCCCAATCTTTTACTTTTTGCAACCATTTTTTTGAAAATAAATTGGAGCACGTATTTCCTGACTCACGAACAAAAACATTTACAATAGGGTGATTAGTGCCAATAGATATTGTTTTATAAATTGTACCCTCACTGTTTTGGGAAAAATAGGCACCACTCACAAACGCAACATTATCACTCTTACTATTTTCGATTAAGCTTACTTGATGCGTTATCTTTTCTGGTTGTAGTAAATCATCTGCATCCAAAAACTGAATCCATACTCCATTAGCTACTGTTAGTCCTTTGTTACGTGCGGCACATGCTCCTTTTTTGAGTTCTTGGAGTACTATTAAATTTGGGTATTTTGATTGTTGAAGTTCTAGTAGCTTAGTATAAGTACTATCAGTTGAATTATTATCAATAGCAATAACTTCAATGTTCATATAAGCTTGTGAATAAGCTGATAACAAACATTCTTCTATAAAAAGTTCTACATTATAACAAGGAATGATAATGCTGACTAACATCAAAAATGTATTTTTTTGAAGAGTTTTAAAAATTTCTTTCTTGAAAGATGCAAGTATAATTTATTTTTCAATTTTTTATAAAATCCTTTTTTAATCAGTTTCAACTCACTATTACTTTTGTCAATAATTTGAAAGTCTTGAGGAATTGGACTCGACCAATTACCAAATTTAGATAAGTAAGTTTCATAAGATTGTCCAGCATTACTTGTTATGGAATCTCTATTGAGTACTCTCAAATAAATAGGTGAACTTGTTGAATTGAACAACACTTGTTTTTGAATGAAATAATGATGCATTAAAGCATGGCTGGTTTCAATTAAAGAAACAAAGTCATTAATTACCTCAATGTTATTTTTTGACAACTCACCAAATTTTGATAATGCATGTTCCTTTTTAATTATAAATGTATTAGGAAACCAAGGTCTAAATTCCTTTGACACTTTTTTAGATTCCCATTCAATAAACCAATGATTAATGTCTACAATTGCATCTGCCTCGGTATTTCTATATTTATTTAAAATTTTGGGGTTTATAATATCATCATCATCTAACCTAATAATATAATCAACATCCATTTTATTTTCATTGATATATTTAGTTGCATATTGAAGTTTAAGCTCTTTCGGTCCTTCTTTTTGTAAATGAATAAATCGATTATCATTGCAATTGTCGGGTTTATGATCACCGATAATTAGAGCCACCCAATTTTTATATACCTGATTTAAGAGACTTTCTATACAAATAGTCCTTAATTCTTCTCGAATAAGTGATAAATGAGAGTCAGGTGTTAACGGTATAATAAATAAAAAGGAATTCATTTTTTTAAATTATTTATAAAATCAATAATTCCATTTTCATCAAAAACCAAATCAACTTTATTGTATTTAAAATTTTTTCTAAATCTAATACTATCATCTAACCCTTTTATCGGTGGACTACCTTTAAATATTAACAAAACAGGTGTATGTATATATCCTCCCACATGCATAGCACCTGAGTGTTGCGTTAGAATCAACTGGGCTGTGGCACATTCTTCCAAAACATCTTTATTATTACCCGTGACACAGTATCTAATTTTTGTATTTTTAGTTTCTTCAAAACTTGACAATTCTGGGTGTCCAATAAATACTACTTCTTCAAAAAAGCTTGTTAGAAATTCACCTAATACTTTATAATCCCAAACACCACCATTGTTTGGCGTAAAATCTTTAACCATTTTACGTGGGAAAATAACTATTTTATTTTGTTTTCCTTTAGGAGCGTATACATTCGAAAGATTGTATATATGTTGTTTTCCTTCAAGTTGCCAATTTCTAAATGAATACCAGTATAAGTTTCTGTTTTTATAAATATCTAAGAACGGCAATGAACTTTCATTCGCTTGCTTTTGAAATTTTTCTAAATCCGCTTGAACATCATTTGGCAACATTTCAATTCCATTTCCAGATGGTTTCACTTCTTTAAAAAAATCTCTTAAAGAAACATAGTTATTCAAAAACAGCTTTCCATTTTCATCAACTAAAAATGGTCTGTGTAATTCTAATCCACAATAATTTATTTTTACTCCTTTTTCGTTTAGATGTGAAATAAATGGAAGTAGATGTAATAGAAAATTACCAAATTCACCTATAAAAGGGCCTATATAACACTCTTTTTTTATTAATGCTTCTTTGTAGAATTTTTCTAATATTTTATTGTTTTCTTTAAGAATACCATAAAACTTAATTTTCCCAAAAAAATTAAGACCTCTATATCCTTTTTCTGGAAGTGTTGCTTGGTTTGATTCTATATATTTTTTTAAATCTTCTAGCATAAAGATAATTCTGCTAATTTGTTTATTCTTTTATTTACAGCAATGTTACAAATAGCAGCTCCAACAAAAATGCATTTCATTCCTAACCTGGCACCAAATATCATATCTCTCTCCCCATTACCTATCATTACCGATTTATTAAAATCAATTTCAGGAAAATCTTTTTTAGCTTGTAGCCCCATTCCTGTTCGTGGCTTTTGCATGTCGTGATTCAATTCAGATAAATAAGGAGAGTGATACACTTTATCTATTCTACCTCCTGCTTTTGTTATTTCTGAAAACATGTATTCTGTAATTTCTGAAAAATCTTTTTCGGTCATTAGCCCTTTGCCAATGCCTTGTTGATTTGTAACCACTATTATTTTACCAAAAATAGCAGATAACTCTGCTATTGATTCTAGTACCCCGTCAATAAATTTGAAATCAACTACTTTAGTAATATACTCGTTAGGTTTTTCATGATTTATCACACCATCTCTATCTAAAAAAAGTGTCCACGAATTATCAATTCCCCAATCGTGTATGATTTTATTAAGCATTATTACTTTTACTCATTTGTGAAAAAAGCTTATTTTTATAATGAGATGTGCTCAAACCATGACTTCTATCACAATAATAAATGGGGATATTCAAGTCCTCCCCAGTTATTTTTTTTCCTTTGTAATCGTCACCAAGAAATCGAATATCAATTTCTTTTGTCTTCATTAATCGATATAACTCTTCTTCTGAATTGTATATCAACACCTCATCGATGAATTTACACGATTGCATTATAGCAGCTCTTTCTTCAATAGAAAAAAGCGGAGCTTGTTTATTTGGGTTGATAATTGGGTCAATATTTTCAGCCTTATTTAAAGCCATAATTAAATAATCACACTGTTGCTTACACTCTTGCAACATCAATACATGACCTAAATGAAACAAATCAAAAACACCGCAAACAAATCCTCTTTTCATCTAATTAGTGGCTAATTCTTGTTTAATATAGGTTTGAATATCTAATCCTGGTTTCCAACCTAAAGTTGACTCAATTTTAGAGGTATCGGCAAAAGTGATTTCGGCCTCCCCTTCCCTTTTGTCTATAAATTCAATGGTGTCTTTATCTATTAGTTTTGCCAAATCTAATACACTTAACGTGCTTCCAAATCCGACATTAAATGCTGTATTTAATTTTCCCGGATGAATAGCCGACAAATAATTGGCTTTAGCTAAATCCAATACGTGTACAAAATCTCTTTTTTGGCTACCATCACCTGTTACTAAAAGGGGTTTCCCATCTCTTTTTCTATTCAAAAATATCCCGACTACACTACTGTATGCATTGAAAGAATTTTTAGGATTGAAACTTCTTTTCCCATAAGGATTGAAGTAACGTAGAGCAACGTAATCAAGTGGATATCTCGTTGAGATGAGTTCTAAATATTTTTCAAATTCGTATTTTTGAAAAGCATAAGGGCTTAAACAATCAATTTTTTCTGTTTCAGGAGTAGGTATTATGGTAGGGGTGCCATAAGCCGCTGACGAAGCACTATAAACCAATCTTGGATAATGATTTTCTTTTATCATTATTTCGATTAAATGAATGGCTTGAAATAAATTAGCATCTATATGTTCAGATATTAATTCAAAACTGGGTTGAATACGAGGTAAGGCTGCTAAGTGAAACACAGCATCATATTCCTTTAAGGTATGAATATCTCTGCAAGAACTCTCTATAAATGTAAATCGCTCATTATTTGTGTGTTGCGAAATGTTGTCAAAATTTCCAGTGCTTAAATTATCTACCCCAACAATTTTCCAACTTGTCTTTTCAATTAGAAAATCCAAAAGATTAGAACCTATGAAACCAGCAACACCTGTAATTAATACTGTTTTGATATTTTCCATTTTATTTTGTAACATATTCATCCAACAAAGCATGCAATATCACTTGATGAAAACACTCTACGATTCCATAACTACTCGATTCTATATAAAAATCAATAGTTCCTTTACCTCTTAATTTATTATCCGATTTAAAGCCGGATAATGTTATTATTTCTGCACCTAACGCATTAGCGAAGTCAACGGCATTATTAATATTGGTTGAATTACCCGATGATGAGATGGCCACTAAGAGATCACCTTTTTCGAGATAGATTGCCAACCACTCTTTCATGGCATTTTCATACCCATAGTCGTTCGCAAAGCAGGTAATTAAAGCAGGATCGGAAAAGGTAAATGTTTGAAATTTAGCAATTTTAGCATAATCCTCCATCATGTGTGAGCAGATAGCATTAGAACCGCCATTACCAATAAAGAATATTTTCTTTTTTCCTTTTAAAAGTTGTAAGGATAGTTGAAACCCCTTCAAAAACTCAGCACTTTCAAAATACTGATTATAAACCTGATTGTAGGACTTGATGAGCATAATTAATTAGTTTTTCTTTTGTTACCGACTCTTCATTACACAACCAAGTTGTACTTAAACTGGCCGCTAAAGAAGGAATGGTTAATTTATTAGTTGATTCAATATTTAAATGGGACATTAAGGAAGCAAAAGAGAAAAACGTATCACCCGCTCCAATTGTATCTACTATTTGAGATTTAATAACTCGATGTCTTTCAATAGTTAGGCCATTTGTATACAAAGCTCCTTTACCTCCCAATGTTACAAATAAATCTTTACAGTTGATTTCATAATTGTATATCTCAATAGCATCGGCATCTTTACATTCACCTATTTGTCTATTAATTTGTAAGCTAGCTTCTCTTAAATCTAAACAGACACTTTTCTTTTGATGATTTTTCCATTTGCTTAATCTATTGAAGCCGAAGTTATAAGAATTTGTTTGGCACATTAAATGAAAACCATCTCCTATCTGAATTTGGTCGCAAAAACCATGTCCAAAATCAGCAATTATCACCACATCGTATTGGTTTACATCCACATCAATAGCTCCAAAATTTTTATTTTCAATTTTGTTAAACTCTAAATGTTTCTTCTTGCCATCTTTGTCCACAAAACGTGTTTTAACTATTTCATTTTGTGTATTGGTAATTACATCCACCGATTTTACAAAATCCTTTAAATGACCCGCTATTGCTCCTACTCCTCCATTTTGGACACTTTTTTCACCGTCTGTAAATTGAAAAACGGGACAAAATGATTTCATAGATTGACCTTGATAAATGACTTCCACAAATTCATCAATAATGGTTTCTCCCACCACTAGTACTTTTAGGTCTTTGGATTTTTCTATTATCTGGTTTATTAATTCAAGCATTGATTTTAGCTTTTATTTGTTTTTTGTAAAAATACGCTTCTTTACTTTACTTATTTTCATTTTAACATCATAAGTGTAATTTGACCAAAAAACACTTGTAAAATAAAACTTCCACCCTATTAATTGTTTGGTACGCAAATAACAATACCTTATTAAATCATCTCTTTTAGCATCCCTTGCTGTCCATACCATACTTTGAAAACGAACTAACAAGGCATTTTTTAACTTTTCTTTATCGAGTACAAAGGATGAGTTTAATAGTGCTTCATATGAACGGTCAAAACAATACATTTTATTTAATAACATTCTTAAATAATTGGATTGCATACTACTTGAATGTTTTCTTATTTTAACATCAACATTAGGTGAACCTTGAAAGGAACATCCAACAAGAGCAGCTCTAAATAAGTAATCTAAATCTTCAGAACTTCTCATATCGTTATTAAAAAAACCCACTTTTTCAATTAGCTTTCTGTTGATCATTATACTTGAAGCACAACCAGGAATAGGATTACCTCCAAGAAAATCATAAATAGTCAATTCTTGTTGATTAAAAATTGTATCTTCTAATTGTTTTTCTGAATTAAAAAATTGACTGTTAGAAAATACTACATCTGCATTTTTATCTTCAACAACTTGAATTTGATGCAGTAATTTATCTTTTTCCCATAAATCATCCGAATCTAAAAAAGCTATAAAATCGCCTTTTGACATTTTCATTCCTTCATTTCTTGTAGAAGGTAAACCACCATTGGTTTTTTGTAACAATTTAAAACGATTGTCAGATTTTATAAATTCTTGGATTACCTCTACCGAATTATCTGTAGAGCCATCATCAACTATAATACATTCAAAATATGGATAGGTTTGAGCCTTTACGCTTTCTAATGTTTCTATTATTAGATGCGCATAATTGAAGTTGGGGATAATTATGGAAACTAGCAAATTCAAAGCCATTATTTTTTGACAAATCTTTTAATTGAACCCAATTTTTGAGCTAATTTATAACTGCCACTGTTTTCTATCAATTGAATTTTTGATTTAATTCGGTGGAATTGACTAGCCGTGAAAAATGATTTTGTAAACAACTCTTCCACATATATTTCTCTACGTTTTGCAGCAGCATTTATTGCATACCAATGCCAATAGCTTGCTTTTGAAACATTCTCACCCTCATTACCACCCGTTGATATTCCGTTAGTATGGATTCTATATTTGTACAACAGATCATTTAAGCCTAACACTTCCGTTTTTTCGCACAATTTTAAATATAAATCCTGATCAACAGCTCTGTGCATATAGGCATCAATACCTAAAGTTTGAAGATAGACTTCTCTTTTAAAAACTGCAAAATGACTAATAATGCCTCCAAAATTAAAAAAATATGGATTGGTGTAATCAGATTGTGAAGGTGTTTTTTTTTCTGATATGGTTTGCAACTTTTCATCTACAGTAGTAAATCTAGAAAAAACTAACCCCATATTGGGATTATTTTCAAATGCATTTACCATTAATTCTAATGCATTTGGTTCTAATACATCATCTGGATCTACAAAACCACATAATACACCTGATGCTAAATCAACACATTTTCGTTTTGTAAAGCCGCACCCTTTATTTGCATCATTCTTATAAATTCTAACTCTTGATTCATTGCCTAAAGAATGTTGAATAAGCTCCAAAGATGCATCTGTAGAACAATCATCTACAATTATAACTTCCCAATTATCATACGTTTGAGAAATAATACTATGCCAACAATCTTTAAAAAAAACACCATTGTTGTAATTGGCAACTAAAATTGAAAAAAGTGGTTGACTATTCATTATTTTTTTGACAAAAATAAATATCATCATTTGGCTTAATTGCCATTTGATTGGATTTTTTGGAACCTAATTTTTCGTAATAATCAATAACATTTACTTTAAATCCAGCTTTTTCAAGACGATCTTTATAATCCAACCCATACCATCTAACATGATCAAATTGACCAAAATGTTTAATCCGATCTTCTGGAGTTGTTATGCTCCAATCTTCATACGTAGTATCTCTGTTTTTATCCAAAGGTACTTGTAATATTGCCCAACCTCCTGGTTTTAGTACCCTAAAAACTTCTTGCATAGCTTTTGCATCCTCTTCTATGTGTTCTAGAACATGTACGCAGATTAGGGCATCAAATGTATTATCCTCAAATTGTAAATTTGTGATATCTAAATTTATTACCCCATTCTCATATGAATAACCCTCTGCAAAATAATCACCTGCTATATATTCTATGTTTTTCATAGAAGAAAATTTACCAAAAAATCCTCTATCAGGGGCAATGTGTAAAAGTTTTAAAGATGCTTTTTCAATATTCTTCTCATTAACTAAAAAATGCCAAATCATCCGCATTCGTTCTAATGATTTACAATTAGGGCATTGTGCATTTTTCCTTAAGGGTTCACCCGCCTCGAAAAAATATTTGCCCGTAAATCCACAAATGGGACATACTAAATTAGGTTTAAGTAATGTTTTAATTTTATTAATCATATTTGGGTATACTCTATTGATTTAGATGTTTGTGTATTGTATTTGAGATCACGTTTAAATGCCTTTCCAAAGTATATTGATTTTGTATGGTTGTCTTCGCTTTTTGACCAATAATCTGAGCTTGATTTTTATCTCTCAACACAAATAACATATTTTTGGTCATTTGTTCTACATCATGTTCATCACAAAGTAATCCGTTCACATTATGCTCTATTACATCCGTTATACCAGCGTGGCGTGTACTTATGACAGGGACACCAGCTGCACACGCTTCTAAAATCCCTACTGGAGTGCCTTCCATATCACCGTCAGCAGCTGTAATAGAATGTTGAACAAATGCTCTAGAAGTTGTTAGGTATTGAGTATATTCGATAGGAGAAATAATTCCTACCAATTTAACATTTTTTTCTAGTTTGAATACTTTTATTAAATTGTCAATCGTGTTATAAAGAGGCCCGTTACCGGCCATTACAAGTTGTGCATTGGGAAATTCACTTAAGACTTCTTTGAAAGCTAATATGGTGTAGTAAGGAGCTTTTTTATCTACAAAACGACCCACGGCAATAAACTCTTCATTTTGGAGTGTGGCTTTCACACTTAAAAAAGCAGGGTTTGGTCCGTAGGTATTTTGAACAATCTTTTCAATAGGGCAACCTATCTCAACTAATTTTTGGGTCATAACCGTGCTAACAGAAAAAATAGCCGAAGCATATTGGAACATTGCTTTATAATTTCCTCCATGCTTATTTAAAACGTCATACATTGAGGCATCATAGCCGTGAAAATGAACGAGAAGTGGTATTTCCATTCGTTTGCAAAAATCCAACATTGCCACTCCGGTAGGTCCATATTCAGCTAAAACAATTTGTATTTTTTCGTTTAAAAAAGATTGTTTTAATAATTCTAAACTATCCCATTTTTCAACGAAATTAATTTTTCGTTTTAAGGTTCTACCAATTTTTGAAAAAACACTTTCTGATTTATATCGAAGTTTTCCATAACCTTCCAATTCTGTTGGTATGTTGCCTCCATAATAAAATTTCACTTCAACATTAGGAATGAGCTTATGCGCCTGAATAAATGTTTCTGAATAGGCATTTTTATTGGGTGAAATGATGGCTAATTTTACTTCCATTAATTATCTTTCTTTACTAAACCATATAAACCAGTAATCATTTGACCTTCTACAAACCGAATAGGTGTATTGGCTTCCATATTAAGTAATTTTTTTATAATTGGTTTGCTAATTTTTAAAGCCCATTTTCTCTTCTTTTTATTCATCGGGCTTCTTTTTACCCACAAGCCAATCATTTGAGCCATAGAGGCATGCCATCCGCCTGTAGCTTTTATATCAATTTGATTAAAACCTACATTCTTAAAATGACGTTGTAATGAAAATGGAGTAAAACGGTATTCATCGTGCGGTGTTTCGTGTAGGTTCCATAAAAAAGGAACCGTAAAAAAGAAAACTCCGCCTGGTTTAAGGACACGATAAACTTCTTTTAAAATCAATTCAGTATCAGGACAATGTTCTAAAACTTCAGTACCAAAAGCACAATCAAATGAATTATTTTCAAAAGGCATAGACACACCATCCCAAGTATAATCGGGCTTTACATCTTCTGAATATTCTAAAGCACTTTCAATATCTAGTCCCACATAGTCTTTTACTTGCGAATTGATTAATATGTATTCTTTGTAAGGCATTTTTCCACAACCTATATCTAATAATTTACCTTGTAGACTTGGTAAAGTTATATCTAAAGCCTTTTTTATACTTTTGCGTACAATGTATCGATCGATATTTTCAGATGAAAATTCAATATTTATAAAATTATCGTAGTGCATTAGTTGTTTTTTGAAAATAAGTTATTAATCCGAGTTCTAAGTTTTAGATTGTATCTCATTTGGGTTATTAAATCCATTTTCGGTTTATTTTCAATATTTTTTTGTTCTAAGTCTAACAGATCGCATTTAGTTTTTTCAATTAAATTGATATTCGGATTGTATTTATTAACAGCATTTGAATAGGCAATAAAATGGTGTAATAACAAAGCATCTGTACCATTAATAATACCTTTCATTGTGCCAGATGTAAAATGAATAAACACAATTGGATAATTGTTGTTGATCAACACCTCACCGTTTTCATTTAATGAACGTTTATTATCAACAAAATTCCAAGTGGCCACATTACAACCTCTATGGCGCAACACTCCAACGCCTTCAAAACGACTGTGTAATATATCCAAATATTTTTGATCTGCATACATTCCTTGTTCAAAATCAATTTTACATTCTGTCAAACACAAATTTGTCCAAAAGTCCATAATCTCAGTCGCATTTTTGGAAACTGCGATAAATCCAGCATTATATATTCCTCCTTGAAAATTCAGATTAAAGTTAACTATATCTTCTTCTGGATTATCAGCACATCTCCAATGTGGAGTAAGTAACACACGGTATTGATCTAGTAAATCAAATATAAAATCTGGACTATTGTAAAAAAATAAATCACCATCAAGAAAAATAACTTTTTCAAAATTATTATTAATTATCAAATGATTTATAAAAAGCGGTTTGAGAGACCATCGATAGCCACTCATATAAGTAGTTTGATACTTATTTTTTAAAGCTTCGTGTTTATCTGAATTAATTTCATCAGGGAAATAAAATGATAAGCCTTGGTTTTCCTTTTCTAAATCCTTAAAAAACGACTTATCAACGGAAGTATCAGAAATAAAAACCGCCAACTGAACACTACTTGTACTGGTTTGTTTTAGTGAATCAAATAATGCCAAAGCATAAGCATAATAGTTTCCCGTTATTATTGTGCAGAACGTATTCAATTTATTTTTTTATTTTTAAGCGTCTCAAAACTCGTGAAACATTAAATTTAAATACTTCAAAATTGGAGGGTTTTATTATTTTGAGTAGTTCAGCCGGTGTTTTTTTGTCATAATATCCAACTAATTGTCTACCAAATTCAACATTAGTTTTTGCTTCGTTTGGTAATGTAAATAATTCTTTTAATAGCTCGTTTTTATTTTCCTCAATTTCTTTACTTAATATAATATCTAATATTGAAGGATTTCGTTTCCACTTACCATCCCTCAAAAAATCTTCTTTTGGTCTAGGAAAAAAAGGCCCCGCAATAGAAACTTTACATCCGTGAAATAATCCATACGCTACATGAGATCCCCAACTATTAGTAGTTACAAAATCAAACTGTTTGAACAAATAAGTTTGTCTTAAGAGCGCATTTTCATCATCTGTCCGAGCGCCTTCTATGATTTCAATACCTAATTTATTGAACTCATCTACCCACATATTATTTCGAATACAACTGTAGTGTATACAAGCTTTTACAACAGAGAAATGAGTCAAGAATGGTTTAATAAAATCTGTATAAGATTCATAAGCCTCTTTATCTAATTTTTTATCTCCTAGTAAGGTGTGAGATGGCATTATCAATAAACTATTTGGGATTCTTTGAAGATTAACTTCGTTAACATAAATAAAAGGAAGACCTATTGCTTTTACATTTTTGAAACCATAATTTTTTAAATAAATTTCCTGAGTCTTGTTTATGAGTAAATACTTTAAATTTTTATTTTCTAAAAAATGTGTTAAAATCCCAGGATGAATATTTAACCAAGGGCCTTGACACCCATGGCTCCAAAAAAACCATTGATGATAATGATTAATTGCTATTTTGTTTCCAACATACCTTTCAGCCACCTTAATGGCGCCATAGTGATCGCTCCATCCAAATTCTCTATTATTTGGATGTTGATTAAACAGTTTTATGTCAGGTAATTGTATTTTATTCATTTAAAACATTAGGTGAACTTCTCATTTTAAATAACCTGAAGTCAAAGATAAAATTATAATTTATTTATGAATAATATTTCTGTAATAGTGAAGGGATATATTTTTCTTTTGAGACACTCTCCAATGAATTAAAGGCAGTCAAAACAAGTTCCTCACATTGAAACTCATCAAAAACTCCTTTTTCTATTTCATCAATTAAAGCTTCTTTATTTAGAAAAAAGGAAATGTGATTAACAATCTCATTTATATTATAACTAAAGGGGTGCGCCAGTAAAATTGATTGATTTTTTATATCCTTATTCAAAATAATTGCAATTACATTAACTAAATCATCTATACCAACTATATTTCTTTTAACATTTTTCCAAACTATAACTTTTTCACCTATTGAAATTTTATCTATGAAAAATCGAATCAAATTATTTTTATTCCCTATTTTTCCGATAACATTTGTTAATCGAATTATTAAATAGTTATTGGTATTTTCAACCAAGCGTTCCATTTCTTTTTTGTGAATGATGTATTTATCGTTTTTTCTTGTATCATCCAATACGCTATACGTAGAGAAATAAATAATTTGTTTAGCATCACTTTCAATAATTGTCTTTTCTAATAAAAGTTTTTCTCGTAGAAATTTAGAGTCATCTTGTTCATTTGAATCAGAAACTCCAGAAGCAAAAAAAATAACATTTGGAAACTCAATTGATATTTTAGAAACACCATTAGCTATTAAACCACAACCTATCACCATTATACCTCGACTTTTTAAAACTTATAAAACATTTAATGGTGTTTCATTAATTTATAAAAACTACCACTGAATGGATCTCACCTATAGCGTGTGGAAACTGAATAAAACGAGATGCCTTTATCTCAGGATTAAAAATTATCACACCACAATCAATAGATATATTATTGGATAGCCCCATAACTTTCGAATAATTTCTATTCTTACTTTGACCAATATAATATAATCCATTATTATAATCCAATCCTCGAGTAAAAGCTGGAAAGGTTCCTTGAATGGATAAATTATTGAATCTTAAATGCCCTGGTAAAGAATCCAACACATGAATAGAACCATCGTAAAATTTAACATTATGAGGCATATACAAACCTTGGTAAACATCTTGTTTCCTTTGACCAGATATTAAATCAAACTCTGCTATACATCCATCAAAAATGTCATTTTTCCAATTTCCTGAAGACGAAAACATGGATATGAATAAACTATTCCCCAATGAAAGATTATCATTACAATGATGCATCGGCTCATTTGTTAGATCAATTTTATCAGAAATTCTAATGGTACGAAGAATATTGAAATCGGAATCTAACTCGTATGCACCGTCTAAATAGGAACCTGTGATATAAAATCTAGAATTGGATTCATTATATGATATTCCGTGAGCTCTGGAACTTTTAGGTAGTTCGCAAATATGTTCTATCTCATTATTGCAAATTTTAAAAACTCCTTTATCCGTATCAATAAAATAAATTATTTCACCAACTTTAGTAGCTCCGTAACATGCTCCTGAAAATATTTTAGTTAAAATAACCTTATCAGCACTAATCGAACACTTATAAACTCCACCACCTGCTAATGGTTTATCTTGAGCTACAGAACCTGATGTAAAATAAAATGTAGTTTCAATTTGCTCTAAATCACTTATTGCCAATAAATCATTTAAAATTGGTGAAATAGTAAAATCAATATTTTCTTTCAACCCCATTGAAATAAGCTGAGAAGATATCTCTGAAATTGCAGTGGAACATATAATAACAAAGAAATCGTTATTTATACTTGAGGGTGCCAAAATATCAATTCCCTCATACTGTTCACCTTGCAAATTTGTTGAATTATCCGCTATAAAAGCTACTTTTGATTTTCCTATCTTTCTAATTGTCTTTTTAGCAATATTGCCTGATCCAAAAAGTACAATTTTTTCTTTTTCAATTTTGTTTAATTCTACAAAAGAGGTTTTATTTAACATATTGTAATTATTTTTCTATAAAATATTTCGATCTGAGATGTTCTGGAAGATTCACTTTTCCGTAAGTTCTTTCTACTCCATCAATATCTACTTTGCACCAATTATTTTCTTTAATAAACCAAACTCTAGGGTCTCGAAAAGTATCAGCAATATTCCAAAACTCTTCTTCACTCATTTCTACATAATTGAGCCAATAATATAAATCTTTTGAAACAACATGATCGTACTTTAAAACAATTTCAATTCCTTCTTCACGAGTCATTATGCCAGCTCTAATATCTTTTGAAGCGTGATCGCTACCCCTTCCGTATCCAAATTTCACAAACTTCATTAGGTCATGTATCCCATTTTCATACCTATCATCTAAATTTGAATATATTTTATATGTTCTTTCAAATGGTTCTTGTGCAGGCATAAATCCATATTTTTCTTTAACCATTTCTGAATGAGCATTAGGATCCCATTTAAAGAAATTTCCTATGTATAATCCTCTAACACCCACTTCTAAAATATCAAAATCATCTGGATATTTCGCCCAAATCATATCTTTTTCAGTTAATTGATCTTTTGGATCATCCATCATATCATACCACTCAAACCCCCTTAACGCATGTTCATGCCTAGTTCTTGCGTTAAATTCAACAAAATCATCAGGATCGTGCATTCCAGAAATATCCCAAACTGTTTCGCCCCATATCATTAGTGGAATATTAAACTTCGTAGCAATTGTAATTGGAGAAGTCATTATTCCACAATGATTTTGCCAATTCATATCACCCATTTTCTTGAAACAAATTCTATTTAATTTCTTCAAGACGTCAACACTTGGACCCCAGACAATGTGATCGGCATCGAAAACTTGACGCATTCTATCCCTATTATAATCACCTTCAGGCAAATAATTATTTCCATGATAAGTCATTAATAAAGGTTTTAGTCCAAATTCTTTAACTATTAGATGAGTTTGAAAATAACTATCTTTACCACCACTAACCGGTATAAGACAATCATAATTCCCTTTATTACTTTTTATAACATCATTAATTATTGATTGAAATTTTTGTTTTCTTTGCTCCCAAAATTCAGGAGTTAATTCATTAAACTTTTCGGCAACTCTACAAGCAGAACAAACACCCTCTTCATCGATGTTTAAATTTACTGAAGATTGTGGATAAACACACTTTTTACAGTAAACATAATTTTTATACTTTTTCATACATTCATTTACTTAATTAAATTCTTAATAATGCAGGTTTCCTAACATTATAACCCTTTTCATATAGATATTTCTTTGCTAAATATACACTTTGATCTTGGTAGTGAAAAATATTTGCAGCTGCAAAAGCATCAGCGTTTGTCTTATCAAATCCCTCGGAAAAATGCCCCCATTCACTAACACCTCCTAACGCAATTACAGGGATACTTACGTTATTAGTTACTAAATTAATTAAATCAATATCATAACCCCCTCCAATACCATCTTTATCTATTGAATTAATTAATATTTCACCGGCACCTAATTCTTGAACAATTTTGCACCAGTCTTGAACAAAGTATTTTGTGATTTCTTTTCCACCATTCTTATACAACTTATAATTTAAACCATGAGATTTTACATCCATTGATATCACAATGCATTGAGAACCGAATTCTTTTGCAGCCTCTGTTATAAAATTTGGATTATCATATACAAATGAATTTATACTAACTTTATCAGCTCCTTTTGATAATCTTTCTTCAATTCCTTTCAACGAAGTTATTTTTCCACCAACAGTTATTGGCATAAATGAAAATTTAGATACATCTTCAATAATTGATAAGAAATCACTTCTATTTTCATTTTTTATATCATTTCTTCGCATGTCATAGACCTCATCCGTACTAATATCTAAGTATATAAGCTCGTCAACAGCCCATTCACTCAATCTCTTTACTGCTGTTACAGGATTACCTAAATTCTGATACCTCGAAAAGCCCTTTGATTGAACTAACCAACCATTTTTTAATAAAAGTACTGGAATAATTCTATTTTTTTTCATTACTTTATGAGTTAAAATCGATGAAATTCTTTATTAACTTTTTTCCAGCTATTTGACTTTTTTCTGGATGAAATTGAACCCCAAAAATATTTTCTTTATTTACTATCGAACAAAACTTTTGTCCATAATCACAAGTAGCTATTTCATATATAGAATTTTCTGGTTGACAAACATAACTATGCACAAAATAAAAATCATATCCTGCCTTTTCATTATTATAAATATGATTTTCTCTTAAAATTGAAATCTCATTCCATCCAATGTGAGGAAGAGAATGACCTTTTGTTTCTAATTTTCTCACGTCACCTTTTATCCAATTTAAACCATCAAATTCTCCAAACTCATACCCTTTTGTAAACAATACTTGCATCCCAACACAAATACCTAAAATTGGCTTTTTATTTAACAAAACTTCATTTTCTAATACTTTCAAAGGAATTGTTTCTTTAATTTTAGACATAGAAGCCCCAAATGCCCCAACTCCAGGTAATACAAGTTTATCTGCATTCATAATATCTTCTTCTAAATTAGAAATATGTACATCATTTATTAATGAAGAAAACATATTATAAACTGATTTAACATTCCCGCTTCCATAATCTAAAATACAAATTTTCATAACTATTAAATTATTTTATCAAATGATAATGGTTCTCCTAGTTCAAAATCTGAAATAAATGTTTTACCTAATACGTCATAAAAATATTTAGGTTCCAAACCTTTTCCCGGTCTAACTGATTTTATATTTTCTGTAGTTAATACATCGCCCTGTTTAACATTTTTTGAAATATACAAAGATCTGGCATAATATCTTCCTCCAGATTGTTTTTCTGTAAGTGTATAATCAGCTCGTCCTAACGATGACTCTGCTAATCTTACAGCTTTAACCATTTCATTAAATTCACTTTCATCTAAAGAGAAGCTCGCATCAGGACCACCAACTTTTTTGTCAATGATAAAATGTTTTTCAATAATTCTAGCTCCCATAGCGATTGAAACGATGGGTGCTATGATACCAAGTGTATGATCAGATAATCCTGAGATTACATTAAATTTATCCTTGAAATCTCTTATCATACATAAATTAGCTTCATCTAAAGGTGCTGGATATGATGATGTACATTTTAATAATGCAATATTATTATTTCCAACACTTTTACAAGCTTGTATAGCTAACTCAATATCTTCTAATCGAGCTATACCTGTAGAAATAATAATAGGTTTCATTTTACTAGCTGCATATTTTATTAAAGGTATATCTGTAATTTCAAAAGATGCTATTTTATATGCAGGAGCATTCAATGATTCTAATAAATCTACAGCTGAAAAATCAAACGGTGATGAAAAAATTTCAAGTTCTAATTTCCTAGCTTCTTCAAATAAATCAGCATGCCATTCCCAAGGAGTATGTGCTTTTTCATATAAGTCATATAAAAACTGACCATCCCAAATTGTACCTGTATTTAGAATGAAATCAGGTTTATTTGATTTCAAAGTAATTGTTTCTGGCTTATACGTTTGAAGTTTAATGCAATCGGCACCTGCATTTTTGGCGGCTTTTATAGTTTCTAAAGCAATTTTGAAACTCCCGTTGTGGTTAGCTGATAATTCAGCTATTATAAAAACCTTTTTAGTGACATCAAAATTTCCTATTTTCATAATTCATCAAATTTTAGGCAATCTCGTCTGCCTTGTCTAATTAACTCAAGTGTATTTTTAAAACCTACATTAAATAAAACATCAAAAATACCCAAATAAGGTATAAAATCGCCTTTATTTTGAAGGTAATTTGGATGATTATAGACGTGATAATACAAAGTTTTGCCAGATTTAACAATTTCTCCTCCATAAATCTCTGAATTTATATATCCGGCAGAACCTTGAGGAGAAATATATGTTTTTGAACTTATTTCATTTAATATATTATTCAACTTTTCATCTTTAATACCTTCTTGATTTGTCAAATTTGAAGCGTTTATAAAGTTAACCTTTATTCCTATATTTTCACACACTCCAATAATTAAATCAATGTTAAATTTACTCAATTGATTTGCAGATTCATATAATGGAGAGACAAAACTCATCACTTCATCATAATAAAATGATTTAGAATAAGCAGCTTGAATTGTACTTAAATGTTTCTTTTTCCATTTTTCTTCATTATTTATTTCGGCATCTTTTAAAAATAAATAATCTCTAGATGAAGTATTTTTAACTGGGATGGTTAACCAAAATTCTTCACCATTTAATTTAATTTTGTTTCTAACTTGCCAAGATCTTTTGACAAGTTGCACATTATCTAGAAATACAAAAGTTTCAACTTGATCTATCAAATCAAAATATCCTAACCAAGGATTGAAAGTAGGTTGCATTATTGCTGATGTCATATCAATTTAATTTTGTAATATTCTCAAAAATTAAACAATGATTTTCATTTATCCAAATTCCATAAGGAATGTTATTTTTAATCATCAGTTTCTCACAATTAAAATTCTCACATAAAGATATTGATTGTGTAATTCTAACCTTTGTTATCCCAAAAATATTATTTTGATACCTAAATAAAGCTCCTTGGTATTTACTTTGGGCTCTTACTATATTTAGTATTTTACTAATGTCAGTGTTTTCAGTTATGGTTATGTCTGATTGATTAACAGGTTTATAATAATTTCCACCATAATTAGATTTTGAAGAAATTTTATTATCTAAAAAATATATAAAACTATTTAGCAATTCAGGTATTCTTAATAAGAGCTTATTAAAAATATCATTTTCATTTTCATAGAAATAATAAGGTTCCTTAATAACCTCAATAATATTTCCACTATCAATTCCTAAATCAACTAAATGTAATGTAACTCCAATTTCTTTTTCATTATTTAAGGTTGCAAAGAAAGAGGGATGTCTACCTTTATAATTTGGGAGGACTCCAAAATGGATATTAAATACCTTAAATCGATTAAGAATTTTTTCATTTAATATTAGCCCAAAACCTGAAATTAAAAGAATATTATTTTCTTCAAATCTGTTCAAAATATTTTCAAGATCTGATTTATTCTCTACATCATATAACTTAACTTTTCTTAAATATACAAAATTAAGAATTTCATCTGATATACTTTTTTTTTCAGATATCACAGCTAATAATTCAATATTATCATTCATACTAATGTACTCAGCAACATTGGCAATATTCCCTATATAAATAACTTTTTTCTTCAACTAATTAACAGTTTATAATTAAGAGCAAAATCGTGATTAAAAAGTATTTTCTGATTTTTTATTAATTCAATTTCAATTTTCAAATTAAAATTATTTAACTTTTCTTCAATTATATCAACAATATAATCATTTTCAATTGCATTTACCCAATCTTCTATAGGATAAAACAAATTCTCTTTTTTATATCTATAATATGGATACTCTTGATTATCGACAAAATATCCACATATAATTGGAATTCCTACACAACATGCTTCTTGAAAAATATTGCTACAAGGTAAACATGCTAATTGACACATTCTTAATACTTTTATGATTTCTACATCAGAAAGTCTATTATAAAAAATAACTTTTTCAGGAAAATTATTATTTATTTTTTTTGCGATTGTTTCACTTCCTAACCAATGAATCTTTTTTACCAAATTCATTTTGGACAATTTTTGTGCAAGATTTAAACCTAAATCTTTAGGGTCTGCTCCTCCAAAACTAATGAAAATTTCACCATTTTCATTAATTTTTGTTGGCTTTGAAATAGCAGAAATAAATCCAGGTCTAAGTAAAGCAAAAGAAGTTCCTGTTTTCTTTATAACTGGATAGTTAATTTCATCGTTCTTAAATTCACAAAGTTCAATATTAGGATCTTGATTTACAATGACATTAGCGTAAGTCGCTGAGCAGAAATCATCAATTTTCAATATATTAACACCCAAATCTCTTATTTCTTTTTCATAACTTAGTTCAAATTGATAACCATCTAAAATTAACCAATCATTTGCCTTACATTTTTGTTTAAGATAACTAATCTCTTCCGTTTTAAATTTAAATTTTGGTAATTTAAGAATGTTTGACACTTCACTTTCGAAAGGCAGTATAGTTTCATTTGAAATTACAAATTCAATATTAAAAAAATTCTTTAAATAGTGATACAATGCATACAAACGATATAAATGACCAAAGCCAATTTTTTCATTTCCATCACCTCTTAAAAAAACTTTAATTCCTTGATTCACTTATCATTCTATATTTTAACTCAGCTAATTTCCAATCAGTTTCATTATCGATATCTTGAACATCTAATTCAGTAAGTTCCATCATTCCTGTATTTGAGTTTAATATTCTTTTTGTTTCTAATAATTGATTTAAGTCACACCAATAAAATTGACCAGCATCATGATATGTTTTTTCCAAATCTTGCGATCTAGTTTTTTCATGTTCCGAATAAACAAAATTAAGTTTGCTATTGAATAATTTTAGACTTCTTTGAATTGGAAAACTAAATGCAACTACGGGAATTACAGAATCAAAATTATTTTCAATTAATATATCAAATCCTATTTTTAATTTGTCTGCTGTTACGAATGGAGCACAAGGATAGATACAACAAACTTTAATGAATGTTTTATTTAATGTTAAATAGGAATTTATCACCTCTTCTATCACATCATAAGTTGTAGCAAAATCATCTGAATTTTTTGCACTTCGCATAAATGGAACGCTAGCGCCATATTTTTTTGCTATTTCTGCTATATCATCATCATCTGTAGACACTATAACTTCATCAAACAAACCACTTTTGAGAGCAGCTTCTATAGAATAAGCAATGATAGGTTTTCCTAGAAAATCTTTTATATTTTTTCGAGGAATTCTTTTACTTCCACCACGAGCTGGTATGATGCATAGGTTTTTCATTTTTTTAGTGAAGGGTTAACGGTGAAGAGTGAAAGTGAAGAGTGAAAAGCTAATTGTTGTTGCTTAACTGTTGACTATTCAAGTTTAAAACATATTTATGTGTTAGGTTAATTATAAAAGGTTAATACTGTATTTATAACAAATTTTTGTTCTTCATCTGTTAATGTCGGAAACATAGGTAGACTTATACAATTGGTATAATAGTTTTCAGCATTTGGTAAATCGCCTTCTTTCCATACTAAAGATCTGTAGTAAGGCATCAAATGACAGGGAATGTAATGAATTTGAGCAAAAATATTTTTGCTTCGCAAATAATTATAAAGACCCAGTCTGTTTTTAACTTGAATTACATACAAATGATAAGCGTGTCCTCCAACATATCCTGATTGACCTTGAATAAAGTTTTCGTTTTTAAATGCTTCAAAATATCTTTTTGCAATTTCTTTTCTTCTTATAATCCCTTCATTAGCTCTTGATAATTGACTAATACCTAATGCAGCCTGAAAATCAGTTAATCGATAATTGAAGCCGAGTTCTTGCATTTCCATGTACCATGTTGGCCATTGGCGGTTGGCGGTTGGCGGTTGGTTGTTTGCGGTTTGCTGCTGGCCTATTGCAAAATCGACAGAATTCTGGAATAAATCTGTATCACGGGTAATGCCGTGTGTGCGAAGAGTTAATAATTTTTTGTAGAGTTGTTCATCATTGGTGGTTATCATACCTCCTTCACCACAGGCTATGTGTTTAACGGGGTGAAAAGAAAAAATGGCTAGGTCAGCATAATTTCCATTTCCACAGTTTTGTTTAATTCCCTTACTGTCTTTAAAAAATCCACCTGGAGCATGACATGCATCTTCAATTAACCAACAATCAAATTCATCTGCTAGTTTTTTGAAAGCTTCTAAATCAACAGCCCTTCCGGCAAAATCAACAGGTATAATTCCTTTATAAGTTCCTTTTGGAGCATCCTCCATTAATTTTCTTACAGCATTAATATCTAACAAATAGGTTGAAGGATCAATATCCGCAAAAACCACTTCGCCTCCGCAATAGCGAACACAATTAGCCGATGCGGCAAATGTAATGGGTGTCGTGATAACTTTATCTCCTTCTTTTACATTCAGAGCTAATGTACACAAATGCAATGCGGCTGTGCCGTTTGCTACTGCCACTGCATATTTCGAACCTATATATTGAGCAAAGGCGGTTTCAAATTCATTAATTTTTGGTCCCTGTGTAAGGAAGTCTGATTGAAGCGCCAATACTACTGCATCGATATCCTCTTGGGTAATGTGCTGTTTTCCGTATGGGATAATATTTTTATCTTTGTTCGTCATTCGATTTTCGTGGGACGTGGTTTGGATACTTTAAACTTTTATTTTATTAATTAATGAGTTCAACTGACGTTGAATATGATTTATTTTGTCGTATACTTCATCAAACTTCTCTTTTTTTTAAAATTCTAAATCGAATGATAAATCAATCAATGTCTCAAGCTAATATGAAGAACCTAGTGCAATAAACAGAAAATTTCTAAAATCTTTATCAGTATTTCTACCCGAACCTTCAGCTATATTTGCTGGAATTGACACTGATGCTCTTCGTATTTGATTTGACAAAGAATATTTTTCGGAATCCGGAAACGAATTTGTAGGATGATAAAAGAACTTTCACTAATTCTTTGGCATTTTTCTAAACATCAAAATTTCTGAAAATACGCATTTTATTCGTGGTTAGTTACTCGTTTTATTCGAGAAGATAAATAAACGAAAAGCGTTTATTGAAAATCGAAACTCGGATCAACATGTTCACGTATCAATTCCCTCATACTTTCAACCGTTTCCCATTCGGTATTATTTTCAGATGTGTAGCTAAATCCTTGTGCTACTTTTTTTGCATTAAAAGTATTGATGAAATCCTCTATTTTCCAACTATGGTGAGAAGGAAGTATCGTATAATACTTACCTAAATCATAGGTGTAAAAAGAATCAGAAGGGGTAATCATTTCTTCGTGAACTTTCTCTCCAGGTCTTATACCTATTATCATTTTTTCACATTCAGGAGCAACGGCTTCTGCCACGTCCATAATTTTATAGGATGGAATTTTTGGTACAAATAATTCTCCACCCCAAGCATGTTCAAGTGCGTGCATGACCATATCTACTCCTCCTTGAAGGGAAATGTTGAATCGAGTCATATTTGGGTCAGTTATGGGAATAATACCTTCTTTTTTCTTTTTCATAAAAAAAGGAATCACAGAACCATTGGAACCCATCACATTTCCATAGCGCACTACTGAAAAGCGAATAGGATTGGTGCCTTTAATATTATTGGCTGCTATGAATAATTTATCTGAAGTTAACTTTGTAGCTCCATACAAATTAATTGGAGCACAAGCCTTATCTGTAGATAATGCCACCACTTTTTCGACTGTTGTTTTGAGACACGCATCAATTACATTTTGAGCACCACCAATATTCGTTTTCACACATTCATCAGGGTTATATTCTGCAATAGGCACATGTTTCATGGCTGCTGCATGGATTACATAATTAACTCCTGACAACGCTCTCGTTAAACGATCCGCATCTCTGACATCACCAATAAAAAAACGAATATTTGGATATTTATCTCTTGGGTAATCTTGCGCCATTTCAAATTGCTTTTGTTCGTCTCGAGAGTAAATAATTATCTTTTTTACTGTAGGGTATTTGCCCAATATATGTTTCGTAAGGGCTTTACCCAACGAACCTGTACCTCCTGTGATTAGTATTATCTTATTGTTTAACATTATTTGTTCTCTAATTTTTTATTGTTATGTTCTATTTCGGGAATCAAATAAATAGGTGCGTATAACACCTCTTCTAATCCTCTAACTTTGAATTTAGTGTAATTCCTATAAGTTGCTAAAATTTCAGCATTGTATGGTTTTGTATCGTTTTCGTATTGAATAAAAAATGTAAATGTATATTCTCCGTCAATTAATGCTAAATTAGGAAAAGTAAATTGTACTTCATTTGGTGAATTATTTTCAAACATACTATGAAACTTATTGGAGACCGATTGAGCCACCATTTTCATATCTTTATCGGTAATATGCATTTTCACGCAGAATCTAGTATGTTTAGATTTTATTTTGACTTTTAAATTCAATACCAAATCTTTCCCAAACATTGTTTGAAATACATGTTTTTCGTTTATTTGTATTTCGCCATTAATTTTTATTTCTTCAATTTCAGCAAATTCATTGAATTCAATTATAGCTCCTTCACCTTGAAAAGCACCAAAATAAAATTCAATAGCTTCTTGCATATTGTTTGTATACAACTTCACATTTCCTTTTTCCATTAGCATACCATGTGTGCAAATTCTTGCTATTGTTTGCATAGAATGGCTAACAAAAATAACGGCACACGTACGCATTATTTCTGAAATTCGATTAAACGATTTCATTCTAAAACCGGCATCTCCCACGGCTAATACTTCATCTAAAATGAGAATATCCGGTTTAAAACTAGTTGCTACGGCAAAACCCAATCTCACTTTCATTCCACTACTATAGTTTTGTACGGGCGTATCAATAAACTCCCTGAGTTCTGAAAAGTCTATAATCTCTTCCAACACTTCATCAATTTCTTTGCGTGTGAGGCCTAGTACGGTTCCGTTGTTATAGATATTTTCACGCCCTGTAAGAATGGGGTTAAAACCTGCACCTAGCTCAATCAAAGCTGCTACCCTACCGTGCATTTCTATGCGGCCTTCATCGGGGTTGATGAGCCCGTTGAGCATTTTGAGCAGCGTACTTTTTCCTGCTCCATTGTGGCCAATCAATCCTAGACATTCGCCTCTTTTCAATTCAAAACTCACATCCCGTACTGCCCAAAATTCTTTGGGTCGGAGTTCTTTGTTTTGTGTTTTACCAAATATTTGCGCGCTCAGGTCCATCACTCCGTATTTCAAAGAGGTTTTGAGGTCTTTGCAGAACTTTTTGGAGACGCCTTGGACGCGAACGAGAACATCGCTGTCGCTCAGTTGGTTTGAGGTTTGTAATTCGCTGGCGCTCATTTTTGTTTGAGGTTTTCAACCTTCGCTAAAGCTTCGGTTGATAAAAGGTTAATTAGTTGGTCAGTTATTTGGTTGTTAGGTTGCACGGAGGATTGATGTTTGAGGGGTGATGGTAATTTGTTCAGTTTAACGTCTATGACATTACGCACTCATCCTTTCTATTAGCACGGGCATAGTGATTCTAAACACTAGCCAAGCAAAAAACAGTACAAAAAGGGCTACAAATGTGACTATTGAAAAATACAAGAACCATTGCAAATCACCTCCTGAGAGAACTTCTCGGGCAGTCATCAGCAGAGGAGTTGTAAAATTCCATTTAAACGTGTATGTAAAAACAACAGGAGATAAAAACATCATCAATTGAGAAACTATTGGTATAGCTCTACCGATATCTGTGTATAAGGTTCCTATGGGCGTCAGGAATAATCCTATGGCAAAACCCACCAATACAAACGAAAAAATGACTAAAGGTAACAAGCTGATTTTCCAATCGGGAAATACCCCAAAATAGAATAAAATAGGGATTAAAATCAATATTTTAATAGCTGCGTTGAACAGTACTTTATACAAACCACTGAGCAAAATGGCTTCACGTGGAAAATTCAATTTGGAAAGGATGGATTTGGATGCTTGCACTTGTTGAATGGGGCTCGCGATGGATTCTGTAAAAATTTGCCACATCATTGTGCCAATAAATACATAAGCAGGGTATGGGATACTAGTGTCAGCAATATTTACGGTTCCTGAAGATTGAAGAAATATCCATGTAAGTGAATTGAACAAAGGCGTAAAAAACGCCCAAAATAAGCCTAATAAAGATTGCCTGTATTGCGCACTGATGTCTCTTTTAGTCAATTGATACGCCAACCCTTGAGAGGCTTTCAAATCTTTGAACATCACACCCCACATTTTGAAAGGATGTTGTGACGCTGAATTTGGAGCGTATATTTTTACTGGGAGTTTAGACATTATTTTAAGTACGATTGTAGATTGACGATTTTAGACTTATGAATATGGGTAATATTGATTAATTAGCAGCTGTTTCCACAATTTCTTTAGGCACTTTTACGCGCACACATTGGTTGATGCCTTCTAACAAGAATGCATATAAGGTTCCGTCTTTGCCAATGTCCACTACTCGTGCTTGATGACCTTTGAAAGCACCTTGCTTAATGTTCACTACTTGACCGATGTTAAAAGCTTCTTCACAAATGGAGGTTTCATATCCCAACTTCTCAATAAGTCTCAAGGTTTCTATTTCTTGACTGGTGATGATGGCATCGGCACCTAAATTACGAACAAAAGCAACTACACCTTGTGTTTCGAGGATTTGAAGTCTGTTTTGATCAGGGTTTTGAATGAAAACATATCCCCTAAGCATGGGTTGAGTGATGAGTTTTTTTCGATCGCTCCATTGTTTCATCACTTTTTGACACGGAACATAGGTACTAAAACCTCTATTTTGTAATCTTTCGTGCACTTTTAACTCAGCTCTTGAAGCAACATATAACGCTTTCCAAACATCCATTGTGTAATTTTCATTCATGGCTTCGCCTTCCTCAGTCACAGATGATTAAGGTAAGGCTATCATTAAAATTTAGCTGAATCTTCGCTTTTAGTCGACCAATTCACCTTATTTTAATTGTGCAAAGGTAACTTTTTTTTGAAATTAGTGAATTAAAATATGATGAAGAAAGTTTTTTGATTTTAGATTTTAGATGGACGATTATAGATTGTAGATTTACGATTTTAGATTTTAGTTTACATTTTTAATCCAAAATCTAACTTCTATAGTTCCTGTAAATTTACCATTCTTTTGAAGGTTTCATTAGAACCTATCAATTCAGAAAAAGAACCTTTATCGATGATTTCTCCTTTTGACATAAGGACAATTTCATCCGCATTTTTGATGGTAGACAATCGATGAGCTATGATGATTATGGTAAATTGCCCTTTGAGCGCATCGATGTTTTCTTGAATGGCTTTTTCAGTTTCAGAATCGAGTGCTGATGTAGCTTCATCCATAATGAGGATATCAATGTCTTTATACAATTCACGAGCTATGGATAATCGTTGTTTTTGCCCGCCACTCACCATTATTCCATTGTTGCCCAAGGGAGCATTTTCTTTTTCGGGCAAACTTTCCACAAAATCAAGAATGGAGGCTTTTCGGAGTGCATCCCAAAATTTATTTACGTTTTCGGGTGTTTTTTCATCCCAAAAGGTGACATTATTAAAAACATTGTCGTCAAAGATTACTGGTTCTTGAGTGATATAACCGATTCTATTTTGAAAGGAGCGCATATCAATTTCTTTAGTGTCGATACCATCAATTGAATATTTTCCCTCACTTATTGGCAATAATCCTGTTAAAATATTCACCAATGTTGTTTTTCCACTACCACTTTCACCGATGAATGCCACTGTTTTGTTTTTTCCAATAGTTAAATTTATCGATTTTAGAATTAAATCATTCGATTTGTAATAAAAACTTGTAGTATTTAAAACCATATTGGAAGTAAAATGATCTATCTTTTCTTTTCCATATTTTTCTTTATTTTCATCTAAATTGGTTAAAAATTCATCCATATTCTTTACAGCACCTGACATGGATAAATAGTTATTCCATTGCGTTTGCATGACCATTAAATAGTTTAATGCACGATAAAAAAACAATAAACTTAAAATAATCATACCGAGTTCTTGACCAAAATAATTGTGCTGGATGTATATAACAGCCACAACAATAGACAATACAATTGGTTCTCTTACTGCGACAAGAAAAACTTGAATTAACCCCATTGTTTTATTATCTTTTTCAATTTTACTAATACTATTTTTTAGTTTATCAGAATATCCTTTCATTCTGCCCGTTGATTTCAAATATTTGAAAAAAGCAACCGATTGAATCAATAATCCTTGAAAAACATGGCCGTGTAATGTTATAGATGAAGATATTTTTTCTGTTTTTTTATAGATACCTCTAAAAAGCAAACTTGATAATGCTCCACCAATAGCAACCAAAATTGCAAATTGAGGATTGGACAAAAAAGCCAAAAACACATACACTAAAACAAATATGGCATATTGAATAGTGCCAAAATAGCCTCTGTATGCATTTACAACTCTACTCACTTCTAAACTCAACGTGTTTTGAATTTTTCCTGAATCGGCTTGAACAAAAGCATTGTATTTAAAATTTGACATGCCATCAACACATTTTCTTCTCAGCTTAACAATAAAAGCTTGCTGTATGTATAAATTATAATGCCCTTCAATATATTTTGTAATACCCTTTAGAATAAAAAGAAAAAGGATAAACAACAAAACAACATTTAGAGTGAGCTTTAAATCAAAATACGTTAAAAAATCAGCCACAAAACGTAAATTACCCATATTATCTGAGGTGGCTGTTCCTGAACCGTCAACCATTTCTAATAATGGTAAAAACATAGCTAATCCAAACCCGTCCAAAAGGCCAACAACAATACTTAACAAAAGGCCTATAATCATTTTATACCTCAAATGCGCATAAAAATAGGCTAAATGTTTAAAATATTTCTTCAAAAAAGATTTTATCATGTTTGTGATAATTGGGAATAACAGAGACACAAAAGTAGCTACAATTCTTTAAAATAAATAGCGTTCAACCAACGAATGTTTTCAAAACATATTTGTAGGTCAGTTTTCTGAATTGTATGGAAATCAAACAAGTTTTAATAAATTAATCCGTACTACATTTATTTTCTATTTCTGCTAAAATTAATGAAAGAGACTTAGTTTCATAGGTTGAAAAATCTGATTTTTCTTCATTATCAAATTGATTAAGTATAAAGTCATATAAATCTAAATTAGCATTAGGATCAAAAAAACTAGCTTTGTTTTCTTCAATCAAATTTGAAAAGGCCGATTTCCCTAACTCATCTACAATAATATTTAATTTATTCATCAAAGCAGCTTCTAATATACTACCCGAAAATTTTGATACATGAACATCGCATTTTAAAAGAGCAATCGGTAATGGAATTTCTGAAGATAGATGTGTAGAAACTTTATTTGAAAAACCATTTTTAAGAATTATTTCATTTACTTCTTCTATTTCCTTTTTAGACATCCCTGGATGAAATCTCAACCACCAAACGAACTTATTTTCATCCGTTTTTTTAATGGCATTTATAATGAAATCTTCTAAAACTGGAATTAAAGTGTTTTGAAGAGTTACTAAAATTAACTTTTTTGAATCGTTTTGATTAGCAACACTATAGTTTTGATTAGCAATGAAATTTATCCATAAATTTCCACCATTAATCGTTTTATGCCAACTTTCATTTGACCATGAATCTATAAATTCTTTTGAAAGGGCATCCCAAGTCCAAAAAACTTTAGGTAAAACTGTATATCCATTTTTAGGAATCTTATAAAATTTATAGGCTGTATGATAAGCTCCTTGACCTCCGTGTTGCATGTCAATTGAAATTATTTCCATTTCATTTGCTGCTGCATTCATACCATAAAACTCCCACGAATAATAACATAAACTTACCGAAAATTTTGGGTTTACTTTTTTGAACAATTGTTTATACACTCTTTTCCATATCAAAACTTCCCGAAAAACTTGATTTAATGTATTTTCTAAAAGTGAAGATTTAGTATGTAATTCTTTTGACATTTCATTAAGAAACGTTTTATAATCAGGTAGTTCTTTTGTATGAATAGTCGGATTCCTAATAAGCAATCGAATAAAATAGCTCCAATTACTGATATTTTTTACTCTAAAAACTTTATAATTAGTTTTGTTTTCATCTTTAAGTGAAATTATTAACCCTTTTTTATTCAACGTCTCCAATTCATCTAATAATGGATCAAAATATTTATGCATAATTGTATTATTCCAATTGGCTTTATAATTTCCAACGGAAGAGGCTACCACTTCTACTTTTGAATGCATTGAAAAATAATAACTCAACATCCCTTTGAATGCAATCAATGCACTTGAAAATTTGCTTTTTTTCTCAAATGAATATACTACGTCATTAGAATTTTCTTCTTTAATATTGTCTGCAATATATAATTTATGTGTACAATAAAACTTAATAATTGGCCATATATGTATTGACTCAACTACCCATTGTTCAACTGGATAGTTCATTTCGAAATGTTCTAATTTTGAAACTACTTTTTTTCTTCCTTCAAAATTCATTTTTCAATTTTATTACTTTTGCCCCTTAAAATTCGAATAAAAAATCGTAACCATTATCATTTAGGTTGTAACCTAAAACAATTTATAAAAATATTTGTGTAAAATTGATACTACAAAATAGTATAAAAACGAATATCTTCTTTGTTATATTACACTTATCTTTTAAACAATTTATTAATGCTACCTTTTATCTTACCTTTTAATTTATTTTTTAAGAATAAATTAAAATCATATTTTTTTCGTGACTTTTTAATTATTTTTTTTTCATTATGAGTATATACTTTAGCATTTTCCTCATAATTAAGAAGCTTTATATAATCATTCAAATATAAACTTGTATAAATAACCTCATCCGATGTACTGTAATTTTTCCATCGCTCTAATGCTTCCGTATCAAAAACTTTACTTACATCCCCAAATGAAGAATTATCTATGTAATCATTTCCATTTCTCAATCGAAGTTTACTAATATTCATATTCAAATCAATACCTAGAAAATCTTCCATTGACTTAATAACGTTACTATCTCTTTTAATTAAATCTTCATATTTTAAAAGGAAAAAGTTTTTGTGATTTTTATAGTTCATTGCTAAGTCAATACCTTTGGTCCATTCATCAGCATACTCAAATAGTGAATAATTACTAAATCTATTTTTAGCAGAAAGCAACACATCTCTAGGATCTCTGTAAATATAAATAAACTTAGTATCGTTATTTAAAAGTTCATTTAAATAAAAGTATTCTTTAGTACTTTTTATACCGATTAAAGAACAGGATTTTTTGGAATCTATTTCCTGAATCCTTGAAATTCCTTTGTTAAAAAGGTCATTAAGTGTGTATTCCTTATCTCTAGGAATTTGAATATCAAACCCAAACATTCTAAATTCAGCAATCAAGTTACTGGATATTATATTAAGTTCTCTTTCCGTTAGAATTTTAGTTATACTAGTAATATTTAATTGCTTACCATTAATAAATATTTGTCGTAGGAAATCTGCATATACAAGAGCGCTTTCTTGACTATTTAAAAAATTAGCCAGAAAAGTGGTTCCCGATCTCATTTCACCTGTAACAATAAGTTTATTTATCATATAATTATTTTTACATTTTCTAAATAAAGTAAATTTGTAAAACGTTTGAAATTGTTAAATTAAAATTTTAAAGACAACTTTACTAATACTATTGATTTTATCAAAATATACAGCTGTTTGATGAACTTCGTTTGGATATAAGACCAAAAAACATCCTTTTTTTAAATGAATACTTTGTTGTTTTATTCCCGAATGTAACATGTAATCACCTGTTTCATCATACTCTTTTGTCACGTTCATTTGAGAATTATCTGAAATATTAACAATTTCCTCACCTTCCAAAATAACATGTACATCTAAGTATTTTTTATGACTTTCCCACAAGCAATCCATTTCATTTTTGGTAGCGTATTTTAATCCTATACCAAAAAATGTTTCTCCTTCAATTTCAAATTTTCCATCTTTTGCCATTTTAAAATCAAAATCTTTAATCTTATTTAAGAATGGGTATCTTTTGATATTCTCAATTTTATCATATATCATAATGGTGCAGTATTATAAATTTTATTCTTAGTTTCAAGTATTTCAATATAGTTATTTTTGAAATAGGAATCTATTTCGCTTTTAACACTTTCACTTAAATCCAATTGTTTATGATGTTGGTGAATTTGTGTTATTTGATCATTTTCTTTAAGAAAAGCTATTACTTTTGGTAGACTTTTAATAGATTCAGAATCTAGTTTTTTAAATATTTCTGCTACAAAGTTAAAATCCTCTTCATAATCAATAGTAATTCTTAAATCTGGCCAATAAACATTTTGTTCTACTTCAATAGCTTTTATATTGAATAATTCAGGTCTGTTTATTAAATAGCCCCAAATTTCAGTGTCCACAACATTTTTTATAGAACAAACGGTTTCTAAAGCCTTCGTCTTAATTGCATAAGTGGCACAGCCGATTGGAAGTCCTTTTAAATAAATAAAATCAAAATCAGAATTTTTAGCTTCATCAATAATTAGGTTTGTATATTCAATAGAAAAAAGAGGGTTTTCACCGGTAATTCCAATCATATAATCCAATCCAAATAATTTAGAAGCTGTTAATAATCTACTTAATACATCTTCTTCATCTCCATTAAAATAGTAGATGTTATTTTTGATAGCAATATTAACTAAAGGTAAATCTTGGTTTGAGGTTGAAGTACACAAAACAATATCATTTAAGTCATCAACTTCTTTAATTCTTGAAATAACATGCTCAATTATTGTTTTACCATTTATCTCTTTTAGAAGTTTTTTAGGTAATCTTTTAGACTTTAATCTAGCTGTTATTAAAAACCCTATTTTTTTCATTTTGTATTCTTAAATTGAGAGAAATCATTAACTAAAAACGAAAATTGCACATTATTCAAATCTATAATTTCATCTTTTTTAATCAAACGAGTTGTTTTATTATTTAATAATTTTGATAAATCTAATTGTTTACTACTACTGCTTGCATTCGTTCTTTTAAAAGCTATATTTGAAAGTGTTATTAATTCACCTTCTTGAATGTCATTTTTAGCTACAATAGCTTTTTTCATAGGACCTGTATTTCCATATTTCATTTCAGCTGGAGACAATTTTAAACAACTGTCCAAATCTAGGGTTGACCAAATGATTTGTGATAAATCTTTAATTTTTTTTAGTTGATTAACATTTATAGCTGCTTGAGCATCAATACGTTTTTCTCCAAAATTTGTTGTAAAATGCTTTTCAATCACATTAAATCCATTGGCGAGAGGAATGCAGGAAATAAACTCATTATTTTCGTCTAAAGGGTCAGTGTGATCAGCATAACCAATTGGTAAATTAAATAATTCGTTTAATCGATTCATTCTTGATAGCTTAATATCTTTATAATCAGTAGGGTAATTTTGAAACCCATGCATTAAGAAAACATCAAGTTTATTATTATCTTTTAAAAACTGAATGGCAAAATCTATTTCATCTAATGATGATCCTCCAGTTCCAAGAATTACAGTTTGATTAAATTTTGACGCTTTCTCTAATAAAAAAATATCATTAATTCCTGTTGCATGTATTTCAATGGCCTTAATTCTATTTCCTTTTTGAATAGCGTACTCAATAGATTTTTGATCGTTACAAAGTAAAATAATATCTATATCATTACAAAATTCAATTATTTCGTCCCAGTCTGTTGAGCTAAGACACCACGGTTTTAACACCTCAATTGCATCGTGTTCTGCAATCATATAATCATCAATATCTAAAAGTAGATGAAATTTAACTGCATTTACACCAATTTCTTTTGCTTCTTTAATTAAACCTTTTAAAAAAATTTTATCTCCCTCGTGATGAAAGGCTGTTTCAACAATTATATAGGGTTTATTAGTTGGAATCATATTATTTTATGTGTTTAATTAATTCTTGAGCTCTTAAATAATCTGCAGGACTTCCAATATCTATCCAATAACCTAAAATAGGATTATGAATTAATTTACCTTTTTCATTAATCAGCTCTTCCATTAAATCCGTAATGTTGTAAAATTTATTTTTAGGAATTTTATTTATTAATGAAGTTTTAAACATATATATACCTGCATTTGAGTGATATACATAAGATGGTTTTTCTTTAAAGTTTTGAATTTGGCGTTCATTGGTTTCAAAAACAGCAAAAGGAATATCTACTTTGTAGGAAGTGGATGCTACTACCATATCGGCTTTTTCATTAATTAAATCTAAATATAAATCTTCAAAATCAACATCTGTAAATAAATCGCTATTCATCAACAGTAAAAATTCAGAATTAAATTGCTCTACTAATGCTAAAGCACCAGCAGTTCCCAATGGCTCATCCTCCCAAATATATTTAATTTCAATACCTTTTGAAGATCCATCACCAAAATAAGCTACCAATTGCTCACCTAAATATTTGACTGAAATAAATATTTTTTTTATGCCATAGCTAATTAATCGATCTATATTATGCTCCAAAATTGGCTTTTCTCCTAGCGGCAACATAGGTTTAGGAATATCATCAGTAAGTGGGCTTAATCTTTTACCTCTACCGCCAGCCATTATCATACATTCAACTGGCAATGCTGCTTGAATTTTGGTGCAATCTATAATGTCCACCAAACACTTATTTTTATCTAAAATGGGGATAATTTTAATATCAATTTTTCGGTATTTTGATAAATCAATATAATTTTTTGTTTGCCATTCGAATAAAAATTCTTTATTACAAATAGTTTCAATCTTTACATTCAAACTCTTAGATTTCACTAATGCCCTTCGTATATCACCATCTGTTACACTACCCAAAACACTTTCATTATCATCCACAACAAAAAGTATTATGCGACTTACAGGAACTTTGTAAAGCAAATTATTCAAAGCTTCTAAAGCCTCAATTAATGTAGCGTTTTTGTGAATTGTCAACAATTTAGCATCCATACTACTATTTTTCTATGAATTTTAAAAGTTGAAAAGCTTCTGCAAAATGAACACCAACTGATGCTCCTCTATATGTAGCTAATGCTTTTACATTTTCAATTGAACGTGGAAAAGGATGATCTCCTAATTCTGAAGAATAAATTTTTAATACTTCAATTTTTTGATCCATAAAAGAAGAAATATCTACAAAATAATTGGGTAAAAAAACATTTTCAATTAAAGCTGGAGCGAATTCTGTTTCAGATAAACACTCATACATCATCACTTGCTCAATAGATGGATAACGAAATGATTTTGTGCAAGCCATAACTGCATCAAATAAAATTCGATGATCAGAGTGCGCGTCACTTCTATTAGGCAAAAGGATAATTTGAGGTTGAACTTCTTTAAAAATGGTTGAAATTAAGCCAACATAATTATTTAAATTACTACTATCCAATGTTGTTGTAGGAATTTTCAAATTATAAACTACTTGAATGCCAAAAGCATTTTTCACCTTTTCAATTTCCGCCTCACGTTTTTCAATTATAGATCGTGAATAGCCTTGGCTTTCAAACACATGTGTGGCTATTATCCAATAAATTAAATAACCTTGTTTTTTATATTTTAGAAGTGTACCTCCTGCACCTAATGCTTCATCATCGGGATGTGCTGAAACAATTACAACTTTTTTCATTCTTTAAATGTAATTTATTCAAAAACAATATACGAACTATATGAAGCAAAAGGGGAACGGTATACTTTATAATTTGAAATACCAAACACCTCTTTAAATGCTAACGTTTCACCTGGCCAATTTGGATGATTGAGTTCATCAAAACCAATTACAGCACCTTTTACTAATCGGTCTTTTATCATCATTAAACATTCATACGTAGGTTCGTAAATATCAAAATCAAAGTATGCAAAAGCTATCATCAATTCCGGATGATTTTCTACATATTTTTTTATAGTTGTAATGGCATTTCCTTTAACCAATTCGATATTGTTAATATGAGAAATTGGATTATTCTTTTTGTGACAACTTAATAAATTATACAAATAATCTTCATAATTTTTTGAAACTGCATAAGCACCTTTAAATACATTTTCATCTGTGCCATCTTTTGGATGAACAGACGGGAAACCTTCAAATGTATCAAATGCTATGATTTTGCGTGTGTAATTGAAAGGTTCATATATTCCCCTAAGATTTTCAAATAAAGCCAAATTTTGACCCCATCTGGTTCCAAATTCTATTACACTTCCATTTATTGAAATGATACGTTGGTACATTTCATTCATAAATAAAAAACGACTTAATGTTTGTCGGTCAACAAATAATCCAAGGTTTTTTAAGATTTCTTCTTTAGGAAGTGGATGTTGCTCGAACATAGAAAAAATTGTAGATGCAGCTTCCTTTTCTTCAGTTGTTTTTTTTATTAATAGATTAAAAGAATTTTCCATTTTAATTATTTAATAGGTTATATTTTTATGAATGAGTGTTTGATTTATTTCAATAGTTGCTAGAACATCAACTACTTTAGTAGTAGTATTTCCATCTCCATAGGGATTGTGTTTGTTGTTCACTTTCGTAATAAAGTCATTGTCAAATAAAACTTTTTGTATTGCTTCTAAAATTTCACTTTCAACATTATTTACAAAAATGACATTATCACCATGAATTCTATCTCGTTGTCTAGAGCCAACGTTTATAGCTGGTAATCCAATAGAAGGAGCTTCTAAAAGTCCTGAACTTGAATTCCCTATTAAATATCGGGCATTTCTCAACAAATTAACATACGTTGTGCGGTCTAAATTTTTAAACCGATGAAATTTATCTGGATGATTTGAAGCAAATTCGTTAATTACATTAATAATATCCATAGAACCCGCATCTGAGTTGGGATAATTTATAAAACATTTTTGATTTGACTTTAATATGGAATCTAACGTAATCGTTATGTGTTCTTTTTGATAGGCTAATTCGGTAATTATTGGATGTTGAATCAAAACACAATAATCATTTAAAAAGTCATCTGTACAATTTAATCTTGTCGAGAGTTCATTTTTTGATAATTGTTCTTCAGTAATGAATCGTTCAATCGCTGGGTTTCCGACCACAAATATATTTTCACTCACTTCCCCCAACCTCAAAAGAGTTTTTCGATGTTCTTCGATGGCTGGAAAATGTATATGAGCAAATTTTGAAGCTGCATATCTTACAGAATTATCAATATTACCATCTTTGGCAATGTCTCCACCAAAAAAATGAGCAACTGCAATATTTAAATGTGCGCACACTAAGGTTACTGTTATTGACTCTTCACGATCCCCACAGACTAAAACAATATCAGGTTTTTCTCTCTCCAATACATAACCTAATTGTGTTATTTGATTTCCTATTGAAATTACTCGGGTTAGTTTTTCATTTGAATCTATAAAGTTATAGATTTTATCTATTATTTTTAGCTCATCATTTTCAATTTGGTTTGCAGTAAGTCCGTAAGTTGGCGAAAGATGAGGTCCTGTTATAATTATTCCAAAATTAAACCGAGTATCGTTTTGAAGTGTTTTATAAATACTGGACATCAAATCATATTCTGATCGAGCACCTGAAACAGCAATTATTTTTCTTTTAACACTCATAATTAATATACATCTGAATCACCCATATAAATTCTCCAATCTGTTGAATCATTTGATAAAGGTAATCCCATCAGATTTTTAAAACCGAAAAAGGTAAGCGGATTACCCATTTTAAAACCAGCTTTTTCAAACAAAGTGAACCGTTTATCGTACAAAGATAAAAAAGTATTTATTGAATTTACATTGATTTTAACATCATATATATATCTATTTAAACATCCTACAATATCAACCAAAACTTCATATTGATTAATGAAACCTAATTCTACTATATCAATTTCAAATACATCGCTAATTGTCAATGATTTATAAAATTTTATAACTACAAAATTAGAAGGGAATTTGAGGCTTTCTATAATGAAGTATTTATTTGAAGGATGTAGCATATATCTCCAATTTAAATAGTTCATTGACTTAAAAACTTCAATAGTTTTTTCATTATTTTCTGAAAGTTTGTTTTGATGAATTTCTGTAAATTGAGAACTCAAAACGTATTCAGATTTAGGAAAGTTAATTAATGATTTACATTCAACACTTATATTCGGTAATAACTGATTATCAGTCCAATTTAATTTATTGATAAAAGCATAGTGTGAATTTTTATTTGGAAATCCAATAACTAGATTAACATTATTTTGAGCTAAATCTTGATACAATTTAGTTGCTAATTGATGCATAATACCTTTTCCAGCATAATTAGGGTGGGTCATAGTCGTCATTGATAAACAACCTTCAATAATTTTATCTTTATAACCTAGTTCAATAGAGGAAACAGCATAATGACCAATTAGTTGATTGTTTTCCCACATTAAGAGGATTTCATTTTCAACTTTTTTACACGGATTATTTTTAAATCTCCAATTCCAAAAATCTATAGACAATTCTTTTCCAAATGCCAATTTAAACAATTTCAAAATTGCTTCTTCGTCACCGTCTTTGTAGTTACAAATCTCCATAAATTAAAAATCTGATTCATTTAGCATATCAAATTTTAAAACATCATTTGTCAACTTTTTGCCGATAAATTTCTCAAAATGAATAGGACTAACTCCATTTCCAGGTCGTAGCATAACAATATCAGTTTCTTGTAAAATGTGATTTTTCTTTAAATCGCATTGATAATGAATACTTTTTCGAGCATTAATTTTGTTTTTAAGTTCACTTTCTGTAGGTATTTTTTTTCCAGAACCACTCATCGATTTTTCAATTGCTCTAATTGAACTAACCAGCTGATTTAACTCATTTGGTCCAAGAGATGCTTTATGATCAGGACCGGCCATTAAAGGATCAATAGTAAAATGCTTTTCTATGACTTTGGCTCCTAAAGCTACCGCTGCTAATGAAACCTCTATACCTAAAGTATGATCAGAATAACCAATGTTGATATCGAACTTTTCTTTGATGTCTAACATAGCTCTTAAGTTAACATCTTCTAAATTTGTAGGATAATCAGAATTACAATGTAATACAGTAATTTCTTTTTTATTTACACCTACATTTTCAAATAATGAAACTGCGTTTTGAATTTCTTCTATAGTAGCCATACCTGTTGACAATATTATTGGCTTTTTACATTGTGCAATTTTTTTTAAATATGGGAAATTGGTTATTTCGCCACTTGGAATTTTAAAAAGTTCAATACCCAAATCATTTAAAAATGAAATACTTCTATCATCAAATGGGCTTGAGATAAACTTAATCCTTTTGCCTTTACAATAATTATATAACTCAATATGATCGTCATCTGAAAGCTCTAAGTTTTTGAGCATTTTAAATTGAGAATCATCTGCATCTTTTGTATTTATTTTTTGATATTCCGATTTTTGAGCTCCTTTTGAAACTAAAAATTCTGTATTAAATGTTTGAAATTTAACAAAGTCTGCTCCTGATTCATCGGCAATATCTATTAACTTTTTAGCTAATTTTAAGTCCCCATTATGATTTACACCTGCTTCAGCAATTATTATTGTTTTCATAGTTTTAGTTCTTTTTTCAAAATGGCAGGCACCCCAATGTAAAGTCCATTTTCAATCATTAAATCTTTGGTAACAACAGAACCCGATCCAACAGAGATATTATTTCTAATATTTAACCCTCTGTTTACAACTACATTACTACTTAAAAAACAATTCGATTCAACAATACAATCTGCATTCACTATTGCTTGAGTAGCTATATGACAATGTTCACCAATGATAGAATCATGTTCAATAATTGACGCTGTATTAATTAACGTGTTATCACCTATTTTAGCACCGGTATTTACCACTGCATTGTGACCTATAAAAATTCCTTGACCTAATTCTGCATAGTTAGACACCATTGCTTTTGAAGAGATAATATTTACCAGTTGTCCTCCAAGCTTTTTTACTTTATTATAAATAGTAACTCTTTTTAAATTAGAAGAGAGCTGCCCCACAGTTATATGAAATACATATTCTTTTTGAATGAGTTCTTCTATCAAATCATCTGTTCCAAGAATATTTATTCCTAATAAAGTTTTTTGAACATCTGATTTATCTAAAATTCCACAAATTTCATAATCATTATTTTGTTGTATAATTTCAATAACTGTTTTGCAATGACCACCTGCTCCTATTAAAATTAGTTTTTTCATAACTTCACTAATTTATACTACTAGGCAAATTTACGACACGATTTTCTAAAAAAATAGCATTAGATAAATCACCCTGAAAACAATTTTTAAAAGGTTCCAACTGAGTTAATAAATTCCAAATTGGTCTAACCATTACACCGTTTTTATTTGCGTAAGCCAAAAACTCATCTCTAATGTGTCTATCATCCAAAATCAAAGCATTTAACCAATAATTAGAAACCGTGTTAGTAAGTTCCTTAACCATATATCCATCTTTACTATCAAAATGTTCTTGGTATAACTGAGCCTTTTCCCTCTTTTTGGAAATAAAAAAGTCAACGTTTTCTAATTGAGCTAACAACAACGCTGCATTCAAATTAGGCATTCTGTAATTATATCCTATAAGATCGTGATTAAATTCCCAACTATGAGGGATTTTTGCTTGTGTAGATAAATGTTTTAAGTATTTTGCCAATTTTTCGTCATTAGTTATAATGGCTCCTCCTCCTCCAGCTGTAATGGTTTTATTTCCATTAAAACTAAAAGTACCACATTTTCCATAAGTTCCCGAATGTCGACCATTAAAAGTGGTACCAATAGATTCTGCAGCATCTTCAATTAATACAATATTATACTCATTACAAATATTCAAAAGTTCATCTATTCTTCCAGATAAACCAAATGTGTGCATGGGAACACAGGCGCGAATTATTTGTTTTGTTTTTACAAATTCACAATATCCTTCTTTATTAATAATTGTATTATCTTTAAGAAAACCTAACATTTTACTTGGACTCAATGATAACGTGTCCATATCAACATCAATAAATAAAGGTTGAGCCCCTGTATACGTTATTGAGTTTGCTGTGGCTACGAATGAAATGGGTTGTGTAATTACTAAATCATTAGATTGAACTCCACAAGCAATCAAAGAAAGGTGTAAAGCAGAAGTTCCGTTTACGATGGCTACAGCATAGTTCGCACCGGTATATTTAGCAAATTGTTGTTCAAATTCATCTACATATTTTCCAACTGAAGACACATAAGTAGAATCAATGCAATCCAACACATATTTTTTTTCATTCCCAATAAATTTTGGTTCATGCAAAGGAATAAATCCTTCTTTTTTATCATAAATTTTTCTGATAAATTGAACAGTATCCTGAAAAAAATTAGTCATTATTATTAAACATTATACAGGTTTGGCTTATAATAATGTAAATTCTTTTTCATCCAATCAATGGTTTCAATTAATCCATCTTCAAATGAATAGTTTTGTTTCCAATTGGAGTTATTTAGCAAATTTGAATTGTCGCCAAAAAGTCGATTAACCTCACTTTTTTCAGGCCTTAAACGAATTTCATCAGAAATAATTTGGGCTTTAGTACCCATTGTTTTTTGAATTAAATGACAAACTTCACCAATACTAATTTCGGAATTTGTAGCAATATTAACTTCTTGTCCAATTAAGGCTTCACTTCGAGCAATTTCAATAAAGCCATTCACGGTGTCTTTCACATACACTAAATCTCTAGTTGGATTTAAAGCACCTAACTTTAATTCCTGACTCCCAGATAATAACTGTGTAATTATGGTTGGAATTACCGCTCTAGCCGATTGTCGAGGTCCAAAAGTGTTAAAAGGGCGAACAATGGTAATGGGCAAATTAAAACTTCGGTAGAAAGATTCCGCTAAAGCATCTGCCCCAATTTTAGTAGCTGAATAAGGGGATTGACCTTGTTTAGGATGTTTTTCATCTATTGGTACATACAAGGCAGTACCATAAACTTCAGAAGTGGAGGTTATTAAAACTCTTTTTACACTACAGGCTTTACTAGCCATTAATACATTTAGTGTTCCTGAAATATTTGTTTGTACGTATGAATCAGGGGCTACATAACTGTATGGTATTGCAATTAAAGCAGCTAGATGATAAATAATTTCATTACCCTTTACAGCATTTAAGACAGAATTGTAATCTCTAATATCTCCTGAAATAATATTGATTTTATCAATGATATCTTTTGAGAAACTATCTAACCAACCCCAAGAATTATTTGAGTTATAATAAACAAAAGCTGACACTTCAAAACCATCATTTACCAACTTCTCTACTAAGTGACTGCCTATAAAACCATCAGCACCTGTAACCAGTACCTTCATAATTATTTAACGAATATCTTTTTAGTGTCAATTATTACACCTTCTATTGTAAGAATATTAACCAAATAAACACCTGAATTTAACTCAGAAATATCAACTTTAGAAATATTAGATACCGTTGAATTTAAAATATTTTGACCCAATAAATTTACTATTTGCACTGAATAATCATTCTGTTCGCCTTCAATATTTATATTCAAATCTGTATTATCAACATACATATTTACATCACTTTTTTCAGTTGACTGTGATACAGACCCACATCCCAAATTATTTTCAAAAAGTAATGAAAAACGATTAATACGTAACAACTCATTTTCATATGCTTGAAAAGCAATCGTTTTACCATTTTTAATTAATGACTTTGTCCCTAATACATTATCCATTAAAAATACATTCGTTTGCTCAGGCAAATTATCAAATTTTAAGTTGTAAATTCCTTCGTGAGTAACATCAACAAGAATTGGAACAAAAAAACAATTTTCAGATTCATTTATTGAATTTACTTTTAAATCAACACTATCATTTGAAAGTGTGAAAACAGCCATATTTGGATTAATCTCAAAGGGTAACTTTCTAATATCAGCTTCATCAATACTATTAGAATAGATAGAACCTATTTTTATTTTACAATCTGTGGTTTTTTGATCATCAATTAAGGTTATTTGTAAGGCATTTGTGTTTTGATTCACAATATGATTTTTGAAAAACAAATCAGTTGATCCTACACTTTTAGAAGATTGATTAAATGTTAATGTTGAAGTTGCACCTGAATGGAAAACCCAAAACCCTTGAAAAGGGGAAATAATTCCATTATCAAAATTCGAAACAGATGCATCAGCAGCATCGCCATCCCAATATTCAAATTGATTAGTAGATGGATTAATAACATAAAAATAATTACCAGTAGAACCATTTTTAATAACATTATCATAATCAATAGGGCTTAAGAATGGATTACTTATCAAATTCCATTGATTTCTTACCGTTATATTTGTACTTTGAGAGAAATTAGGCGTACCAAAAGATGTTAATGTGTTTGCACCAAAACTAGTTAAATTATCCCCTAAAAATAGTTCTAACCCAAATCCATTCAATAGCATTGAATCAACATCTGCGAAGCCTCTGTATGCTTGTAGATCCGACCTCCAATATCTTGCAGAAAGAAAACAACCTGCACTCGAAAAAGCACAACCATCAGGAAATCCAGGTCCACTTATAAAAATTTCATCGTCCCATTCACTTAATGGCATTGATGTAAGTGGTGTACCAATATTTCTATACCCAGCATCTCCTCCAGCTATAAATCGTTGAACTCGCATATTTCCGGTTCCAGTAACCGAAGCAGTTCCTCCAATTACTCCAATTGAAGCCGTTCCAGAAGCACTAGATGCAAAAGTGAATAACGTATTACCAAAATCAATTGCACCCTGAGATAATGTTAATACATCTGTTAAAGTGGAAATACAACTTGAAAATGTAACTCCTAAAGCATTATTTAGTGTTAATGAACCTAAATTATTTGTTCCTCCTCCATCTATTAATTGACTTGAAGTTCCATTTAATGTAATTAAACCACTAATATCTGAACTAATTGTCCCCATATTTGTAACATTTCCTGATACAGAAAGGCTAGCTCCTGACAATAATGTTAATTGAGAAGATGGGTCAATGATTATTCTTTCGACTGTCTGATTATCACTTACATCAACAGGATTTCCATCAGTAATATAAACTGCAAATGGGGCAGCAGGAATACAAGCACAATCCCAAGTTGTGGTTTGATTCCAATCACCTGGCGTAATACTTCTAATTAATTTTTGACCACTTCCAATGGTAACAAAAGCCCCATTACTCAATTGAGATCCATCAACCGAAAAAGAAATGATACTTCCATTTGGAACACCATCAATTAAGGTTGCATTTGTGAAATCACCATCGCTATCAATAAATAAATGATAATCAAATTCATCAGCAAATTCAATTCCTGTCAAGTCAAAAGTAATAGTAATGTCATCGGTTTCACCCGTCTCTCCAAATCTCCAAATTCTTGATATTCTTTCACCACTTGTTGTAGTATAATCTGTAGGAACATTTGTTGTTGTAGTAGTTAAAGCACCATTATCATGAGCCCATAATAAATAATCTCCATCATCTAAAGAAGATGATGTAACTTCAATTATTCCTGTACCTCTAGCTGCTAAATGTTCATTTGAAGCATCTTCTCTTCCTATTCCTGCCAACTCTAAACCATGAGTTGAACCAAATGAATACTTACTATTAGCAGACATAGCTATGTTATACTTAGCATTTAAATAGTTAGACACTATAATTGATTGTGCTCTATTCAATGGCGTGTTATAAACAATGAATTCACCCAAATGACCTGTATAATGACTTAAACCATTTACGTGAGCCCCTAATCTTATATATTGAAGGGTTGTTGGTGAATGATTAGCATTAGGTATTGCTGCAGTAAAAGTACCGTTCAAAATTTCAGTTAATGTGTTTGATTGCCAAATACCTCCTGAAACAAAAGCGGAAGTCGAAAAAGCACGAATTGAATTGGCTGATGATGGAGTTCCTCTAACTGAAGAAACCAAGACATTTGTAGGATCGGAATAATAATTTGTCCAAATACTTTGAGCATTACTCGCATATTTAGCACCATGCAAAACTTGAGCATGTGCAGGAGTAGTATTTGAAGCTGCCGTATAAAAACCTGCAGAAAACCAAGAAATACTATTATCGTTTGATAGTGAAGCGATACTACCTGAATTTAGAGCAGTCCCTGTACTTCCATTTGCAGCAATTTCAGTAAAAGCAACCGCATTTCTATTACCCAATGAAGCGGAAGAAGATACAAATGTTGGAGCTGTAAACGCACCATTAGTGAAATTATTTCCGTTTCCTGATTCATCTGTCCAATTCGTAACACTTGCACCATTCGCCAAGCCTAATTCACTCGCGTTTAGCCATATTGAAATAGTACTTGAAGTACCTACACCTCCTGGTCCGGTTTGTGTTTGAGCTAAAGATGTTAAACTAACAAACGAAAACGCTATTAATAAAACAATAGATTGGTATATATTTCTCATAATATCAAATATTCAAATAAATTATTTCTCAAATACACAAAGGCATTCAATGTACAAAGATAATTAAAAAGTTGAACTTGAATTATAAAGATGATAAAAGTTGCCTATTAAATTTTCAACAACACAATTTTGGGGATAAAGAGAAAAGAATTATCTATTATCCTTTGAATTTACTCCGTATCCATAACCGTATCCATAACCATAGCCGTATCCATAACCGTATTTGCCGTAATAATAACGCCACTTTTTGAGTTTCACACCATTCAATACGATTCCTTTATGCTTTACCCCAACACCTTCAACCACTTCCTCAATATACTTAACTCCTTTTTTATTAGCCATACGTGTGTTCATCACAAACACACACATATCCATTTTATTCATCAAAACCACTCCATCACTTATTAGTCCGATGGGAGGAGTATCCATAAAAAAGTAATCAAAATGCTCATTGGCGTATACCAACATCTCTTCTACTTTATCCGATAAAATCAATTCAGAAGGATTAGGAGGCACTGGACCACTGGTAATGTAAAATACATTTTCTTCTAATTCGTGTATAATCTCCTTTAACGGAACTTGACCTGCCAAATAATTAGAATTACCTAATTTGTTTTCCACATTAAAAACCTTGTGGAGTCTAGGTTTATGTAAATCAAAATCGACTACCAATACTTTTTTTCCTGATTTAGCATACAACCTGGCCAAACTGGTAGTTGTAAAGGTTTTCCCCTCTCCTGGATGGATAGAAGTTACCATCATTTTACTGATGTTTTTATCTACCCCCGAATAACTTAGCGAAGTTCGAATTCCCCTCAAGGCCTCCGAGAAATTGGACTTAGACGAAAATTCAACGCCTTCCATTTCTAAATTTTTAACATAGGGTAAACTCCCTAATACCGGCAAGTTAGTTGCCTCAGCCAATTCTTTAGACGATTCAATGGTACCGTATATTAGATGTTTTAATAAGGCAAATCCTAATCCTAAAATCAATCCAACAATAGAAAATTTTATTCCTTGACCTTTAAAATCACCAGCATCGGTCAAAACAACACGCGGTTTTTCAATTACTTTGGTCTGCGGAATGATACCTGATTTTGCAATAAAAGTATTGGCTCTTTTCTCTAATAAGAATACGTATAATTTTTCATTTACATTTAAGGTTCTTTGCTCACTCAAAATTTCTCGTTCTGTTTTGGGCATCCCTTTTACCAATGTTTCATATCCTGAAATTTCATCATTATACGCTTCAATTTCCTCTCTGATTGCATTTATTTCACCCGATATATACATCAACAAATCTTTTCTCTGTAGCGCTAACTCACTTTCATATTCATTAAAGGTATTATGACTGGGCTTGAGCATAGACATCGATTTAATGACGCTTAACTGTGTAGAATAGTACTTACTTACCGATTTGTTTAAATAATCGTCCTCAATAGGCACATAACTGGAAGGTGGCAATAAATTTTCTTCTGTCAACTCCGTTTTTTGAATATATTTTGCCAAGTTTTGAAGTGAGATAATTTTTAGTTCACTATTTTTTATTTTATCTTTAAAAGCAAATAATCTAGAAAAATAGATTTCCGATTCTTTTTCAACATTAAAAACATTCTTTTTTACCTTTATGGTATCTATTTCCAACACCAATGAATCCATTATTTGGGTCACCTCACCTATTTGTTTATTAATATAAACTAAAGTGTTCTCATTAATATCAAATTGACTTTGCAAGGTATATTGGATGTATTTTGAGGCTAAAGAATCTAAAAATATCTTACTACGCTCTGGAATTTCGTCTTGCAAACTAACGGACAAAATAGAGGTAAATTCTAAATTCTCAACCACTAAATTTGACATTATTTTATTCACCCAATAATCTTCTGAATGAACCACAATTTCATAGTTAGCAAAATTATCAAAATTGGTAGCTTCTGTAATAAAAAATGAAGCTTCTGTATTAATTTTGTAATATTCTGTTATTTCCTCCTTGCCAAATTGATGATTCATTGTTTTTAATTCACCATTAACCTCAAATCGTAATTCATATTCTTTTTGACTAAGGATTTTAAATTGAATGTTTTTTTCATACAATTCACCTCTAAAAGGTGTCATTTCGACTTTAAAGGGAATGTTTCTGAAATATTCTTTGGTATTCACCCGACCTACAATATAATAGGAAACATCAAAATTTAATCCCTTTAAGGCCTGTTGAATCATATCAAACGATTTGATAACCCTCATTTGGTTAGCAATGTCGGTATACAAATCTGAGTATCCTACGCTTTTATAGAGAGAGGTTTGGTAATCATACACATCATTTGATTTCAATAAAATTTGTACCTGTGATGTGTAAATTGCGGTTTTTTTGTAAGCCAAAAAAGCACCAATAACAGCAAATATGATAGGCAAAACAATTAATAAATACCACCCTTTTCCAACAGCTTTAAGAATCCAAAGGAAATCTTTGAGATCTACTAATTTGCTTTCAACTCCGTTTTTATTTGAATCTTTTGGCTTCAATTTTTTGAAATATTTTTGGCAAATATAGTTAAGTTATTGAAATGATATGAATTTATAGTAATACAAGTTAAATAGCTCCTTTAAAAAATGTATTTTTTCATTCAAAAACTAATTATGAAATTCTATTCATCATCAAAAAACAAAATTTTAACCTAATATTTTATGGATTATTAAAATTAAACTTATCTTTGTACCATTCTAATATGAAAACAAAGTACTTATACACCTTAATTATTGTAGCCACAGTTGGTGTTTTCAGTCAATTGCATGCACAACCAGCTGGAGGACCGCCTCCTGGTCCGTCTGGTGGAGGTCCGTCTGGTGGAGGTCAACCTCCTTGTTGGCCGCCTCCTTGTATCCCTGTAGATGGAGGTATTACTTTTTTAATAGCAATTGGCGCTGCTTACGGAAGCAAAAAAGCATTTGACCGATACAAAGAGAAATCTACCAATGCATAATTGGCTTAAAAATCCTATTTTTAAATTTCTACTTATATTTTCATTATCTAGTATTGTCTGGTTCAGTTTTTACAAAACATTGTATAAAATAGATCAATATTTTGGTATTGAAAATGGACAAGGAATTGAACGTTGGGTATCCATACAAGTTGGTTCGTATGCTAATTTTTTTACTTCTCTATGGGGTTACGAACCTCATCTAGATACTTCCACTGATTTTGTTGTAACCTCAATTCCTGAAGGCGTGCACACTCATGGTGTTTGGATTGGTGAACCTTGTAATGGCATTAAAGTCATGGGCTTGTTTGCTATTTTTATAGTAGCATTTACAGGATCCATAAAGCATAAACTTTGGTTTATTCCCTTAGGATTTTTTATCTTACATACTGCCAACGCCATACGTATTTCTGTTTTGACAATAGTATCAGCCCTAAACCCTGAGAATTTGGAATTTAATCATGATATCACCTTTCAAATTATCATGTATGGAATCGTTTTTTTATTGTGGTATTGGTGGGTAAATAAATTCTCTTCTTTCAAAAAAGCAGAAACGATTAATTAAACAAGATGAAATTTGAATCGTTTACTTTTGCCGCACTATTTTTATTACTTTATTTAATCATCACAATAGGTGTCTTATTTTTATTATTTTCAAAACTATCCTTCCTTAAATTTACGATTGGAACATCAGAGGACACGCCAAAAGACAAGATAGTGAAACCCATCCATTGGTTTATAGCTATTACTTTACTATTGATTATTTTTGGAATGGATTTTACTCGAGATTACACCTTCAAAAATCTTAACATGCAAATGAATTTCATGTATGCCATTGAGAGTGGGCAAGTAGGCTTATATAATTACACAGATTCATTTATAGAAAAGCTATTGGGCAACACATCTTGGAAAGGCATCTATTATTTAAAATTTATAATGACGTGTGTATTCACCCTACTCTATTTTAGTTTAACTTCCCTTTTCCTTAAACTATTGTTTCCCAATCAGCGGATTATGCCTTATACCTTCTTATTTTACTCAGTTTCTTTTTGTAGTATGGGCCTATTCTTTGTATTCAATTCGTTTCCCTTTTCATTTGAAACCGCAAACAATTTTTATTTAATTTCTATGGAAGTTGGCCATCTTATTCAATCCAGCCTTCCAACATTACTATTTGTAATATTATTTAAAATACAACCAAAAATACAAGTGTTGAACAAAGAATAGTTATCCTCCAAACTGTCGTAAATGATGATCTAAATGTTTATAGAATTGATTACTCCATTCTTGAGAGGTCATTTTTCCGAATGAAACGCTAATCCTTCCTTCAAAAAACGACTTCCCATCATTAAATGCTTGATTCATATTTTCAATTAATCGAGTCTTTTCTTTAACAAAATCACGTTCATCTGCAATAACAAAAACAGGAGCAGTTCTTCCATTTGGTTTGTAGGTAACTTCGTTGGTTACCATTTTTTTTACCATCGTTTTGAGCATAAACTTCATTAAAAAGTTATACTTTGGTACAATACGTTCGTAAGCTAAATCATAAGAGACATTCAAATGAGCTAACATTTGAGAAACATTCATTTTACCCCATTTTGCCTTGCTTTCATGGGTTAGATTATCGATTCTTTGAATAAATTCTTCATGAACTTTTTTGTCGAATATACTGGGTAATGGCATTTTGATTTGTGTTATATTTAGCACAAAAATACTATAATTTTTTCAAATCTATTGTATTATAAAAATGTCAAAAGCCATTTCACTGCTTCTTCTCGGTCAGAAAAAACACGTGTTGGTTTAACAGGTTTATTTTTATTAATATAAAAATCGGTAATCATCTTATGGGCAGGACTAGAAATAACGATGGCATCAGCAATAGTATATTTATTTTCATTAGCACTTGCGGCAAAGTCTCTAACTAATGAATCGATATCTGTATTGTAAGCGCCTTCCATCAGATTTAAGTATTTCCGATCACCTAAAGAAGCTACCCAAATTAATACATCTTTGATATCGTCTAAAGTGATCAATTTATTGTCTCTAAACACAACATTCATAATACCATTTGTGTATAGGGTCATGGTAAGATTTTCGAACTCTTTATGAGTTTCAATAGCGCCTAAAGAAAGATGTAATGGCTTATTAAGCATAATTCGAAATGGATATTACTTCGACAAATCTAGTAAAAAAATCGATATACGGTAAAATAAATTTGACAAAATTAAATTGGCATAAAAAAAGCCAAACAGTTTTTGTTTGGCTTTTTCTTTTCGAACTATCTAAATTATAAATGAATCACTTCGTCATAAGCAGCTGCAGCTGCCTCCATAACGGCCTCACTCATTGTTGGATGAGGATGAATTGTTTTAATCAATTCATGTCCGGTTGTTTCTAATTTTCTAATGGCTACAATTTCGGCAATCATCTCGGTAACATTAGCTCCAATCATATGACCTCCTAATAGTTCACCGTATTTTGCATCAAATATCAATTTTACAAAACCATCATTCGAACCCGAAGCACTTGCTTTTCCTGAGGCTGAAAAAGGAAATTTACCTACTTTAATTTCAATTCCAGCTTCTTTGGCTTGTTTCTCCGTCATTCCCACCGATGCAACTTCTGGTGAACAATACGTACATCCAGGAATGTTATTGTAATCAATAGGCTCTGGGTGATGACCAGCTATTTTCTCTACACATGTAATTCCTTCAGCAGAAGCTACGTGTGCTAAAGCTGGACCAGGTGTGATATCTCCAATAGCATAGTAGCCGGGTATGTTTGTTTGATAATATTCATTTACCAATACCTTTCCTTTATCTGTTACGATACCTACTTCTTCCAATCCAATACCTTGAATATTTGTTTCAATTCCCACTGCAGATAAAACTACTTCTGCTTCAAGAATTTCTTCACCTTTTTTAGTTTTAACTTTAATTTTATTCAATTTACCCGTTGTATCAACACTTTCTACAGAAGATTCTGTCATAATCTCAATCCCTTGTTTTTTCAATGATTTTTCTAATTGTTTAGAAACATCAATATCTTCAACGGGTACAATGTTAGGCATAAACTCTACAATGGTAACTTTAGTACCAATGGCGTTGTAAAAGTAAGCAAACTCCACTCCGATTGCTCCCGATCCTACCACCACCATAGATTTTGGTTGAGTAGTTAGCGACATTGCCTCACGATATCCTATAATTTTTTTACCATCTTGTGGCAAATTAGGTAATTGACGTGAACGTGCACCTGTGGCTAAAATAATGTGTGACGCTGAGTATTCTGTAACTTTACCATCTGCAGCCGTGACTTCAACTTTTTTACCGGGCTTCACTTTACCCATTCCTAAAATAACTTCAATCTTATTTTTTTTCATTAGGAACTGTACACCGCCACTCATTTTCTCTGCTACTCCTCTACTTCTTTTTACCATTGCTCCAAAATCGGCTTTTGAATCACCAACAGAGATTCCGTAATCGGCAGCGTGACTTATGTATTCAAATACATTAGCACTTTTTAGCAATGCTTTTGTTGGAATGCAACCCCAATTTAGGCAAATACCCCCTAACGATTCTTTTTCAATTACGGCAACTTTCAGACCTAATTGAGAAGCCCTGATAGCGGCAACATATCCACCGGGACCAGACCCTAAAACGATTACATCAAAATTCATATTACTTATATTTTATTAAAAAATTCACTTATTTATTGGATGCGAAATTAATAATAATACATTAAAGTTGGTGTATATTTTTTTCTGTAAAAATTAATAGAATAAAGTTCCAATCAAAATAAAGGACAATTGGAATTAAATAACCACAGTAAAAGAAGTTATTTAGTGATACTGCAAAATGTCAAACACTATAAATCAAAGATTATATTTTTTGATTTACATCTTAATATCTATATTTGTACACTAAAAATTTACTAATAGATGGAAACTTTCCTAATCGAAAAAATTGAAGAACTGGCATTTACTAAAGTTACGCCTAGTGATGTGCTTTGGCCTAATGTATTGGATTCTATTACCATTGTGGAACTTTCTGTTGAAATTGAAAACGAATTTGGAATTTCCATTCCCCTTGAGGAAATTGTGGAGTCTAATTTTCAAACCGTAAATTCAATTTGTACTTTTATAAAAGCTAAATTAGCTTAATTCAATTTTTAGTGAACTGAATATGTTTCAAAAAATTGTTTTTCACCACATTTTACCTTTAAGTATTGCTTTTTTTAGTGTATTTCTCATTTTTTCGGTTTTACCTGAAGCAAAAAAATATCAAAAAATAATTACTTATACTCAAGAAGAGGTCGTTCCTAATGGGTTATTCGCCAATTTTGATAATGGAGTAACCAGTGAAATGGCATTAATGTCTAGCCTTAAAAGCCCCTCTCAAATTACCCTATTCGGTTCTTCTGAATTCAATAGTTCAGCTCGATATTTTCCTTTTTTATTCTTGAAAGATAGTTTACACCTTAATTGTTTGGCTTTTGGGCATGCTCACCATCAAAATCTTAGCATATTGTGTGAATTAATGGCAAGCAAAACCTATCTTAAAAATTCAAAAGTAACCATTTTATTAAGTCCAGGATGGTTTGAAGGAGAGGGTACTAATCCTGAGGCATTTTTAGAATTTGTGCGACCCAATTTTCTAAAGCGAATAATCCATGATTCACTTATCAATGAAAAATACAAGTATCATTTAGGAAAATACATCCATACAAACAGTATCTATTTTGAGGGAATGACAAAAGAAATGTCCTATTTAAGAGATCTTTATTTAGCTGAAAAAGGCAACTTTATAAATCGTTTTTTTTCAAAAGCTACATTGCATATTCAATCCATTCATGCTAATCGCTATTACATTCCAAATGTATCTTACCTATTAGCTAATGAAAAAAAATCCATTCGAAAAAAATGGAAAACAAATATCGATTCTCTCCTTTTAGAGGAGCAAAATAATTTTTTAGCAACGGTAACCAATAATCTTTGGGTAGATCAGACCTATTTCGAAACCTACCTACTCGAAAAAGATGGCTCTCAAAAGAAAGGCCAAGTTGCGGAAATTGATTATTTAGCCTCACCTGAATTAGAAGATTTTGAATTACTGCTTCAATTTCTAAATGAGAATGAGGTGAACGCAAGTTTTGTTATTTTACCACTCAACCCTTACTATTACGAAAACTTACTAGTGCAGAAACCTTTAACAGATTATTTATCCCAAATAATTTCTGACGCTCATTACCCCTTATTAAATCTTTCCTGTTATGAAAAAAGCAACTATCGAAAAGGTATATTAAAAGATGTCATGCATCCAGGAGACTATGGATGGATTCTAATCAATGATTTCATTAATACTACTTATCCCTAAATTTGTTTATATGGACAAAAGAAAAATTCTAAAAAACACACTTATCTATTTGATGCTCATCCTTGGATATATTTACCTTTATGTGGTAGACATTGACATTTTAATGAATCCTGATAAAACACAGGAAGTAAAATCTAAGATTGAATTTGTCTATTCTCAATTTTAATATGCTGTTGAATCAATCACTCCCTTTTTCGGATTTCTATTTCCTCTATTTTGCTCTATTTTTTATAGGTGTTGTTGTGAGTGTAAAAAAGTTTTTTTCACAAAAAATTCGCTATAATTATCTTTTAGCACTTGGGTCTTTACTTTATATAAGTTTATTATATACCAAACCTATTCATTTAATCGCTTTAGTGATGTTGCTTTTTGGAGTGGTTAAATTATTACAAAAAAAATATAAATCAGATAACTTAGTTTTACCGATGTTGATGTTGGCCTTGCCCATGTTACTGATGAAATTATTTAATGTTTTGCCCATTGACGATTCACAAGAATCCCTTCAAACTTTCAAAGGTTTCATACAAATTGCTGGTATGTCTTATTTAGTTTTCAAAGTAATAGGTCTTTATGTGGATACGCGCAACAAAAAAGAACCGATTTCATTTATTGATTTTTTCACATTTACTACTTTCGTTCCTTCCCTTTTAATAGGTCCAATAGATCGTTTTCATCGTTTCAATAGTGATATTCAAAATGGCTATTCCAATATCAACTCAATAAATATTTTAAAAGCGTTAGATGACCTAATTTTAGGATTATTATATAAATTCATAATTTCTGTTCTGATTTATAAAGTTGTTTTACAACAATTGCCTACTGATGGTGGACTACTGTTTTATCATCTACCGTATATGTATGGCTATTTGCTCTTTTTGTTTTTTGATTTTGCTGGATACTCCCTTTTGGCATTGAGTTTTGCACGTTTTATAGGCATTCAGTTACCTCGTAATTTTGACAAACCCTTTTTAGCTCAAAACCCTAAAGAATTTTGGAAACATTGGCACATATCTTTAGGAGATTGGCTAAACGACTATTTCTTTAAACCCCTTTTTAAATATTTTACAACAAAAAAACTGTTTACTGGTCCTCAGCGACAAGGTATTGCTCTTTTTATCACTTTCTTATTAATGGGTTTTTGGAATGGATTTGAAATTCACTTCATCCTCAGTGGTGCTCTTTTTGGTTTATATTCGGTTATTCATAATGCCTACACTATTCGTTGTAAAAAGAAAAATAAAGATATTATTTTTGGAAATGCAAAAAAACAAGTCGTGCGCATTATTTCTATTTTTGTACTATTCAATCTAGTAGCATTTGCAATTTATATTTTTAGTGGCAATTTAATTTAAGACATATGAAGTTTTGTTTCGCAACCAAAGATTTTATTGACATAACTATCGATCCTAATAAAATTGCCATAATTGGTGACGATGAATCACTAACTTGGGGAGAATTCAAAATTCGATCTGACTATTTCTGTGATCAATTTAAAACCAACGGTTATGCATTAACCTATGAGCCTGTATTGGTTTATGGTCACAAAAACGTAAATATGATTGTAGCATTTTATTCATTAATGCGCCTCAACATACCCTATATTCCTGCTGACATAATCTATCCTAAAGAACGCATTCAGAAAATTATTAGCATTTCAAAAACTACTGTAATCATTAATACTACGCAAACCAGTTTAGGATTTGATAAGTGCAACGAAGTCTTTTTTCACCACAATACTTTTCAAGTTCCGTCACCAAAACCATTAAACACATTTACCCAAAAGCTTTCTGATCCGCTCATTTATATCATATTTACTTCTGGAAGCACCGGAGAACCCAAAGGGGTACAAATAAGTACTGAGGCAATGATATCGTTTACCGATTGGATGGTAAAAGATTTTGGATTTAATTCAACGGACATTTTTATAAATACCGCTATTTTGAGTTTTGATTTGTCGGTTTTTGAAGTGATGACTTTTGGAGCTTTAGGAGCTACTTTACTGCTAAATAACAAGGAACAAAGTCAGAATGCTCCACTCTTTATAGAACGTTTATCAACTTTTAAGGGAACGGTTTGGGTATCTACACCCTCATTTGCTATGATTTATTCTAGATTACAAGATACCCAAAAATTAAGTTCCATTAATACCTTTTTATTTTGTGGTGAGGTGTTGCCGCATGCTACAGCGAAAAATCTTAAACTCAATTATCCTAAAGCCAGAGTTTTAAATACGTATGGGCCGACTGAAGCTACTGTAGCCAGCACATTAGTTGAAATTACAGATGAGTTGCTAGAATTACACAATCCACTGCCAGTTGGCTATTCTAAATCAACAAGTTGGTTAGAAATTGAGAATGGAGAGATCATTATTATTGGTGAAAATGTATCACTGGGTTATTTGAATAATGATGAATTGAATGCTCAAAAGTTCTTTATAAAAAACGGACATCGAGCATTTAGAACCGGAGATTTTGGGTTTTTAGAAAAGAATATGTTATTTTTTAATGGTAGAAATGATGATTTAATAAAACTCAATGGTTTTAGAATTGAATTAAATGAAATTTCGGAAGCTCTTAATTCCTTGCCCTATATATTACAAGGAGAAACCTTAGCTTTAAAAAGAGACGGTATAGCTAAAAAAATTGTTAGCATCATCCAGTTTAAACCAAATGTAAATACGGATTTTGATACAATTCGCATTGATTTATTAAAAACCTTACCTCATTACATGGTACCTTCCGATTTTAAAGTAGTAGACCAAATTCCTTTAAATCAAAATGGTAAAGCTGATAAAAAATTATTGGAAGCGCTTTATTTAGGTAAATAACGATTAAAAATTAACCTAACGAAAGTTATCTCTGCAGTATAGAGCAAATTTAAACGTTTCAATACAACTCACTTATTTTTCGTAACAAAAAAAAACTCACTTCAGAATAAATCTAAAGTGAGTTTTATAATTTTAAGCTAAAAGCTAATTATCCTTCTACCACTGTAAAGTCGATAGTGATTTTGATTTCTTTGTGAACTGAAATTTCAGCTTTGTAGGTACCGGTTGCTTTAATAGCATCTCCCAATAACTTGATTCTTTTTCTTTCGATTTCGAATCCTGCTTTTTCTAAAGCTTCTGCCAATTGAACGTTAGTTACTGAACCGAAAATTTTTCCGTTCTCCCCAACTTTAGCTCCTACTTCAATTTTTGCAGCCTCCAATTTCTTAGCAACACCTTCTGCTTCAACTTTCATTTTAGCAGCTTTGTGAGCTCTTTGTTTCAATGTTTCAGCATGCATTTTACGCACTGATTCTGTAGCTAAAATAGCTAATCCTTGTGGGATTAAAAAGTTACGACCGTAGCCTGGTTTTACATTTACCAATTCATCCTTGTCTCCAAGGTTGTCTACGTTTTTCTTTAATAGTACTTCCATATTTTTGTCCTCCTATTATTTTAATTGATCAGCCAAATATGGCAATATTGCTAAATGTCTTGCTCTTTTTACTGCTTGAGCTACTTTCTTTTGGTATTTTGCAGAAGTACCTGTAAGTCTTCTTGGCAAAATTTTACCTTGTTCGTTAATGAACTTTAACAAGAAATCTGGATTTTTGTAATCCACATGCTTGATGCCGTATCTTTTGAAACGGCAATATTTATCGCTATTTATCTCGATGTTTATCGGAGCTAAATATCTTACTTCTGAATTATCAGCCATCTTTTAATGTGTTTGATTTAGTGAATAATTTAATTAAGCTTTTGCTTTTGCTCTACCTTTTTCGGCAAACGATACATGATGTTTGTCCATTTTCATAGTCAAAAATCTCATGATGCGCTCATCTCTTTTGTAAGCAACTTCTAGTTCGGCAATTAGTTCACCTGCAGCTTCAAATTCAAAAAGATTATAAAATCCAGTAGATTTTTTCTGAATTGGATAAGCTAATTTTTTTAATCCCCAATTTTCTTCATTGTGGATTTTAGCTCCTCCGTCAGTTAATACTTTTTTGAATTTTGCGACTGCTTCCTTTGTCTGTTCATCAGACAAAACGGGAGTTAAAATGAAAACAGTTTCGTAATGATTCATATATATTTGTGTTAAAAATTACAATTTTCCCCTATATTGGGGCGGCAAAGGTAATTATAATATTGTAATTCACAACATTTTGATGCAATTATTTAATTTTTCTATTGATGTTATTTTATACATCATAAAAAACAACCTCAATTAGATTCAAAAAACTAACGAAGTATTTTATTATTCAGGCGTGTATCCCAACAATGCATCAATAGAGCTGTAGCTCACAAAATGGTAATTGGGACGTGCTTGTTTATATATTTTTAAAGCTTTTTGTTTACCTTTTTCGGTTTTTGCCAAGGCTGTATATATCGGCATTAAAAATTTTCGTCTTCCTACCTTCACCAAAAAGGCCGTTAATTCTTTATCGATATTGTCATATCCAAATTCAATACTTTTCTCAAACCATATAGCAGCAATTTCGGAATTCCCAGATTGTGTCAACTTATACACTTTATCAATAGCAGCCATTTGTTGTGGTGTTGTTTCAGGTTTAAGCAAACGAACGAAATGTACCCATTCATGTGATGACCATTCCTTACCTTGAATGGATTTTGTTACATTATTGGTAATGTAAAACTGTTCAAGATTGGCTTCTACTGCATTAAAACGAGTAGCCACCACTTGAGGACAATTAGCAGGAATACCGTCTCCGTAAACCCATTCTTCAACGTTCACAACTAAATTATGTGGTTCAATCAAATTCTTATTTAAATAATCAATAAAACTCTCGGTAGTAATGGTTTGAAATTTATGAGATTCAAAATAAGTTTTTAAAAATGCATCAAAATTATCACGCCCTGCAATCTGTTCTAATAATCGCAAAAAGAAATAACCTTTTTCATAAGCAATATCGCTCATAGCTTCATCTGGATGTATTCCTTTTAATTTGAGCTTTAATGTTTGCATCTCAGGTTTGGCAGAAGCAATTTCACCCAAAAGATCTTGATAACCTAATAAAGCGAGCATGTCTGCATAATCTTTCCCATAAAGTGCTTCCATAATTCTTCTTTCAAAGTAAACGGTAAAACCTTCATTGAGCCAGAAGTCATTCCAAGAGGCATTGGTAACTAAATTACCACTCCAAGAGTGCGCTAACTCATGAGCGATGAGGGACACTAAACTTTTATCTCCTGCAATTATGGTAGGAGTTGCAAAGGTTAACCGAGGATTTTCCATACCACCAAAAGGAAAACTTGGAGGAAGCACAATCACATCATAACGATCCCACAAATAACTTCCGTATAATTTTTCAGCTGCATTAACCATAGCTCCCATATCTGACAATTCTTCTGCACATGATTTTAACATAGAAGGTTCAGTATATACTCCTGTCCTATGGTCAATGGGTGCGAAAGCTAAATCACCTACTGCTAAAGCTAATAAATAACAAGGTATGGGTTGAGGCATATTGAACTCGTAAATTCCTTCATTATTTTTTTCCACTGGATTGGTTGCGCTCATAACGGCCATTAAATCATTTGGAACTTTAACTTTTGCACTGTAAGTAATTCTGATAGCCGTAGTACCTTGAATAGGAACCCAAGTTCTTGTAAAAATGGATTGACCTTGAGTATACATAAAAGGTTTAGACTTTCCTGCTGTCTGAGAAGGCATTAACCAATCCAAAGCTTCCGTTTTTTCTGTTGTTTTATAGTAAATAGTTACTTTATTGGTATTCTCTTTAATTCCGATTTTTAAGGCGGTACCTAATAGCTCATCAAATTCAGCTAAAGTGAAACCCGTTGGATCGCCTTCATTCAAGGTTACACTATCAATGACTAAATATTTTGTATCCACAATAAATGTGTCCACTTTATTTACATTTTCAATGGTATGACATGCACTTCCGTAAATTGTTTTTGAATCAAAATTTACCTCGATATCTAAATGAACATGGGTAGTTTTCACATCCCAATAATTCGACAACGTGTGCTCATCTTTCTGAATGGTTTCAATAACCTCCTCAGAAGCAGTCTCTTTTACTTCAGAAATAGGCTCTTTATTTTCTGCTTTCTGTTCACCACAACTAACCACCGTTAAACTGCTCACAATAAATGCAGTTATTAAATTAATTTGAATGATTTTTCTCACAATATTTAATGTATTTATATAAAATTCGTTGTAATTTGGGAATGCAAATATAGTTATTCAATTGAATAAATTTATGACAAAACTCATCTTTAGGATCAAACCTTAAAACCCAACTGAGAACCCAATCCTCAGAATTACAGGCGGACCTAATGGGCCTATTATGTATGAACCCTGATAAGGACTATTGGGATGATTTAAGAGATCATAAAGCAACATAATTTGCATACCTAAACCACCATCACCGGAAGCATAACCACCTCCCACAAATAACATACTTGCAAAATCTCTTTGTCCAAAAACTGGACTTAATGGCTGGCGATTATAAGCATTTAACAACTCATATTCAGCATGTAAAAAGAATTCTGAAAAAACCTTGTATCTTGAAAATACACTTCCACCGTATATGGAAAAATTTTCTTTATAAATAAGATCTCTGGCAAACAAAAACTTTCCCCCAATTCCCGCTGATAAACTTTCGGTAATTTTATAACCGACTAAAGGAGAGGTTTCCAGCAACAAATAACCTCTTACAATATTAAAACTTAAATTACCACCGTAATATAATTTATCTTTGAAACTGGATGATGAAGATTTATCTTTATTATCTGTTATTGATGTATCTCCTTCAACATATTGCGCATAAGAAGCATTGAAACACATACTTGCTAAAAATAAAAAAACCAAATACAGGATTAACTTTTTCACAAAACTTAATTTTACGTTTGATTCTTCAAAGATATAAATATTGAATTAATTATCGTTAAAAAAACAATTATTTACTCTTAGTTCTATAAAACTCAAACTTTCCAATCGAAAATTGTGTTATTTCTTTATCCTTTGAGTTTTCTTGCGCAAAGGCAACTTCCTTTTCAGTTTTTGAAGCGATGCCTTCGGTAACATTTGCCATAATTTCCTTCCCTGTAATGTTTTCAAAGGAAGGATTCTCTTCTTTCAAAACAACCTTTCTTATTTTATTATTAAGAAGTTGCTTTAATGTCAAAGGATCGTTATTTTTGATGGTATTTGAATGTAAAGCCACCTCTATTGGCTCTGCTATTGAATCAAATGGCACTGCTGTTAATTCATCACCATTATTGTAAAGTATAGTTGAAGTATCCTTTTTTACATTAGCTGTCATAACATTATTTTTAGGAGAAGAATCAACTTGATTTGGCGGAAGCGTATCTTCCGGTGAAGTACTAACAAAATCAATATTTGGAATCGTTGTTTTGCCTTTTTCTTTATAACTACTTTCTTCGCTCGCCATAAAATTCAAATTGTTAGCCTTAAGGTCAGATGTATCCATCAAAAATTCTTCTTTTAGAATGGCTTCACTGATTGAGAATCCTTTTGCCCTTTCTTGATTTTCGGTATTGTCATACACCAAAAAGAAAAGAACCAATAATGCCGCTACAGCACTAAATGGATATAAGTAAACCACATACGAAGCACTTCTTTTAAGTTTGTGTTTATTAGGGTAAGTGACGTTACTTTTGGTAAGAATCGTTTGTTTGTATAAATCAAAAGAAGTTGCAAAAGCTTTGTTACCTGATAATAACGTTTCTAATTGTTTATTTTCCAGTTCTGAATTACTCTTTTCAATGGCTCCAATCATTAAATAATCAGCATCTGCCATTGTTTTTAAGAATGGTTTTTTAGCAAAAGTTACGTTATCAAGTTCTAAGTGAGCATCTTCAAACGTATCAAATTCACATTTTAGCCCTGGATGTTGTTCCAAAAACAGTAATAAGGCCGCAACATCCTCTGCCTTCAAATTACCTTCTAAATAATCAAGGTAATAGGACTCATAGTTATGTTTAGTTATTCTGTTCATGTTTTTGTTACAGCTATTATATTCTTCCAATTTTTATTTATACTAAAGTCTCTAATTTTCCTATGTATTCTTTTAGAAACTTCCGTGCTCTAAAAATATATACTTTTACTTGCGATTCATTTAAACTTAAAATTTCACCAATTTCATTGTAATCATATCCTTCATAATCTCTTAGGGTAATTACAGCTTTTTGAATATCGGGCAACATCTGAAGGGCTTTATCAAGAATTTCATTGACATCACTATAAGAATTGTGGTGTTTAGGTTCTTGATATTTTATTCCTTCAATTGAAACCGGTTTCATTTTTTTCAGTTTATCGAGCATCGTTCGATAGGCGGATGTAAAAAGATAGGACTTTACTTTCTCTGAATCCACTTCTTCGTGTTTTTCCCACAATTTTAAATACACATCTTGAACAACATCTTGTGCGTCATTTTCATTTTTGCAGTTTTTAAGCACAAAACGATATATGCCATCGGCATATAAATCAACACTTTTGTTATAATCCTGTCTATTCATCTAATTTGAGATATTCATAAGACGACTCAAGAATAAAAATGTTACAAGTAAATAAAAAAAATTATAAGCCGATTGAATCTAATGTTTCTTCAAGCCAATTATTTTCTGATGGCATATAGGGTTTTAGAAAACCAAATTCATCAGACATGGGTATTTTGAAATTTTCCTGTTTGCACCATCCAATGGAATTGTTTTTTTTATGGAAAGCAGCCAAATATTCCTGCTCAGTTTGACCAGTAGTGGGTACAAAATAAAGTGGTTTTTGAAGTACTGCAAAATCCATTATTGAAGAATAGCCCGATCTTAATATTATTTTCTCAGATTGGCTAATTAACTGCAAAAATAAAGTTGGGTTAGGTAAGGTTTCAATCGTAATATTTTCAGTTAAATCATTGATTTGGTTTTGGCTTGATGATGAAATTACAACTATTTTTGAGGTTACCTTGGAAAATACATCGATTATTTGCTTCTCAAACATAGAACGTTGTGGTTCTGGTCCAGAAATCAATACTGCAAATTCAAATTTTTTGCTTTCCAATTTTTCGATATCTGATTCATTTAGTGACTTTTCAAATCGAGTCAACAATCCAATATATCTATTGGATTTATTTTTTGTAAGGGATAATTCTCCAGCATAGCTATTATTTGGAGTATCTGGCACCCAGCAATGATGAAAATTTTTAATCATTACATCATGTAATTTAAACAAAATAGGATTGAGTAGCGCATTACTTTGTATATTAATCTGATGAGTAATGTAAACGCTTTCAATTTGTGGGTGATAAAATCCAAATCGATTATCTGAGATTATAAAATCAACTTCATTTTCTTTAACGTATTGTTGAACCCAATTATTTTCAGCCTTAATAACGTTCATTATTCTGGGTATTTGGGTCATTATTTTAAGCGCTAATCTATTGTTTTTGGAGTAGGCAACATTATAACCCTCTAAAAAAACATAGGAAACTTTTAGGTTAAAAGTTTGAAGCACCATTTTCTGTAATTCATTACAAGCTACCGTAATTTGATGCCCGCGTTCCAATAATTTTATAATGAGTGGAATACAACGAGTAGTGTGCCCTAAGCCCCAATCTAATGGAGAAATCAAAATTTTCTTCTTTTCCACTATTAAAACTGTGCGTTTGTTTCGGTAATGAGTTGTAAAACTTCATCTCGACCCCATTTCTTTTCTGCTGACGTTATAAAATGAACAGGCATTTCTTCCCAAGTTTCTAATAAGGTTTCTTTATATTTTTGAATATTTTCAACTTTTTCTTTCTGATTTAGTTTATCCAATTTTGTAAATATTAAAGCAAATGGCAAGGAGCGTATGGCACAATACTCCATAAACTCAATGTCAATTCTTTGAGGTGGGATTCTTGAGTCAATCAATACAAATGTGCACATTAGATTAGGCCGATTCTGTAAATATTCTAAGGTAAAATTATGAAATTTAGCGCGTTGTTTTTTTGAAACTTTTGCATATCCATATCCCGGTAAATCAGCCAAAAACCATTGATCATTAATCAAAAAATGATTAATTAACTGTGTTTTTCCAGGAGTACTTGAAATTTTTGCCAAATTATTTCGATCTGTTAACATATTAATTAAAGAAGACTTCCCTACATTACTGCGACCAATAAAGGCGTATTCTGGTTTATTGGGTGTTGGACATTTGCGCCAATCGGTATTACTTTGAGAAAAAACAGCTGAAATGATTTCCATAGAAATTAGAAAAATTAGTACTTTTATTTACAAAGATAGGAATATTCGTAAAATTCCAATAATTAGATGAACATTAATAAAAACGAAACAAGTATTTTACTATATTTGACCTTTTAATTCATCTTCAAAAACAAGAAAATATGAAACTATTTTTACAAAGTTTACTCGTTCTTACGTTTACATTTTTTACAACTTATTCTTCCATTGCCCAATGTAATTCGGGTGAAATAGAGGTTATTGTCAACGTTATTCCTGACAACTATCCCAATGAAGTATCATGGAACATTAAGGACCCTAGTAATACAATTGTTGCCAGTGGCTTAGCTGTTGGAGATACACTTTGTTTATTGGATAATGTTTGCTACACTTTCACCATGATTGATTCTTATGGTGATGGTATCTGTTGTGCCTATGGAAATGGAAGTTACTCTGTTTCAGTTGGAGGAAATATTATAGCGTCAGGTAGCAACTATTTGTTTTCGGAAGTAACTACTTTTAATTGCCCTCCAGGAACCTCGTGCGGCAGTGCTTTGACTGTTACAAATGGTAATCATACAGCTCCGATGTCAGACACATGGTATACCTTTACTCCTACAGTAGCTGGAATGTATGATATTACTACTTGTAATGCTGCAAATACATGTGACACAAAAATATGGGTTTATCAAACGTGCACTGGATTGCAGTGGGATAATACAAACATTAGTACCCTTTTGTATGATGACAACAATGGTAATTGTGGACTTCAAGCCGCTATTACGGCAGCTTTGATCCCTACTGAAACCTACATTATTAGAATTGGAAGTAACAATGGTGCATGTGGTACTTCTCCAATTGAATGGGCTATAAATTATAATGGTCCTATTACAGGATGTATGGATCCAAATGCTTGTAACTATAATCCTTTGGCTACAGTATCTGTTGGTCAATGTTATTATTGGCCTGATTTAAATTGTCCAGGTGGTCCAGATTTGGTCATTTTGGAAGATGAAATAGAAAATTCATTGTATTTAGATGTTGTGAATGCAGGGACTGGTGATTGTAGAGTAGCTGAGAATTGTTTGACTGGATATGGTAACAGAACTGTACTACGATTTACCACGTGGATAAAAAACATTGGTGATGTCGATTATTTTGTAGGAAACCCAACCAATAACCCAAGTCAATTTAGCTTCGTCAATTGTCACAATCACGCACATTACGAAGGATATGCAGAGTACATTTTGTTTAGAAACAATGGTAACCCTATTCCAATTGGATTTAAAAATGGATTTTGTGTAATGGATTTGGAATGTAGTGGTGGTGGAACAGCAAAATTTGGCTGTTCGAATATGGGAATTACTGCTCAATGTGGAGATATATATGATGCTTCGTTAGAATGTCAATGGATTGATATTACTGATGTAGATCCGGGGGATTACATTTTTGCAGTTCGTATTAATTGGGATCAATCACCAGATGCATTGGGAAGACCTGAAACAGACTACACAAATAACTGGGCACAAGTGTGTCTTACTATAACCGAAACCAATGGTGTAAAAGGATTTACAGTAAACCCAAATTGTTCTGATTATGTAGATTGTCAAGGCACTCCTTTTGGAAGTGAAGTAATTGATTGTAATGGTGATTGTGGTGGATCAAGACTAGCAGGAGATTTAGATATTAGTGGAGCTAGAAATTTAGTTGATGTTGATCAATATGTGACTGAGATAAAAAACAACACAATTACTGCCCAAGAATGTACGGATTTGAATGATGATGGTATCATTTCGGTGTGGGATGCAGCTCTAGTTGAAGAATGTTATTACAACGGAACACCCTATAACAATGCTTGTGTTTTCCCACACGGAGTAACCAGCCCCAACCCTATGAGTTATTTGGTTATTGATAATGTGAATTTAACTCAAAATTACGTTGACCTACACATCCAAAATCCAAACAATTTTATAAAAGGTTTTGAGTTTAACATTTCTGGTTTAACTATTCAAAATGTTTTACCAATGTACAACATAAATAATTTTACTGTATTACCTCAATTTAATAATTCAGGAAAAATAATTGGAATTTCAACTCTTAACAACAATTATTTACAAAAAAACACAAACCCAGAACCCTTCCTAAGAGTTTATTATTCAGCACTAACTGGAACTGAAGTTTGTATTTCTGAAATTGTACATTTCGTCAATAATGATTATCAAGCAATTTTAATTGATACTATTGGAGGATGCAAACAAGTTCAATTTGCAACAGTTGATGAAAATTTCGCTTCAAATTATATTCACTTGACGCCTAATCCGGCTAAAGACCTCGTTTCTTTATGCGCGTTTACTTCAGAAGCCAATGCCACTGTTGAAATTACAAATATGATGGGACAGATTATTCAAACATGGAATTTAACAGAGAACAACCTTAAATTAGATTTGAATGTAGAAAGTTATGCCTCAGGAGTGTACTTTGTAAAATTACATGCTGGTATTGTTGAAAAAACCTATAAATTGGTTAAAGAATAATTTCCTATTTTATCTTTTTTAAGCAAAGCCCGTTTCTATAACAGAAACGGGCTTTTCATTTTTTACGAAGATATATTTTCAACACCTTAACAACAAATTAGTATACGTCAATCACATTCTACCAAAAAGTATTTTTATTCTCGATTGTAATTAATTTAACTTTTTAAAGTAATTTAGCACACAATAAATATTATATCAGCCAAATATGACATCATTGAAATCAACTTCTTTCATCTTACTTTTTATACTAATAATTATTAATACGATATCAAATTGGGCTCAAGACGATCAAAAGTATCCTAGCTTATTATGGGAAATTAGTGGCAACGGTCTTCAAAAACCATCCTACCTTTTTGGAACCATGCACGTAAGCAGCAAAAATGCTTTTAATATTGGAACTCCTTTTTTTGATGCTTTATCTAAAGTTGATCGAGTAGCTCTTGAATTAGAACCCGAACTTTGGTTTCACGAAATTTTAGGGGGAGATTTTATTAATTCAGCAGTAAAGATGAATAATCCTTATGGCTATGGAAGAAGCGATTCTTGGAATCAATATAAAGGTCAATTTAAATTGGAAACCAATACTAAAATTCAAGTGCAATCTATTTTTAAAGAAAGTATGAGCGCAATGAATGAATTGCTATTTAGGTTTAATGACCCAACGGGTAATTTCGAAGAAAATACTTGGTTAGATATGTATATTTATCAATCCGCAAAAAAATTGAATAAAGAGACTTTGGGCTTAGAAACTTTTAAAGAATCTATGGATGCCCAAATGAAATCCTACGAAAGTGCAAGAAATGAAGAAAAGGTTTATGAAGAAAAACTGTCTTACGAAGATAGAATTGAAATCAATAGAAAATTAGAAGAGTCTTATAGAAATGGTGATTTGGATGCATTGGATACATTAAATAAAAAAGTAGCATCTGCTTCCTTTTTAAAACATATCCTATACGAACGCAACGATAACTTTGTGAGGGGACTGGATACTTTACTTAAGCAAAAATCAATCTTTGCAGCAATGGGAGCGGCACATTTACCTGGAGAAAAAGGAGTTATTGAATTATTGCGAGCAAAGGGATATACAGTTAAACCCATTGAAATGGGGAAAAGAAATGCCAAACAAAAAGAAAAAATTGACCAAATAATTGTGAAGAGAACATCAAAACCATTTACTTCTTCAGATGGTCAAGTATCCTTTTCTTCCCCTTATCATGTCTATCCAATGTCGTATGATAAGAATTCTTCAAGATACATCACGATGGATATTGCCAATGGTTTGACATTCATTGTAACACGTGTTATGGCCTATAATTCTTTCAATAACCAAACTCCAGAAGGTTTAAAAGCTACTATCGAAAATGTTTTATATGAGACTATTCCTGGAGAAATAATAAGTAAAAAAAGCATCACTCTTAACGGAATAATTGGACTTGACATAATGAGCAAAACTAGACGTGGCGACATTAACCGAGCTCAACTTTTTTTCTTAGAGGATGAAGTAATTGTGGCTCGGTTGGGTGGATCGGGACAAAAGGTTAAGTTGGGTGCAGGAGATGAATTTTTCAGTTCTTTACAAATTAAGAAATCAGAAGATAAAAAATGGTATACCTACATGAGTCCTGACCATTCATTTAGTTATACCACAAAAGGAAGACAAATAACCTACTCTCTTAATAAAGAAGGAAAATTGGACAAAAACGTTTTTGTATTAAATCAAGACAATGAAAAAGATCATTTCATAACTTACCGAATTCCGATAACTGAACCCGGTTTTTTGGATGAAGATTATTATGAACTTACTAAAATTGAGGATGGGTTTAGACAAGATTTCAATTTAGAAAAATCCACTGAAAAATGGAACTATGACGCAAAAAAAAGAAGTCTAAAAGTTGTATACCCTTTAAAGGACAACCGTTTGCACTCGTGCACCTTCAGCTTGAACGATTTAGGTTGTATGGTTTTTTACTCGATAACTAAAAATGAGGAAAAATCAACTCGTTTTCACAACGAAATTGAACTGAAAAACCCTAAACATTCCAACTATTATGATTATGTAGATTCAACACTTTTCTTTTCTTCTAAAACACCTTGGGAAACTAAAGATTCTGATTTTGGAAACCTCGTTAATTATTTTGCCAAATCCTTTAACAAAAAGAAAAAAATAAATGGTGAACAATTTTCAAGAACTACTATCCTTTCTCCTCCTAATACTACCGAATGGATTGAAGTTGAATATAGAAGAAAATCCATTTATGCCAATGTAGATGAAAAGGACAAAGCCGACTATGAAAAAGACGTGGATAATGAAATGACTTTAGGTAAAGATTTAATCGTAGATTCAAAAACATTTGCTTGGGAAGGGAATAATTACAAAGCAACCTACGTTTTATCAGACACCCTTACATCGAGAGGTTATCACGTTCATATTATATTTCAAAATAGAAGTGCTCACGTTATAAAAGCATCTTATGATAAGAACCATGGAATAAGTGAGTATACAACTACCTTTATTTCAAATTTCAAACCTCTTTTTGACAGTTTATCGCAAGATTCCTATTTTAAACAAACCAGCGAAAAGTTTTTGTCGGATATCATGAGTACCGATACTATGGTTTTCGAAACGGCCAATAAAAAAGTGGGAAGTTTTTATAGCGTTTTTGGAGAAGATCAAGCCTATGCCATTTATAAAAAATTAAATGAAAACTCCCCTCCATTAGCTACATCAGAGGACAAAAAGGATTATAAATTATTTCTTAATGACTATTTGTATTTGGATAAATCACCTGATGCTATAGCAAATCTAAAAAAACTTTATTTCAGTGAGCCTGATAGTAGTTCTTTGCAATCTCAAGTGTTGACCAACTTGTTTTTGATGAAAACAAAAGAGGCTACCCTAGCTGCAAAAGAGCTTTTATTAAAACTCCCTCCAATTGGAAGTAATGTTTATCCCGGAGATTTTACAAATTATATTTATGATAGCATAGAACTTGGAAAACATTTGTTTCCGGAGATATTAGAGCTTACTGAATATGAAGAATACAAACATTGTTGGATAATGTTACTTTCTGAAATGGTAGACAGCACGAATATTGACAAAAACATTTATGCTTCCTATTTACCCTACCTTATAAAAGAAGCAAAAGTAGAATTCCGAAGACTTTCGGCAGAAATAGATCACAATCCCTCTAATTATGAAGATTACGAAGAAGACTACGAAGCCAATTATCTATATGAATATTTAAATTTATTGTATCCTCACAAAAAAGACCCCAAAGTAAGTGAAATATTCGACCTAGTTGCAAATTCAACAAAACGATTGGTTTGTGACAATTATGTATGGTTTTTAGTAAATAAAGGGGTAAAAATAGACGATGGTCTATTAAAAAAAGCGTTATATGAAAACGATAATTACAACAATTTTTACTTATTGAGGGACTTCAAACGTTTGGATTATTTACCTGATAATTTTGATATTGAAGTTGCTCATATCGAATCCTCTATTAAACAAAACATCAATTCATATTCAAAAGAAAAAATAGATTCTGTAGTTAAAATTAGTGTTTTTGAAGATAGCATTAGAACAAGAAAATATACTACCTACTATTATAAATATCTTAAAAATGAAGACAACAAAAAAACATGGTATATTGCGGTGATCATGATACAACCCTTTTCTGATAAAGAAGGTGACTTTAATATGTTGAGTTTAACCAATGAACTCAATATTTCTAAAAAGGATTTGACCCAATATGATGAATTAAAAAAAGAGTTGATAGATGAGAATCGAGATAATGATTATTTGGATAGAAATAATTACAACAATTATAATTATGGATTAGAGGATTGGTTCGATTATTAAAAACTAAAATGTTACCTTGAAATTATTCATCAATATTAGTTAACACTATTCCGAGTCCTGGTGATGGAGATTGTTGAACAATGCCTTCTAATATTTGTGAACCACTTGCAATATCATTAGCAATTAAGTTTGCACCGTCTAAATCTAAAAAATCAGCTAGATGAGCCAATGCAATTCCAGCAGAAATTCCCACGGTTGACTCGGTCATACACCCAATCATAATTTTAAAACCCATTTCTTTTGCCTTATTAATTATGGCTAATGAGGGGGTTAATCCACCACATTTCATCACTTTGATGTTTACAGTTGTGTAATGTGATATTAAATTTTCTAAATCCTCTAGCTTCTGGACATCCTCATCAGCGGTCCAATTGGCATACCTTTCCCTTTTCAATTGTGAAAAGTTGGTTTGTCCCTTAGGCATAGGTTGCTCAAAATATAAAAAATGAGAAGACCAGGGATCATTTTCAATAGCCTTACATTGCTCTAATGTAAAACTACCATTGGAATCAACACTTATTTTCTTACCCGTAGAAAGTAACATGTCTCTTAATTCATTGTTCCAAGAATTTACTTTTACTTTTATGTAGTCCCATTTTGAATTTCGTATCTGTTCTGCTACTATTTCAATCTTATCGATACTCATTGTTAGGGATGATTGTGAAATGAACTCAATTGGAAAATTATTTAATTGTGCGAATGACTTGTTGTTAATTTTCCCATATAAATCCCAATAAGCACAATCAATAGCAGCTTGCAAAAATGGGTGCAGTTTTAAAGAGTATAAGAAATCAAAAAACTCAAAAGGATGCTTTAACTCTATAGCTTTAAAAACGGGTATCAACTGCTCCAAAACAATAACAAATTCCTCTAAATTGATATCGTAATAATCAATTTCGGTGCATTCTCCATACCCAATACATCCGTCTTTTTCGATGGATAGTATTAAAGCTTTTCGTTGCAGATAAGTTCCATGAGAAATCTTAAACGGTTCTTTAAGTTGATGAAAAATGATTTTCCAATTAATTTCCATAGTCAATTAAATTGATTTGAGTATTTTTGGTAAATCTACTTACTAATAATAAAGCAAAACAATAATTATAGCTCTTGTATACAACTTGAATTGTTAATTGATACTTAAAATCCGATGAATTCTAAACCTTATAGACAAGCTGTAATGGCCATAATCACTCGAGAAGACGGTGCTTTTTTAATAGGTTCATCGCCTAGAGATGAAGGCTATAAATTTCCACAAGGAGGTATTGACGAAGGAGAGACACCGAGAGATTGTTTAATTAGAGAATTGTATGAAGAATTGGGAGTGAAAATTAATGAAGAGGATATTTTAGATAAATTAACGGAAACCATTTCTTACCCATATCCAGATTACAAGCCCTATTCAAAAATTTATTGCGGACAAGAAATGACTGTTTTTGTAGTGAAACATAACCCCTCCTACAATTGGACACCTCAAGATGATGAATTTGAAGAAATGATTTGGATAACACCTTCTGAATTGATTAATTACAATTGTGTTTACAGAATGCCCGCTTACCAAAAGGCTTTGGAATTATGGATCGGTATCCATTGAATTTAATAAAACAAAAAAACCGATTAAACCAATAATTAATACAAAAAGACCTCCCGCCCGTATTTCGTTAACATTATTTACATGTTTTTGATGTTGTTCAATATTGGCTTTCTCGTGCTCGTTAGCTCGATTTAAAAAACCCATATCGGTGCAACATACATCAACTACACGTTCGTCAGTTGTAAAAACGGCAATTCCTTTATACTGTGGCACCGTATGATATAGGGTATTTTCACCTGTACCATATTTACGATTTACGATAATTCGTTCAACATTTATAATATAATTAGCATTAATTTTAAGAGCTTCTCTTTTTAAGTAGTCAATTAATAGCTCTTCTGACATGCCTATGTAGGAAGTAACCTCAACTAGTCCAACCCTTTTGTAGTCAAAGTTTAACGGCTCATTCAAAAATTGCAAACCAACACACTGTGATTCAGTTGTATTGATATTATCTTCCAACTTGGTGTGTTGATATTGAACAAAAGTATAATTTGTTTGCCCAAAAACATAAGTCGTACAAGCCAATGTGAGTAACCACATTGACAAAAATAGTAGCGTTGCTTTTTTGATAATCGATGTTTCCATTAACAAAAAATTAACAACTACAATGCCAAATTTTAATGCTTTGAAAAAAAAATAATTACAAAAACAATATTTTACATGTAAAACAATAGTTAACTTTGCTTAGCTAGAGAAAAAACGTAAAATAGAATGAGTATGCAATCCATTGACGAGGCTATAAAAAGTAAATTTGAGAACAATCATGTAAGGGCAATTGTGAACGTGATGTACACCGCCAATTGGTATAAAAACAGTCATCAAGCCTATTTAAATGAATACGACATTAGTGCGCAACAATATAACATTTTGCGCATTTTAAGAGGAGCGAAAGACTTTTTAGCAATGACTGAAGTAAAAAATAGAATGATTGAAAAATCACCTAATACCACTCGTTTAGCTGATAAATTATTGGAAAGCGGTCATTTGGAGCGTAAAAGATGCGACAACGATCGAAGAGTAGTTTACGTGAAAATTTCTGAAAAAGGATTGAATACACTAGATTTAATTGACAAAAAGAAATTACAAATAGCCATCAACGAAAAGTTATATAAAAATTTAACTGATGATGAAGCTAAAACATTATCTGATTTATTAGACAAATTAAGAAAAGATTAAAAAAAGAATAGTAGTGCCCATGGATTATCTTGAAGCTTTGGAATGGCGATATGCCACAAAAAAATTTGATTCATCAAAAAAATTGGATTTAGCAGTTGTAAATCGAATATTAAAAGCAGGAAACTTAGCGGCTAGTTCGTTAGGAATGCAATTGCTAAAAATAATTATTGTCAATGATAATGGGTTAAGGGAGCAATTAAAATCAGCGAGTTACAATCAAACTCAAGTAACAGATGCTAGCCATTTTCTACTGATTTGTGGTGAATATTCCATTTCACCTGAACGAGTGGATGAACAAATGAATTTAATTGCGCAAACAAGAGGAATTGAACGATCTTCTTTAGATGGGTTTTTTAAATCTGCATCAAATTTCATTACTAATTTTTCAACTCATGAAGAGCGTCTTCATTGGATATCAAAACAAGGTTATATCGTTTTGGGTAATTTAATGACTGCATGCGCTATAGAAAAAGTCGATTCTTGTCCAATGGAAGGTTTCCAACCCCACCTTTACTCTCAAATTTTAGATTTAGAGTCCAAAAATTTATTCCCCATTTTGGCTTTACCCATTGGTTATCGCTCTGCAGAAGATAAAAATCAACATCTGAAAAAGGTGCGAAAATCTATGAACAATTATATAATTGAACTCAAATGAATTTCAGAATTATTATTTTAAGCATCATTGTTGGTTTACTGGTTGTATCTGAAATTTATATTTATTTCAATTTAAAAATTGCTTTTAAAGATAGTAAATATCAACCACTGGTTATGTGGATCTATTGGATTACGTTGATTTTTATACTCTTGACCATGAGCTACGGAATCTACCAAATAATAAACAACCCAGGAGCATCGTCAAACAGAACCTGGGGTCAAAATTTTATTACAGGGTTTACATTTACCATTATTGTGACCAAACTTATTTTAGCTCTCCTATTTTTAATGGTTGATATTTCAAGATTTATAAGCTTTTTAGCCAACAAATTAAATGTACTCATGCGTTCCAATCCGACAGAATTCAGTTTGGAATCAAGACGAAAATTTTTAACACAATCTGCTTTGGCCCTAGCTAGCATTCCATTTGCTTCATTTATTTACGGAATGACTTATGGTAAATACAATTTTAAAGTTAAAAAACACACCCTTCATTTTGACAATTTGCCCGATTCATTTGACGGCTACCGAATAGTGCAAATCAGCGATATTCACGCTGGTTCATTCGACAGTCCAGAAGATGTAAAAAGAGGTATTGATATGATAAATGAACAACAACCCAATCTTCTCTTTTTTACAGGTGATTTAGTGAATAATAAAGCTGAAGAAATCGAACCCTATATCGAAATGTTTAAAACGTTGAAAGCTGATGATGGCATATACAGTTGCCTTGGCAACCATGACTATGGTGACTACATTCAATGGCCATCACCTGCCGACAAGGCTGCCAATTTGGAAAATTTGAAAAAGCAGCACAAAAAAATGAATTTCAATTTACTTTTAAACGAGCATAAAATTATTGAGAAGAATCAAGAAAGAATAGCCGTTGTTGGTGTTGAAAATTGGGGATTACCGCCCTTTCCTCAGCATGGAGATTTAGACAAAGCACTTCATCAATTAGATGCACCATTTACATTATTACTTTCTCATGATCCCACACATTGGGATGAAAAAGTAGTTCCTCACCAAAGAAAGATTGATTTAACATTAAGCGGTCATACTCACGGAATGCAATTTGGTATAGAAATACCCGGAATAAAATGGAGTCCTGTTAAATACAAATATGAAAAATGGGCGGGTATGTATGAAAAAGAAAATCAATTTTTACATGTTAATAGAGGTTTTGGTTTTTTAGGATTTACAGGAAGAGTTGGTATATGGCCTGAAATTACAGTAATTGAATTACGTAAAAAACAGCCAACCACATGAGTCAAAAATCGGCTGAATTAGGCACAAAAAGTATAGGTTCATTACTAGCATCCCAATCCATTCCTGCTGCAATTGGTTTTATGGTCATGTCATTAAATATGGTTGTTGACACCATTTTTGTAGGACAATACATTGGAAAACTAGCCATAGGTGCTATTTCCATAGTAATGCCAATAGCTTTTCTTATGTCATCTGTTGGAATGGCTATAGGAATTGGAGGTTCCTCAATAGTTTCGAGATCATTTGGTGCAAAGGATAATGAAAGGGCTCAACTTACTTTCAATAATCAAATTTCCTTAACGCTAATTTCAGTTGTTGTACTTTTTGTTGTCGGTTTAGTATTTCAAGAACCAATTCTACAGCTATTTGGAGCAAAAGGTGAACTCCTACCCTTTTCACAATCTTATTATTTCATTACACTACTAGGAATACCTTTTCTATCTTTAGCAATGATGGCTAATAACAATCTTAGAGCTGAGGGTAAGCCTAGAATTGCTATGATGGTATTACTTATACCTTCTGTTTTAAATATGATACTCGACTACCTGTTCATTGTAATTTTTGAATGGGGAATGGAAGGAGCAGGTTTGGCCACAACCATTTCTTATGTTGCTTCTGGAGCCTATATGATTTATTATTATTTAAGCGGAAAAACTGAGTTAAAAGTTAACCTAAAACTTTTTAAACTTAACAGCAAATTAGTGAAAGAAATAATCTCTTTAGGGTCGGTTAGTATATTCAGACAAGGATCAATCAGTTTGATGACCATAATTTTGAACCAAAGCTTATTCCACTATGGAAATCAAAGTGGATTAGGAGGAGAAACTGCCATAAGTATTTACGGGATACCTAACCGAATAGCTATGTTTGCCTTTTTTCCTTTGTTAGGTATTGCTCAAGGATTTGTGCCTATAGCTGGTTACAACTACGGTGCACGTTCATTTTCGAGGGTTAGGGAGGCTGTAAAAAAAGCTATTTTATGGGGATTTATTATTGCATCCATATTATCTCTAATTCTTTTAATTGGATCGGATTGGATACCAAAAATATTTGCTTCGGCAGATGAAACCATTCTTTTAGAACAAGCGCCACGCGCCATATTTCTTATATTTTTGGCAACACCTGTGGTGATATTTCAACTTATAGGAGCTAGCTATTATCAAGCAATAGGAAAAGCAAAACCAGCTTTACTTTTAACCTTAACTAAGCAATTATTCTTTTTAACCCCTTTGGTTATGATTTTGCCCTTGTTATTTGGGTTTGATGGAATTTGGTACGCGTTTCCTATTGCCGACCTTTTATCAGCGGCTGTTTGTTATTTTTTCCTAAAAATTGGGATGAAAAAACTAGAAAAGATGACCTAGTTTCCTCTGCTTAAGAAAACTCTAAACTCATATAAATAAAAGGTTTTAGACTTACATTCAAGTCAAAAAATGCGTGTTTTCAAAAACACTTCCGTTGAAAACCTTTAAGTAACCTTTTTGAATTTTAAGCTAATTGTAATAACTTTACACTATGCTAAAATCAACATTCTTCATACTAATTTCAATACTGCTTATCTTTCCATTTTGGGTACCTGCACAAAATTTAGTACATCCCAAAGGAGACACTTCTATTATAGAATCAAATTATACACCTGAGCAGTTATCCAAAATGAACTTCAAAGAGGTGTGCCCTGAAGTCGATTTTGAACATAAAATATATAACCCTAGTTTTCATCTTACTTCTGAATTTTATAAAAAGCGTTATAACGAAAAAGATTTATTACATAAAGTTACCGATAATTGGGGTAATGGAAACGATGTGCTTTATGGGACACGTAATATGAGACCTATTTTGCATGGTGTAGCCTACAGAGGAGGCGCTAACAACTACTACCACAAAGAAGATAAACGACACAATCACAACCCCTTACCTAATGATGGTATAAAAAACTTATGTCAAGAAGGTTTTTCAAGTGCAATATACCTTTATCGAGTAAATTATGAAAATGCTCCTACTACTTTTGAATGCAATTGCGTAAATGAAACGGCCAATCAATTCAATTACCAACAATTAGATTATTTTGATGACAAGCACATTTATCAAGCTTTAAAATTGGTATATGAAAGTGCTATAGATAGTACCAAAGGCCCTGTTTATTTGCATTGTTGGAACGGTTGGCATGCCTCTGGTTTGCTTTCGGCTTTAATTTTAAGACAATTTTGTGGCTTCACTAGCTTAGAGGCCTCAGCTTATTGGGACCTAGGAACAGATGGAGCCAATAATAGCCCAAGATATAATACCATAAGAGATAAAATAAACAATTTTGTTCCTTATCCTGATTTAATGATAAAAAACGAACTTGGAGAACGAATTTGTCCCCCTATGCCAACAATCATCGACAGCTCACAATTACACATTACCATTGAGCATTTAGAAATTGTCCCTGAAGCTATTCCTGTGGGCACCATTATGATATTAGAAAATTTAGTTTTTGCACCAGGTAAAACATCTATTTCTAATCCTTCCGAAAATAAAGCCTTAAATCATCTACTAAATGCTATGAGAAAAAGTCCCGATTTAGTAATGGAAATAAGTGGTCATACCGATAACTCTGGAAATGAAAGCACCAACAAACAACTATCAACTGACCGTGCAAAATTCATTCATGACTATTTAATTCAACAAGGAATTCCTCAAGCAAGATTAACCTTTAAAGGTTATGGTTCTTCAAAACCAGCCTATTCAAATAGTGCAAAAGACGGCAGAGATGCCAATAGAAGAATTGAAGTTAAAGTGTTATCAAAAAAAGCAGAATCTCTTGATCGTTTGGTAGATGAAACAATAGTTGAAACTCCTGAAAAAAAAGAAATTATACCTGTTACAGCAATTTTAGCTAAAAAACCAGGCGACTTTTTTGTAATGGAATCCGTTCTTTTCGAGCCTAACTCTAGCGCCTTAACTGATTCCTCAAAAATGGCTATTGATGAATTAATAGCAATTCTAAAAGAAAACCCAAAGATGGTAATTGAGGTTGTTGGATACACGGACATATCTGGTTTGGAAGAGAAAAATATTTTAATCTCGAGCCAACGAGCAAAATCAGTTTATGACTACCTGATAATTCAAGGCATAGCTAGTTATCGATTATCTTTTTCCGGTTGTGGACCTGAAAAACCTATTGCTCCCAATGCTTATCGTTGGGGTAGAGATAAAAATAGAAGAATAGAAATATTGATTTTACAAAAATAAATTGAGGTACGTTCATTTATTCAAACAAGCACCTGATTGTTACACTAAAGTGATGATTCAAAAATAGTATTCTTTTTTTATTGTAAACAGGAGATATAAGTCCACAAAAAAGCCTCGTCTATAAAATAAACGAGGCTCAAATCAGATTCAACTATGGTATTAGTTGAAATTATATAACAATTATCTTTTGTGTAAAGGCGTACTTGAAACACTCAATCTCTTTCTACCTCTTCTTCTTCTGTCGTTGATTACTTTTCTACCGTTTTTAGTAGCCATTCTGGATCTAAAACCGTGTTTGTTTCTTCTCTTTCTATTCGATGGTTGAAATGTTCTTTGTGGCATAATGTTTATTTTAATCCGAATCTACAATTGTTATTGTCGATTCATTGTTTTCATTTTGGGACTGCAAAAATATATCAATTTTTGGAATCACAAAACGAAATGCAAAAGTTTTTTTATTTTTTTTATTTAAATCCTATTCTATTTCATAAAAAGACTGATATTCCTTATAAAATATATAAAAAAAGCTCTGTGAATTAATCCACAGAGCTTTAAATTAAAGTTAATTAATTTTCCTTACAGCTTCATTTATTTTACTTATCCATTTATCAACGAATTGTAATTCTCCACTTAATTGTGAATTAACTTCTGCATCATACAATTCAAACCTTGTATCGTCTTGACTCTTATTTTTAAAAGTGAAACATAAAAAAATCTGCTCCATAATTTGATTTTTATTTTTTACATCAAAACAGAATTGAACTTTAGAAAGGTCTACAAATTCAGAAACTTCTTGACCATTCTTAAACTTAAAGAAAAATATAAATTTACTTTTTTCATCAAACCCTATAACAAAATCACCGCAAAACTCGTGCTCTGTTATGTTGCCACCATTTTGATTTGAAATTTTTTGTAACGATAGAAAAAGACTCTTTTCTCTTTTTCTTCGTGCTCTGTACTGCGTAATGAAAGGTAAAGCGCAAATTAATATTGCCAAAATTCCAATTATAATAGATTCGGTTTCCATTTTTATTTATTATTAAAAAAATTAATTTTTATTTAGATCAAGTAAATTACACGAACTAAACACTACCTCTTATATTCAAATAAGAGTAACGAATTTAAAACCCGAAATAGGCATTAGAAATTACTTAAAATTCACCTAACTAATTGAGCGTATATTTTTGTCACCAAATGTAAACTTATCTACTATGAGATAAGACAAAAAATAGCCACTAGACAAATATAAAATCGAATTTTATTATGTAAAATTTAAGTCGTAATTCGTGTTAAAATATAGGTGGATTACCAAAAATAATGAAATGGATAAAATATATCTGATTTCCTTTTGTGAAAAAGAAAGTTATACGAAATTCTGGTGTATTGAAAATACGATACATTAGATATATTATTAATCAATTTTAAAATTGAACATCCTCCAAAATTTGGATTTTTAAAATCCCTTAAATTAAACTCATTTATATTACTTATCGAGCTTTGAGAATGGGATGTATGACTAATAGAATTTAAAGATAAATCTGAAAAAATCTTATGGTGATTTGTGTTGGTTTTCCGATTAAAATCTGGTAGATTAATTGAAATCGACAAAACTCCTATTGCAAGGCAATAGATAATAGATAACGTAAAAACTCCAACTATTTTAATGTTTGATTTCACAGTGCAAAATTAATCTAAAGTTACCACACCTTTATTTATACATTCAAAAACTTTTTCAAAATCCTTTTGATTATCTACCAATATCGAAAGCACATCATCAACCTCAATAATAGTAGAGCCACCAGGTCTCAAATACACTCCCTTTCTTTTTATCATAACTATAAATGCTGATTGAGGGAAATTCAACTCCACAATTCGCTTATTTACGGCAGTGTAATCAGCTAATACTACAATTTCCTTTAATGTAGATTTAGGTAAATCGAGCATGAATTTATCAATTTCACTTATCATTTTTACCTCTTCAGGAAGGGCTACATTGAGCCATTTGGCTACAATACTTAAAGTAGTTCCTTGAATGATAATTGAAGTTACAGATATGAAAAATACAAGATTAAAAATCATGTTTGCTTTATCTATTCCAGCTAGTAGAGGATACGTTGCAAATACAATGGGCACAGCACCACGTAATCCGACCCATGAAATATAAAATCGCCTCCTTAATTTCATTTTAAAAAACATTAAACTAAGAAAAACACCAATTGGACGTGCCACAAAAATTAAAAACAAAGATATTATAAGACCCACTCCAATAACCGGATATACTTGTGATGGAAACACTAAAAGCCCCAACGTTAAAAACAAAACAATTTGCATTAACCAAGCTAATCCATCATACATTTTTAAAATAGTTTTTTTATGTATCAGATCCTGATTGCCTAAATAAACTGCACAAACATAAATAGCCAAAAAACCATTACCTCCAATAAAATCGGTAGCTGAAAAAGTAATAAACATTAATGCTATAACCAAAACGGGATACAATCCTTCAAAATCTAATTTTATATTGTTTATAACCACTTTGCTCAATTTTCCGAATGCAAAACCTAACACCCCTCCTAAAATCATTTGTTTCAAGAAAAAAGGAATTATAGACCACACACTTTGATCTTGATTTATAACCAAGGTCAAAAAAGCAATTGTTAGGACGTAAGCCATTGGATCATTACTACCACTTTCCAACTCTAAGGTGGGTCTTAAATTTGTTTTTAATGCCAAACTTTTTGATCTCAATATCGAAAATACGGCTGCTGCATCAGTAGAGGAAACAATTGACCCCAGCAACATACTTTCATAAATTGTAAAATCAGTTAAATAATATACAAAAGTGCCGAGCGATAGTGCCGTGAATAACACCCCAAAAGTTGATAGCATAAGACCTTCTTTCAATATTGGTTTTACTGTTTTCCAATTAGTATCCAAACCACCTGAAAATAATATAAAATTAAGCGCTACAACACCAATAAATTGAGCAATTTTAGGATCATCAAAACGAATTCCTCCAATGCCGTCAGAACCAGACAGCATGCCTATTGTCAAAAACAAAATTAAAGTAGGAACTCCAAATTTATAAGATGTTTTACCCACTATTATACTCACGAATAATAGCAACGAGCCAACTAAAAGTATGTTTTCAATAGTTAAATTCAAATACTCAATTTTATTTCGAAAACAAAGTTAATATAACTAATTAATTTTTCTCAACCATTTTAATAATTTGTCAAATATTTAAGCACTTATCCCTAAGATTATTTAATTGAATTTATTTTTGTAGATTTGCCCTTAATCTTTTTTGTGTACACAATTAGACGACTTAAAATCATCTAATTTCACTAATAATGAAAACTAAAAAAGAACTTACGAAGTTTGGGCAAACTCTAAATGTACCGATTGAAATTATTCCTCTTTTAATTAACGTGTTAGCTATTGGATGTTCAATAGCTTACTCGAAAGGAGTGAATAGTAGGTAGTGTGTACCACCTCCCCTCTTTATAGGTATATTGAGGGGTTCTTTTTTAAATTCAAGTCATAATCTTAGGGTTAAGTGGGAATATTTATATTTAAATTCAGTAATTTCAGCTGTGTATATTCAACTGTGAATTAATATAAGTAATAATAAATTAAAAACACTCCATTTTTTTTTGCAATTTTGCATACTATGATTCCAAGAGACATTGTTGACAAAGTATTAGACACAGCTAGTGTAGTTGAGGTTATCAATGAATTTGTGCAACTCAAAAAATCGGGTTCGAGCTACAAAGGTCTTAGTCCATTTGTCAACGAAAAGTCTCCCTCTTTCATGGTTTCGCCATCGAAAGGTATTTTTAAGGACTTCTCTTCGGGCAAAGGCGGAAATGTAGTTACCTTCTTGATGGAGCACGAACACTTCACTTTCTCGGAAGCCATCAAGTGGTTGGCAAAAAAGTATAATATTGAATACGAAGAAAAGGAACGTACAGTTCAAGAAATAGAAGCTCAAGGAGAAAAAGAAAGTCTCTTTTTAGTCAATCAATTTGCTAAAGACTTTTTTGTAAATGAACTTCATAATACCCAAGAGGGCAAAGCTATTGGTTTAAGTTATTTTAAAGAGCGAGGATTTAGCGAAGCTACAATTACCAAATTTGAACTTGGCTATTCCCCCGATCGAAATGATGCACTAACTAAAGCAGCATTAGAAAAGGGCTATAAGTTAGATTATTTATCAAAAACAGGTTTGACCAAATCTGGTGAAAAAGGGGAATTTGATTTTTTTAGAGGTAGAGTAATTTTTCCTATTCAAAACATAACGGGAAGAGTTCTTGGGTTTGGTGGAAGAACACTTAAGGCAGATAAAAAAATTGCTAAATACTTTAATTCACCTGAAAGTGAAATTTATAATAAAAGTGCCATTTTATATGGTCTATATCAGTCAAAAAATGCCATTAGTAAACAAGACGAATGCTTTTTAGTAGAAGGATATACCGATGTAATCAGCATGCATCAATCTGGTTTAGAAAACGTTGTATCATCTAGTGGAACTTCTCTAACCGATGGTCAAATAGGATTGATAAAAAGATACACAAAAAATGTTACCATACTTTATGATGGCGATGCAGCCGGAATTAAAGCGTCTTTCAGAGGTATTGATCTAATTTTAGCACAAGGACTTAGCGTCAAAGTGGTCTTGTTTCCCGATGGTGACGACCCCGATAGTTATTCAAGAAAGGTGAGTAATCAAGAATTACTCGACTATATAAATGGACACAAACAAGATTTTTTACATTTTAAGTCCGACATTTTATTAAAAGACGCTGCTAATGACCCAATAAAAAAAGCTGACACCATTAAAGATATTGTTAATTCAATTTCTTTGATTCCGGATGAAATAACCCGTTCGGTATACATCCAAGCTACCAGTCAACTTTTTGAAATGGCCGAACAAACCCTGTTAAATGAAGTAAATAAGCTACTTAAAAAAGGAATCAAACCCTCAGGAGAATTTGGTCATCGAAATGACGATCAAAATTTGTCACATGAACAGCAAGAGCTCAGTTCATACAATCAATTTGACAATAAACCAAACGATAACAAAGGAAAACACAGCTTAGACTGGCAGGAGCGTGACTTGGCTCGCATAATGGTGCAATTTGGCTCTGAATTAATCACCGTAGAAGCAACCGATGCCAACAATGCAACCATAGAAGCACAATACCCTGTTTCACAATACATTATTGAAGAATTAGTGTCTGATGATTTGAAGTGTGTTAACGAATCCTATCAACTTATTTTTGATGAATTTCTTGAAGGATTGCAACAAGGTTTAGTTGTAAATGAACGACATTTTATTAATCATACCAATACCACTTTAAGCAGATTGGTTGTAGATATTTCTTCTCAATTAGATAGTGTAAGCGAAAATTGGTTCAACAAACACGGCATATCACCAAGAAATGAAGGGATGCGAATCAAAGAAAGTGTTGAAAAGGCTGTAGCCACCTATAAAATGCGCGTTTTGGAGAACATAATAATTGATAAACAAGAAAGTTTAAAAAATAGCTTAAAAGACTCAGAATTAGAGGAAATTCTAACAACTTTGCATCATTTACTTACTACTCGAAATAACTTTGCCGAACAATTAGGCATTGTAATAACACGATAAATTACCCTATGATAGATTTATTTGATATTGGATTTGACTACACCTTTCGTCTGAGTAATTTACTCTTAATGCTGTTTGCATTCGCTTTTTATTGGTTAGGCAGAAAAATTATACGCAACAAATTTAGAAAGCTGAATGAAGGAAAAAGTATAGTAATCCAAGGAAGAGAACTTACTTTTGGAAGTTTAATTACTCAAGCACTTGGCTTTATAACAGCTCTTTTCCTGTACTTAATTTTAGGGATGGGCAACCCTTCTTTTTCATTATCAAATTTATTAAATTACCAATTAATATCTAATGACGATATTAATGGCTATCAACTATCCATAGGCCAAGTTATTGCTGCTTTAATCGTATTATTTACTACACGTATTATTATCAATATTGTAAAAGTAATTTTATATAAATATTTTAAAAAACGAGATTCTATTGACGAAACAAAACGTTATACCTTCATTCAACTTTCAAGATATATTATCTATACCATAGGTATTGTAATTGCGATAAAAATTCTTGTTGGTAACATCACAGGGTTGTTAATTGGAGCATCTGCTCTATTTGTAGGTTTGGGTCTGGGTTTACGAGAGTTTTTTACGGATATAATTGGCGGAATTATTATATACACTGAGGGCAATATTAAGGTCAACGATATTCTAGAACTGAATAATGAGGCTTGTAAAATCGAAAAAATAAACCTGAGAACCTCTCAAGTAAAAACATTAGATGGCAAAATCATTATTGTACCCAATTCAAAACTTACACAAGAGAATGTTGTCAATTGGAGTTTGAGCGATAAAAGCACACGTTTTTTAGTTGAAGTAAATGTTTCTTATGGTTGCGACACTGAAAAAGTTAGAACTCTTTTATACGATGCCGCACTTAAACATCCCAAAGTAGATAGAAGGCATCCAATAACTATTTTTATTAAAGATTTTGGAGAAAGAGGAATCGAATTTCAACTGTATTTTTGGATTAATAAAACTTGGGAAAGCCCAATAATACAAAGTGATATACGTTTTGCTATAGATAAATTATTTAGAGAACATAATGTCAACATTCCTGCTCCACAGCGCGAATTACATGTTAAACAATAAGTAGATCTACTATTCTTCTAGTTTGTTTAACAATGCCTTTTTATTGGATGAAAAAGTAAACGTGTCTCCTGCTTTCCAATAATTATCTTTATCACAAATATACGGAACCAACTCCAACGCACAGCTTAATCGTTTATCATCAAAAGTGAAAAGTTTTAACAACTGAATAGCGTGATCTGTGGAAATGGCCGTATTAGTGACCGAAGAAACTATCATTTTTGTTCTTTTATCATCAAAAACCTCGCTATTTACCGATTGAAATAACTTTTGAAAGGAAGTTTCACTCATACATAAGTTATTTGAAGAACCAGCCGCCATTGGGTGAGGGGCAGCAGTGGATGTTTCTGCGTTAACAATAGGATTAAGACTCACCGTACTAAAAATGGTAAAAACACCTTGAGGTTGGTAAATTGCGATTATTTCAGTATTTAACTGAACGGTAACCATACCATTATATACAATTTTGGTCATCCCATTATCCAATAGTTCCATTATTTTAATGGGTAATTTACCACTGTTTAAGTTGGTAAATGAAACTTGATTATTAAGTGCTTGTTGCTGATTTCCATCTAAAACAACACTGTAAGAAGCTGTTCCTGATAAGGTGATACGAAGTACCGATTGAGAAAAAGTTACACTTGAAGAAAAGAATAAGATTAAAAATAATATTGAATACTTCATGTTGATTTTCTTCTTTAGCGACATCGATATAATTGTATTTTTTTGTAAAGTTACCTTCTAGAAAAAACTATACCAAATGAAAATTATCTTTTGTCGTATTGATTTTGATAATAATCTCTATATGCCCCAGAAGTAACATTATTTAGCCATTGTTCGTTTTCTAAATACCAATCTACTGTTTTTGATAAGCCTTCTTCAAAAGTTACTGAAGGTACCCAACCTAATTCGTCTTTAATTTTGGTAGCGTCAATGGCATAGCGTAAATCATGTCCCGCTCTATCTTTAACGTAGGTAATTAGATTTCGTGCTGTTCCTTGAGGATTTCCCAATTTACTATCCATCGTATCACACAATAGATGAACTAAATCAATATTTTTCCATTCGTTATGACCTCCAATATTGTACGTTTCTCCAATCTTTCCTTTGTGAAAAATAACATCAATTGCTCGTGCATGATCAACCACCCACAACCAATCCCTAACATTCAATCCTGCCCCATAAACAGGCAAAGGTTTATTGTTTTTGATATTATGAATCATTAAAGGAATTAATTTTTCAGGAAATTGATGTGAACCATAATTGTTACTACAATTGGATATTTTGATAGGCAAATGATAGGTATGGTAATAGGCTCTTACAATATGATCAGAACTTGCTTTGGATGCACTATAAGGACTACGAGGATCATAAGCTGTGTCTTCATAAAAGAATCCTTCATCACCTAAAGAACCATATACCTCATCAGTAGAAATATGATAAAACAACTTGTCTTCAAAATTTCCATTCCAAGCATTTTTAGCTGCATTGAGCAAATTCAATGTTCCGATAACGTTGGTCATCAAAAACTCTTTAGGATTACTAATAGAACGATCTACGTGAGATTCAGCAGCTAAATGAATGACCCCATCAAAATTATACTTGTTGAATAATTCTATTAAAAAATCATCATCTACAATATCGCCTTGTACAAACGTGTAATTGCTTTTTGACTCAACATCCTTAATATTTTCGGGATTGCCAGCATAGGTTAATTTATCTAAATTAATTATGTTGTAATTTGGATACGAATTCACAAATAGTCGAACGACATGAGAACCAATAAATCCGCTTCCTCCAGTGATGAGAATGTTTTTCATACCCAAATTGTATTATAAACTCCAGTAATCAAGGTTACCTATTTTTCCACGATAAATACCTTTTAAATCAACAATTATAGGGTTTTCGTTGGTTATTGACTTGAAATAATTTTCATCTAATCCTAAATATTCTTTGTGATTAACCGCAATAATTACAGCATCGTATTTACCCGTTGGTTTATCAGCTAACTCAAAACCATATTCGTGGAAATATTCCTCTTTATCAGCATGTGGATCAACCAATTCAACTTTGCAAGAAAAAGACTGAATTTCTTTAATTACGTCAATTACTCGAGAATTTCGAATATCACTAACATCTTCTTTAAATGTAGCCCCCATCACTAAAATACGACAATCAATAATGTTTTTACCTTTTGCTAAGATTTTTTTAACGGTTTGTTTACCCACATAAAATCCCATGCTATCATTCACATAACGACCAGAATTGATGATTTTGGCGTGATAACCTAATGTTTTAGCTTTATGGGTTAAGTAATAAGGGTCAACACCAATACAATGTCCGCCTACTAACCCTGGTGAAAATTTCAAGAAATTCCATTTCGTTCCAGCTGCTTCCAATACTTCAAATGTGTTAATTCCCATTTTGTTGAAAATGATAGACAACTCATTAATCAAAGCAATATTTACATCTCGCTGTGTATTTTCAATAATTTTTGCCGCTTCGGCTACTTTAATGCTTGATGCTCTATGAACACCCGCTTTAACCACTAATTCATAGGTCTTGGCAATATTATCAGCCGACTCAGGTGTGTCGCCAGAAGCTACTTTAACAATACTTGCCAAGGTATGAACTTTATCCCCTGGATTAATTCTTTCAGGTGAATAACCCACATTAAAATCTTCTTTCCATTTTAACCCACTGAACTTTTCTAAAACAGGAATACAATCTTCCTCAGTACAGCCCGGATAAACAGTAGATTCGTAAACCACATAATCTCCTTTCTTAAGTACTTTCCCTACTGTTGTACTAGCACCAATTAATGGACTAATATCTGGTTCTTTACTCTCATCAATTGGAGTTGGAACTGCTACAACAAAAAAGTTGGCACTTCTTAATTCATCTAGATCAGCTGTGAAATAAATATCACACCCTTCAAAATCTGAAGCCACTAATTCATTACTTGGATCGATGTTGTTACGCATCATATCCACTCTTTTTTGATTGATGTCAAAACCAATCACTTTAATTTTTTTAGCAAATTCTAGAGCTATTGGTAACCCCACATAACCCAATCCAATTACTGCTAATTTTGCCTCTTTCTTTACAAGTTTAGAATACATTATTATATAATTTTTATAATTCAAATCTAAAAATCCACCCTTTTGTTTGTTTTCATTTTCAAAAAATGAAACAAAACAATTCTTCTCACATATTGAGGGGGCAAAGTTAATTTATTTTTTTAAAAACTGAAGTGAATTATTTAAAAACCTACTATTAAGGACAAAAGATAGAGAGGGTTTGACTAACTCCTAAAATGCCGTTATCAATAAATCTAAATCTTTATAAGGTAATCGATAAGTTTCGCCTAAATAAGAAGATGTCAGCGTGCCGTTATAAATGTAAACTCCATGTCGGAAACCTAAATGGGTTCGGATTAATTTTTCGCACCCGCCACCATCAGCAATTTCCAAAACCATAGGTGCAAAAATGTTGCTTAAGGCATAGGATGCTGTGCGCGAATAGCGTGATGCCACGTTCGGTACACAATAATGAGTTACTCCCTCAGTTATAAAAGTAGGATGTTCGTGCGTGGTAACACGAGAAGTTTCGAAACAACCACCTTGATCTATACTTACATCTACGATTACCGAACCATCCTTCATGTTTTCAACCATTTCTTTGGTAACTACGCAAGGTGTGCGTCCGTGTGGAGCTCTTAAAGCACCAATGGCAACATCAGCTCTTCTTAAATTTTTTGCCAAAACTTTTGGTTGAATTACTGATGTAAAAATCCGTTGTCCTAACTCATTTTGTAATCTTCTTAATTTTGCTACAGAATTATCAAAAACCTTTACTGATGCGCCCATTGCTATAGCATTTCGAGCAGCAAATTGTCCCACTGTACCTGCACCAATAATCACCACTTCCGCAGGTGTAATTCCTGCAATACCACCCATTAACAATCCCTTCCCTTTATTAACGTTACTCATTAACTCGGCAGCAATTAAAATGGAAGCATGACCAGCAATTTCGCCCATGGATCGAACAATGGGGTAGCCACCATATTCGTCTTGAACATAATCCCAAGCGATGGCGGTAACTTTCTTTTTAATCAATTCACGCAAAGTATTTTCAGGTTGAACCGTTAACTGAAGTGCCGAAAACAACGTTTGTTTGTGTTTCAACAATTCTATTTCACGTGAAGACGGTGGGGTAACTTTTAAAATAATATCGGCCTCATAAACTTTATCAGGAGAATAAGCTATTTCTGCTCCTGCTTCACTGTAATCTCTATCTGTAAAAAAGGCATCTAAGCCAGCATTCGATTCAACAATAACTCGATGTCCATTTGCAATTAACAAACTAACTGCTTCTGGAACCAATGCTACTCGATGCTCTTGAAACTCTGTTTCCCTTGGGATACCAATATATAAACTTGATTTTTTACGCCCAATCTCGAGCATTTCTTCTTTAGGTAAAAGTGCCGCTTCTCGCGCCAAAGATTTTAATGCATCTCCAGATGAACTCATAGTGTTGGTGTTGGTTTCAAGTTAAACATTTTTAGATAAATTTCAATATTCCACAGTAATTATTCGCTCTTTTTCATTTACCATTTCAATATGCACACTTACGAAATTATTTGGCAAAAGTTTCGCAATTTTTTCACTCCATTCTATAAAACAAATTTTACCACTGTAAATAAGTTCATCTAATCCGCTTTCTACCGCTTCTTGTTCTCCTTTTATTCTATAAAAATCGAAATGATAAACCTCTCCATTTTTTAAGGTATTATAGGTGTTTACGATACCGAAAGTTGGGCTTGAAGGTTGTTCAACCGTATTCAAAAGTGAGCAAATAACATTGACTAGCGTTGTTTTTCCCGCTCCCATTTGACCATGCATTAAAAAGATTTTATTAGTTGGAATGAGCGAAATAATTAATTCAGCAACAGAATTTAAATCTTCTAATTTTGAAATATGAAATTTTGATTGTTTCAACTTTAAAATAATAATTCCTCAAAAATACACACTGAAAAGATTATCGAATTAAAGGAATTTTAATTACATTAACATCCAATTGTGAAATGAAGCTACCCGATTCAAACCATTGTGGATTCATATACTCAATTATTGATTGTACTCACCAAGGGAAATAAGCACTTTCTCCATTTTCTTTCCCATTTCTTCGGTGGTACAATTGAAATTATTAACTGTAAATGCAAAAGCTAATTTTTTTCCAGAAGCACTTTTTACATATCCAGCAAAACTTTTAACCCTTGTCATCGTTCCTGTTTTTGCTTTTAAATTACCCACCAGTTTTGTACCTTTTCCAATATTTTTTAACGTGCCCGTTTTTCCCGCTGATGGTAATGAAGATTCAAAAGAACCCCAATACTTACTTTTAGTTCGCATATAAACCAACATTTCGACAATGTGTTTTGCTGAAAATGCATTAGCACGAGATAATCCACTGCCATCATTCATATAAAACCCAGACATATCAACTCCTTTAGAACGCCAAAATTTATCAATTGCTGCGGTTGAGGAATATACACTAGCATCTTTAGATTTGGTTAATCCGATGTGTTTCAAAAGATGTTCTGCAAAAAGATTGTTACTAATTAAATTAGTCCAATAAACAATACTACTTACAGCAGGAGAATAAACACTGAAAACATCAACCCTAACTGATGGAACAGAAATTCCTTCCCTTTTTAACCTTCTTAACGTTGTGGGTCTTTCTTTAAACACTATTCCCGCTTGGATCAATTTATGTTGAAATTCATAAGAAGCCACATAATCAGGCTCATGCATACTTACTGTAACCTTAAGGTCCTTTGCCATTTTTGGAACTCTACCTTTAATAATTCGATATGAATCGTAAGGCGCACCATACATATATACCTCATCCCCAGTTACCTGACCCGTTCTTACTCTGTTATCAAAAGTTAAGTCGGGCGTGTAAGGTTCATAGCACGTAATCTCTGTTGTATCGTCAAAATTTAAACCACCATTAAACCACACTTTTTGAATGTTATCATAAATAGAGAGTCCTGAAACACCAGCTCCATAATCAGCTCCCAAATCACCCCAACTCCAATTAGACGGAACAAATTCATCAGAAAAAAAGGTAGCATCACCTATTACTCTCCCCCTAACCTCCTTAATGCCTATAGCTTGAATAGCTTGCACCCAATTTTTCATGATATCTACCGTATCGTTCGTGTAATATCGACTTCCCAAGGTAGGATCACCCCCGCCTTTTATGTAAATATTCCCATGCAAAACACCTGTTATTGAATCGAACCTGCCATCATATTGGATTTTAGTTTCAAATTTATGATACGATCCCAATATTTCAAGAGCAGAGGCCGTTGTAACCAATTTCATGGTAGAAGCTGATGACAAACTTGCTTTTGGTTGATATTCAGAAACCATTATTTTATTATCAATATCGTAAACATAAAAACTGATGGATGCATTAAGTACTTGCTCATCTGCTCTAAATGCCGACATGGTTTTATCAATGGTATTAGGTATTTTCACTTCTAGCAACTGAGCAAAAACACCACGATTAGAAAAACATAAAATAAATGAAAACAAAAAAACAATAATTTTCATAGCTTGTTAATTAGGGGTAAAACAAATTATTACTACAAATTACTTAATTAAAATCCCAACTTTACTATTTTTTAATCATTTTTTCTCATCAAATCACTTTTAATATCTTGTTTTATGTTGTCAATATTATATTAAACAGCCTATCAATCTGTTATGCACTCTTACTTTCCGGCATAAAAAAACAAAAAAAGCGCGTATTTTTCAATCCTTTAGGTCCTCAACTTGTTTTAGATTTGTTAATTGTTTTTATATTTGCAGTCTTATTTACGATTTAATTAATTCTTATTATACTTCAAAACGATGGCAACTACAGCAGAAATCAGAAACGGATTGTGTTTGAACCACAACGGAAAATTAGTACAAGTTGTTGAATTTCAACACGTAAAACCAGGCAAGGGACCTGCTTTTGTGCGCACAAAATTGAGAAACATAGAAACAGGACGAGTGGTAGAGAATACATTTTCAGCAGGCCATAAAATTGATATTATAAGAATCGAAAATCGCCCTCACCAATATTTGTATCAAGAAGGAGATCAATTTGTGTTTATGAATAATGAAACTTTTGAACAAGTTTACATTCCAAGCACAATGATCGATAAACCTTTGTTCTTAAAAGAAGGATTTAATGTTACCATTCTTTTTCATGCTGAAGAAGAAGCTCCAGTGGTGGTTGAATTACCTCAGTTTCTTGACACGGTAGTTACCTACACAGAGCCAGGAATAAAAGGTGATACCGCTACTAACTCTATGAAACACGCAACGATAGATACAGGGGCTGAAATTCGTGTTCCTTTATTTATTGAAATTGGAGATAAGATTCGTGTTGACATCGAGAAAGGAATGTATGCTGAGCGTCTAAAATAAGTCACTTCGACAGGCTGACTTCGACCTTCCGATAGCTATCGGAATCAGTCACCGAAGCAACCTACTTTTCAGTTACATAAGTTATATAAAGTTAACAGTCACATCTTTAAGGAAGAAAATTTACTTTATATAAATTAAGAAATTAGTTAATCCATCAAAATTACTGATATGTACACAATTCATGGTATTCAACATTTAGGCGTTGGAGTTTCAAAACATGCAGATGCTTGGAAATGGTATCGAAAATTTTTCGGGATGGACATTCCTTTCTTTAATGCTGAAGCTCCGGCTCCTTTAATGGATATCTACACCAACAATAAGACCATTACTAAGCGTGCTGCTATGGTACTTAACCTCAAAGGAGGATGCGCTATGGAAGTTGTTTGTCCTACTTCATTTACAGCTTCTCCTTCAACTTTTGATTTACAACTCGGAGACTTGGGAATTTATATTGGATTTGTAAAATCTGACAATGTTAAAGGTGCTTTTGATTTTTTCAAGAAAGAAGGGGCTCATTTAGCAAGTGAACTTACAAAAATGCCTAATGGTTGGGAAACTTTTTATGTATATGATTTAGACGGAAATTTGTTTCAAATCATACCCGACAATGGTCCTTGGTTTACGAAATCAAATTATAAAACTGGAGGAACCGCAGGATGCAGTATTGGGGTAACTAATATTGAAAAATCAATGGAATTATACAGTTCTATTTTGGGTTATGATAAAATTGTTTATGACGTCACGAGTACTTTTGAAGATTGGAAAACGATAAAAGGCGGAACAACTAAATTTAGAAGAGTTCTCCTTTGTCAATCAAAACCATCTGGAGGAGGATTTTCAAAACTTGCTGGAACTTCCTACATTGAACTAGTAGAGGAACAATCAGAGCGTCAAAGAATAAAAATTTTTCAAAATAGAATTTGGGCAGACGTAGGATTTGTACATCTCGGATTTGACGTTAGAGGAATGAATGAGCTCGGCAAAGTGCTTGAATCGAAGGGTTTTGGCTTTACTTGCGACACTAAAAATGTTTTGAGCATGGGCGATAGTACAAAAGTACACTGCACCTATATTGAAGACAAGGATGGTACTTGGATAGAACTTATAGAAGTGTATAAAGTTCCCATTATTGAAAAATTAGGTATCAATTTAAACGTTGCCAAACGTCCTGCACACAAACCACTTCCAGATATAATGCTTAAAGCCTTAAAATTTGCTAGAATTAAGGATTAATCAATTGAATTTTAGAAGTATCCGATAATTGTGTTAATGTTCAATCATTTTTAGATTCTATAAATCGGTCTTCTAGTAAAAATTTATTGATAATTTTACCTATACAATATTTAAAGTCTTCCTTCGTTACGAAATTATGAAAGTATTATTTGCTATTATTTCTATCCTAATTTGGAGTTCAATAAATGCCCAAATTGGGGGCAATCATACATTTCAATTTCTAAATTTTACTCAATCTGCCCGTGTTGAAGCCTTAGGAGGTTACCTCCTAACCGTTCGCGATAATGATGCTACGTTAGGTCAAGAAAATCCAGCTTTACTGAATCGAAGTATGCACGGCTTGGTAAATCTTAATTTTTCGGATTATTTTGCCAACTCAAAATATGGTTTTACCTCCTACACAAAACATTTTTCAAATATTGGGACATTTAACGCTAGTATGCTTTATGCAAACTATGGCAAATTTGAATACGCCAATGTTGACGGAGAAAGAGACGGAAATACATTTAATGCAAGTGACTTAGCTTTAAAGATCGGATACGGAAGACCTATGGATTCGTTATGGTCAGTAGGTGGACAGTTAAAATTATTGGGTAGTTTTTATGAAGCTTATCAATCTTATGGATTTGCATTTGATTTTGGAGCTAATTATTATAAAAAAGCATCTCAATTTGGTTTTGGATTCTTAATACGAAACATTGGCATACAATTAAAAAGTTACACTACTCAAAACAGAGAAAGCCTTCCTTTTGATATGGTAGCTCAAGTAAGTAAAAAACTGGCACATGCTCCTTTTCGTTTTTCTTTGGCCTATGAAAACATTCAAAAATGGAATTTGATTTATTATGATGAGGCCAATAGATATTCTAGAGATCCATTAACAGGTGAAACAATTGAAAATAAACCACCTTGGTTTGGAAAAAAATTAATGAGTCACCTTATTTTTGCGGGTGAATTATTACTTACCGAAAATTTTCATATTCGTTTTGCCTATAATCACCACCAACGTCAACAGTTAAAAATGGAAATTAAATCTGGAATGACGGGATTTTCTTTTGGTGTGGGAATGAAAATAAAAAATATTAACTTCAGTTATGCTCTCACAAAATACCACATTTCTGGCACTGCGAATCAATTTACACTATCAAAACGTTTTGGTAAAGCACCTGCAGAAGATACCTTTTATAGACAATATTAATTTGGGGAAATTAACATCCACCCTCTTTCAAAATAAAGTATTACATTGCTGTATAAAAATAAGAAATCAATTCAGCGTTTTCAGCTAATGATTTAGTTTTTTTAGGCGTTACGTTGGCTTTATCCTTTGCTAAATTACCCGGTCTTTCATTCGCTGTGCTTGTAACGGAAGCATTTCTAACAACATCAGTAACAGGTGCACTAGCAGAAGTGGTGGTGGTGAGACCATTAGTTTTGGAAAATGTAAAATCATTAGCCGATTCGGCTTTCTTTTCTTCAACAATCCCATCCGAATTTGAAGTTGAACTTAACGATTCCGATAACCCAATACTTTTTTCACTTTCAAAATAATCATCCATTCTTGAACTGCCTGAAGCAACTGTTTCTCCCGGATGAATTTCTTTCATTTTTTCATTATCACTGCTCACACTAGCTGGTTGAAGTTCATTTTCATCCAATACTTTGTTCGAGTTTTGTTCAGCAACTGCCTTATTAACCTCTTCTTGAGGTGAGGCTTGATCGATTGTTTTAGTTGAAGGTTCTTCGGTTTTTTGTTCATCCAATTGGGCCAATGTCTTTTGTGAATTATCAAAACTAAGTGTGAATGTAAATCCTATTAACAAAGCAATTCCTGCTGCAGCCATTAAAATTTGAACTCCAGGTTTATTAAAAAAGCCTTTTTCCTTTGGGAAGAAATAAACCAGGCCCATTTTTGAAGAATTTAAATGAGCCGTTGGAATATGTTTTTCAAAATCGGCAATTAATTTAGATTTAATTTCTGGATTAGGAATGATTTCTTTTTCATCTATTAGTTGTGCTTTAACCGCTGTTAGCATCAATTTAAAATCGTTGTATTCTTGTTCATCAGCAATAAACTCTCCTACCGCAACTTTTTCATCTTTGGTCAATTCGTGATATTCTTTATTCAGAATAACTAAATCGATATTTTCTATAGTATTGTCCATAAGTTAAAACGTTTAAAATTAAAAAAGCTTATTAAATATTAAAAATAAAAGGGAAGCACCAACTGGTCTGAATTCTTTAAGGTTTTCGCTCAATTTTTTTAGCGCATAAAAAATTCGGGACTTAATAGTTCCTTCATTGGTATTGGTAATTTCCGCTATTTCTTTTAAACTCAAATCGTGCTTGAATCTTAAAATAAATGTTGTGCGATGACTTTCACTCATTTGGTCTAATTCTTCTTTTAATTTTTGATTAAAAATTGAAGAATCGTGTCTTTGGTCAGGAGAGGGATCGCTAGAAGCTACCAAAATATTCTCATTGAGATTATTTGATGTCCCTTTGCGAATTTCTTGTTTTCTATATTCATTTTTACACATATTATTTGCAATGGTATAAATCCAAGTTTTAAAAGACTTTTCGGGGTTAAACAATTCGGGTTTATGATATATTTTAGTAAATAATTCTTGCATAAAATCTTCTGCTTTATCTCTATCTTGCCAGAGCATTTTATAGAAATAATTGACCATAGCTTTGCAATACCTATCGTAAATTTCGGCATAAGCTAAGCTATTACCCTTGATTACTTCAACCATCAAAAGTTCGTCAGTTAGAGATTTATGTTTATTTTCTATAATTTTCATTCACTTAAATCTACTTTCACAAATTGATGGAAGTTAAATAAGCACTAATTTTATTTTCAAACTCGGTTCCCTGCTGTTTAGCTACTTTTAAAATTAATGTCCTTAATTGTGTTGCTTCATCTGTCTTTCCCGTATTTTTATAATTTTCCATTAAGGTAATTAACGGTAAAATATAATTTCCGTTAAGTTTGGCAAGATTAGAGTAGTTGGCTGTTTTTTTAAGTTGATCTAACTTAAATGTTTCATAATTTTTTACCAAAACAGGGATGTTTTCGATAGGGTTTGTTGCATATTGATAAGTCAAGCCAGTAAGGTATAAGTTTGATTTAAAAGTTTGCAATAATTTTGGACTTACGGTATGACCCAAGCAAATTGTTTTGGACGTATTATTTTTTATAATCCATTCGGCAGTTGAAACCACATTATCAACCCACTGTATTTTCAATCCATAAAAAGTTGATTTATTTTTTCGATAGGTTTCTTCCGAAAGCATATCAATACTCAATACAAGAACATCTGTCCTCACTTTTTTAATGGCTTGAAGTACGAATAAAGGATACGTATCATCACTGCCATATGTAAACAATATTCCGTTTTTGGGTACTGACATCAACACATTATAATTATATTCAATCAACCCCTCTTCAAGAGTGTTTGTTTCATATAACTTTTTGCAATAGGCATTTCTTTTGGCGATATCATTTGTTAATTCGTAGTGGTGTATGAAATCTTTATTTAACAGTTCATTATTTGGATAAATTTCTGACGCTTTTTGAAGGTATTTAAATGCACTGATACTTCTATTTTCGTTTAAATATTTTGCATAATTGTATTCGTAGCTATTGACATTTTCTTCTTCCAATGACTCAACTATAGCATCTAATTTTTGCTGGCTATCTCTACTGATGGTCTTGTCATTTTTATTTACATAATTATTGCGTGTTGAAATAAAGTTTTTGAGCGTCATTTGAGCCGCGGGTTGTACAGAAGCGTCTTCCAGAGGAGCTACAGAGCTATTTTTTTCACTGTTACTCTGAGGCGAATTAACCTGTGCATAACAGGAAAGGCCCATAATAGTCAGTGTAAGAACTGAAAACAAACTTTTCATAATTTGGAATTTTGAGCCATAATACCCATCAATACAATTTTGGTTCAAATCAAAAGTAATAAAAAATTGATTTGAATTTTATCCAATCCATTTAAAAAATGACTTTCTCAATAATAATTGGCATTATTAATTAGTAAAAACTGTTTTATTCGATAAGTATAAAATATTTCAGACTTACAAGTTTTAAACGAACATTTTCAATTATCTTTACCATTACATACATTTAAACTAAATTGACATTACAAAAAAACATAATTATAGGTTTTTTGCTCATTGTTCTGCAAGGTTCAATTGGTTTCGAAATCTTGGGTCAAAATTACAGTTTTGAGCAAATATCTCTAAAGGAAGGATTAAAACAATCACAAGTAAATAAAGTATATAGCGATTCTAGAGGATTTTTATGGTTGGCAACTGCTGGAGGAGGTCTTTCTATTTTCGATGGAGCATCGTTTATTAATTTCACAGAAAATGAAGGTTTAATTGGCAATATTGTTACGGATATTGCTGAAGATAAAAATGGATTCATTTATTGTTCATCTACTTGGGGTGGTATTTCGAAGATTTCAGGTAGGAACATTTCAACTTTAGCAAGTATTGATGAGGTAAACCCAGTTTTTTCTTTGGAGCAGGACGATTATGGCACTGTTTGGGTGGCCAGCAACAAATTGGCTTACATAAAAAATGATGAATTAATTTATATAGAGACGGATATTTTACCCCCTTTTATAGGAGGCGTCAATTTATCATCTAAAGGGAATTTTTTATATGTAACATATAATAATAAATTATTAAAAATTGATGTTACAAAAAAATCACAAATTTCTAGTATTCAATATGATGCGGAGTTATTGTGCAGTGTCGAAGACGATTTAGGGAACATTTGGTTGGGAACAAGGAAAAATGGAGTTATAAAGTGTAGTAAAGACGGAAAAATAATAGAAAACTATTCATTCCCCATTTGGGAAAACAAAGAACAAATTGAACCAGCTATCAGAGATATTAAAGTAGAATCATCCCAAGTGATTTGGGCTGCATCTGAATTTGGTATTATAAAATTTGAAGGTGAGAGAACTTCCTTCATAAAAGAAGAGAATGGTTTGCCTGCTAGTGATATACAAAGTATTTGTTTCGATAATCAATCAAATATCTGGTTAGGCACACATGGTGAAGGAGTTATAAAAATCATTAAATCTCCATTCAGTTACTTTAATGGATTTCCTGAATTACAAAAATCGGATAATTTCCCAATTTTTGAAGAACCCAATGGCACCATTTGGGTGGGAAACAACAGTGAAGGTCTATTTAAATTTAATGGAAAAAGTGTAACTGTATTTAATGATAAAAATGGATTAAGTGCTGGAAAAATTCGAGCTTTTGCTTATATAAATAATGACCTTTATATTGGTTCTAACAAAGGATTATTCAAAATGGGTAATAATGGTCAATTATTAAAAATACCCGGCTCAGATGAGCTTTACATAAAATCATTAGCCACAGATAAACAAGGAACCCTTTATATTGGAACCATTGGCTCTGGAGTCTGGAAATATACGGTTAAATTGGGTATTGAACCTATTTTAGAAATAGAAGCTAAGGATATCCATTCCATGGAATTTGATGAAAAAGGTCAACTCATTTTGGGAACCAATGCAGGACTTTACAAAAAAGTAAAAGGTCAATATAAATGGATTGTTGAAGGATTGAACAATACATTTATTGGTTCGATGACGAAAGATAAAAACGGGCAAATATGGGTAGGTACAGATAAAAGTATTGCTCGATTAAAAGAAGACATATTTACCTCATACACTGAAAAAGATGGCTTAACATCCTCTTTGGTTTACTTGATTCACAGTGATAAAAATGGATTTTTATGGGTAGGCACTAATTATGGTTTAGACAAAATTACATTAGACAATAAAAGTGAAATTGTTAAAATTCAACATTATGGATATACCGATGGATTTACAGGTATAGAATGTAACAGTAAAGGTGTTTTTGAAAACGCTGAAGGTGAAGTTTATTTCACAACCGTTGGTGGTTTAATTAAATATTCCCCTTGGCTAGATTCCAAACCCATTGTTAATTTACCCGTTTTCATTACAGACGTTAAATTATTTTTAAAACCCATGAATCTTGAAACATTGGGTAAAATAAGTAGCAAAAATTGGTTCAATGTTCCTGATAAATTAATTCTCAATCACAATGAAAACCATTTAACGTTTGGATTTGTTGCATTGAATTATAAAAAATCAAAAGAAACACAATACACCTACTTTCTTGAAGGTTTCGATTCTGAATGGAATCCACCTACTTCTACAAGGTATGCCGTTTATTCCAACATTCCTCCCGGCAATTATATATTCAAAGTGAAAGAATATGGCAACGATTTTAGTTCGGTAGCTCAAATATCTATTCGAATTAATAAACCAGATCCTCCTTTCTACAAAACGGGATGGTTTATGTTTTTGAGTTTAATAGGAATAATCAGTTTATTGTATTATTTTACTGAATACAGATCAAAATCCTTAAAAAAGCATCAAATTCATTTAAAAGAATTGGTGGAACAACGAACAGCCGAGATAAAAAAACAAGATGAAGATAAAACGATTATGTTGCAAGAAATTCATCATAGAGTAAAAAATAATTTACAAATTATCATCAGTTTATTTAGATTGCAAAAGCATTTTACTTCTAATGAAGAAGCTATAGAATTATTTAAAAAGAGTGAGAATAGGATTAATGCAATGGCAAAAATTCACGAAAAACTCTATCAAACAACTGATTTATCCAGAATTTCGATTGATGAATATTTGTTAGAATTGGTTCAAGAAATAATTTCTTCCTATGAAACAAAAAAAGAAATAGCTCTTGATTTTTCAGTTAGCAAATGTAATATTACCATTGATCAACTTACACCTTTGGCGCTAATTATAAACGAAATAGTTACCAATAGCATTAAGTATGCCTTTACGGATGTCGAGAATCCTACTATCTATTTATATATGCATCAGTCCATATTAGGGAAGGTGACCTTAACAATTGGTGATAATGGAAAAGGATTTGATATTGTCTCAAATTGGGAAAATTCTGAAACCATGGGATTTGAATTAGTAAAATCATTGACAGAACAAATAAACGGAGAAATAGAAATAGCGATGACTGATCAAGGCCCCAAATTTACGGTAACTTTCAAAGTTTTAAATTAACTTTCTAGAACAATTTGAGCGACACATCTGTTATTCCTTTGGACAAAATTAAATAGTATGAAAGTAATCTTATCCCCAGCTAAGTCGTTGGATTTTGAAAAAGCAAAAGAATTAAACTACTCCTCGGAACCACATTTTATAAAAGATTCTGAAACGCTAATTAAATCTTTAAAAAAACTTAAGCCAAAAGCAATCAAGGAATTGATGGATGTCAGTATGCCAATTGCTGAATTGAACTATGATCGCTTTCAAAAATGGAATTATCCTTTTTCAGAGACAGAAGTTGGGTATAGTTTATTTGTTTTCACTGGAGAGGCATATAGAGGATTGGATGCTAACACATTAAGTGAAAAAGAAATTGAAGTTGCTCAGAACAAATTACGCATATTGAGTGGATTATATGGAATATTAAAGCCTAGTGATTTGATATTGCCCTACCGATTGGAAATGAGTACAAGTTATAAATTCACTTCAAAAACGAATTCGCTATATACTTTTTGGGGGGATAAACTAAGAAAGCATTTAGAAGATGAAATGCTATCAAATGAAATTCTGGTAAACGTTGCCTCTAATGAATATAGTAAAGCTCTTCAATTATCTAAGTTTAAACACCGCGTTATCAACTGTCATTTTAAGGAAGGAAAAAATGGAGAATATAAAGCGGTAATGACATTTGCAAAAAAAGCCAGAGGGATGATGGCACGATTTATAATCCAAAACAATATCGAAGAAGATGAACATCTTAAAGCTTTTGATAGTGATGGATATCACTTTAATAACGAATTATCCTCAGAAAACGAATTTGTTTTTACTCGATAACTCGAGATTAAGTAAAATGTAGTTACAGCCCCATTCCTGGAAACATTCCAAATGCTGTATTTTTCATTTCACCTTCATTGACATTATTTGCATTTTCGAGAGCCTTGTTAAAAGCTTCCAATAATGATTCTTCTATTTTTTGAGCGTTTTGAGGTGTTAAAATTGAAGGGTCTTTAATAGTAATTTCTTGTAACTTTCGATTTCCGTCCATAATGAATCGAATACTCCCATCAGAAGTTTCTCCTTTAACAAAAATGGCATTTAATCGTTCTTTAGATTTCTCAACAGCTCCTTGCATTTCTTGCAATTTAGCCATCATTTCTTGCATATTTCCGTTGTTTCCGAACATAATTTAAACCTTATTTATTATTAAATAAATTCATAGTTCTATCCAAGCCGATAGCAGCAAAAGATAAAATACTTTCAACGGCTAAGTCAATCCTTTTTGGTAAAATAACTTGCTCGTTTGGTGTCCATTCACCTAAAACATAATCAACTTGTTGCCCTCGTTGAAAATCGCTTCCAATACCAAATCGAAGTCTAGGATAAACATCTGAATTCAAAACACTTTGTATATCCTTTAGTCCATTATGCCCACCATCTGAGCCTCTTGGCTTAATTCTCAACTTTCCAACTGGTAAAGAAAGATCATCTGTTATTACCAATATATTATCTACTTCAATCTTTTCTTTTTGCATCCAATAATTTACAGCCTTGCCACTTAGATTCATAAAAGTTGTAGGCTTTATTAGTATTAAGGTTCGTCCTTTGAATTTTACTTCACACATATCCGCCAATTTGTTAGGTTCAAAAACAACATTGGACGCCTTAGCTAAGGCGTCCAATGTTTTGAATCCAATATTATGACGAGTGTTGTTGTATTTTTCACCTGGATTTCCTAACCCGATGATGAGATACTTCATACATCAATTAATTGAGTTTATAATTTGAGAAACTAAACTATCCTTCTTCTTCGTCAGAAGTGGCTTTAGCACCTCTTGCCATTTGAACGGCTACTACTACGGCAGAAGCTGGATCTAAAAATTTAAGACCATTAATTGCTAAATCAGAAATTCTGGTTTTAGCACCAATTTTCAAAGGTGTAATATCTATCTCAATTGCTTCTGGCAAATCGTTTTCCATACCCATAACGGCAACTTTTCTAAAGTTTTGACGTAATTTACCTCCACTTCTTACACCAACAGCAAATCCTGTTAAACGGATAGGTAATTTCACTTTAATAGGCTCATTCGCAACAACCTCTAAAAAGTCAATGTGCAAAATATGACCACTAACTGGGTGGTGTTGTACTTCTTGAATAATAGCTTTAGACTTTTGTCCTTCAACATCTAATTCAACCATATAAACATGTGGGGTATTAACCATTCTTTCACCATCTAATTTAGAGATGTGGAAATGAGTTTGTTTTCCCGTTCCATAATTTACACAAGGCACTCTTCCCTCTCTTCTAAGGTCAGCAGCATCTTTTTTCCCTACGTTCGATCTAAGCGAACCGCTCAACGATACTTTTTTCATTTTTGATTTATTTATATATTTATTTTAAAACTGTACTTATATTTTATTGATTAGCAAAAACAAAGTGTTCACTAATCGACTCTAAACTAATGGCTTTTTTCATGACATCTGCAAACATGTCTGCAACTGTCAAAACTCTAATTTTGGATGACTCTTTCTTTAAGGGAAGTGTGTCGGTGACAATTAACTCTGTCAACACGGAGTTTTCAATTCGTTCATAAGCTGGACCCGAAAGCACAGCATGTGTGCAGATTGCTCTAACACTCAAGGCACCATGTTGAATAAACAACTCAGCAGACTTCGTTAATGTTCCTGCTGTATCTACCATATCATCTATGATTACTACGTGTTTATTTTTAACATCACCAATTACGGTCATGTCAGATATTTCGTTAGCCTTTTTGCGTTGTTTATAACACAAAGCTAAATCTACATTTAAATATTTGGCATACGCATTTGCTCTTTTAGACCCACCTGCATCTGGTGCAGCAATAACCAATTCATCAGGATTGATATTCAAACTTTTCAGATAAGGAGCAAACAAACTGCTTGCAAATAAATGGTCAACAGGAACTTCAAAAAATCCTTGAATTTGGTCGGCATGCAAGTCCATTGTCATTAAACGATCAAAACCAGATGCCATCAACATATTAGCCACAACTTTTGCTCCAATAGCTACACGTGGTTGATCTTTACGATCTTGACGTGCCCAACCAAAATAAGGAATAACCGCAATGATTTTTCTCGCTGAAGCTCTTTTTGCGGCATCAATCATCAACAATAACTCAAATAAATTATCAGCTGGTGGAAACGTAGATTGAATGATAAACACATCACATCCTCTAACTGATTCGTTGAAAGAAGTGGTGAATTCCCCATCAGAAAACTTCTGTAATTCTACTTTTCCAAGCTCTTGACCATAAGATTTAGCAATTTTAGTAGCTAACTCTTGAGATGCCGAACAGGAGAATATTTTAACCTTTGTTGCCATTTATTATTCGTATTGGGGCTGCGAAATTACATTTAATTCGTAGAACTAAAAAAGATTTAGCCTATTATTTTTTGCATATTAAAAATTAATACTACTTTTGCCGTCTCAAAAATTGATTTGAACTAAATGAAGTTCCTACTTTTTTATTCAATTTTTGTAGTTTACACTTTGCCGAAGTGGCGGAATTGGTAGACGCGCACGACTCAAACTCGTGTAGGAAACTGTGTGGGTTCGATTCCCACCTTCGGTACAAAAACAGAGTGAGTGTGATAGCGAAAGCGATGACACCACTCTTTTTTTTCACTCCCACTCCCGATAGCTATCGTGACATTCTCACTCAATAAAGTTATATATAAATCGTAAACGAGGTTTCAAACTTTGTTTTTACAATTCGAAATGCGGCAATGCCAAAATTCAACCCTAAAGAGCTACTTTTTTCAATAGAAGTAGTTCTTTTTGTTTTAATCAAATTAAATTTTTGGTTTTTGTAAATAATTACTGAATTTTGAAAGGTAGCGGTAATGCCAATACACCAACAAAAAGGTCTTTATAATTTTTTATAGAGATCTTTTTGCATTTATTATTGACTGTTTGTAGATAATTCGTAATAAAATAGTTTTGTAAAAAGATATTTAAGATGCCGTGAAATCTTTTTGTTTTTGTATTTTTGAAGATAATTTGCTAATGAATATTCCTAACAAAATCGAAAATCAGATTTGACAACTTATAGCACTTTGACTATCTTCGAGTCAATTTATTATCCTTTCAAAACCAACAATAATTTAAACCATTCAGGTTATTTTTTAAAACTAACTACTTCTTAGAATATCTCAAAAGCTTTAATCAAAAAAAAAACACCATTTTATTTAAAGTAATAAAATGATGTTTTTGAATTTAAATTTGTCGACCTATTTATTTAATTAATATAGAGTTTTCGATGTATGGTTTTCCGTATTTTAATACATGTGAGAATGTACCTTTTATAGTTACCGCATCAACTCCTGAAGACAATTTATCACCTACTTGTGGGTCTTCGACAAAATTACAGCCTATTACTTTATTAAAATCTGGACCTACATCAACTCTATTTTCAAAACCAATATTTTCTGAACCGGAATGTGTGTAACCTTCATAAAGCCCAGATATAGTAACTTCTTTATTATCCCATTGTGTAATAAAATTATAAATATGTCGAGGATTATAAATATTAGTTTCTAAATGTTTGTTGATGTCAAATGTTGCTACAGGGTCTGCGATACCCTCTGATACTACCACAGCATCAGTAATGATGACACAATTATAATTAGTAGAACTAATTTTCCCTTTTACTACAACTGGGGTATTGGCTGGTAAATCCTTATCAACCCCTCCTTTTAATGTAAAATGTAATGATAAATCTTCATTATTAGGACCTGAATAAGATTGAGTGGTGTACGCTAAAATTTTATTATTGTATGGATAAACTAAAAACTGAATTTCATTATCGTAAAAGAACATTAATGAATTGTACATTTTTTCTGCATCTACAGGAGTTGAAAAATCGAAATTGGACGGGTCTATAAAATTGTCTTCTTCAACTATTGCAGTCGAAGTTGTTGAATCGGTACCTTTAGTTGTAGCATCTGAAGTTGTCTCTTTTCCTCCACATGAGATGAATGTGAAAAAAGAAATTCCTAAAATTAATTTTGAATACATAGTGTTTTTTTTTGTTCTTGTTAATATTAGTTGCAAATAGAATTAATATTACGTTCTATTTGCATAAAAAAATGGTAACTCTACTATAATTATAGGTCAATAACATAAATCGAATGGTCAATGTTTTCTATCTCAAATTATCTTCATTTTTATGCTTTGCTTGCGACTAACAAAGATTTGGTTTAGGTCATGTTAGCTCGTTTTTTCTTTTAATATGCTAAGGATAAAAACGGACTGATAATTTCTCATTTTTTTCATAACTTTTTTTAGTGGTGAAAAAGCCTACTTGAAAAAATAAGGTATGTTCTTTTTCTAGCAAGAAAATAATTTAGTGGATTACTATTTGGCAAAAAAACCAATTTCTAATTACCTTTAATTTACGAATTTTATGTTCAAATTGCAAAAAAACCAAACAAATTACATTTAAAAAAAAAACATAAAACACTTTATTTAAACATCATTTTAATAGGTGCAAATCCAATTTTATAGCAAGAGTCTTCAATTAATTTGACTTTTTAAAAACTCTTCTCCCACTTGTTTACCATATTGATAATCATGTGTAATCAAGGGAATGGAATCACTATAAACTTGAGATTTAAGTTTTTTACTAGGTGATATGCGGTGAATTTTTATGGCGTGTTCGGTAGAATGAATAAATTCAATAGCTTGATTATAATTTTTGTGATTTTCGGCAAATGCCTTCTTTAAAGGACTTTTTCGATGATAAATTTCTCCTATCCGATCCACCCAACCTTGGTTTTTTTTAACATCATTGGGTAAGGTCATCAACAAGGTAATTTCAGTGGCACCTTGCTCCAAAGCCCACAATACTGGCAGTGGATCACTCCAATCACCGTCCATATATTCTCTGCCTTCGAGCATATGTTTTCCTTTGGAAACGAAAGGTAATGAACACGAAGCAATTACAGCATCTTGCCAATTCTCCTTGGTTGGATGATGATAATACGGTTTACCTGTTTTCATATCTGTCATTACAATAGCCATTTGTTTGTTGTTAAGATTTTCCAAGGCTTTGTCAAAATCAAAAGGCATATGTTTATTTGATATGTCATAAAAAACATCCACATTCATAATGGGTTGAGACTTAAGTACGCGTGAGAATTTAATAAACGGTTCTTTCACACATAAATGCTTCATCGCATCAAAACATAAAAACGGTTGGTTTGAAACATAATAGGATGCGGCTATGGCACCTCCCGAAACACCAATATACAAGTCAAATGGATTGTAGTTATTTTGAATAAATACATCCAATACACCTGCACTAAAAGCCGTTCGAAAACCACCTCCTTGAACAATTAGTGCTTTTTTTGTTTGACTTAACATAAACGACTATTGGATATAGTAACAAAAGTAAACTTAATATTTTACATATTAAAATCAACCTCAAAATCGATCATCTATCATCTGCAATTATTGATATTTTTTTAGTTTTTGAAAATGAAATGTGTAATTTTACAGAATGAAACTAAAATGCATCTTTTTATTTTGTGTCTTATTTCAGGTACAATTTGTTACTTGGGCCGTCATTATTCCTGACACATTATTTATAAATAAAAGTGTAGTAACTGTAGGAGCCTATAATCCTGTCTTTTGTGCATTTAATACTTCGCCAACTTTTGAATTAAAAAACCCTAATTATGCTATTAATTTAAATGATACGCTTCTCATTACTGTTATAAACAATGACACCATAGAACACACCTTTACTATTGATGGATTGATTACCCAAAACAATTATATCAATGCTGGAAATACGGTTTCTTTCACAGTGAAATTTAGTCAAGCAGGAAGTTTTGCGTATTATTCAAAAGTGCCTTATGGAAAACAATTAGGTGCTTCAGGCATCATCCAAGTAGGTTATACACAGCATAAAAATTATTTTTGGAACTTATTCGATCAAGAAGAGTCTTTGTCTTTGGAATTGGCAAATGGTCTTGTGACTAGTCCGAATTCAACATACCGTCCACAACTTTTTACTATAAATAATTTAACCTATCCCGCCACAACCACTGATATGGATGGAGCAATAGAGGAAATGGTTGGAGATACAATAATTATCAGCGTGTACAATTCAGGTAAAATGCATCATACACTGCATTTTCACGGTTATCATGTAACTATACTGAATGCCAAAAAATACTCCCAGTATATAGGTTGGAGCAAAGACACTTTCCCTGTATTGATTGATGAACTGATAACCTTACAATTGGTTCCTGATAAACCAGGCATGTATCCCGTTCACGACCACAATCTAGTAACAGTAACCACCAATGCCTACCCTGGAGGTATGATGACCAAAATACATATAATGGAATGAAAAAGTTACTTAATTTAGTCATTTTGATAATTCTATTTGTTGCTTCGCATTCAATGGTAAAGGGACAAATGAAAGTGGTGAATTTAGTCGCTAAAATGAGTGGGGTATTTTTAGATGAATCGTTTAATCAAATACCTTATTGGGGATATGGTATTTTTGAACCTGGTGGCCCTTATAAATCTGAATTTCCTGCACCACTCTTAGAGTTTAATCAAGATGATAGTGTTACACTTCACTTTTTTAATGATTCGCCCGAAGATCATACCATACATTTGCATGGATTAGATGTTGACCAATTAAATGATGGTGTAGGACATACTTCCATTGATATAATGCCAGGAGGATATTACGATTATAAATTTAAAGCTACTCATCCTGGTAATTTCTTGTATCATTGTCACGTAAATTCTACTTTTCACTTAGCGTTGGGTATGTACGGAATGATAACCGTAAACGCTAATGATTCTTTATATTTATACAACGGAGGACCGGGTTACAATAAAAAATACCAATTTTTAGCTTCTGACATGTATACCTATTGGAACTTAAACATGACCAGTCCGGGTCCCTTTCACCTGTATGACCCCGATTATTTTATGGTTAATGGGAAGTCGGGAACTCAACTTTTTGATAACAACTCAACGATAATTGAGGCAGAAGCGGGTGATTCAATATTGCTTCGCTTAGCGAATATTTCCTACACTATGGTTGAATATATTTTTCCAACTGGAAGTAATGTAACCGCCTATATGTCTGACGGAAGAACCATCCCTACTCCATTTCAAACAGATACCTTGCGTTTGTTTGCAGGAGAACGTTTTTCTGTAGTTATGAGACCGACACAATTTATAGAAGATTATATTACGGTAAATCACTACAACATGTATGGATTTGCTTTTGAAGGACGAAATTTTATCGGAATAAATCAATTTGAAGCTCCAGTATCCGTTATAGAAAATGAGGAACAGACCATTTCCCTATTTCCTAATCCCGCTAGCAATCATTTTTACATTAAAAACACAGATAACCTAATAAGGGAAATTATGATTTTAGATATAATGGGAAGAGTGGTTACTCCTCCCATTCAAATAAATCAAGAAACAATTGAAATTCCTTGCGATAATCTAAAAAAGGGAATTTTTATTGTACAAATAACAAAAGAGGATGGATCTGTAATGTGCAAAAAAATTATTGTTCAACCGTAATTTTTTCGCCACCAAAACTGACCACATCACCCACTCTGATTTTCTTACGTATAGCCAATTCAACTTTTCCATTGAGTTGTGCTTCTCCGTCTAAAATGCGCATTTTTGCTTCACCACCTGTTCCGACCAATGCCAAAACTTTGAGTAAATCATTCATCTGAATGTACTCTTGTCCGTTGAGCTTAAAATTCATTTAATAATTGTTGATTATGGAAATTTAGGATATTTCTGAAAATTAGGCTCTCTTTTTTCCAAAAAGGCATGTTTTCCTTCTTGAGCTTCTTCCATCAAATAATACATTAAAGTAGCATCTCCAGCCATTTCCATTAAACCATGTTGGCCATCTAATTCAGCATTCAAACAACGTTTAATCATTCGGATAGCTAATGGACTTCTTTTCATAATGGTTTGGCACCATCTAACTGTTTCGTTTTCTAATTCTGCCAACGGAACCACTTTGTTTACCATACCCATTTGTTCTGCTTCTTTTGCAGTATATTGTTCGCACAAAAACCAAATTTCACGAGCTTTCTTTTGTCCAACGTGGCGAGCTAAGTAGGAAGAACCAAATCCTCCATCAAAACTTCCCACTTTAGGACCTGTTTGTCCAAACTTAGCATTTTCGGAAGCTATGGTTAAATCACACACAACGTGTAATACGTGACCACCACCAATAGCATAACCATTAACCATAGCTATAACAGGCTTAGGCAGGGATCTAATTTTTTTGTGTAAATCTAATACGTTCAATCTAGGAACACCATCTTGTCCTACGTAGCCACCAACTCCTTTTACATTTTGATCACCACCGCTACAAAATGCTTTGTCTCCAATGCCTGTTAACACCACTACCCCGATTTTATTATCTTCACGAGCAATATCCATAGCATCGAGCATTTCTATATTGGTTTCTGGGCGAAATGCATTGTATACTTCCGGTCTATTGATGGTAATTTTGGCAATGCCTTCAAAAAACTCAAACTTAATATCTTTGTATTGTTTGATTGTTGTCCAATTTCTCATAATTATCTTATTTTAAACTAATTGTTTTTTATATAATTGAAATAATCGTTTAGCACGACTGGGTTAATTTTATTAGGAGTGAAAATTTCTAAAACATACGCTTGATCATCAGGCAAATAAAAACAATCTAGAGCAGTTTCAAGCTCAGTTTCAGATGAAGCAGCGTAATAGTGCAAGCCATAAGCAGCACATAAATCTTTGATGGAAGCGGCATTACCCACTTCAAAAAAATCATCCATCACAGCACTATCGCCCGGTCCGGGTATTATTCTAAAAATACCTCCACCACCATTATTGATTACAATAACTTTAAGATTTCCTTTTGGATATTTGTTCCAAAAAGCATTGCTATCGTAGACAAAACTTAAGTCACCCGTTATTAAAAGATTCATTTTTGATGAAGCTAAAGCAACGCCTAAAGAAGTTGAAGTTGAACCATCAATTCCACTTACTCCCCTATTACTAAAATGCGTTACATTTTCAACAGCATTAAACAATTGCCAATAACGTATAGGACTGCTATTTGATAAATGTAAATTCAAATTAAGTGGCAAAGTTTGATGCAATATATCAAACACTTTCAAATCGCTCCAAGGAGCATTTTGAATAAACCGATTATGTAAATCATCTGCTAAATAAGCTTCTTTTCTCCAACTATTTTGAAAATTAGCTTCTTGAAATGTCGCTAAAAATCCATCATTCGAAAGAAAGTTAAAAAAAGCTGATTCATTAGTTGAAATAACTTCTTTAAGACAACCAAACACATCTACACGAGTGGCTTCAGCCTGCACAATCCAATGTTCTAAATTGGGAATTGCTCTTAAAAAAGTTTTAATTTTTTTAGAAACGATGGCATCTCCTAGCGTAATGACCAATTCAGGTTGATAATTTACCGCTCTTGGAATTCGTTCTAGTGTTCGGTCAATTGAATTAATAAACTGAACGTCTTGAAGATTGGAAATATTTTCGGTAAGTACTACAATTCGTTTGTCAATCATCAAATTTTGTAGGGCATATAACAAAGATTTATTTGGTTTTAATTGACCACAAATAATCATGATACGTTGGTAAGATTGCCATTTTGAAAGATAACTACTAAAAGTTACCCTTTCTTCCGTTTCGATAGGTAACTGAATAAAATTAGATTCTTCTAATGTGTTAGTATCTACTACTTGATACAACGGTTCTTCAAATGCTAAATTTAAATGAACTGGTCCTTTAAAACCATAAAAAATAGCTTTGTTTACCTCCTTCAGTGTTTCATTAATGAGTGAAGGTGTATCAAAATCGTTGATATGAAAACTGCTTTTACAATAATTCGCAAAAACATTAATCTGTTGTATGGATTGCCCTTCTCCATTATCAATCCATTTTTGAGGGCGATCTGCTGTAACAATAAACAACGGAACCTTTTGGTAATGTGCTTCGGAAATAGCGGGTGCATAGTTGAGTGCTGCACTTCCTGAAGTACAACAAATAAGAACGGGTTCATCTAATTCAATACTCATTCCCAACGCAATGAATGCAGCTGAGCGTTCATCAACGATTGTTTTACAATTAAAAAAGGAATCTTGAGTAAATGAAATAACTAAAGGAGCATTGCGAGAACCTGGAGAAAAAACAATGTTTTTAATCCCTTTTTGCTTACAAAAAGCCACTAAATGTTGCACAATGAGTTTATCTGAAATCACGGGGCGAATTTCATCTTTTTTTCGCAAAAAGACACTAAAAATGTTGGATTTTCTTTTACTTTTGTTAAAGTAAATTTTTATACTTTGAAAAAATCAACTTGGTATTTTATTCTAGTAATTACAATTTTAATGATTTTATACTCAATCATGGTTCTTGTTGATTTGAGTATTGATGAAAAATATATGATTTATGATAGCCAAAATTGCAATGAATTATATTTCATTGATAAATACGTCACTACATACAATATTTTGATTTTTATTCTAATGATTATACAAGTATATTTTCTTATTGTTACTAAGGAAAATTTAAAGTAAAGCAGTCAGTAATCATATACTCAATTTAACAACTTAATGAAGTACATCATCCCAATAATTATAATAATTGTACTCATAGGATGTCGACCTACAGTATCATCCGAAACCGTTATTTCTAAATCAACTATTCAAGACGAAAATGATACTCTTTATTATGACACCAAAAGATACATTCATATAGGGAATTTCACAATTACCATTGATGAAAAAGAGTATGAAGAATCTATTATTTACATACTTCAAAACGATACTATCAAAGACACCTTGTTAGTAAGCTCAGGATATAGTAGATATGAGCTAAGAGACCTCAATTCAGATGGGAATGACGATATAATTATTACGTTTACGGCTAATCGAAGCTGTAATGTAATAATGTTATTTTATGAAACCCATTATCTATTTGTTGACGATTGTGACAAATGTGATTTTACGAATATTGAAGAAATCACCGTCAATTCAGAAAAGTATTTTACAACCTACAAGAACCTTGGTTGTGCTTCAGGAATATGGGAAACTAAGCTACTAAAGTTTAATAATAAGGGCGCTCAAGTATTTTATGAAGCTGTTGTAACTCAATGTGAAGGTCAAAAAATCGAACTTATCAAGTACGACACAAATGGTACGTTGCTTTTTGAAAAAACACTACCAGATTCTCTGATAAATAATACATCCAATGATTTAACTAAAGTTTGGACGATTTTGAACAAAATTAATTAAATACCTTAAAAACAATCAATTAACAAAGGTAAATAATTGACAATTTAGTGCTATCACTCTAAATTAGAAAATAACATTTTGTAAAAGCAATGGAATTGTTATTTTTGCGTTCTTAACTTCATTTTTACCTAATTTTTATCTTTAGTACTTTTGACCATGGCTAACATACATAAATTATCTATTTTGATTCCTGCTTACAACGAAGCCAAGACTATCCATTTGATTTTGGATAAGGTTAAAAACGTTGAATTGGTCAATCAAATTGAAAAAGAAATAGTAATTGTGAATGATTGTTCAAAAGACAATACTATTGAAGCTGTGGAAAGTTATATGGCTCAAAATCCTCAACTCAATATCCGTTTGTTTAACCAAACGGTTAATCAAGGTAAAGGAGCTGCTATTCACAAAGCTATTGAATTAGCTACAGGTGATTACCTCATCATTCAAGATGCTGATTTGGAATATGATCCAGCTGAATACAATGATTTATTGAAACCCATTGTTACTGGATTTGCTGATGTAGTGTATGGATCTCGTTTTTTAGGTGGTAATCCACACCGAATATTATTTTACTGGCATTCAATAGGTAATAAATTCTTAACCAATTTATCTAATATGTTTACCAATTTGAATTTAACAGATATGGAAACATGCTATAAGTTGATTAGAACGGATGTAGCTCAAGGATTAAATTTAAAGGAAAAACGTTTTGGCTTTGAACCCGAATTGACGGCAAAATTATCTAGAGTGCCCAACATTAGAATTTATGAAGTGGGTATTTCTTATTATGGAAGAACCTACGAAGAAGGTAAAAAAATAGGTTGGAAGGATGGATTTAGAGCTATATATTGCATTGTGAAATACAATGTTTTTAGCAGAAAATGAAACGCTTTTTCAGTTTAAATTCACTATTGGTTCTCATTGTTGTAGTACTAATTTTTAGTTACCAACTTTATATTCATTTGCCCAACAATGTTTTGTCTTGGGATGTATTTGGTGCTTATTTATATTTGCCTGCCCATTTTATTTACGATGATTTGTTTTTAAAAGATTGGACTTGGTTAGAACACATCAACTCCTTATATCATAACACTCCAACTTATTATCAATTTTGGTTATCAGAAACGGGTAATCAAGTCATCAAATATCCTTCAGGATTTGCTTTTTTGTATGCACCATTTTTTTTCCTTGGACATTTATGGGCTTCTTTTGGAGGTTATCCAGTAGATGGTTTTTCTGCGCCTTATCAATATGCCATAATACTTGGACATTGGACCTACATTGTTTTAGGACTTATGTTAGCTAGAAAAGTGTTGTTACATTTTTTCTCGGATTCTTTAGTGGCACTTTTATTACTTATTTTATTTTTTGGAACGAATTATTATTTTACTGTGATAGCTATGGTTGGGATGCCTCACGGACATCTTTTTATGATGTATGCTCTCATTCTATATTACACAATAAAATGGCATCAAAAACCTACCTATTTTAACAGCATTGTTTTAGGAGCCTCACTCGGATTGGCCTGTTTAATAAGAGCTACCGAAATTGTTGCTCTATTGATACCCCTATTTTGGAATGTTTATGACAAAAAATCCTTATTATCAAAATTCAACTTTTTAAAACTTCACCTCAAAAAAGTAAGTGTTTCAGCTATTATTTTTGTGTTTTTTGGTTTGATACAATTGATTTATTTTAAAGCTGCAACGGGGCATTTTTTTGTTGATAGTTATAACAACCCTGGCGAAGGATTTGATTTTTTTAACCCTCATACCATTGATTTCCTATTCAGTTTTAGAAAAGGATGGTTAATTTATACACCCATTATGATATTTTCATTGATAGGACTCTACATTATTTGGAAACAAAAAAGCCCTTACCGTTTCAGTTTATTACTATTTAGCGTAATAACTCTTTTTATATTATCCTCTTGGACCTGTTGGTGGTATGCTGAATCATTTGGGCAACGTTCAGTGGTTCAATATTACCTTATTTTTATGATATCATTGGGATTTTTGATTACCTATTTGAAACTTAAAAAAAGGACTATTCAATATACTTTTGGCACCACACTTTTATTATTTATTGGTCTCAATCAATTTCAAACTTGGCAAGTACATAACGGGCTATTGCACTTGTCTCGAATGACTCCTGCAGCCTATTGGGAACATTTTTTGACTACAAAACCCAGTGCTTTGTTTAATGATTTGTTACTTATTGATAAATCCGTACCCGCAATTGATCGTATTACTAAGGAAGCACAGTCTTATGAAGAGCATACCGTTAGTGAGGTCAATTTTGATGGAGAAAATTGGTCGAATACACTTCCTTTTGATACCCTATCTATTGGTAGTTTGGTGACCAATGAAAACACCTACTCAAAGGATATTGCTTTGCGTTTTCAAGACATGACCGAATCAGATTTTGTTATTTTCAAGGTTTCGGCCATGATTTTCCCAACGGATAACGTTAAGGAAACGAAACCTACTTTGGTTTGTAAAATGAGGCATTCTGGGAAAGGGTATTATGACCAATATTTAGAAATTGAAAATTTAGACTACATAATCCCACAAAAATGGAATTACGTTGAAATGGCGTTTTACTCCCCTGATGTGCGACACCCAAAAGATGACCTCCAAGTTTTTGGCTGGATTAGAGGTCAAGGAAGTTTTAAGATCAATAACATAATTATTAAAAAATATGAAAAAAAATAATTATCGTTTTTTGAAGTCTCCGTCATTAATTGCATTTTTACTCAGTGCCGTTATTCTTATTTGGTCACTTTTTAACATTGGCACCTATAAACAAGCTGAATCCGATGCCAATTACCTCATCAATCATGATGTGCAACAATATTATTCGTATTTACCAGCTGCATTTATTTATGATGATTTAACCTTCAAATTTCTAGAATCGGACACTATTCCTCAAAAAATAAAAAGACACTTTTGGGTAAGTCCAGCAAAAAACAAACCCGATGGACGCATTGTAAAAATGTCTATTGGATTGTCTTATATGTATTTGCCTTTTTTTGCTGCTGGGCATTTCTATGCGTCTAATTCAGAAACCTATAATGCCAATGGGTTTAGTTTACCTTATGAATTTGCCTTAGCTTTTTCGAGTATCTTTTTTGTGCTTGTGGGTCTGTTATTTAGTCGTGCAGTGCTTTTAAGATTCTTTAATGAATGGGTAACGGCTATATCCTTACTACTTATTTTGTTTGGAACCAATTTATATTATTACTGCACTGAAGAGCCCGCTATGTCGCATGCTTATCTGTTTTGTTTATATGCCATCTTCATTCATCAAAGTCTGAAATGGATCACGATACAAAAATGGAAACATGCACTTTGGCTTGGAATAGTGGGCGGTATAATAATCTGTATTAGACCTATTAATATTCTTATTTTCTTATTCCCATTGCTTTTTGGGGTCGCTTCCATTAAAGAGTTATCTGTTCGAATAAAACTGATTTTCTCTCATTATTTTCAGTTGTTACTCCTTATAACATTTATATTTTTAATGATTTTGCCGCAACTATTATTTTGGAAACTCAACAGCGGGGAGTGGATTTACTACAGTTATAGTGATGAAGGATTCTTCTTTTCTAATCCACAAATTTTAAATGGGTTGTTCAGTTATCGTAAAGGTTGGTTTGTATATACGCCCATTATGCTGTATGCTGTTTTGGGTATGCGCTGGATTTGGACTACCTTTAGAGAGTGGTTTTGGCCCATAATGGTCTACATGACGTTGCATATTTACGTTGTTTTTAGTTGGTGGTGTTGGTGGTACGGTGGAAGCTATGGGGCTCGACCAATGATTGAGACGTATGCTTTAATGATCATACCTTTGGCTGTGCTTATTCAACATGTATTTACTTTAAAAAACAGCATAAAAATACCTTTTGGTCTTGTATTAGGATTTTTAATTTACTTGAATTTATTACAAACCCAACAAAAAAGGTTAGGCTTGATTCATTGGGATGGTATGACTCAAAAAGCTTATTGGAGGAATTTTTTGACCTTACATGATGTGGGTGGAATTTGGGATAATTTTAGAGAACCCAACTACGAAGCTGCAAAAAAAGGGCTACCTGAATACAACACTATAGGTAATGAAATGCGATTTTTACTTTCACGTGGTTTTTTTGAAAAGTTTAAACCTCAAATGGATACTTTGGCCAATGGAAAAACAGATTACGAAGACCTCAACTATTTTAAACATACAGAAATTTACTCCTTAAAACAAGATTCTTCTGTTGAATCATACACCACAAACAATCCTTTTATGATTTCTGATAATCGCATCTATTCAGAAGCAGTAGTTATTCCCTATTCCCAAATTTCAAATGAAAAACAACTTACGTTGAAAATATGCGCTCACCTTTTGCTTTATAATTCTGTTGAAGATGTTTTACCTACTTTGGTTAGTAAACTTAGAATTCAAGATTCTGTATACTTTGAACACTATTTTGAATTAGAATCTTTAGAGATTAACAAGCCGATAGCTAATAACTGGACAACAGTATACTTTTATTTTGTAACTCCAATAATTGAAGATCCGAACCAGTTTAACATACAAGTATTTGGCTGGATGCGTGGGAAAGGGAGTTTCATGATTAAGGATATACAGATATACTCCATAGAAAAACGTTTTCCGTAATCCATTCCAACGCAAAAAAGATTATGTATATTTGTCCGCTAATATAAAAAATGCTACAAAAACTCTCCATAATTATTCCAGTTTACAACGAGCAAAACACCATTTATGATGTGTTGGTAAAAGTGTCATCTGTGCAATTGCCTCAATCTATAGTTAAGGAGATTATTGTGGTAAATGATCAATCAAGGGATAATAGTAAAGCTGAAATTGAACGTTATTTGCTAGCTTTTCCGGAAAGTGGGGTGCGTCTTATTAATCACGAGGTAAATAAAGGGAAAGGCGGTGCTTTGCACACAGGAATTCAATACGCTACAGGCGAGTACACCATTATTCAAGATGCTGATTTAGAACTCAATCCTGATGAATTCAACATCTTATTACAACCCGTATTGGACGGTGATGCAAACATAGTTTATGGAAGTCGGTTTTTGAATCAAAAAAAGCAAGGTTCTACTATGAGTAAATGGGCCAATGGATTTTTAACTTGGCTGAGCAATACTGTTTTTGGCACACGAATCACCGATATGGAAACCTGTTATAAGTTGGTGCCCACCAAGGTTTTTCAATCGTTGATTTTGGTGGAGCAACGCTTTGGTTTTGAACCAGAAATCACGGCTAAATTAGCCAAAATAAAACACCTTAAATGGAAAGAAGTTTCGATAACTTACATTCCTAGAACGACCGTTGAAGGCAAAAAAATTGGCTGGAAAGATGGCTTGCGTGCTATTGTTTGTATACTCAAATACGGTTGGTTTTGGAATTTAAAAAAATCGGTAAAACCAGCTGTTACAAACTAAAAGTAGTTCCTTCTTTGCTGTCTTTTAATTGAATACCCATAGCGCTTAATTTATCACGTATTTCGTCACTCAAAGCATAATTCTTATCCGCTTTGGCTTGATTGCGCATATCAATAAATAGCTGTACGGTTTTGTCCAATAAAGCTGAATTTCCAGCTGCAACAGGTTTAAGACCCATCACATCTACTAACATTCCTGTGAACGTCTCTTTTAGATTTTGGAACGTAGCTTCCGTTATGGTTCCTATTGATTTTTTATCGTTAAATGTATTAATGCGAGACACTAAATCAAATAAAACGGCAATAGTTCTGGGCGTGTTAAAATCATCGTTCATGTGAGCATAACACTCGGCACAAGCTTCATTAATCGCTTTATCCAATTCTGCATCCAAAGCAGAGGCCTTATATTCCATTTTTGTCAACAAATCATAAGCTGCCATCATCTTTTTGAATCCTTTTTCGGCAGCACTCAAAGCTTCACTCGAAAAATCCAACACACTGCGGTAATGCGCTTGCAACATAAAAAATCGTACAACAATTGGATCATAGGCTTTGTCCATAATATTATTATTGCCCGAAAACAATTCATCTGGCAAAATAGTGTTGCCTGTTGACTTGCTCATACGTTGTCCGTTTAAGGTCAGCATATTTCCATGCATCCAATAATTTACAGGAGCTACATTATTAGCTGCTTTTCCTTGAGCTATTTCGCATTCATGGTGTGGGAACTTCAAATCCATACCTCCACCGTGAATATCAAACTGTTTACCCAAATATTTTGTACCCATCACGGAACATTCTAAATGCCATCCTGGGAATCCTTCTCCCCAAGGTGAGTTCCATCGCATGATGTGATAAGGTGACGCTTTTTTCCAAATGGCAAAATCTACCGAATTCTTTTTTTCTTCTTGTCCGTCCAATTCTCTTGAGCCCGACATCAATTCGTCTATATCTCTTCCCGATAGTTCTCCGTAGCTTCCGCCCTCTTCGATGTATTTTTTTACATCAAAATAAACAGAACCATTTGATACATAAGCCAATCCTTTAGCAAGTATTTCTTGCACCATCTCAATTTGCTCTACAATGTGACCTGTAGCTGTGGGTTCAATACTAGGTGGCAAAGCGTTGAATTGAGCCATTACATTATGAAAATCAACGGTATATTGTTGAACAATTTCCATAGGTTCTAATTGAGCCAAACGTGCTTTTTTAGAAATTTTATCTTCTCCTTCGTCAGCATCATTCTCTAAATGTCCGGCATCTGTTATGTTGCGTACATATCGAACTTTATATCCCAAAAACTTGAAATAGCGCACTACCATATCAAAAGACAAAAACGTGCGACAATTACCCAAATGCACATTGCTGTAGACCGTTGGCCCACATACATATATCCCTAAATAAGGAGGGTTTATTGCTTTGAAAGCTTCCTTTTCACCCGTTAATGAATTGTAAATTTGAATAGTATTGTTCTCTATTTTTGACATAAATGACCGTTTATTTTGAGTGACAAAGATAATAATTGATTTTGGATGTAAGAATCTAGATTCTAGATATGAGCTATTGATTCCTTTTCTTTAAAAATACTTCTCTATATCTTCTCCTGCCAATTCCACATCACTATTGAGTAAGGACGTTAATGTTTTGAAATCGTATAATTTATGATCCATCAAATGCGTTGGTGAAACATTAGTGAGCGCATTAAATATTATCGATTTACGATTGGGGTACTTTTTTTCCCAAGTATTCAACATTTCTTTAATCACTTGTCGTTGCAAATTGGGCTGTGAGCCACACAAATTACAAGGGATAATTGGATGATTGAGCATTTGTGAATATTGTGATATTTCTTCTTCGGGGCAATAAGCTAATGGTCGAATAACTACAAATTGTTTATCATCTGTGCGATATTTTGGCGGCATTGCTTCCATTTTACCCGCAAAAAATAAATTCAAGAAAAACGTCTCTAAAATATCCTCTTTATGGTGGCCTAAGGCTATTTTGTTGCAACCTAAATTGGCCGCTGCCTCATACAACGTGCCTCTTCTCAAACGAGAACACAAACTGCACGTACTTTTGCCTTCTGGTGTTTTTTCCTTTACAATACTATAGGTATCTCGTTCCAAAATTTTAAAATCTACTCCTTTTTCAGTAAGGTAATTTGGCAAAACCTCTTCAGGGAATCCCGGTTGCTTTTGATCTAAATTAACCGCAACTATATCAAACTGTAATTCACTATATTTTTGATAATGAGTCAAAATTTCGAGCATCGTGTAGCTATCTTTACCTCCTGACAAACACACCATAACCTTATCTCCATTTTCAATCATGGCAAAATCTGTCATCGCCTGCCAAACATGATAACGCAATGATTTTTCGACTTTTCTAAATTCGGTGTTTTTGTCCATATAAGCTATCTTTCAATCTACTTTTATGCTGAAAGGGATGCAAAGTTCAGAAAAAAAGGCGTGCGAACCAATTTTTACAATGAAATAGTTATTTTGAGCTTTATTTTTTAACCACAAAACTCGCAAAACTTGCTATCAGGATTGTGCATTATGGGTGTTTCTGCACTATATAATTCTTCTATCCAATCTACTAAAAATTGATGCAGCGTTTCAAAACAATCGTCATTTAATACTTCTAGAGGTAATTTATCTAAAGTCAATGAAAATAAACCTTGATTCAACTTTTTAAAGGAAATCATACCACAAACTACTTTATCTTTTTGGGTTCTATTTTTTCCATTAAATCGGTGGTCTTTGAAAAATAAATACTGATAAAAAAGCAATTGCAACGCTTTAGGATTCTTTTCTAACTGTTCCAAAATAATATTTAAATCGGAATCCTTCACTACACCCGTTTTGTAATCGATGATTCGAATGGCGTCACCTATTTGATCAATACGATCGAAATTACCCTTAAAAAGCACTTCTTTTTCACCTTGTGATGTGGCTACTTTCATAGAAAAAGAATACGTTTCCTCCAATCCAATTATGGTTATAGCACCACCACTTTCTATTTCTTTTTGTTCTTTATCTAAAAACGCTTGTAAACTATAATGCGCCATTCTATACTGCAAATGATTCTTTCCTTCCCTAAAATTCTCACCTGGAAAATATCTCAAAAAAGTTGCTTCTAGAATTTCAGCATATTCCTTTTTCATGCTCAACACCGCATCCTTAGTAATTAAGGGGCTGTGTTTTTGATATAGGGCTTCCAAAACCTCATGAATAATGGTTCCATAGGTACTGCTTTCAATGGTTTCTTCTATATCTTTTTCTTCTGAAATTCGAAGAATGTATTTTACATAAAAATCTTTTGGACAGCTAAAATAATTATTGATGGCCGAAACAGATATACCTGATTTGAGATAAGCATCTACCCTTTCAAAATAATGGGCATCTTTTACAATTTCAGGATGGCTTGATAAAGTTGGATTTCGTTCAAAATCATAATGAATTTCTGAAATCACACATTGTTTGTTAATGAGCACCAACTCTTTTTCTATTTGAAGCAAGTAGCGACTTTTTTCATTTGAGGATAATCGTTCGCTAATACCGTTATTATAAACCAGAAAAACATTTTTTGCACGCTGAATCAATCGATAAAAATAATAGGCAAAAATCGCGTCTTTTTCTATTTTCGTTGGTAAACCAAAATATACTCTTAAATCATTAGGCATTAGGCTATCCGAAAAAGAAGACTTGGGCAAAATATCTTCGTTACATGAAACCAAAACCACATTTTCAAAATCCAGACCTCTGGTTTCTAATAATCCCAATACTTGCAATCCCTGCAATGGTTCTCCAAAAAATGGAATGGTTTCGGCTGCCAACACTTGAGAAGTGATGATTCTTAATCCTTCAACTGTTTCGAGATAAGGAAATTCAGAAAGATATTCTTTAACTTTATTGAGATCAAGAAGCAATTTGTACAAGGCCTCTCGTTCAATTACATCTGTTTTTAATTCTAAATAACTTTTGCGTATTTCCTGGAAAAGGGCTACAATATGCTCTAGAATGTCATTGATGGTTTGTTGTTCATTGAAAAAGACGAAATTGAACAATTGAATTGTATCCCCTAAATGTTCTTCAATAAATGACTGTGGAATATAGATATAATTGTATTGTTGTACTTTTCTAATGAGGCTACTGAAATCACATTTTTTATGTCTTAAAAAGGTTTGCACCATTTCATTTTTAAACAATAATTCAAAATCTTTATAATACAAATGCTTTTTATTTCGATAACGAGCAATACTCTTTAAGGTTTTGAAAATCACATCCAATAAGGTGAATGAATAGGATTGATTGAGCGGATAACCCATAGCTACGTTCATACGTTCTATAGCATCGGGTATTACATTCAAGAATGGTCTCAATAATCCTTCATCTGCAAAAACTACGGCACTATTGCGCTGATTAAAACCAGGATTATCTGAAATGATTTTGGAGATGCAATTCACTTGATCGATATTGGATTTTGCTGGAAAAATCGTGATGTTTTTAGTTCCATTTTGTAGTTCTTTCGACAATAACTCGTCAGAAACAGTGCTCCATTCTTTGTATTTTCGAATGAATAAACCCGCTTCTTGCTGCTTATCATTTACAAAATACACATCCGCATCCCAAAGACACTCTCCCAAACCACTTTTAGTAAAGTACTTAAATATCTGTTCTTCACTTTTCGATAATGCATTGAAGGCTAAAAAATATACTTTACTTTGATTAAAATCTTTAAAGTACTTATAGGGTTCGTTGGCCAATTCAAGATACATTTTACTCACCGTGCACAATCCCTTGCTGGCTAAATCATCATTGTAAACCTTGTAGAGCTCACCCAATTGTTCCCAAAATAGTAGAAATTTCTTTTGTGTTTCTGATAATTCTTCGGAATTGAAACTCCAAGATTCAATTTCTTTTATGGATTTAAGATTGCCAAACACATTTTTTTCATCCAATAAATATTTATGAATGTCGTTAAAATCGCTAAGAATTTGATTGCCCCAAGAAAGAAAAGTATCAAATGAATCGGGATTTTTAAATACCTTACAATAGGATTGGTATAATTCAAACAACGCACTGAGCTTATCGATGGGTTTTTGTTTGTAAAATTCTCCGATAAAAACATTGATGGTTTTTATATTGGGCAAAAAAATGGGCTGCGTTAATGTAGTTGCTAACTCCTTTTTAATGTGCAATGCTATTCGCTGTGATGGCACCACAACATCAACCGTATGAAGCTCTTCAGGTGAAAAGTCGGTCAAAAGTTTTTGGCAAAAAGTAGCTACAAATGAATTCATCAAGATGCAATTAGATAGCGAAGGTAAGTAAAATAAAACGTTGGTACAAAACTTAACTTGAATTGAGAAGGATCGTTCGGTTGGATTATTGAGTTCCCATTACCTGGTTATAATGAAAATATAAAATTGATAGGTTTATCAAGTTAATTTGCTACTTAATTTTGCAATAATTAGGCATTAAAAAATTATGAACAAATAAGAAATCTTATTTAGGCATTTGAATCTTCTCAAATATCTTGAATTTTCATTTTTTTTATTTTACGTAAAATTACGTATAAATTATCCTAAAATTATTCGGACTTTTGCGGTTGAAATTATCCCTACAATGATCAACCCCTTCAAAATAGTCCTTTTTTCTAAGATATTGGCAGTGTTCACTTTAGTTGGTTTAGCTAACTCAACTTATAGCCAATGTAATGCTGATGCAGGCACAAACGAGACTACTTGTGCGAATCAGCCAGTTCAACTTAATGGTTCTGGTTCAATAAATGGTGGCGGAACACCCACTTATTCTTGGACACCCATTACTGGTCTTAGTGACCCATCTATACCTAATCCAATAGCCACCATTTCTACGACTACTACCTATACTTTGACAGTTACTGGTAGTGGGTGTAATGTAACCGATCAAATAACGATAACCGTCAACCCTAACCCCACAGCTAATTTCACTTTTGCGAGTAATAACCAATGTGCTAACTTACCCGTTGTGTTTACCAATACTTCAACAGGTACAGGCTTATCCTCCAGTTGGAATTTCAACAACCCAGCTTCTGGAAGTTCCAATACTTCTACTCAAACCAATCCAACTCATGAATTTATTTCGGTTGGAAATGGTACAGAAACTTTTGCTGTAAACCTCATTGTCACCAATAACAATGGCTGTTCTGCTTCTGTAACACAGAATATTACTGTAAATCAAACTCCAGGTCCGGCTTTAATGGATCCTATTTCATCTTTTAAAAATTGTGATGGTTCAGGGAATTTTGCAATGAACGTTTTTAATGCAACCACAAGCCCTGCCGTTTCAAATTATACCATACAATGGGGTGATGGAACACCTAACTTTAGTAATGCCGCTTTTCCAGGTGGAGGTGTACCACATACGTATACTACTCAAGATATTTTTAGTTTGTTGTTTATCGTTACAGGAAACAATGGTTGCATTGATACCGCTATCACAACTGTTGGCAACATTACCAATCCTGCTATTGGAGCGGCTAACCCAGGTGGAACAACGGGTTGTGGACCGTTAACACTGTGTTTTCCGTTGAGTAATTTTGCAACCAATCACATTTCAACCTATTATGTGGTAAATTATGGTGACGGAACTCCCAACGATACCCTAAACCATCCACCACCCGCTGTGTTGTGTCATACGTATTCAGAGTCTTCTTGTGGTGGACCTGGTAATTCATTTACCTTTAGAATGAAAGCTATCAACTTATGTGATAGTTCTGAAGCAACGATCTCTCCTATTCGTGTGTATACAGGTCCAACGGCTTCTTTTACTGCTACTCCAGTTCCCGGTTGTGTGGGTTCACCCATTACCATGCTCAATGCTTCAACATTGGGATTCAACAGTTCCTGTCAAACCACTACTATTTTCAATTGGGATTTTGGTGATGGAACTACGTTAACTCAATTTGCCTTATCCAACCCAACCCATATTTATACCGCCCCCGGAACCTATACGGTTACTTTATCAACTCAAAATGCTTGCGGAACAACTTCAGACACAAAAGTAGTTTGTATTGAACCTGCTCCTGTACCCGAATTTACAATAACACCTCAAATTGCGTGTGTACCTTTCAATGCCACCACTGTAAATTTATCTAATACGGCTAATTCTTGTGCCGTAACCTACAATTGGACCGTTTTATTTAACGGAAGTACGTGTTTACCCTCTTCCGGAACGTTTAATTTTATTGGAGGTACTACTGCTTCGAGTTTTCAACCGCAGTTTCAATTTGTAGATCCTGGCACCTATACAGTTCGATTAACCGTAACAAATTCTTGCGGTTCATTTATTTATGATCAATTGGTAACTGCTCAAGCTCCACCTCAAGTGAGTATCAATCCAGTTCCTGCTATTTGTGAGGGACAATCGGTTTCACCAACCGCTCCCATTAATGAATGTTATGATACACCTACTACTTTCAATTGGACATTTGCAGGTTCAGGTGCACCCAATTCCAGTCTACAAACGCCTGGTGCTGTAACCTACAATAATGATGGGAATTTCACCATTACTTTTTCTGCAACTAATGCTTGTGGAACTGCAACTGCCAATACACCTGTTGTAGTAAATGAAGCTCCTGTTAATACGAATCCAACGGTAAACTCTCCCATTTGTGTGGGTGGAACTGCTCAATTTAATGCCACATTAATTGCTGGTGCCACTTATTCTTGGACAGGACCAAATGGTTTTTCATCTGCCATCCAAAATCCTTCAATACCAAGTGTTACTGCCGCTGCTGCAGGAACTTATACTGTAATTGCCAACAATAATGGATGTCCGGGGCCACCGTCAACAGTTGATTTGGTTATCATTAGTCCGCCAGTGGTAACGGTGACTCCAGCTAGTGCATCTATTTGCGAAAACGAATCCGTAACCTTAACGGCTGCTGGAGCTACAACCTACTCTTGGTCACCTGCAACGGACTTAAATGTAACCAACCAAGCGGTAGTGATTGCCTCACCCTCAGCAACCACAACCTACACAGTAACGGGTTCTGTTGGAAGTTGTTCGTCTGATGCCAACGTAACTATTACCGTAAATACATTACCAATTGTAAATGCCGGAAATGATTTGACCCTTTGTAATCAACCCATCACTGAAACGTTAGTTGGAACACCCGCAGGTGGAACTTGGTCAGGTGGCGGGATTCTTCCAAATGGAGATTTTACACCTACCTCCACAGGAACGTTTGTAGCAACATACACCTTTGTAGATGCAAATACTTGTGAAAGTACAGATAATGTTACCATTACAGTTGTTGACCCCGTGGCAGTTACTGTTGACCCAGACTTTGATATTTGTCAAAACCAACCTAGTGTAAATTTAGTAGGAACCCCTGCTGGTGGAACATGGGCTGGAACAAACGTAACTGCAGCTGGAGTATTTTCTCCAACAACAGTGGGGACTTTTACGTTGACCTATTCCTTAGGTGGCGGAAGTTGTCAAACAACCGATGATATTGAGATTACTGTAGACCCTCTACCGGTGGTGAATGCAGGAAACAACCAAACCGTTTGTATTGACAATGGAATTATCAATTTAGTGGGAACACCAGCTGGTGGCACTTGGTCAGGAACAGCTGTAACTACAGGCGGAGCATTTAATCCATTGACCGCAGGAGCTGGAACTTTTAATTTGACTTACACATTTGTTGACCCAACTACTACTTGCGAAAACGAAGATGTTGTAACCATTATAGTTAATGCTTTACCCGTTGTAAATGCAGGTGCTGATTTCACTGTTTGTAATCAACCTATCCCTGTAAACATAACTGGCACTCCTGCTGGAGGGACGTGGAGCGGAACAGGAATTACTAATCCAACAGGACAATTTACTCCTTCTGGAACGGGACAATTTACGGTCACGTACACATTCACAGATGCAAACGGTTGTACTAACCAAAGTGATGTTGAAATTACGATAGTTGACCCAACGGATGCTGATGCTGGAAATGATTTTGATGTATGTATTGATGAAACCAATGTTCAATTAAATGGCTTACCCGTTGGTGGAACTTGGAGTGGAACAGGAATTACTGCCGCTGGTGTTTATAACCCAACAGGTGTTGGCAGTTTTATTATGACCTACACTTTTGGATCTGGAACTTGTTTAACAACAGATAATGTGCAAATTACAGTAAATCCTTTACCAATTGTAAATGCCGGAAATAACGTTGACGTATGCATTGACGCACCTGTTATGACGTTGAATGGAACACCGGCAGGAGGAACTTGGAGTGGCACAGGTATTACTAATCCAACAGGTCAATTTAACCCTGCAACAGCTGGTCTAGGCACCCATACATTAACCTATACATTTACTGATGGAAATGGTTGTACGAACAATGATGTTATGGATATTATTGTAAATGGACTACCTATTGTAAACGCAGGAATTGACACTACTTTATGTAATCAACCATTCCCAATTCAATTTACAGGAACACCTTCAGGTGGCGTTTGGACGGGAACAAATGTAACAGCAGGAGGAGTTTTTACACCCAGTGGAGTAGGTAATTTTACCTTAACCTATACTTTTACCTTAGGAACGGGATGTGAAGCATCTGATGATAGAATTGTAACCGTTGTTGACCCTGTTCAAGCCAATGCAGGTTTGGATCAAGAGATATGTATTAACGAACCAAATGTTCAACTTAACGGAACACCTGCTTTAGGTACTTGGTCAGGAACAAACGTAACAGCGGGAGGTTTATTCAGCCCAATTACAGCAGGCACATTCACACTGACCTATTCATTTGGAGCTGGTAATTGTTTAACAACAGATGCCATGGATTTTGTGGTTCACGCATTACCCATTGTAAATGCAGGTGCGGATGAAGATTTTTGTTTAACAGATGCAGCAATCAATTTTGTAGGAGCACCTTTAGGAGGTGTTTGGTCTGGTACAGGAATTACGAATGCAGCTTCAGGGACTTTTAACCCAACTACTGCAGGAGTTGCCGTGCATACTATAACCTATACCTATACAGATGCTAACTCTTGTATAAACTCGGATATATTAGAAGCTGATGTGCATCCACTGCCAACTGTTTCATTTACCAACAACCCTATTGCTTGTATAGGCGCTGCTGAAAACTTTACAAATACGACTCTTTTAGGAAGTACATACGCTTGGGATTTTGGCGATGGTGGTACATCTACTACTGAAAACCCAAGTCATACTTATTCTGCCATTGGGTTTTATGATATTGATTTAGTAGCTACCACCGTTTTTGGATGTATCGATTCCGTTTCAGGGACCATTGAAGTTCGTGAACCACCAGTGGCCTTTTTTACATTAGCCCCCGATTCGGGTTGTGCGCCACTCATTGTCAACTTTACTGATAATTCAAGTGGAGTAGCTATAAGTTATGCTTGGGATTTTGGAAATGGACAATCCAATGCCACTAACAACCCTCCTGCCATCACCTATAATCAAGGTGTTATTGCTGATACAACTTATTACATACAATTGGATGTAACTAACTTTTGCGGAACGGTTTCTCATCTTGATAGTGTGATAGTGATGCCTTCTCCAACAGCTATTTTTGGCCCACAATTCGACATAGGTTGTTCACCTTGGCCATTAGAATTTGCTAATAACAGTTTAGGATTGCCCGATACCTATTTTTGGGATTTTGGAGATGGAACGACTTCAACAATAGGAGATTCATTGTTCACACATACATTTACAACAGGAACCAACCCAACAGATTACACCATAATGTTAGCCGTAGCCAATGAATGCGGAGTGGATACCTCCTACCATACTATTACAGTTTTGCCAAATACAGTTAATGCATTTTTTAATACCGATGTGACCAATGGCTGCGTGCCTTTAACAGTTAATTTCACTCAATTTTCTACAGGAGCACCTTTCTTTAGTTGGAATTTTGGTGATGGAAATACTTCTACGATTCAAAGCCCCACACATACCTTTACAACTCCTGGAACGTATACCGTTGCCCTGTTTATAAATGATGGATGTAGTTATGATACTTCTTATGCAACGATTACCGTAAATCCTTCTCCATTTGTTGATTTCACCTCTAGTCCAGCAACGGTTTGTATCAATCAACCATTTACATTTACCAATCTATCTCAAGGTTTAGCCAGCTCAACTTGGGATTTTGGTGATGGAGGTTCTTCTTTGTTAACCAATCCATCCTATTCTTACGCTGTTTCAGGTACTTATCAAGTTACATTGACAGGTGTGGGGCTAACCAACGGTTGTGTAGCAACTATTACACATCCTGTAACCGTTTCTGTGAATCCAACAGCTGGATTCTCAGCCACCCCCATGTCAGGTTGTATGCCATTACCTGTGTCATTTACAAACACCAGTATAAATTATAGCTTTCAATCGTGGAATTTTGGTGATGGAAATACTTCAGGAGCCAATAATCCAAACCACACTTTTGCCAATGCAGGAAGTTACACAGTGAAATTGGTAGTTGAAAATGCCAATGGTTGTAGAGATTCAATATCACAAGTAATTATGGTATATCCTTTACCTAATGCAGCATTTACTATTGCCAATACGGATGCATGTTATGCACCTGTAAATATGACCACAGCAAATAATTCAACTGGTGCAGTAAATTATGAATGGAATTTTGGGAATGGCTTCACCTCATTGTTGACCAATCCTACTACAAATTATGCTAATCCAGGTACCTATACCATTCAATTAATTGCCACCACAATTCATGGTTGTAAAGACACCGCAACGATGCCTTTTATAGTGTACCCTACACCAGAAGCAGCCTTTACTTTACCAGATGATTCGGCATGTGTAGGTGAAGTGTTGACCTATATTTCACAAAGTAATTTTGCCGACTCTGTGGTTTGGATTTTTGGCGATGGCACAACAGGTTTAGGAGATGTGGTTACTCATGCCTACACAGCTGTTGGAACCTATACGGTAACTATTATGGCCTATGGAGCAGGAGGATGTGGCGATACGTTGACCATAAATACTGGAATTCAAGTATTCCCTACCCCAACGGCAGGATTTGATTGGATTAACCTTCAAAACCCCGATCCATTAAGCGGAACTGTTGAATTTACGAACACCTCATCAGGAGCTATTAGCTACGAATGGCAATTTGGCAACGGTCAAACATCAGACGAAGAAAACCCAACCCATCGATACAGACAAATTGGAAGTTTTTTAACTACGCTTTATGCCACTAACGAATATGGATGTACCGATAGCATTACACAAGAAGTGATTGTAGAATATTTCAAAGGATTACATATTCCTAATGCTATGTATCCGGGGCATAACACGTTTGAGGTCGCCAATTTCATACCTAAAGGCGTGGGATTAAAAGCCTATCAAATATGGGTTTACGATGCTTGGGGTAATTTGATGTGGTACAGTGATAAGATAGATGCCGATGGACGACCAACGGAATATTGGGATGGAACATTTGATGGAAAAATATTACCACAAGATGCCTATGTTTGGAAAGTGGAAGCTATTTTCACCGATGAAACCTCTTGGCAAGGAAAAGAATACCCAAATGGTAAATACAGCTCATCAGGAACATTAACTATAATAAGATAAAAAAATGAAACGTATATTTAAACCTTTTCAGTTCTTGGCCTTATTGTTTTGCCTGGTGTTTACCCACTTTTCTTTAACTGCACAAGACCCCAATTACTCGCATTTCTTTTTAAATGACATGTATTATAACCCTGGGCTAACGGGCATTAATAACGGTGTGCGAGTTTCAGGTAATTTTAGAAATCTTTGGCAACCTGTACCGAGTAAATTCAATTCAGGTACGTTGGCTATTGATGGTGCCGGTGTCAATAAAATGGGATTGGGATTTATTGTTTCTAATGATAACGAAGGAGAAGGAAAATTGAGAACAACGGGTGTTGGGGCTAATTACTCTTACCGAATTGTGGAAGCAAGAAATTTACGTCTTCAACTTGGTGTTCAAGGACAATATGTTAGAAAAAGTATTGATTGGAGTCAGTTTGTATTCAGTGACCAATTAGACGAAGTATTTGGAAATGTAAATGCCAGTCAATTTATATTACCAACGAGCAATATTGCTCAATATGTTGATTTTGCAACAGGTATAGCTGTAAAATTTAATGGAGGAAATGGAAACGGATTAAACAATAAGGCATTTACAGGTACCTTTGGCTTTGCGGTACATCATCTAGCCCAACCGAATGATGCATTCATTGGTAGCACAGGGTTTGTGCCACGAAAATGGAATGTTCATGGGGAAATGAAATTCATTACCAATTCTGTATTGATAGGACCCGCTTTTATGTATGAAAACCAATGGGCATTTAACACCTTTCAAATTGGAACCAACTTTGCGCGTAGTTCCATGTTTTTAGGTATGTGGTTTAGAAACAGAAATGTGGCATTAACGGCCAAAAAATACGATTCGTTTATATTCAATTTTGGTGTGGTTAAAAAACTCGAAAATGAAGTGAAAATGACCTTGTGTTACAGCTATGACTTTACGGTTTCTCGCCTGCGTACAGCAAGTTTTGGCACCCATGAGATTTCGGCTGTATTTGAGTTTGGAAACCGAATGTTGTTTGAAAAATTGTCATCAAATAAAGCTAAAAGAAACAAATTTCGTTTTATTCCTTGCACCGATTACTAAAATCATTCTGATTTATTGCTTCGTTTCACCCTCATTTAGTGATTTTTAAGATTCGTCATTTTTTATATTTCCAGTGATTTTGTTGGTGGTATTTTTAATGTTTTATATTTGCATAGAAAAATTCACTTTTTGACATCCAAAAAAATATATCAATCGTTTAAATTTTTATTCATTTTATGGATAATCGGAACCATTCCTTTACAGGTTCACGCTCAAAAAAAAGTAGAAAAAAAGGTCAGCCAATGCTTATTAAAAGCAGACTCACTTTATAACCTCTCTAACGATTTGCAAGGTGTTGACAATGTAAAATGTTTATTCATAGCTCAACAATTATATAAACATAGTAAAGAATGTGATGATCTCGAAATTACTTATAAAGCATACGATGCCTTTTGTTGGGCTTATTTATACAACTCAAATTTCCCCGAAGCTATTCGTTATGGTGACAAATCATTAGAACTCTCTATACAATTAAAGGATACGATAAAAATAATGAGTGCCTTAAATGTATTAGGCAATATTTACTTAGAATTACCCGATAAAGATTATGCCCTTGAAAATTTTGAAAAAGGCATTGAATTAGCCTTAAAAATTAAAGACGAGGAAATAACGAGTAATTTCTATAATAATATTGCCATTGCCTATGAGTTATTTGATGATTTGGAGACCTCCCTTATTTTCTACAAAAAGGCAAAAGCATATTATGAAAAAATGGATATTGATAGCGATAAAGCTCTCATTTATTTAAATATTGGAGACCTTTTTGTTCAAACCAATGAAATAGATTCAGCTTCCTTTTATCTTAATAAATCGCGCTCACTTTTGAACAAAGAGCAAGATGAGTACCTATTGCTGGTTTATTATATGACCAAAGCAACCGAACAATCTAAAGCCAAAAATTATTCAAACGCATTAACCTATTTGGATAGTTGTCACTTACAAATTATTGATGGTGGAACTCCATATGATTTTCTAAGCTATAATAAAATTCGAGCTGAGATTTTGTTTGAATCCGGTGATTTTAAGGAGGCTTATTCGTATCTTCTAAAAGCATACGAATTAAAAGATTCTCTAACTTCAAAAGACATTTTGAACAAACTAAGAGATGTTCAAATTTCAGCTATTAAAGATCAAAAAGAAGCTGAAATATCTGAATTGACTCAAAAAAGTACCATTCAAGACCTTAAAATAGCTGAGCAAAATGCAACCGAACAAACATATTTATTGGGAATAATATTCATTACTTTAGTGCTTCTTTCACTTGTTTTTGTGGTTTTTAATAACATCAAAAAAAATAAAAAGCTCCATTATCGAAGTATGGTAATTGAATCACAAAGTAAAGATATCAATGAAAAAAACAATCAATTAGAGCAAATAAATAAGGAAATAACGGATTCTATAGTTTATGCTAAACGCATTCAAAACGCTATTTTACCTTCAACTCGTTTGGTAAAAAAGTACTTTCCAAATAGTTTCATTCTTTACAAACCAAAAGACATAGTGGCAGGAGATTTTTATTGGTTAGAAGAAAAAAATGGAAAAATTTTATTTGCAGCTGCAGATTGCACAGGACATGGCGTACCCGGTGCAATGGTTAGTGTGGTGTGCAACAATGGTTTGAATAGAAGTGTTCGTGAACATGGAATTACTGAAACGGGTAAAATATTAGATAAAACAACCGAAATCATTATTCAAGAATTTGAAAAAAGCGAAGATGATGTTAAAGATGGTATGGACATTTCTATTTGTAGTATCAGTAAAGAAGAGTCCGATGACCAAGATGACTTAATAAAATTGCAATGGTCTGGTGCCAATAATCCATTGTGGATAATAAAAAAAAATACAGAAGGAAAATCAGAATTAGTAGAAATTAGACCTGATAAACAGCCTATAGGTAAGTATGCAGAGACCGTTCCGTTCACTACACATAATTTTTATTTACAAAAAGGTGATATGATTTATTTACTCACAGATGGTTACCAAGATCAATTTGGAGGTGAAAAAGGCAAGAAACTCAAGGCTATGCAATTGAAAGAAATATTAATGGCAGTTTGCCATAAACCAATGGAAGAACAAGGCACTATAATCAACGATTACTTTGAAGAATGGAGGGGTTCAATTGAACAAATTGATGATGTTTGTATTATAGGTATTTGTCTTTAATTATTTTAAAAAGTGATTTTGAGTTTTGAAAGTAGCAATCTTCACTTTTGATTAGTATTAATTTGAACCTTTTACAATATGCTTGGTATTTTGATTCGAAATTAAAATTGAAAATATACCTTTACAACTTTATTCTGTAATTTTTCGTGAAATTTATAAAAATAAGATTTTTCTTGATGTTGTTGTGTGTCATTTTTGTGAACACAACCAATAATCTATATGCTCAAAGTAAGGCTAAAGAACTCATTGATTTGGCCTCAGAAGTATATTCAGAATACCCTGATTCGTCACTAAAATTGTGCGAAGAAGCCGAAAAGTTGAATGATCAATCCGTATATGCTGATATTTGTGGATGTAAAGCCAAATATTATTTATTATTCACCGATTATGAAAAGGCTGAGCTTGAATTAACAAATGGTATCAATTTTTCAAAAGAAAAGAATGATTACACTAATTTAAGCTATTTGTATTCGTTAAAAAGTATTCAATTAGAACGAATTGGTGAACACGACCAATCACATTATATTCTACTAGAATCATACAAAATAAGTAAACAATACGGATCTTCAGCTCAACAATACAGTCGCTTATCTAATCTCACTTCTTCTTATATTAGACGCAAACAATTAGACAGTGCTTTAATTTATTTTAAGGAAATGGAACTACTCAATAATGAAGTTTCGTTATCCACTCGATACTACTTTTTTCAAAATTTTGGACGCTATTATATCGAATTAAAAGAATATGATGTAGCACTTGACTATTTATTAAAAGGTGAAAAAATTGCATTGGATGAAGGTATGATAGATAGTAGAGCCACTATTCTCACCTATATTTCGGACACATATTTAAATTTAAATAATATTGCAAAAGCTGAAGAAGCGGCCTATTTAAGCTATGCTGTATCCCATTCAAATAATTTAATTTATGAAAAAAGTGACGCTTTAACTTCTCTAATTAAAGTAATGGAATCTAAAAAAGATTATTTATCTGCTTTTAAATTACAAAAAGAATATTTAGAAGTCGAAAAAGAAATCTTTAATATTGAAAAATTAAGTAAGGTAAAAGCTGTTGAATCAAAATTGGCATTATCTGAAAAGGAAAAAGAAATTTCTAAGAAAAACTTAGTGATTGAAGAACAAAAAGTGGCCCAAGCACAGTCCGATATCAAAAACCAACGGTTGTACTTATTTATTATTTTAACCTTGTTGGCTATGATTTTTGTAGTTTTTATATATTGGCGTACAAAAAAGCTCAACACAACCATACAACATCAAAAACTCATTGTAGAGGTTAAAAACAAGGAAATTACCGATTCTATAAATTACGCTTTACGCATTCAAAAAACAATATTACCATCTGAAAAATCATTAAATGAAGTTGTAAATAATGGATTTGTTTTGTACAAACCAAAAGATGTAGTGAGTGGTGATTTTTATTGGCTTGAAAAAGTTGACGAAGACATATACATTGCCGCTGCAGATTGCACTGGACATGGTGTACCTGGTGCCATGGTATCCGTAATTTGTAGTAATGCGCTCTCGAAAGCTTTGTTAGAAGAAGGAATTACGGAAACTGGTAAATTATTGGATAGAACTCGAGAAATAGTTATTGATCGATTGAGTAAAAGCGATAGCGATGTGAACGATGGCATGGATATATCTCTGATTCGGATTTCTAAAAACCAGATACAATGGTCAGGTGCAAATAATCCCTTATGGATCATAAGAAATGAAAAACTAATTGAATACAAAGCAGATAAGCAACCAATTGGTAAATACGTAGATCAAAAACCCTTTGTAACTCACAACCTTGAAATTTTTGAAAACGATAAAATTTATTTTTTCACCGATGGTTTCTCCGACCAATTTGGGGGACCAAAAGGAAAAAAATTCATGCATAAGCAATTTAAAGATTTGCTACTTTCGCTACAAAACAAATCCATGGATGAACAAAAAGAAGTCTTAAACAAAGCCTTTGAAAACTGGAGAGGAAGTATGGAACAAGTAGATGATGTATGCGTAATTGGAATTCGAGTTTGTTAATTCTCAATTAGTGAAGTATAATCTAACTTTTTTAAAAAACTAACTTTTATAGAGTTTACAATTCAATTTTAGCTACTATTTTAGCGGAATGAAACTCATTTCATTAATAGTGCTTTTAATCATTATAGGTAACTCCGCCTATTATGCTTCTATTGATTCCCTAAGAAACTGTTTAAAACCAACACTTAAGGATACTGCAAAAGCAACAATTTATTATCAACTAGGATATGCATTTTTTGAAACCGATGGTTCGTTAGATTCCTGCCAAACGTATTTTACAAAAGCATTAGACATCTACAAAAAAAACAAATTATCAAAACAAACGTGTAAAGCGCTATTGGGCAGAGGACTCATACACCGCGAAAAAGGTTTATACAATGAAGGTTTAAAAGATCATATCGAAGCCATTGAAATTGCTGAAAAATTAAAAGACACCACTTTATTAACGAGTTGTTACAATGGCATGGCAATAATCCATTCAATTCAAGGTGATTTCAACGATGCGTTTCAATACTATCAAAAAGCTATTAAAATCCATAAAAAACAGGACAACAAAAAAGGATTGGCTTCGATATACAATAATCTTGGACTATTATTTTCTGCGCAACTCAAAACAGATAGTGCTTTATTTTATTTTAATTCGGCATTAGAATATAATAGTGTTCATAATAATCAAAGAGGGATTGCCACCAATTTTGAAAATATAGGATTAGTGCATTTGGAACACGAAAAAAATCCTACAAAAGCCATCGAAAACTTTTCAAAAAGCTTAGTCATTTGGCGATCTATGAGTGATGTAAACAGTGTTGCGATAACCTTAGATTACATGTGCATGGCTTTGTTGGAACAAAAAGAGTTTCAAAAATGTATTGATACCGCAGCATTATCACTTCAACTGGCTAAAGAAGCGGGCAATATCCAACATCAACGAAATTCCTATGAACGTTTATATATAGCCCATAATGCCTTGGCAAATTACCAAGATGCATTGTCCAATTTCATAAATTATATTGAGCTTAGGGATAGTTTAAGTAACTCTGATCAAATTAGAGAATTTACAGAATTACAAATGTCTTATGAATTTGATAAACAGCGAGCTATTGAAGCACTTGAACAAGAAGGAAAAGACAAGGAAACCAATGAAAAACTCTCTTCTCAAAGCAAAATTATAAACGTGATTTTAATCAGTCTTGTAATATTGCTCATTTTTATCTTTTTTATATGGAAAGGATACGTAACAAATAAAAAGGCTCGTAAGAAAATCACCCTTCAAAGTCAACTCTTAGAATCTCGAAATAAAGAAATAACCGATTCCATTCTTTATGCCAAAAGAATTCAAAGTGCCATTTTACCGCCCAATCGAATTTTACAAGAACGATTGAAGGATTATTTTATCCTTTACAAGCCAAAAGATATTGTCGCAGGCGATTTTTATTGGTTGGAGACAACCTCCCCCTTAGCCCCCTCCCAAGGAGGGGGAACGGGGGAGGTTGTCTTTTTGGCTGCTGCAGATTGCACAGGTCATGGAGTGCCGGGAGCTATGGTGAGTGTAGTTTGTAACAACGGACTTAATAGAAGTGTACGAGAACATGGGATAACGGACACAGGCAAAATATTGGAGAAAACAAGAGAAATTATCATTCAAGAATTTGAAAAAAGTGATGATGAAGTAAAAGATGGTATGGACATTTCCCTTTGCAGTTTTTCTTATGATAATGATGCCATTCAATTGAATTGGTCAGGAGCCAACAACCCACTTTGGATAATAAAAAAAGACGCTCAATGTATTGAAGAAATAAAAGGTGATAAACAACCTATTGGTAAACATGAAGACTCCAAACCTTTTGTCACTCACTCGTTACAACTTTGCAAAGGAGATGTTTTATATCTTTTTACTGATGGGTATCAAGACCAATTTGGGGGAGAAAAAGGTAAGAAATTCAAAGCTTCTCAACTTAAAGAATTGCTCATTTCTATTTCCTATTATTCAATGAATGAGCAGAAAAGAATTTTAGATGACACCATAGAAAAATGGAAAGGTAACTTAGAACAGGTCGATGATATCTGTATTATAGGCGTTAGACTATAATGCTAGATATCACGATGCTCGTTTCGGTATCGATGATATCTGCATTATTGGGGTTAGACTATAATAACGGTTATTATACTTCATCTACATTTTTTTTTATCTTTGTACTCATCAATGAACACTACCCAACTAAATACATTTAATAATTCGTGGTATAATCCCGGCAGCAAGTTGAAACGTGCTGCTTGGTTTGCAGTGAATGCCTTAATAATGCAAAACCGATTAATGCCGTTTATCAGTGTTCGAAAATTTTTCTTACGTTTGTTTGGTGCCAAAATAGGTAAAGGAGTAGTAATAAAACCTAATGTTAACGTTAAATATCCCTGGAAATTAATTATAGGTGATTATTGTTGGATTGGAGAACAAGTGTGGATTGATAATTTAGGAATGGTGAAAATGGGAAATAACGTCTGTGTTTCTCAAGGAGCTTTATTATTGTGCGGTAACCATAATTACAAACGTTCGGCTTTTGACCTCATTGTTGGAAATATTACTCTTGAAGATGGTGTTTGGATTGGAGCCAAAACAGTAGTTTGCCCAGGCGTAACGTGCTGCTCACATTCGTTACTGACGGTTGGTTCTATTGCCACTAGTAAAATGGAAGCGTACACCATTTACCAAGGAAATCCTGCTGTAGCGGTGAAGGAACGCATTATTAAATCTTAAATCAAGCCTAATTGAAAGTCTCTATTATTACCATAGCTTACAATAGTGCTGAAACCATTGAAGATACCATACAATCGGTTATTTCACAAGACTATCAAAATATTGAATATATAATTGTTGATGGCGGCTCCAAAGATGCTACTATGGATATTGTTGCCAAATATGCGCACAAAATTAGTCACTTTATTTCTGAACCCGACAAAGGTATCTATGATGCTATGAACAAAGGAGTAAGTATGGCATCAGGCGATTTAGTTGGCATACTTAATTCCGATGATATGTATGCTGATGTTTCCGTAGTAAGCGATATTGTAAAAAAAATAGGAACAGCAGATGCTATTTATGCTGATTTAGTATACGTAAACAGAACTCAAACCGATCAAATAATACGTTACTGGAAATCGGGTAAATTCAAAAAAAATGCTTTTCAAAATGGGTGGATGCCACCTCATCCCACCTTTTTTTTAAAAAAAGAACTATATACTAAATACGGTTTGTATAATTTGGTATTGCGCTCAGCTGCGGATTATGAATTGATGCTAAGAATGGTAGTAAAACATCATATTTCCCTTGCTTATTTACCTCGAATAATTACCAAAATGCGCGTAGGTGGACAGAGTAATGTGACCTTAAAAAATCGGTTGAAAGCCAATAAAGAAGATCGAATGGCTTGGGAATTGAACGGACTAAAACCTCGTTTTTATACGCTGAATATTAAACCCGTCCGAAAAATTGGTCAATTTTTTAAAAAACCTAAAAAAGGTTAACCTGTATTATTTATGAGTTTTCGTTATGAAAAGTCAAAATATCAATAGATTTGGAAAGCACAAAGATTTTTTAAATCCGGAATTGCATACCCAATTTTGGGTTAAAAAATATAGAGCATTTCCAAATGTAGAAGATAGTTTGGCTTTGCAATAGAAAACTTGTGAATAATGAGGGTTACGCTAAAATCTTAAAAAATGTTTTGAATATCAACTTAATGTCTAACCACAACGATTGATGGGCTATATATTTTAAATTAAGTTCCAACTTTTTAGGCATTATTTCATTTATGTATGTTGCCTCTGGATTAGTTGAATTTCCTAACAATTCATTCTCATCAATGTATTCTATACTGGCTAAATCTGTTAAACCTGGTCTTACACTCAACACTTTTAGTTGTTCGCTAGAATATAAACTTACGTATTTCCTTACTTCTGGTCGTGGCCCAACAATGCTCATGTCTCCTTTAATTACATTGATTAATTGAGGAAATTCGTCCATTTTAAATTTACGTAACCAATACCCTATTTTGGTGATACGAGCATCTCTTCCACCTACTGTTATTTGACCTTTTGATTCCGAATCGGGTTTCATAGTACGGAATTTATACATGTTGAAATCAAGATTATTTTTACCTACCCTTTTTTGAATAAAAAAAACACCACCCTTGCTGCTAACAACAATCAAGACTGCAATAACCAAAAAAAAGGGTAAGCCAATTAGCAGGACTATCAAAGAAGAAATTATATCAACGAATCGTTTCATATTTTTGAATCCAATGGTTCGGCAGGAATAGTAAGTCTTTTAGATTGAATATTTTCATAAATCGCAAAGGCCATCAAAGAAATCCCCATCCCAATTAAACTACCTGCTAACGTATCTTCCACAAAATGTTGGGATAAATAAACTCTAGAAAAAGAGCTTAAAACAGCAATTAGACAACAAATGAGACCAATCCATTTATTTTTTGAATACAAAGCTAAAAACATAAAGATGGCAAAAGCACCGGTGGTATGTCCACTGGGAAAGGAGTTGTGTAGTTTATTTGTTTCGAGCACCAAATGACTGTTGGGGTTGTGATGAAAATAATTCCAAAGAGCTATGTAAGGTCGTTCTACATGGTCATAAACAGATACTTTTAATACGTGTGTCGTCAATGCCGCCAAACCAAAACTTAAAGCTCCAACCAAAGCATAACGGTAATTATAAATAGCTACTATGGCTAAAATTATCACAGAGATTACCCCATCTCCTAAATACGTAATGTAATAAAAAAATGTATCAAAGAAGGGGGTATTGTATTGATTCAACAACTCATGTCCCGCCAATTTATCCTGAGTAAGAACAAAGTATAATCCAACTAAATAAACCAACAGATACAATGTTAAAAAGAGTTTTTGTTGTTGAATAAGTTGTTTGAGTTGTGTCATCATGTTGCGCGCAAAGGTAAGAAAAGTATGTAACCTAAGTTACGCGTATATTGCAAAAGTATTGTGTAATTTTGCAAAATGGAATTAACAAAAAAGCGTAAATCAGACCTAATATTCTATGGTTCATTGATTTTGTTGGTGCTCTTTTTATTTTTTACGCCATGGGGACTTAAAGTAAGATCTTGGATTGGTGGTGTATTTTTGAGTGCACCTGCAGTTGAACAAACCCTTCCAAAAGACGATACCACATTGATTAAAAATAATTGGGAGTTTATTTCTCAGGATGGAAAAATAGTGCTCTTGTCTGAAATTGATCAACCCATTTTTCTAAATATTTGGGCTACGTGGTGTGGTCCTTGCCGGAGTGAAATGCAATCTATCATTGATTTGCATAGTAAATATGGTGAAAAAGTTCGCTTTATATTAGTGAGCCCGTCAGAGAATATGGAAATTATCAAAAAATTTAAAGAAGCCAACGACATTGAAATAGATTTATATGTTACACAATATTTAGCTCCCGAATTATTACAATCCAATGTTTATCCTACTACTTATATCATTTCACCAGACAAACACGTTTTACTGAAATCTGAAGGTGCACACGATTGGAATGCCGAAAGTGTGCATAGTTTGATGGATGATTTATAGTTTAGAACTCTACCTTCTTATTTAAATGATTATTTCACTTAATTTTGTGGAATGAAATCTACCAAAACGTATATTTTTATTGGTATTGCCATCGGTCTATTCTTTTGGGCGATTAAGATTCTTCCATTCAGTTATAAAGTAATCAAATTTGGAAATCACATTGATTACTCGCAACAAAAAGATTTAGAATCTTTCCTGCCATCTAAAGGTGTAGTGATAGACACGGCTACCTCTTCCAAAGTAAGTTTTGATAAAAAATACCAAACGTTAACCGAGTATTATACCATTACCTTTCTATACGACACAGGTAATGGCAATGAAATGGAGACTCAATTTACAGATTCAACAGTAAAAGAAATTGAAGGGTCTAACCTAACAGAAAAGGAGCATTTGTTGCTGATGAAATCTCAATTCTCTATAAACGACACAATTTCCATTTATTATAACCCTGCCGATCAAGAACAAATTTATCTTGAAAGTGAATATCACCAGAAAGTCAGTAAAAATGCAAAAACATTGAGCCAATACTTAGGCTATTTTTTATTTGGATTTGCCATTTTACTCATAATTATAAGCGGTGTTATCATATATTTTCAAGTGATGAAATTAAAAGATGCTTAACTTTTATGGCGCTTAAATAGTTATTTAACATTATTCTAAATAACTTTGCGTATAATTTAATATATGCCTGATTATCAAATTACAGATTGGTTGCCCATAACGCTTGAAGAAGTAACCAAAAGAGGTTGGGAAGAAGTTGACGTTGTCATCATTTCAGGTGATGCTTATGTGGATCATCCTGCATTTGGAACAGCCGTAATTGGCCGTATTTTAGAAAGTGAGGGATTGCGGGTAGCTATAGTGGCACAACCTAATTGGCGTGATGATTTGAGAGATTTCAAGAAATTTGGTGCTCCTCGCTTGTTTTTTGGCATCACATCTGGCTGTATGGACTCTATGGTTAATCATTACACAGCTAGTAAACGAAGACGAAGTACAGATGCGTATACACCGGGTGGTCAGTCGGGATTCAGACCGGATTATGCGGTAAACGTATATTCCAATATTCTTAAAGAATTATATCCAGACGTGCCTATTTTAGTAGGTGGAATCGAAGCTTCACTTAGAAGAGTTACCCATTACGATTATTGGTCAGATAAATTAATGCCTACCATTCTTGAAACCAGTAAAGCGGATTTGTTGGTTTATGGAATGGGAGAACAACCTTTAAGAGAAATAGTTGATTTACTTAAAAAAGGAGTTCCGTTTCACCAACTCACTATGGTAAAGCAAACTTCTTATTTGAGACCTCAGGAAGATGGTGTTCCTAAAAACAAACATTGGAAAGATATAGAACTCAATAGCCACGAAAAATGTTTGGAAGATAAAAAGGCGTATGCTTCTAATTTCAAACATGTAGAGCAAGAATCTAATAAAACGTTCGCAAACCGAATCATTCAAAAAGTTGGCGATAACAATTTGGTCATCAATCCTCCTTTTCAAACCATGACGGAGAAGGAAATGGACCAATCTTTTGATTTACCCTATACTCGATTACCGCACCCAAAATACAAAAAAAGAGGGGCAATTCCAGCCTATGAAATGATTAAATTCTCTATCAATATGCATAGAGGTTGTTTTGGAGGTTGTAGTTTTTGCACGATTTCTGCCCACCAAGGAAAGTTCATAGCAAGTAGAAGTGAGGAATCTATTTTCAAAGAAGTGGAAAAAGTGGTTGAAATGGAAGACTTTAAAGGCTACATTTCTGATTTAGGAGGTCCATCTGCAAACATGTACAAAATGAAAGGCATCGATCAAGGTATATGTGATAAGTGCGTCAGTCCATCATGTATTCATCCTGTTATTTGCAGCAATTTAGATACTTCGCATACACCAATGACCGAATTATATAAAAAGGTAGATGCACATCCAAAGGTCAAAAAAGCATTTGTTGGAAGCGGAATTCGCTACGATTTACTCACTCAATCGTACAACAAAAATGCTGATGCCAGTATTGATGCCTATTTAGAACAAGTCCTAACGCGTCACGTATCGGGTCGATTGAAAGTAGCTCCTGAACACACTGCTCCCGAAACACTGCGTATTATGCGTAAACCCGATTTTCAGCACTTCAAAGAGTTTAAAAAGAAGTTTGACAAGGTCAACGAAAAATACAATCTTAAACAAGAGCTCATCCCCTACTTCATTTCTAGTCATCCTGGTTGTGAAGAAGAAGATATGGCTAACTTAGCATGTGAAACCAAAGAAATGGGCTTTGAATTAGAGCAGGTTCAAGACTTTACCCCTACTCCAATGACCGTGGCTACGGTGATTTATTATTCTGGTTATCATCCGTATACGATGAAACCGGTTAAAACGCCCAAAACTAAAGAGGAAAAAGAAAAACAAAACAAGTTTTTCTTTTGGCACAAAAAAGAAAACCAAGATTGGATTAAAAAGGAACTCACTAAAGTACAACGACCTGATTTAATTCAACGATTATTGGGCGCAAAGGCTAAATCAACTCCACACAAACTGGGTGGTACAAATGAACCTACCAATAAACCTAAATGGCTTAAAACCGCTCACGACAGTCGCCAAAATAAGTTTGTAAAATCGTATAAGAAGAAAGGGAAATAGATGCTAGACACTAGATGCTAGACATTAGATTTAGATGCTAAATTTTAGATTATACATTTATCCGACAATTAAACTTAAATCGTAAATCGCACTTCTAAAATCGGCAATTTATGAAGTTAGACTGCATGAGCTACATTATTCATGATCCTCAGGATTAACTCTTGGAGCAGCCATTGGAGGCAAAGGCCCATGATATCCTGAACACGGAACAGAGTGCCAAGAACATGGCTGATGTTGATTAATAATAACTGCACTTTCCGTTTTTCCATTTTTAACTGTAAAAACAGCTTCGGGTTGTTCCATAAAAGTTTTTAAACATTCAACATCAACGGCATCTCGATAGGGTGTTTTTTCTCCATATAATTTAATCAAATTATCATAAGCCGATTTCTCCGCTTTATTTTCAAAAACCGCACAATAGGTACCGTCTTTTAGCTCAACGGAAACAACACCATTTTCATCAGAAATGCCTTTAGCAATAATGGGTTGACTCCAACTATTCGTTTCACCTTCTCGAATGTAAATGGTTGTTTGGGTTAATTTTTTAGGCGTTTGTAGATCTTGTATGATCTCTTGAGTGGGTGCAGCTCCTCCACAATAAGTTGCTGTGGTGGTTAAGTTGATCCAAACTACACTTTTTATACTTGAATCATCAAAGTCTACATTTCCTTGATTAACAATTGCGTTTTTTCTTTTTGAGATACAACTATGATTCAATAATGACATTAGAATTATAATTAATAGAGTTGTTTTAGTTTTCATTGTTAGGTGTTATAATAAATTCATTTCTTAAGGGACGCAAGGTTATATCCCATCTAAAACCTTCGAGTTTCAATTCGGATTCAACCATTTTTTCTACATCATTAAGTTTAGCTGTTGGGGTTACATCGAACTTTATAGTGGCAATTTCTTCCTTTTCAAAAGTAATTATCATATTACTACTTTTAGCATAGTTGCCCTCTGTTACGGGGTCTTTTTGGTTATCAATAAAATATAATGATTCGCTATTACCGGTTATGACCACTTTTGAAATTTGATTTTCTGAAAAAAAAGCAAATAACTGTTTGCCTTTAATCTGATTAAAATAAAGGGTATCAACGGATGAAATGATAAAGGCATTTTTAACCACTTCCATTTTCGAAATTTTCCCTTCTGCCGTTTTCGCGAATATATAGTTACCTGTTATCTGATTATTGGCAGACCACAATATGGGTGTGCCAATAAAGTGCATCAACGAATCTTTATCCGCATACCTCAAGGTATCGCATTTTGCTTGTAAATCTGATTTAAAAACGCGCACGTTACCCGTTGATAAAATAGCCCTTTTGGCAGTGACCGAATCATTTTTGACCGAAATAAAATCAGCTTTAAGAAACAAGGTATCTTTTTCAAAAAACTGCGTCATTTGAGCGTCCGTAGCAATAACCGTTGAATCTATTAATTGATTGTAATAGGCGTATTGACCTTTACCTTCGACTTTGTGTATAGAATCTTTAAAAAATACATTGCCATAAACTTTACCTATACTTTCGTTTCGGTTGTAATGTATGCTATCGCCAAACAATTCTTGTTCTTTGGTTTTTATTTGGGTTCCCTTCCAAAGAGATGAGATTTCATTTTCTGTATCATACCACCCGCGTTCACAATAGATGCTGTTTTCATCAGAAACAATAGTAGTGGGTCCATAAAAGAGCGCTAATTTTGAACTTACATTATACAGCAAAGTGTCTGATTTCATTACATAATCAGGATTGGTTAGCTTAACACTGTCTTTAAAAAATAATTGCTGTGTTTTACTTTCGTACGTCCCAATTTTACTACTCAACACATTGGTATCTCCAGCGCTTTTAATTACAGCACCTTGTGTATATTTACCAATATCTGTATTCATGTCATAATTCAATGAAGGAGTCTTCAATTCCATTTTACGATCTTTGTATACAATATTCCCAAACAAATCGGCCGTTTTAGTATTCCCCAGATAATACAATGTATCAGCAACTAACGTTATGCTATCGCCTTTTATAACGCGGATTCTACTAAACGCTTTAAAGGAATTATCTTTAATGTTTAAATGAGCACTATCACAATACATAAATGTACTGTCGTGCTCAAAAATCACACTGCCTTTCAATACTTGATAACCTTGATTTTCTTTAAAGGAGACTTTATCTGCTTGAACAATTGTGATTTTTTTGACCGAAGCTGGTTGGCCAGTTCCTTTAGGTCCAGGATTTAAAAATTGAGCACTTATTTCAAAATTTGAAATAAGGTTTAAGATCAAAAATACTATGAATGTTGCTTTATTCAATGGATGAAAGTGGTCAAACGAAAATTACATTATTTTGTTGTTAAGAAATCAAATTTCGTGCACAAATTTACATTTTATTAATGGGGAATTAAACCCTTTCAATTGCAAAAAAATGTTTACCGTATAATATTCATTACATTTGTTATTCAAAAGTTACGTTAACCAATGCACTAACTATGAATTATATCGAAATAAATAAACAATCTTGGAACAACAGAGTAGATGCCCATGTCAATTCAGCATTTTATGATATGGTGAAATTTAAAGCAGGAAATTCTTCTTTAACCCAAATAGAAAATGAGTTATTGGGTGATGTTAAGGGTAAACGCATTTTGCATTTGCAGTGCCATTTTGGTCAAGACACCTTGTCTTTAGTCCGATTAGGGGCTCTTGTAACGGGTGTTGATTTGTCAGATAAAGCTATAGCCAAGGCTAATGAACTAACCGCTGAATTAAATTGTGAAGCCCGTTTTATCTGTTGCGATATTTATGATTTGCCAAACCATTTGGACGAAAAATTTGATATTGTTTACACAAGCTACGGCACCATTGGTTGGTTACCTGATTTAGATAAATGGGCAGCAATAATTAACCATTTTTTAGATCCTAAAGGGAAATTTATTTTTGTTGAATTTCACCCTGTAGTATGGATGTTTGACGACCATTTTGAGAAAATTGGGTATCGGTATTTCAACTCAGGAATTATTGTGGAAAACGAAAGCGGCACGTATGCTGATAGAGAGGCAGATATACAACAAGAATATGTAATGTGGAATCATAGTTTAGCAGAAGTTTTTAATGCGTTGTTCAAACAAGGATTAAAAATAGACCATTTTGAAGAATACGACTACTCCCCTTTCAATTGTTTTTTACACACCAAAGAAATTGGTCCTCGTCAGTTTCAAATTGAACATTTAGATAATAAAATTCCTATGGTTTATTCTCTGACTGCTTCATTTAACGCTTAATACCATGGATCCTTACGAAGAAACTATTGCCACTTGGAATAAAATTGCTCCAATTTATGAGGACAAATTCATGAAACTTGACTATTATGATGAAACGTATGCAACATTTTGTGCATCACTGGCTTCAGAAAATGCTCAAATTCTGGAAATTGGATGTGGACCAGGTAACATAACTCAAAAAGTAATGCAGTTAAAGCCTAAGGTTCGGATCTTAGCTACGGATGTTTCTCCAAATATGGTGGATATAGCCAAAAAGAACAATCCTACTGCCGAAATTGAAGTGTTGGATGCGCGCAGTATTTCCAAACTAATGACTAGCTTTGATGGAATAATCATTGGTTTTTGCATACCCTACTTGAATGAATCAGACTGCAAAAAACTCCTCTTAGATTGTGCTAATTTATTGGAGAACAAGGGCATTCTTTACATTAGTTTTGTGGCAGGCGAACCTGAAAAATCAGGATTCAAGACGGGAAGCAGTGGTGATAGAGCCTATTTTTATTATCATAAATTAGAATTTATTAAATCCCTTCTTTTATCAAATGGATTTGATTTAGTAAAATTTTGGAAAATTTTCTACCCAATTAATTCCTCCGAAAGTGAAGTTCATACTGTTTTACTTTTGAGAAAAAGCTAATGTATAGACCATAAAAAAACCACAAAAACTTAAATAACTTTACATCATTTAGGCTTTTGTGGCACTCTATTAAATGATTTTCGATTGTAATTATCGAAAAAATTCTAAACTTAACCTTCAGCTAAAATTCCTTTTCTTATGATGGTTTGATTACGGTCTGGTCCTACAGAAACTATGGTAATGGGTGTTTCAAGCAATTCCTCTAAATACACAATATAATCATGTAATTCTTGTGGAAAATCTTCACCTTCTTTTATTTTTGTTAAGTCGGTGTTCCAACCTTTCACTTCTTTATAAATAGGAGTTACCTCATCGTCATTGATTGAATAAGGGAAATAATCAACTACTTCATTGTTGATTTTGTAATGAGTACAAACCTTAATGGTTTCAAAGGAATCTAACACATCACCTTTCATCATCGATAATTCTGTAACACCATTGATCATAATAGCATATTTTAATGCTGGTATGTCAATCCATCCACATCTTCTTTCGCGTCCTGTAGTCGCTCCGTATTCATTACCAATTTTTCTAATTTTGGCACCTGTTTCGTTATTTTCTTCCGTTGGGAATGGTCCACTTCCAACGCGTGTACAATAAGCCTTAAAAATTCCGATTACCCTTCCAATTTTGTTAGGAGCAATACCTAAACCAGTACATGTACCTGCTGTAATGGTATTCGAAGAAGTTACAAATGGATAGGTTCCAAAATCAACATCCAACATAGTTCCTTGTGCTCCTTCGGCTAAGATTTTTTTACCAGCTTTTAATGCGTCATTCAAATAATGTTCACTATCAATTGCAGTTAATCCTTTTAACACTTCTATTCCAGTGAAAAATTCACCTTCTAATTCGTCCAAATTGAATTCAAAGTCATAACGCGACAATATTTCCTGGTGTTTTTCAACCAATTGGTCGTATTTTTCTCGAAAATTAGCACTAAAAACATCTCCCACTCGCAAGCCGTTTCTTCCTGTTTTATCCATATAAGTTGGTCCTATTCCTTTAAGAGTAGATCCAATTTTCAGTTTTCCTTTAGACAATTCAGATGCTTTATCTAATAATTTATGAGTAGGTAAAATAAGGTGTGCTTTTTTAGAAATAAACATTTGTGCTTTGATGTCTACACCTTTGGCCAAAAGCTTATCAATTTCAATTTTCAACACAACTGGATCAATCACTACGCCATTGCCCACAATGTTTTTTACTCCTTTGTGAAATATCCCAGAAGGAATGGTATGTAAGACATGTTTAGTTCCTTCAAATTCGAGTGTGTGACCAGCATTGGGTCCACCTTGAAATCGTGCAATAATATCATATTGCGGTGTTAAAACATCCACAATTTTACCTTTTCCTTCATCCCCCCATTGAAGACCTAATAATACATCAATTGCCATTTTTTTTATTTTAATTAAAGTTAAAATGACCCAAGGTTATAACAGCTTTGGGTCGTTACTAAATTTTATTATTCTGATTATGTTTGCTTTTGTGAAAAACTAATTTGACTTAATTGCGCTCAATTTTGTCAAAGCTTCTTCCTTAGAATCGGCACTATTAAAAACCGTATTCAACTTTGTAATTAACATCAACTTTTGTATTTTTTCGTTGATATTAATCAGTACCACTTCACCACCCCTAGTGCGGGTTTTTGTTAATATAGAAATCAAACTATTCAAACCATTACTATTGATATAATCGATATCTTTTAAATCTACAATTACTTTATTTACAGGCGGGTTAAGTTCAGCAACAATTCCAGCTATAAGCTGATTAGCCGTGTCTGTATCCACAATTCGACCTTTCAATGCGGCCAAAATCGTTTGGTCGTTTTCTTTAGTTATATCGTAGGTTAAATGTATCGTGTTATTTTCGTTTTGCATAAAAATATAAAGTATGATGGGTAATATCCAAATTAAACATTTCTTCCAAAGTGGCTTTTATTATTTGGACTCTTGGGTCACAAAATTCAATTACCTCTTCTGTATCTGTTAGTATAATATGATCGTGTTGACGAGATTCGTGGCTTCTTTCAAATAATGAAATGTTTTGACCAAATTGGTGCTTTCTTACTAAGTTGCATTCCAATAGTAATTCCATGGTATTGTATAAAGTAGCTCGGCTGACACGGTATTTTTTATTTTTCATATTGACATACAACGTTTCAATGTCAAAATGACCCGAGTTTTCATAAATTTCTGCTAAGATTGCAAAACGTTCGGGTGTTTTTCGATGCCCTTTCATTGAAAGGAAATCATTAAAAATATTTTTAACCTTATCTTGTAAGGTCATGGCATTAACTTCTTGTCCAATGGTACTTTCCATACACAATTAAGGTATCAGGTAATTACTAAATGTCAAAGGTACGATTACTCTTTAAAACAATTTCAACAAATCATCAGTAAGATATCAATAAAATCAAGGGGTTTTTAACAATTGATTAACGTTAGATTATTTTACTTCAAAGAACATCACCAAGATTTGATAATTGTCGCGTGAATTTGACCTTCCATACGCAGTAAATTAATCAATTATTGCATAGTTAACTATTTAGTTCTATCCGGTCAACCTCTTTAATTCCTTCAACTTCTTTTAGGTCTTTCATCAACGACAATAAATGACTTGTGTTGGTTATGTACAACATAATCTTTCCTTCAAAAATCCCGTCATTACTATCAAACGAAATGGATTTCATATTCACATGTTGTTGAGCAGAAATCACCGTGGTAATTTGCTGCACAATACCTAAACTATCAATCCCAGAGAACTTAACCCCCGTAAGAAATTCGTTTTCTTGATTTGACCAACGGGCTCCGATTACTCTATAGGCATAATTAGCCATCATTTGTTTGGCATTAGGGCAATTGGTTCTATGAACCTTAATACCTTCGTTGATGGTAATAAAACCGAATATTTTATCGCCCGGAACAGGTGTACAACATTGTGCTAAGGTATAATCCATTTTAGTAGAGGCATCTCCAATAACCAATTCCTCCTTTTTGCCCGTAACTTTATTGTAAAGGGCTTCAAAAGATTCTTTAATGGTTTTGGTGATCGAACTGTGCTTTAATCTGCCTCCTTTTTGAATAATGGACTTTATTTTCTTCAAATCCAATTTATCGTGAGCAATTTGAACAAACAATTGAGTGTGCTCAGCAATATTATAGAGTTTCAATAATTCTGTGATGTTGTCTTCATCAAAATCGACTTTGAAACTGGCCAATTTTCTACTTAAAATCTCTCTACCATCATCCGCTATTTTACGTTCTTCATCTTTTAATGCCGACTTAATTTTTGCACGGGCTTTACCTGTCACCACATAATTGAGCCAATCTTCCTTAGGTGTTTGCTTGTTTGACGTGATGATTTCTATTTGATCACCACTGTGCAAACGATGGCTTAAGGGGACTAATTTTTGATTGACCTTTGCTCCGATACATTTGGCGCCTATTTCGGTATGTATTTCAAAAGCAAAATCCAAAGCAGTGGCATTAGATGGCAAGTTTTTTAGTTCTCCCTTTGGTGTAAAAACAAAAATTTCCTCAGCAAAAAGATTCATTTTAAAGTCGTCAACAAAATCAAACGCATTGACGTCCTGACTTTCGATCATTTCTCTAATTTGACCAATCCACTTATCAAAACCAGAAGCTTTATCATCATTTTCTTTATATTTCCAATGTGCAGCTAATCCCTTTTCAGCAATTTCATCCATTCGCTTACTTCTGATTTGCACTTCTACCCATTTACCAGTTGGCGACATCACGGTAGTATGAAGTGACTCATATCCATTTTGTTTGGGATGTGAAATCCAATCTCTCAACCTTTCAGGATTGGGTTTGTAAAAATCTGTCACAATGGAATAGGTTTTCCAACATTCCGCTTTTTCATTCTCAGGCTCGGTATCAATGATGATGCGAATGGCAAAAACATCAAATATTTCTTCAAATTTAACCCCTTTGTTGTGGATTTTGTTCCACATAGAATATATAGACTTTGGACGTCCCTTGATGGTATATTTTAGGTTTTGTTTGTTTAACGCTTCTACAATTGGAGCCGAAAACATTTGAATAAAACGCTCCCTTACCTCTTTGTTTTTTTCTAATTTAAACTCAATGTCCTTGTATTCATCAGGATGCGTATACTTCAATGCTAAATCGTCCAATTCAGACTTTATGGTATATAAACCCAATCGATGAGCTAAAGGAGCATATAAAAAAGCGGTTTCAGAAGCAATTTTCAGCTGTTTATCATCACGCATGGAATCGAGTGTTCGCATATTGTGCAAACGGTCTGCAATTTTTATTAAGATTACTCGAATATCCTCAGGAATGGTAAGTAACATTTTTCTAAAATTCTCTGCCTGAGAAGAGGTATTGAGATCAAAAACTCCCGATAACTTCGTTAAACCATCTATGATGTTTCGACATTTAAGGTTAAACATGGATTCGATATCGTCTAGCGATAAGTCGGTATCTTCAACAGTATCGTGTAATAACGCACAAGCAACAGAAGTTGCACCTAGTCCAATTTCCTCAGCACAAATTTTAGCTACGGCAATGGGGTGAAAAATATACGGTTCGCCCGATTTTCTCCGCATATTTTTGTGTGACTCCACGGCCAACTCAAACGCTTTATGCACCAACTCCTTATCTTCTTTATCCATCTTTGCCTTGATGGACTTTAATAAGTCTTTGTAGGCGTGGAGAATATCCTTCTTCTCTTTTTCGTGATCGATTTCCATAAATAAATTCTGGCTAAATATTAATTAAATTTAAGGCAAATTTTTACTACTCTTAAATCAATACGTAAATTTAGAGAATTTTAAAGACAACTGTAAATTAAGATGCACTTTTTAATTAAGTGTGGGTTGTTGATGGAGTGGTTATTGTTTTGGTACCTTTACTTACTATCGCACATGTTTGTCCTTGAAATTTTTGAGATTACTAAAGACATCAGAGACATTTACATCCCGAAGGGATGATATAGCTATAAAACATCTTATCTGAGAAAGGGTTCGACCCCTAAGGGGTCGTATATTCATTATCTTTACTTCTGTAAATTCTCCATTTATAATACAGATTGACTGTTATTGCTTTATCAGGATTACTCCATAATCAAGTTGTATTATATTTTCTTTCTTTTTTCTTCCAATATATATTGTTTTTTTTGTCTATAAAAATGTATTCTATTATCACTTATTTCTGTATCAGCTAAAGTATAATATATTTCTTCTTTAAAAACATTGCCATTTCTACTGTAAAATTGCCATTTTCCAATTTCATAAGGCGCATCTATCCAATCTATTACATTCTCACCTGTATTATAACCATATTTACCTTCTGATTTAATCTTACCGTTATTATAATAGTACTTAACATTTCCTTCAATAAGTCCATAATGTAAAGGCCCTTCAAAAATAAGGTTTCCCCTTTTATTATTAATTATTAAATACAAACTTTCGATTTCTTCTAACTCTAAACTAACAAAAATTAAAGAATCTTGTTTAGTCTTTATAGAATAAGAAAAGCCTCTAGGAGAATGAAAAGGTATAAAATGATACATATACTTTTTTAATTTAACACCGCACTCTGATTTGTTTAAAAATAATGTGTCTACTTTATTTTGGCCGTAGCAAAAGAAAAGGAAAAAGTTAGCTGAGATTATAATTAAATATTTCATAATTTGATATTTGACCAAAGATATAAAAAACAATTTTTTCAACTAAGTTATTTCATCTGCATTTCTTCACCAACATCCCAAAGGGATGACATAGCTATAAAACATCTTATCTGAGAAAGAGTACGACCCCTTCGGGGTCGTATATACTTCTACTTTACTGAGTTTATAGCTATTTGACCACTTCGTGGTCTGAAATATAGCTATTTCTAAATATTATTTTCTCAATATTACCTTTCTTTTTCAATTTTGTACTTCTTAATGCTTTCAAAAAACCAATTTGTCAACTCTGATTCTTGAGCCAAAATATTGATTTCATGGTCTAATTTTAACTGTACAAAGACCGTTTCATTGAAAGAATTATACTCATTACTTTTTAGTTTGTAAGATAAAGTGAAAGCTCTAAGTGCTTTTGTAAATTCATTAACAGTTGGTTTATTTTCCTCAAACAGCCCTATCACAATACCATTTTCAACTAACATTTCTCCAGTACTGCCATTTATGATTTCATATTTTCCATTCTCTTTTGAAAGAAAAAGAACCAGCTTATCTCCTATTTCTGGCTTTTTTGCTCTAACATCACAGACCCACTCCTCGAACATTTGAACTTTTATTACATCAAATACTTGTCCTTTTATCGTTTCCTGAATTTTTAATTCATACGAACTTTTACCAATGGTTTCAATCTCTCCATACACAATTAAATCTGCCATACTTGCCACTACTTCTAATGGATAGTGTATTTTTTTAGCATAATTGTTGACAGAAATACTCAAAATTAATAAAATTGACAAAATGAACTTCATGTTTGATTGGTTTCTTTAATAAAAAGCAAGCTTAAAACCCACCTATTGTATTAATTTTATGCGCTTTACCCTTTTTATATTTCGGATGATTTCCAGAAGGATATTTCCATTTCCCTACTTGTTTTCCGTTTTTATATCTTCCATTTACGGCTATTTTTCCATTATAAAAGTAAACCCATTGACCATTTGGAATCATTTTCTTTTTGTCAATATTTCCAAAAGCTATTACATTCTCCTTATCATCGGTTAATATATAATTGTATTTTGTTCGATTAAAACTTGTATCATTTATTAACACCCCATCATTGTTAATTACAGGATTCATCATTAAAATGGAATAATCTTGAGCAAGTACTCTCTGAAAAAAGACCATAACAACAGTTACAACCAGTATATTTATATTGAAGTATTTCACTATTTTGGTTGTTTATTTTATTTTAAATTGGTCATATAAAACCAAATTTGTCCCTTTTCATATTCTATTGCTTTAAGATGGTTACAGTATCTGAAAATACTTTTTGATAACCAACAGACTTCATCACTCTAAATGAATTTTCACCTTTTGATAATTGAATAGTTACTGAATACTTATTTTCACGAAAGCATTCTCCTCCCAAAGACTCAATAGATTTAACTTTTAACCAAGTGCTATCCTTTAGCTTTTGAATATTAAACTGTCCTTTCCAAGACTCATTAATAGTTGTCCAGGTTAATACCCCTGTAGAGTCTATTAAAATCGATTCAAATTCGGTAGTAATTTTTGGTGATATTATTTCTGGGTTCAATATCCTTGGTAAACAATCTTTAGAATGATATATTTTTATTGATATTGAATCTTTACATTTCTCAAACATATTTAAATCAATCTCAATAGCAGTACTATTAAATCCTTCAAAACGTTTTAGCGTGTCGTTAATAATAACACTATCAATGCAAAAGCCTAGTCCATTTCCTTTAAAAGGGTTTTGGACATAGATGTTTTTTCCTACATATAATCCTGAATACTCTAATTTCGGAACGTTGTTGTTAGTATAAACTAAATGAACACTCTCTCCTTTAAGAGTCAATCCTTTTGAAAGTTGAACACTCGCATCCACCATTGTTTCTATCTCATAATTAGCACAAGAAGTTACCACAAACACAATAAAAATGTATACAATTTTCATATTATCAAAAAAGACCTTATTTATATAGTGCTCCAAAATAAAAACATCATTCAATGAAATGAGTCTTTTAATTTGGTATAACAAATATAGAAAAATAACTAATATAATACTATTGATTTCATAATCAAAGCAACAAACATTAAAATAATGAAAGTTTTTTGTAATTTTCATCCCGAAGGGATGATTTAGCTATAAAACATCTTAATAATAGAAAAGGTTCGACCCCGAAGGGGTCGTATATTCATTATCTTTACTTCGTTTTATAGCTATATGACCACTTCGTGGTCTGAAAACTTTACTCATCTATCCATTCAAATAAATATTCCTCTTTGTAATCCACTTGAAATTCTTTTAGGAAATCTATATATTCCTCTTTGAAAGTCTTTTTACGATGATGTTCTTTTTGATTATCTATATATTTAATTACATTATTCAATGCGGAATGACTGTATGAAAAAGCTCCAAAACCCTCTTGCCATTGAAAATTACTTTTAACAAAATTCTTTTCTTTGATAAAACTATTAGATGACTTCTTCACTTCCCTGACTAAATCTGACTAACAACAAGCAGGTTTCATTCCAATAAGTATATGTACATGATCTGGCATACCATTAATGGCAATCAATTTTTGACCTTTATTCTGAACAATGCCTGTTATATATTTATATAGCTCATCTTCCCAAGATGGAAGAATAAGATTTTGTCTGCCCTTTACTGCAAAAACTATTTGAATATAAATCTGAGAAAAAGTGCCTGTTGCCATCATTGATTTTTTTAATTATCCGTTAATTTATTTTAGCATTTAAAATTTCACTCTTTGATATTTGACCAAAGATATAAAAAACTATTTTTTAACCTAAGTTATTTCATCTGCATTTATCACCAACATCCCGAAGGGATGATATAGTTATAAAACATCGAATACTGGAAAAGGTTCGACCCCAAAGGGGTCGTATATCCCCTTACTTTACTGAGTTTTATAGTTATTTGACCAATTCGTGGTCTGAAAACTCGTTCATTAAAAAACTTCAATAAAACTTACCTCTAGAGTCAGTTCTATATATTTTAGGAAATCTAAAAAATCTCAACAAAAATGTATCTGAAATGCTATAATGTCGGCAACACCTTGCTACTCACCTCACCAAATCCTACTCTTACACCATTCTTCTCCGCATGACCGCGCATGATGATGGTATCGCCATCAGCTATGAATTTTCGCTCCATACCGTTAGAGAATGAAATAGGTCGTGTTCCTTTCCAAGAAATTTCTAACATAGAACCATAAGCGCTTTCGTCATTGCCCGAAATAGTACCTGAAGCCATCATATCACCGCAATTAATGTTGCAACCATTAATAGTATGATGCGCTAATTGTTGGTTCATATTCCAATACATATACTTGTAATTGCTTCGTGAGATAACTTTTGAAGTTTTTTCGTCAATTTTTAACTCCACCTCTAAGTTGATGTCAATGTTTTTATCACCTTTAAATTCTAAATAAGGCAATACTTTTGGTTCTTGAATGCTTCCTGCTGTTCTAAATGGTCCTAATGCATCCAACGTAACAATCCAAGCGGAAATGGAAGAGGCAAAATTCTTAGCTAAAAAGGGCCCTAGTGGGACATATTCCCACGATTGAATGTCGCGTGCACTCCAATCGTTGAACAAACACATTCCAAAAATATAGTCTTCTGCCTCAGCCGTTGTAATGCTTTGTCCCATTGGTTTTCCTTGAAAAGTAACAAAAGCTACTTCCAACTCAAAATCCAACAATTTACATGGTCCAAATACAGGTGGTTCACCCGGCACAGGCAGTTGCTGCCCTTTTGGTCGATGAATGGGTGTTCCAGAAATCACAATGGAAGAAGCTCTTCCGTGGTATCCAACAGGAATATGTTTCCAATTGGGTAATAATGCATTATTGGGATCTCTGAACATACAACCTACATTGTAAGCATGTTGCTCACTAGAATAAAAATCAGTATAATCACCTATTTTAACCGGCAAATGCATTTCACAAGCTGATTGTTCAAAAAGTATTTCTTGAAGGTGACTGGTATTGGCTTGTAAGGTTTGATTATTAACATCAAATAACTCAGCTATTCTATTGCGCAATTGGCGTGTGGCCAATTTGCCTTTAAGCATCATATTATTGAGATAATCACATTCAAAATCACCTCCTACAAAAGGTGTTTCACTTAAATAACCTAATTCAAATAACTGATATACATCAATAATCTTATCCCCTAGGGCTACCCCAACTCTTTTGGTCGATGAAATCGAATCCGAAAAAATACCGAAAGGTAAATTTTGAATAGGAAAATCGCTGTTAGCAGGAACGTTTATCCAAGATTTTAATTGCGGATTATTTGCAGTTATTTCCATTAGTATTGAATTAAGATATATTATAAAATAGGTTAATTAGAATTTAAAAAGTGGTTTACCGGACATTAATTGCATTACATCATGTTTTACATCGTTCAACACATTGTCATTAGTGGCATTTATTACCGCTTTATCAATCAATTGAGCGATGGTAATCACTTCATTTGATGTAACACCTCTTGTGGTTATAGCAGCCGTTCCTAAACGAATTCCGCTTGTGATAAAGGGAGATTCTGTATCGTAAGGCACCATATTTTTATTAGTTGTAATATGAGCTTTTACCAAGGCATTTTCAGCATCTTTACCGGTAATACCTTTGCTTCTTAAATCGACCAAAACGCAATGATTATCCGTTCCACCAGAAATTACTTCATATCCTAATTTCATCATCTCGTTTGAAAGAGTAGCAGCATGAGCAATCACTTGCTGTCCATACACTTTAAAATTATCGGTCAACGCTTCACCAAAAGCTACTGCTTTAGCAGCAATAACATGCTCCAACGGACCACCTTGAGTACCTGGAAAAACAGCTCCATCCAACAAGGTAGACATTTTTTTCAACGCACCGCTTTTAAGTGTTTGTCCAAATGGGTTTTCAAAATCTTTCCCCATCATAATCACTCCACCTCGTGGACCTCTCAACGTTTTGTGAGTGGTTGAAGTCACAATATGACAATGTTCCATTGGGTTATTTAATAATCCTTTGGCAATCAAACCAGCAGGATGAGAAATATCTGCAAACAAGAGTGCTCCAACTTTATCAGCAATTTGGCGCAATGTTTTATAATCCCAATCGCGAGAATAAGCAGAAGCACCACAAATTATCATTTTTGGTTTTTCTCTTACAGCAATTTCTTCTACTTTATTAAAGTCAATTCTTCCTGTTTCTTTTTCCACTCCATAAAATGAAGGAGAATAGAGTCTTCCAGAGAAATTAACAGGCGAACCGTGAGTTAAATGTCCACCATGAGATAAATCAAAACCTAACACTTTATCACCAGGATTCAAACATGCCAAATAAACAGCAGCATTGGCTTGTGACCCAGAGTGTGGCTGAACATTTACCCATTCAGCACCAAACAATTCTTTTAATCTATCGATAGCCAATTGTTCAATTAAATCGACTACTTCACAACCACCATAATAACGTTTAAAAGGTAATCCTTCTGCATATTTATTGGTCAAAATAGAACCCATAGCCTGCATTACTTCATCACTGACAAAGTTCTCCGAAGCAATTAATTCGATACCTTCTAATTGTCTTTTATGTTCTTGTTGAATTAAATTAAAAATTGCTGAATCTTTTTGCATAAAAAAGTTGATTTGTTTGATTAAAAATTGTGAGTACAAAGTTAGGTTTTATTCTTATTGGAGAAATCGAAATTATAAAAAAGACTAACGATTTTTCGACAATGGACAAATGACAATTAGATGCTAGACGCTAGATACTAGAAATGACTTACGATTATTTGACAATCGATGAGATGTCTTAGGTGGTTGAGTTTCGGTCACTGTGGTAACTGAGCTTGTAGAAGTTAGCTTGTCGATACCGATTAATATCGATTGGTTGAAACCACAGTGACACTAACGATTATTCAATTAAATACAATTCCTACAATTACTTTTTCTTAACCAATTCTTTGCGAACGCGACTAAGGCTCTCAGGTGTAATTCCTAGGTAGGAAGCAATCATCCATTGGGGCACTCGCTGATTAATATCTGGATAGGTCTGAATGAAATCTAAATACCTTTTTTCGGCTGTGGCACTCAATAACGAATTTACGCGTTTTTGCAGTTGCCTAATATGAGCGTGAAGAGCTCTATCATTGAACTTTCGAAAAGATACACTCAACTCCGAAGCTTTACTTAAAAAATCTACATCCATAAAAACCACTTCAGAATCTTCAATGGCCTGAACAAAAAATTCGGCTGGTTCGTTAAAATAAGTGCCGCTTCTATCCGATACAATCCACGTTTCAGGTGCCAATTGTATAATGTGTTCTTTCCCAATTTCATCCAACGTATACGATCGAATTAAACCCGATTCAACAAAAAAAGCATATTTACACACCTCTCCGGGAGATAGAATTAAGTCTCCTTTTAACACATTTTTTACGGGCAATGAGCTACTTAGAGAAGTAAATTCTTCTTCAGAAAGACCGGCCTTTTGGGTTAAGTATTTTTTGAGATTTTTCATTTTATAAAAGGGTTATTTTGACCAAATAATTGTACTGAATAGTTCTTTTTCGATTCGATTCAAGTAAAAAATCAAGAGTTAAATTTGTTATGGGATACTCGGGTATTTGGGATATTGTGGTCATAGAATATTTTAAATCATTAAATTCATCAAACCCTTGTTGTGAAGTAAAAATATAATACTCACCCTTTGGAAAAGTTCCAATAAGTGCCCCTTCTTTAATTTCCTTAGCAGAAAAACCACTATACAAATCAATGGAATAAGGAGCTGTTAAAAAACAATAAAACTGATCGGAAGTGACATTCAAAGAACGAATCATCTTACCCGCCTGTGTACCCGATTGATACTTAGTAAGATTAGGGTAAAAATAAGCATTCAAAACTAAGTTAATGATGATAATTGTTGCGAAACTTCTGTAAATGATTGTTTTGGTTGTTGATTTAATTACAATATAGATCATCAAAACAACATTAATAGCAACAATTATATAGGTTAGTGCCACTGAATGGAATGGAAAAACGAAAATAAAAAGTAACCCTAATCCTGTCCACAATACCAAAAGAAGTATTTTTTGAATGGTTACGATACGCTGGAATAAACGAGTAACAACAGTCATTTCAAGTTGTTCGGAGATAAAAAGCGCTGTCATGATGGCAACTAAAGGGTAAATCAAATACGTGTAATGTGGCAATTGATAAGAAGATAACGAAAGTGCTATAAAAAGAATAGTTACACCAAACCAAGTAAATCCTTCTTTTAAATGAGGATTATCAACTGAAATTTTAAACCGTGATTGTATCATTTGTTTTGTCCGCTTGAAATACGCCACAATTGCAAAAAGAGTCCACGGTAAAAAACTCCACAAAAAACTGCTCAATTGAAAAAACATACCTGGATCATTATTCCACTGGCTTTCACCGGTGATTCTTCCAAAACTTTGCGTCCAAAAATAAAATTTAAGTCCCGAAACGCCTTTTTCTTGAACATAGGGAACCACCTTTTCTGGTTGTAAATCAAATTGATGATACAATCCCCAACACATCGGCAATAGGATAATGCCCGTAATAAGAAATCCGAAAATCCAATTGGGTTTGAATAAGTTTGTCCATTGACGAGTAAACAAAATATGTCCAAAAACAACCACCCCAGGTGCAATAATGCCAATGGGACCTTTAGCCAAACTGGCCAAACCAACGGCAATAAAACCAACTATTAAGAGGTGTATTTTATTTGTTTGGAGATAAGCTATTAACTGCCAAATGGCAACAATGGTAAAAGTGGTCAATAAATTATCTGTTCTAATATCGTGATTCATTAAAAATAATGCTTGAGTTGACCCCCAAATAAGCGCAGCTAGAACACTCACTTCACTACTATAAAATAGTTTTGACAACTTATAAGTGGCCCATATTCCAAGAAATGAGAATAAAACTGGAAAAAAGTGGTAGGCAAAAGTTGATACTCCAAGTAATTTAAATGCAAAAGCACTGATCCAAAATAGCAGCGGTGGTTTATCTAAATAATCGTGACCTCTATGGTAAACTTCTAAAAAGCTATTCGTTCTTGACATTTCGGCCGAAATACTAGCATATTGAGCAGCGTCAATATCCATAATTTCAATAAAATGACCTACAAAATAAACGATGTACAACAACGAAAAAATAATCGGGACTCGGTACTTCACTAAACGAGTTTTCATATTTTTATTCTAATTCAAAAATAACCAGCTCAATGCCACTTTAAACATACGATCATTGGCAGGATAATGAGGGAAATAAAAATATTTTGAACCCATTAGTCCTTGATTTACGTGTGTAGATTGAATTAATATTTTAAAACGTTGTATACGTGCTTTCAAAAACACATCAACAAATGGGTAATTACCCACTTCATAACTATCCGCTAAATAAAATTGATTGGTGGTTGGATCAAAAAGTGGCGCTTCAAATTTGGAATAATAACGAATCGAAGTTCCAACAGTTACATCCATTTTATTCTTAAAAGCTCCAAATGTATATTCTGCCAACAAATTGGTATGTAATTGAGGTATCTTAATAATTTCATATCCTCCAGTATATTGATATACTGTTTGGTTTTCAAAATTCCATTTTTTTAATTTCAGTTTAGCATTAAATCCAGTCTGAATAACTTGTGAAACCCCCTCAATTTGCTGTGGCTGGCGAAAAAGATTAAAGAAAATAGGGTTTTTAATGTCGGTGTAGCTAGAGAATAATTCCATACTAGTGTTTATTCTATTAAAATATCTTATAGAAAACCTAGTATTAAACACTTCCGTTTTATTAAACCTATTTGACCAACTTATATTATTTGCTTCATAAGATAAAACATCTAATTGTGGACGTTCTCTCGAGTAATGCAAGCCTCCTGAAGTACTCCACTTTTTATTTAACACATAAAAGGCTGACCATTTACTTTGAAAGTCATTGTTAACGTAAACATCATTTAACAAATAATTAAACGTTCCGTCAATTACGAGTTTTTTAAAAGAAACATTAAAATAATTTTTCAATTCTAAATCAGTAACCGTTGTATCTTTAGTTAATTGGCGAAAATTATTTACTGAAACTTCTATAAGGGGATGAATGTTATAAGCTATATTTTTTTTGTATTTATAGTATTTAATACCAATGTTTGATTTTGCTTGACGATAATTTATTGAATCCCTTGATACTTGATTACTAAAATTGTAATATTCATAAAATGTGGAACTTAATGAAGTATCATAAAACAATCTTTTTTGTTGTGTAAAATAAAAATCATTGGTAAGTAAAATTTTAGATTTTAAGTCATGCAGAATACTATCTTTATTTTCCCACTTTTCACTAACTTGAATAGTTTGATTAAATGATGCAAGATGTTGAGTTAATGTTTGTCGAGCTTGATTAAGATTAACTTGCAACAAACCTTTGTCATTAAATGCCAATCGATTATTAGTAAAGTCACTATCATTGAATATTCCACCATTTAATTGATTTAGAATTTTAGAATAATCATAGTTTATCAGATATTGATAATTATTGTTTTTAGATATACCTTTTATAGTGGAATAAAAGTGCGTATTATTTATGGCTTGATTTTGATAAAACCCTTTAGAATTTATCTTATCCATCCCAATGAAAATATCAGTTAATTCTTTGAAAGTTTGAGAATGGAAAACTTTAAATAACTGTTCTTGAGCACTACCCGTTTGGTATTCGGCATAAGTTATTGGTTTTTTTGATTTAATGTATGGAATATAAGGATAGGTTTGGAAAGCAATCCTAGTGTAATCGTTATATAAAACATCATCTACATTAAATACTAAATTATAAGTTGGGGACCCTACATTTCCTAAATTTAAATGTGATTTACTCAACCCTCTATTTTGAAATCCAATTGTGGAAAGCGTGTCTAAATCTGAACTTTTTTCAATGTTTTTGGTAGTGTAAAAATGTGGATTAATAAAAAGTATTCGCTCAACTTTATTGGAATCAATTTTAGTATTTTTATTCAACAAGGTGTCCTGTGCTAAAACCGAAGCACAAGAATAAATACTTACTAGGATAAATATTAAATATCTCAACTAAATAAATCGTTTAACTACGCCTCTGTTTTTGGGCCTCCAAAAATAAAAGGCATTCCACTGTTGAAATTATCATCTTCACGCACCACTCCAAAATTACTTTCGTATTTACCAATATTTTCTGCTAAAGCTCTCATCAATCTCTTAGCATGTTCAGGAGTCATTACTACTCTCGATTTTACTTTTGCTTTAGGAACACCCGGCATTATTCTCACAAAATCAATTACAAATTCTGAAGATGAATGGGTTATAATAGCCAAATTAGAATACACTCCTTCAGCGGTTTCTTCATTTAATTCGATATTGATGTGACCATCTTTTGGTTCTTGATTCATATTTTTATGTTTTATTTAATATACTGCGAAGGTACATAAATTACCTTAATTTTATGCCCCACAATTGTAGTTTACTCCTATTAAATAGGTTTAAGATTTTTGGATAATTATTTATGGAAGTTTTTGAGGATCCATCAACGTATTAAAAATGGCAAAAACTCTAACTATTTCATCAGTTTCATCTAATTCATACACAATCATCAATGGAAACTTTTTAAGTGGAAATACTCTAAATTCTTCGTATCGTTTTTGATAGTAAGGATTCTTTATTATATTTTTAAAAGCTTTATTTATCTCTATTATGAAACTGTTTCCTACTTTTTTATTAATTAAACTGTAATATGATAAAGCATTATCCAATTCTATAAATGCTCTCCTTTCCAGAACTAATTTAAAGGCCATATTTTTCAAAAAGAATTTTATTTGCTTCTTCCAAAGAAATAAAATCTTCAGGTTTAGCAGTTTCTTTTCTATTCATCAATTCTTCTTTTTGGGAAGATGATAAAATGGCATCATCAGCCAAGGTTACAAAATCCAATGTTTTTATAAATTTCAAAAAAGCATCTAATTTTCCATCTTGTATTTCTAATGATATTCTCATAATTGATGTTTTACTATAGACTCAAAATTAACTTAAATAAATCGGAAATCCAAAAATATATATTCAATTCAAAAAAAAAGGCTGTCATTTTTCAATGACAGCCTTTTGTATTATAGTAGAAATAAATACTTATTTCATCGAACCTACAGTTTCCTCGTGATCAACTAATCGGTTATACTCTTCAGTAGAACCTACAGTTAATGCTTGGAAATCTCTCATACCTGTACCTGCTGGTATTTTGTGACCAACAATAACGTTCTCTTTCAATCCAAGTAAGTAATCTGCTTTACCGTTTACGGCAGCTTGATTTAATACTTTAGTTGTTTCTTGGAAAGATGCTGCGGAAATGAAACTATCTGTATGCAATGACGCTCTAGTAATACCTTGTAATACAGGTTCAGCTGTTGCTAAAACAACCTCTCTTGCCTCAACTACTTTTTTATCATTACGTTTCAATAAAGAGTTTTCATCTCTCAATTTACGAACTGAAATGATTTGTCCTGGTTTAAGGTTAGTTGATTCACCTGCATCGGTTACCACCATTTTGCTCCATAAACGATCGTTTTCTTCAATAAATTCCCACTTATTTACAGTAGAACCTTCTAAGAAACGAGCATCACCTGGATCGATGATTTGTACTTTACGCATCATTTGTCTTACAATTACTTCGAAGTGTTTATCGTTGATTTTCACCCCTTGTAATCGGTAAACCTCTTGAATTTCGTTCACAATGTATTCTTGCACCGCTGTTGGTCCTTTGATAGATAAAATATCTGAAGGCGTTACAGCACCAGTTGACAATTGCATACCTGCTTTAACGAAGTCATTTTCTTGAACTAGAATATGTCTAGACAATGGAATTAAATACTTAGCTGATTCACCGGTTTTTGCTTCGATGATAATTTCACGGTTACCTCTTTTGATTTTACCATATGAAACCACACCATCAATTTCAGAAACAACTGCTGGGTTAGATGGATTTCTTGCCTCAAACATCTCTGTTACACGAGGAAGACCACCTGTAATATCCCCAGTTTTACCTGCTTTTCTTGGGATTTTTAATACAATATCACCTGGCACTACTTTTTGTCCATCTTGAACAGAAACGTGTGCATCTACTGGTAAGTTGAATTGAGTTATCTCAACACCTTTTTTATCTACAACAGAGATAATAGGTATTAATTTTTTATTTCTAAACTCACGGATAACAATTTCAGTAAATCCTGTTTGCTCATCGACTTCCTCACGGTAGGTTTCACCTTCAATGAAGTTTTCGAAAACAATTTTACCTTCAACCTCAGAAAGAATCAAGGCGTTGTATGGATCCCATTTACAGATTAATTGTCCTTTTTCTAATTTATCACCGTTTTTAACGTATAAGTTAGAAGAGTAAGGAATATTATTGGTAGCTAAAACTGCACCTGTTTGTTTGTGTAAGATCTTCATCTCAGCACCACGTCCAACAACTACTTCAACCGAATTACCTTCAGCATCCGTTTTAGAGACTGTTCTCAATTCTTCGATTTCAATAACCCCTTCAAATTTAGCTTTGATTTCAGATTCATCTGCAATATTAGAAGCTGTACCACCAACGTGGAACGTTCTTAAAGTCAACTGAGTACCTGGCTCACCAATCGATTGTGCAGCGATTACACCAACTGCTTCACCTCTTTGAACCATTTTACCTGATGCTAAGTTACGTCCATAACATTTAGCACATACTCCACGAGTATGTTCACATGTTAATACTGAACGAATTTCTACTTCGTCTATCTCGGCAGCTTCAATTGCTCTTGCAATATCCTCATTTATTTCTTCTCCTTCCGTAGCAATTAACTCTCCAGTAATTGGATGTTTTACATTAAATAAAGATACTCGACCTAAAACTCTGTCGTATAAAGACTCAACAATATCATCGTTTTTCTTAAGAGCAGAAACTCTCAATCCTCTTAATGTACCGCAATCTTCTGTATTTACAACAACATCTTGTGCAACATCGACCAATCTACGTGTCAAGTATCCAGCATCGGCAGTTTTAAGAGCCGTATCCGCTAGACCTTTACGTGCACCGTGGGTTGAGATGAAGTAATCAAGGATAGTAAGACCCTCTTTAAAATTAGATAAAATTGGGTTTTCAATAATATCCTGTCCTGAAGAAGATCCTGATTTTTGTGGCTTAGCCATCAAACCACGCATCCCTGATAACTGACGGATTTGTTCTTTAGATCCACGAGCTCCTGAATCCATCATCATGTAAACTGAGTTGAATCCTTGTTTGTCGTTTTTCAATTTATCCATCAAGATGTGCGTTAATCTTGAGTTGGTATGCGTCCAAATATCAATAATTTGGTTATATCTTTCATTATTAGTGATTAGACCCATGTTATAGTTCAATCTCACTTCCTCCACTTCTTCTTGTGCTTTCTTCAACAAAATTTCTTTTTCTGCTGGAACCACCACATCTGAAAGGTTGAACGAAAGACCTCCTTTGTATGCCATGTAGAATCCTAAATCTTTAATATCATCTAGGAATTTTGCTGTAGTAGCAACGTTGGTATCTTTCAAAATCAAACTAATAATATCTCTAAGAGACTTTTTAGTCAATAATTCGTTTATATATCCAACTGCATTTGGCACACATTCATTAAATAATACTCTACCTGTAGTTGTTTCTACAATGTGATTAACAGGTTTTCCGTTAACTACATCGTGAACTTTTACTTTAATAAAGGCATGTAAATCTAATTTTTTCTCATTGTAAGCAATTTTTACTTCGTCTGGAGAATAGAATGTTTTCCCTTCTCCTTTTACGATGTCATCGCCCATTGTTTTCTTACCTTTAGTAATGTAGTACAATCCGAGAACCATATCCTGAGAAGGAACGGTAATTGGAGCACCATTAGCTGGGTTAAGAATATTGTGAGAAGCTAACATTAATAATTGAGCTTCTAAAATGGCAGCGTTACCTAGAGGTAAATGTACAGCCATTTGGTCACCATCAAAATCCGCGTTGAATGCTGTACACACTAATGGGTGTAATTGAATCGCTTTTCCTTCAATCAATTTTGGTTGGAAAGCTTGAATACCTAAACGGTGTAATGTTGGGGCACGGTTTAATAAAACTGGGTGACCTTTCAACACATTCTCTAAAATATCCCAAACAACTGGTTCTTTTTTATCTACAATTTTCTTAGCTGATTTTACCGTTTTTACAATACCTCTTTCAATCATTTTTCTAATGATGAATGGTTTGTATAACTCGGCAGCCATATCTTTAGGAATACCACATTCGTGCAATTTTAATGTAGGTCCTACAACAATTACCGAACGAGCCGAATAATCAACACGTTTTCCTAATAAGTTTTGACGGAAACGACCTTGTTTTCCTTTCAATGAATCTGAAAGTGATTTTAACGGTCTATTTTTGTCTGTTTTTACAGCACTTGATTTTCTTGAGTTATCAAACAATGAATCGACAGCTTCTTGAAGCATACGTTTCTCATTTCTCAAAATTACTTCAGGAGCTTTAATTTCGATTAATCGTTTCAAACGATTATTACGAATGATTACTCTTCTGTATAAATCATTCAAATCTGAAGTTGCAAAACGACCACCATCTAGGGGGACTAAAGGTCTTAAATCTGGTGGTATAACAGGCACAACACGAACAATCATCCACTCAGGACGATTCTCGATTACTTCTTGAGCTTCGCGGAAAGCTTCAATTACTTGAAGTCTTTTCAACGCTTCATTTTTACGTTGTTGTGAACTTTCGGTGTTAGCTTTATGTCTTAAGTCATAAGATAACGAATCTAAATCCAAACGTTGAAGAATATCATACAAACCTTCAGCACCCATTTTTGCGATGAATTTGTTTGGATCATTATCTTCTAAATATTGATTTTCTCTTGGTAATTTGTCCATTATATCCAAATATTCTTCTTCAGTTAAGAAGTCCATTTGATTAACAGGCTCACCATTAGCATTTAAAACACCACCACCTTGGATGACGATGTAACGCTCATAATAAATAATTTGATCTAATTTTTTTGAAGGTAAACCCAATAAATAACCTATTTTATTAGGTAAAGAACGGAAATACCAAATATGAGCAACTGGAACAACTAAGTTGATGTGCCCCATACGCTCTCTACGCACTTTTTTCTCAGTTACCTCAACACCACAACGGTCACAAACAATTCCTTTATATCGAATTCTTTTGTATTTACCGCAATGACACTCATAATCTTTAACAGGTCCGAAAATTCTTTCACAGAACAAACCGTCTCTTTCAGGTTTATAGGTTCTGTAATTGATGGTTTCTGGTTTCAACACTTCCCCATGAGATTGAGAAAGAATATTTTCCGGTGAAGCCAAACTGATGATAATTCGGTTGAATGAGCTATCAACAACCTTTGATTCTTTTTTAAAAGTCATAATTGCTTTTTAATTGTATTAATGTTAAATAAAAATCTTCCCGAAAACATAATTTTAGGGAAGGAAATTATCTAATCTAACGTTATTTTTAAACCTAAACCTGCCAACTCATTTAACAATACATTAAACGACTCAGGTATCCCTGGCATTGGCATGTTTTTACCTTTAACAATGGCTTCATAAGCCTTGGCTCTACCCACAACATCATCCGACTTAACAGTAAGAATCTCTTGTAGGATATTTGATGCTCCAAATGCTTCCAATGCCCATACCTCCATTTCTCCAAAACGCTGACCTCCAAATTGAGCTTTACCACCCAATGGTTGTTGTGTAATAAGAGAGTATGGTCCGATTGAACGAGCGTGCATTTTATCATCAACCATGTGGCTTAGTTTAATCATATAAATGATACCAACTGTTGCTGGTTGATCAAAACGATCACCTGTTCCACCATCGTATAAGTAAGTTCTTCCATATCTTGGAAGACCTGCTTCATCAGAATAAGCATTGATTTCATCTAAAGTAGCTCCATCGAAGATAGGTGAAGCAAAACGCTTACCTAATTTTTCTCCAGCCCAAGCCAATACTGTTTCATATATCTGACCTAAGTTCATACGAGAAGGTACACCTAGTGGATTAAGAACAATATCAACTGGAGTTCCATCTTCTAAGAATGGCATATCTTCAGCTCTTACAATTTTTGCAACGATACCTTTGTTACCGTGACGACCTGCCATTTTATCTCCCACTTTCAACTTACGTTTCTTAGCCAAATAAACTTTAGCTAATTGCATAATACCATTTGGTAATTCATCACCTACAGTAATATGGAATTTTTTACGTTTAAAGTGTCCTGAGATATCAGTAGCTTTCATTGTGTAGTTATGCAATGTTTTTTCAACCAAAGCATCTACTTTTTTGTCACCAGTCCAGTTTTTAGGATTGATGTGCATAAATTCACAATCTCTCAATAATTTATCTGTGAATTTAACACCTTTTTTAATCACCTCTTCTTTGAAATTATTAAATACACCTTGGCATTTTGCATCGCCTAAAATGGTCATTAATTTTTCAACTAATATGGTTTTTAATGCACCTAATTCTGCATCCATTTCAGCATCGATCTGATCTAAAATAGGTTTGTCAGCAGCTTTAGATTTTCTATCTTTTATAGCTTTAGAGAACAATCTTTTATCGATTACCACTCCACTAACTGATGGAGAAACTTTCAATGAAGCATCTTTAACATCACCCGCTTTGTCACCAAAGATAGCTCTTAATAATTTTTCTTCAGGAGAAGGATCGCTTTCCCCTTTTGGAGTAATCTTACCAATCATAATGTCACCAGGTTTTACCTCAGCTCCAATTCTGATGATACCATTTTCATCCAAATCTTTAGTAGCTTCCTCACTTACGTTAGGAATATCAGAAGTTAATTCTTCTAATCCTCGTTTAGTTTCTCTAACTTCTAAAGAATATTCATCAATATGAATTGAAGTAAAGATGTCTTGGCTAACTACTTTTTCAGAAATTACGATTGCATCCTCAAAGTTATACCCTTTCCAAGGCATGAAAGCTACTTTTAAGTTTTGTCCTAAAGCAAGCTCACCATTTTGAGTAGCATATCCTTCAACCATTATTTGACCTTTAGTAACTTTTTGACCTTTTCTTACGATTGGTTTTAAGTTAATAGAGGTACCTTGGTTGGTTTTTCTATATTTAATTAAATCATATTTGTGAACCGCATCTTCAAATTTCACTAACAAATCTTCTTCAAGATAGTTGTATTTAACGTGAATTTCTTTTGAATCAACGTACACAATTTCACCATCCATTTCAGCGTGAATTAATACACGAGAATCACGAGCAATTAATTGCTCAATTCCAGTACCTACAATAGGTGCTGTTGGACGTAATAAAGGAACGGCTTGACGTTGCATGTTAGATCCCATCAATGCACGGTTGGCATCATCATGCTCCAAAAATGGAATACAAGATGCAGCAACAGAGGCAATTTGGTTGGTACCAACGTCCATCAAATGAACGTCTTTTGGTTCACAAATTGGGAAATCTCCTTCGTATCGAGATATTACTTTACTTGAAGTAATTTCACCTTTTTCGTTAACCTCAACGTTTGCTTGTGCAATATTCTTTTCATCTTCTTCCTCAGCGCTTAAGTAAATTGGATGGTCATTTAAAATAACTTTTCCATTCTCTACTTTATGATAAGGTGTTTCAATGAATCCCAGTCTATTTACTTTTGCATATACACACAATGAAGAAATAAGACCAATGTTTGGACCCTCAGGAGTTTCAATAGTACACAAACGACCGTAGTGTGTGTAGTGTACATCTCGCACCTCAAATCCAGCTCTTTCTCTAGAAAGACCACCTGGCCCAAGGGCAGATAATCTGCGTTTGTGTGTAATCTCAGCCAATGGATTGGTTTGATCCATAAATTGAGATAATTGGTTTGTTCCAAAGAACGAGTTAATTACAGAAGAAAGTGTTTTAGCATTGATCAAATCAATTGGAGTAAACACCTCATTATCTCTAACGTTCATTCTTTCACGGATTGTTCTGGCCATACGAGCTAAACCAACACCAAATTGAGAATGTAATTGTTCTCCAACTGTTCTTACACGTCTATTACTTAAGTGGTCAATATCATCCACATCTGTTTTAGAGTTAATCAATTCGATTAAGTATTTAACAATTGAAATGATGTCATTTCTCGTTAAAACTCTTTGTTCGAATGATTCGTCTAATTTTAGTTTTTTGTTGATTCTGTAACGTCCAACTTCACCTAAATCGTAACGTTGCTCAGAGAAGAATAATTTTTCAATAACTCCTCTTGCAGTTTCCTCATCGGGTGGCTCTGCGTTACGAAGCAAACGGTATATAAATTCAACCGCCTCTTTTTCAGAGTTGGAAGTGTCTTTTTGTAAAGTATTGTATATGATTGCGTAATCAGCAGCATTTACATCTTCTTTGTGAAGAATAACTGATTTTACACCAGCGTCTGCGATTAAATCTATGTGTTCATTTTCAATGATAGTTTCACGATCAATTAACACTTCATTACGTTCGATAGAAACTACCTCACCTGTATCTTCATCCACGAAATCTTCGATCCATGTTTTTAATACACGTGCAGCTAATTTTCTGCCTACGCATTTTTTTAACGCAGCTTTAGAAACTTTAATTTCATCAGCTAAGTCAAAAATTTCTAATATTTCTTTATCACTTTCGTAACCGATAGCTCTAAATAAAGTGGTAACTGGTAATTTTTTCTTACGGTCGATGTATGCATACATAACATTATTGATGTCAGTAGCAAATTCAATCCAAGAACCTCTAAATGGAATTACTCTTGCAGAGTATAATTTGGTTCCATTTGCGTGGTGGCTTTGTCCAAAAAACACACCTGGAGAACGGTGTAATTGAGATACGATTACACGTTCAGCACCATTGATTACGAAAGAACCTCTAGGTGTCATATAAGGAATCGTTCCAAGGTAAACCTCTTGAACGATGGTTTCAAAATCTTCGTGTTCAGGGTCTGTACAATATAACTTAAGCATTGCTTTAAGTGGCACAGAATACGTTAATCCTCTATCTACGCATTCATCGATAGTATATCTTGGTGGATCAACAAAATAATCAAGAAATTCCAATACGAACTGATTTCTGGTATCAGTTATTGGGAAATTCTCACTAAATACTTTAAAGAGACCTTCATCTGTTCTATTTTCAGGAGTAGTTTCAAGTTGAAAGAACTCTTGAAATGATTGTAATTGAATATCCAGGAAATCTGGGTAAGGAAAGGATTGTTTGCTGGAAGCAAAATTTATCCTATGAGTTATTTTATCAATTGTTGCCAAGGCTTCAAAAATTTATGTTTAACAATTTGTCCAGTTAGTATTTCTATCTGCACAACACTTTGATGGAAAAGCTCAACGTTATGAGCAAAAAAATAGTATAAATTTCTATATACTACAAATGGTTTAGACACTACCATAGAATGGAGTGTCTAAACCTATTGAGATTATTGGTAAAATTATTTTAATTCTACTACAGCACCAGCCTCTTCAAGTGCTTTTTTCAAACCTTCAGCTTCATCTTTAGCTACACCTTCTTTTACAGTAGAAGGAGCGGCATCAACAACATCTTTAGCCTCTTTAAGACCAAGACCAGTTAATTCTTTAACAACTTTTACTACTGCTAATTTAGCAGCTCCAGCTTCTTTAAGAATTACATCGAAAGTTGATTTTTCTTCAGCGGCAGGAGCATCTCCTCCACCAACAGGACCAGCAGCAACAGCTACAGCAGCAGCAGGCTCGATTCCGTATTCATCTTTAAGAACTTGTGCAAGTTCGTTTACTTCTTTTACAGTTAAGTTTACTAAACTCTCTGCTAAGGCTTTAATATCTGCCATTTTTATTTGTTTTTTGTAAAGTTTTTACTTTGTTAATAATTAATTACCTCTTTCTGATAAGGTTTTTACAAGCCCTGCAATTTTATTTCCTGCATTTGATTGAAGTGCAGAAATAACATTTTTAGCAGGAGATTGCAACAATCCGATGATATCACCAATTAATTCTTCTCTAGATTTAATTGCACATAATGCATCTAATTGATCATCTCCAACAAAAATTGCTTCTTCGATGTAGGCAGCTTTTAAAAGTGGTTTTGGATTCTTTTTACGGAATTCTTTAATCAATTTTGCTGGCTCGTTACCTACTTCTGCGAAGAATATCGCGGTTGGGCCTGACAATACACCATACATATCAGAATACGATCTTCCTTCTGTTTTTTCCATTGCTTTTTGTAGCAATGCATTTTTTACAACACTCATTTCAATATTTCTATTGTAACAAAGTCTTCTAAGTTGACTCGTAGCATCAGCTGTTAAAGCTGAAGCATCTGCCAAGTAAAAAACACCACTAGTTGCAAGTTTTTCAGAAAGTTGGTCGATTGCGATTTGTTTTTCTTCTCTTGTCATGATTTTAAATTTTGGAGACTAAGCTACCACTGATTTTGTTTCTACTTTAACACCAGGACTCATTGTACTTGAAATAGTAATACTTTTCACATACGTACCTTTTGCCGATGATGGTTTAAGCTTAACTAATGTTGAAATCAGTTCTTTAGCATTATCTGCAATTTTGTCTGATTCGAAAGAAGCTTTTCCAATTGATGCGTGTATTATACCGTATTTATCAACTTTAAAGTCAATTTTTCCGGCTTTAACCTCTGTCACTGCTTGTCCGACATTCATAGTTACCGTTCCAGTTTTTGGATTTGGCATTAATCCTCTAGGACCTAAAACACGTCCTAAAGCACCTACTTTACCCATTACTGAAGGCATGGTAATGATTACGTCTACATCTGTCCAACCATTTTTGATTTTTTCGATGTATTCATCAAGACCTACGAACTCGGCACCGGCTTCTTTTGCTTCGGCTTCTTTGTCAGGAGTACACAGCACTAATACTTTAACGTCCTTTCCAGTTCCGTGTGGAAGTGAAACGGTTCCTCTTACCATTTGATTTGCTTTACGAGGGTCTACACCCAAGCTAATAGCAACGTCAACAGAGGCATCAAATTTAGTAGTTGTAATGTCCTTAACAATTTGCGAAGCTTCTGACAAAGAGTAATGCTTTACAGCATCAAATTTACCATTGGCTTCTTTTCTCTTCTTTGTTAGTGCCATAATTTTTCTGTTAATTTGGATTTTTTATTAAGCCCAAGGAGCGGTACCTTTAACGGTTAACCCCATACTTCTTGCTGTTCCTGCCACCATCTTCATTGCTGCGTCAAGTGTGAAGCAGTTTAAATCTGGCATTTTATCTTCTGCAATTGTTTGCACTTGCTCCCAAGATACAGATCCTACTTTCTTCTTGTTAGATTCAGGTGATCCTTTCTTGATTTTAGCAGCTTCCATTAATTGGATGGCTGCTGGAGGAGTTTTGATAACAAAATCAAAAGATTTGTCAGAATAAACAGTAATAAGCACTGGTAATACTTTCCCTGGTTTATCTTGAGTTCTAGCATTAAATTGCTTACAGAACTCCATGATATTCACACCTTTAGAACCTAATGCAGGTCCTACTGGAGGGGAAGGGTTAGCAGCGCCACCTTTGACTTGAAGCTTAACTAATCCACTTACTTCTTTTGCCATTGTTATTTATTTATATTTACTTACAGTATACTAACGGGAAGCTTTAATCGCTTTCTACTGCAATACGTTTATTTATATTAATACTATCCTTCTTTTTCTACTTGAAGATAATTTAACTCTAAAGGTGTTTTTCTTCCGAAAATTTTCACCATTACTTTTAATTTCTTTTTATCTTCATTTACTTCTTCAATCACCCCATTAAAATTATTGAAAGGACCGTCAATAACTTTAACTGATTCTCCGACAACAAATGGAATTTCCATTTCTGCATCTGTATCGGATAATTCGTCAACTTTTCCTAATATTCTATTTACCTCAGATTGTCTCATTGGTAATGGATCTCCTCCTTTCTCTCCACCTAAAAAACCGATAACATTATTTAATGTTTTGATTACGTGTTCAACCTCACCTATTAGGGCAGCTTCAATAAGTACATAACCTGGTAAATAGTTACGTTCTTTACTTATTTTTTTACCATTTCTAATTTGGTATATTTTTTCTGTAGGAATAAGGACTTGTTCAACATAATCTTGGAGTTTGTTTCGTTCTACCTCCAATTCAAGTTGCTGTTTCACTTTTTTCTCTTTTCCGCTTACAGCCCTAATCACATACCACTTCTTAGTTACTTCTGCCATTTCTTGTAAAGTTTATTGAAATCAATTAAATCCAATTATAGAAAAATCCTAAAAGACCTTTCCAAAAGCCAAATAATCCTTCAGTACCTGGTACGATTCCAAAAATGGTATCCATTAACCAGATAGCAATTGATAAAATTAGACATGTAATCAATACAATAATTGAGCTTGATTGTAATTCCTCCCAAGTAGGCCAAGAGACTTTAGTTGTCAACTCGGTAATTGCCTCTTCGATGTATGTTTTAATTCCTGCCACTTTCTTTATATATTAGTGAAAAAACTTGTTTTTCTATTCTTTTGCACGGAAGGAGAGACTCGAACTCCCGACACCTGGTTTTGGAGACCAGTGCTCTACCAA